>CAVXAO010000018.1:0-47209 GCA_963759695.1 uncultured Solirubrobacterales bacterium
GGGCGACTCGTCGAAGGAGGCTCTGCTCCGGAACCTGATCTGCCCCGTGGTTCCGGCGAAGGCTTCGCTGATCACGTCGTCCCGCTCTTGCGTTGCAGGCAGCGACACCGGCGGCGCCCCCTTATCCGCGCTCCGCGCGGACCCGCCGCCTTCCGGTGTCTGCCTGTTGCCCACGGAGGGCTCGCGCCCTCTCGTCTCTACGGCGATGAGTATCTGGCCACTCGCAGTCACGGTCAATAACCGGTCAGACCCACTGCTGCGTTCAGCGGCGTGAACGCGCTCGAAGGCGCCCGGGAGCAGCGCTTTATGTCACATCTGGCCGGCGCGGTTTGCGGCGAGAATGCCGCTAGCAGCCCGGGTCTCTGGACAAATGTTCGAGGAGAAGTTGGACCGCATTAGACCGAAAGACTTTGCAAAGTTGACCGTTAATCGATTAGATTGATTAGCGAAGGATTCGTAGGATTTGTGAATAGCGGGGCATGCAGTGGGGCAAAATGGCGTGAACGCCGAGACGCGCGGACGGATCTCGGCTGAAAACTGGTCGTTGCAGGGCGAAGCCAGCTCGGCGAGCGGCGCGCTTCTGGCTGGCGGCGCGGGTGGGGTTTCGCTCGGCGTCGGGCTCACCGAAGACGCCTGGTCCGGGGTTCGTATGTCGCTGGTTCTGCTCCTCGCTGGATCTTGCGCACTCCTGCTGCCGATCCTGCTGCACTCCGTCGCCTATCACGCTCCAACGCTTCGCACCGCGCTGGAGACAATGATGACGATGCTCGCGCTCACGGCCGCGTCCCTGTTCCGCGGCCAGTTCGCGAACTCGCGTCGGCTCAGTGACCTGCTGCTGTTCGGCACGGCGTTGACGATGGGCCTGACAGCGCTCTGGGTAGGCGCGCTTCCGGCCGCCCTGGACTTGCGCGTGTCCACGCATTTCGCGGCGGCAGGGCTGTGGAGCCAGCTGTTAGTCGGCGCGATGTTCGCGGCCGCGGCGCTCGCCTCGACCGACCGGTTGGTCGTGGGAGCGCGGCATCCGGTTCTCGCGACGGCCGCGCTCAGCATCGCCGGCGTGGTCGCGGCTGCGCTCGGCGGCGTCCTCGTACACGCCCAGGTCGTGGGCGTGCAGGTCCACGACAAGGACTCCGTGGTCCAGGTGCTCGGTCATTCGGTCGGGCTGACGATCGTGCTGTCGGCGACCGCGCTGCTCGCGCTGGCCGCGACCAAATTCGCGCGTCGCCACCGGCCCGGCCGCACAGATGAGGCCGGCCCGCTCGCCGCCGCCGCGCTCATGCTCGCCGCCGCCAGCTTCTACCAGCTCACGCCAGGGTCGCTTCCGCCGGGTCAGATCGGGCCGGGACAGCTGCTGATGGCGTGCGCTTTCGGCGTGATCTTGATCGTGGCGGTGCGCAGGGACTTCCAAGCCCGCGACCGGATGACGCGGGCCGCGGCATTGGCCGAGCGACGCCGGGTGGCGCGCGACCTGCATGACGGCCTCGCCCAGGATCTCGCGTTGATCGCGGTCCATGGCGAGCTCATCGCTCAGGACATGGGCGACGCGCACCCGATGGTGATCGCCGCCAGACGGGCGCTCTCCCTCTCGCGTTCGACGATCTCGGAGCTGTCGGATCCGGCAGGGGCGACCGCGGACGAGGCTCTCGAGGCCGTCGCTCAGGAGTTCCGCGAGCGATTCGGTGTCGCGATCACCGTCGAGGCGACCTGCGATCGTGAGCTCGCACCCGAGGCCCAGGAGCAGGTGAGCCGCATCGCTCGCGAGGCGATTGCAAATGCCGCGCGGCACGGTGGCGCGAAGCACGTCGTCGTCTCCCTTCGAGACGTGGACACCGGAGTTTCGCTGCGGGTCGTCGACGACGGCTGCGGCATCGGAGACGTCGACGCGGCGAGCGAGGGTTTCGGTCTCCGCAGCATTCGTGAGCGGACCGACGCGTTGGGGGGCTATCTAACCCTTCGTCGATTGCGCAAGCGCGGGACTGAGCTAGAGGTCGTCCTTCCTTGAGCCGCCACCTCAGGTTGTTGGTGGCCGATCGCGCGCCGACGCGCGTCGGCATCCGCATGGCCCTCGACGACGAAGTGTCCGTGTGCGCGGAGGCCGACGACGCCGAGCAGGCGATCCGAGCAGCTAAGCGTGAGCAGCCCGACGTGTGCCTGATCGGAGCCGAGATCGCAGGCGACGGGCAGGGCGCCATCCGAGGGATCTGCCGGGCGGCTCCTCGCTCTGCCGTGGTCGTGCTCGCCGCTCAGCCGGACGCGCAGGATCTACTCGACTGCGTCCGCGCGGGTGCGGTCGGCTATGTGCCGGGGACGGTAAACGCGAGCGCGCTGCGCAGAATCGTCGGAGCCGTCTCCTCCAACGAAGCGGCGATCCCGCGCGCGATGGTCCTCGAGTTGCTGATGGAGCTACGCAGCTCCGGCAGTGGTGGGGACGGCCTCACGTCGCGCGAGTCGGAGGTGCTCGGCATGCTGCGCCGCGGCTACTCGACGGCGGAGGTCGCGCAGCGGCTCAAGATCGCACCGGTCACCGTGCGGCGCCACATCTCGGAGCTCGTACACAAGCTCGGCGTTGAGGACCGGTCAGGGCTGGTTGCGAACGGTACGCCGGCGTGGAACAACCAGCCGGTCGGGAATGGCCAGCCCGTCGTTAATGGCCAGCCGATCGCTAACGGCCAGCCGGTCGCGAACGGCGCGGTTCACAAACTCTGAACGGCGCAGGACCGTTCGGCTCATTGTCGAGGCGGAAGGACGCGGGCACCATGTGCTGCACTCTTACCCGTGGACAATGACCGACCTCAGCGACAGCGACCTAGCCTCACACCACCTCGAGAACGCCATCGAGTCAAGTTGCGTCGCGCTCGTCAAGTTGGAGCTGATCCGCTGCGCTTCCGGCGACGGTGCCGACGAGATCCGCAGCGCGGAGAGCCAAATCAGGCAGGTGATCGACTCAGTGCGGTCCGCTCTGGCCGAGCTACGGCTGGAACACGGCGACGAGGAGAGCGCGCTCGCATTCGGCTTCGTGGTCGAAGCCGATCGCGGACAGTCCCGGCGCCGGCGATGTAATTAGGTCAATCCACGGCGGACGGCGTAGATCGCAGCCTGGACCCGGCCCGGAAGGCCGAGCTTCGCGAGGATGTTCGAGACGTGATTCTTCGCCGTCCGCGGGCTGATCCCCAGCTCGTGAGCGATTTCAGCGTTCTCCATTCCGCGGGCGATCAGGCGCAGGACGTCGAGCTCGCGCGAGGAGAGCTCCTCCAGCGGCGCGGGGTCCGGTTCCGGCTCGAGTTCGAGCCGCCGCACGTGTCCGAGGACGACCTCGGCGGCGCGCGGAGACAGCCAGGCCACGCCCCGGGCAGCCGCGCGTATGGCAACGGCGACTTCTTCGATCCGGGTGTCCTTGGCGAGGAAGCCACACGCCCCGGCACGCACCACGGCAGAGACGTCGGCGTCCTCGGAGGCCACGGTCAGCGCGACGACTCGCGCGTCGGGATCGTGGTCCAGGATCACGCGCGTTGCCTCCGGACCTTCGAGGTCCGGCATTCTGAGGTCCATCAGAACCACGTCCGGTCGAAGCTCGTCCGCGAGCCGAACCCCCATGCGCCCGCCGGACGCCTGCGCCACGACATCGATGTCCGGCTGGGAGTTCAAAAGCGAAGCGAGTCCCGTCCGAAACAGGTCGTGATCGTCCACGACGAGCACCCGAATTGGCGCGTCTTCCCGAGCACCACCGTTCATCGCGATGTCATCCAATCTTTGCCCCGATTTGCGGTTACGCGCGCCGCCCAGCGCGCCACCGCCAAACTCTCTACAAACTTCCGCAAAGGAGTATACCGGACTCGTTCAGCGCGTTGAACGAGTCATGGGCACGTAGCCCTATTCCTTCCCGGGCGAAGCGATGCGATAAATGCATGTGGAACGAACTCGGAGACGGTCGTGGAACCAACAGAGCTCGCAGCCTTATGAGAACTGGACCTGGGAAACCGGGCGAGGATCCTCCGAACCCCGGGCACCGGGGCCGGGAGGAGCGCACGGGCCAGAGCTGTGCTCCGGCTCGTGTGAGGACCTAGGGTGAGGGGCTGAGCTGGCGTGCGCTGCCGTCGGCGAGGCCCTTCGCCCAGTCCTGCAGCCGTCGAACGTGCGCCCCGGTCAAGCCGACGGCCGGGTCGGTGCTGATGAGGAGCGTGGGCGCCGTGCGAGAGCTCGCCCACGCGGTGCAGCGGTCGTCGTGGGCATCGTCGACCCACGCGAGCGGACGCACGGGGTCCACGTTCGCGTCGATGCCCGCGACCTTCCAATGCGCGCTCGGGGGGCGGTCGCAGTCGTCGAAGATGACGTGGGGCAGGGGTCCGGGGAGCTCGAGCGCCAGCGGGAGGTACTCGTTGGCCTTCTCTTCCCAGCCCGTGCACCACACCAGCTCGAACTGTCCGGACAGCATGCGCAGGTGCTCCCCGGCGGTGGCCGACAGCAGATGCGCGATCCCGTCCACCATCTCGAACCGGCCCGCGGGGGGCCGCGCCGGGTCAAACCCGAACAGCGAGATCACGCCGTCGACGTCTACGAGAAGCAGAGGCTTTTCCATATCCAACACTTATCTGGGTCCGTCAGATTGTCAGCGATGGCGTCGATCGAAGTTCCTCCCCCGGTTGGGGCGCCGGAGGCAACCGCCGCGTGCGCGGCCAGAGATCTGCTGTACTTGGGCCAGCGGATTCAAGGCCAATCAGCGCGCTGCCGAGTACCCAGCTTGAGGCCACGCAACGTGCCGCCGGCTTCCGCTCCAGGCTCATATTGATGACTCTTCTCTTCGGCATCCTGCTCGCGGTCGCCTGCGCGCTCGCCACCAACATCGGCTTCCTGTACAAGCACCGTGGCGCCTGCGCCGCCCCTGACGTCGACGTGCGGCGGCCGCTGTGGTCCGCGCGAGCCCTGTTCTCCTCGCGGCTGTTCGCGATCGGGATGGTGATCGCCACCGGAGCCTGGATCTTCCACGTCGCCGCGATGTCGCTGGCGCCGCTGTCGCTCGTGCAGGCGGTGCTCGCGGGCGGGGTCGTCCTGCTCGCCGTGATGGCCGAGCGCGTCTTCGGACTCCGGATCGGGAAGCGGCAGTGGATCGGCCTGGCCATGACCGCGTTCGGGCTGATCCTGCTCGGGTTTACGCTGCCCGTCACGCACGGCGCCGATTCGCGGTTCTCGGTGCCCGGCATGATCTCGTTCGAGACCGGCCTGATCGCGGCGGGCGCGCTGCTGATCATGGGTCCCCGGATCGGGGCGCCGAGTGAGCACCACGGCTTCATGCTGGGCGCGGCCGCCGGGATCCTGTTCGGCGTCTCCGACGTCTCGATCAAGGCCATCTCGGGTCTGGTCGGGGCCCACGGGTTCGAGGGACTTCTCACCCCGTGGACGATCGTGACGATCGCCGCATCGATCGCAGCGTTCTACGCGTCGGCGAAGGGGCTCCAGGACGGCGACGCCGTGCCGGTGATCGCGGTCACCGGGACCGCTGCCAACCTCGCCGGGATTATCGGCGGGATCAGCGTGTTCGGCGATCCACTGTCGGCGAACCCGCTGCCGCTGGGCCTGGAGTGCCTGGCGTTCATCCTGGTGCTGTTCGCGGCGTGGCTGATGCCCGCGCCGGTCAGGGCCGCCCCGGCCGTTCAGGTCGCGGCGGCCTAGAGGCAGCCGGAGCGACACCCCGGCGCGGAGCCCCCTTGCGGGGCGGAGCGCACTAAACCCTGCCGCTGCTCCCCTCGAGCAGCACTTGGGCCACCTGCTCGGGATCGTCGTACGTGGGTACGTGGCCGCAGCCGCGAAGCACGACGCTGCGCGCGGATGGGATCTGGCGGGCCGCGCGCTTGGCCTGATGGGGCAGCAGCAGGCGATCGTGCTCGCCCCACGCGATCGTCACCGGCACGGCGATCTGCTCGCCGCCCTCGAAATGATCGCGACCGATTGCCGTCAAGCTCTCATCGAACCAGGGCGCGTCGGCGAGCGCGCGCAGCGACGCGGCGGCGTCCGGTGCAGGCACACGCTGCGGTCTGGCCACGAACCCACAGAGTGCGGCCGCGCGGAGGCGCGGGCGTGCGAGCAGGCGATCGCCGGAGGGCGCCAGAAGCCGCGCCACGCGTACGGCGGTCCACAGGAAGGCCACCTGGTAGAGGCGCTCGCCCGGGGTGTGGAAGCCAGCCGGCGAGAGCGCGGTGGCGGACCGCACCCGGCCCTGCCCGGCAAGCGCGAGCGAGATCCAGCCGCCGAGGGAGTTGCCGGCGACGTGCGGGCGGTCGAGGCCGAGCTCGTCCAGGAACTCGCCCACGAGCCCGGTCAGCGACGGGACGCCCGCGGGCGTGCCGGGCGACGGCAACGGGGAGTCCGCGAAGCCAGGGAGATCCAGCGCCACCACGTCGCGCTCGGCGGTCAGCCGGTCGAGCACGGGTTCCCAGACCTGCCAGCGGCTGCCGATCCCATGGATCAGGACCAGCGGTTCGCCGCGACCGGCCCGGTGGTAGTTGAGACGCATCGGCGCAAGCATTGCATCAGGGTGGTGCCAGGATGGATAATTGAGGAGAGGGTCGAACGCCGGTACCGTTGTACAAAACGGCGAACGGTTTGTGAGGGAGTGTTATGGCGAGCACCGAGACTGCAGTCGGGACCGAGAAAGGCACGCTTCAGGAGCTGGCCCGCAAGCACCTGTGGATGCACTTCACGCGCTTGTCGGCTTACGACCACGCGGAGATTCCGATCATCGTGCGCGGCGAAGGCTGCTACGTCTGGGATGAGCACGGTAACCGCTACCTCGATGGACTGTCGTCGCTGTTCTGCGTGAACATCGGCCACGGCCGCGGGGATATTGCCCAGGCCGGCGCCGACCAGGCGAAGGAGCTGGGCTACTACAACACGTGGTCCTACGCGCACCCGCCGGCGATCCAGCTGGCCGCCCGCGTCGCGTCGCTGGCCCCGGGCGACCTCAATCGAGTGTTCTTCACGAGCGGCGGCAGCGAGGCCGTCGAGTCGGCGCTGAAGCTCGCCCGCCAGTACCACAAGCTCACGGGCAAGCCGAACAAGTACAAGCTGATCGCGCGCGAGATCGCCTACCACGGGACGAGCTTCGGCGCCCTGTCGGCGACCGGGATCACGGGCCTGCGCGAGCCGTTCGAGCCGCTGACGCCCGGCGCCCGCCACGTGGTCAACACGAATCGGTATCGGATGCCGCCCGGGATGACCGAGGCGGGCATGGCGGAGGCGATCGCCGAGAAGATCGAGTTCGAGGGGCCGGACACCGTCGCCGCAGTGATCCTCGAGCCGGTCCAGAACGCAGGCGGGTGCTTCACGCCGCCCGACGGATACTTCGATCGGGTCCGCGAGATCTGCGACGAGAACGACGTGCTGTTGATCTCCGACGAGGTGATCTGCGCCTGGGGCCGGCTCGGCGAGTGGTTCGGCTGCCAGCGATTCGGCTACCTGCCCGACCTGGTCACGACGGCCAAGGGACTGACGAGCTCGTACGCCCCGATGGGCGCCGTGATCGCCACCGACCGGGTCGCGGAGCCGTTCCTCCACGGGACGAACAGCTTCACCCACGGGTTCACGTTCGGTGGGCACCCGGTGGCCTCCGCGGTGGGGCTGGCGAACCTCGATGCGTTCGAGAACGAGGGCATCCTGGAGAACGTCCGCGGCAACGAGGGCTACTTCGCCGACAAGCTCGAGTCGCTGCGCGATCTCCCGATCGTCGGGGACGTCCGCGGTCTTGGCTATTTCCACGCGATCGAGCTCGTCAAGAACAAGGAGACCAAGGAGTCCTTCGACGACGACGAGGCCGAGGTGCTGCTGCGGGGATTCCTCTCCGCCGAGCTCTACCGCCGAGGTCTGATCTGTCGGGCCGACGATCGCGGCGACCCCGTGATCCAGCTCTCGCCGCCGCTGATCGCGGGCCCTGAGCAGTTCGATGAGATCGAGTCGATCCTGCGCTCGGTGCTGACCGAGGCTGGAGAGCGGATGAACGTCCACGATGGGCACGTCCAGGGATACGTCGAGCGCCGCGGGAGCTGATGCGAAAATGGGGCCTGGGTGCTGACTGTCGCTGACCTGCTGGCGGACTTGGACGTCCGCCTGCTGGCCGGCGAGGCTGGTCTCGAGCTGCCCGTGCGATGGGTCCACATCTCCGAGCTGCTCGATCCGACGCCGTGGCTGTCGGGAGGCGAGGTGCTGCTGACCACCGGGATGCAGCTCGACTCGGCCGAGCGGGAGCGGGAGTTCGTCGCTCGACTGGCCGACCACCAGCTCGCCGGGCTCGGGTTCGGAACCGGCTTCGCCCACGCCGAGGTTCCGGCGGCGATCCTCGAGGTCGCCGCCGAACGGAGGTTCCCGGTGTTCGAGGTCCCCTACGAGGTGCCGTTCATCGCGATCACGGAGGCGGCGTTCTCGCAGCTCGTCAACGAGCAGTACGCGGTCCTGCGCCGGGCGCTCGCCGCTCAGGAACGGCTGGAGCGCATCGTCCTCTCGGAGCGCGGGCTCGACGCGGTCGCGGGCGCGCTCGCGACCCTGATCGGTGCCGCGGTCCTGGTGTTCGACCCGCGCGGCGAGCCGCTCGTGCAGCACGCCTTTCGCCGACCGGTCAGCGCCGAGGCGCTGAACACGTTGCGCGCCGAGATCCGCGAGCGGGCCCGCCGGCGGGAAGCGCGCACGTTCATGCCCAGCGGCGAGGATGCGAGCCGCTCGCTGGCGTTCCCGGTCGCTGCCGACGGGCCGCCGCGTCTGGGGGCCTCGGGCGCCGCGCGCATTCCCGAGGCGTGGCTCGTCGCGGTCAAGGACAGCGGGCCGCTCTCGGACTTCGACCGGCTGACGCTGCATCAGGCGGTGACGATCGTCGCGCTCGAGCTCCTGCGCTCACGGGTCGCCGGCGACACCGAGCGACGGCTCGCGGGCGACATCCTGGCGGCCGTCGTTCAGGGCGAGCTGAACGGCGCCGAGCTGACGCGCCGGCTCGAGCCGTTCGGTCTGGCGGACCGGGTCGCCGCGATCGTGGTCGGGCGGCCCGGGACCGGCCGGGGCTCGCCGGCGCCGGTCGAGGCTGCCGTATCGGCGGCGCTGCGCGACGACGCCGCGCCTGGCCTGGTCGCGTCCACGCAGGCGCTGACCTGCGCGCTCGTGCCGGGGATGGCCGAGGATGAGCTGTTCGCCGTCGCCGAGCGTGTCCGGGCGCGCCTCAGCGTCGAGCTCGGATCGACGGTTCGCGTCGCCGTCGGTCGGGCCGTCCCGGGCGACGAGGCGCGGCGGAGCTTCCACGAGGCCCGGTGCGCGCTCGAGGCTCTGGGGTTGATGATCCCGAGCGGGAACGGCGCGAACGGGGCCGGTCCGGACGGGGGGGCGGCATGGTCGCGGGTCGCGACGTACAAGGACCTCGGATCGTTCCAGCTGCTCCTCTCGTTGCAGGATGACGAGGCGCTGAAGCTGTTCTGCGACTCGATCCTCGGCCCGATCGAGGCTTCCGAGGGTCACTACGGGGGGGAGCTGATGCGGTCCTTGGAGGCGTTCATCGAAGAGAACGGACAATGGGAGCGGGCGGCCCGCCGGCTCTACTGCCACCGTCACACGCTGCGTTACCGCATCCGCCGGGTCGAGGAGCTGACCGGGCGCAATCTGGGCAGCGCAAGAGATCGAATCGAGTTCTGGTTGGCGTTACGAGGAAGGGAGCTGGTTTCTTCACCATGAGAGTCGGGGTCCCCACTGAGGTCAAGACTGACGAGTACAGGGTCGCGCTCACGCCGGCGGGCGTCCGCGAGCTGGTCGACGTAGGCCATGAGGTGCTGATCCAGAGCGGCGCCGGCGTCGGCTCGGCAATCTCTGACGATGCCTATGCGGCGCAGGGGGCGGCGATCGTGCCCGACGCCGACGCTGTGTTCGCCGGCGGCGAGCTGATCGTGAAGGTGAAGGAGCCGCAGCCTCAGGAGGTCGAGCGCCTCGAGGCGCGCCACACGCTCTTCACCTACCTCCACCTCGCGGCGGAGCCCGCCTTGACCCAGGGGTTGGTCGAGTCGGGGGCGACGTGCATCGCCTATGAGACCGTTGAGGACGCGCGCGGCAGGCTGCCGTTGCTCGCGCCGATGTCCGAGGTGGCGGGCAAGATCGCCACGCAGGCTGGAGCGTTCGTCCTCGAGAAGCCGCTCGGCGGCCGCGGCATTCTGCTCGGCGGCGTGCCGGGCGTGGCGGCCGCGAACGTGATGGTGATCGGCGGCGGCGTCGTCGGGATGCATGCGGCGTTCATCGCGATGGGGATGGAGGCGACCGTCTACGTGTTCGACCGCAACCTCGATCGCCTGCGCGAGCTGGACATCGCGTTCGGAGGCCGCGCCGACACCTGCTTTGCCTCGACCCTGTCGATCGAGGAGCGGCTCCCCGACATGGACCTCGTGATCGGAGCGGTGCTGGTCCACGGCGCCCGGGCGCCCCACGTGATCACGCGCTCGCAACTCGGAGTGATGAAGCGCCACGCGGTGCTTGTCGACGTCTCGATCGACCAGGGCGGCTGTTTCGAGACCTCGCATCCGACGACCCATTCGAACCCCACGTACGAGGTGGACGGGATCACCCACTACTGCGTCGCGAACATGCCGGGCGCCGTCCCGATCACCTCGACCTACGCGCTCACCAACGCGACCATGCCCTACGTGCTGGATCTGGCCTCGGCCGGGGTCGCCGACGCGGTGGCGGACAACCCCGGGCTGAAGCTCGGCGTCAACGTCGCCGCCGGCCACGTGACCTACGGGCCGGTGGCCGATGCGACCGGGTTCGATTACGTGCCCGTGGATGAGGCGCTCGGGGTGGCGGCGTAGGGGCTCTGCCTCGAGGGTCGGCCGCGGGTGGCGCTGTGTATCGCCGGGTCTGGGCCGGGGCCGTTGTTGTCGGTCCGGGCGGGCCTGAGAGGGGGCCCAAATCCTGCATAACGCGTCACGACCGCCGAAATCGGCGAGGCCTGCCGTGTTAAGCATGCTCCTCATGCACAGCACGACAGGGCTCGGGGTCTGAGCCGGGATTGACGTGTTAGGCATGATTTTCGGGAGGATGAGGGCGCGGACCTCGCGGGCAGCTGACCCGCTCCCCTTCCCCGGCGCCGTTTGCCGAGCACTCGACCCGCGACCGCCGGCTGCGTAACGCCACATCCACCGCCACGCGGGCCAATCCGCGCGCCCCTGCTACGCTGCCCTCGGCATGCCGACTACGAGTCAATTGATCCGCAAGGGTCGTACCGCACCGAAGAAGAAGCTCGCCACGCCTGGCCTGAAGTCGGGCAAGGGCCGCAAGAAGAAGGTCGCCGCTCCGCAGCGCCGGGGCGTGTGCACGCGCGTGTATACGACCACCCCGAAGAAGCCGAACTCCGCCCTGCGCAAGGTGGCTCGTGTCCGGCTGACCAACGGGATGGAGGTCGGCGCGTACATCCCCGGCGAGGGCCACAACCTTCAGGAGCACTCGGTGGTGCTCGTCCGTGGCGGCCGCGTCAAGGACCTCCCCGGTTTCCGCTACAAGGTGATCCGGGGGACGCTCGACGCGGCTGGCGTCAGCGACCGCAAGAAGGCTCGCTCGCAGTACGGCGTCAAGGCAAAGTGATGGCGGCCCCCGCCGCGAGCGAACCCACGACGAGGACCACCTAGTGCCCCGCCGCGCCGCCGCACAGATCAGGACGATCGAGCCGGATCCGGTTCACCGCAACCGGATGGTCCAGCAGGTCATCAACAAGGTGATGCTGGACGGCAAGAAGTCGGTCGCCGAGCAGATCGTCTACGACGCCCTGGCGATCCTCGCCGAGCGGAGCGGCAAGAACCCGGTCGAGCAGCTCGAGGCGGGGGTCAAGGCGCTGACGCCGGTGCTCGAGGTCAAGTCACGGCGCGTCGGTGGCGCCACCTACCAGGTGCCGGTCGAGGTCCCGGCGCGGCGCGCCCGCACGCTCGCCGTCCGCTGGCTCGTCCAGTACGCCCGCCAGCGCCGCGAGAAGACGATGTCCCAGCGCCTCGCCAATGAGCTGCTCGACGCCCAGCAGCAGCAGGGCTCCGCGTACAAGCGCAAGGACGACGTCTACCGCATGGCGCAGGCGAACAAAGCGTTCGCCCACTACCGCTGGTAGAACGCACCCCGGCGTTAGAGGCTCCGCTTGCCGCTGACGCGGTGCCAGGTTAAGCTGAAAGCGGTTGGGCGTTAGTTCGGGTCAGGTCTCGGACAGGAGCGGAGGTAAAGATGGTCCGGCGAGTGGTGGGGGCGAGTGGGGTCGCCCGCTTGAGATGGGCGTCGCTGCTGACGGTGGCCGGCGTGCTGGCGCTCGCCGGCGTGGCGATCGCCGCCGGGACGGTGCGGTTCGATGGCTCACCGGGGACGGGCACGCCGCCTGCGAAGCTCGGCGGACTCAACATGGAGAAGTTCACAGGCGATCACCGGCCTCGTCTCCAGCTGGTGACGGATGTCAGCGGCCCAACGGGCCAGATCAGCTTCAGCCGTTCCGCGGTCCACTTCGTAGTCAAGAACAAAAAGGGCTACTGGAGAACCTGGAGCAATGGCTACCGTGGCGACGTCTACCTCGCAGTTCACGAACGTCGAGCCGGCTTTGTCCCGGCGACGTCGATAACGATCTCCCTCCCGACGAATACCACCGCCTTCTACTTCTACGCAGAGCCGGACGACCCCGGCACGTTCAAGGTGACCGCGACCGCGTCGGGGACGACGTCCGGACCGATGAAGGTGGCTGGCGCCGGGGGGGCGAAGTTCTTCGGCTTCATCGCCAAGGGCGGTGCGCACCTGAGCACGGTCACCGTGAGCACGAACGACAGGACGCGCAAGAAGCACAAGAAACACAAGGCGCTCTTGGGCGGCTTCGCGGTCGGCGAGTTTGGCATCCACAAGGGCTGAGGCCCTGGCCCGGTAGAGGCCCTGGCGGACCGCGAGAAGCGGCTAGAAGGCCCGGGCGCAACGCGAGACGGTTAGAACGCGAGGGCCGCCCACCACACGGGACCGGGGGCTGCAGCGGGACAACCCTCGCGGCTTCGAAGGGTAGAGATCAATCGCGCCGGTGATGAGGGGTCCGGCGGACGATTGTCAGAGTGCCGACGTTCCGCGTGACTCGGGTGTGCGCGAGGACACCTCCGTGCCCGCCTGCTCCGTCGCCGGGGATTGCGCCGGCGCCGGCGGTCCGTTGAGCAGCAGGCCCCACATCGACGTAAACATCAGCACCACGGCACCCAGCGTCTCCAAGTAGAACCCCGTGCTCGGGGTGGAGTTGGCGTTCGCGTAGCGCGATGAGCTCAGCACGAGGCCGCTGGCGGTCGCGTCGGGAAGGTCGATGACCAGCGCGATCACGAGCGCGGCGACCCCGAGGATCCCGATGGCGAGCAGCGCGGGGCGGCTGGCGGTGCGCCAGGCGCCGATCGCCAGGGCCGCGGCGCACGCGGCGATCACGGCCATCGCGTAGGAGTGATGCGAACCGGTCGAGACGGTCCTGACGATCGTCGTGCTGGCCGCCACGCGGACCTTGAACAGGGTCGTGAACTCGGCAGCGATCAGCAGCAGCGCGCCGATCAGACCGAACGTCAATATGCCGGCGGAGAGGACCCAGGAAGCGCCGGCGGAGTGGCCACCGGCGGCATCCGAGCGGGCCCGCGAGACGCCTCCGGAAACCAGGGCTGCTCTGCTATATTCAGAGTTCGCCTCGGGCGGCGTCGCGTTCATCTGTGCTCGCTCCCGAGCATGGAGAATTCAAGCGATGGAGACGCTGACCTACTAGAGAATTGCCCCCTGCTGACAGCTGTGTCGTGAAGGGGCCCGCTGGGCCCTTTTTCATGGCCTCCCGCGGCTGCGGACGACAGTTTCAACCCACCGAAAATCATGCCTCGCAAGTTCACGCTAGAGAACACTCGCAATATTGGGATCATGGCCCACATCGACGCCGGTAAGACGACGACGACCGAGCGCATCCTCTATTACACCGGTCGGACCTACAAGATGGGGGAGGTTCACGAGGGTGCGGCCGTGATGGACTGGATGGAGCAGGAGCAGGAGCGGGGCATCACGATCACCTCGGCGGCCACGACCTGCGAGTGGAAGGGCCACCGGATCAACATCATTGATACGCCTGGCCACGTCGATTTCACAGTCGAGGTCGAGCGCTCGCTGCGCGTCCTCGATGGCGCCATCGCGCTGTTCGACTCGGTCGCCGGCGTCGAGCCCCAGTCCGAGACCGTCTGGCGTCAGGCCGACAAGTACCGCGTCCCGCGGATCGCCTACATCAACAAGATGGACCGGATCGGCGCCGACTTCGACCGCGGCGTGCAGACGATGGTGGACCGCCTCGGGGCCCATCCCGTCCCGATCCAGCTGCCGATCGGCGCCGAGGCCGACTTCCGCGGGATCGTCGACCTCGTCGCGAACAAGGCGATCATCTACAAGGACGAGTTGGGCAAGGAGCAGGATGTGATCGACGTCCCGGCCGAGCTCGTCGATCAGGCCGCGGCCGCCCGCGAGCATCTGCTCGAGGAGGTCTCCCACTACGACGACGAGCTGCTCGAGATGATCCTCGAGGAGCAGGAGATCCCGGTCGATCGCCTCAAGGCGGCGATCCGCAAGGCCACGCTCGAGATCCGGATGACCCCGGTGCTATGCGGGTCGAGCTTCAAGAACAAGGGCGTGCAGCCGCTCCTGGACGCGGTGATCGACTACTTGCCGAGCCCGCTCGACGTCCCCGCGGTTGAGGGGGTCGAGCCCGCCAAGGGGTCGAGCAACGGCGATGAGGCCCCGGCCATGCGGCACGCGTCTGACGACGAGCCGTTCGCCGCGCTCGTGCACAAGATCATGGCTGACCCGTACGTCGGCAAGCTCACCTACTTCCGCGTCTACTCGGGCCGCCTCGAGGCCGGCTCCAGGGTCCTCAACGTGAACACCGGACGGACCGAGCGGATTGGCCGCATCCTGATGATGCACGCCAACGACCGCGAGGAGGTCAAGGAGGTGTACGCCGGCGACATCGCTGCCGCCGTCGGGATCAAGCAGGTCGCGACCGGCGACACGCTGGCCGCGCCCGACCGCCCGATCAAGCTCGAGACGATCGTGTTCCCCGAGCCGGTCATCAAGGTGGCGATCGAGCCGAAGACGAAGGCGGACCAGGAGAAGATGTCGACCGCCCTCGGCCGGCTGGCCGAGGAGGATCCGACGTTCCAGGTCCGGACCAACGAGGAGACCGGCCAGACGGAGATCTCCGGGATGGGTGAGCTGCACCTCGAGGTGCTGGTCGACCGGATGCTGAGGGAATTCAAGGTCGAGGCGAACGTCGGACGGCCGCAGGTCTCCTACCGGGAGACGATTCGCGGCACCGCGCAGAAGATCGAAGGGCGGTTCGTCCGTCAGACCGGAGGCGCGGGCCAGTACGGGATCGTCTACATCGACGTCGAGCCGGCGCCCGGCGAAGGCTTCGACTTTGTCAACAAGATCAAGGGCGGGTCGATCCCCACGGAGTTCATCCCCGCGGTGGAGAAGGGCGTCGAGGAGGCGATGGAGAACGGTCCGCGCGCGGGCTACCCGATGGTCGACGTGCGCGTCACGCTGACCGACGGCAAGTACCACGACACGGACTCCTCGGAGATCGCCTTCAAGGTCGCGGGCTCGCTGGCGCTGAAGGAGGCGGCGAGGCGCGCCAAGCCCGTCCTGCTCGAGCCGATCTTCTCCGTCGAGGTCGTCACCCCCGAGGAGTTCATGGGCGACGTGATCGGCGATCTCAATCGCCGGCGCGGCCACGTACAGGGTATGGAGCAGCGCGGGAACGCCCAGGTCGTGAGCGCGTACGTGCCGCTCGCGGAGATGTTCGGGTACGCGACCGACCTACGGTCAAACACCCAGGGCCGCGCCACCTACACGATGCAGTTCGAGCGCTACGACGAGGTCCCGGCGAACATTGCCGAGAAGGTCGTCGGCGAGCTGCAGCCCGCATAGCAGTCAGCGCGGACGGAAGTCAACTATATTTGCAAAGTTCGCCATCCACGGGCTCCGCCCGCGGAGCCCGCGAGCAGAACCACTGAAACAGAAGGAGCGACACCAAAGTGGCGAAAGCCAAGTTCGAGCGCGACAAGCCCCACGTCAACGTCGGGACCATCGGTCACATCGACCATGGCAAGACGACGCTGACCGCCGCCATCACCAAGGTCCTGAACGAGCGGTTCGGCGGAACCGAGGTGCGGTCGTTCGAATCGATCGACAACGCTCCTGAAGAGAAGGCGCGCGGGATCACGATCGCGACCTCCCACGTCGAGTACCAGACCCCCAACCGGCACTACGCACACGTCGACTGTCCGGGCCACGCCGACTACGTCAAGAACATGATCACCGGCGCCGCTCAAATGGACGGCGCGATCCTGGTCGTGTCCGCGGCCGACGGCGCGATGCCGCAGACGCGCGAGCACATCCTGCTCGCCCGTCAGGTCGGCGTCCCCTACATCGTCGTGTTCCTGAACAAGGTCGACATGGTCGACGACCCCGAGCTGCTCGAGCTCGTCGAGGTCGAGATCCGCGACCTGCTCTCCGAGTACGAGTTCCCCGGCGACGACATCCCGTTCGTCGCGGGCTCCGCGCTGAAGGCGCTCGAGGGCGACGAGGACGCCGAGTCCAAGATCCTCGAGCTGGCCGAGGCGCTCGATAGCTATATCCCCGAGCCCGTGCGCGACCTGGACAAGCCGTTCCTGATGCCGGTCGAGGACGTGTTCTCGATCACCGGCCGCGGCACGGTGGCCACGGGGCGCGTCGAGCAGGGAATCATCAAGACTGGTGAGACCGTGGAGATCGTGGGCATCCGCCCGACGACCTCAACGGTCGTGACCGGGGTCGAGATGTTCAAGAAGATCCTCGATCAAGGTCAGGCGGGAGACAACGTCGGCTGCTTGCTGCGTGGCACCAAGCGCGACGACATCGAGCGCGGGCAGGTGCTCTGCAAGCCGGGCTCGATCACCCCTCATACCAAGTTCAAGGCCGAGGTCTACGTCCTGAAGAAGGAGGAGGGCGGCCGTCACACGCCGTTCTTCACGGGTTATCGGCCGCAGTTCTACTTCCGTACGACCGACGTCACGGGCGTGGCCCAGCTGCCCGAGGGCACTGAGATGGTCATGCCGGGTGACAACGTCCAGATGGAGATCGAGCTGATCCAGCCGATCGCCATGGACCAGGGTCTGCGGTTCGCGATCCGCGAGGGCGGCCGTACGGTCGGTTCGGGGGTCGTCACCGAAGTGATTCAGTAGTTATAGGGCGGCGCGGGGAGACACTCCCCGCCCACCCGCCGCCTTTTTTCGCAAAAGAGATACGACCTTTCTGGGGCGGGACCCGCAACCCGGGTGTCGCCCCATTTGACTGAGAAATTACGTGGCAACAATCGCCCAAAACAAAATCCGGATTCGCCTGAAGTCCTACGACCACACGGCGATCGAGACGGCGGCCAAGGAGATCGTCGAGACGGCCACGCGCACGGGCGCGACCGTCTCTGGTCCCGTGCCGCTGCCGACGGAGAAGAACGTCTACTGCGTGATCCGCTCGCCGTTCAAGGACAAGGACTCGCGCGAGCACTTCGAGATCCGCACCCACAAGCGACTGATCGATATCCACCAGCCGACGCCGAAGACCGTCGACTCGCTCCAGCGGCTCGACCATCTGCCGGCGGGAGTGGACATCGAGATTCGCCTGGCTTCGTAGTCGCCATGGCCGCGATCCTCGCTCGCAAACTCGGGATGACGCAGCGGTTCCTCGACGACGGCAAGGTCGAGCGGGTGACCGTGCTCGAGGCCGGCCCGTGTCCCGTGACGGCGATCCGCACGGTCGATCGCGATGGCTACGAGGCCGTGCAGCTGGCCTTCGGACAGTGCAAGGAGAAGTCATTGTCGAAGCCGGAGCTCGGGCACCTTCGCAAGGCGGACACATCCGCCCACCGCCACGTCCGCGAGTTTCGCGACGAGGCCGGCGAGCTGCTCGTCGGCCAGACGGTCACCGCCGAGACATTCGCCTCCGGCGATCGCGTGAAGATCTCAGGGACCTCGAAGGGCAAGGGGTTTCAGGGGACGATCAAGCGCCACAACTTCAAGAGCGGTCCCAAGTCGCACGGCTCGCACAACGTCCGCGCGCCGGGCTCGATCGGCGCCTCCGCGACCCCGTCGCGTGTGTTCAAGGGGCTGCGAGGCCCAGGCCGGATGGGTGGCGGCCGGGTGACCCAGCGCGGTCTGACGGTGGTCGAGGTGATCCCGAAGCAGAACCTGCTGCTGGTCCGGGGCGCCGTCCCGGGCCCTAAGGGCGGCGTCGTGGAGGTGCGGTCCGATGCCTAGGACAGCGGCCCGGCTCGGCGGCGGCAAGCCGGTCAACCTCGACGCTTTGGCGTTCGAGGCGCGCTTCAACATGCCGCTCGTCCACGAGGCCGTGCGCGCCGAGCTGAACGCGCGCAGGCGGGGCACCGCCTCGACGTTGACGCGCGGGCAGGTGCGCGGCGGCGGGGCCAAGCCGTGGCGCCAGAAGGGAACGGGCCGGGCTCGTGCGGGCTCGTCGCGCTCGCCGCTGTGGCCCGGAGGCGGCACCGTGTTCGGGCCGGTCCCGCGCCACTACACGGCCAAGGTCAACCGCAAGGCGCGGCGCGCCGCACTGCGAAGCGCACTCTCGGTGCACGCCGAGCGCGAGTCGCTGGCGGTCTTCGATGCCGCGGCCTTCGACGAGCCCTCGACCGCACAGGCCGTCGAGCTGCTGCGGGACTGGGAGGCGTCGGGCCCGACGCTCGTGCTCCTCGGCGACGAGGAGGCGGCCGCCGGGAAGTCGTTCCGCAACCTGGCGGCAGTCGACGTGATGCCGGTCTCAAATGCGGGGGTCGCCGACGTCATCGGGGCGGCCTCGCTGCTGGTGTCCGAGGTGGCGCTGCCCGAGCTCGTCGCGCGCGCCGCCGGCGACGGCCGCGGAACCGAGGAGAGCGAGTGATGGAGCCCAGCCAGGTGATCATCCGTCCGGTCGTCTCCGAGAAGTCGTTCGTGCTCGCCGAAGCCGGCAAGTACACGTTCCGGGTGCACGAGCGCGCGCACAAGACGCAGATCCGCCAGGCGATCGAGCAGCTGTTCGAGGTGCACGTCGTCGCGGTTCGGACCGCGTCGGTCAAGAGCAAGCCGAAGCGCCGCGGCCAGATCGCGGGACGCACGCGCCAGTGGAAGAAGGCGATCATCCAGGTCCGGCCCGGCGAGACGATCCCGATCTTCAGAGGTCTGGAGGGGACCGAGTAAATGCCGATTCGCAATCCCAAGCCCACCTCTCCCGGACGGCGGTTCGTCACCTATCCGGACTACGCGGAGATCAGCCGGACCCAGCCCGAGAAGTCGCTCACCGAGGGCCTCAAGAAATCGGGCGGACGGAACTCCAACGGTCGCAAGACCGCGCGCCACCGCGGCGGCGGGGCGAAGCGGCTGTACCGGAAGATCGATTTCAAGCGCCGCAAGGACGGCGTTCCGGCGAAGGTCGCCCACATCGAGTACGACCCCAACCGCTCTGCGTACATCGCGCTGCTGCACTACGCCGACGGCGAGAAGCGCTACATCCTCGCGCCCCAGCGTCTGCGCGTCGGCATGACCGTGCAGTCAGGGCCGACCGCCGATATCCGCGTCGGCAACAGCCTGCCGCTGGCGAACATGCCTCCCGGCACGTCGGTGCACAACGTCGAGCTCGTCCCCGGCCGCGGCGGTCAGCTCGGCCGCGCCGCCGGCGCGGGCATCCAGCTGCTGGCGAAGGATGGCGACTACGTGACGCTGCGCCTTCCCTCGGGCGAGATGCGCATGGTGCGCGCGGAATGCCGCGCCACCGTCGGCACGATCGGCAACACCGACCACCAGAACGTGAAGATCGGCAAGGCCGGGCGCAAACGTCACATGGGCGTCCGCCCGCAGACGCGCGGCACGGCGATGAACCCCGTCGACCACCCGCACGGTGGCGGCGAGGGCTCGACGACGCCAGGGCGTCATCCGGTGACGCCGTGGGGCGTACCGACGCTCGGGTACCGGACTCGCCGGAAGAACAAGAAGTCGGATCAGTACATCGTCCGTGGTCGGAGGAGAGGTAAGAAGCGGTGAGTCGATCGAGTAAGAAGGGCCCGTTCGTCCAAGAGCGCCTGATGGCGCGGATCGAGGCGATGAACTCCTCGGGCGAGAAGCGCATGGTCAGGACCTGGTCTCGGACCTCGACGATCTTCCCGGAGATGGTCGGTCACACGATTGCGGTCCACGACGGGCGCAAGCACGTGCCGGTGTTCATCTCGGAGTCGATGGTCGGGCACAAGCTTGGCGAGTTCGCGCCTACGCGGCTCTATCGGGGTCATGCTGGAACAGGAAAGAGGCGGTAGTGGCTGACGAGCCCGAAGAGAAGCCTGTACGGCGGAAGCGCCGATCGCGGAAGGCTGACGCGGCTTCGGAGGGCGCGCCCGCCTCCGATGCACCGCGCGCTTCCGAGCCTGATTCTGAGGCCTCGGCATCGAGCGCGAGTGCCTCTGAGCCGGACGCGACCTCCGAGCCATCGGCGGCGGACGAAATCGAGGCCACGCCCGAGGATGTGGCAGCCGAGGAGGCGACCGAGGTTGAGCTCGAAGCCGATGCGGAGGCGGAGGGCGAATCAGAGCTGCCTGAGGATGACTCCGATGATGAAGATATTGAGGAGCACGAAGCCGAGGAGGAGGCCTCGGCTTCGGGGGACGCGGAGGCTGAGGCGCCCCGGCGCCCCCGCCGGCGCCGTCGCGGCGCTGCCGCCGAGGAGGCTCCGCCGGCTCCTGCCCCGACGCGCCGGCGGCCCAAGCGGGATCCATCTTTGCCGCCACCCGAAGTGCGGGCGCAGGCCAAGTACGTGCGGTCCTCGGCTCGGAAGGCGCGGCTGGTCTGCGATCACCTCCGCGGGAAGAGCGTGGAGGAGGCGCGAGCTATCCTCGCCTACACGCCGCGTGCGATCGCGCGCGACTGGAGCAAGCTGCTCGAGTCTGCGGTCGCGAACGCCGAGCACAACCACGAGCTCGTCGGCGAGGACCTCTACGTGAAGGCGATCCACGCCGACGAGGGTCCGACTATCCCGCGGTTCCGGCCGCGCGCGATGGGCCGCGCAACGCGGATCCGCAAACGAACGAGTCATCTAACGATCTTGCTCACGCCGAAGGAATAACCATGGGTCAAAAAGTTCATCCCGAATCGATTCGCGTGGGCTACATCCACGACTGGAAGTCGAACTGGTTCAACGAGCGCCACTTCGCCGACTATCTGGACGAGGACACGCGGATCCGCGATCACATCATCGGCCGGCTCTCACACGCGGGCCTCTCCGACATCACGATCAAGAAGAACGCCACCGAGGTGGAGATCAACATCCACACGGCCAGGCCGGGAATCGTGATCGGGAAGTCCGGGTCCGAGGTCGACCAGCTGCGCCGCGACCTGCACCGGATCACCGGCAAGCAGGTCAAGGTCAACATCCTCGAGATCAAGCGCCCTGAGCTGGACGCGCGCCTGGTGGCGCAGTCGATCGCCGAGCAGCTCCAGAACCGCGTGGCCTTCCGTCGCGCCATGAAGCGTGCCCTGACGAGCGCGATGCGCTCCGGCGCCAAGGGCGTCAAGGTCCAGGTCTCGGGGCGGCTGGGCGGCGCCGAGATGGCCCGCACCGAGGGCTACTCCGACGGCCGGGTGCCGCTGCACACGCTCCGAGCGGACATCGACTACGGCTTCCACGAGGCGCGCACGACGTTCGGACGGATCGGCGTCAAGTGCTGGATCAACAAGGGCGAGATCATGCCCGAGGGCTACACCGGCGCCGATCTGACGATCATGGATGAGCCCGCTCCGCAGGCGCCCGAGCGCGGCGGACGCGACGGCCGTGGCGGTCGCGACGGTCGTGGGCGCGGCGGTGGCGGCTCCGGTGGCGGTCCGGGTGGACGTGGCGGTGGCGGTCCGGGTGGACGCGGCGGCGGCGGTCCGGGCGGACGCGGCGGCGGCGGCGGTCAGGGTGGACGTGGCGGTGGCGGTCCGGGTGGACGCGGCGGCGGTCAGGGTGGACGTGGCGGTGGCGGTCCGGGCGGACGCGGCGGCCGAGGCTCGGGTCCCGGACGCGGTGGGTCCGGCGGCGGCCCGCGCAACTCCGGCGGCGGTCCGGGCGGTGCAAATGGAGGCGGTCAGAGCTGATGCTGTCCCCCAAGCGGGTCAAGCACCGCAAGCAGCACCGCGGTCGTCGCGCGGGACTCTCGCGCGGGCAGGTCAAGGTCCAGTTCGGGGAGTACGGGCTGAAGGCGCTCGACGCCGGCTGGCTCACGAACCGCCAGATCGAGGCTGCTCGAATCGCCATGACGCGCAAGATCAAGCGCGGCGGCAAGGTGTGGATCAACGTCTATCCCGACAAGCCGTTCACCAAGAAGCCGGCCGAGACCCGGATGGGGTCAGGCAAGGGCAACCCGGAAGGCTGGGTCGCGGTGGTCAAGCCCGGGCGGGTCATGTTCGAGCTGGCGGGCGTGCCCGAGCCGCTGGCGCGTGAGGCGATGCGGCTGGCCGGTCACAAGCTTCCGGTGCGCACGAAGTTCGTGATGCGGGAGGACGCATGAAGCCGAGCGAGCTGCGCGACATGGGCGACGCCGACCTGCGCGAGCACCTCGGGACGGCGCGGCGCGAGCTGTTTGGGCTGCGGTTCCAGCACGCCACCGGTGAGCTCGACAACACGGCGGGGCTGGCTCGGGCCAAAAGAGAAGTGGCTAGGGCTTTGACGATTGCGCGTGAACGAGGACTTGAGTTATGAGTGAAGAGAACGAGACTCCGACGCCAGAGGAGGAGACAACGTCTGAGGCACCGCACGCGAGTGCCTCAGACGCCGCCTCCACCCCCGACGAGTCGGCACCTTCGACGGCCGCGGGTGTAGCTCCCGCGCCACCGAAGGACCGGCGGCAGGGGCGACGGGCCACCAAGGCGGCGCGGACGCCTGTCCGTGCACCTCGGACTCCCGAGGAGCGGCATGCTGACCGCCTGGTTGAGCGTCAGGCCAAGGCTGGGGCGCGCCGGGTTGAGCGTGAGCGGGCTCGGTCGAAGGCCCGGGCGGGTAAGCATGAGACGGCGGAGACGGCGCCGCGCGAGCATGCGCCCGGCGTTCAGAAGGTGCGGCAGGGAGTCGTCGTCTCGGACGCCGCGGACAAGACGATCACGGTGCGGATCGATACGACCGGGCGCCACCGTCGCTACCAGAAGATCGTCCGGACGTCGCGCACGCTGCACGCTCACGACGAGCGCAACGACGCGCACGTCGGCGACACCGTGATCGTGCGTGAGAGCCGCCCGCTGTCCCGCACCAAGCGCTGGCGCCTGATCGAAGTCATCGAGAGGGCGAAGTAGGGTGGTTCAGAACGAGACTCGGATGCGCGTCGCGGACAACACCGGCGCTCGCGAGATCCTGGTGATCCGCGTGAAAGGCGGTCATCGCCGGCGCTACGCGGGCATCGGGGATGTCGTCACGGCCACGGTCAAGCAGGCGACTCCGCAGGGCTCGGTCAAGAAGGGCGAGGTCGTGACCGCCGTGGTGGTTCGCACGAAGAAGTCCTACGGCCGCGAGGACGGGACCTACATCGCCTTCGACGAGAACGCCGCGGTGCTGATCGACAACCAGAACAATCCGCGCGGGACGCGCATCTTCGGCCCGGTGGCCCGAGAGCTGCGCGAGCGCAACTTCATGAAGATCGTGTCCCTCGCCCCGGAGGTCCTGTAGCCGTGCGGATCAAGAGCGACGACCAGGTGATCGTGATCGGCGGCAAGGACCGCGGCAAGCGGGGCAAGGTGCTCCGCGTCGAGCCCAAGAAGAACCGCGTCTACGTCGAGGGCCTGAACATCGTCAAGCGCCACCAGAAGCCGCGCCAGGTGGCCGGCGCCCAGCGAGCCGAGACGGTTGGTGGCGTGATCGAGCGCGAGGGGCCGATCCACATGTCCAACGTGATGCTGATCGACCCGCGTGACAGCAAGCCGACCCGCGTCGGGATCGAGGTCGAGGACGGCAAGCGCTACCGGGTGGCGAAGCGCAGTGGCACTAGATTGGACTAGGACGATATGCCCGCACGATTGAAGACCCGATATCTGGAGGAGATCCGACCCTCGCTCGTCGAGCGGTTCGGCTACTCGACCCCGATGCAGGCGCCGAAGGTCCAGAAGATCACGGTGAACATGGGCGTCGGTGACGCCAAGCAGGATTCGAAGGTGCTCGAGTCGGCGACCGAGCAGCTGGCGACGATCACCGGTCAGCGGCCGAGCGTCCGTCGCGCCCGGAAGTCGATCGCACAGTTCAAGGTCCGCGAGGGGATGCCCGTCGGCGTCGCCGTGACCTTGCGCAACGAGCGCTCCTACGAGTTCCTCGACCGGCTGATGTCGGTGGCGATCCCCCGGATCCGCGACTTTCGCGGTCTGAGCCCGCGGTCGTTCGACGGCCGCGGCAACTACTCGCTGGGGGTTCGCGAGCAGATCATCTTCCCCGAGGTCGACTACGACGAGATCGATCAGATCCGCGGCCTCGACATCACGATCACGACGAGCGCAGCCAGCGATGAGGAGGCGTTTGCCCTGCTCGAGGCGCTCGGGATGCCGTTTTCGAAGGAGGGCCGCCCCGAGGCGGCCGCGACCAGGAATTAGAAGGAGAACATGGCCAAGGTTTCACAACGCGTTCGCCAGCGGCGGCCGCCCAAGTACAAGACCCGGGGGTACACCCGTTGCCGTCGCTGCGGCCGTGCGCGCGCCGTCTACCGCAAGTTCGGGGTGTGCCGGATCTGCCTGCGAGAGCTGGCCCACAACGGCTACATCCCCGGTATGACGAAGTCCAGTTGGTGAGCACATGTCGATGACCGACCCGATCGCCGACTTCATGACCCGCCTGCGCAACGCGGCGAGGGCGCAGCACCAGGACGTCCGGATTCCGGACTCGAAGCTGAAGCGCGAGCTCGCGCGGATCCTGAAGGAGCAGGGCTACATCGAGTCCTACGAGATCCAGCCCACGACGGGCGACCATCCCGGCGAGGAGATCGCGATCACGCTGAAGTACACCGAGGACCGCAAGCCGGTCATCACAGGGATCCAGCGCGTCTCGCGCCCCGGCCGTCGCACGTACGTGGATCACGCCCACATCCCCCGCATCCAGGGCGGCATGGGTACCGCGATCATCTCGACGTCCAAGGGGGTCATGACCGGCCACGAGGCGCGCCAAGAAGGCGTCGGCGGCGAGGTCATGGCTCGCGTCTGGTAGACCCCTGATCAGGACATGTCCCGCATCGGAAAGCAACCAATCCCAGTGCCCGCCGGCGTGACCGTCGCGATCGAGCCTGAGCGCGTGACCGTCAACGGGCCCAAGGGCGAGCTGTTCGAGAACGTCAACCGCGACATCAAGGTCGAGCAGGTAGACGACCAGATCCTGGTCACCCGGCCGACCGACCGTGGTGAGCATCGCGCGCTGCACGGGCTGACGCGGACGCTCGTGGCCAACATGGTCAAGGGCGTGACCGACGGCTTCGAGAAGCGCCTCGAGATCCAGGGCGTCGGCTACCGCGCCCAGTTGCGCGGCCGCGATCTGGAGCTCGCGCTGGGTTACTCGCACCCGGTCTCGGTCAAGGCGCCCGAGGGCATCGAGTTCGAGGTTCCACAGCCGACGAGGATCGTCGTCAAGGGCCCCTCGAAGCAGCGGGTCGGAGAAGTTGCCGCCAACATCCGCAAGCAGCGCAAGCCCGAGCCGTACAAGGGCAAGGGAATCCGCTACGAGGGCGAGTACGTGGCGCGGAAGGTAGGTAAGCGGGCATGACCGTGGCGACTAAACCGGCGACGCGGCTCAAGCGCCGCCGCCGCGTCCGCGCGAAGGTCCATGGCAGCGCCGAGCGTCCGCGGATCTCGGTGTTCCGCTCAAATCGTGGCCTGTTCGCCCAGCTCATCGACGACGAGTCGGGCCGTACGCTCGCGGCTGCGAGCTGGACCGAGCCGGAGCTCCGCTCCTTGAAGCCGATGGACCAGTCGCGGCGGATCGGTGAACTGCTTGCCGAGCGAGCGAAGTCGGCGGGCATCGAAAGCGCGGTGTTCGACCGCGGCGGCTACAAGTATCACGGTCGCGTTAAGGCCCTGGCCGACGGGGCTCGTGAGGGCGGACTGGCGTTCTAGAGCCGCTACCCTGGCATTCGGCATGGCAACACGAGATCGCACAGTTTCCGCAACCGGCCTCGACCTCCAGGAGCGCGTGGTCGAGATCAACCGCGTGGCGAAGGTCGTCAAGGGAGGCCGGCGGTTCTCGTTCACGGCGCTGGTCGTCGTCGGCGACGAGAGGGAAATCGTAGGAATCGGCTACGGGAAGGCCAATGAGGTGCCGGTCGCGATCCAGAAGGGCGTCGAGCGGGCCAAGAAGAACCTTTATCGCGTGCCGCGCCACGGCTCGACGATCACCCACCAGATCGAGGGCGTGTTCGGCGCGGGCCGGGTCCTCTTGAAGCCGGCGGCGCCTGGAACCGGGGTCATCGCCGGCGGCGGCGTGCGCGCCGTGCTCGAGCTCGCTGGGATCCACGACATCCTCTCCAAGAGCCTCGGTTCGCAGAACCCGATCAACCTCGTCAAAGCGACAATGGCGGGGCTCGAGTCTCTCCGAACTCCTGATGAGGTCGCCGCCATCCGTGGGTTGTCGGTGAATCAGGTCCTTGGGCTCACGTCTGAGCCCTCGCCTGGAGCCCCCGACGCGGGGGACGCGGCTGACCCGGCATCTGGCGCCCCCGACGCAGGGGAAGTGAACGGTGACGAGGGCCCACGTACGCGAGGGGACGCAGATGCGGGCGCAGCCGCGTCTGAAGAGCCGATGGAGGCCTCCTCGTGAGCGCGCTGACGATCACTCAGCTTAAATCGAGCAATGGAGCCGATCGGCGCCAGCGGGACACGCTGCGGTCTTTGGGACTGCGCCGGATTGGGCAGAGCGTTACGCGGCCTGATTCGCCTCAGTTGCGCGGGATGATTTACAAGGTGCGCCACCTGGTCGAGGTTTCGGAAGATGGCTGAGACTGAGGAGCGGATTGGGCTGCACAACCTGAAGCCGGCGCCGGGATCGCGCCGGCCGCGCAAGCGCGTGGGGCGGGGTGAGGGCTCTGGGACCGGCAAGACCGCCGGCCGTGGTCAGAAGGGTTGGGGCTCGCGATCGGGCGCGAAGCGCCGGGATCGCTTCGAAGGCGGGCAGAACCCGATCCACATGCGGATGCGCAAGCTGCGCGGTCCGACGATGAAGAAGTCGATGCCGTTCGAGCCGTTCCGCACCCGGACGCAGGCCGTCAACCTGCTCGACCTGGAGGCACGGTTCGAGTCCGGCGCCGCCGTCACGCTCGAGGCGATGAAGGCCCACGGGCTGGCGACGCGCAAGGACATCCCGGTAAAGGTGCTGGCCAAGGGCGAGCTGACCAAGCCGCTGACCGTACACGCGCACGGGTTCAGCCAGAGCGCGCGCGAGCGGATCGAGGCCGCCGGCGGAACCTGCCAGATCGTCGTCGTCACAACCGCGCGAGGGGAGAGCTAGCCGAGATGGTCTCCACGATCCTCGGCGCGTTCAGGGTCGGTGAGATCCGCAAGAAGGTCCTGTTCACGGCTGGGATCCTGGCGCTCTACCGGCTCGGGACGCACATCCCGGCGCCGGGGATCAGCGCCAGCGCCGTCAAGGCCGCCAGCCAGCAGCTGAGCGGCAATGGGATCTTCGGGCTGCTGAACCTGTTCTCCGGTGGCGGTCTCGGGCGGCTCGCGATCTTCGCGCTCGGGATCATGCCCTACATCACCGCCTCGATCATTCTCCAGCTGCTCCAGGTCGTGGTGCCGTCGCTGGAGAAGCTCCAGAAGGAAGGCGAGGTCGGCCAGGCCCGGATCACCCAGTACACGCGCTACCTGACCGTCGGTCTGGCGTTCGCCCAGTCGATCGGGTACGTGTTCCTGTTCAAGAGCTTCCAGGCGCAAAACAGTGTCGCCCTGATCCCGAACTTCACGCTGGCCAAGGTCTTCCTGATCGTGATCTCGCTGACCGCGGGGTGCGTGCTGCTGATGTGGATGGGCGAGCTGATCACCCAGCGGGGGATCGGCAACGGGATCTCGCTGCTGATCTTCGCCAGCATCGTCGCCCGGATCCCCAGCGGCGTGCACGCATGGTGGACCAACCCTGACCAGGTGTTCCGCGTGATCATGCCGTTCATCGTGGTCGGCGTGGTCGCCGCGATCGTGTTCGTCCAGGAGGGACAGCGCCGGATCCCGATCCAGTACGCCAAGCGCGTGATCGGCCGGCGTATGACCCAGGGCGGACAGACGTACCTGCCGCTGCGAGTCAACATGGCCGGTGTGATCCCGGTCATCTTCGCCGCGAGCGTGATGGCGATCCCGCCGACGCTCGGCCAGCTCATCGGCCAGAACCGCAACAACTTCGGCACTCAACCTGGCGACGTTCTTCAGTCCCCAGGGGTGGCACTACGTCCTGGGCGAGAGCCTCCTGATCATCGTGTTCACGTACTTCTACACGGCCGTCACGTTCAACCCCGTAGACCAGGCCGACAATCTCAAGAAATACGGGGGCTTCATCCCGGGGGTTCGACCAGGTAGGCCCACGGCCGAGTTCCTCGACCGCATCCTGGCTCGCCTGACGTTCCCAGGAGCGTTATTCCTGGCCGCGGTCGCGGCGCTGCCGACCGTCCTGATCAACCAGACCAGCGCGAACTTCTTCTTCGGTGGCACCTCGATTCTGATCGTGATCGGCGTTGCGCTCGACACGATGAAACAGCTCGAGGCGCAGCTGATGATGCGCAACTACGAGGGCTTCTTGAAGTAGCTGTGGCCCCGGCGCGAGCCGGGGCGGTGGTTCTCGGGCCGTTGGCTGGCCGCGCTCATCGCGCGGGTCAGGGTTCCCCGCTCTCGGCCGGCGGTCGTCGGGGGGTCCGGGATGGTGCACAACGCGACGATCCGTCCCGAAAAGCAGAGCCCTGTCGGCCTATACACGAAGGGTGTGCTCAAGTCGACAGGGCCCGGGATTCGCGCCGGTGTTGTCGCGCTGCGCACCATCGGAAGGGTGCGATCGCGCCCGATCCCTCCCTATCGATGCCCCATGCGGGGCCCACGCCAATCATGGAGCGGGCGCGCAGTGCCCGCGAGCTCTGATTCGGCCACCACCGTGCTGGCCCGCCACCGCCCACCGAGCCCGACCCCGGCCTCTACCGATCCGACCCCCACAGCCACCGGCCGGCGGGATGTCAACGGTCCCGGCGTCCGTTTGCCCACGCTGCCTTTCACCGAGGTCGCCGGTCCCGATACAGTGAGCCCTCATGTCCGAGCTTGACCTGATTCTTTTCGGCCCTCCCGGTGCGGGTAAAGGAACGCAGGCCGAGCGGCTGCGCGTCGACTTCCAGCTTCCGTTCATCTCCACGGGGGAGATGCTGCGCGCGAACGTCAAGGAGGGGACGGAACTCGGCCGGCGGGCGCAGGAGTACATGGATGCCGGTGAGCTCGTCCCCGACGAGCTGATCGTCGCGATGGTGGCGGACCGCCTCCTGCGGGACGATGCCCAGGACGGTTTCATCCTCGACGGCTTTCCGCGGACGATCGAGCAGGCCGAGGCGCTGGACAAGCAGCTCGCAGATCTCGGCCGCCGCGTGACCGCGGCGTTGCTGATCGATGTGCCGGACGACGAGGTCATCCGCCGGCTGGCGGGCCGGCGCGTGTGCGTGAAGGCCGGTCACAACTACCACGTCGAGTTCGACCCGCCAAAGCACGACGATGTATGCGACCAGGACGGATCGCGGCTGATACAGCGCGACGACGACCAACCCGACGTGATCCGCAACCGCTTGCGCGTCTACCACGAGAAGACCGCGCCGCTGATCGACTACTACGACGAGCGGGGGCTGATGCGACGGATCGACGGCACCCGCCCGGCGGCCGAGGTCCACGACCACATCCGCGCTGTGATCGCCACCCTGCGGATGGAGGAGAACGTCTAGCAGCGTGATCATCAAGAAGTCGCCCGACGAAATCGAGCGGATGGCCGTCGCCGGGGCCATCCTCGTGAAGACGATAAACCTGCTGGCCGGCAAGATCCGCCCGGGCGTGACGACGCGGGAGCTGGATGAGGCGGCGGAGCGGTTCATCCGCTCGCAGGGAGCCGAGCCGGCATTCAAGGGATACCGGGGGTTCCCGGGCTCGATCTGCACGTCCCCGAACTCGATGATCGTGCATGGCATCCCGGGGCCATACAAACTCGGGCGGGGCGATCTGATCTCGATCGACGTCGGCGTGATCCACGACGGCTGGGTCGCGGACGCGGCCAGGACCTTCGCCGTCGGTCCGATCACGCCGATTGCTCGCAAGCTGCTCGTGACGACCGAGGAGGCGCTGCTGATCGCAGTCGACTACTGCCGCGCCGGAAACCGACTCGGCGACGTATCCCACGCGATCCAGGAGCACGTCGAGGCGGCTGGGCTGTCAATCGTGCGCACGCTGGTCGGCCACGGCATCGGGCGGAGCATGCACGAGGATCCCCAGATCCCCAACTACGGCACGCCGGGCACAGGAGTCCCGCTCGAGGAGGGGATGGTGCTGGCGGTCGAGCCGATGGTGACCGCCGGTCGCCACGCGGTCCGGGTCGGCGACGATCACTGGGCGATCTACTCCCAGGACGGCTCGCTGGCTGCCCATTTCGAGTTCACGATCGCGATTACTGGCGATGGGCCGCGCATCCTGACACCCTGGCACGAGGCGGGCAACGGGCGCGCTGCTGCCTGAAGGCGCCCTGCTAACATCCCCCGGTGCGCCTGTAGCACAAATTAAGTTGAGCTACGTGGCGATTCTTCGGTGCGGTAGCGGCGGCCTGAAGCGGTCTCCAGAGCCGGACCGAGGAACTACTGGAATCACTTACGACGAGAGCGAAACGAGCGTGAAAGTACGACCGTCGGTCAAACCGATGTGCGAAAAGTGCAAAATCATCCGCCGGCAAGGGCGGGTTCTCGTGATCTGCTCGAATCCGCGGCACAAGCAACGGCAAGGCTAGGGCGCTATGGCACGCATCTCGGGAGTCAACATTCCGCTCAACAAGCGAGTTGAGATCGGCCTGACCTACATCTACGGCATCGGCCGCTCGACCTCCAACAGGCTGCTTGCCGAGGTCGGCGTCGAGCCCGATCGCAAGGTCCGCGACCTCACCGAGGAGGAGGTCGTCAAGCTGCGTGACGCGATCGACCGCGAGTACACGGTCGAGGGCGACCTTCGCCGCGAGCGCTCCCAGTCGGTCAAGCGCCTGCAGGAGATCGGCAGCTATCGCGGCCTGCGCCACCGGCGCGGCCTGCCGGTGCACGGCCAGAACACGAAGACCAACGCGCGCACGCGCAAGGGCCCGAAGCGGATGCAGATCGCCGGAAAGAAGAAGGCGACCAAGAAGTAAATGCCGGCACCTCGACGCCCTCAGCGCGGCCGCCGCCGGGTTCGCAAGAACATTCCGGTCGGGCAGGCCCACATCAAGACCTCTTTCAACAACACGATCGTGTCGCTGACCGACCGCGAGGGCAACGTGATCGCGTGGGAGTCCGCAGGCGGCGCCGGCTTCAAGGGCTCGCGCAAGTCGACCCCGTTCGCCGCGCAGGTGACCGCCGATGCCGCCGCGCGCAAGGGAATCGAGCACGGCCTGCAGAAGGTCGAGGTGTTCGTGAAGGGCCCCGGCTCCGGGCGCGAGACCGCGATCCGTTCGCTTCAGGCGGCGGGACTCGAGGTCACGGGCGTCAAGGACGTCACCCCCCAGGCGCACAACGGCTGCCGGCCGAGGAAGCGCAGGAGGGTCTAGCGTGGCTCGTGACACCGGACCACAGTGCAAGCAGTGCCGCCGTGAGGGGCAGAAGCTGTTCCTCAAGGGGGAGCGCTGCCTGACCGACAAGTGCGGGGTCGAGCGCCGCTCGTACCCGCCCGGAGAGCACGGCCGCGGTCGCCAGAAGCAGAGCGAGTACCGCGTCCAGCTGCGCGAGAAGCAGAAGGCCCGGCGCTACTACGGCGTGCTCGAGAAGCAGTTCCGGATCTACTACGAGAAGGCCTCGCGCCAGCCAGGCATCACCGGCGAGAACCTGCTGCGGATGCTCGAGTGCCGTTTCGACAACGTGCTCGTCCGGCTCGGCTTCGCCGCCTCCCGACGCCAGGCGCGCCAGCTGATCCTGCACGGGCATTGGACCGTGAACGGGCGCCGGGTGAACATCCCCAGCTACCAGCTTCGCGACAACGACGTGATCGCCATTCATCCGAGCTCAACGGCGACTCAGGTGATCCGCGATGCCACCGAGTTGACGGGGCAGGTGCCGGCATGGCTGCAAGCCGACCACGATTCGCTCACGGCGAAGGTGCTGCGCAAGCCCGAGCGGCGAGAGATCGCCGCCCCGGTGCAGGAGCAGCTGATCGTCGAGCTGTACTCGAAGTAGAAACATGCTTTCAGCCGCGCTGCCCTTGGGCATCGCGCGGCGCTGATAGCCGCCTCGGCGGCGGCAGGAACCCACGACGTTAGGACCCCGATGCTTGACTTCCAAGTCCCCCGAATCTCCAGCGAGTCAGTTGACGACAACCGCGGCTCGTTCACGATCGAGCCGCTCGATCGGGGCTTCGGCTACACCTTTGGCAACTCGCTACGGCGCGTGCTGCTGTCCTCACTGGCCGGCGCTGCTGTGACCAGCGTTCGGATCGAGGGCGTCGCCCACGAGTTCTCGACGATCCGCGGCGTCAAGGAGGACGTCACCGACATCGTCCTGAACCTCAAGGGCGTCGTCTGTCGCATGCACAGTGACGCGACTGAAATCGAGGCGCCGCTGGTCGTAACCGGCCCCGGTGAGATCACCGCCAAGGACATCGACCTCCCCTCTGGAGTGGAGATCCTCAACCCAGACGCTCACATCGCCACGCTTGAGAAGAAGACGAAGCTCGAGGTGTATCTGACGATCGGCCGCGGTCGCGGATACCGGCCGGCGGAGGAGAACAAGTCCCCCGACCAGCCGATCGGCGTGATTCCGATCGATTCGATCTTCTCGCCCGTGCGCCGCGTCGCGTACAACGTCGAGCAGGCGCGCGTCGGTCAGAAGACCGACTTCGACAAGCTCACGCTCGACATCGAGACCGACGGGTCGATCGATCCGCACGCCGCCCTGCGCGAGGCCGCCGAGATCCTGATCTCCCAGCTCGCGATCTTCACCGACGCCGACCGCGTGGTGGAATTGCGCGAGACGGGCGTGCCGGGCGCGCTCGAGCCGGGACTCGTCGGCACCGGCCCCGCGGGGGCCCCCGCCCGCCAGCCCAACGCGATGGACGACATCCTGATCGAGGAGCTCGAGCTCGGTGTCCGCTCGTACAACTGCCTGAAGCGCGCCGGCATCCAAACGGTCGGCGACCTGGTCTCGAAGACGGAGAGCGAGCTGAACGCGATCCCGAACTTCGGCAAGAAGTCGATCGACGAGGTGATCGAGACCCTGCACGCCCGGGGACTCGGGCTCCGCAACGAGTAGCGAGTAAGGTCTGGGCCGTCATGCGCCACCAGCGTCAGCGATATCAGCTAAGCCGTAGCGCCTCGCACCGCAAGGCGCTGCTGATGAACCTCTCGAAGGAGGTCATCACGCACGAGCGCATCCAGACGAGCGAGGCGAAGGCCAAGGCCGTCAAGCCCGAGGTCGAGAAGCTGATCACGCTCGCCAAACGCGGCGACCTCCACGCCCGGCGGCAGGCGCTCTCGGCGCTCGGGCAGGACAAGTTCACGGTGTACAAGCTGTTCGAAGAGATTGCCCCGCGTTACTCGGAGCGCAACGGCGGCTACACCCGCATCCTCAAGCTGGGCCCGCGACGGTCCGATTCGACCGAGATGGTGCTGCTGGAGCTCGTCTGACCGCCCGGCTGGACCTCGAATACGACGGAAATGGGTTCGCGGGGTGGGCGCGGCAGCCGGGCGCGCGGACGATCCAGGACGAGGTGGAACGGGCGCTGCGCGTGCTACTGCGCGTCGACCGGGTCGCGCTGACGGTGGCCGGTCGCACAGATGCCGGGGTGCACGCGTGGGGGCAGGTGGCCAGCTACCCCAGCGCGGTGGTTCCCGTCCGCGGGCTGAACGCGTTGCTGCCGAAGGACGTGGCCGCACTCTCGTGCGCAGAGGCTCCGAATGGGTTCGACGCTCGCCGGGACGCGACCTCGCGCGCCTACTGCTACCGGGTCCTCGCGCGCGAGGCGCGCAGCGCGCTGGAGCGCGGCAGAGTGCTGCACTGGCCCCACAGGGTGGACTTCGACCTGCTGCGCGAGTGCGCCGCGGCGCTCCCCGGCACCCACGACTTCACCGCGTTCACGCCGACGGAGACCGAGCACGTGCGCTTCTCGCGCGGGGTGCTCGCGGCCGATTGGCGACGGTCGGGGGAGCGGCTCGAGTTCTGGATCGAGGCGGACGCGTTCATGCGAAATATGAACCGGGTGCTGGTCGGCACGATGCTCGAGGTGGCGGGCGGTCGGCGGTCGGTTGAGGAGTTCGTCTCGCTCCTGGACGGGCGGCCGCGAGGAGAGGCGGGCCCGACGGCGCCGCCCGACGGTCTGTACCTGGCCGGGGTCGGATACGGCGGCGAGCGGGTGCTCGCGGCCGCACACTAACGCTTGTGGATCAGCCTGAGACCGACCCGTTCACCGTGCGGCTCGAGCCTGCCCGCGGCCGGCGTCTGCGAGCCGACGACGAGCGGCGCTCTGGCCCCCCGCGCGGTCCTCACTCTGCCCCGTGAGCATCGAGCGCTCTGAAGCCGCCTGGTAGCCGTCTTCAACGAGCGCTTGAGGACGTTGGGCACGAGACACGCCACGCTCGCGCCACCGACAGTGAAAAGTGACACCGTGCCGCCGACGTTGCCGGTGGCCAGCAACTGGCCGTCGGGGCTGAACGCGATCGAGTCGGAGATCGTGTTGGTTCCGGCGGAGAACGCCGTGCCCGAGGGCTCGACGGCGGCCGGGTCGATCGAGACGAGCCCCACGCCGCTCGAACCGGCACCGGCGTAACCGATCGCGGCGCCGAGCAGCTGTCCGTTCGGACTGAACGCCTTCGACGTCGGCGTGAATCCGAGATCGTCGACCGGAAGGAACGGTGAGCCGGCGATTGGCGTGGGCGGGCTCGGTGGGTCCACGCCCAGCACGGCCGAGCCGTTGGCCGAGGCGCCGAGCAGCTGACCGCCCTGGGTGAAAGCGACCGTGGACAGGTCCAGGTCACCGAACGGTGAGCCCGTGACGGCGCTGAGTGCCCCCGTCGAGGCCTCGACCGAGAACAGCCACAAGCCGTTCGGCCAGACCGCCGCGAGCTTCGACGCGTCGGCGTTGAACGCCAGCGAGCTCGCCGGCGCGCCCGCGACGGTCGGAAACGGCGACCCGGGCGCTGGCGTGAGCGCGTGCGTCGCCTCGTCGACCGAGAACACGGCCACGCCGCCGTCGGTGGTCGCGGCGGCGAGCAGGCTTCCGTTTGGGCTGAAGGCGAGCGCGGTCACAGCGCGACCGTCGCCGGTGGCGAACGGAGAGCCGGGCACCGGGGTGAGCGCGCCGGTGGAGCTGTCCACCGTGTATTCGGAGATCTGCCCTCCCTGAAGCCCGATCGCGAGCAGATCGCCGGCGGGGTCGAACGCGACCGAGTCCGCGGCGGGGCTGCTCGGGAGCGCGGACGGCAGCAGCTTGAACCGCGTGACGGCGCCGCCGCTGTAGCGGATCGAGAACAGCGACACCGCGCCGTCGGCCGCCAGGCCCGCCAGCAGGCGGTCGTCTGGGCTGATCGCGACGGCATCGACGCTGGACGCGTTTCCGGTGGACACCGGCGAGCCGTTCGCGCGTGTCAGCGGCAGCTTCGATGCGGTCGCCGGCTGCCAACCGACCCCCGAGGCGTAACCCGTGTCCTGGACGCCCGAGTCACCGCTGAACGACGTGTTAGCGACGACGAGCTTCGGCTCCACGAGACGGCCCTGGAGGTTGACGACCTCGAGCGCGCTCTGGGTCCCGTTCTGGGTGAGCACGTTGTAGCTCGTCAGGAACGCGAGCTCCGTGCCGTCGGGCGAGTACGCCGGGGCGTACGCCGATGTCTTCGTCACGCGGTGCACATGGCGGCCGCTCGAGCCGATCGTGTACAGCGTCACGCCCCGCACGAAAGCGATCTGGTGGCTGTTGGGCGCGCAGCTCGGCGAGCTCCCCCCGCGGCGGGTCAGTCGCCGCACGGCGCCGCTCGACGGATGCAAGAGGTAGATGTTCCCGTTCCTCACGAACGCGATCGTGCCGTTCCCGCAGGGGGCCGGTTCCGATCCGCCGTTGCTCGTCAGCTGAAACAGACCACCGCCGTCGGTGGCGACCGTGTACAGATTCGGCGTCGCCGTCTCGGTGCTACGACCGTCGAACACGATCGCATTCCCCCCCGAAGGCAGAAACGCCGGATGCTCGTCGTCGGCGGTCTGGCGAGGCAGGATGCTCGGGTCTGAACCGTCACTGCCCACTATTTCGAGTTGGCCCTGATCGCCCTCGTCGTTCAGCGCGTTCGTCGGGACCAGCCGGCTGAACACGGCGGCCTGGCCGTCCGGGGAGTAGCTGGGGGCGCCGAACTCGCACGGAAGCGGGCCGCTCGTGCCGTCGCATACGGCGAGCGTTCGCGCGCGGGTCTCTGCGGTGTCCGTCTCCTGCGGTCCTGGTGGGCCCCCGCCGTTGTCCGTGCTCGAAAACGACTCCCAGGCGAGCTCGCCATTCTTGCCCTTGTAGGTGGCGGAGGCGGGGGCTGCCTGGAAGGCGACGGCGAGCGGCACGAGGGTCGCGAGGAGTGCTATGAGGCGGCGGCGCATCGTGACCTCGAACGCCGCCCGCGGGGGAGAGTTGCGGTTTGCCCTGGCTCAGCCCAGCCTGCGTGGGTGTCCGGACCATCACTAGCATCAGAGTGGATGCGTGTCCTGCTCACGAATGACGATGGAATCGAGGCCGCCGGGCTCCAGGCGCTTCGCCGGGCCCTGCTGTCGCTTCCGGGGATCGAGCTGGCGGTGATCGCGCCCGACGGCAATCGCTCGGCGATGGCGCGGTCGATCACGACCCGGCGGCCCCTGTGGGTGCAGGAGGTCGACTTCGGCGACGGGACCGTCGGATACGCGACCGACGGTACGCCGGTGGACTGCGTGCGGCTCGCGCGGCTCGGCCTGATCGCGGGGTTCGAGGCGGAACTGGTCGTGTCCGGCATCAACCACGGCTCGAACCTCGGCGACGACATCACCTACTCGGGTACGGTCGCGGCCGCGCTCGAGGCGATCGTGCTCGGTCTGCCCGGGATCGCGGTCTCGCAGCAGTCGAGCTCGATGGAGCTCGATTTCCGCGCCGGCGCGGGGTTTGAGTTCGCGGTCGCGGCGTCGTTCACGGCTCGCCTCGTCGCCGAGCTCGAGGACGTTCCGCTCCCGGACGGGACCCTGCTCAACATCAACGTGCCGGGCGGCGAGCCCGCTGGCGTCGAGGTCGCACGGCTCGGCAAGCGCGTCTACCGAGACGAGCTGGCGCTGGTGGACGAGGCGACGGGCGGCCGACGGCTGTACCGGATCTACGGCGACGCCAGTTACGAGCGCGACGAGACCGGCACCGATCTAGCGGCCGTCGCTCAGGGCAAGGTCGCGGTCACCCCGATCCACTTCGACCTGACCGATCGGGAGGGTCTGTCGGCGCTGCAGCGCTACAACCTGGCCAGGCTGATCGCGCCGGCGGCCAGCGAGGTCGAGGGTTGAGCACCGCAGAGCGCGCAGTCGAGCTGCGAAAGCGGCTCGACTACCACGGCTACCGTTACTACGTCCTCGACGATCCCGAGATCGGGGACGACCAGTACGACGTGCTGCTCGATGAGCTGCGGGCGATCGAGGCTGAGCACCCCGAGCTGGTCACGCCTGACTCGCCGACGCAGAGGACCGGCGGCGAGCCGGTATCCGAGCTCGAGAAGGTGCGCCACCCGCAGGCGATGCTGTCGCTGGCAAACGCCCGCAGCGCCGAGGAGCTGCGGGCATGGATCGCGCGGATGCGCAACCACCTCGCCCGGGAGGGGATCGAGGACCCGGCGTTCGAGTACGTGGTCGAGCCGAAGATCGACGGCCTCGCGATCTCGCTGCTGTACCGGAACGGTGAGTTCGAGTGCGGGGCCACTCGGGGGAACGGCGAGATCGGGGAGGACGTCACCCACAACCTCCGGACGATCCCATCGATCCCGATGAGGCTCGACGGCTCCGATCCCCCGGCTTTCATCGAGGTCCGGGGCGAGGTGTACATGGCACTCCCGGACTTCGCCAAGCTCAACGAACGGCGCGCGGAGGCAGGGTTGTCGACGTTCATGAACCCGCGAAATTCTGCGGCGGGGACGATCCGCCAGCTCGATCCGAAGCTGGCGGCCGATCGGCCGCTGTCATTCTGGGCCTACGCGATCGGCGCCACCGAGGGGATCAGCTTCGCCACCCACTGGGATTCGCTGCGGTGGCTCAGAGAGCACCGTTTCCCGGTGCATCCCGATGTCGTGCGGTTGGCCTCCGAGGACGAGGTGGTGGCTCAGTGCCGCGCGTGGGAGGAGCGGCGCGGGTCGCTCGAGTTCGAGATCGACGGTGCTGTGGTCAAGCTCAACGAGGTCGAGATGCAGCGCCGGCTCGGGGTGGTCGGACGCGAGCCCCGGTGGGCGATCGCCTGGAAGTTCCCGCCGACGACCGCGATCACCAAGCTCAACGACGTCGGCTGGAACCCCGGCAAGTTCGGCGATCTGCATCCGTTCGCGATGCTCGAGCCCGTCCATGTCGGCGGCGTGACGATCAAGCAGGCCACCCTCCACAACGAGGAGGACCTGGCGCGGAAGGACCTCCGCATCGGCGAGGAGGTGATCGTGCTGCGGGCCGGCGACGTGATCCCGCAGGTGCTCTCGCCGGCGCCACACGTGGCCGAGCGCGATGATCGGCCCCCGCCGCCGCACCCGCCCGAGAGGTGCCCGGTGTGCGACACGCCGACCGTCAAGCCCGAGGATTCGGTGTTCACGCGCTGCCCGAATCTCGCCTGCCCGGGGCGGCGGTGGCAGCTCCTGACACACTTCGTCGGCGCGATGGACATCGACGGTCTCGGCGAGAAGCAGGTGACCCTCTTCATGGACCTCGGGTGGGTCAAGACCGCGGCCGACTTCTTCCGGATCACCGCCGAGCAGGTCGCAGAGCAGAGCGGATTCGGACAGGTCTCCGCGGAGAAGCTCGTGCGCGCGATCGAGGTCTCCAAGCAGCAGCCGTTCGGTCGGGTGCTGTTCGCGATCGGGATCGAGGAGGTCGGCTACGTCACCGGTCGCACCCTCGCTCAGCAGTTCCGGACGATCGACGCGCTGCTCGCCGCCGGCCCCGAGGAGATCGAGCAGACTCAGGGAGTCGGACCGAAGATGGCGCACTCGATCCACCAGCAGCTCGCCGATCCGCTGATGCGCGAGCTGATCGAAGACCTGAAGGGGCAGGGCGTACAGTTCGAGGAGGAGGGGTCCCCGCCGGGTGAGGGCACGCTCGCCGGCCGATCTCTCGTGCTGACCGGGACGTTGCCGACGCTCACCCGCGAGGAGGCGACCGAGATGATCGTCGCCGCCGGCGGGAAGGTCACGGGTTCCGTGTCGCGCAAGACCGCGTATTTGGTCGCCGGCGACAGTCCCGGATCGAAGCTCGCCAACGCGGAGCGCCTCGGCGTTCCGGTGCTCGATGAGGACGGCCTGCGGGAGCTGCTGGCCTGAGCGGTTCGGTGGCGGCGGGCGGTCGACTCTCGGCCGGCCCTTTCTTGGCGTCGGCCCGCTAAACGGCGCTGGGGGAGGGGGATGGGGCTCCATCGCGTCCTTTCGATGATGCACAGCACGACAATCTTGCGCCGGATGGCGAGCCCTGGCGGATTGTGCACGAGGAGTGTGCTCAATGCGACAGGGCTCGGATGTGGCGCCGGTGTTGACGCGCTATGCGTGTGCCACGAACGCTCAAGGAGGTGTTTTCAGGAGTAGGTAGACCCTTCATCGGCGGTGCTGTGCGAGAGATGGAGGCTTGTTGGCCCTCCAGCGTCGGCCGACGGAGGCGGGCGCTAAACCACCCTGTGCTGCGTTAGCTGAAGACTGTCGTGGTGAGCGACAGGGAAAAGGCCCGGCTTGACTGGGTCAGGTGGGGACCAGGAAGACGTTCCAGAAGCACTCGGCCTGGGTGTTCTCGGGCGGGGTGTGCGCTGTTGAGGCGTCGAAATCGTTAGATGGCATCGAAACCAGGGGTCCTGCATAGTCTCCTGGGATGAGCCTGGCGGCTGTCCGTAGGTTGGCCAGGCGGTGCCCGGCGTATAGGCGGCGTGAGCCTGGTCTGCGGCTCTTGCACGGAACGTGGGAAGGCGAGCGTCGATACTGCGGCCCGGGTCTGGTTGGGTCGCGAGAGGGAGCGTGCCGAGGCGCAACCGAAGGCACTGAGTACCGATGCGGCGCTCGCTGGCGGACCGGCTCGTAGTAGCGGTGAAGCTCCTGCTTTCTGGGGTGGGGGTGGAGCGAAGGGGCCGGCTCGCCAGCCGGGTCCGATGGCGCAACCGAGGCGACGCCTTGGGAGGGGCCAGGGCAGACACGACTGGCGAGAAGAGCCCGGTGACGGGAGACTGTCACGCCGGGATCTATGTTGAGCGCACGATTATGTTGAGTGTGTGCTCGGTAGCCTGGCTTTTTCCCGCTGAGCGCGATTTCGAAGGGTAAGTCGCTCAACATAATCGGACCCTTTGATCGAGGCTCGCGCGTTCCGCATCTGAGATCCGACGGCACGAGCGGCCGTGAGAACTGGTCTGGCGCGAGCTGCCGCTGTGGGGCGTCATCGCCTACGTCGCGGGAGTTCTGGGCAGACGTCGCCCGGTGGCGGCCACCCCGAACCGCCGACTGCAGCACACACCTATCAGCGACCAGACCGACGCCCCGGCGTCCGCGAGGGGTGCCGATTATGTTGAGTGACCCAAGCACCGATTTCGACCTGAGCAGGACAAACGCGGTCCGACACTGCGTTACTCAACACAATCGTGCGCTCAACATACATCCCGTTATGTTGAATTCCACGTAACGGGATCTGTGGGAGCCCGGGGGTGCGATTCCCCCGGGCCACCCGACACCATCCCCGTGACACTCTCCCGGCACAAATCCGCCACATCTACCTGCCTGAGCGCCCGAACCAGCCGGCGCCCCCACCCGCCACCAACCCCGCCACGCGACCGACCGGTCGAGGTCAGCCGTCGTACTTGGCCAGCGCCACCGCCATGTTGGCCTCGACCTCGTGCCCGTAGTCGGGATTGGCCTGACTGTTCATGAGGAACGCGAATACGAGCTTGTGGCCGTCGCGCGTGGTGCAGTAGCCGACGAGGTTCGCGACGTCGTGCAGCGTGCCCGTCTTGCCGATGCAGTTGCCCTGGGCGGCTGTTCCCCGCATCTCGTCCTGGAGCGTGCCGGTCTCGCCACCGATGGCGAGCGAGTTGGTGAAGTCTGCGTTTCCGGCCATGCGCTCCAGTACGGTGACCACCTGCCGGGGCGTGGTGAAGTCTGAGCGCGAGAGGCCAGATCCATCGTTCAGCTGAGGGTGGACCCCGAACGTGGCCATCTCGGAGCGGACGACCGCGGCGCCGGCCGCTGTCGTGCCGGCGCCGCCGAAGCTGGCGCCGATCCCCTTGAGCAGCATCTCGGCGAAGAAGTTGTCCGATGGCGTGTTCGTCAGCCTGATCAGCCAGCTCACGCGCGGCGAGTGGACGACGGCAAGCTGCTGCGCGGATGGCGGCGTCACGCCCGTGTAGACGCGCGTCTCGCTCGGGACGTGCACGCCTGCCGCCTTCAGCGCGCTGACGAACTGCTGGGTGGCGAACAGCGCCGGCCGGCGCTGGAACGCGCTGCCTTGCGGGTTGGCGAGGCCGCGGTCGTAGATGAGGGCACTCAGCTGTCCCTCGACCCAGCTCGAGGCGTGATAGCCGTAGGGAGGCGTCCCGCGCAGAGAGTCAAAGTACGACTCGTCGCCGACGATCTTGCCGGTGAGCGACCTGATCCCGGTCGCCCGGATCAGGTTGGTGACGAGCTGCTGCATGGTCGCCCCCGTCCCGTAGGCGGAGCGGTCGAAGCTCTTTGACCCGAACGTGGGATCGCCGCCGCCCTTGAGATAGAGCGTGCCGTGGAACCCGCCGGCGAGGTCGAAGGTACCGACGCCGAAGACCCGCGTGCTCAACCGCGTGTCGGGCCCGAAGCGCAACAGCGCCGTGGATGTCGTGTAGACCTTCTCGACCGAGGCGGGCAGGCGCGGAACGCCAGGCGCCCAGGAGAACAGCGTCTGGCCGGTGGTCATATCGACCGCGTCGACACCATCGCGGCCGCCGGCCGCCCTCAGACCGGCTCGCATGGCTCTGCCGAGCGAGCGCTGAGCGGCGGCGGTGGACTGTGCGCTTGCCGCCGCCACGGCTCCGAACAGTGCCCCTGTTGCGGCTAGAGCCGCCACAAAGCCTCGCATCTATGGATATCTAACCGCTCAGAGCGCGGAAGGTTTCGGTTCTCGGCGTCATGCAGCCGTACAATCGACAGGCCGATGGGGAACGTCGTCAAGCTTGACACCGCTGCGGCGGAGCGTGCGGAAGCCGGGTCGCGCCGATCGGCGGCGCGCAGCCGCTCGCGATCAGCCCTCGTGCTCGGCGGCGGCGGGTTCACCGGCGGGGTCTACGAGATCGGAGCGCTGCGGGCGCTCGATCTCCTGTCGGTGAATCGGACCGTCAACCAGTTCGACGTGTACGTCGGCACCAGCGCCGGGGCGTTCGTGGCCGCGGCGGTCGCCAATGGTGCCACGCCCGAGGAGATGATGCGGGCGATCGCGCGGCAGGGGCCGACGCCGTTCCCCGACGCGCGCGTCGGCTCACTGCTCAGGCCGAATTACTCAGAGTTCGTCGTGAAGGGGCTGCTGTTACCCGTGCGCCTTGCGCGGCTGCTGCGGATCCTGATCCGCGACCTGGGCCAGATCTCCGCCGTCGACCTCGCCGTCGGGCTGGCGGAGGCGCTGCCGTCGGGGCTCTACTCCAGCGAGGGGATCGAGCGGTACGTGCGGACGATCCTGTCCGGTCCAGGCCGGACCGACGACTTCCGCCTGCTGGGCAACGAGCTCTACCTCTCCGCCACCGACCTCGACACGTGCGAGCGGATCGTTTTCGGCGCCGAGGGGTGGGACGACGTCCCGATCTCCACCGCCGTAAGCGCCTCGACGGCACTGCCGATGATCTACAAGCCAGTCAAGGTCAAGGATCGCGAGCTGATAGACGGGGGGATCCTCTCGACGACAAACCTTGACATCGCGGTCGAGGCGGGGGCCAAGTTCATCGTCGTGGTCAACCCGCTCGTGCCCTACGTCAACGACTTCGACAAGAGCCTTCCGTCGGTCACGGGCTCGCGCGCCCGCCGGGTGTCCGACATGGGCTTCCCCCAGATCGGCTTCCAGGCCTTCAAGCTGCTGGCCTACCAGCGCCTGCACGAGGTCGCGCGACGATGGGAGGACCGCTACCCCGGTGTCGACATCATCCTGATCGAGCCCGAGCCCGACGACGAGCTGATGTTCCAGACCAGCGTCATGAACTACAGCTCGCGCGTCGACATCGCCAGGCACGGCTTCCAGTCGGTGACGCTCAAGCTGGCGCAGGACTATCCGCGGTTCAAGCGGATCTGCGCCCGCCACGGGGTCGAGATCTCGGCAACCCGGGTCCGGAAAGTGGTCAAGCACTTCGAGGCCGAGCGTGAGAAGACCAGGGCCTGGCGCAAGATTCTCGAGCAGACAACGTCGACCCTGCTGCGACAGTCTGCAGAGGGCTAGGGCACGACAGCTCGACCGCTCGGCGGGGCCGCCCGCCCGCCGGAGACCAAACAGGCCCGGCGCAGCCGGGCCGCTTAAGAAACTGCCCTCTTACGCGCTAGCGGCCTGAGGCTGCTGGATCGAGCCCGTGTACTCACGGAGGCTCGAGAGGAAGAGGGTCTTGTCGATCTTTCCGTTGAAGATCGGGACACCCAGTTCGACGCATTTGACGATTACGTCTCGACGCTCCAAATCGCACTCCCGGGCGAGTTCGCTGGGCGTCAGGTGATTGGCCATCGGTCCTGTCCCTCCTTTGCCGTTCGCTACATGGTTCACAAGTATGCCGTCTGGACCGGATGGCCTCAAGCCAACTCGCGCTTAGTGCGAGCGCAAAATGGGAAATACGCTGCTAAACGTCCGTCGAATAAACGCTACAGTTCAGTGAAGGAACCGGTAGGGAACTCCCGCATCTTGGTGGACGATCGTTGGTCATGTCCGCGCTGAGCACACGCCAGCTTTCCCCGACGTGCACGGACACCGAGCTGGTGGCTGCCGTGCGCCGAGGCAGCGCTCGGGCGTTCGAGGAGCTCTACTCGCGCTATCGGAGCCGGATCGGCGCATACATCCTGGGCATCGTCAGCGACCACGCGCGCGCGGAGGACATCGCCCAAGAGGTCTTCATCTCGGCGCTGCGCCGCCTGCGCGAGACCGAACGCCCGGTCGCTTTCAAGGCCTGGATCTACGAGATCGCCAAGAACGCCTGCATCGACGAGTACCGCCGCGTCGGCCGTGGCCGTGAGGTGCCGCTCGAGCCCGAAGACGACGACTCCGGCGACCAGCGGCGGATGCTCTGCGGCGGCCCGGCTCCGGACGCCGCGGTCGAGCGCAAGCAGACCCTCGACGATCTTCGCGGCGCCTTCCACAGCCTCTCGGAGCGTCACCACAGGATCATCGTCATGCGCGAGTTCGAGGGGCTCTCCTACAGTCAGATCGGCGAACGACTCGGCATGTCGCGCCCGGTCGTCGAGAGCACCCTGTTCCGGGCCCGGCGCCGGCTCAGCACGGAGTACGACGAGCTCGTCAGCGGGCGGCGTTGCGAACACGTGCAGACGCTGATCGCGACCGGCGAGTCGAAGTCGCTGCTGAAACTGGGCCTGCGCGAGCGCCAGCGGCTGGCCCGCCATCTCTCCCACTGCCAGCCGTGCCGACGCGAGGCCCGCCTCGCCGGCGTGGACGATTCTCTGTTCCATGCGCCCGGTCTTGCCGGCAAGATCGCGGCGCTGCTTCCGATCCCGTGGTGGTTGCGGTGGCGGCGGGGGGGCGGCCACCGCAACATCGCGGCCCGCGCTCAGGGGCACTCGGCCACGCTCCTCCAGCCACTTCAGAGCCTCGCGCGGTTCGGCGACGTCGTCGATCCCTCGTCCGTGATCGGTCGCGTGGCGACCGCTGCAGCGGCTGTCGCGGCGGCGCTCGCGGGTCTCGGTGGCGGCGTGGTGGTGGCCATTGCGCACCACGCACCGGCCCCGGCGCGAGTGGCGCCCGCGGTGAGCGCGCGCGCCACAACTCCCGCACCGGCGGCGAGGCGCAGCTCCAGCTTCAGAGCGCGCGCCGCCACCCCGCCGAGCGCTGCCGCTCGGCCGCGATCGCGCGTGCACACCGCCGGTGGAGCGCAAACCGGGGCGAGCCGGGGCGCCTCCGTCACGGCCGGCGCGGGCGCGCCGCTCGCCGGCGGCGGGGCGTCCACGGGATCGACGTCGCACGGTGCGGCCCCGCCTAAGCAACGCCCGCTCGGCATCTCCGTACCTCGCGCCAGCTCAAACCCGGCTGGTTCCGTGCTGAAGAAGGTCACAAAGCCTCTCTCCGGCGTGGTCACCAAGGTCAGTCAGCCCGTGTCCGGCGTGCTGAAGAAGGTGACTCAGCCCGTGTCCGGGGTGGTCAAGAAGGTGACTCAGCCCGTGTCCGGCGTCGTCAAGAAGGTGACTCAGCCCGTATCCGGCGTCGTCAAGAAGGTGACGAGTACGCCGCCGCGCTCCGAGCTGCCCCAGAAGGTCAGCGTGCCGGGGGTGGGGTCGGTGACCGTGCCGAAGGTCTCCGTCCCGAACCCCACCAAGCTGCTGAACCCCTGATCCGCGTTCGGCCGAAAGGGACGATCGTGCGATACTGGGCCGATCGGGGCGTGGCGCAGCCTGGTAGCGCGCACCGTTCGGGTCGGTGAGGTCCCCGGTTCAAATCCGGGCGCCCCGATATCAAGAAAGCCCTGCTAACCCAAAGGCTTTCTGTCTCTCAGTCGGCGTCTCGCTCAGGCCGTGCGGACGCCGATTCGGCCGTTTTATGACCAATGTGTGACCAATCGTGGCCTTCGACGAGCGCTTTGAGCCGCGTCCGCTCCTCCTCGCCACGGCGCATCGTGTGGGAGTAGACCCGCAGGGTGAAGGCCGGATCCGTGTGGCCGAGTTGCTGCATCACGTAGGTCGGGTCCTTACCGATCGCGACGAGGATCGACGCGAACGTGTGGCGCAGCTTGTGCGGCGTGATCCCGAGCGGAAGGGGCTGTGTTCCACGCTCCTCGACAAGCCTGTTCGCATGGGCGACGACCGCGTCGACGATGTCCTTACGCAGGTTGTGGCGGGAGCGCGCCTTTCCGGCTGAGGTGACGAATACGGGGTCGTTGGGCCCGGTGCGCTCGCTGGCGGCCTTGTGCTCGGTCAGGATCTCGCGAAGCAGGGGCAGCATGTCGACCTCGCGCATCCCGGCGTCCGTCTTGTCGCGGCCGACCTCGAAGCGCCCGTTGGCGAGGTCCAGGTCGCGCCAGACCATCGCCCCGGTCGCAGACGCCCGCCCACCCCCCAGCAGCAGAGGGGCGATCGCGGCGCGCCGGCCTGTTGTCAGGATCGGCTGTCGCTGTGTCCACGTGCGGCCATGGCGGTCCTTGACGTCGACGACGGCCTCGCCGCGATCGAGCTCCGCGGCCGCCTCGAGGAGGATCGCGATCTGCTCGGCGCTGTCCAGGTGCACCGGCCGCGGCTTCGAGGCCTTCAGGCGGCGGCGCTTCCCCACTGCGGGATTGCTCGGCAGGTGGCCGTGGTCGACAGCGACGGCGAGGATCTGGGCGAGCAGATCAATGTGCATGTTGATGGAGCGCGCCGACAGCGGTCGCGCCTGGCGGCGGTAAGTTCGGCCGCGGCGATCGACGTAGGACACCACCATCGGCGTCCCGCTCTCCGCGGCCGCCGTGATCTCGGCCGCCTCGTGCACCTTGCGCTGGCGGTAGCGGTCGACCTCGGCGACGGTGATCTGCGAGAGGTGATGGCCCTTGAAGAACGGGAGCAGGTGATTGGTGAGGTCGTTCCGGTAATGGTTGGCCGTGTTGGTCTCGACCTC
>CAVXAO010000019.1:0-596435 GCA_963759695.1 uncultured Solirubrobacterales bacterium
ATGCGCCCGAGAGGACTCGAACCTCCACGGACCATACAGTCCACAAGGCCCTCAACCCGAATCACCCCGCGTAGATGGGTTTTCTGGCGTCCGGGGCGCGCAAATCGAGGGGTTTTCCGCACGGATTAGACCTCCTGGAGAGAGTGGATGTTGTCACGAGCGTTGTCACGGTCCCTGGTGAGTTTGGGCGCCAGCCCCACGCGAGTGGCCGAGCCTCGTGAGCGCCGCCCCGGCCGCCGATTACATGGTCAAACGATCACGCGGGTCAAGTCTTCGATCCCGGCGCGCGCTGCGCAGAATCCGCGGTGGCGCGACGAAGACGCGCGCGCTGGCGTCAGGCGAGAAGACGGCGGAGCAGCTGCGCGGCGAGAACGAAGTGTTCGCGAAGCTCGCGCCGCTAGCGCGCGTCGATCTCACCGCGTCACTCAAGTTGGGCTGAGCCGTGGCGGCGAAGCCGGCGCTCGCAGCGGAAGAGGTCAGGCGCATCTTGCTGTCGTTGGCGCCGCTCGCCGCCGACCGCGCCATCGTGCTGGTCGGCGGCCAAGCGATCGCGGTCTGGACTAACTACCTCGGGGTGGGGGAGACCTCGCCGGTGCGGGATCCACTGGCGAGCAAGGACATCGACTTCGAGGGCAGTGCGCGCGCCGCTCGTAAAGCAGCTGCGCTGCTCGGCGGCTCGTCGCTGATCCCGGCGATCGACGAGCACACGCCCAACTCGCTAGACATGGGCACCTCTTATGCGAGCCGCGCCCCGCCGAAGCTGCGCGTGGTCCACCCAGCGTCGGGTCCGTCGGAGCCCAGCGCTACAAACGCTCTAATGGCGGCGTCGATCGAAGAGTTCAGCAACCAGCTGACGGCGAGCGCACTGGCTGAACAGAGGCGCGCCCTGAACGCGCTGCGTGCGAGGGCCGGCACGATCATCGCCGCCGCTTCGATCTCCTGATCATTTCTCGGCGCGAAGGTCAGCCACGGCTCCCTGGATGCCTGGGCGATCCTCGCGCTGATCGCCTTCGTCCTATGCCTCGGGTGCGCGATCTGGGTGCTCCTCTCTCACGCGCTGGTGTTCGCCTTCCGCGGCGAGGCGCTGCTCGGGATCAGCGATCAGCAGGGCGTCGAGGACGTTACCCAGGCATACCGAGCGGCCGGCATATGGATCGAGCCCTACCTCGACGCCAACCGCGACAAGATCGGCCAGCTATCCGCCTGTTCACAGCGAGCTGCGTCCTGCTGGCGGCAGAAGTGATCTTCTGGACCATCAGCGTCGCCGGGTAACCTTAAGCGATGGCCGCGACCACCGCGAAGCCACCCACGCCCAACCCGCCGGCCCAACTCCCGGCCACCCCACCACCCGGGTTCGCTCTACCAGAAAAGCGCGGCGGCCTGTTCGGGACCAAGAATTAGCGGGAGGGGTCAGGCCCCCTCCCGGCCTCCCCCACCGCGGGCGGGATGGCCGGTCCGGCGAAGCCGTCCCTTTTCGCACTCGCGCACGTCGTATCGTCCCCGACGCGCAGCACTAACCGGCCCGCTCGGTGTCCCGAGCGCGGCGTGCCATCCGACCGCGGTCGCATATGAAGGGCACAGGCTCCAGCACGCGGTCCCTGGGCGCCACAAAGGATCGTTCTCCCAGGCGGAATCTGATCGCAGGCCCACGTCGTTGTCGGTCTTGGCGGGGTACAGGCGCGTCGCGCCGGTGCTGCGAGAGTCCGCTCAGATGCTCGATCGTGCAGGCGTGTGCCTGCGCCAGTCGGTTACAGCCGACCTAGATTGGGACATCGTCGCCGCTCAGCAGCGGTGAGTCGAGGTCACCGAGGACCTCCTCGCCGGAGACCAGCAACAGGTATCGCACAGCGACGCCCCGGGCGACTGGGCTCGCAAGTACCGGATTTCGGTCGCTGCCGGCTTTGAGAATCTCCGACGTCCGATCGATTACGTACGCATCCAGGTCGGTCCGGTGTTCGTCGTCGTGCCAGCTGCCGTTCGTGACCCTGGCTTCGAGAGCTCGCAATCCCGGTGCCAGTTCGGCCAATGAGGCGAACGCCTCTCTCAGCGGAAGCCGCGCGAGTCTCTCCTGAGAGTTCAAGCTCGCCTCAGCGTGAGGGTCAACCGGCGGTACAGCTCCCCCGCGCGCGGCAGCGTAGAGCAGCCGGTACGCACGGTCGTCAAGAAAGTTCGACCTATTGCGCTCGAGACTGCTGGAGCGCGAACTCGGCCGCTTCGGGATCTTTGAACCGCGCCTTCAGCCGCCGCGCGAGCGTTCCGTCATCGGCCGGGCTCCCGGCGAGCAACTGAGCGACCGTGACAATGGGGTTGGCGAGACGATTCCGACGCTCAATCTCCAGATAGGCAGGCGACTTGCTCACACGCTCAAACGCCGCCTTTCCCGCGCGCTCAAACAGCCGCTGAATCCAGCTCACGCCGACGGTCTCCAGGACACCAACGCGGAGAGTCTCACACTCGGCCGCGACCGCGCGCACGGCCTTCCGCTGATCGATCATTGCGGAAGTGGTCCGCTCCCCGTGATAGGGCCCGGCGGGCTTGACCGATTATCGAGGCGCGGCCAGGTCTCCGCTGTAGCCTTCGCGGTGATGGGCCGCGCCGACCAGCAGGCCGTTCACCGCTGGACCACTAGAGCACTGTCTGCGGGAGAGTTCCCGACCACGGTGCTTCCCGCCGGCGTCAAGGCTGTGGCGATGTGGCGCAACAAGCGTTTCGGATCGGTGCTCTTCCACATAGAAGGGATCTCCGAACTCTCGTGTTTCGGATATCCCACCCTCCAGCACGTCGACGCAAGACTGCTTCGGATTCGTGGCTGGATGGTGACCGGGGGTGGAGGACAGGGCCTGCACGAGCCCTTTGAGCAAGCCCTCGCCAACCCGCCGCCCGGACTGCGGAAGCTCGGCGGCGGGTCCGACGGCCACGTCCGCGTGACGGTCGGTTACGCCGGTCCACTCGTGGCGGCCATACGACTCACGAACGATCAGGGGACCCGGCTGAGCCCCATCGGTATCGACGGGTTCTTCATCCTCGGAACAACCCCCAACGAACCAACCACCACCGCCGTCGCGGTCGATAGCAACAAAGAGACACTGCCCGGGCCACACATTGTCCTCTAGCCGAACTCCAGCAGCGCCGATCGAGGAAGGAGTGCTCCAAACTCGATCATCTCGGCTGTGTTCGGGCGCACGCTTGAGTTGTTTATGCCAGGCGGGTGCGTTACGTTTTCGGTGTTTATTGTGCGCTAGGGAGGGCCTGCGGCGTTGGAGGGCGGTCGCGATGACTTTCGGTGCAACGCAGTCGGCTGGTTGGTTGTTGTCGCGCATGCGCGGTGCGGGTGTTTGGCTGTCGGTGGCGCCGGTCGGCCTTGTCTGCTTTGGGTCGTTGACGCTTGCGGGTTCGGCTGCGGCGGCATTGCCGCCGGGCTGCTCGGAGCCGGCGAGCACTATCACTTGTAGCTTCTCGTTCGCGGGAGCGGCGCAGAGCTTCACGGTCCCGTCGCGGGTGAACTCGATCACCGTCGCGGCGTTTGGGGCGCAGGGCGGCGGTAGTAGTGCTGCCGGTGGGCTTGGTGGCGAGGCTCAGGCGGTGTTCGCGGTTTCGCCGGGGGCTGCGCTTGAGGTGCTGGTCGGCGGCCAGGGCGGGACGTTCACTGGCGCGCAGGCGGGCGCTGTCGGGGGGTTCAACGGTGGCGGCGCAGGCGGCGCTGGCGGGGATAACGATTCCGGCGGGCCGAGCGGCCAGGGGGGTTCCGGCGGGGGTGGTGCCTCGGACCTGTGGACGGGGGCGTGCGCGAGCTCGCTCAGCTGCGGTCTGGCCGCCCGCGTCCTGGTCGGCGGTGGTGGTGGCGGCGCAAGTGGTAGTTCGACCAGTGGTGGTGGCGGAGGATCCCCCTCGGGGGGTTCAGGAATCTCCGACCAAGGCGCCGGTGGCGGCGGCGAAGGCGGTAGCCAGAGCACCGGCGGGAGTGGCGGTGCCGGCGTCAGCGTCCCTGTGATTTCTTGCGCTGCCGGAAGTGGCACCGCCGGCGGGGTCGCGACCCAGGATTCAGGCGGACTAGGCGGCGCGGCCGGCGGCAGCACAACCATGGGGATACCGGTCCCAGGTGGCCCAGGTGCTGGTGGTGGCGGCGCCGGCTACTGGGGTGGTGGCGGTGGTGGCGGTGGATGCTCGTCCGTGGGTGCCGGGGGTGGAGGTGGTGGCTCCAGCTTTGGTCCGGCTGGCGCGACGTTCACGAACGCGACGCAGTCGGGGAACGGGATGGTGTCGATCAGCTACTCGGCGGCGCAGACGAGTCCGTCGACGCTGAGCTTCTCCACGCAGGCACAGAGCACGCTCAGCGCTCCGCAGACGGTCACGGTCGAGAACACCGGCATCAACGCGTTGGGCGTGACCGGCCTGACGTTTGCCGGTGTCTCCGCCCAGGACTACCTGATCACCTCCAACGGGTGTCTGGGTCCGATCGGCCCCGGCGCAACCTGCACGATCGGAGTCAGCTTCGCGCCGCAGGAGCAGGGAGCGAGCAGCGCGACGTTGCAGATCGCAGCCGTATCTCTCAGCGGCCCGGGAAGCGCTTCGCTGACAAGCGTGTCACTGTCTGGTACCGGCGGGTCGTTGCCGCAAGGCCCGACCGGACCGACGGGACCGACCGGGCCTACCGGACTAACGGGACCAACCGGGCTTACCGGACCAGTCGGTGCGACGGGGGCGACCGGGCGGACCGGGGCCCAGGGTTCTGCGGGGCAGATCGAGCTGGTGGCTTGCCGGACCGTGACCAAGAAGAAGACCAAGAACGGACGCAAGGTCGCGGTCAAGGTGCAGAAGTGCACGACCAGGCTGGTGTCGGGCAAGGTCAAGTTCAGGGTCGCGAGCCACGGCGTGGGAGCCAATGTCTCCCGCGCCGGGGTTACCTACGCCACCGGGAGGGCGATCCCAACCGGCAAAGGCCGGTGGCAGGTAGTGCTTACCCGGCAGATCCACCCGCTGCGGCCCGGCCGGTACATCCTGACGCTCAGGAGCCGCCACGGAGGACGCCGAATCCTCGAACGCAGACCGATCGCGATCACCTGATCACCCCTTAACGGCCACGCCCGGCCCCTAGGACCACCCCGAACCAGCAGGAGGGCCAGGAATCATCCAACCCAGGCCCTCCCGCCGGGGAGAGATCACGCCCGCTTCCGCTCGGGGCTGCGAGCGGCAGCGCATCGCGGCCGGCGGTGGTCGCGCTCAAGCGGTCGCGCTTGAGAATGCCGGAAGTCGATCGTTGCGGCAGCCACCCATCTCCGATTGAGAGTGTCGAGATCACGGGAAACGAACTTTCCAGGCGATTCGCGGTCACAGCCGGATGAGCGGGGCGAACCAATCGATTGGCTCTTCGCGGTGTCGCCAGAAGAGGTCTTCCCACAGGTAGTGCGCGGCGAGCGCTCGCCACGGCGACCATTGGGCGATGCGTTCGAGCAGGACCGGTACGGGGGCGGGATCGCGGCCCGAGCCGCCGGGGAGCAGGCGCGAGTAGATCCGCTGTTCCCAGGGCGAGATGTGGGCGAGCTCGTCGAAGGCGTGGAAGACGTCGATGAGGATGTAGCCGACCGAAGCTGGCCCGACGCCGTAGAGCGACAGCAGCGCCGCGCGTTGCTCGGGCACGGTTGCGCTGCGCATCGCCGCGTTGTCCACCTGGCCGGCGACGATCGCCTCGCTGACTCGGAGCAGCGGCTTGGCTCGGTAGCCGACCTTTAGCGCGCGGAGCTCCTGCTCGGTGGTGCCCGCGAGGGTCGCCGCGTCCCAGAAGCCGTAGAGCTCCCGGCCTTCGAATTTGACCAGTACCCCGTAGCCCTCGAACAGCGCCCGCAACATCTGCACCGAGCGGCGAACGGTTGCGTTCTGGAGGACGATCGCAATCACCAGATATTCGTCGAGCGACCCCAGGTGCATCGGCCGCATCCCGCGCCAGCGGCGGACGACAGGCGCGAGCTGGCCGTCGCGCTGCGTCCTGCGCTCGAAGTCAGCGAGGTCAAGCCGCAGGTTCGCCCGCCACGCCAGCTCGTCCGCTATCACGCCAAGGAACGGCTCCGGGACCCCGGCGTCCGCCCAGACGCCAACCCGCACGCGCGGAGCTGCGTCCTCGATACGCAGCCCGAGGAGCCGCCTCTGGAAGCGCAGCGCACGCCGGGCTCCCACGCGGTATCCGGCGACGGGAAGTGGTCTGACTTGTGAAACGTCGCGTCGAACGCGAACGGCTGCGTCGGCTCGAGTTCGATCGTTGCCTGGCGGCGCAGCACGCGCGTCGCGCTGCGAACCGCTCGTCCCTCGAGCCCAGCACTCACACGACGGAATGATCGCGGACGCCCGAACGAACCCGATTCCGGCGTCCACACGAACGCTTCGAACGCGGAGCACCGATCGCGCGGAACATGGTCGCGTCGCTGCGTTGCGCGAATGGGGACAGTTTCCCCCCGGGGTACACAGAGCGCTGGATCGGGCTAAAACGGCGCTACTGCCGGCTGTCGATCACGGCGGAAGCTGCCGGTACTCTCTCGCCATGTTCGGTGAGCGCGCGATCTCGGACGCCAAACGCGAGTGTCGGATCGCGATATCCCTGATGCTGTTGATACCTGCGTTGGGGCTGGCGGCATGCGGCGGACAGCGTCCCGCGCCACCCGTATCCGCTCTACCAATCGCGTCCAGCGCCAGACTCGTGGCGTCCCGAGCGGGCGGCGATGCCGTCGATCCGGCTAGCGATCCGAGTCAGTTCCGCTACGAGGCTGTCAGTGGCGCTAGCACGATGAATAAGAGAGAGCTCCTACTGTCCGAACTGACAACGCTCAAGCATGCGGGCTGGCGCGACATGGCGCTGTTCCGAGTCGATCCCTGCGACGGGGCCCTGGTCGTGCACGGCATCTCGCCGCGAACACTCGGGGCGAACGTGCTCATCAATTCGCCAAGACGCACGATTTACGCCGCCCTCAGCACAACTGCGGCCCAGGGCGACGCAGACGACCAGACCGACGGAACCCCGCTCTGGGGCGATCGGGGCCTCCGGAGCGCGATCGAGCATCGGGAACCCGTGCTGCTGATTACGTTGGGCAATGGAACGCACGGCCCGAACTGGGGCTCGGGGCCGGCCTACCACTCCACCGCGCCGTCCCGCGCTTCCGCGAAGGGCTAGCAGCGCTATCGAGTATCGATCAAACCCAGCAGCCGTCGATAGGCCTGCTGGCCGCGCTTAGGAGGTGGTGGCCTGACCCCCTGAGTTCGGTCCGACCCTTGTGAGAGTTTCTCGCGCCCACGATGATGGGCGAGGAAGGAACTCTGATGAAGGGACGCAGGCACACGCCGGAGCAGGTGATCCGCAAGCTGCGGGAGGCCGAGCGGTTGATCGGCGAGGGCAGGACGATCCCGGAGGCGGCGAAGGAGTTGGGGATCAGCGAGCAGACGTATCACCGTTGGCGTAACCAGTACGGCGGGATGAAGGCGAACGACGCGAAGCGGCTCAAAGAGCTGGAGCGGGAGAACGCGCAGTTGAAGCGGATCGTCGCTGATCAGGTGCTCGAGAATCAGGCGTTGAAGGAGATCGCCCGGGGAAACTGGTAGGCCCGGCCCGCCGGCGCCAGGCGGTCGCGATGCTTCGCGACCGCCTCGGTGTCAGCGAGCGCTGGGCGTGCCGGGTGGTTGGTCAGCATCGCTCCACGCAACGTCACGAGCCGAAGACGGCCGCCGATGACGCGGCGTTGCGTGCGGAGCTGCGGAGGTTCTCCAAGGACCGGCCGCGGTGGGGGTACCGTCGCGCGCATCATCGTCTGCGCGAGGAGGGCTGGGAGGTCAACCGCAAGCGGGTGCAGCGCCTGTGGCGCGAGGAGGGGCTGCGCGTCCCGCAGCGCAGACGCAAGCGGCGTCGTTTGGGCGACTCGACCGTCCCGGCCGGACGGTTGCGGACACAGCGGCCGAATCAGGTGTGGGCGCTGGATTACCAGCATGATCAGACCGCGGACGGTCGGGTGATCAGGCTGCTGAACGTCGTTGATGAGTTCACGCGCGAGGCGCTGGCGATGCTGGTGCAGCGCAGCATCGACGCCGACCGCACGGTCGGCGTGCTCGAGCGTCTGGTTGCCGAACGTGGCGTGCCGGAGCACGTTCGCTGTGACAACGGTCCGGAGCTGACCGGACACGCGCTCAGGGACTGGTGCGTGTTCTCCAAGACGGGGACCGCGTTTATCGAGCCGGGCTCGCCGTGGCAGAACCCATTCGTCGAATCGTTCCACTCACGGGTGCGTGACGAGCTGCTCGACGTCGAGGAGTTCTCTTGCCTGGCCGAAGCCCAGGTCGTGATCTCAGATTGGCAGGAGGACTACAACCAGCGCCGTCCGCACTCCGCGCTCGGGATGCGCGCGCCCGCGGTGTTCGCCGCCGAGTGGGCAACGACGAGCAGGCTGCCGGCCGCGGCCTGACCAGATCGCGACCGTCGACCCCGGGCGACGCGCTCGCCAAAGGGGGGGCCTGCGGCGAGCGCGCCCGCGGCCATCGCCGCTACGCCTCGGCGGCTACGCCGCTCGGCTCCGCGACGACGGCCGCTCAGCCCAACCCGCCACCAACTGCGACGCTCCAGCTACACCGATCCGACCGCCCCACCAGCTACCTTCCCGGCGACTCGTATCCACCACCAACTCTCACTCGTGGTGGACCGACAAACGGGGTCCGGTCAGTGGCGCAACGCGGCGTGATGATGCGTGTCCCAGCAGAAGAGGGGGTGTCTTGTCGGTCGGCTCTGGTCGCCGATCGAGGATCCTGGGGGACACGCTGCCCTCACGCAACCGGCCGGCGACGATCCGGTTGCCGGTTGCCAGGGGGGTCGCGGGTGTGGGACGATCGAGCGGTCGTTTATCTGACGTGAGGCTCAACGGGCGCGTCCTCGCCGGCTGATTCACGTCGCCATCCCCGTGAGACGTCCACTCATTGCTATCGGGGCGCTGGTCTGCGTCCTCACCGTCTCCGCCGTGGCGCTGGCGGCGTCCCGGCCGTTGGCCCGGGGCAGCGTACGGGGCAAGGTCGTCTACCTCGGCCAGTGGTCGGTGACGATCCAGAAGAACGGCCGGATGGTGGGCGTGATCAACGCCCTGCAGCGCTCCGCGGGCGCCTTGGCCGCCCGTGAGTTTCCCTACGTGTGGGGCGGTGGGCACGGCGAGGCGGCAGTGCCCAGCATCGGCGAGCGTGGGGGGCCAGGGTACAACGGGCGTCGCCGCGGCTTTGACTGCTCGGGGTCGGTCGCCACCGTGCTGGCTGGGGCCGGGCTGTGGGCTCCCGGCAGCCCGGTCCCCAACGACGCCGGCGTGATCCGCCAGCTGCTTGCGGAGCACGTGATCGTCAAGGGTGCCGGCCGCGCCCCTAACCAGGTCACCCTCTACGACTGGCCCGGGGTGCACATCTTCATGAACATCAACGGCCGTTTCTTCGGTACCTCCGACGGGGGCGCGGGGGGCAACCGGCGGGGCGGGCCGGGATGGCTGGACGACGGCGCCCGCGACGTGTACAGCCGCCACTTCAAGGCCTACCACTTTCTCCCCTCGGTGCTCCGCAACCGAACGAGCTACGGGCAGGACTACACGTTCGAGATCGCTGCCGACCCGGCGCTGACCTACGGCGCCGAGCTCGGCGACGTGATCACCGTTGGCTACACCCAGGCCCGGACCGGCGTCACCTCCGCTCGGTCGGTGCTCTTCCGGGGCGCCGTGACGACGAGCGGCACGGTCACGGCGATCGCCGAGGACCGCTCCTCGGTGACGATCCAGACTCCGGCCGGCCAGGCCGTGACGCTGACCACGACCCTCGTGCCCGACCTGATCGACGGGCTCCTCGTCGGCGACACGATCTCGGTCACCTACGCCAAGGACCCGTCCGGTCTGCTCGTGCCTCACGCCCTCACCACGCTGAGCACCCCCGCGCCGCCCACCACCACCCCCACGCCGACTCCGCCTCCGCCCGGCCCGGAGCCGACGGCCGCGGGCTGAGCCGGACCTCGCGCCAACGCAGGTTTCGGTGCCTTCCGCTTTGGAGTCTCGACCGGCAGCGAACGCCCGCAGTACGTTCAGGGCGGGCGGTGCTAGCTGGCAACTCTCGAGCGGGCCCGTCAACAAGCGGCCCCGCGTTTCGGAAGCAGAAGCGCCTGCAGACGATGGCGATGTCGGCTCAGAGTTATGCAATTGCCGAGCGGCATCGGTGTGACGGCGACCGGCGGCGCTGCTGGTGGTGTCAAAGCGGCCGCGGCGCGGACGCGACTGCTCCACGCGTCGAGGGGTCGCGTCCCGACCGCGGGCGTGAAGTCTGCCGGCCAGGCGCCGTCACTTGCGCCAAACTGACCCCCGTGGCCGGAAGCAGCCTTAGGCCTGCGACGCGACCGAGGCGACACTTCCATTCCTTCGTCGTGGAACCAGAAGCGAGTGATTCAGGCTGGGCGCTCGGCCGCGCGCTGGATCTGGGCGGAACAGGACGCCAATCGTCGACTGCGCTGCTTGCAGCTCGCCCGCGAGGTGAGCAGGTGCTAGCACCGGCCGCCTATCGCAAACGTGGCCGAGCGCTTGTCCCCGGGTCGCCGCGCTGGCGACCGACTCGTCGCCGATGCGCTCGTCGGCTGCACGCTGAGCATGCGGCGAATCACAATCGTCCGCTGAATGCAGTACCTGCGCCCAACTTAGGAAGGTCTAACCGAGGTATCGCTGCGGGCGAGGGCCGACTCGCGCGGATCTGAGGCACGCGCGGGCGAGGGTGCCCTCCGGAGCCGGTCTACGCTGCGGTGACCGCTTTCAGCTGGTCGAGTGATTCGCGGACGAGTTGCGGGAAGTCGTGTCGGTTGGTTTCGTCGATCCAGCGCTCGAACGCGTTTCTGAAGACCGCGATGGCGACCTCGGCGGTGAGGGTCGCCGCTGGGTCGTCAACGCCGCGTCGCCGCAACGCGTCGGCGATCGCCGTAGATAGTGCTGCGAGCTTGGTCAGTTCTCGTTCTTGGAGCTCTGGGTTGGAGGCGATCACGGCCTGGCGCTGTCTCGAGAAATCGCGGCGCTCGTGGACGAAGAATTGCTCTCCGGCGGCCTCGAGCCCGGCCGCTGCCGCGTCGATCGGCGCCTGCGAGTCGGGCGCGTCGGCCACGACGCTGACGATCAGCTCCTGCAGCGCGCTCCCGCCGCCGAACAGAACCTCGCGTTTATCGGCGAAGTGACGGAAGAAGGTCCGCTCGGTCAGCCCCGCCCGCTGAGCGATCTCGGCCACCGTGGTGTTCTCGTACCCGTTCTCTCCATACAGTGCGAGCGCTGCCTGCAGGAGCCGGCCGCGCGCATCGGGTTCCCATCGAGCCATGCGTGAATCATATCCATGTTGACAGTCACTGACATCAGCGATATGGTGATGACAGCGACTGACATCCGAGTCCATCCGCGCGGATCGATTCGGCTCTCGTCGCCGAAACGCAAATTCCTGAATACGGAGGATCTCTCATGCGTGTATTCGTTTCCGGCGCGAGCGGCTGGATCGGCTCCGCTGTCGTTCCCGAACTGATCGGCGCCGGCCATCAAGTCGTCGGGTTGGCTCGCTCCGACGTGGCGGCCGAGAAGGTGGTCGCGTCCGGCGCCGAGGTCGTGATCGGCGACGTGCAGGACGTCGATGTTCTGCGGGCGGGCGCCGAGCAGGCGGACGGGGTCGTCCACCTGGCCTTCCGCCACGACATCGCGTGGACCGGCCACTTCGAGGAGGCCGCTGCGTCGGATCGCCGCGCGATCGAGGTGTTCGGCGAGGTGCTTTCTGGCAGCGACGGAACGCTCGCCGTCGCCTCGGGCGTCGCCGGCGTGAGGCCGGGCGGGATCGCCACCGAGCGAGACCTGCCCAGGGACGAGGTGAGCCCGCGCGTCGTTTCCGACCGGGCCGTGCTCGCGCTCGCTGAGCGCGGCGTACGGTCGATGAGCGTGCGGTTCGCGCCGACCGTCCACGGCGCCGGCGACCACGGGTTCATCGCCCGGATCGTCGACGCCGACCGCAGCCACGGCGCCGCCGGCTACGTCGCAGAGGGCGAGAACCGCTGGGCCGCCGTCCACCAGAAGGACGCCGCCCGGCTCGTGCGCCTCGGGATCGAGCACGCGCCGGGCGGCTCGGTACTGCACGCCGTCGGCGAGGAGGGCGTCGCGATGCGCGATATCGCGGAGGCGATCAGCCACCGCTTTGAGCTCCCGGCGACCGCGATCTCGCTCGAGGAGGCCGGCGAGCGCTTCGGCTTCCTCGCGCAATTCGTCGCTCTCGACATGGCGGCCTCGAGCGCGATCACGCGCGAGCTGCTCGGGTGGGAGCCGACGGGCCCCACCCTCATCGAGGACATCGAAGCTGGCGCCTACTCCAACGGCTCCCAGGGCTAAGCCCAGTCGCGACCCAGGGGGGCGTGGTCTGAGACCGCGCCCGCCTTCAACCGCCTCAACGTCACGCCGCCCCGAGCGGGATCGCCTCGCCACCCCTCCGCGCGCTCCTGCTTCAGGCCCGGGCCGACTTGAAGCAGAAGCCGGAGCGCGGATCAGGCACGCCGGCGACGTGCCTCCTGATTCGTGATTGCGGAAACCAGCGATCTACCTGGACCACGTCGAAGCGCGCCACGGCGTGAGTGCCCCTTTCGGGGGTGCCGCGCTGTTGGATTTGTCCGGGAGCGGTCGTGTGAGACGGCAGCGGCGACGCTGCCGGCGTGACTGCTTCGGACCAACAGAGGTAATCCATCGCCGGACCCCGGGACTTGCCGCTTTCCGCGACGCTGTTTGCAATTCAGACGGTCATGGCGCTAGCGCCCACGCCGTCTCGCTTGGCACGCGACCTGCGTGCGGTCCGCAAGGCTCAACGAGCGCTCGGCTCAGATTCCCGAGAAGTGCTGCTTCGAGCAGACGAGGCTGTGAATTGACGGCAAGCTCGCCGCGGCGCGGCGCTGTGGAGCGTGTTTTCGCCGCGCGTCTCCACGTGAGTCGCGTCGGGGGCGATTAATCTCCGCTCGGGTTAGGCTGGTGGTCGATGACCTCTCGCCATGGGCGGTAGAGGAATTCGAAGCATTCCTCTGCGATGACATCCTTCATCACGAGGGCCTGTGCGGCGTCGTGATAGGCCGCGAGCCACCTCGTAGATCAGGTCATTATGCGGCGGAAAGCCGCGACCGTTTGGTTGGCTGACTGTGTAGTAGGTCATGGCCTCCTCGACCCTGATCGCGGCACCGTACCTCACGAGCGAACGCGACAGAAGGGTCCCTCGTCCTCGATGCGCCCGAGTCGACCCAGACTGCGTGGCCGACCGTCCTGAGCCCATCTTCAGCATCCGATGACCAACGTTCACTGCAACAAGGTGACGATGGCCTGCCGCGTGCCCCTCCTGGTGCCAACCGTCCAGCACGCGAGCGTGACCCGAATAGGCGTTGACGGGTAGCGGCTTGCGGTTGGCGCGGTCGATGCTGGCGATCGCTCCGTAACCGAACTCCACGCCGTGATCGTTCGTGTCCGATAGGAGGTGTCACCAGACGATTGGCTGGGTGCTGCGGGCGAGCTGGTCGTGGTGGCGCGGCTGGCGGTCAGCTGGTTTCGCTCCTCGAGGAGTGGCGTCCAGCGCGGATCGCGGCATTTGACCTCTTGGGGGGTTCTTGGGTTTGTCGCTTCGAGTGGCCGACGTGTTCGACGGCGTTGCTTGGGTTGGCTGGGGAGGGCCCAATGCCGCTGAGCGCGGCGTCGACGATGACCTCGGCGTAGTCGTGCGTGAGCGGAGCGATGCCTAGTAGCAGCCGGTGGTAGTAGCCGCCGTAGAGAAGATCGACGGCGACATCGAGGTCGATGTCGTCACGCAGCTGGCCGGCTGCCTGCCCGATGCGCAGGCGGTCTTTGCAGGCGGCGATCGTGGGGCGGAAGAGTCGGTCGAGGAGCTGTGTGGCGATGCGCTCGTCTCGTTGTGCGTCTGCGAGCACCGCCAGGAATGACGGGCCAAAGAGGGGGTGATGGGCTAGGTCGATGATGCTGCTGATCTGGGTCTTGAGGTCGGCAGCGAGATCGCCCGAGTCAGGGAACTCCACACGGGGCTGGACCTCGGGCGCCCACACATCGAGTACCACGGCGGCTTTGGATGGCCACCAGCGGTAGATGGTCTGCTTGCCGACACCCGCGGCGGCGGCGATTCCCTCGATCGACATCTTGTCGTAGCCCGTGGTGCGGAACAGCTCTGCGGTCGCGTTCAGGATCGCGACGCGGGCCCGCTCGGAGCGCCGGCTCTCATCGGGTGGCTTTCGAAGGGAACTCACACGCGCACCATAGCATGAATACAAGACGAGACGTCTCGTCTTGACACGAGACGACACGTAGCGTATTGTCTGCTTTTTCAGCGGGACCGGTCATCCAAGAGGAGAGGCCAAATGAGCGTTCACACCCCCACCCACCCGACATCCTGCCCGCGCGTGCGTCGTACGTCTCCGCTGGCAGCGGAAGCTCGGAGGAAGCGCGCGGCCAAGCGATCTTCCACCGTCTCAAGCGGCTAGTCGGCGGCTACCTGGCGCTCAGCGTGACCACCCTGGTGGTGATCGCGGTACTGCGCAACGACCGCAGCGCAGTCAATTCGGCTGTATGGACACGAGCAACGATCGTCGCCCTCAGCGCTCTGTTGACCTTCACGTTGACCCGCGGCGCGGCGGGCGGCTCCGCACGGGCATTACTTCGTCTGCGGATCGTCAGCGTGGCCATGCTCGTCGCGATCGCTGTGATCATCGCCGTGCCCCCGACGTTCCCCGCGTGGATGAAGCTCGAGCAGGCCGGCTGCGGGCTGCTGCTGGTGTCCGTGGTCGCCCTGGTCAACGACCGCCGGCTGCGCGAGTCGCTCCACGCCAATGCGAAAGGCTCGATCGCGATGTCACGAGAACTGATGATTCCTGCCGCAGACACTCGGCTCTACGCCCTCGACGCCCCGGGCGGCACGCCTGCCCTGCTCTTCCTCAGCGGCGGCTTCGCCACCGTGCAGAACTGGAGCCACGTCATTCGCCGGCTCGACGGGAAGTACCGCACGGTGCGGTTCGACGCGCGGGCACGCGGGAAGTCGGGCAGATCGGCCGACTACTCCATCCAGGCGGCCGTCGACGACATCGGACGGGTCATCGACGCGACCCATATCGAACGCCCAATCCTCGTCGGGTGGTCTCAGGCGCCACGATCGCCGTGCGATACGCGGCCCAGCACCCCGAGCGGGTCCGCGGACTGGTGCTCATCGATGGTGCCTACCCGATCACGATGTTCGACGAGGCCGGGAAGCAGAAGGTCCGCGCCCAGTTCCGTCGGCTGGGGTGGATGATGCGCATCCTCGCCGCGCTCGGCCGCTCGGCCCGGATGTCTCCCGCCGAGTCCGCGGACGTCGCGATCGAGATGGACGCCGTCAACGGCGAACTCGGCCCCGACTTCGCGGCGCTGGAATCCTCAACCGTGTTCGTGGTCGGGACCGGGGCCCACTCCGGCGCCACCGAGGACGAGATGCGCACGGTGCGCGCCGCTGTCACCAATGCCATCGAGACCAACAAGCGCGTGTCCGTATTCGCAACGACGCCGCACAAGCACACGCAAATCCTCAACAAGGCCCCCGACACCGTGGTCGCCGCGATCGAGGACGTGATCCACGAGTCCTCCTGACTAGGTTCGATCCCGGGCTTCAGGTGTCCGGATAGGACGAATCGCAGAAGCGCGTCGCCGGGCGGCGCGCTTCTGCTCGGCCACCAACGCAGCAACACCACCCGACGACCTGACTGCTGGCTTCGGCGTCGACCGGTAGCGCTGGGCCGGCCGCCGGGCGGCGTGGTGGCCGTTGTCGACGGCGTCACCAAAATCATCGTGACCCATGACGTCCGGAAGCTTCGCGAACACCGGCAAGAGCCTCTCAGGCGGCCCCTATTTCGTGGATCTGGAAGTCTGCGCGCGTGTAGGCGTTGCCATCGAACTCAGGACGTATGCATAGGCAGAGGTGGGCGTCGGCGACGCGCGCCGACGCTGCTGCGTGTCGTCCATCTCGGCAACGGCGGTCGATCCGGCACTTGCGCTGCTGCGAGACAATCAAGGGATGCACTGTTGTGGAGGTTGTTGGTGTGGCTTGATTGCTGAGAGGGCGTCGCCGCGGTGATCCGCGATGTGCGGGCTGTAGTTGTCGCTATCGACGGGGCCGGCGAAGCGAGCGATTTGCTGACGGGCAAGCGGCGAGATGTCGCGGGTCTCGCGGACAGGATCGATGACCTCGTTCCGGCTTGATCCGGCCGTGGCCGCCGACGCAGCCGCGGTGGCCGAGGTCATCGTGGCGCTCGAGACCTCGTTGTATGGCCAGAGTCTGTTCTCGCAGGCCGATCTGGAGGATGAGTGGTTGGACCTTGACCTCGAGCAGAACGCGCGTGTCGTCCGCGATGGGGACCGCATCGTCGGCTATGGGTCGGTGCGCCAGGAAGGCGAGCGCTGGGACGCCGAAGCGTACGTCCATCCCGAGACGCTCGGGCGGGGGATCGGAAAGCTGATCGCGACCGGGCTCGAAGAGCACGCGGCCCGCCGCGGCGCACGCAGGATCCTCACCAGGGCGTTCGACGTCGACGCGGCCGCCCGCAGGCTGCTTCAGTCGCTCGGCTACGGCGCCGTGCGCGTCTTTCGCGAGATGCGCATCGAGCTGGAGACACCGCCGCCCGCGCCCAGGTGGCCGCACGGGCTACGAGTCGTCCCGTTCGACCCTGACCGTGACGCGCTCGAGTTCCACGTCGCGGGCGAGGAGGCGTTCGCGCATCATTGGGGGTACACCCCGCGCGAGTTCGAGTCGTGGTCGAAGAACCACCTTGGCAGCAAGCGTTTCGACCCGACGCTGTGGTGCGTCGTTCGGGCCGAGGACGAGATCGCCGCCGGGACGATCTGCGCGGGCGACACGTACGGGGGCGGCTGGGTGCACGCGCTCTTCACGCGTCGCCCGTGGCGCAAGCAGGGCGTCGGCGCGGCGCTCCTGGGCGACTCGTTCACGCGCTTCTGGGAGCGCGGCGAGCACAGCATCGGGCTCGGCGTCGATGCGGCGAACGAGACCGGCGCGTTCCGCCTCTACGAGCGTGCTGGGATGTCTGCCAAACTCGGCTTGGCGATTTACGAGAAGGAAATCGACGATCGTGTGTGAGCTGCGCGCCTGGAGGCAGTCGCCGCGCGGCGCTTGTTGTAGCGGCACGGCGATCGCGCCACTTGCTGGCTCGCGAGTTGTCAGCTAACTCGACGGCGGCCCGCTGCTGAGATGGACGAGAGTCATAAGCGCCGGGCGCCGCGCCGAGGCCAAACGTCTGCCTACGCACCACCAACACCGTGGCGGTCCAACGCTGCTGGGGATGGCTGCTTCCGGTTCGTCGCCCGTGGGCAGCCTGGCGACGGCCGCTGTTCTCGGGGTCGATCGGACCGGAGCGGAAGCGGAGTCCAATGCCCCCGGGCGGCACGGAGACGTCTCGGTATTCGTGGGAGGGGAAGAGAGGCGTGGCTGTCAGACGAGCATGTTCATCGTCGAATCCGGTAGTGCGGTCGAGAGTGCTCCAAATCAAAGCGTCACTCGTCGCGGCTGCATTTAAGGGTGGCCGGAACGCGACGAGATGTACGCCTCACCTCTCGCTGGAGGTCGACCCCGACCCGATGAACGCGTGTCGCATCCGCCAGGACGGTGACGTACGCGCGGTTGAACTGAGTCCGGACGGGGCTTGCCATAGGACTAGCTGATCACGGTGGGACTCCGAGAAGCGTCGTCAGCGCGGAAGGATCGCGGCGTTGTTCGCGTCTTGCAGGGACCGCGTCGCATCAGACGTGTGATGCCTTGAATGGCATGTGCGTCTAGCTACCGGAACCACACTTACCGAGTATCGAGCGAAAGAACTCCCACCATGAAACGCACCACGATCCTTGCCGTGGCGCTGGTCGCTCTGGCCGTTCTGACAGCAGGCGCAGGAGCCGCGACCCACTTCGTTATCACCAACATCGGCCAGATCAAACCGTCTGTCCGCGCCCAGCTGCGTAGCCATCAAGGGCCCCGCGGGTTCCCCGGCCCGCAGGGCCTGCCAGGTGTGCAGGGACCCACCGGCGCGCAGGGACCGCAGGGCACAAAAGGCATCCCAGGAGCACAGGGCAGGAGCAGCCGGGAGCGCTCGCGCGGTCGCCGTCGTAAACGCCAACGGCACACTCCTGCACGGAGTTGACTTCCCAAAGGGCGTGACCGGCGTCAGCCACACCACAAAGCGCGGGATCTACTGCATCGGCTTGGCTGACGGGATCGCTCCCGCCGACGCGATCGTATCGCTCACAGCCTCGGGTGCCGCTAACGGCGTGTTCACCGTGCCGGACAGCACGAACTGTGCAGCCGGTGAGGTGGAGGTCGACACGTTCACCCTGGTCCAGGGCGACACGAACACCCCGGGCTCTCCGCTGCAGAGCGTATTGGTCGACGGAGGCTTCACCGTGCTCGTGCCCTAGTTGTTAGTCCCGGGAACCTTCCGCTCCTGTTTCAGCCGCCGCCGACCCCAAAAGGAGAAGCCCGCCTTCCGATCGTGGCGCCGCAGGCGTGGCTCGTACTCCGTGAAGGCTCCTCTGTCAAGCAGACCGTGGTCGGTACCGCGTTGGGGTCGTGTGAGGAGGTGGTAGACGCGGCGGACGAGATGGCGTTTGAGGCTGCGGATCGCTTCGCGGTTGGTCTTGCCGTTGGCGCGTTGCTTGGCGAGGTAGACGGCGATGCGGAGGTCGCGGCTGATGGGCGTTTCGCCGTTGGGAAGGTGGCGGCTGCCGCGCTAATGGAGGAGATGGCGGTGCCGCCGTGGGTGCGTGTCGGTGCCTCGCGCGACGTGGGGTCGGCACGGTGGGGTAGTGGGCTGGCGGGGATTCGCCAGTGGCGCTCAGGGGACGGTCACTGGCTGGATCTGGACTGGGCCGCGGGTTGGGTCGAGCTCGGTGGCCTGGGAGACTCCCGCGGGTGTGGTGACGTCGACGGCCTTCGGCACGGTTCCCGGACCAGTCGAGCAGATGGGCGCGGTTCCGCCCGGCGCGCACACCCCGAACAGGAAGGGCTGAGGTGTCGAGGCAAACCCGCGTGCCTGGTCGGGGCTGAACCCGTCCTGACCGGTGAGAACGACGGTGAACCCCCAGCCGGAGGCCGGCGTGCCGAACTGCGCCTCCGGCAGCGCGACCGTGATCGTCCTGTCGCTCGCGTTGGGAAGCACGAGCGGGGTGCCCACCGTACCACCGCCGGCGTTCACCCATACGGGCGCGGCGAACCCTTGCACCTCGACCCGCTGGCTCCAGGCCCCCGACGTGGCGATCGAGTAGTTGCGGGACGCGAAGGCGGCCGCAGTCGATGTGGCAGAGGCGCCCGGCACGTGCACGTACACGTCCAGCAACTGCGCCCCGTCGAGTGCCCCGAACGTGGGGACCAGGGTGCGCAGCGTGACTCGGAGGTAGGCGAATGTGCCGTCGCTGAGCACCCGGTACCGGGTCAGGTCGAACGACCCGGGGACGAAGTCGGACGAGGTCGGGTACTGGTAGGTGCCCGGCCCGTTGTCGTCCCCCGTCGGGTCGGTCACATCGAGCACGGTGCTGCCGCCGCCCTCGTTGGTGACGGTGATCTGGGCGTACCCGGTACTCCGCCCACCCGCCGCGGTGGCGGCGACGGTGATCGCGTTGCTGCCGAAGCTGACGGGGACGGGGGCCGAGAAGGACCCGTCGGCGGCGGCGACCGTGGTCGTCAGCGAAGCCGGCGCACCGGTCGTGGTGTCGGCGGACGCGACCGTCACCGTCGCTCCCCGCGCGGTCGTCCCGGTCACGGTGGTGGAGGACACGGCTAGCGTGCTCCCCGGCGACGGTGCCGTGATCGTCACCGGCAGCGTGCCCGGCGCCCCGTGGGCGAGATACCGCTTAACCGTGACCCGCGGGGTGTCGACGTTGTGCCCGACGCCTAGCGAGGCGATCAGCCGCAGCTCCTGCGCCTGGGCCCAGGTCAGCGGCGACGCTGACCCGGCCGCCTTGCCGTCGGTGAACCCGATGGACGCGGTCGCCGGGTCGCCGCCGAACGGCGAGGCTGCCAGGTCCGGGTCCTCCCACGCCTGCTCGGGCACCAGCCCCACGCCGGACGAGAAGTTGATCATCGCCTGCAGCAGGGATTCGGCGCCATCGGTGTTCCCTTCGGCGAGATCGGACTCGGCGCGCTCGCCGGACAGGTTCGGCCACAGGTGCCCAGTGCCAGTGTCGGTCGGCGGCCAGGGCGCCCCGAGGACCGTGCACGAGGTCTGGCTTGGCTGGTAGCAGTCGCCGTACCCGTCGGCGCTGCCCTCGGCGGCGGAGTTCCCGTAACGGTAGTAGCCGGTCCCACTCGGCGTGGACACCGAGATCTGCTTGTCGAGCACGGCCAGAGAGGTCTGCACGTCGGTGTCGGCGATCGGAAGCTCACCGAGCCGGACCAGTTCCTGGAAGCCGCCGTCGACTACGGAGCGCTGGTCCAGAGTGGGACCGCCGTTGCCGAGGCTGTAGCTGATCGCCGCGTTGGGGTCACCGGTCTTTGACACCCTGATGAAGTAGCGCGGACCGTCCGGACCGGTGGTCGTCACCGTCCAGGTCTTGATCATGCGCTGGAAGTCGTCGGCGGTGGCCTGGTACAGCCGCGCACGCGGCGTGTCGCCGTGCCCGGCAGCGATGGCCGACGCGGCGGTCAGCCCGGCGATCTCGGCGGCGATGGTGGACGGCGAGTAACCGGTCTGCTCCTCCCAGCGCTCCACCCCGAACGACGGCCCATGCGAGACCAGGAAGTCCGCGGCCGGCCGGATGTGGTCCTCATACAGCTTGGTGTTGCGGCCGAGTCCGGTCAGGTACGCCATCAGGATCGGGTAAGCCGCCTCGTCCAGCTGGGTCCCGCCGGTGTCCGGGGCCGGTTTGCCGTTGAGCAGCGAGTTGCGCGGCATCGAGCCGTCCGGCAGTTGCTGGCGGTCGAACAGGAACAAGGTCGCCGCCCGGGCCGTGGCGATGTCGCCGTCGGCCAGCAGCCCGGTGAACGCCTCATACAGGTCGCGTGCGAACACCTCTCGGTAGGAGCCGAAATACGAGGGCTCGCCACCCGCGAGGACCCCGGCCGGGACCGCCTGACCCCACGGGCTAGCCAGCGACGCGACGATCGCCCCAGGGAACGTCTTGTCCTCGCTCGCCTTCAAGACGTTCGCCGACAGGTAGTAGTGGCCGTCCAGGCTGGCTGCCTGGCCCCGCGTCACCCCGGGGAAGACTCTCGGCGGTCGCTTCAGCCCGGTGTCATACCGCGTCCATCCGTGCCGATAGTTCGCCGCCGTCTTGCCGAACCGATCGCTCAGCGATCTCTCCGCGACAGAAACCGATCGCGCCTGAGTCCGGCCGAAACCCAGCGCGAGGGTAACCGGGCGGCCGGCGCGTGCCACCTCCTCGGTGGCCACGATATGACCGTCGGGCGCCGAGCTGTAAGTCGTCAGCGCGTGGGTCGCGTCGAGCTGGGTGAGACCGTCGCTGGCGGTGCCCGCGTAGCCGACGCTCGCGGCGGACGGCGCCGGCCGAGCCGCCAGGGCCATGTACGTCGGCACCGCATAGTCCCGGTTGGCAGCGTTGGTGGCAGTGTTCGTGCTGAAGATCACCGGAATTCCGCTGGCGTCCACGACGCCGGAGTTGGCGCCCGCGTTCTCGCTTCCGCCCCCGCCGTTACCGTTGACGTGGGCGTCAAGCCGCGCATAAAGGTGCAGGGCGCCCAGCTTCGTGCTGGAGCCAGGCAGGTCCTCTAGACGGCTCCGCATCAGCACCGTGTCACGGGCCGGATCGGTGATGTAGGTGGTGACCAGCCGGAAGCCGTGCTGTGTGTCGGTGGAGGTAACGGTGCACGCCATGCCCGTCCTGTCCGCGGCGACCGTGTAGGACATGTCGCGGGTCTGCAGGTCGCTGAACGTGGCCCCGTCGGTCACGATGTACTGCAGCGTGCTCACGTTGGTGTTGTCGATGGTCGGCTCGTAGATGTCTGACAGCACCCCGTCCGCCACCGTGAACCAGACCTTGGACCGGGTGCCCGCCGCCGTACCCAGGCAGTCCTTCCTGGCCAGATCGAAGTACGACGGAGCTCCCGGACCGCCAGGCGCCACGCCCGCCGCCGCGGCGCCGGCACCAGCCGCCGCGACGACCACGAACCCCAAAAACAGCGCGGCCGCCCGCGCGGCCAAGCCGGTCGACCGGCGCCTGCGCCTCGTGACGTCGAGGGGCCTCATCACTACCTCCCGTGAGCTCGCGGTGCCCGCAGCGGCGGAACGAACGAATCCGCACACACATATCACGAACCGCAGAATGAATTGGGAAACCTCCGCAGACGGCCCGGGCGGCTGCGATGAGCTCCAATCGCGTTCGGCGTCCCTTCGCGACAGGGCCAGAATCCCTATCGGCGCTCGATAACCCGCTCGCCGCTCCCCTAAGCAGGCCTCGGACGCGTGATCGGGTAGCGCGCCAAAGATCTCAGGTGCTTTACGTCAACACCCGGTATTCGTCGCCGCTCGCCGTGTAGGACCGGGCGCAGCCGGCTGAAGGTGAGCTGGCATGGCAGCGGCGCGGGCCCCGAGTGACGGTGGTGGCCTTCCTGGTTGCTCGTGCTCGCCCGGCGGCGTCCCGGGCGCGATCGTTGAGGTGGGTTGGTCAGTCAAGCGTGACGGCCACCCCAGAGGAATCCGGGAGCCCGCGTGCGACGCGATCGCGACCACACCGGCCGGCTTGTGGCGTTGGTCCTGCCAGCGCCGGTAGAGCACCGCTGCGCGCGCCAGGAGACCGCGTGAACAGCCGTAGGCGGCGACCGCGGCGTCGCCAAGGCACCGTAGGACGAGCCTGCGGCGGACGATTGCCCTCGTGGCTTAGCAATCGCCAACCGCCAGCGCCGGCGAACGCCTCTCTCGTCGCGCACTCAATGGCCAGGTCAGCATGGTCGGGACGAGTGACAGACGTCAGCGGCGGCGCGGTTGCGCGTCTAGCGAAATGCGGGGCTGGCACGTAGGCCGATCCGTCAGTCCTGCGTCGCTTGCCGCAGACGGGTTCCTTCCCGTTCTGCCTGCGGTGGCCAGAGATCGACCGGTGCCCGCTCGATGAACAAATGAATATCAGGGTTCGCTGGCGGTCTGAATCCATGCCGGGCATAGAGGCCGTGGGCATCGGCGGTCGCGAGTGCCCAGCGGCGGAGTCCCTGCAGCTCAGGATGGGCGACCACACACGAGACAAGGAACTTGCCGAGCCCGCGACCACGGTGGGCTGTCTCGACGTAGACGTCACCGAGGTAGGCGTACGTCGCGCGATCGGTCACCACCCGCGCAAACCCGGCCTGCTTACCGGAGGGTGCATACAGCCCAAACGGCAGTGAGTTGACGATCGAGCGCTGAACTACCTCACGCGGGATACCTCTCGACCAGTACGCGGTCGAGAGAAAACGATGGATGCGATCGACGTCAAGGCGAACCGCATCCGTCGACACCACATACCCGGCCGGCGCAGCCCATTCGCAGGGACTCTGCATCTGCGGATGATGCCAGAGTCGGGGCTACCTGCCGTGATGCACCGAGACCCGTCTTGTGCGGAAAACGCGCCTCCCGCGGACGATCGCTTCTGCGTTTGACCGGCCGCCGATGGCGCGATCGGATCGGCGACGGTGCAGGCCCCGACTGGGGCACGCTAGAAGAGGATTACGGAACCCGGGGTGTCGCGGACTTGAGAGTTCAGGTGGTCCGGCTGGATGTTCGCGCGACGAGCCAACCCGTCGCTAAACCGACCACGATCGCCACGACTGGGAGCGGGCACCACCAATGCTCCCAGAACGCCCCGAAGCCGTGAGTACTCTCGCGCCCGGACCAGAAGATGCCTACGAGGAACAGGAGAGTCCCGAACCCGTAACCAATCCGACGCATACGGCGATTCTAGGAGTCGCCGGAGGTCCGTCAAGAGCTGTCGGGATCTGAGCTCAGCGACGGATGTGCGCTCGCCTTGAGCGGATGTTCCCGCGTCAACACCCGTCCACGCGGCCGATCGAATCCATACGTCGGTGTGCTCTGTGCCGACTGTCGCTTCGGAGACAGCGAGATGGGTCAGCGCACCAAACAAACGTCTTCTCAGAGCATTCGGCCCATTCGCCGACCGGTCCACATAATCAGTCCCGGCGAGACGGCTCGTAGCCAAGGTGCGCAGAAGACCGACGAGTCCCGGCCACCCTTGCCGCCCCAGGAGTCCGTGATCCTTGACGGTGGTACCGGTACACCTGACGCGTGTCCCGCAAGGCCCCGTCACGGATCTGGTAACGCTTGGTGAGGATCACCGACCTGCGACCATTCCCAGTCGCCAGGCGAAGTCATGACCGTGACGACCATCAACATCGCCGACCTCCACAAACTCATCGCAGGCGGCGCGCAGGTCGTCGAGGTTCTGCCGAGGCAGGACTACGAGAAGCTCCATCTCCCGGACGCGATCAGTCTTCCGCTCGCGGAGCTGAGCGCCGAAACGGCCAAGCGGCTGGATCGGGGACGCGACGTCGTCGTCTACTGCTGGGACGGCCTCTGAGACTTGAGTCCACGCGCCGCGTGCCGGCTCGCCACTCTCGGCTTCACTCGCGTCTACGACTACACCCCCGGCAAGGTCGATTGGCTCGCCCGCGGCCTGCCGGCTGAGGGCATGCGAGCAGACGAGCCGACCGCCGGGAGCCTCGCCCGCCACGACGTCGCGACCTCCCCGCTCGAAGCCTCGACGGGTGAAGTGCGGCGGGCGATCGCCGACTCGCCCTACGGGTACGCCCTGGTCTTGAGCCCGGGCGATGTGGTCCTTGGGCGCGTCCGAAAATCGGCGCTCGACACGATCTCGGATGGCGATCCGATCGATACCGTCTTGGAGCCCAGGCCACAGACGATCCGCCCGCACCTGGTGGAAGCGAAACTCGAGGAGCGGTTCGAGGCCTACGGCTTTCGCACGCTCGTCGTCACCCGACCCGACGGCACCCTGATCGGGGTCGTACGACGAGACGACATCGCGACGAGCTGATCAATTCATGCTCACGAGATCGCTCGTCCTCGACGATCACGTGGATCCCGGGTTCGCTGTCGAGTTGGATCTTCGTAGAAAGTGCTCAGCCGCGTCGCCATGAATCCGGACGATCGCTTCGCTTGTCCCGCCTCGCCGCAGGAGACGACTGCTTCGGCGACCGAGCGCAATCCCGAATCCGGCGGCTGCTAGCCACGATGGGCAAGCACCGACTCGCCTCCGCGAGTTGCGGTCCGTCGCCGATCCGATCGCGCGCCGATGGACATGCTCGAAGACGAATGCGATCCCGGTGTGTACTTTCCACGCGTTGCGAGCCGGGGCGGCGCTGGCTTCAAGATGTCCCTGCGGTTAAGGGGCAGGGACGGGCCGGCCGGCGTGCAGATGTGTGAGGGGACGCAGGCTCAGGCGGAGGGTGTGAGCGGACCGACCTGCCAGAGGTCGTCGAGGTCGTGGACGTGCTCGAGCCATCGGGTCGCGTCCTGGCGGCCGAGCTCGATCAGTGCTTGCGCGAACTCGGGAGCGAACAGCAGGAAGCTGAGCAGCGCCGCGTGGGCCACGTCGTCACGGGCGGCGGTGAGCCTGGCCAGCAGCGCGACATCCGGCGACCGGGCGGTCTGAACCGCCGAGCTGTAGCGGTCGCGCACGACCGCCAGAGCGCGGGCGGCCATCGGGTCGGGCTCGGCGGGCGCGATCACGATGTACGGCACGCGGCGCTTGCCGGTGCTCGCGGACCGGGCGCGCCTACCTATCAGAGCGTTGACTGTCGCGAGCGTGTGGACGTCGGCGATCAACTGGTTGTCGAGTATCCCGATCAGGATCTGCCCGGCGGCCACGAGCGCGTCCGGCCGCCGCTCGCCGGCCAGCGAGCTCAGCTCCGGCGCCAGCGGGCTGACCGCGACGACGACGACGCGCTCCGCTCCGAGCTCCAGCGCCGGCTTGATCGGCGTGTTCAGGTGGGTCCCGCCGTCGAAGTACCAGCCGCGTGCCGCGTGCGGCCGCTCGACGTGGACCGCGGGGAACACGGCCGGGATCGCGGCCGACGCAAGCACGTGCTCCTCGGCGAGCGCGGTGGCGACATATTCGATACGGCGCCGGCGGTCCGGCGGCGGGGAAGGCAGGCCGGCGTGGAACACGACGGAGCGGCCGGTCAGAGCGGAGCTGGCGACGACGGCGGCGGTGTCCACCCGGCCAGCCTCGATGTTCCCGGCCAACTGGTCGAAATCGATTCGCTGGCGCAATGTCCTGCGCAGCGGTGCGGGATCAAGCAGCGACTCGATCTGCAGGCCCGGGACGCCCAGTACCTCGGCGGCGTAGCCCCCGAGTCGCCGCAGCGACGATATCGACACGAGCGGCCTGGCGACCTCGCTCCAGCTCATCGACGCCCACGCCGCGAGCGCTTCCGGGATGAGCTCATCGAGCGGGACCTGTGCGTGGGCGGCCAGGAAGCTGATATTCACCGCGCCGGCGCTGGTGCCGACCAGGATCCGCGGCCGCTCGCCGCGCGCCTCGAGTACGGGCAGAAGCACCGACAACGCGCCCGCTTCGTAGGCGCCGCGGGCACCGCCGCCCGCGAGCACGATCGCGACGCGATCCTGGCCGGGGGTCTCGCTCACACCGGGAGCCTACGGTCTCACGCCCTGATGCGCCGTCCCTCGTGGGCTGAACGGAACCCCGAGCAAGTTCGGCCAGACGAAGCCCGCACCTGCATTGCGGATCGTCCGCGCGGTTGAACCGGAACGAGCACTGGGTGGCGTTGCGCTCGCGCGGTTCGGAGCGTCGCTGCGCGCCTCGCGCGCCGCTAAGGCGATCGCAGGTCGGAAGTTTGCGCCAATGGAAAGGCAATCGCCGATGATGACGACTGTCTGGGCCGCGCTGCAGCGGGTCGCCGAAGGCGTACTGGTGGATCACGCCTCAGCGGTCGCGGCGCCCGTGCGGACGCATTGCGCCGCGACCAGTCGCGAAGCTTTGCTCAAACTCGGTAGACAGCCTGGGCCAGCGGGGGTACTCCGCGTCGACCCACATCCTCCGGTGATTGCGCCAGTGTCGCCGCCGCCGCGCGGCTCGTGGTGCAACCTCCGGCTGGCCCGCCGGCCGGCGCTCAGCCGCGTTCGCCGACGTCCACGTACTCGCGGTCGAGCGCGCCTGTGTACAGCTGCAGCGGCCTGAACGTCGTCTGCTCGGGGTCCTTGACCATCTCGACCCATTGCGCGATCCATCCGGCGCTGCGGGCGAGCGCGAACATCACCGGGAACATCGGCGGCGCGATGCCGAGCGCCTCGTATGTGAGGCCGGAGTACAGATCGAGGTTCGGGTACAGCCGGCGGGAGGTGAAGTACTCGTCGTCCAGCACTTGCTGTTCGAGCTCGTCGGCGATCGCGAACAACGGGTCGGGGCGGCGGTGCTCGTAGAGCTGCTCGAGCTGCCGGCGGAGCACACGCGCCCTCGGGTCGTAGGTCTTGTAGACCCAATGGCCGAAGCCGAGCAGCCGTTCGTGCGCTGACTTGACGCGCGCGAGGAACTCGGATACCCGCCTGGGCGATCCGATCCCCCTGAGCATCCTCAGCACCCCCTGGGCGGCTCCCCCGCGCATCGGCCCCGACAGCGCGGTGACACCGGCGGCGACGGCCGCGTATGGATTCACATGCGTGGACCCGACCGCGCGCACGGCGGTCGTGGAAGCGTTTTGCTCGTGGTCGGCATGCAGCATCAGCAACACGTCCAGCGCGCGCTCGATGACCGGGTCCGGGGTGTAGCGAAGCTCGCTCATCCGGAACATCATCGACAGCAGGTTCCCCGTGTAGCTGAGGTGGTCCTCGGGATGCACGTACGGCAGCCCCTGCAGGTGGCGGTAGGAGAAGGCCGCCAGGGTCGGCAACTTCGCCAGCAGGCGGACCACCTGCCGCTCCCGGGCCTCCTCGTCGTACACCTGGTCGGCGTCGGTATAGAAGCTGGAGAGTGCACCGACCGACGCGGCCACCATCGCGATGGGGCGCGCGTCATACCTGAATCCTTCGATGAAGCCCTTGACGTTCTCGTGCACGAAGTTGCGGGTGCCGATCTCGTGCAGCCACGACTCGTACTGCCCCGCGGTGGGCAACTCCCCGTTGATCAGCAGATACGCCAGCTCGAGGAAGTTCGAGCGCTCGCACAGCGCCTCGATCCGGTAGCCGCGGTGCCGGAGGATCCCGGCCTCCCCATCGATGTGCGTGATCGCGCTGCGACACACGGCCGTGCTCGAAAGGCCCGGGTCGTATAACGCGAGCCCACCCGCCTGCCGTCCGAGCTCCGAGCTGCGGACCGCGCCGTCGTCGATCGGCAACTCGAACCGCTCCCCCGTGCGGTTGTCGATCACGGTCAGCGTGCTCCGGCTCGCCAATCCGTCGGCCCTGTCGCCCGATCGCTGCTTCCCCTGGCCAATCTTGCCCGCACTCACGCGCTGCTCCGCTCGCCGTTGATCACATCACGCCCCTCACGATCGCACACCCGGCCTTCAAACCACGCGCAAAGACGAGCGATCCGCACAAACGTTCTGTGAAGGACACGCCGCAGCGCGCCGCGCCCGCCGCGATCAGTCCCACACCTCGTTGGCCACGTCGACAAACGAGTCCAGGCCTGTCCCCCATACCCAGCAGCGCGGCCGCAAGACCACGGCGCGCCCGCCATTGGTGATCAGCCACGGATCCCCGGGGACACACGGGGCTGTCAGCTAGTCACTCTGTTCGGCCAGCGCACCTCGGCCAGTCGCCCGCGCGGTGATGGTCACGCCGTCGCTCGGGTAGACGATCGACTCGTGCTCATCATCCCAGCGAACACGATAGTGCTCGTGGCCCGCGCTGCCCAGCAGCTCGACTACCTTCCCGCGCCGCGACGGCCGACCATGCAGTCCGCGCGCTTGAATCTGATCCCCGACCCCCGCCGTGCCGGTCATTCGCGCATTTCTCATGTCCTCACCTCCGAGGTCGTCGAATCCTTCCTTTCTAACTCCATCCCAGCCGCAGCGCAACGGTGCGATCCGCTGACTCCCCTCGGGGATATCTACTGAAGGCCGAGAACGCGATTCAGCGCACCCAACCGCGAGCACGGATGCAAAGCGCCCAATTGCGGCACCGAGCCGAGACGCGCCCCAGCAGCCGAGGCCGAGCCGGCGCGTGCCTGTCAACACCTCGGGCGCCCGCGACTCCTGGCCCAGCTCCATCACGGCAACCGCTGCGTCGCGGTGTTCCGCTGGTCCACCGCCGAGACGGCGGGCCCTAGCGGATCATCGGGAGCAGCGTCAGGCTGCGTGGCTCCCCCGTTCTGGCTCGCCTCGCAGTAGGCGGCCAGCTCGTCCTAGACAGCGGCGCCGCACACCCGCCCGAGTTCCGCCTCTATGGTGACGTACATCGGGTAATCGGCGCTGAACGCATCCGGATGCTCGGTGCACCACCAATCAACGATCCACTCCTCGCCCCAACGCATCCGCGGACCTTCTTGAGATCTTCGCGGCCGAGCGCGTCGCCGTCGCCCTGGTAGATCTCCACGCCCTCGATGCAATGCCGCGGGCGCTGTGCTGTGGCGATCGCGTTCAAGCAAGGACGAGTTTCATCTGCAGTCGGTTCGGATCGCCCGCCCGGATCTGCGGACGCGCGTTCTCCTAAGTCGGCATCGGGTCGCTTGCCCAGCCGGCTCAGAGACGGCCCGGTAGCCTGAGCTGGAGAGTCTGCGCGGCTCTGGAAGCTAGGGGCCGCCGAAGCCTCCGTTGTTGGCTTGGCTTGAGTCGAGCACCAGCTTGGTGCCGGGGAGTAGCTCCGTCGGCGGGTTGACGATCGGCACGTACCCGCCGACGGCTTGGCCCACGCTGACTGGGACGCGCGGGAAGCCGTGCCTGGCGAGGATCACGTAGGGACTGCCGGCACCGTTTGCGTACAGCGCGCCGATCGGCACCGCGAGCGTCCGCACCGCAGAGGACTCGGCGTTGATCGAGACAGCCACCTGGGACCCGATGCGGGCGTCGGCCGCCACCCCCCTCACAGCGATCGTCGCGCTGGCCTTCGGTGAGCGCACCGAGCGCTTGAGGGCGCTGACGACGCCGACGAGCGGCCGGGCCGGGCCGACCCTGACGGTGGCACGGTCGCCGGTCTCGATCAGATATCCCTGCGCGACGGTGAGCGTGGCGTCGACGACCACAGAGCCGTAGGTGAGCGTCACCGCCGGGCTGCCGATCGCTTTGCCGAGCGGCTCCTTGGTCGCGGCGATGGTCGCCGGCAGGTCCGGCACGAATACGATCTCGGCCTGCGGCTCGACGATCAAGTGCGGCGCTCCGCGGCCACCGCGCGTCGGTGCTGATGGCGGCGGAGCGTAGCCATCGTTTCGATAGAGCGAAGCGAGCGCGGCGCTCGTCGAGGGCCCATACGTCCCGGAGCTGTCAGTGATGCTGTCGCCGATACTGGCCAGGTCCTGCTGGAGCTGCGCGATGTCGGGCCCCGAGTCGCCGGACTCGAGGCTCCGGTACATCGGCGTGCTCCCGGCGAATACGAAGACCGGCCGCCCCGCGACCTGAGCAACGACCGTACCGTTGGCGATCGGTTCGCCGGCGTGGACGACTTCGGCGGTGACGATCGACTCGGCGTTCGGGACGCTGATCGAGCCGACGGTAATCGTCTCGGTGCCAGCCGCCACCAGCCGTCCGGTCGCCTGCAGGGTCGTGCCGAGCCGTTTGAACACCACCGGCGCCGTCAACATCGGCGCCTTCGGAGCGGCTGCGGCGTGGGCGAGGGAGGTCGTTGTGGTGGTTGCGCGACCGGCCCACCAGCTCAGCGCCGCCACCGCGATCAGCACGAGGCCGCCGAGGACCACGGTGCGGCGGCGCTTGCGGGCGATGCCGCTGCCAGCATCGGTAGTGCCAGGCGCCATGTGCGGGCCCTCGGCGCCCGGCTCTTCGACGCCGTCGCTCTCCTCGCTGAAACCGGGCGCGGGCATTCGGCGATCATCGTCGCGTACGCTCACCGTCGCAGCGCCTCGGCTGGGTCGAGTCGGCTTGCATGGAACGCGGGCAGCAAGCCGGCGAGCGCCCCGACGCCGGCGCCTAGCAGTGGCGCCAGCGCCACCGCGCCGGCGTCCAGCACCGGCAGCCACCCGTGCGCCTTCGAGATCACCACTACCGCGCAGACGCCAAGAGCGATGCCGACGACGGCGCCGCCGGCGCCGATCAGGACGCTCTCGACGATGAACTGCGCCGCGATCTGCAGCCGACTGGCGCCGAGCGCGCGGCGCAGACCGACCTCAAACGCGCGCTCGCTGATCGACGAGTACATCGTTACGGCGATGCCGGCGATGCTGATCGCCAGCATGGCGAGCGTCACGATCGTCAGCAGGCTGGTGAGGTCGCCGGCGACGGCGGCCTGCGCGATCGGCGGCTGCACCACGGTGATCCCCTGCAGGCGGGTCGGGTCCTCAGGGTGCAGCAGCAGCGGAACTTCGCGTTGCACTTGTGCGGCGGCGGCGGGTTTGACGGCAACGTCGAGCTGTGAGCCCGAGCGCGGCAGCCCCCACAGGCGACGCGCGGTCGCGTCGGGAACGATCGCGTCGGTCAGCAGCGTTGGGTCTGACTGCACCCCTTTGAGCACGCCAACGACCACGAACGGCACCCCATCGACGACGATCGCCTCCTGCCCATCGGGCGAGCCAAGCCCGAGGTCGGCGGCGGCCGTGGCGCCCAGCACGACGACGTTGGCGTGCACGGCGGCATCGAGTGCCGTGAAGTCGGAGCCGAACCGATACGAGGCACGGTCGGCCGCCAGTAGGCCCGACGACGCAGCGACCACGTTGACGCCCCCTGCCGATGGATCAAAACCACCGAACAGCGCGGGGGCCGGCGCGGCGCGCACCTGAACCGACCAAAGGTCGCCAGCCCCGAGCACGCCGGGTAGGCTGCGCACTGCTGCTGTCGCGCCGGGTCCGAAGGCGGGTGTGGCCGCGTTCGGCGTTGAGTCGGCGAGCGTGACCTCAGTCGCCGCGAAGCTCTCGAAGCGCCCGTTCACTGAGGCGCGCGCCGTCGCGGTCAACCCGCTGGCGGTCACGAACGCGGCGATGCCGATCACCACCGACAGGGCGGTGGCCGCGGCGCGGCCAGAGCGCCCGAGCAACGCCAGCGTCGCCTCGGCAGTGATGTCGTGGGCGACCGCGGCGCGCCCCAGGCCGCGGCGACGGGGCGGCCGGTGGCTGGAGCGACTGCGGGGCAGGTGCCCAACCCTCATCGCACCCTCGTGGTCTCGACGACGCGCCCATCAGCAAGCGACACGGTCAGGTCGGCTGCGGCGGCCACATGTGCGTCGTGGGTAGCGGTGACGAGCGCCACCCCCGTCGGCTTCAGCGAATCGAGGACCGAGAGGACGATGTCGGCCGAGGCCGAATCGAGGTTGCCGGTCGGCTCGTCGGAGAGCACCACGCTCGGCCGCGCGGCGACTGCGCGGGCGATAGCGACTCGCTGCTTCTCGCCGCCGGACAGCGTCGCCGGCGACGCGTGGGCGCGGTGGCTGAGGCCGACCGCGTGAAGCGCCTCGAGTGCCCTGGCGCGGCGCTCCCGCCGGGGAACGCCGGCGTGCAGCAGTCCGATCTCGACGTTCTCCGCCGCGGTGCGGTAATCGAGCAGATGGAACGCCTGGAACACGAACCCGACGCTGCCGGCGCGCACCGCGGTGCGGGCGCGGTCGCCCAGCGCGCCCGTGTCCGCGCCGGTCAGCCGGATCTCGCCCGAGCTCGGGCGGTCGAGCAGGCCGAGCAGGTTGAGCAGCGTCGACTTTCCCGAGCCGGAACGGCCGACGAGCGCGACGTGCTCGCCCGCGCGGGCGGTGAGGGTCACCTCGTCGAGAGCGTGCACGGGAGGAGCGCCCGCATAGATCTTCGACACGGCGACGGCCTCGAGCACGGGCATGGCGGGCGCCGCCTCAGCCACCGAACACCACCAGCGGTGCGCTCGAGCTTCCCGCGCCTCCCGCCGCGGGCGACCCGGTAGCCACTCCGTTCGTCGCCGCGGGATTGGTGGATGCCGGGACGGTCGTCGGTGACCGCGCGAACACGGCCCGCGCCCGCGCCCGCGCCTGTTCGAGGTCGGAAAGCAGCGTCTGCAGCTCACCCAGGACAGAGACAGGCAGACGCCCGACTGCCGCCAGGGCGGCCTGCTGGATCGATTGCGGCAAGCGCGACCGCCGCTGGCAGTTGAGGTCGGTGACGGCCGCAGTAAGCTCCTTGCGGTGCACCGCGGGGGTCGGGCCCTTCGTGTGATAGAGCCGGTAGAAGTGAAGGAACAGCTGCGACGGGGACCTCGTAACAATCCCTGTGCTGGCGTGGACACAGGCGGCCCAGCTGGCCTCGCTGGCCCGAAGCGCGGGCGAGCGCGCGGCGCGCGGCTGAATGCTGCCGGTGAGGATCGCCGGTCCGTATTGCGGAACCGCGACCGACGCCTCGACACTTCCGAATAGCTGTTTACCGGCCGTGGTGTTGCAACCGCCGATCTGGATGGTCTCGCCAGGGAGACCCGGGATTCGGATCTTCATCGTCTTGCCGCCACCCCAAAGCGTCCTCATGTAGGTCTCGATGGCCTGGCCGCGCATCGATTGCATCACCCGAATTTCCTCCGGCCGGCCGCCGGACATGCCCCCCGGCTGGCTGAGCTGTTGCATCGTCTCTTCGTACAGACCCCAGCCGTTGACGATTCGCCAGGCCAGCGACTGCGGACCGAGCCACAGCCTGGAGCCGAACAACTGGCTCGTAAACAGCGGCGATCCACCCGGCTGGCCGGCCTGCGGGAACGGGTAGTACTGCAGACCGTGCTGAGCCATGCACTGCTCTGTGACGATCCCGAGCGCCTGGTCCACGGGCGTCTCGAGCGACGACCAGTTCTCCAGGGTGCTCAGCAGCGCCGACCGACCGCGCAGGGTCTGAGCGGAGCCGGCACCCCCGCACCCGACGAGTGCAGCGACGCACGCAAGTGCCACCAGCGCCGTCATCGCCCACCGCATACCGCCACCCAAACCAGGGCCGCCCCGGCACGAACCACCACCAACTGCTCCCACGAAACCGCCGCCTCCAGCACCCGCATCGTGGTCCCAGACCTGTTCAGTGAGTCGTTGGACGATACCACCAGGGCGCGGCTCCACAAACATCCACAAGCGCAGGCCGGCAGAGACGCATCGTTGGTCACGAACGCTCCCGCGGAACGACCGCGACGATCGCTATTGACGCTCTGCCGTCGCGCAGCGTGACATCCCAATGGCGACAGAGCGCGTGTTCGGGGGCGGTCCAGTTGATGGTTGCCCGGCGGGCGATCGGTTCGAGGCGCTGCACGCAGCGGGGTTCCAGTGGATGCCAGGACCAGGGAGCGTGGACGTGGATGCGTCTAGGGACGAGCTACACGTGCTGGCGACGTTTGGGTTGACGGCCGTGACCGAGGCGACACCGTCCCAGGTCGCGGTCGAGGCCCTCATCCTGCCGTGCAGGAAGCCATTGCCCCAGCGGTCCGCTGGGACGCGTGGACGCGTCAACGCCGCTCCGCCGGGGTGCTCCCGATTTGGCGACGCCCGTCCGGGCCGTCGCCAAATCGGAAGCGGATGCTGTCCCCGGGGCTGGGGAATCACGGGGTCAGTAGGAAGAATTTCCGGACCTCACGCCGACTCACCCGCGGTCGCGCATAACCGGCAGGCGGTCAGCGAGCAACGCGACGAGCCGTTCGTGTCCGGCCACTAGACGCGAGCTTCGCTGCCCAACGCTCGATCTCTGGGCGCAACCAGAGTTTCACCCGGCCATCCCCGAGGTCCACGACGGGGCGCGGCATGTCTTCACACCGGCGCCATGTGCTGTTGGATTACGCCTTTCGCGACCGCCCGCGGGGGTGATCACCACCGCTCCCGTCGAGCGTACCGGCGCCGGCGACGGCACGCCAATCCGGTCGGCGGTCGCAAGCTGATTGACAAGATCCGTCTTGCCGCCGATACACTTCACCTCATCCCCCCAGTCGCTTCGGTGGCTGGGCGCGAGGCCCGCGAACGCGGGCCTTAGCGATTTAAGGGAGTCGCGGCGGTTGGCGTCACCCACGAAGCCGGCTTGCGGAACCGGCCCCGGGAATCGGTGATGACCGCTGGGAACTGGCTGCCTGCTGGCGATCATGGGCTGGGTCGACCGGTGCCGCGACGGGATTTGCGACCGTCGCTCTTGCGCGGCCGTCGGTCGAGTCCCGCGGCCGCCTTTGCGACCTCGGTCGGTTCGCGCAGCGCGCCGATCGTCCGTTCAAATAGCTCCGCCTGGTTCTTCACGAGCCCGGCCGTCTCCTCAAGCGCGCGCCCCGCGGCCTCCAAAGCCTCCGCCTGTCTGCGCAACATCAGCCCGCTCTCCTCGAGGAGGTCGAAGATCGCCTCGACAGGCGAGAGCAAGTGACCCGCCAACTGCTTCTGGAGCCGGCGTTCACGCTCGATCACCTCCTGCACCAGCTCCAGCTGGCGCTGCATCGGTTCGACCAGCTGACGCGGAAGCTCTGCACGGCTCCCAGCCGACGTCGCGGACGCGACCACGGAATCCATCAGCTTCCGCCACTCGCCGAGCAACTCCCGGCCGCTGAGCTCAGGCACTCAACACCACGCTTTTCATCATCGCATTGAACACGCCGCCTCGACCGGACACGTCGTGCCGTTGCCCGCGCCGGTACCGTCGGCGTCTGCGGCCGTGATCACGTCCGCAACCGTCGTGAGTGTGGTCACCCAGACGCACATCTTGATCGGGGCGGGCCGGTCTTGGGCAGAACATGGGCCGGTGGAAGCTTCGTGGAACCCCTTACGCCACGAAACGACCGTCAGACGATCTGCAGCCTCGCCGAGGTCGCCGGCTCGATCCCGGCTGGCTCCATGTCGCAAAGTGGCTGCTTATGGCGAGAATCCAAGGCAGGTCACGCTGGTGCGGCGCGCTAATCTGGTCGCTCGCTGGGGGGTGGGACGCGGTCGCGCAGGATCGGCTTGGCGATCTTGCCGATGGGGGTCTTGGGGAGGGTGGTCTCAATGAAGACGGCGCGCGGCACCTTGAACCTTGCCAGCAGTGTCCTGCAGTGTTCGATGAGTTCGTCAGGTTCGGCTGTGAGGCCCGGACGGAGCACGACGAACGCGACAGGCTCCTCACCGAACAGCTGATCGGGCCGGCCAACTACCGCCGCCTCAGCTACGGACGGATGCGTGTAAAGGGCGTCTTCGATCTCCTTCGGGTAGATATTCTCGCCGCCGCGGATGATCATGTCTTTGAGCCGGTCGACGAGCACCAGGTAGCCGTCCTCGTCAAATCGTCCGACGTCGCCGGTGTGCAGCCAACCGCCGCGCAGCGCGTCAGCCGTTTCCTCGGGCTTGCCGAGATAGCCCCGCATGACGTTCGGACCCCGCACCGTCACTTCGCCGACCTGTCCTGGCGCCAGCGGCTCATCGTCGCCGCCGACGATGCGGACCTCCTGTCCCGGCAACGGTAGACCCACCGTGCCGGGCTTCCGCATGCCGTGCAAGGGGTTTGCCGTGGTCACAACGGTCCCCTCGGATTGGCCGTATCCCTCGAGTATGCGAACGCCGTAGCGATCCTCGAAATCGCGGATCGCCGCCGAGGGCATGGGCGCGGCTCCGCAGACCACGCACCGCAGCGACGAGGTGTCCGGCCGGGCCTCCACCGGCAGTCCCGTCAGCATCGCGTAGATCGTCGGGACCGCCGAGAAGAACGTCGGCCGGACGCGTTCCACCAGATCCCAGAACGTTTTCGGGTCGAACCGGGACGCGATCACCGTGGAGCCGCCCGCCACCAGCGGCGACACGACGCTGACCATGATCCCGTTGACATGGAACAACGGCAACACGAGCAGGCAGCGGTCGGCTGTCGTCATCTCAAACCAGTCGATAATCATCGCGGCCGTCGCGGTGAGGTTGGCGTGGTCGAGCATCACCCCCTTCGGTCGTCCGGTCGTGCCCCCCGTGTAGATGACCAAGGCCAGCTTCTCTGGCTCCATCGTTGCCGGCCCAACGTCAGTTGAGCGATCTCGCCGCAGCTCGTCGACAACGCACACCCGAGCGACGCCGCCCTCGGCCTTCGACAACGACGAATCATCAGCCACGACCAATTTGGCGCCCGAGTCGCTGACCTGATGGTGCACCTCGTGCTCCGTCAGGGCCGGGTTTACCGGCGTCAGCGCCGCGCCGAGCCGCCAAGCCGCGAACATGATCGTGACCAGCTCGACGCTGTTGGGAAGCACGACCGCCACGACATCGCCATCCCCGATACCCCTCTCGATGAGCGCGGAGGACACGCCGCAGACCTCTGCGGCGAATGTCGCGTTGTCGAGCTCTCGGCGGCCGTCAGCAAGGCACAAGCCACCCGGATCCGACGCGGCCCGTTTGTCGGGCAGCGCAGCAAGATGCATCACCATTTGGGTCTCATCCTCAGCAGGACAGCGAGGCTCATCGTAGGCGGCGCTGCAGTTCCATCGCGCGCCCCCACCGGAACGGTGGCAAAGCTAGCCGAAGATCGGGAAGCGGCGTTGGGCGGCGAGGCGGTCCATTCCGTGCTGGATCGCGGACTGCACTTCGCGGTAAATCGAGTCGACGTAATCGTGATCGTTGACCCGTTCCGGGTCGTGGTCGACGTGAATCGGGTCCAGTAGCTCGGTGCGGATCTTCGCCGGCAGCGGAAGGTGCGTCGGAATCGTCTCGATCGTCAGCCCGAACGGCACCCCGAGCACGATCGGCAGCTGCGAGCCGCGAAGCTTTGCTTTCAGCCCCGAGACCCGGTCCAGGCCGTTCGCGATCCAGCGGCCCTCGGAAAGGACGAACGCGGTGTCATGCCCGCCGACGCTGGCCACAGGAACGATCGGCACGCCTGAGCGGATCGCCTGACGTACGAACCCGTGACGTCCGCCGAGAACGGCCTCATCGCGCCGGCGCCAGTTGCGCATCGCGTCAACTTCGCCCCCCGGCCAGATGATCACGTCGCACCCGGCGCTGAGCGCCGCGGTGACGCCCTCGCGGGAGGCGGGGATCACGCCGACCTGGCGGAAGTAATCGCCGAGACCAGGCGCGGCCATCAGGACATCGTGAGCGGTCGCATGAAGCACCCGCTCGGTCCCGAATCGACGCCACCAGTCATACACGAACGTCCAGGCGTCCATCGTCAGCGACCCTCCTGAATGATTTCCGATCAGCAGCGAGGTCTCCTGCGGCAGTCGCTCCCAACCCGACGTCTCGAGCCGGAAGTAGTGCTTGCACAGGGCAGCCCAGACCGGATTCTGAGCGCGCATCAGTGTCTGGTTGGGGCCCTCGAGGGCGTGCTCGGTAGCCGCCGCGACCCGCTTGCCGATCAGACCTTCGATCCCGCCCTTGGACCGTCGCTTGGCGCCCGGAGCCGCTCCCAGTGAAGGGAGATCGTGAACCTCCCGACCGTTGCCATTGTCTAGAGCCGTTACACGCGGTGGTGCGCCGTTGCGTTCAGCCGTTGCGCGTCGTAGCGCCGCGTCGCTGTGAGCGCCGGACCGCGGCGATGGTGCGGAGCTGGTTGGCATGATCGATGCCTCCTCCTAGCATGTCGAGAGCTTCAACGCACAGGATCCCCCTGTACGGCCGCCATGTCATCGGTATCAGACACGGTGTCTCATGCGGAAACCCTGCAACCCCGCGCCCCGAGCGGACGCCCCGTCGAGCACCGCGGCCCGAACGCCGCCTTGTCGATTTCGATTGCGAAACCTCAGGAGGCGGTTACTGGCGCGGGGTCAACGCGTAGTAAGCCGACGACGATCCCACGAGCTCGGCGCTCGGAACTACCGACACGACTGACTAGTCTCCTGCTTCGATGCTACCGGCGCCGAACCCGATACGGACGCTCGTCGGTCGATATGACTCGGCTGTGTTCGACGCGCGGCGGCGGCATACTCGCATCCGTCTCGTCGTGCTCGGCGACGACGCATGGGACGTGGTGGTGGCGAACGGCGCAGCCACGATCGCGCCTACGAATGCACAAGCGGACGCCCTGCTGACCGCCGACGCGGAGACGTGGCGCCAGATCGCCGCCGATCTACGCGGAGGAATGGAGGCTTACCAGTCAGGGCGTCTCTCGGTGCGCTACAACCTGCACGTCGGCGTGGGGTTCCTCGCGGCGACGAGCGGAGCAACGGAGCCCGGGCGCCTTCGGTTTCGCACGATCGCCACGGCCCGCGCGCGGCTATCAATTCTCGAAGCGGGCGCGGGTCCGGCAGTCGTGGCCCTACACGGGCTCGGCGGCACCAAGGGGTCGTTCCTGCCGACGGTCGCGGCGCTGGCCCCTCGCTTTCGGGTCATCGCCGTCGACCTGCCCGGGTTCGGCGACTCCGATAAGCCGATCGGCGCCGCCTACGACGCTCGCTTCTTCGCCCACGCCGGCATCGACCTGCTCGACGCGCTCGGACTGGATCGCGTCCACCTGATCGGCAACAGCCTTGGCGGACGCGTTGCTCTGGAGATCGCGCTGCGTCATCCTGCACGCGTCGGCCGGCTCGGGCTCCTCGCTCCCTCGCTGGCTTGGCGACGCGATCGAGCGTTGGTTCCGCTGCTTCGCCTCACCCGGCCAGAGCTTGGACTCGTCCAGCTGGCTCCACGGCCACTGGTCGACGCGATCGTGCGCCGCGTCATCCCGGGCGCCGACGAGGGCTGGACCGCCGCAGGCGTCGATGAGTTCCTGCGCGCCTATCTCAAACCGGCTGGCCGGGCCGCCTTCTACGCCGCCGCCCGTCAGATCTATCTCGAGGAACCGCACGGGGAGGAAGGCTTCTGGCCGCGGTTGCGCACACTTGAGGCCGATGCGCTGTTCGTCTGGGGCCGCCGCGACCGGCTCGTACCGATTGCCTTCGCGAGCCACGTCACCGAAGCTCTTCCCCACGCCCGCCATCTCGAACTCGACTGCGGACACGTGCCGCAGATCGAGCGCCCCAAGCAGACCCACGCCGCGCTCGCCGCGTTCCTGTCCGGGCCTCTCGACGACGTTACTGACGCTGGACCTCACCGAGCTCGCTGATCTTCAGGAGAACGCCGCTTCCTCGGCGATGCGGTCCAACTGCTTATCGCTGCGTACCCCAGCGGCGCGGGTGGTTGCCTTCCGCCGGGAGGAGTCGCTCGACGTGGGCGCGCGAGACGATCGCCACGCCGGCCGCGTGCGACGACGAACCTCAGTCGTGCTCGCGTCCGGTCAGCCCACGGTGACAGGCCGACCGTTGACCGACGGCGGGTCGAGGTCGCCGCGTCCGGTAGCTAGGCCGGCTGCCGTGAGCTGAGGTGAGTCTGCCGGTCGGTTGGAAATGCCAGCTGCGGCGTATGCGTCTGGCTCGTCGAGCGTCTCGTGTTTGAGCAGCGCTTGCGCCAGGGTCTGGAGTTGTTCGCGGTGCGCGGTCAGCAGGGCGGTCACGTCCTGGTGGGTGGTGTCGACTAGCTGTCGCACTGTCTGGTCGACGATGCGCTGGGTGGCCTCGGAGGTCTCGCCTGAGCCTGTCAGGAATGGTCCGCGGGCTTCGGCGGGCAGGACCGTGACGAAGCCGATCGCCTCGCTCATTCCCCACCGTCCGACCATCTGCCGCGCGATCGCGGTGACGTGCTCGATGTCCGACTCGGCTCCGGTGGTGATCGTCTCGTAGACGAGCTCCTCCGCGACGCGACCCCCGAGCGCCACCTTGATCTTGCCGAGCAGGTCCTCGCGCGTATAGGACACCTGGTCGTCGTCCGGGGCGGACAGGGTGACGCCGAGCGCCGCGCCGCGGGGGATGATCGATACCTTGCGCACGGGGTCGGCGCCCGGTGTGAGCATTCCCACGAGCGCGTGGCCGGCCTCGTGGTAGGCGGTCCGCTCGCGGTCGCTTGCCGACAGCACGATCCCGCGTGGGGCGCCGAGCAGAATCTTCTCGAGCGAGTCGGTGAAGTCGGCGGTCTGGACGGTGTGGTGGTTGCGCCGCGCGGCGAGCAGTGCTGCCTCGTTGGCGAGATTGGCCAGGTCGGCGCCGACCATGCCCGGGGTTGTCGCCGCGAGCGCCTCGAGGTCGACGCCGGCGGCCAGCGGGATCGAGCGAGTGTGAACCTCGAGGATCTGGCGCCTGCCGATCCGGTCGGGGGGCTGCACGGCAACGCGACGGTCGAAGCGTCCTGGGCGCAGCAATGCTGAGTCGAGGATCTCTGGTCGGTTGGTCGCCGCGAGCACGACCACGGCCTCGATCGATTCGAACCCGTCCAGCTCCGTCAGGATCTGATTAAGTGTCTGCTCGCGCTCGTCGTTGGAGCCGCTGAACGCGACCGATCCCTGGCGCGAGCGTCCGATCGCGTCGAGCTCGTCGATGAAGATGATCGATGGTGCCGCCTCCTTGGCCTTGGTGAACAGGTCGCGCACGCGCGAGGCGCCGACCCCGACGATCGCCTCAATGAACTCCGAGGCCGAGATCGAGAAGAACGCCGCGTCCGCCTCGCCCGCGACCGCTCGGGCGAGCAACGTTTTGCCCGTACCGGGCGCTCCGGAGAGCAGTACCCCGTGGGGCATTCGTCCGCCGAGCCGCCCGTAGCCCATGGGATTGCGCAGGAAGTCGACGATCTCGGTCAGCTCGGACTTGGCCTCGTCGATCCCTGCCACGTCGGCGAATGTCACGCGGATCGTCGCCGGATCGACGCGCCGCGCCTTCGAACGACCGAAGTTTCCAAGCGCGCCCATGCCACCGCCGCTCTTGGCGGCTCGCCGCATGAACAGGATGATGATCCCGACGATCAGCAGCGTCGGGCCGAACCCCAACAGCAACGACTCGAGCAGAGGCGTGGTCTGCACCGTCGATTGGGCGTTGATCTGGACGTCGTGGGCCTGGAGTAGCGCCGTCAGTTCATCGTTGTTCCAGAACGCTGGGACCTGCGTCGCGAACAGCGTGGTTGGCGTGGCCTTCGCGTCGGTGCTGGGATAGCGCACCGCGGCTTTGAACGTGCCCTGGATCGTGTCGCCCTTGGACGCGATCGAGGCGACCTGTCCGGCTTGCACCTGCGATACGAAGTACGGACTGAACGGCACCTTCACGCGCTGCTGTCCGCCGCGTGAGAGTAGTAGCACCGAGCCTAAATTGACGGCGAGGAGCAGGAGCGCGACCACCATGAACCCGCGCGAGCGGTGCGGCGCTCGCGGAGGCGGTGCATCCGGCCTTCCACGCCCGTCCGGGGCTGGCGCGACCTGCCAGCCGCGCTCATCGCGTGGCATCGGCCTCCTCGGATCGGCCTCCGGAGTCGCCATCTCAGACGCGCGTCCCAGCCGCAGACATCAGGCACTGGCCGAAGGCAGCACCCAGCCGACGAGTGCGATGTATTGGGCGGCCGCCGCGACGATCACGAGCGCGTGGAAGATCTCGTGGAAGCCGAACCACCGTGGCCACGGGTCTGGCCGCTGGCGAACGTAGACGACCGCGCCCGCGGAGTAGAGCAGGCCGCCACCGGCGAGCAGGCACAGCGGCTCCGGTCCGAGCCGCTCAAGCAGTTTGGGCAGTGCGAGAAGCGCCACCCACCCGAGCGCGAGGTAGCTCCCCGCGATCACTCGACGAGGGGCTTCGATCCAACCGAGCGAGAACGTGACGCCGGCCGCAGCACCGGTCCACGCGATCCCGAGAATCACCCAAGCAAGCTGCCCGCGAAGCACGATCAGGGCGATCGGCGTGTAACTCGCGGCAATGAACAAGAAGATGGTGCTGTGATCGAACCGCTGAAGCACCGCCTTGAAGCGTCCCCGGGCCGGCCATCGGTGGTAGAGAGCGCTGCCACCGAACAGCGCGACCAGACCGGCGCCGTAGAAACCTACCGCGATCGTCGCAGCTCCAGCCGGCGCAACCGCGACCGCCCGTAACGCCGCGCCGGCGGCGAGGAAGAACGCCACCGCATGCGAAACTCCGCGCAGCCGCGGAACCCGCACCTCCGCTGTTGCCGATTCAGTCACCGGCGGCAACCCCGCCGCCGCTATAAGCGTTCTCATCGCAAATCCGGAACCCTGGGCGTCGTAGTTCGAGTTTCGATGCCCGCGTTGGGAAGCGAGTGCGTCGCGTACAGCACGCCGGCTGGGAGCCCAGAACTGAAAAGCTCGACGACTGTACGACTGCACGCGACACATCGCGGGCAGTGCCTGATCGCCAACGAGCGCGATCGCACCTCGATGCTCAGGCCACACCGCGGACAGTTGAGGTACGGCACGACGAGGCGCGTGTCGGATCTCGAGAGGTCGAAAGGACGGTCGTCACAACCGTCCCCGTTTGGCGCCATTCGTGGCCAGCTGATCGCCCCACGCTCGGCGTTTAGCCTCGTACGCGGGCGGGAGCTGTTCGCCAATCGCGTCGAGCACCCGGATCCAGAGGAGCGCGTCAGCGTAGTCGCCGCAATCTGCGGATTCTTGCGCCCACCGTAGGCTTCTCCTCACCGCAGCACGGTGCCGCTCCAGTGGGTTAGCGGGTAGTTCGACGAGGGTGCTCACGACTGGCTCCTGACGCGTTCGGGATGGCGTTGACCCATTGAAGGACCACGTCCACGCCGGCCGAGTGTCGAAGCCGGAAAGCACTAGCCCGCCGAAGGTTGAAGCGGGGCTCGCCCACACTTTACTCCTCCTGCGGGGCGGCCACGACATCCGCGCGGCGCAACCAGGTCTTAGAATAGGCCCGTGCCTCGGGGCACTGACCATGGCGAAATCGAGCAGCTGCGCGTGCTGATCGCCAACGAGCGAAAAGACCGGCTCGCGATTGTTGCCCCGATCGTCGTGGCGCTCGGCCACGAGGTGATCGCGCGCGAAATCGAGGTCGAGGACGTCGGACCCGTGACCGCCCGGGAGCGACCCGACGTCGCGCTCGTCGGGCTCGGCGAGAGCTCCGAGCACGCGCTCGCACTGATCGACAAGATCGTCCGAGAAGCCGCCTGCCCGGTGATCGTGCTCCTGCACGCACCCGACCCCGAGTTCGTCAAAGAAGCATCGAAGCGAGGCGTTTTTGCACATATCAGCGACGACGACGTCGAGGACTGGCAAAGCTCGATCGACATCGTGCTACGCCGCTTCGCCGAATACCACGATCTGCGGGGGGCGTTCGGACGTCGCGCCACGATTGAACGGGCCAAAGGCATCCTGATGGAGCGCCACACCATCAACGAGGAAAACGCCTTCGAGATGCTCCGCGAGCACTCCCGCACCGCCAACCGGAAACTGATCGACCTCGCCACAGCGGTAGTCGATGGCCACCAGCTCCTCCCCAAACACGCTCACACCCCCAAAGCGCCCTGACGTTCAGGACCTGAAAGAGCGCTAGTCAGCCGCCGCGAACTCCACCTGCGCAGCACCCGCACTGAGGACGGGCACGCGCATCCATCTCAGAGCTAGACCGCTTCGGCAGGCTTGAGTACGAAGATCTCAACTGCGAGGTCGGGATCGATGTGGTTCTGACTCATGAACGCGATCACTTTGCGATCGAGCTCTTGCTCGACGATTCCTACCAGGGCGTCCCGCATGGCGGTCTGGTAGTCGTGGCGGACTTGCAGGACGCGATCGCCATGGCCGTGGTCGACGAGCGTGCGCTCGCCCGTCGTGAGCGTGTCCGCGAGCAGAATCGTCACCACGGTCTCGTTGATCGTGGTCTTCGCCTTCGTCGGTCCTCGACCGGTGTACTCGTGAAGTACCCGAACTGCTGAGGTGGCGATCTTCGCCGAAGAACTTTGGCTTTGGTGCTGGGGGTCCATGGGACACCTTTCAGCCGCGTCCTCGGGCGGGTGTCGGGCACCACGAGAGGGAGAGGAAGCGTTGGAGCCCCGCAGGCAGCGTTTCCTGCAGCCTACTCCTCCAGAGCCGGTGGGCTCTCGGCGGTTCTTTGTCGCCAAATTGCGCGGTCCGGGGTGGCGGAGCCCCTCGATCTGTGATAGCCAACCCTTCGTCTAGCGGGACCGCGGACTGCACGCTAAGGGCAGGGCCGCGGGACCCAGGAAAGGAGGCGCGTCCATGACACGGAGCGCGCCACTCAGCTTCGACCATAGCCAAGAGCAGGTCGAGGCCATGATGGAGCAGGGTACGGCGTTTTCGGACGTCGAGGACCTGATCGATGCCAGCGAGCTCTCGACCGTGCACAAGGCCGCGGTGTGGCTGCTCGCCTGGTCGCTGCGCGACGTCGACGAGCAGCGCCAGGATGCTCGGCTCACGCTGGCTGCCTTCGGCGCCGGCGAGTTGGGAGGCTGGTGACGCAAAGCGCCTCGGGAGCAAGACAGCGTTTGGTGTCGTCCGCGGTTAATGTGTCGTAAGGAGCGAGCTGCGGTCGCGCCAATCGGATTTGGGCCGCGAGCGCGGACGTCGTCTGCCACGCACCCACTCGAATTCGACGGGCGCGGCCGTCCGATCGCCAGCCGCCCCTTGCCGCCGCCGAGCGCTCGGGAGCGCTTCTGGCCGGCTGAGCGTCGAGCCGCCGAGAACCCGCCCGATAGCTGGAGCCGGGCTCGGGCCTAAAAGAGGGTTGGCAGAGAACCGAACGGACGCCAAGCTCCATGAACGTAGCGCGAATCGGCTGTAATTCCGAGTCCGAGGGTCGGAATGTGCTAGCGTCATTCGCGCGCTCAGTGAGCCGCTAGCTCTTCTCGCTTCCCGGGCGACATCTTCGGCCAGAGGAGCAGAGAGGCGGTTGGCCGTGGCCACCGCAACAAAGAAATCCCGAGCTGCGAAAGAGCTCGCGCGCCGTCCAGCTCGCACGCGCTCGCCGGAGTCGATCGAGTTCCTCTTCTTCGAGGACAACGGCGGCGCCTACCATTGGACGATCGTCGCCAGCGACGGAGCAACCCTCGCGCGCTCGGGGGGCTTTGCCTCCTACGAAGACGCCGAGCAGGCCGCGCAGCGTGTCCGCGACGCGGCGACCTCGGCGCGGTTCCAGCGACGCGATACCGCGGCACTTCCGGCCGATCTCATGGCGCGTCGCGATCCTGCAAGCGACGACGACGACGCCGAGCGTTGGTTGGATGAGGGCGGCAGCTTCAGCAGTGAGGCGGTGGCCAAATGGCCAGCGCCACGCTGATCCCGCCACCAGAGCGGCTCACGCACTCACGCAAACCTGATCCAACAGCCTCAAAGAGTTGGCGCTGCTTGACGCTGTAGCTGCGTGCGGTCTGGTTGATCGCGCCGTGGGCCGCGGCGCTGTCTGCATCACTTGGACATGGGCCCGGTTCCCGCGCCGATTTGACTACCGTCGCAAACTCGCCCGCACGCCCGGTGGACGCGAACGGGCCGCTCGCGGCGCAGTCAATCCTGCCGCCGACCCTTTCGTCGCTCTTGAGTGGCGTCAGACTGTTCCCCAAGATCTCCTTGTCTCTTGCGCAACACGCGGGAGCGTCTTAGGGACTCGGCAGAGCGCTCGCGAACCCTGTTGGCGCGGCGGAGGAGCTCCCGATAAAACTCGCTTTCGTTCTTGCGGCCTTCCATATTCCTTCCTTCTCCGTCGCCGGCCGTTTCGCCAGCCTGTCAGCGTACCGCTCGTTGGCGAACGCCTCCGACGGCACACGCTCGTTCAGCATGACCTCGGGCACGTTCCTTTACTTCAGTCATAACCCCGTAGAAATACGCCACCGGCCCCGCGGCCGTCAAGCATCAGGCCCTTCCGTGTAACGACGAAGCGCTTCCTCGACGAGCTTGACCATCTGCCAGTACGCGATGAGATCCCGCTCTGCCTCGGTCGTGTGAGCGAAAAAGCGGCGGGCTATCATCAGCTCGCCTCGATCGGGTCCTGCCGCCTGCTCGGCAACCCAGGCGCGGGCGATCCGCTTTTGGGCAATCAAACCTATCGCGGACTCGATCTCCGGGCCAGTGCAATCACCGAGCCGTTTGAACACGCCGCGACCGATCTCGAGCGACTCCTCTGGGTTGACCTCGCCGATCGCCACATGGTCCTCTCCCACGCGGATTGATGCGGCGAAGCGTGGATATGTGTGGTGAGAGTGCGACGGCGTCAGGCCGAGTTGCCCGTTGCTCTCGCTCTGTGCATGAGCCCCGCCGATCGACCGATTTCGCAGCGGTCGGGCTGCCTTGCAGGCTCAGCGGCGAACTCGATCTCCTCCGGGCGCTGTCCAGATCGACGCAGTCCTCTGGGAACGCGCTAAGTTGGGTGTCCACGCCTTCGTGGGGTCTCTCCCTCTCTCTGCCCAACGGTGGTATCTCCCTAGGAGAAGAGTCGGAGACGGAGTTGCGATGGACATTTTCGACCCCGGGTTGGCGGATCAGCGACTGGCGGCGATCTCCGCTTCGATGGCCGGCTTAGTCCGTGACCACTACGGTCGCGACTCGATCAAGGTCAAGGCCTACGCGCTCGAGGACATGATCGTCGTCGTGATTCGCGGCCGCGGCTTCACACCGTTGGAGAAAGCAATGATCGACGGCGGCGAGGCTCAGGGTGTCATCGCCCTGCGCGCGGACTTCGACAACATCATGGCCGAGCGCTACAAGCAGGTAATCAATAGGGCTACGGGCCGCAACGTCCTCGCACTGCTCTCCCAATCGCACATTGATCCCGACATCACGGTGGAGACCGCGTTTCTCGACCGACGAATGCGCCTACTGACCGCAGTTGAGCCACCTCCGACTGCAATTGAGACCTGAACCGAGTCGGCCGCACCAAGGGGCCGAGCGCTCCTCCCCAGCCGATAATCGGATCGAACCGGCCGATGCCACCGGCGTCAGCCGATCGAACCGCGAGCGGCCGAGTACAGTGTGAGAAGCAGTTCCACCGCTTGGGTGCCGCGCTCTCGCATTCTTCCTGTGGCCAGTCTTCCTAGTGGAGCGACGAGGAGTGCAGTGCTATGCCGAAGCAGATTCAAGAACCAGGCCCCGGACGGTCGACAGCAGCGGCGGCGTTCGACGAAGTTCGCAAGGAGATCGCTCAACGCAACGAGGCGGCCCACCAGAGGGCTCGCAAGCTTCGGACCGAGCGCGAGCGGGAGCAGGTCCGCGCGCGTCGTCAGCGGGACCTTTAGAAACACATCCCATCGCCGTTGGGCGATCGTGATCAGCGCGCGCCGGCATCGCGAACGCGATCAGATGTGCCGATCTCGCGCCGACGGATGGTCAGCCAACGGCCTCGCGGTCGACGGCGGGCCTGGGCATGACCGCGATGGTGGTGAGGTGAGTTTGGATCAGCTCCGCACTGCGCTCGGTGTTGACGAGCCACGGGCCGTGTCCGCCGGGCACCTCGTGAAGGGTCGCGCTCGGGATCTGGTCGATCGACGCCCGAGCACGCTCGGGGGACAGGTATGGCGCGTTCGTTCCCCATATGAACATGGTGGGTATCGTGATCGCGGCGAGCTGTGAAGGAGTGAGGACGCTTTCGGTCCGCGGCCGGCGGAAGTGGTCGATGGCGTGCATCAGCGAGGTGATGGTGCTCGCGTTCCCGGGCCGACGGGCGGAGAGGCGCAGGGCCTCGATCAGCGAATCTGGCGCGGAGGCGACCTCGGCGCGGCCCAGACCCTGGGCGAGTAGGCGTCGATAGATAGGGCGAGGACTCGGCGAGCGCAAGACAGCCACACCCAGGCCGCGGACCGTCAGCAACGACAGTGGCATACGCACGCGGACCCCGGGGAGCGCGACTGCCGGCTCGCCGATCGCGACCAGCCTGGAGATCCGGTCCGCGCCGGCGGCCGCGTGCCACAGCGCGAGCATGCCGCCGAGCGAGTGTCCCACGACTGGCGCGTCGTCGAGCCCGAGTGCGTCGAAGATGTCGTCGATCAAAACGCGCGCGCGCTGGCGAACGTGCCCGCTTCGGTAACGGTCGGGGTCAGACAGCCCGTGACCGGGAAGATCGACCGCGAGCAATCTCCAGCCACCGAGCGCGTTGAACAAGGGCGCCCACGCGGCGGCGCTGAGGGACACGCCGTGGAGCAGGACGACTGGCGAGCCGCTGCCGTGTGCAAGCAATCGCACGCGCAAGCCGGTGTTGGCGAGGTCGAGAAAGGACTCCTCAACCTCCGCGCCGACGGCGTGGAATAGATCGGCCTCGGCCCTGTGAATGCGCTTCTCAGGAGTCATGATCCGATGCGCTCCTCCTTCACTCGACCGCGGTCTGTCGAGTGCTTTGTTGTGATCGCGGCTACGCTCGCCAGCCAGCTCCGCACCGCCCGCTCGTCGTCGCGATTGAGGCCGGTGAGCGCGCTCCGCTCGACCGCGCGGACGCGGTCCGTTGCGGTGGCGAGGACCTCGCGCCCGCGGTTCGTCAGGCGGACGAGAACGACCCTCTGATTCTGAGATCGGCGCTCGAGCAGGCCGGCGCTCTGGAGCCCGAGGACGGCGGTGTGCATCGTCTGCCTCGTGACTCGCGTGAGGCGCGCGAGCTCGGAGGGCGAGAGCTCGGGCCTGGTCTCGAACACGCTGAGGATGACGTACTCCTGCGCGGAGAGCCCGACGTCCCGCAGGGTGTCGTCGAGGGCGGCGCGGAACCGCTGGTAGGCGAGTCGGAATAGGTAGCCCAGGTTCGCGTCCGGTTTGAGATCACTTGTCAGCGCGTCTGACATCTGCCAAAACTGTACCACACTTTGTCAGTGCGCCTGACAACTAACGAGAAGACGTCATGCCCTGGCCGGGACCCCGGCGCGAGAACCTATGAGAACTTCACAATTCTTACTCAAGGTTTTCGATGGGATGCCGATAGGGAGATGGCAGGGGGCGTAGATAGGAACCAGTGGGGGCGGATTATCGGATGCGTCCACGGGCAAGAGTCCGCCCGTGGACGCATCCTCGGTTTGCTGGCGAACGGCGGCACTCCCCGAGGGTGATCCCGGCGTTCCCGGCGGAGCTGCGCCGCTGTACACATGCAAGCCTCGCGCGTCACCCGGGGGCGGGAAGTCTGAAGGGGCGGCGAGGGTGCGAAACGCTAAACGCGCGCCGTGTCTCGACGATACGCCCAGGCTGCGCCGGCCACGAGGATCGCCGTCCACGCCGCGACGGTGATCCAGCCGCGGGCGCCCCAGGCATGGCCATCGAGTGCCACGTCACGGGCCTGGACGAGCCACCACGAGGGGAGGAACTGGCCGAACGTATGCAGGAAGCCGCTGTTGATCGCGAACCAGGTGCCGCCGAGGAAGGCGAGGATCGAGACCAGGCCGCCCATCAGCGGGCCGACCGAGTCGGTGTTCACGAGATGGCCGACGAGGATGCCGAGCGCGGCGAACGGCAGTAGCCCGACCATGATCAGACCGGTCATTGCCAGCCAGCGCCCGGCCGATAGGCTGACGCCGAGGAGCGAGCCCGAGATGTAGAGGACGAGGAGGCTCGACAGCGCCAGTACGTATCCCGTCAGCAGCTTGGCACGGAAGTACGCGCGCACCGACAGCGGGCTGATCCGCAGCTGCCTGGTCCACCCGGTCTCGCGCTCGCCGGCGATGCGGGCTCCGGTCGAGATCATTGACGCCATCGTCCCGAAGGACGCCAGGGAGACCATGTAGTAGGTGGCAAAGGTGAGCCCGGTGCCGCTGATGATCTTATTGTGCTGCGGCGCCGCGATAAGCCAGAAGAAGACGAGCGGAAAGCCGAGCGCAAAGAGTAAGAACCGGCGGTTGCGGAATGTGCGCAGCAGCTCGAAGCGGGTGTACGCGATCCCGTTCACCGCGCCACGAGCTCCGACTCGTCGGCGTCCGGCTCGCCCGTCAGCTCCAGGAACGCCTCCTCGAGGCTTCCCCCGGCAATCTCGATGTCCTTCGCCGCCGGATATTGCTCGAGCAGCGCTCGGATGGTCTGGTCCGAGTCGACGCAGCTCAGGATCACCGCATCGCCGTGCCGCTCGGCCGAGGCGACTCCGGGCAGGCCGGCCAGGGTCGACGGATCGACGTCCGGCAGGGTAGCCCGAAGCGTCCGCCTTCCCACGCGCGCCTTGATCTCGGTCGTCGGTCCGTCGGCGACGATTCGCCCGTGGGCCATCAGGATCGCGCGGTCGGCGTTGGCGTCGGCCTCCTCGAGATAGTGGGTGGCGAACAGCACCGTCTTGCCCCGGGCGGCGAACTTGCGCATGATGCTCCAGAACTCGCGGCGACCCTCGACGTCCAGCGCGACGGTCGGCTCGTCGAGCACGAGCAGGTCGGGGTTGCTGACGATCGCCAACGAGAAGCGGACGCGCTGGGTCTGACCGCCTGAGAGCTTTTGCGTTCGCTGGCCGGCGATCGCCTTCAGCCCTGTGACCTCGAGCGCGTTCTCGACGTCCATCGGGTCTGGATAAAGCGAGGCCATCATCGCGACGAGCTCGCCCACTGAGAGGTCGCGGATCAGCCCGCCCGTCTGTAGCATGGCGCCGACGAGGCCGGCGTCGACGGCCTCGCGCGGCGGGCGGCCGAACACTGACACGGTGCCGGCGTCGGGCTTGGAGAGGCCGAGCAGCATGTCGATCGTCGTCGACTTGCCGGCGCCGTTGGGGCCGAGCAGCGCCGCCGTCTCGCCCGCCGCGATCGAGACGTCGATCCCGCGCACCGCGCGGATGGGGCCCTGTGGGCCCCGGTAGGACTTGGCGAGGCCGTGGAGGCGGATGCCGCCGTTGGTCTGGGCGGTATGTGCGGTCGCGGCGGCCATCATCGGGTGCAACCAGTTAGACGCGCGCCGCGCAACTCGGCATAGACGGAGTCCACCGCCGATCCGTCGACCCTCGCGGCCGGGCTCACCAGGCGGTGCAGCGTCTGACGCAAAATCTCACCACAGATGAACCGTACTGCCACAAACCGCCTCGGCCCGTCGTCCAAACCAAACGTTCATCGAACCGAGGTGACGACCGGGTCGCAACTCACGGCGTGCTTGATCGCCGGGCAGACCGACGACCCGCTTGATAAACGTCTGATTGGACTCCTGCGCAGTCGCCTTGTCGCACGCCTCCGCCCCAGGGCCACCGTTGCTCCCTTGGCTCGGGTTGCCGCACACCGGACTGCCATCGTTCGGGGGGGGTGGCGCCGGCAGGAGGGTGGAAGACGACTATGTCGCCCACGCCGGGGTGGTTGCTCAATCGATCCGCCAGGATGCGCTGGCCGACTTCGAGCGCGGGTGGGGCGAGGCGGCGGGACGCGGGAGGCAACACCTTCGCTGGAGCCCTTGCTCCGGACGCTTGGGCCCTGAAGGCTCAAGCCTTGCATACCTCGAAACCATATGCATCTTAACCGGAGGTGTCACCACGCAGGGCCAGCTGACCAGGCGACTCGCTGACGATCCGCTAGCTTGCCTCGCGGTGCCAGAAGTAAGGCTTCGGCCGTGGCGGATGGCCGACATAGACCAGATCGCTCAGATGACCAACGACGAATATCTCCGTCCTTGGTGGTGGATGGCGCATGACCTCCGAGCGTGGCTGCGCACGGAGATGTCCGAGGAACGTGGTCCCACCCGCGCGGTCTGTCTCCCCGACGACGACCGCGCGCTCGGAAGGGTGGCCGTACGTTTGCCCCCGTTCGCATCGGAGGCGGTCCGATGCGACGCGGTGCAGACAAGCGATCAGCCAGCCGGTGAGCTGAGCTACTGGCTCCTTCCAGGTGCGAGAGGACGGGGACTGGCGTTCACTGCCGTTACCGAGATGGTGAAGATCGCCGCCAATGCGGGCTTGAAGTCACTGGTCCTTGACATCGAGAGGGAAACGTTGCCTCGATACGCGTCGCCGAGCGCTTGGGTGCAGCACGGCGAATCCCAACCCGAGTACACACAGACCGCTTCGGCAACGACCGGACGATGGTGGTCTATGTGCTCCCCGTTCGATGAGTTCGGCACCGTCTGCTTCCCTCGGGCTACCAGCAGCGCTGTCGCGGATCGATCAGGCCGGCCGTCTCCTCGGAGCGGCGAAGACCATCATCTACCTCCTTGGCGGCGTCGGCGCGTGCGCGCGTCACTTATCGAAAGCCGGGTGATCGACGTCGACCGGTGGCAGGTCCCGCACCTCGTCCTGCGTTAGGTTCAGTCGAATTATCGCGCCGACACGTTTCACGGCGCTGATCGGAATGGCGACCCTCTTCTTGCCCCAATAGGTGCCCCTCGTCGAGCAGGATGTGTGTCACGTGATGATCGCTGGGGTTGATGACAAGTCCACGACTTCACCCAGGGGTATATGGTCGTAGCGGGCCGGTTCGGGATCGGTGTTTCCTCCGGTCGCGGTGATCCCCAAACCGGTGACACGGGTGCCCATGTCCTGCGTGGCAAGGCCGTAGTAAGGCAGCGAGTGCATCTGGTCTTCGCTGTAGCCCAACTGCCCGTCGTCCCCCGAAAGGAACTGTGACTCGTCAGCGGCCTCGAGCGCGTCGAACTCAGACGTCGTGCACGCCAGCTGGATCACGTTCGCCGTCGAGGTCACGAGATCGATTGGCACAAGATGACCCGCGTCTCGACGATGGCCTGGCTCGACGACGAGGTGGGTGATTGCGCGGGCGACGGGATCGACGACGACGCGTCTCAGATCCCCGCAACCCCATCGGTACAAGCGACTTCGCTTCCAATAATGAACTGACTGGTTTCGCTCATCGATGTTCCCTCTCGTCCGTCTGGTCTTCCCACTTCGAACGACCGCAGTCGCACCAGCCTAGTGTGCCGTTTGGTTGATTCGTTGGCAGTATCTGGCGATCGACTCGAGGATCCGTTCCGCGGGCTTGGTCCACACGTAGGGGCGGGGGTTCTCGTTCCAGGTCTCGATCCAGGCGCGGATGTCGGCGTTGAGCGCGCGGACGGAGCGGTGTGCGGACCGCTTGAGCTGTTTGTTGGTCAGCTCGGCGAACCAGCGCTCGACGAGGTTGATCCAGCAGCTGCTGGTCGGGGTGAAGTGCAGGTGAAACCGTGGGTGGGCGGCCAGCCACCGCCGGATCTTTGGGGTCTTGTGGGTCGAGCTGTTATCGAGCACGAGGTGCACGTCGAGGTGCTCGGGGACTTGCTGGTCGATCGTCTACAAGGAACTTATGGAACTCGATCGCGCGGTGACGGTTGTGCAGCTGACCGATCACCTTCCCAGTCGCGAGATCGAGCGCCGCGTACAGGCTGGAGGTGCCGTGCCGCTTGTAGTCGTGGGTCGCGCGCTCCGGCGTGCCGGGCAGCATCGGCAGGATCGGCTGGGTGCGGTCCAGCGCTTGGATCTGACTCTTCTCATCCACGCACAGGACGACGGCGCGCTCGGGCGGGTTCAAATACAGGCCACAGATGTCATAGACCTTCTCGACGAACTGCGGGTCGGTGGACAGCTTGAACTTCTCCTGGCGATGCGGCTGGAGCCCGAACGCCTGCCAGGTCCGCCACACCGCGTCCTGGGTGACCCCCAAATGCGCGGCCAGCGATCGCGTCGACCAGTGCGTCGCGTCGCGGGGCTTGCTCTCCAAGGTCGTGATCACGATCGTCTCGACCTGCTCATCGGTGACCGTCCGCGGCCGCCCCGGCCGCGGCTCGTCCAACAGTCCCTCAAGCCGCGACTGGCCGAACCGATTGCGCCACTTGGTGACCGTCGGGCGCGAGATCCCCAACTGCTCGGCGATCTCCGAGTTCGACAGACCATCCGCGGCCGCGAGCACGATCCTCGACCGCAACGCGAGCGCCTGCGCGGTCGTTCGCCTGCGCGACCAGCTCTCCAAACGGGCGCGCTCATCATCCGACAACGACATCCGCTTCCGGGTGCGTCCCCGACGACCTCAGACTACAAGCCTCTTGAACTGCAGCGCTTGAGGCCGCGGGCGGGCGGCGGCGCGTCGCCGCATGCTCTGCCCGTCGATCGAGGGGGCGCAACTCAGCGCGAGACCGCTCGCGGCAGGGATCCGGGCTGAGCTTCGCGTCGCCGGGTCGCCGCCGCTGTATATCGTGAGCGGGCGTGTCGACACTCGTGCTCTCGGACCTCCATCTGGGATCGCGTCTGCGGCACGACGTCCTCACGCACCCGGAGCCGTTACACCGGCTGCTGGAGGCGCTTGAGGGTATCGACCGGCTTGTGCTGCTCGGGGACGTCGTGGAGGTGCTCGAAGAGCGGGCCGAGCGCGCGATGAATGTCGCCGAGCCGATCCTCCGCCTGATCGGCAAGACGCTCGGGGTCGGCCGGGAGGTGATCTTCGTGCCCGGCAACCACGATCGGGCGTTGGTCGCCGGCTGGATCCGGCGGGTTGGCGCCGCCCTCGCTCCTGACAGCCCGGTTCCGGTTGACGCGACGGGGGAGCTGGCCCGCGTCGCCTCCTGGTTTGCGCCGGCGCGCATCCGGGTGCACTACCCGGGCGTGTGGCTCGCCCCGGGAGTGTGGGCGACGCACGGCCATTACCTCGATCGCCACCTGCTGCCTGAGGCTGCGTTCGGTCTGACGCGCGGTCTCCTCGGACGCGTCCCGCGACCGGGCGCCGTCCCGATTGACTACGAGCTGGCCGGGGGGCCGTCGCTCATCGGCCTCGAAGCGCTCGTGATCAAGGCGCTCCCACGCCCGCTCGCGGCGCTGGCAGAGGAGGTCGCTGAGCTGATTCGGGCCTCGACGATGCCGTTGGGCCCCCGCCGCCTGCTGCGCCCCGGGATGGCGCGGCTCACCGCAAGTGTCCTGGGCGCGCAGATGCGCTTTGCGAGCCTCCCGGCTCTCTCGCACGTGGTCGGGCGCCTCGGCATTGACGCGGAGTGGGTGCTATTCGGTCACGTGCATCGGCTTGGCCCGCTCCCGGACGATCTCCAGACGCGCTGGCGGGGACCACAGGGCCCGCCCCGTCTCCTCAACACCGGCTCCTGGGTCTACGAGCCGTTGCTCGTCCACAAGGCCACCGCGCCGCACCCGTACTGGCCCGGCGGGGCCGTGATCTTGGAGGACGACCGGGCGCCTCGCGCCGTCGGCCTGCTCGACGCCGTTCCCGCCAGCGCGATGCACTGAGCAAGGCTCACACATCCAACCTATGGTCCTACGGGGGCAGTTCGCCCGCAAGCACCACAACGGCAGGCGCCGGCGGGACCGACGCACTCGTCGAAAGTCGGCCGGTGCGGGGCGCCTGCCTTGTCCTGCGATCGTCGCTCTCGACGCGTTCCTCGCTGGTGTCATCTGGGTGGGTGGAGACGGGTGTGCTCACCGATCGGTCGCGCCCGGCTCGACGAGTCCTTCTTCGTAGGCGAGCACGACTGCTTGGACCCGGTCGCGCAGGGACTTCCAGTTCGCGCGGGGTGCCAGATGAACCGCACCATCCGCCTCATGCCAGGAACCGTTGTCGCGTGTCCGTCACATTCGAGAGCGCAATTGCGTCTCTCGTTATGAGATGAGTTCGGGCCCCGAACGCAGTCCTAACCACCAGATACCACGACCACAAGTGAGAGCATCGGAGGACACCAACATGCGCACAACCACCGATCCCACGATCCACGAGCTGGATCAGCGCATCAAGGACGGAATCGATGTCAGGCTGCTGTGGAACTCGCTCACGAACCGCGTCTTCGTCGCAGTCGAGGACGAGCGGACGGGCGAGTTCTTCGAGCTCGATGTTGTTGATCCCGAGGACGCTCTGATCGCCTTCTACCACCCATACGCGTACGCCAGCCGTGGCTGGCTAGAGCACGCGTTCGCCGCGTAGTGCAACAACCGAGGAGGAAATCCGGGATCTCCCGATCTCCGCCAGCCGCGCGATAAACCGCGTCATCCGTCGACGTCAGCTCAGGCAAGAACTCAGCACAGGCCTCCCACCCAGCTGCCGACCCTATCCCAGCGTGCCTGGACGACTCCTCGGCCCCGCGAGATACTTCCCGTCATGCCCAGCCTCGGAATCGACGTGGGATGAATCCCTCCGCCGACGTCTCGGCCGAGCTCGCCGAGGCGCGCCGCCGGCTGGCAGAGCTCGAGGCCGTCGAGGCCGAGCACGCGCACGCCGCCAAGGTGCAGGTGGCCCTGTACCGGACGGCCGCACGGTCGGCGTCCTCGCCATGCAGTCGTACCTGCCGAACGTTCGCTATTCGGAGCAGGACGAGGAGCTGCTCGCGTTTGTCGGCCAGCATGTCGGCGCCGCCCTCTCGCGAGCGCGTGCGATCGAGGAGACGCGGCAGCGCAATGCCGAGCTCGCGCTGATCACAGCGTCCAGGAAGCGCTCGCCGGTGAGCTCGCGGCAGTCGGCCTGGCTCGCGGCGATCGTCTGTCTAGGGCGTCTTCGGCGGCTCGGGTGGAGCCGTTCGCATCTCGGGCGGGACGAGGTCGAGGTGCACGTGCAGCTTCAGCCCGCCGCCGTGGTAGTTCAGCGACTTGCCCTTGTCCAGGCCGCCGGCGAATCCGGCGCTGCCGTACGTCGCCTTCTCGTTGACGTACTTCTCGACGGCGAAGTCGTTGTAGATCGCGAAGTAGCGGTAGTCGAGGTCTTTTGCGGTCTCCTCGATCGCGTCGAGGAACTCGGCCACCTTCGGGCGCTCCCAGAATTGCCGCGAGGTGACGCCGGCGCTGATGTAGCAGTCGACCGAGAGCCCGCGGCCCATCAGCGGCCACGAGCCGTGGTTGTGATAGGTCTCGAACGTTGCGGTCGGGGCGCGCTTGTTGAGCGCTGTCACGAACTTGATCGTCGCCTCGTGAACGTGTCCCACCTTGCCGCCGTCGTGACCGCCGGGCGCCTCGGAGAGCGAGTGCGCGGTCTCGTCCTCGTCGAGGTGCTCGGGAAAGCCAACCAGCCCGGGGATCGCACTGCGGCCCCACATGTTGAACTGGCCGGCGGCGCGCTTGACCGTCTCGGTGACAACCAGCAGCTCCTCCTGTCGATTGCGCATCCAGGCGTTGGCCAGGGTCGAGACCTTCAGGTTCGGTGCCTGTGGGCTTTTGATGTGGGCATCCCAGCTCTCGGCGAATGCCTTCACCTGGTCGTCGCGCGCTGTCGCCAGGCTCGCGTCGACGGCCGCGTCGGCGGGCGCCACGACGGCCTTCACCGCCGCCTTGATCGCGGCGTCGCGGGCTTTCTTGTCGGCCTTCGCTCCCTCTGGGAGTTCGGCGTCGTATTTGCCGCCGGCGTCGGCACGTGCCTGGTCCTGCAGCGCCTTTAGCAGTGTGGCGGCGATCTTCGCTCGCGTCGCCTTGCCGTAGGCGGTGTCCGCGCGCTGGCGGCTCAGGTACTCGTCGGCAAGTGCGCCGGCGAAGCGCTTCAGCTCGGCGATCGCGGTGAAGTCGCCGTCGGGGGTCAGCTCCTTGACCTTGCGGTCGTCGACGATCTCCGTGAACGGGACGGGGATCGCGACGTCGGCGACGGGCCCGGTCGTGGGAGCGGTTGGTAGCACGGTCGTCGGCACGGGTGGCGTCGGCGTGTCGGGCTCGCCGACGACGCACGCGTTCTTCTCAGGCGCGGGCAAGCAGAGCTGCGGCACGTCCACGCAGACGTTCGGGTCGCGGGCGAGCAACTGCCGCACAGCGCGGTTGCCGATCGAGCGCTGAAGCGCGAGCACCTCGTACCCGTTCCGCTTCGGCGCAGCGCGTGCTCGCTTCTCCGGCCGCTCGTCACGCTCGAGCTCGAATTTACGCACGCGCCGAGTATCCCCCTCCTCGCGCGCTAGGGCAACGACTCGGTAGGGAGCGCTCCGCGAGCCCGTTGCGTGAGGGCAGAAGCACCAGCGCTATCGACACCGGACCGCTCTCCCGTCACGAGATCAGTCTGAGTTCGATCCCCTCACGCCGAATCGTCGCCCATCGACCCAACTCACGGAGCGGTCAACGAGCTTCTGCGCCTTCACAGAATCGGTATGCGACCGGCCCGGATCTTCACGGTTTCGTCACAGCGCCCCACCTACGCTGAGACTCCTGAGGGTGCGCCTCGGATGTAGACGCGGGATCCGTGGAACGAGGCCCACCACAGTACCGCTCATTTTCGGAGTTTCACATGCCCACGATTGCAAATCCTCACCGCGGCCGTCCTTACGACGCGTCGCCCGATGACTTTCGTCCTACCGGCTCCGGCACAGGCCTTTCGCGCTCGGTGTCGTTGCGGCTCCGCACCGCTGCTCGACGCGGCGAATTGACCCGCGCGCTGGGGGAAGGCGCCGAACCGAGCACTCGGCCCGAGCTCGAGCTACGTGCCGCTCAGCTCACCAGCCGGCGGAACCGCAACACGCTCGCCCGCACGATGCGCCGCATCGTCGCCGAGGCGCGCCGGCCGGCGATGTCCCGGTCACACATGGTCATCATCCGCCGAGGGGCGGTGCTCGACGCCGAAGATGCGATCACCGCGATGATCGAGCACCTGACAAGCTCGGAGCCGGTGCTACCGAAAGGAATCGCACTAGCCGAGCAGATCATCACGAACGGACACCAAAGCCCGCTGTATAACGCCGGCGAGCCGGGAGCGCTTCGGCGCCTGATCTCTGACGCCACGGCAGCGATGGAATCTCCGCCGGCGCAATCCCACGAGTTTCCGATCGAGGTATAGCCGCAGAGCCGCGGACAGGGTGCTCGCTCGGGCGAGCTGCTCCGAGGCGCCGGGCGACGCGTTTAGCGAGCATAGTCTTGACCGTCGCGCCCAATAGAGAGATGATTGGCTCTGTTCGCTGAGGTAGGCGGTGTTATGTCGGCGCTGGAAGGACAATCGGGACAGGCGCCGCATCTCGCGACGCGGTGCGATGAAGCGACTCGCGCGTCGAGTCCGACTTGGTATCGGGCTGGGAACCCGGCGGAGGGACACCCGACGGCCGGGACGTTTTGCGGTCTGGGGCGTTGAGCACAACCGCCGAGCAGGGCGTCGAACCCACGGATCGCCTCGGAGTCCACCGGCGACGAGCCGCCCTGGTTGACAGTCAACCCACCCGTGCGACCTGGGCTCACCGGGGTGCGAGCGAGGCTTCGTCGCCAGTCGATCATCAATCCACCGGAACTCACGGGAGGAACCCATGGCGATCAGTGACGTGAAGCGGACGACGAGCGACGGCGCGCGAGCGAGTCAGGCCCTGCACGGCCGGGACGTGTTGCGCGATCCGCATCTGAACCGGGAACCGGTTTCACCGCCGAGGAGCGGTCGGCGCTGGGTCTGGAGGGCTTGTTGCCGGCGGGGGTTCTGTCCTTAGAGGAGCAGGCCAAGCGCTCGTATCAGCAGTATGACGCGCAGCCGACTGACCTGGCGAAGAACGACTTTCTCGCCGCGCTTCATGACCGCAATGAGGTTCTGTACTACAAGCTGCTCGGGGACCACCTGCCAGAGATGCTGCCGGTCGTCTACGACCCGGTGGTGGCGCAGGCGATCGAGCAATACAGCCATGAGTTCCAGCGGCCTGACGGCGTGTACCTGTCGATCGACGACGTCGACGGCGCCGAGACGGCGTTTCGGAACTACGGGCTGGGCGCCGACGACGTCGACTTGCTGGTGGCGACCGACGCCGAGGAGATCCTCGGGATCGGCGACTGGGGCGCGAACGGGATGGACATCTCGATCGGAAAGCTGGCGGTGTACACAGCCGCGGCCGGGATTCACCCGGACCGGGTGATTCCGGTCTCGCTCGACGTCGGTACCGATCGCGAGTCGCTATTCAATGACCCGATGTACGTCGGTAACCGTCACAGCCGGGTGCGCGGCGAGCGCTACGACAAGCTGATCGCGGCGTACGTCGAGACGGCGAGCCGGCTGTTCCCCGATGCGCTTCTGCATTTCGAGGATTTCGGTCCTTCCAACGCGCGGCGGATCCTCACCGAGTACCGCGATAAGGCGCGAATCTTCAATGACGACATGCAGGGCACCGGCGCGATCACGGTCGCCGCGATCCTGGCCGGGATGCGCGTGGCCGCCGCCAGGCCGAGTGGGCAGCGGGTCGTGATCTTCGGTGCCGGCACCGCCGGAGTCGGGATTGCCGATCAGATCCGTGCGGTCATGATCCGCGACGGCCTCAGCGAGGAGGAGGCAACGAGTCGGTTCTGGTGCGTCGACAAGCAGGGGCTGTTGGTCGACGACATGGCCGACCTGCGCGACTTTCAGCAGGGCTACGCGCGCCCGCGCTCCGAGGTCTCGGACTGGGGCGCCGACGGGACGATCGATCTTGCCGAGGTCGTCGCCAAGGTCCATCCCACGGTCCTCGTCGGGACGTCGACCGTCGGCGGTGCGTTCACCGAGCAGGTCTTTCGCGAGATGGCCAGAGGCGCGGAGCGACCGCTGATCTTCCCGCTCTCGAACCCCACCGACCGGATCGAGGCGATTCCGGCCGATGTAATTAAGTGGACCGACGGTCGTGGGCTGGTCGGCACCGGCACGCCATGGCCCCCGGTCCCGTACAAGGGCGTCGACTACGTCATCGGCCAGGCCAACAACGCTCTCATCTACCCCGGGATCGGCCTGGGCACGATCGTGGCCAACGCGACCCACGTCACCGACGGGATGCTGTTCGCCGCCTCACAGGCGATCGCGGGGCTCGTCGAGGTCACCAGGCCGGGCGCCGGACTGCTGCCGCAGGTCGAGAACCTACGCGCGGTGTCCGCGACCGTCGCCGTAGCCGTCGCCAAGCGCGCGGTCGAAGACGGCGTAGCGCAGCCTCTCGATGACCCGGTCGAGACGGTGCAGGACGCGATGTGGCAGGCGACGTACCGGCCGCTCGAGGTCTGACGGCGACCATCACGCAGTGGTGCGTGCCGCTACCGGGCGGCGCGCACCTGCAGCCCCAAGATCCGCAGAAGGAGTCACGACATGACAGCCACCAGCGAGGCACCACCGCAAATTCTTGACCTGCCGATCGGCCTGGACGCGACCGGTACCCGGAGGGAGTTCGACAGCCTGGGGGATCTCGAGGTCCCGGCCGACAGGTATTGGGGAGCGCAGACGCAGCGAAGCCTTGAGCACTTCAACATCGGCAACGACCGGATGCCGAAGGAGGTCTACGACGCGTACGGGTACGTGAAGAAGGCTGCGGCGATCGTCAACACGCGCGCCGGTCGGCTGCCCGCGTGGAAGGGCAGGCTGATTCAGGGGGTGTGCGACGAGGTCATCAGTGGCGCGTTGGACGACGACTTCCCGTTGTACGTGTGGCAGACCGGTTCGGGCACTCAGTCGAACATGAACGTCAACGAGGTGATCTCAAACCGCTGCATCCAGTTGGTCGGGGGGATGCTCGGCTCGCAGGAGCCGGTCCATCCCAACGACCACGTCAACATGGGTCAGTCCTCAAACGACACGTTCCCGACGGCGATGCACATAGCCGCCTACAGGCTGGCGACGGATAAGACGATCCCGGCACTGCGGCGGCTGCGCGATGCGATCGAGCGCAAGTCGCGCAAGTGGACCGACGTGGTCAAGATCGGCCGCACCCACCTGGAGGACGCCGTCCCGCTGACGGTCGGTCAGGAATGGTCCGGATACGTGGGAGCCCTAGATGACGCGATCGCCGAGGTCGAGCACGCCACCCACGGGCTTTTGAGGCTCGCCATGGGCGGGACCGCGGTCGGGACGGGACTGAACGCTCCGGCCGGATTCGGCGAGCAGGTCGCGGCGGAGATCGCGTCGATGACCGGCGCGCCGTTTGAGACCGCGGCAAACAAGTTCACAGCTGAGGGGACGCTCGATCGGATGGTTCGCGCGCACGCAGGGCTGAAGGCAGCGGCGGTGACGTTGTTCAAGATCGCCAACGACCTGCGGTGGCTCGGCTCGGGCCCGCGGACCGGGATTCACGAGCTGATCCTGCCCACCAACGAGCCGGGCTCGTCGATCATGCCGGGCAAGGTCAACCCGACCCAGGCCGAGGCGATGCTGATGGTCTGCATTCAGATCATCTCCTCCGACGTGGCGGTGACGGTGTGCGGCTCGGAGGGGAACTTCGAATTGAACGCGTTCCGACCGATCCTGATCAACAACTATCTCCACTCGGCGCTGATCATGGCCGACATGTGCGACCACTTCCGCGAGTTCATGATCGAGGGCGCGGAGCTCAACCAGCCGAAGCTCGACGAGAACATCAGGCGGTCGGTAATGATGGTGACCGCGCTGTCGCCGATCATCGGCTACGACAAGGCGTCGGTCATCTCCCACTACGCGATCGACCATGACCTGACACTGAAGGAGGCTGCGCTCGACAACGGAGTCACCGAGGAGCTCTACGACCGGGTGGTTAATCCACTCGCTCTGACTCGTGGCGGCTCGGCCGATCTCGCGGCGTCGAAGACCAAAAGCTGACGCTCCAGGACAATGTCGGCCACGCGTTGTCGGGCTTCGGGTTGTCTCGCCCTGGGGGTGCAGTTCGCTACTGGAAGGGCACGGAGATCGGACCGGGGAGCCGCCGGTAGACGGCTATGAAGTCACGGTCGTCTGGGACGAGATAGCGGGTGGGCGGCTGCATCGGCTGGGGCTCGACCACCTTGGGGTCGAGACCGTACCGGTGGCCGTAAGTGATCAGCGTGTGCCATTCAGGGTTGATGTCGAACTCCATCGCCCGCACCGCGCCCGCGTGCTGGAGGATCTTTGCGATCGTGATAACGGTTTGGTCGTTAGCGACGGCGTAGATGAGGTTGCCACGCCGGTCGACGCCGACGCCCGTGCGCCAAACGCGGGTGACGCCGCCGAGTGTGTATCCCCATTGCGGGCTGTTCGGGTCGGTGTCCAACAGCGGGTTCAGCTGTCCGTTCCACACGATGGGAGCGAGGCTCTGGCGGGCCCACGCGACGTCCGGTCCCGCGTTCGGGCCGCCGCTCCATCTCACGATCGCGATGCGACCGTTCCGATAGCCGACGAGCGTCGCATTGCCGTCCTTGAGCGGCTCGTTCGTGCGGCCGTTGTCGGCCGAGCCGTTGTTGCCATCCACGTACGTGAAGCCGCCGTTGAAGGTCGCGAGTAGCCTCCAACGCTGGTCGTGCGGGACCATCATCGGCCCACGTACGGCCGCGTTCGGCGGCTCGTAGCGACCTGGGTAGTACGCCATCGCCGTGCGCGTGTGATCGAACCAGGCGACGTACGCGACGATTCGCGGATAATCGAGCTCGGAACGGAAGGTCGTCACCAGCACCGGTGGGCCACCGTCGACCGCAGGACCGGTCGGCCTCCAAACCCCCTCACCGGGCAGCGGGTGGGGGAAGATCGGCCTGATGCGCCCCGGCCATGGTGCACGCCGCGTCGCGACGGGTGCGCCGCTTGTCAGCCCGATTCCAGGCAGCCTCTTCAGTTGCGGGCCGCCCTTCTGTGGTGCGTTCATGGTGTAGTAGATGTGCTCTGTCTCGTCGACCAGCCAGTTGCCAAACGGCACATCAGCTCGCACCCATTCGACGCTGCGTTCTGACCACGACATGCTGGTAGGCAGCACCATCCAGGCCGTGTACGAAACGACGGCCCACGACAAAAGGCCGAGGAACGGCAACGCGATCAAGATGCGTCGGCGTCGGCGTCGTCGTTTCGTCACAAGCTCGCGCTGCCGCTCCCGACGCGCCGCCACGTCGGCAGGGCTCATCGGAACGGCCGATGAGGACGGCTCGTCCTGAGCGCTCAAAGCGGCATCGGCGCCGGGCGCCGTCTCGTTCTCGATCGAGCTTTGGGACATCGTCGGCGAGGTCGTGCGAAGAACTACGGTAGGCCCAAGATCCGATCGGATCGTACCCGGCGCGGCTAAGCCGGCGGTCAGTCAACCGTGAGAATTCGCCCATGCGGACGACCGTTCTCAGATCGGGCCGGGCGTCGGTGCGGGTTTGGTCGGTAACGCACATTGACAAGGCTCTGGCGCTAGCATGAGCCTCGCGATCGAGGGGTGTAGCAGCGTGCCTGAGGTGTTTGTCTCTTACTCGCGGCGTGACGGGGAGTTCGTCGGCCGTCTAGCGGCTGCGCTGCGTGCTCGAGGCAAGGAAGTCTGGATCGACGTGGAGGGGATCCGCGACGCGGAGGTGTTTCCGGAGGCGTTGCGCCGGGCGGTGGAGGACAGCGCCGCGTTCGTGTTCGTGATCAGCCCGGAGTCGGTTTGCTCCTCGTTCTGCCGGGAGGAGGTCAGGCGCGCGGCAGAGTTGAACAAGCGGATCGTGCCGCTGGCGCGAAGGCCGGTGGACGGTGCGGAGGTTCCTGACGAGGTGCGGTTTCGAAACTGGATTCCGGCCACGGACGACGCTGACTTCGACACGAGTGTTGACCGAGTCGTCACCGCGCTTGACAGTGACCTTGAGTGGGAGCGCGAGCACACGCGGCTGACGGTCAAGGCGCTCGAGTGGGAGCAGGCGGGCCGCGATCGTAGCTTCCTCCTGCGCGGCGCGGATCTGGCCGCCGCGGAGGGCTGGCTGGCCGCCGGGGCCGGCAAGGACCCGGGTCCTACGGCGCTCGACAGCGAATACGTGATCGCGGCACGGGCGATCGCGGCGCGGAGGCTGCGCAACCTGGTTGCGGTGAGCCTCGGCGTGGCGGCCATCTCGATCGCGTTGCTCGTGTTCGCGCTGATCTCCCGCGGTGACGCGATCCACGCCGATAACACCGCCAAGGCACAGGCCCTCACGTCCGACGCCGAGCGGCTCGGAGCGGAAGCGCTGGCGGATCCGAATGTAGATCACTCGTTGTTGCTCGCGGTGGCCGGGGTCAGGCTCCAGGATCGGTTGGAGACGCGTAGCGATCTGTTCGCCGATTTGCAGCAGAACGCCGCCCTGATCCGTTTGATCCGGCCATCCGGCGTGGAGGTCACCGCGCTTCGGGTCAGCCCGGACGGACGGCTGCTGGCGGTTGGAGATTCCTCGGGGACCGTTCGGTTCATCGATCTCGCTAGTTGGAGGCCGCGGGGGCCGGTCGTGCGACTTGACGGGCCGGTGGGCGAGCGTGCCTTGAGCTTCTCTCCGGACGGTCATACGTTGATGGTCCTGGCGATCAGCGCCCAGCGGTCAGAGCTGTATGCGATCGATGTGGGCCGGCGCCGGGCGCGGCGCGTGCGGGCGTGGAGCGGGCCCGTGCCGCAGCCACCGATCGGTTTCGAGGCCGTCGCGTACTCGCCGGATGGCAGGCAGGTAGCCGTGACGCAGGACACCGACCCCGGCGGGAACAATCCCACGGCTGCGCGGCTCGTGATGCTCGACGCCTCGACCGGGCATACGCGGTGGGAGCGGCGCTACCCGCTGCGTCCGGGCCAGGCCGATCCGCACGTGGTCTTCATCCCGGCCGGTGCCCTGCTCACGTCCGCACAACAGGGCGACACGCTGGTCTGGGATCCGGCCACGGGCCGGATCCTCCGCCGGTTCCCGCTCGGTGGACTGCCCGCGCTTGCTCCGGACGGCCGGACTGTCGCGCTTGGCCAGAACAGTCCAAGCAGCGGGGACCAGAGCGCCAGGATCGTGTTGCTCGACCTGCGCACAGGCAGCCGTCGGGCGTTGCTCGCCAACCTGCCCGACCACTGGATCCGGAGCCTGGCGTTCACTCCTGACGGTGCGGAGATCGCCGGCGCGGCCACGGATGGGGTGCACGTCTGGGATCGCGCGTCGGGCAAGATCACCCAGAGCTACGTGGCGCAGGCGGGCCCGCGCTCGCTGTCGGCGCTTGACCCGAACACGGAGATCCTCATCTCCGGCCAGCAGGACGGCAGCCTCGCAGCCTTTGACCTCTCCGGGGGGCGCCGCCTGGGACGGGCGTTCCGCTGGAACACTCCTGAGGAGGGATGCGGCTACACCCCCTGCATGGCAATCAATCGGCAGTCGTCGCTGATGGCGACAGACCAGAATGACGGGACGATCGCGATCGTTGATCTGCGGACGCTGCGGCTGGCGCGAACGCTGCCCGCCCGGGACGGACCTACTGCCGCTGCGATCTCGTTCATGCCCGACGGACGGACGCTCGTCACCGGCGGGGTCAACCGGCGGGTCAGCTTCTGGGACGTGGGCACCGGTCGCGTCACGCGCACCCTGCGGTTCGCAGAACCGGTGTGGTGGACGGCCGCTAGTCCTGACGGCAAGCTTCTGGCCGTCCAGACCAGCCCCGCCGACTTCTCCAACAACCGTGTCGAGCTGGTACGGATCTCGACCGGCACGGTGCTGCAGAGCCATGCCCTCCCGTATGGACCGAGTGGCGTGGAGTTCAGTCGCGACGGACGCGAGCTCGTGGCGCTCGGCTGCTGTTGGACCGGCTCTGGGTCAACGCTGGTCGCATGGGACGCTCGCACCGGCCGGCAGCTCCTTGGCCCGGGTGACGGCGTCGACGCCACCGCGTTCGACATCGCGCCAGACTCGCGGCTGCTCGGCGTCGGTACCGAAAGCGGCCAGCTCCTGCTATTCGACCCGCGCAGCGGCAGGCCGACCGCGCCACCGATCCAGGTCGCGACCGGCGAGATCTCTCAGGTGTCGTTCTCGCCCGACGGGCGCAGGGTCGTGGTCGCCTCAGCTGACCACACCGCCAGCGTCTGGGACCTCCGGCTACGCGCGCGAGTGGGTAACACGTTCGGCCCCTACCCAGGGACCGTTCCGGCCGTGCTGTTCGAGCCCAACGGGCGGCTCCTGATCAACCTGATCTCCGACGGCATCGAGTGGCCAATGGACGTGCGGAGTTGGGAGCAGTTCGCGTGCGGTGTCGCCGGACGCAACCTCACCCGCGCGGAATGGCGCGACGTCCTGCCCAACCGCACCTACCGCCCGATCTGCCTCGCTGGCACACAATGACGCCGTGTGACCTCTGCGGACCGCACGACATCGGCCGACAAGGACGCCGCGGGGACGCGTTAGAGGGCCCTTAGCGCGGCTTCAGCTGGAAGCCCTTCTGCTGGGGCTTCTTGGTGACGGGCCCGTACAACGGGTCGATCGTGGTCAGCTTCAACTCCTCGTAGTACTGCACGGCGTCGTCGTAGAGCTTCTTCACCGCTGGCTGGTCCATGTGATCGCTCGCCGCGTCGATGTACGCCTCGGTGAACGCGACCTTCGCCGCCAGCTCGACCTCGGCGCGGTGCGACGGTCCCATCGCCTTCTTGCGGTGGGCCTCCTCGCGGTCGTCGAGGTAGGTCCAGTCGTAGCCGCCCGGGCCCATGTGGTCGCCGACCCAATGCGTCCCTTCGGCGATCGAGCGGGCGGAGAGGCCGTGGGCGATCGCATGGGCGGCGTTCGCACGCATCGCGGCCCAGCGGCGCAGGGCGCGCGACTGGCCGAGCGGGTTGAGCAGGATCGGGAAGGTGACGACCTGCATGCGACGCCGGTGGTCCTTGTAATCGGCGTAGTGGTGCGTCTCGCCGCCGTCCTTCTTCGCTGTCGCGGAGTCGTGGCCGACCGACACGGTGTCGAACTGCACATCCTCCAGGTGTTCGTCGTCGTACACCATCCTGGCGCTTTTGTCCTGCGACACGGCTCCGTCGGCTCCGTAGGTGATCGTGATCGTCACCTTGGCGTAGACGTCGCGCTCGGGGTCGTGCAGTGCGAGCCTGCGGGCCTCCTGCTCGTGCGGCTGTAGGGCCTTGAACGCCGGCTGCATGACGTTCGTGTCCATCAGGTGCATCAACTTCACCTGCTCGGGGTCCAGCTCCGCCGGGTTGTGGAAGATCAGCGCCTTACCGATCGCGTATCCGGCCTCGGCCAGGAACAGCACGTCGAGGAGCGGGCTGATCGCCTCGAACGCAGCCCCGACTGTCTCAGCGAAGGTCAGGCCCTCTGCCGCCGTACCGGCGGCCTTTTCGGCGATGTCCGCGGCGGCGTCATCTCCGACCCGCTCGGCGGCCACGGTGGCCTCATCGGGAACGCGGTCGGTAGTGCCACCGCTCCCTGCGGGGGGCGTCGACACGGGCGGGGCCGGGCTGGCCGGGACGGTGGCGGCCGGTGAGCTGAGGATCTCCGGGTGCGTCATCTCGGCGTTGAGGACATCGAGTGCACCATCGTCGACATGCACGCTCCAGCCGCCGGCGCGCGGGTCGTAGAAGACGTGCACCTCGCCCTCGGCCATCGCCGCCCGGCCACCGCGCGCCGGGATGTGTGGGTGCTTGACGATCTCGGGTGTATCGATTGACGCCGGCAGGTAGGACCGCGGCACCGTGGTCTTCACGATCGTGGCCCCCTCGGGGTAAAGCTTCGCGCCGGCGTTGACGGCATCCTGGCGCGTGAACGCGAAGTACTTGCCCGCCCCGTGCGGCGAGTAACCGAACTCTCCAAAGCGCATCAGCTCGGCGGCCTCGTCGCCCCCCATGGCCCGGTAGATCGTCACCCGGCCTTCGGCGCTCTCCATCACGGGGCCCGCGGCGTCGGCGCCACCGCGGGAACCCCCGGCCCCGCCACCGCCGCCGGGCGCGGAGGGGGTGTGCGGGGTCGCGGGCGTGGTCGCCGGCGGCGCGGTGCCGGAGCCGGCGACGCGCACGAGCCGGTCGTCGATCCGCTCGGCGACCTTCTCGTTCACGATCACGAGCTGGCGGGCGCCGGGGTTCCGGATCAGGTCCTCGGCGACGATCGCATCGTAGTCGGCCAGCGTGAGCTTCTGCTGGTGCAGGAACGTCCGGAAGCCGCCGTTGTATGGCTCCGTGCCGCGGGCCATGTACTCGCGCCACGTCCGGCCCATCGAGGCGACGGGCGGCTTGCCCGCCAGGACTGCTCCCACGCGGGCATGGCCGGGAGGTCCAGCACCTTGCCGAGCGAGCGCCGCTCGAACGTCACCTCGAGCGCGTTGCCGCCTCCGGCCTTGCCGGCCCGTAGGTCCGCGTACCCCTGTGCCGCCTGCGCGCTGTCGGTGAAGTAGAGGCCGTCGGTGAGATCGTGCACCGATCCGCCGATCCGCGCCCGCGGGACGCCCGGCGCTTCGCCCCGGTACCACGTCTCCGGAGTCCGCGCCACGATCTGCTTAACCGCCCGGTTCCCGGCCCTGCGCTGCAGCGCCAGGACTCTCGCCGAGGACGCGCCGGCGCTCGCGGCCGCGCCGGGCCGCGCGGGCGCGGACCGCCGGCGGCGGGCGGGCTCGGATGTCACTGTCGTGCGTGTTCAACTGCGTCGGGCCTTTCGCGCCCACCACTCGGACCGGACGACGCCGACTCTACTCCGCGCTGAGGGCAGCTGCCTTGCCGGCGAGGGTCGGCGCCACCGTAGGCATGCGCCCCTCGGTGAGAGCGATTCGCGCGGCCTGGTGAGAGCTGTTGCGCGCGTGGTGAGAGTTGCCGTTGCCCGTCAGCTGCTTAGGCAGAATCCGGTGGTGCATCGATCCGGCAGATGCAGCGGGGCCTCGCTGCCGGAATCCCGGGCGATAAGGGGGTGGACGGGCCGCTCAGCGTGCTGTCCTGGCTGTACGGTCCGATCACTTATCTGGCTTCTCGCCGGTTATAGAGGTATCTCGCCCACAGATACGCAGCGGCGGTGATGGTAAGGCACCACACGATCGCGGTTATTCCGACGCCGCCGACGTGCTGGTTGGCGAGCAGGCGGCGCAGGGTGTTGGTGATCGGCGTAAAGGGCTGGTTCTCGGCGAACCAGCGCAAGCCTGCGGGCATGGAGGCGACTGGTACGAAGGCGCTGCTGAGGAAGGGCAGGAGGATGAGGAGCATCGGCATGTTGCTCGCGGTCTCGACGCTCTTGGCGTTTAGGCCAAAGGCGACCGTCAGCCAGATGAGCGCGATCGCGAGCAGTACGAGCAGCCCGAGGGCGGCCAGCCACCTGAGTGGGCTGACGCTGGCGTGATAGCCGATGAGTAGCGCGACGGAGATGACGACCGCGAGGCTGATGAGGGTCAGGATCAGGCTGCCGAGGACGTGGCCGGCGAGTACCGCGGGTCGCCAGATTCGCATCGTCTTGAAGCGGGCGATGATGCCCTCGCTCATGTCCTTGGCCACCGAGATCGCGGTGGTATTGGCCGCGCCCAAGACGGTGAACAGGAGGATCCCGGGGGTGAGGAAGTTGACGTAGGTGCCGCGTCCCCCGCCGGTGGTGATGCCGTCGCCGAGCGTGCCGCCAAACACGTAGACGAAGAGCAGAAGGAACACAACGGGCCCCAAGATCGGGAACAGCGAGAGGCCGGGGTAGCGTTGCAGGTGGCGCAGGTTGCGTCGCAGCATCGTGCGCGAATCGCGCAGCCGGTCATCAGGCGGCCTCCTCGTCGTTTGTGGGTTGTTCTGCGTGGTCTTGTCTGCCCGTGAGGGCGAAGAACACGTCGTCGAGATCGGGGGTGTGGATGGCGAGACCGTCGACATCGACCGCAGCCTCATCAAGATCGCGTAGGACGCGGCGGAGGGTCGCGACGTTGCCATCGGTGGGGATCTGCAGGGTGAGGGCCTCGTCGTCGCGGACTGGAAGGTCGAGAGCAGTGGCGGCCGAGAGCCGCGCGGCGCCGTCGGCGAAACTCAGGTCGACGCGGCCGCCCGGGATCCGCCGCTTGAGCTCCTGGGCGGTTCCCTGCGCGACGATGCGTCCTCGGTCGAGGATCGCGATGCGATCGGCGAGCCGGTCGGCCTCGTCGAGGTACTGCGTGGTGAGGAACACCGTGGTGCCGTCACTGACGAGGTTGTGAACAATCTCCCACATGGTGCGGCGGCTGCGCGGGTCGAGGCCGGTAGTCGGCTCGTCGAGGAAGATGACCTGTGGCCTGCCCATCAGCGTCATCGCCAGGTCGAGTCGGCGGCGCATCCCGCCGGAATACGTCGCGACCATCCGGTCAGCCGCCTCGACCAACTCGAAGCGCTCAAGCAGGTCGCTGATTCGCCGGGCCGCCTTATCGCGTGCGACGTGGTGAAGGTCGGCCATCAGCGCCAGGTTCTCGCGTCCGGTGAGCAGCTCGTCGACGGCCGAGAACTGCCCCGTAACTCCGATCGCGTCGCGCACGGCGTCGGGCTCGCGTGCCACGTCGTGCCCCGCGACCCGGATCTCGCCGTGGTCGGGCTGGAGCAGGGTGGCGAGGATCCGCACCATCGTCGTCTTGCCTGCCCCGTTGGGTCCAAGGAGCGCGAAGACGCTGCCCTGCGCAACGGTCAGGTCCACACCGTCGAGGACGACGTTCTCGCCGAAGGACATGCGTACGTCGAAGGCGGTGATCGCGGATGAGGAAGAGATGTCGGTCATGGTTTCGTCGGTCATGGTTTCTCAGTGATTTCGTCGGGTTCTGGTGTGGTTCGGCATCGACACTCGGGCTATTCGGGCAGCTCGCCCGACTTGCGCAGCGCATCACGCTGCGCCTCCCACTCCTGCTGTAGGGCGCGGGTCCGCTCGACCAGCCAGTCCGAGAACGCCGCCAGTTCCACCAGCGTCGCCCGCCGCTCGGGCGGCGCGTCCCTGAGTACCTCGAGGCCTTCCCTGGCGAGGTCGCCCAACTCCTGGTACTCGGAGACGTCGAAGCCGTGCGACTGGGCGGATGCGAAGTCCACGCGGACGCGGTCCATCCGCTCCCCCGCCGCTCGTGAGCGCTGGATCGCGCGCACACGCTCCAGCACGTCCAGCGCGCCGGTGACCGCGCTGCGGCTGGCCAGCAGAGCGTCGCTCAGCTCCGCGATCGTCTGCTCGGGCGGATCGCACACCAGAGAGGGAGGGCGGCCACGGGGGAACGGTAGGGGGGATAGTGGGGCATGTGATCGGGAAGGTGATCCATCGGCGGCAGCGACGAGAGCACAACAGAGAGTCAAGTGACGGGGGAGGGGGGGGGGAGAGGGGGACAGCAGGCCCGAAGGAAGTCTTATAGTAATGACTTGACTAGTAATGAAGAAACTAGTACGGTGCTCGCCATGCCGACGACCAAGAAGACTCCCCGCCGTTCCTCGCTCGGGCTGATCGTGCTCTGGCAGCTGATGGATGGGCCGACGCACGTCTACCGGATGCAGAAGCTGTTCGAAGCCACGGGCAAGGACCGCGTGGTCAACGTCCGCTCACGCGCGAGCCTGTATCAGGCGATCGAGCGTCTGGTCCGCGACGGTCTGGTCGAGGTGTCGGAGATCGTGAGGATCGAGGGCTATCCGGACCGGACCGTGTACGCGATCACCGACGCCGGACGCGAGCTGGCCCGCCAATGGCTGCGCGAGATGCTCTCCGCCACCGAAGGCGAGTATCCCGAGTTCATCGCCGCAGTGTCGATCCTGTTCGGCCTTGCGCCTGCCGAGGCACAGGCAGAGTTGGAACTGCGAGCGGCCAAGCTCGCGGCGACGCTGGCCGAGACCGAGGCGGAGCTGACCGCCGCCCCTCCCGCCTTACCGCGGCTGTTCCTGCTCGAGGAGGAGTACCGGCAGGCGATGCTCCGCGCCGAGATCGGCTGGGTCCGGGGCGTGATCGATGACCTGTGTGCGGGGCGACTGACGTGGAGTGAGCAGTGGCTGCGTGAGGTCGCGGCCGCGTTTATCGACGAGAACGACAACCAGAACCCGGAGGACAGTTAGATGACACCGACAATCGAGGCGCGAGGCCTCACCAAGCATTTCGGCAAGACGCAGGCGCTCGACGGCCTGGACCTCGTCGCCGACGCCGGCCAGGTGGTTGCCGTGCTCGGTCCCAACGGCGCTGGCAAGACGACCTTCGTGCGTGCAGTGGCGACACTGCTGACGCTCGACGAGGGAACGTTGCTGGTCGCGGGGTATGACGTGCGCCGACAACCTGCCGCGGTGCGGCGCACGATCGGGCTTGCCGGTCAGTTCGCGGCCATCGAGCCGGCGATGACCGGACGCGAGAACCTCGAGATGGTCGCCAGTCTGTTCGGGCAGAGCCGCCGAGCCGCCAAGGCAAGCGCTGCCGCGGTGCTCGAGCAGCTCGGCCTGGTCGACGCCGGCGATCGTCTCGCGCGTACGTACTCGGGCGGCATGCGCCGGCGCCTGGACCTGGGCGCGAGCCTGGTCGGGTCTCCACGTCTGCTGCTGCTCGACGAGCCGACGACCGGCCTTGACCCGCGGAGCCGGATCGAGCTGTGGGACGCGATCAGGGGACTGGTGCAGGCCGGGACCGACGTGCTGTTGACCACTCAGTACCTCGACGAGGCGGACAATCTAGCCAGCCAGATCGTGATCGTCGACCACGGCCGAGCCGTGGCGACGGGCACTCCCATCGAGCTCAAGCGCCGGATTGGTGGCGAGGTCGTCGAGGTTCACGTCCGCAACGGCCGGGACCTCGGCACCGTCGCCGAGATGCTGGGCCGGCTCGACCATCGTGATGCGCACATCGACGAGGCCACCCGACGGGTGAGCGTGCCCGTCGACTCGGGCGGCGACGGGCTTATGACAGCGCTGCGGTCGGTCCACCTCGCCGGCGTCGAGATCGACGACATCGCCCTGCGCCAGCCGAACCTCGACGAGGTCTTTCTGGCCCTCACCGCACACCGGACAGAAGACAACCACGACGCGACCGCCGCCCGCGCGGCGTAGCACACGACACCGAAAGGCGACGTTCTCATGACAACCATCACATCGTCACTCGATCCGCCCGCGGCGGCCAGCGGCGGTCAGACGGGCCTGGCGAAGAGCACCTTGACGGTGACCCGCCGTGCGCTGCTGCGCTACGTGCGAACCCCTCAGCTCATCGTGCTGGCCACGGTCCAGATGGGCCTGTTCTTCCTGATCTACCGCTACATGTTCGGCGGCGCGATCCACATCGCCGGGATGCCTTACGTCGACTACCTCGTCCCTGGGTTCATCGCCACCGGCGTGCTCTTCCTGGGGATCGGGAGCGCGGCGGCAATGGCCGAGGATCTGGAGCAGGGCTTCATCGACCGGCTGCGCTCGTTGCCGATACCGCGCAGTTCGGCGCTCACCGCCAGGGTCCTGGCCGACACCGCGATCTTCACCTGGAGCACCATGGTCACCACGGCGATCGCGTACGCGGTCGGGTTTCGCCTTCACGGCTCGCCGATCGATGGGCTGGCCGCCTCCGGGCTAGTGATCCTGTTCGGGTTCGCGTTCGAGTGGGTGTTCATCACTATGGGCCTCTTCGCCGGCAACGCGCAGGCTGCCCAGGGTATGGGCATGATCGTGTTCCCGTTCGCGTTCGTCTCCAGCGCCTACGTGCCCGTGAGCTCGATGCCAGCCTGGCTGCAGGTCTTCGCCAAGCACCAGCCGCTGACCTACATGGTCGACTCGGTCAGGTCGCTCACGCTCGGATCGCACGCGCATGCGCTGCTCGGTCACCCCAGCTCGTATTACGTGACCCGCGCCCTGATCTGGACGGTCGTGATCATCGCCGTGTCCCTACCAATCGCCGTCGCCAAGTACCGGCGCGGGTGAAAGGAATCCAAATGACCAGCACCGCTCGGCGGCGTGGTGGCACTCGAGACGCTCCGTGCGGCGGATGCCGCCGACCGCTACAAGATCGAGATCGTCGACGGTGTCAGTCACCTGACAGTCGCTTCGCAGCGCTGCGTCAGCTTGGTATCTTGCCTCTCGGCCTTCCGGCCGTTTCATGCGTGACGCTCGCTGACATCCGCCATGACTGATCTCGCCGCACGCGGCGGGCTCGCGGATGTTCCGTACATGTCTTCACCCCGGAAGGAGCGTGTATGTCCGCGACCTTGCTCGTGGCAGAGAACATCCAGCGACGTTACGGCGATCGTCCCGTGCTCGAGAACGTCACCCTGCGAGTCGATGCCGAGAGCCGGATCGGGGTGATCGGTCCCAACGGGTCGGGCAAGACGACCCTGCTCCGGATCCTGGCCGGATCGGAGCGACCCGACGCTGGATCGGTGCGGGCGCTGGGGACAGTTGGCTATCTGAGCCCGACGCCAGACGCAGCGCCGACCGGTCGCGAAGCGATCCTCGGGGCGGTTGGACTGACCGCTGCGAGCGCGGAGTTGGACCGGTGCGCCGCGCGGCTACAGGAGGGTGACCTGGACGGGATAGCCCCGCATGCCAAGGCGCTCGAGCGCTGGCTGGCGCTCGGCGGCGCCGACGCCGAGGGACGGTTGACGGCGGTAGCTGGAGACCTCGGCCTGGAACCCGGCCTGCTCACCCGACCAATGGGCGCGCTGTCGGGCGGTCAGGCGGCCCGCGTCGGATTGGCCGCGATCGCAATGGCCCGCCACGAAGTGGTTCTGCTCGACGAGCCGACCAACCACCTCGATGCCGATGGCTTGGAACGGCTACGCGACCTGATCGGCGCACGCACCGGCGGGATCGTGATCGTCGCCCACGACCGCCAACTTCTGGCCGACATGTGCACGGAGATCGTCGCGCTCGACCACCGCACCGGCGAAGCGAAGACCTATCACGGCGGCTATGGGAGCTACGAACGGGAGCGCCACGCCGCTCGCGCACGGGCGGTTGCCGAGTACGAGCAGGCTCAGGCGCGACGTGGAAGGCTGGTCGCCGCGGAGCGTGAGATGCGCCGTCGGAGCCAAGCCAGCATCAACCGCTCGCGGACCGGCCACGACAATGACAAGCACTCCCGTGAGTGGGTCAAGATGCGCGCCGAGGAGATGGCCGGCCGCGCGCGCAAGGTCGGCACACGCCGCGAGCGAGTCGAGATCCCGGACAAACCCTGGATCGACCCGGCGCTGCGCTTGCGCCTGACTGCAGCCGAGCGGCGACGGTCCTGGGTACTCGCGCTCGAGGGCGTCGAGTGGCAACGAGGCGACTGGGCCCTGGGGCCGATCGACCTGACGATCGCGGACCGCGAGCGCTTGCTGATCAGCGGCCCGAACGGCAGCGGGAAGTCGACCCTGATGGCCACCCTCGCGGGAGGCCTGGAACCCATGGGAGGCGTGCGCCGTGTGGCGCCCGGCGCGGTCATCGCTCAACTCGGGCAGATGCGCACGACACTGGACACCGAGCGTCGCCTCAGCACTGCGGTCCGCGAGCTCACCGGACTGGATGAGACCGACGCCCGCGGTGCGCTTGCCTGGTTCGGGCTCGATGCCGAGCAGGCTGAACGCAGCGCAGCGAGCCTGTCACCCGGCGAGCGCACCCGGGCCGAACTGGCCGTGCTCGCCCACCGTCGAGCAGCCTGCCTGCTGCTCGACGAGCCCACCAACCATCTCGACATCGAGTCGGTGGAGGTGCTCGAGGCCGCGCTGGCAACCTGGCCCGGGGCGCTGGTCATCGCTAGCCACGACGCGCGCCTGCGGGCGCACCTGGCGCCTGATCGCGAGCTGGCGCTCCCCGCTGACACTCCGGCGCGCCGGTCGCCCACGGTCGTCCGGTAGTACGGAACCGACCCTCCGCCGCGACGACGGCCTCGCCCGGACGGGTGCCTTGGCGACGTTCCGAGCGTGCGCATCGTCCTAGTCTGGTCCCGACGCGCGCGATCGCATGGGTCCCCGGCATGCGTTGGGCGTGTGCCGCCGGACGCTTCGTTTCCGACGTTGCGAGCAAGCAAGGCGACCGGGGCGGGCCGTCGCCTGTCGTTCGGGGCTGGCCGCCGGGACAGCGCGCCGGGAGGCAACGGTCCAGGTAGGGTTGGGGTCGTGACCGCAGCGACGCGCGCACCCTCAGTTAACGCGAGCAGCATCGGTGATGGAGGTGTCGAGCGGGTTGTTCGCCGACGCGCCGCGGCGGGGTTGGATCGCGCACAGGCGATGAGGCAGGCCGCGATCGTCGCCCGAGACTCCCTCCCACCTCGGCGGCGGCGCGACCGGGCCGGGATCACACGACCGGCGTGACTCGTCCCTAGCGGCTCACCACGTCTTGACCCGTTCGATCGGGCCTCGGCGTTCGATCCGCACTCGCGTGTCAAGAACTAGGCAACCGGTCGTCGTGCAGCGGGTCGGATTGAGGTCGGCTTCGACCACCTCTGGAACGCGTCGAAGCAGGAGCGCTAGACGGAGGATCAGCTCGCGCAAGGATTGGCGATCGAGCGGTTCGCTGCCGCGAAATCCATCCAGCTCGGCGGCCACGCTCCGCGAGGCATCGATCAGTTCGTCGGCGTCGGCGTCCGTGAGCGGCAGCAGCCGAAACGCGGTGCCGCGGCCGAGGCCTGCCTGGCGTCCGCCTGGGCCTACCGCCAGCACCGGCCCAAGATCGGGATCGGCTACCGCGCCTACCAGCACGCTGACTCCTTGGTCGTAAAGCGGTTGAACGATCGCGCCGATCCATGGGTACCCGGCGAGTCGCATCCGCCGTTGCAGCTCCCGCCAGCCGCCTCTGATTGCCGCGCTACCGAGCAGCCCACGTAGGACGGCATCAATGTCGCCCGCGGGACCGGGCGCCTCGAAGTCCGCCTTCAGGGCGATCGGTTTGCCGATCTCCGCCGCTACCGCGACCGCGCGCTCGAGATCCCGGCAGGGGTACGACGCGACGATCGGAATCCCGTGCGTGGCCAGCAGGGTCTCAGCTTCGCCGAGCGAGATCCACCCGCCCGCGGGGTTCCGCTCGAGGAATGCTTCGACAATCGCCCGCGCCGCCGGTCCGTCAAGATCGGGGTAGTCTGGGACCTCGCCGAGCGGCCGCGACAGCCATTCGCGACGCTCGACCGCGCTGGCGAGCACGTTCGCGCAGGATTCCGGGAACAAGAAGTTGGGGACTCCGGCGGGGGCGCGCGGTCGCCGGCGTCCGTCGGAGCGCACCACGGACGCGACAGCCGGCTTGGGCTGCCCGGCACAGGCCATCGAGATGGTTTGCAACACGGCGTCTGGGTCTCCCTCGTGAACGTCCACGTAGAACACCATCAGCGCGTCGATCGAGGGCTCGCCAAGCAGCCTGGTGACTCCGGTTCCGTAATCGTCCGGTCCCGCGCCGATTGGCATGGTGAGCGGGTTTGGCGCGTCGCCCGCTTCCCGCACCTCGAGCCCCCGCGCAGCGGCCGCGTCGGCGGCGATCGTCGCTACACCAACGGAGTTGCTCACGATTCCGATCCGCCGACCGGCAGGCAGCGGTTGGCGCTCGAAGAACTCGGCCGCGTTGAACAGCTCATCGCCGCTGCGGAACCGGAGCAGCCCAGCCTGATGCAGCAGGGCGTCGACGACCTCGTCGCCGTGCAGCGCCGCCGCGGTGTGGGAGCGAGCCTCGGCGAGAACCCGCGCGGCACTCCGTCGGCCCTTGATGGCAAGTATGGGCTTGTTCCGTGACACCCGCCGCGCGATTCGCGTGAAATGCTCGGGATTGCCGAACGTGTCGACATACAGGATGACGGCCGCTGTCCGCTCGTCCTGTTCGCACCACTCGAGCAAGTCGTTGGTCGACACATCGGCCCGGTTACCGAGCGAGGCGAATAGCGAGACGCCGAGGCCGAGGGCTGTCGCATGAGAAAGAAGTCCGATCCCCACCGCGCCTGAGGGTGAGCAGATCGCCAGCGCCCCCGAGCTGACGGAGGCGCCCGTGAACGTCGCGTTCAGGCGAACCTCGGGCGCGTTGTTGATCAACCCCAGCGAGTTGGGGCCGACCAGCCGCAGCCCAGCATCCCGGACGACGTCCAGCAGCCTGGCTTCAAGCCAGGACGATCCCTCGATGTCCTGCTCTCGGCCAGCCGGGACAACTAGCAACGCTTTCGCCCCCCTGGCGGCAGCCGCGGCCGCGAAATCCAGAACGGCATCGCCCTCGACCGCGAGGATGACGAGATCCGGAGCGACCTCAAGCTCGTCCAGGCTCCGCAATGACCGCCCCCCGGACACGACTGCACTCGCCGGGTCAACCCATTCGACCACACCCCCGAAACCGCCGTTGCTGATGTTCTCAACCAACGCGCGCCCGACATTTCCCGGCGTGTCCGCGGCCCCGATGACCGCAACCGATGAAGGGGCAAGGATCGGCCGCAGCGAAGCGAGCGCAGCGAAATGGTCGCGCTCATCGATCCGCTGCACCACCGCCTCGACCGGGTTGATGTCAACCGACACGTTGAGCTCCTCGAGGCCCGCACGGTTGACCGCGAAGCCGGCGTTCCGAAACACGCTGAGCATCACACGGTTCGCCGACAGCACCGCGGCATCGAAGCGGCGCACCCCGCGCTCCGCCCCGATCGCCGCCAGTTGCTCGAGCATCCGCGTTCCGATCCCGCGCCGCTGCTCGTCATCCGCCACCGCCAACGCGATCTCGGCCACACCCGGCTCGCGCAGCCCCTGGTAGCTGCACGCCGCGATCACACGCCCGGCGTGACGTGCGATCAGGGAAACGCGGTCGACGCCGCTCGATTCCACGGCGGCTCGCGCGACGATGTCCGCGCGTCCGATCCCGTGGAAGCGGAAGTACGTGCTCTGCGGAGAGAGCTGTTCATAGAACGCCCTTATGTCCTCATAATCCGCCGGGCCTGGCGCCTGCAGCCGCAGCGTCGAGCCATCGCGAAGCAAAACGTCGCGAACGAGCCGGACGGGTTCGCCGGGCGAATCAGGCACACTCGCCCCACCGACCCCGCCCGCGACCGAATGGCGCGCGGCCGCACCACCTGACGATTGTTCGCGAGCTTCGGACAGCGCTGCTTCCCCTTGTCGTTGCGGACGGTCGGCTCCGCCTGGGAGCCAAGGAGTTTGGCACGCCGGACCACAGCGACGGGCAAGCAACGCGCGCTCCTGATACGACGGAGCACGACTGGCGGCTAATGCGGATGCCGACCGTCTTCCACCTCGGTGGAATCCGTCCGTCATGCATCGGCTGGAGGAGGCCTAATGCGCATCAGGACGCTCCGTAGGACCAATCCCGTCGGCATCGCTCAGTGCGTCCGTTGCTTTCGCGCTAGCTGTCAACGTTCAGAACGGAGCTCTGCGCGTAGTTCGGAGCGCCGGATCTTGCCGCTGATCGTCTTCGGCAACTCGTCGACGAAATGGATCTCGCGAGGGTATTTGTAGGGGGCGGTTCCCTGTTTGACGAATTCCTGCAATTCGTGGGCGAGCTCTGGTGATCCTTTCTGGCCGGGGACGAGCAGGCAGAAGGCAGTGACGATCTGCGTGCGTTCGGGGTCGTCCTTGCCGACCACAGCTGCCTCCATCACGGCGGGGTGCTCGACGAGCACACTCTCAACCTCAAACGGACCAATGCGGTACGCACTGGAAGTGATGACGTCATCGTCGCGGCCCTCGAACCAGAAGTAGCCGTCCTCGTCAATCGCGGCCCTGTCCCCGGTGAAGTAGAACGGTCCTCGGAATGCGTTGTCATTAGCCGGCGGGTCCTGGTGGTAGCCCGGGAAGAGGCCGATCGGGCGCTCCGGTTCGCACCGAACGACGATGTTGCCCACTTCTCCCGCCTGGATCGTCTCGCCGTCGTCATCGACGATCGTTACGTCGTAGCCGGGGACGGGGCGGCCCATCGATCCGGGGCGAACCTTCATGGCCCGGTAGTTGGCAACCAGACACGTCGTCTCCGTCTGGCCGTAGCCGTCGTAGATAGTCAGCCCGCCTGTCCCTTCTTGCCACTCGCGGATGACCTCCGGGTTCAGCGGTTCGCCGGCACTCGTGCAGTGTCGCAGCGCCGAGAGGTCGTGCTTGGAGAAATCCGCATGAACCAGCCGCCGATAGAGCGTCGGCGGCGCGCAGAACGAAGTCACCCGGTGGCGGGCGAGAATACCGAAGATCGTGTCCGCATCGGGGGGGCCGAGCGCGACGTTGAGAATCGCAGCGCGTTCGTGCATCTGCCCGAACAGCCCGCCCCAGGCCGCCTTCGCCCAACCCGTGTCGGTGACGGTCCAGTGCAGGTCACCTGGGCGCAGGTCCTGCCAGAAGCGCGCCGTTCCGATGTGCCCGAGCGCGTACGTCTGCAAGTGCTGGACCATCTTTGGGTAGGCGACCGTCCCACTGGTGAAATACAAGAGAAGCGGATCGTCGCGATGGGTCGGGTCCTCCGGCGTGGGACCATCTCCGACCGCCCGGCAGCGCTCTTCAAACGAGCGCCAGCCGCCGGGCGCGCCTCCCACGCACAGCCGTGTGCCAAGATCAGGCACGGCAGCATCGACCTTCTCGGCGCCCTCCTCATCGGTGATCGCGGCCGTCGCTCCGGTCTGATCGAAGCGGTACGCGATGTCCTTCGCAGTCAGCAGATTCGGCCCTGGCATCGGGATCGCGCCGATCCGCATCGCCCCGAGCATCGCTGCATACCACTCCGGAATCCGCGGCAGCATCACGAACACGTGGTCGCCCCTCTCGACGCCGAGATCCAACAGCACCCGCGCCGACTCGCGAGAGGCGCATGCCAGGTCGGCCGCAGACTGCTCCGCGACAACCTCCCCTATGCCGTTGACGGACAGCACGGCGAGCGCGTTGGGATCCTCCGAGGCCCACACGTCCACGATGTCCCGCACGGCGTTAAACCGCTCCGGGACGCTGACGCGGTAGCTGGCGCGCTCCGCATCGATATCCACCAGACGTGGGACGCAATCCCTGGCCGGGCGAGCAAGAGACCCGATCGACATCTCGACCACCTCCGTTGATAGGCGCGAGGGAAGGCAGCCGGGCCCAGCATGACGAACACCACGACTCCGGTCAATCACCCAGATCACCCGCTCGCGCGGCACCGTGTCCGAACCGTTGTAAAGCGCGGAGCCCGGCCCGTCATCCGTACAAACATGCAGGCTTCCACGCCGTCACTACGGTCGGTCGGGAGAACCGGTCGGCCACACGTGGGATACCGAGCGGTCTGAACATCGACCCCAAGGCGCTCCGCGTCGTCGATCGATACACCATCGACACCGGAGCGGGCGCGAGTCTCCTGCTTCGCCGGACAGCGCACGGGGGCCGGTGAGCCGTGACTGCAGGTCGTTCGGATAGTGCTGGGTGAGTTCTCGGTCCCCGCGAGCGATCAAGACTATTTGGGGCTGTCGGCGTGGTGCACTACGGATTGCGGTTGCGGCCGATGTCGGGTACGGGCTGCGGCAGCGTGCCGATGGCGTAAGCGCCAAAATGCGCGTACCGTGGGCAGTGACCCCTGACCTGAGGAGGGTGAAAGCTAATGTCGAACCCCGTGTCCTACATACACGGAACCTCGTTGACGCCGCTGATCGGTGAGACGGTCGGCGCGAACTTCGATCGGATCGTCGGCTTGTATCCGGATCGGGACGCGGTGGTCGTGCGCCATCAGGATGTGCGTTGGACGTATGCCGAGTTCGGTGCCCGTGTGGACCGGGTCGCGCGAGCCCTGGTAGGGGCTGGGCTCGAGCCTGGAGACCGCATCGGGATCTGGGCGCCCAATTGCGCCGAGTGGCTATTGGTCCAGTATGCCTCGGCAAAGGCGGGGGTGATCCTGGTTAATGTCAATCCGGCGTACCGGACCTCCGAGCTCGAGTTCGTCCTGAACCAGTCTGGCTGTCGTGTGCTGATCTCAGCGCGCGCGTTTAAGAGCTCCGACTACGTGGCGATGGTCAGTGAGGTTGCTCCACGATGTCCCGCGCTCGAGCGCACGGTGTTCCTGGATTCAGGTGATTGGGAGGAGCTGCTGGCAGCGGGCGACGCTGAGCTATCGCTGCCGGGGGGGCTTCAGTTCGACGATCCCATCAACATCCAGTACACGAGCGGAACGACCGGGTTCCCGAAGGGAGCGACGCTCACTCATCACAACATCCTCAACAACGGCTTCTTCATCGGCGAGACATGCCGCTATGGACCGGAGGATAGGGTCTGCATCCCGGTGCCGTTCTACCACTGCTTCGGGATGGTGCTCGGCAATCTCGCCTGCACGACGCACGCGGCGTGCATGGTGATACCAGCGCCGTCATTCGAGCCGCGCGCGACCCTCGACGCTGTTCAGAGTGAGCGCTGCACATCGCTCTACGGCGTGCCGACGATGTTCATCGCCGAGCTCGACCTGCCGGAGTTTGACGAGTTCGATCTAACGTCGCTGCGGACCGGGATCATGGCTGGGTCTCCCTGTCCGGTGGAGGTAATGCGCAATGTCATCGACCGGATGCACATGGCGGAGGTGACGATCTGTTACGGCATGACCGAGACCTCGCCGGTGTCGACCCAAACGAGCGCCGACGACGACATCGATCGCCGCACCTCCACGGTCGGGCGCGTGCACCCGCACGTTGAGATCAAGATCATCGATCCCGCCAGCGGGGCGTGCGTGGAGCGCGACGCGCCCGGCGAGCTGTTAACGCGGGGCTACAGCGTGATGCTCGGCTACTGGAACGATCCCGAGCAGACCGCCGAAGCGGTCGACGCCGCCGGTTGGATGCACACCGGGGATCTCGCAACGATGGACCGGGACGGCTACGTCAACATCGTCGGCCGCTCGAAAGACATGATCATTCGCGGTGGCGAGAACATATATCCGCGCGAGATCGAGGAGTTTCTCTACACCCACCCCGCGATCAGAGACGTGCAGGTCGTCGGAGTACCAGACGAGCGCTACGGCGAGGAGATCGCCGCGTTGGTGATCGCACGGGAGCCTGGCACGATCGACGATGTGGCGGTGCGCGAGTTCTGTCGCGGCAAGATCGCGCACTATAAGATCCCGCGCTACGTGATCTCGGTGGACGAGTTCCCGATGACGGTCACTGGCAAGATCCAAAAATTCAAGCTACGCGACCAAGCAATCGAGTGGCTTGACTTGCGCAACGCGGTCGTCGACACGGCATAGACGCTCGTGGGTCTGCCGCGCCAACGAGCAGCGACTACCCGCCGCGCGCTCGGATCTACGAACTAGGCACCTTGCGTCAAGAGTGCTCGGCCGGTAGAGGACCTCGGACGAGCTCAGCGGGCGTTGGTCACGCCAAGGCCGGCGCGCCCCCGCTGGTTACGCGGTAGCTCGGGTGCGTTGGCGCCGTGCGTCGCGCGGTCGACATCAGCTCGGACCAGGCGGCGGACCCTCCGTGCTGCGAGCGCTTCGCTCCTCAGCTTCAGCAGCACGGAGACGTGCCTCTGCCAGCTCGCAGGCTCGTTCGAGCTCGCGCATGCGTGCCAAGCTCGTCGGTCGTTGTCCATAGGCCTTGGCCTTGTACAAGTCGTAGCGCTGACGCGCGTACTGGGCCTCTGCTCGCAGCTCGTCCAGATGCCTGGTGGACATGAAGGCTAGGCGTCTGAGCTGCGGTGCCGGTCTGTCGTGCCGAGGGCGGATCAGGGCCGGGCGAACTGCGGCTGATCGTTCTCGACGTCGACGTACACGTCCTGCAGCTTGCCGATCTTCTTGCTGTCACGATCGATCAGCATCTTGCCGTGCCACTCGGCGACGTTGTGATGGTCAGCCTGCTGGTCCTCGGTCATCGTCGAAGCCTCCTCGTCCTTCCTCACCGTCTGGCAGCCATCCATCTTAGAAGCAGGCTCTACGAGGCGCCAGCGGGCGAAGGCAATACAAGCGGCTCGGCCAAGACCCTGTCCCCGTGGCTACCAGCAGGTCGCTCGAGTCGCGGTCATGGGCGGAGACACGGCGCCGCTGGCCACCGGACTAGGGACAACGAGCGGGTCATTCGCGTCACGGTCCGTGCAACTCACAAAACGCGCGGGAGCCAGATGTGATGCTGAGCCCCTCCGGGCCTCTACGCAGGCGAGAGTGCGCCGTCAGCTAGAACGAGCTGTTCGTCGAACGTAAACCCGGCCTCGAGCGCGCGCCTCGCCGGACAGCCATCAGCGACTTTGCGAAGCCGCCTGACCTGGTCGTCCGTCAGCCCCTCAGGCAGGTAGATGCGCAGATCGACATGCCTGGGGGTGGAGTCAGAGTCGTACACGACCTCGACGCGGACCTCCCCGAGTGCCCAGTTCCGCGCACGCGCATAAAGAGTGATCATCGTCGAGACGCAGGACGCGAGCATTGCGGGCAGCAGCTCGTGCGGCGCAGGCCCCTCGTCGGTTCCGCCAAGGCTCTCGGGCTCGTCGGTGACGATCGCATGGCGACCGTTGACGTCCACCTCATGGCGAAGCCCACCATCTACCGACCGAGCAGTCGCGGTCATAGTCATAGTCGGATGGTCGGCGATGCCGCGGACTCAGTCATCCGCGAAAGACCGCAAGGTGCCCGAGGCACTACCGCAATCGAAGGAGAAGCGGCGGGTCCGTCCCGCGAACGCGCCTCGTATTCCTCCGTCGCAGCAGCGCTCGTCGACGCAACGATCTGTCCCGCTTCGAAAACCGGCGGGCTAGCAGGCCGCGTGGACTCTCAGCATCCGAGTGTCCGGAGGATTTGGCGGGTCGGCGGCGTTCGTTCTCAACCAACGGGTCGGGCGTTTGCCAGGTACTGAGGGTCAACCGGCCTTGATAGCGGCACGAGCCTGCCATCCTCGTCCACGCTCCTTGTCGGGTGGTCAGGGGCTACCGCAGCTTCATCCGTCCGAATCACTCCGGTCTTGTCCGGCGCCCGCCCCGCTTCCTGAACGCGGTCCGACCACCCGCTGACGTTGTCAAACCACCGTCGCGCTGCGGCGCCGTATGGATCCGGGTACCAACCTCCCGAATGCTCAGATGGCTCCGACTCGTGGACCTTGCCCCTTCGCAAAGTAATGACCATGGCAATCTCCTTCCACCGTGCGTCGTTTCCACGACGCGGCGCCCTCCTAGGTATGCACCGAGAACCTACTTATTGGCGGCGTTTCTGTCGCCAAGCGAAGGACATCATGGAAGCACATGAGTCGCATCGGGGATTTCTGCACTTCCGGTGCCTTCAACTACGGAATATCACTGGCGCGACGAATCGGGCGGGACAACGCGGTAGATTGCCCACCTGGCTCCGGGATGGCCGACGGTACCTCCGCGGTCCTCACCGGTACCCAGTGCAGTTCCGTCGCGGGGCTCCGAGGCCGAGGGGGGCGTGCCCCACTCTTCGCCAATCAGCTGCGCGGGCGAGGCGGATGCCGGCGCCGGTGACGGCCGGCGACTCCACGATCCCAGTTCCTGACGTCCTGAGTGATGTCGTGAGCGAGCTCTGACGGCGTCTCGCGGCCGGAGTTATGGTCAAGGTCTGCGTATGGACGTTGATTGATCCCGCTTCCCCGCCGCGTGTAATAGCTGTACGAAAGCACGAAAAACCACGTGACGGCGAAACCAACGAAGATCAAGCTTCCACCACCTAGCGTCACGGCCAACGGAATCATCATCAAGCCTCGCATCTCGACTACTCTTCCGCTGACAGTACGCCGGGTCACAGAGCTCCAAATCCGCAGCCAGCCGCCAACACCATCCGTACAAAACCGCGTTGTCCTTTCGTCGCTTCCGCATCCGCGAGTCCTGATACTCGACTGCGGCCCCGCCCCTCGACGAGCCACCGCAGTAGGGCATTGAGCTGCGCCAATGAACTGGTACTAGTCTGCGATGACAAGGAGGCGTTCGAGACGGTACGAGCAGTCGCGTTCGTGCGCGCGCTTTCCTCCCATACTGCCCACGCTGCGCAAGGCGGCAAAAGCGACCCTCTTGTGGAACATCGAGCAGGGCGTGGCGCTCGACGGGCCGGCCATAGCCGGGGTAATCGCGGCCCGGTCAGCGGTGTTCGCCACCATCGCCGAACTGCTCGAGGGATTCGATGTCCTGGCCGCGCCCGCGGCACAGGTGGCGCCGTTCGCGGTCGATCTCGAGTACCCGGCTCAGGTCGCTGGCGTCGTGATGGCCCACTAGCTCGGGTGGATGCGCGTGTGCTCGCGTATCACCGTCTCCGCCCACCCGGCCCGTCGCCGTTCCGGCTGGCTTCACTGACTCGGGACTGCCGGTCGGGATGCAATTCGTGGGTCGCTACCGTGACGACCGCCGTCTGCTCGAGCACGCCGCGGCCTGGGAGGCCGCGAGCGGTCTGACCAAACGCCGTCCTCGGCTGGACTGACCGAAGCCACCGCGTCCGCACATCGGCGACCGCTGCTGGCGTTAAGCAGCAGCCCGAAGACTCGGGCGCCGGGCTTGCGGATCGCCTGGCGGAGGGCGAGCCGATCGCGAGGTGAGCGCCGGATTGTCATCGTCCCCCCGCCGGAGCGTCACACCACCTCGGCGCCGCGACCCCCCTCCAGGCCGCGTGGAGAGTCCCGGTTACGAGCGGGGTGCGCCGATGAGAGACAAACGTCAGCGAAACGAGTCGGCCGTGACGCGGTTCACTTCGGTGACTGCGTCAGCAGGGATGCCCGCCCGCTTCGCCGCGGCGATGATCGCGTCCGGGCTCGGCGCCTCGTACAGGCAGTAGGTGCGGTACCGGTCGGCGCTTAGGAAGGAGAACAGCCAGCTCACACCCTCCTCCGCGTTTATCTCCTCGATCAGCTTCACGTCATCGCTCGTCATCTCGAGCTGGTCGGCGAAGCGTCGCTCGATCACGTAAAGCGGCATGCTGGCGATCCTACCGCCTCTCGGTCCCGTCGAGAAGCGCGTAGCGGTGGGCGTAGCCGGCCGCCTCCGTGCGGTTCGCGGTGCCGGTCTTGCGCAGGATGCTGCGCACGTGGTTGGCGACGGTGTGCCCGCTGATGCAGAGCTCGTCCCCAATCTCGCGGTTGCTCAGTCCGGCGGCGACGAGCCGCAAGATGTCGACCTCGCGCCAGGACAGGTCGTCGGGCGGGGTCGCCGCCGTCGACGCGCCCGCTCCGAGCGCCCGGGAGCGAGCCAGCAGCACCGGCATGCCGATCCGCTCGGCGAGCGTCGCGGCCTCCGAGAGAAGCGACGATGCCTGGCCGGCCTCGTCGTGCCGGCCGCGCATGCGCAGCGCCCGGCCGTACTCGTACAGGGTGTGCGCGATCCACGTGGACGCGCCCATTGCGCGGTTCACCGCGAGCGCGCGCTCGAAGTGCCCGGTCGCCCGGTCGTACTCCCCTAGTGTTGCGGCCAGCCGGCCGAGGTACCTGTCCGCGGCGCCGTAGCAGGCCACGCCGTGGCCGATCACGATGTTGGCCCCGCTGAGCGGGACGAGCTCGAGGTACAGCATTGCGGCCAGTGTGTCGTCGCCGACGAGCGAGCACGCGTCAGCGAGGTAGGTCAGCGACGCCAGCCATAGCTTGGCGCGAAACTCGTCCAAGCCGTTCTCGCGCACGCGTGCGAGTTCCCGCCGGGAGTCCTCCTCCATGCCGAGCTCGGCGAGCAGCGCCGCGAATCCAGCTCGCCAGGCGCCGCGGGATCGTGTGCTTTCGGCAAGGAGCCTGACGACGGGGGCGAGCTCGGCGAGGCGCCCCTGCTCACGCCGGATCCCGAACATCTGGATCCCATGAACGCCAGATGCCGCGCGGCCGGTGAGCAGACGGCTCCAGTCGTGCGAGCGTTGCGCCGAAGCTTCGGCCTCGGCCAACCTTCCTGCGCACAGTGCCAGCGTCGAGGCGTAGTGCTCGGCCACATGCAACGTGAATGGCTGGCGCAAACGAACCGCCAGCGCGTGGACCTCGGCGAGCTCGCGCTCGGCGGTGTCGAGATCGCCGAGCGCGATCAGCCCGGCGATGCGCCATTCCATCGCCTCGGTCTGCAGATCGTTCGCCCCGAGCCCTTCGGCGAGGTCGCGAGCCTCCGAGAGCATCTCGAGCGTCGGCTCGAGGGTCTGATCGCCGCGCGACCAGTACGAGGCGACAAGCACACTCGCGAGACCAGGGCGATCGTCCAGCCGGCGCGCCATCGCGATCGCGTCACGGTGAACGGCGTCGCTCGGCGCGTAGTCGCCCATGAACGCATACTGGCGACCCAAACCGGTCAGCAGCCTCACGCGGAGCTCGGAGTCAGCTTCACCAAGCGCAACTGATGCTTCCTCGAGAAGCTCCACGGCGCCCTCGTCGGTAATCCCCGGTCGCGCGCATGCCTCCTCAAACCCGAACGCGGCGGCCGCGAGTAGATTCGGATCATCGATGTCGCGGGCGATCTGTGCCGCGGCGCGGAAGGCCTCGATCGCGTCGTACGAGCCACCCGCGCGCATGCGAGCGATCCCCAGCTCGAGCTGCGTTTCGCCCGCCACGCGCACGTCATCGATCCCGAGCTCGAGCGCAGCCGCGAAGAGGACCGCAGCCTCGTCGAAGGCCAACGTCCTCAGGGCCTCGCGACCGGCCAGCAGCGAGTACTCGATCGCGCGCCCGGGTCCGTCCACCGGCGCAGCCGCAATGAACTGGTAGGCCAGTGCGGCCAGACCGCGACTGTCGCCGACCGGGTGCGTCTGCTCCCAGGCCTCGGCGACGCGGAGGTGGAGCTCGGCGCGCCGCAGACGGGGCATCCGGTCGTACAGCGCGCGGCGCACCAGTTCGTGCGTGAACTGGTACGCCAGTCGCGACGACGGGACCTCCTCGATCATCCCGTGCGCGATTGCCTGCTCGAGGGCGGCGGCACGTTCCCCGTCGTCCAACCCCGACTGCGCGATCTCATCGAGGCCGAACTCGGGACCGGCGACGGCGGCAAGCTCAAGCAGCTTCGTGGCGGGAGTGCTCAGCCGGGCAAGGCGTTGACTGACCACCTCCCGCACGCCCTCCGGGCTCCCGAGCTCGGCAAGGGCACGCGCCAACCGCTCACCCCCGTCGTAGAAGGAAGCAGTGTCGCCCTCCGACAGGCTACGCCACAGCTCGGTTATCAAGAAGGCGTTGCCCCCCGTGAGCTCGCTCAGGAGCCCAGCGACCTGCGACAGATCCTGAGCAAAGGCATCACCGACCGCGCGCTCCACGAACTCGGTGATTTCGTCGGCGCTCAGGCCGCCCAAGCGTAGCCGCACCACCCCTTCGGAGCGGCGTAGATCGACCAGCGCAGCCGCCAGTGCTTCCGGCACCTCGGCCTCTGTGTCACGGAACGTCGTGACCACGAGCGCACGCGCCCCGGAGGCCCCTCGCGCCAGGTGGCGAAGAAGCAGTAGCGTCGGCGTGTCGGCCCAGTGGCCATCCTCGATCACAACGACCAGTGGCGCACGCCGACCAGCCGCGGCAAGGAGGTCGCCGACCGCGCCGTGCAGACGGTGGCGCTCGGTATCGGGATCGGCCGCAATCGGACGCGGTAGCTCACCGACGCGCTGCGCCAGCTCCGGCAGCAACCGCGCGAGTTCCTCGCCATGAGGCCCAAGCACGTCAAGCAGAGCCCCGTCATCGATGCTTCGCACGAGCTGCTCGATCGCCTCCACGAACGGCCCGTACGGCCGTCGCACGGCCGAGTCGCAGGCACCGTACAACACGATGGCGCCAGACGCCGCGGCCTCGTGCGCGAACTCACGCATGAGCCGGCTCTTCCCGGAACCGGCCTCTCCGCCGATCAGCGCGAACCTGAGTCCCTCCCCGTCGGCCCGCGGAATCAGCGTACGCAGCGCGGCCAGCTCACGCGAGCGCCCCGCGAACGGAAATGACGGGATCAGGCGAAGTGGCCCCGGAAGCTTGCCCATACGAGTGAAGGTCTGTAGACCCAAATAGTCAGATCTGATCATCCCACCCCGGAGCACCTCAGTTCAACCCCTGCCAAAAGTGGGTCAGACCGGGTCATGACACGGCGCCGGCACTGGCGTACGGTCATCGCGAGCCCTTGAGCTCGACGGCCACCTACACCGGGGGAGCATCACATGACCGCCACTGCATCTCTTGCCGACGCCGCCCGTCGGGAGCTCTCAGAGCGCAACCTGGGCATCGTCGGACCCGAAGATTCGGGCTACGACGAGGCCCGCGCTGTCCACAACGGCATGATCGAGCGCCACCCTGCGGTCGTCGTGCGCTGCGCGAGTCCTGATGACGTCGCGCGCTGCATCGCGTTGGCCCGGGAACATGACGCCGCCATCGCAGTGCGCGGCGGGGGCCACAACGGCGGCGGCCTCGGCGTCGTCGACGACGGCCTCGTCATCGATCTTGCCGGTATGGCCGACGTCAGCGTCGAGCCCAAGGCGGACGTCGTGCGGGTTGGGGGCGGATGCACATGGGGGCAGGTCGACCGGGCCACCGCCGAGTACGGGCGCGCGACGCCGTCGGGGATCATCTCGACCACCGGCGTTGGCGGGCTGACGCTCGGCGGCGGCATCGGCCACCTGACGCGTCGCTTCGGCCTCACGGTCGACAGCCTGCTGGGCGCCGACGTTGTGCTCGCGGACGGGTCGCAAGTGCGTGCGAGCGCCGACGAGCACCCAGAGCTGTTCTGGGCGCTGCGCGGCGGCGGCGGCAACTTCGGCGTCGTCACCTCGTTCGAGTTCCGTACGCACCCAGTCGGCGCCACCGTGATGGCGGGTCCGACCTTCTGGCCGATCGAGCAGACGGCCGAGGTGATGCGGTTCTACCGGGAGTTCCTGCCCTCGGCGCCCCGGGCGCTCAACGGTTTCTTCGCCGAGATGACCGTGCCGCCGGTCGACCTCTTCCCGGCCGAGCTGCACATGCGGAAGGTGTGTGCGGTCATGTGGTGCATCGTCGGGTCCGAGGATGAGGCGACGCGTCTCCTTGCACCCGTGCATGACGTCGGCACGCCGCTGCTTCACGGCGTCGCGCCGGTCCCCCATCCCGCCCTCCAGAGCCTGTTCGACGGGCTCTACACGAAGGGCCTGCAGTGCTACTGGCGCGCCGACTTCGTCAACGAGCTGTCAGACGAGCTCATCGAGCGCCATCTCGAATGGGGACAAAAGCTGCCGTCGATGCACTCGACCATGCACCTCTACCCGATCGATGGCGCCGCCCACGACGTCGACTCCACCGACACCGCCTTCAGCTACCGCGACGCGCAATGGGCCGAGGTCATCTTCGGCGTCGACCCAGACCCAGCCAACGCCGACACAATTCGCGACTGGTGCGTCGGCTACTGGGATGCCACTCATCCCTACTCGGCGGGCGGTGCCTACGTCAACTTCATGATGGACGAAGGGCAGGAACGCGTCCGCGCCACGTACCGGGATAACTACGACCGGTTGGCACGCGTCAAGGCGCAATACGACCCCGACAACGTCTTCCACGTTAACCAGAACATCCATCCTGCCCCCAGCGCGTAGGACGTCCACAGCGGCTGGGCGTGCATTTCTGCAGAGACATCAACACCTCTGGCCTCAGGCAAAAATACGATCCTCCAGGCGGTCGCGGCGCCCAACCAGCGGCGTGTCGACCCAGATCGGAGCGACGTCACGCGCGGTCGAGGCCTGTGGGTGTCAGCTCGAGGTAAACAGACCGCACCCCGAGTCGGGCCCCGAGCCTCACATACAGGCGCCGGCGCAGACCGTAGTGCCGATCGAGCGCTAACTCGGCGTTCTTTTCCTCAGCTGCCCCGAGGATCCGACCCACGCCATCGGCGAACGAGCCTTTCGGCCTGCCGCGAACAGTGCACGGAGCGACCCTGACGCGCCGATCATGCCCCAATCGCTTGACCTTGCCGGCATCCACGAGGCTCTCGACATAGAGGCGACCGTCGTGCAGTCCAAACCACACCGGCGTGGGCACCGGCTCGCCCGAGCGCCGGAACGTGACGAGCAACGCAAACTCCTCGCCCATCAACGCAGCGAAGCTGTCCGCGGTTCCGGGGACGCCGGCGGCTGCGTCGGTCCGCCGGTCCCGCAGACGGTCGAGCAGCCGGTCCTGCTTGCGGCTGATTCGATGCGCGAGGCCGAAGCGGTCCATAGCCCGGGATCATCTCAGCACGGATTTTCAGGAGTGCTCCGACGAGATCACACGTCGAATCTCGACACCACCCGTCGAAGGAGGAGCAAACGATGTCCGGTCTGACCGCGCTCCCGCCGGATGACGGAGTTCGCGATTCGCGTGCTCTGCCTCGCGGCACCAGCTCGACTCGAGGCGTATTTCGCAGAGTTCGGAGACCCTCTCCCGACCCGCACCTCACCAGCCCCGGAACTCATCCCGGATGAGCTCAGGGAGCGGGTGCAGAAGGCGGACGCGATCGCACCGAAATACGGCATCGAGATACCGTGACCACCGGCGCACCGCCGGAGACTGTCTCGGTCGATCGTTCCAGTAGTGCCAGCGCTAGGGTCTCGACGCGGCAAGCCGACATCGTTATTCGTCAAGCTCAAGGCGGACAAGTGCGGGGTCAATGCCCAGCGTCTTTGGGCCGGCCCGGGCATAGAGGTTGAAGCGGTCAACGACCGCCGGGTCATACTCAGCGACCGTCGCGTGGGCGGAGCGCCAGCGACCGGACAGCTTGATGCGTACTGCAGGTGTGGCCTCCACGTTGCGTAGCCAATGTGCGTGTCGCCCGTGGACTGAGGTCAGCCACACCACCTTGCCATCGACTGGACCGCGGGCGAGCGGGGTTCTCCGCAGCTGGCCCGTGTGTCGTCCCTTGGTCTCGAGCAGGACCCACCAGGGCGCAAAACCCGCGAGCTGACGCGTCGGCGGGTTCACGATCCTCCAAAAGATCCGGTGGCGCGACCGGCGCCGTCGCTGGGACTCGCTGAGCCTCGTCAAATCAGAAGCGATGTTTCGCCGTCGGCGCTACTGGTTCGGGGGCGCTGGCACCGGCCCGCGCTCGGGCTCCCGGGAACGCCACCGCGTGACGTATCGAATCCTCGGACTGCCGTGGTCGCGCAGCCGAGTACGCGACGGGTCAGCATCCGGGAGAGGAACGCCTCCGTTCGGCGGGTCCGGGGACACGGGCGGCCGATCCGGGCCGGACCCCCCGCCGTCGTCCTCCTCGGAAGCACCCGGAAGGGAATCCGGGCCCAGGCACGACACGGCGGGGACGACGATGAACGCCGCCATAAGCATCAGCCAGGCGAGAGCGACGGCGGCCTGCGGCGCGACGAGCGCGACAGACAGGACCAAAGCCGGCACCGAGAGACAACCGAGCAACACACGAGCCCAGAAGTTCGATCGCCGCCCCATGGCCCGCCCGGCCACGACGCAGACCGTGACCAGCGCGAGCTCCACGGCGACCAACAGAACCATCCCACAAGCGTAACTCGGCGCGGATCCGCCAACAAGGCCAGGCAGGCGCCCGGATGCCCGCCACAGGAGCTGTTCGTGGAGCGGTGGCCGCAACCGGAGGGCGTCTACGTGTACTGGTGCGAGCCGGACTTCTCGCAGCTCGCCGGTCAATCACCCGGGTGATCTTCGGCCCATGCCGTTCAAATCGCGGCCGACCTCAGGCATGCTGCGACCCGCATGTCGCCTACCGCTACCGCCTCGTTGTCACAGGCGAGCTTGGAGCACGCTATGCCTCGGCCTTCGAAGAAATGACGATCTCGGCCCGTGACGGCGTCACGGAGATAACTGGGGTGATCACCGACCCCTCGGTCAGCCCCCATAAACCGGGCCTTCCCGGCACTTAGTTGAAAGGATCGTGACCCTATGACGTTTCTCTGGATCTTGTTGGGTGTCTTGTACGTAGCGTGCTGGATCTATTTCGGCCTGGCTACGTTCCGTAAAGGGCATTACTGGATGTTCTGGATCGGTTTCATCTTTCCGATCCTGTGGATCATCGGGGCGTTCATCGCGCCCACCGACCGCGCTGCTGCACGAGCCGCGGGGTCCATGGGGTGACATCGGGCACTCCTACGCGATCGGGAGCTCGGCGGCCGGGTCGTTGGCCCGCAGCACGGCGATGCCGTCGAGCTCCCTGCGAGAGATCGCCGGCGGCAAAGCGCTGAAGCAGCGCGGGGAAGGGCCGAGCAGTTTGCACCAGGTGTTCTCCAGCGCGCGGAACGCGTCGCGAGCAGACGAGTTGTAGCGACGACGGCCGGCGGCTACGCTTACGGCTTCTGGTGGGTGTGCCAATGCCGCCGTCAGGGGCGTGCACACGATGAGGAGGATGGGCCATTTTGCGTCGTGGGATCCGTCGCCATCTGACGTACGCCAATGTCGTCTCGACGGCATGCCTCTTCGTCGTGCTCGGTGGCGGCGCCTACGCGGCGGGGTCGGCGTTGGTGGGCGCCGGCGGAGCGGTGCGGGGATGCGTCCCCAAGCGGGGCGGGACGCTCGACGTCGTCAAGGCCCGCAAGCGATGTCCGAAGGGCAGGGTCACATTGACGCTCGGGGCTCGGGGGCCGAGCGGCCCCAAAGGCTCGCAGGGTCAGCGCGGACCGCAGGGTCCAATCGGCCCTCAGGGCATCGCCGGAGCCACCGGTCCTTCGGGACGGACCGCGATCTCCCAGCCGGCAGCCTGGGTTCTCCACAGCTCGTCGGTTGCAAACGGGGTGAGTGCCGACGGGACTGAGGACGACCAGAGCGCTGATTCGCAGTTCGACGCGTTCAAGTTCGGCGGCTTCGGCGGTCCGGACACCATCAAAGGGCAGATGCAGGAGTTCCTGCTCAGCCCGAGCACGCTCAGCGGTACGCCCGTGCGCCTGAGCACGGTCGGGATGTGCTACTTCGTCGGGCCTTACCCGCCCGGAAACACGGCGACCAGCACGGTGATCGATCACGTGTGGGTATACGAGCTCAACGAGTCCGGCAGCGGCAGCCACTTTCCGCCCTCGGCCGTGGCCGTCCCGCTGAGCCAGGCGGTGGGATCGATTACCAACAACACCGGCGGCTGCCAGACGTTCACACTCAGCAACCCACCGCTAGTCACGGCCAACGCGTACATGCTTCTGCGCGTCGAGGTGACCGACACCCAGTCGATCGCCACGACGACCGGCGCGCTCGCCCAGCTCGGGCGAGTCACGGCGACCTACACGCCCTAGTTAAGTTAGGCGCCTGCTTGCGGGCTCAGCTACTGCTGGCTCGTCTCGGGAGGATCGGCTATCCCCAGCCAGCGTGTAGCTGGACGTGTTCCTGGGTGATGACGACGTTCCGGCGTCCATAATCGACCCGGAAGCGGACCAACGGTGTCGGGGCGTTGACGCCTGGCCAGGTCGTTCCTCCGATGGGGGCCACGTGTAGGCGTGTGACGAGGCCGGCTGGCTGAAGGAAGCCGGCGTACACGTACAGCGGCATGCCACTCTGGTAGGCGACGTAGCTCCAGCTTGGATCGTTGAGTCTTAAGGGCACTCCCGCGATCGTCGCTGTAACTGTCGCCGGTTGCGCCAGCCACACGGCGAGCCCGACGCGGTCGCACGCGATCGAATCTGGAATGTGACATGACACCCCCATGTACGGATCATGGACAAAGACCGCGGCAGGGGATGCGGTCGTGGCTGATGCCGAACTCGATTGTGACCGCGAAGCCGCCGTTCGTCCGCGCGGACTACCGCGGGAGCCGACGATGGCTACGACAAGCCCGACCGCGACGAGGACCACGAGGATCGCGCGCTGAGTGAGGGGGTATCGCAACGCGTGTTTGATCGTCCTGAGTTTCAACGCCGCTATGACCTTCGCCTGCGTGTCGTCGTAAGACCGTCCGCACCCGCGATGAGTGCGCAAAGGGGATACGGCCCCAACCGGGTTCGAGGTCCCTCTGCGCGCCGGCTGGTGTACCGGGACGGACGAGAAGAACAACCAGATCTGAGGGCGAACCTCGATCCTGGGGGGAGACGGATTCATGCGAGCTCCGCGTCGTCGGCGTTCCCGGGAAGATCTCGCTCGTGGAAAACGCTGAGATCGCCGATCGGCTTGATCTGTTCGCGGTCCTGCTCGAGCTGGCCGAGGCCAACCCGTATACGGTGCGTGCGTACCGCGGCGCCGCCGAGACGATCCGTGCTGCGGCGCTCCCGGTGGCTGATCTGGTCCGGGGAGGCCGGGCGCAGTCCTTGCGGGGCGTCGGCGCCGGAATCGAGGCGCGGCTGCGCGAGCTGGTCGAGACCGGAGAAATTGCCGAGCTGGCTGAGCTCCAGCGCGAGCTAAGCCCGGATCTCGTCGGGCTCGGGCGGTACCTCGGGCTGGGGAGCAAGCGTTCGATCGAGCTCGCACGTGCCCTGGGCGTCCACACCGCGCAGGACTTTCGCGATGCGGTCAGCGAGGGGCGCTTGGGAGAGGCGCCGGGAATCGGACCGAGGACGGAGGCCCGTGTGCGCGAGGCGCTCGCGCGAGAAGATCCGCGTCCAGCCCGGGGGCTGCTGCTCAGTCGGGCACTCGAGTTGACCGGCGCCGTCGCGGTCGCGGTTGGGGGTGAGATCGCCGGCGATGCGCGGCGCTGGCGCGACTCGTGCGAATGGCTGGCTGTGGTGTGCGCAGCTGATGATCCGCGACCGCCCCTGGCGCGGTTTGGCGCCCTTCCTCAAATTGTGGCCCTGCTCGAGTGCGCTGATCGGCGTGCGGTTGGCCTCACGATTGACGGGGTGCCGATCGAGCTCATCGTGAGCGAACCGGAGCGGTTCGGAACCGAACTCGTCCGCGCGACGGGATCCGCGGCGTATGTGGTCGCGCTGGAGCCGATGCCGGATGCGGCCGAGGAGCTCGGCGTGTACCGGGCGCTCGGAGTGCCATGGTGTCCGCCGGAGCTGCGCGAGCACCCCTTTCGTGACGAGCCGCCGGCGCTCATCACGCTGGATGACATACGCGGAGATCTGCACTGTCACACGACCTGGTCAGACGGGCGCGCCAGCGTCGAGGAGATGGCTCGTGCGGCTCGGGCTCTTGGCTATGACTACATCGCGATCTGCGATCACACGCCGGCTGTCGGTGCCGTCCCCGGCCTGACGCCCGACGACGTTCGCCGCCAGGGCCAGGAGATCGCCGCCGCCAACGAGCTGCTCGCGCCCTTTTGCGTGCTGCGTGGGATCGAGTGCGACATCCTTTCCGACGGCAGGCTCGATCTCCCCGATGACGTACTCGCGGAGCTCGACTGGGTCCAGGCCAGCGTTCACGCCGGGCAGCGGATGCCGGGGCCCGAGATGACCAAGCGCGTCGAGGAGGCGCTGCGCAACCCGTACGTTCGGTGTCTGAGCCACCCGACCGGCCGCTACATCAACCGCCGGCCGGAGAACGCGCTCGACCTCGAACGCACGTTCCAAGTCGCGCTAGAGGAACACGTGGCTCTCGAAGTCAATGGCCTTCCCCTCCGTCTCGACCTCAGCGGGGAGCACGTCCGTGACGCCCTACGCGCCGGTGTCCAGATCGTCTGCTCCACCGACGCTCACTCCGTCCGAGGACTGACCAACATGGCACTGTCCGTCGCGACTGCGCGGCGCGGCTCAGCCACAGGCGCCGACGTGCTCAACACCGGGCCCGTCGAGCTGATTGCCAAGGAACGCCGAGCAGGCTAGGCAGTTGGCCCAGATCGTCCGCGCGGCGACCGTTCACGCTGGTCGCGGTTCGGCGATGCCTCTCGCCTCACACGGGGGGCGGCCTGACTCCCCGGGCGGGGTCGGGCACTCCGGGCCGGCGTCAGGGCCAGGAGCGGTGACTCAAGACGAGCCGGTAACCGTCAGGATCGAGAACCGTCACGCCCCAGGTGTCCCAGTAGGGATTGCGCGACGCAACTCGTTCCCCACCGGCTTCGACGAGCCGGTCGATGACGTCATCATCGACGGGGCCGCCGAGATAGAGAACCAGCAGATCCTCTTCGGTCGGGGCCGGCGGCGTCTCACCCTCCGTGTCGCCAACGAGCTCGAGATGCCATCCCGCCTGCGGCCAACCGAGCATGAGCAGGGCGTGGTCACCGGCGGCCTCGGCCTCTGCGCGATACAGCACTTTCAGCCCGAGGCCCTCAACCCAGAACCGCTCCGCGCGCGCGAGGTTTCTCGACGGACGAGCAAGGCGAACATGACTCGCTGGATTCGGTCGCATCCCCGAAAGCATCCCGCATCGGTCGCGGGAGCCGCGGCGTTCTCATCTCTATCGCTAACGGGGGGATGGCTGGTCCGGTTCGCCGTCCCGCAGTACGCTCGGTCCATGACCCGTGAAGAGGCCGCAGCCCGTTGTGCCCACCTCAACCGAGAAGGAGACGGAGGGCGGCACTGGTTGACGAAGGAGAACGACGGCGGCGAGTGGGTGATCGTGTCGGTGGACGTTGAAGGCTTTCGTCGTCCCGATCCGCTGAAGGCCAGCACCGAGGCGAAGCCGAAACCCACTGAGCCGCCCGATCCCCGTCCAGCGATCTTTCGCAACATCCCGCCGTTCGGCCCCGGGTAAGCACTCAGCTCGCGGCTCCCGCTGGGTTTGGCGCGCGGTGTATGGTCGCCCGAGGCTATGTCTCAGCGCTATCAGAACCGGGGCAGCGAATCGAGCGAGCCGCGGCCGCGCCAGGCCGTGCCGCGCCGCAGCGCCAGTCCCGTCCTCGCGCTGCAACGCGCCGTCGGCAACCGTGGCACGACCCGCGTGCTCGCGCGCGACGGCAAATCGGGCGGCGGGACATTCGAGAACAGCGTGCGGATCGGAAAGCTCGGTCCGATCGAGATCACCGAGAGCAACATCGGCGACTGGATCGGCAAGAAGACCGACGTTGACGACCTGATCTTGACCACGGCCAAGGGCAGGCACTCGGATGAGCTGAAGCGGATGTCCGACGGCAAGACCCGGGTCGAGACGATCGAGGTCACGTCGCTCAGCGGCCAGAACAGCTGGGTCGTCGTCACCTTCAAGCACGCGCTCATCACGGGCTACGCGGCGGACCCGTCGGGCAAGACGGAGCAATGGAAAGCCACGCAGTTCGACGCCGTCGACATCAAGCGGACGTCGATCGGCGCGCCGCGGCCGTAGGGGTCCGCCGTCGGTCCACCCCGGTGTGATCGAGCTGGCCTCTGCGTCCTACGAGCCCGAGAGTGCGCCGAAATCGACGTCGCTGGTCGGGACCGTCCCGGCCGTCCGCCCCGGCGCGCTCTCGTAGGTCCAGTACAGGTTCGTGTGCGCGATGACCGCGGCCGGCGGCGGCGCGCCATATTCCGTCTGATCCTGCGCGGTGTGGGCGTCGCTGACGAGCGTCGCGTCATATCCCCTGACGAACGCGCCGTGGAGCGTCGCGCGGACGCACGCATCGGTCTCAGCGCCGACGACGACGAGGCGGCCGACTCCGAGGCCCGATAGTACGGTCTCGAGCGTGGTGTCCTCGAAGGAGTCGCCGTAGGTCTTCTCGACGAGCGACTCCGCTTCGTCCCGAGTCAGCTCGGGAACGATCTGCCACTTGTCGCTCCCCCTGGCGAGGTTGTCGCTGCAGTGCTGGACCCACACGACGGGAACGTCTTCCCGCCGCGCTTTTTCGACAAGGCGGCCGACGTTCGCGACGACGGCGTCGCGCTCGTGCGCCCCATCGACCACGCCGTTCTGAACATCGACCACGAGCAGTGCGGTGTTCGGCCGGTTCTTTAGTGTGGTCATGGTCTCTCCTTCCTGTGCTGGGCTGGTGAGTCAACCCAAGTTAGACACTTCCTTTTCGCTTCGCCGGAACGGCTGTCGCGACCATGAGTGGGAGGATGAGCCCATGGATTGGCAGACGACGGATGCCTACGATCGCGAGTCCGCGTCGTTCGCGGCCGAGTGGGAGGACGAGCAACCTGCCCCGACGGACCTGTATGCCCTCGTCACTCGATTCTTCAGCGCCGGCGCGACGGCCGACGTGGGATGCGGCAGTGGCCGCGACACCGCGTGGCTGGCCGAGAACGGGTTCCGAGTCGTCGGTTACGACCCGTCTCGGGCCCTGCTCACCGAGGCTCGGCGCCGCCATCCCGGCGTCAGCTTCGAGGAGGCCGGGCTGCCGGAGCTCGATGGCGTGTTACGCGGGACCTTCGTAAACGTGCTGTGCGAGACCGTGATCATGCACCTTCCAGCCCCGAGGATCGGTGAGTCCGTGCGCACGTTGGTGGAACTGCTCGAGCCAAACGGGACGCTGTATGTGAGCTGGCGCGTGACCGTCAACTCCGACCGCCGCGACGCCAAGGGGCGGCTCTACACGGCGTTCCCACCGTCGCTCGTAATCGACGCCCTGGCCGGAGCCGCCATCCTCCACGACGACGAGACGGAGAGCTCATCATCGGGTGCCATGATCCACCGCACCATCGCGCGGAGGAGACTGATCGCGCCGGGTTAGAGCTGTCGCGGCAGACGACGTGGAAAACCGAGGCTGGTCGCGAAACGCAAACCCTCTTTGCGTTTAACGACCAGCCTCCCCGGCAAAGCCCCCGGGTACGGGATTCGGTCGCGCGAACCGCGCCGGTTGACAAGAATTGGAACCCCGGCACAGTGTGCGCGTCAGCCTCGTTAGACGCGGATTAGCGGCGCCAGCCAATCGATCGGCTCCGTCCGGTGCCGCCAGAAGAGGTCTTCCCACAGGTAGTGCACGGCGAGCGCTCGCCACGGCGACCAGCGGGCTACACGCTCGAGCGGCACCGGGCACCGGCGCCGGGTCGTCGACTGGCAGGCCAAGGAGCAGGCGCGAGTAGATCCCCTGTTCCCACGGCGAGATGTGCGAGAGCTCGTCGAACGCGTGGAACACGTCGACCAGGATGTAGCCGACCGACGCGCGCCCGACACCGTAGAGCGACAGCAGCGCTGCGCGTTGCTCGTCCAAGGTCGCCTCGCGCAGGGCGGCCTGGTCCAACTGGCCCCCGGCGATGGCGGCGCTGACCTCGAGCAGCCGCCTCGCGCGGTAGCCGACCTTGAGCGCGCGGAGCCCCTGCTCAGCCGTGCCCGCCAGCGTCGCCGGCTCCCAGAAGCCGTACAGCTTTCGCCGATCGAAGCGCACCAGGGTGGAGATGCTTCAGGCGCTGTTCGAGCGTTATGGCTGGAACGTCTGGGTCGAACGCGAACGGCTGCGACGGCTCGAGCTCGATCGTTGCCCGGCGTCGCAGCAAGCGCGCCGGGCTGGCACTGGCTCGTCGCTCTGACCGCCGAGTCACGCGGCGAATGATCGCGGGCGCTGGGTCAGAGCAGGAATGGGATCAGCATCTTGGTTTTCGCCCGATAGTCGGGATACGCCGCCGGGAATGAAGTGGTCATCAGCCGCTCCTCGACGGAGGCGCTATAGACGAAGTAGGCCCCGACGAGCACCAGGGCGACCAACCAATAGATATTGGTGATCAACGCGGTGCCCAGGATGGCCGCCAGCAGCCCCGAGTAGATCGGGTGACGAACAAAGCGGTACGGGCCCGAGGTCACGAGCTCGGGCTCGTCCTTCTCGGCCATGGGCATCCCCCAGTTGCGACCCAGGTAGATCCTTGCCCACACCGCCAGGCCAAGACCCGCTACGAACAGGAGCAGTCCAACGATCTGCATGCTCACACTGTGAACGGCCAGACCGTATGTCCCCAACCGGCGCGCCAGAACAAACGCCACGATTAGGAGAAGGACTGCGGACCGGAATCCTCGTCCCCCGGAGCCCGACTTGGCTGTCGCGGCAGCGATGAGCCAGTAGAGAAGGAACAGGCCCCAGACGGCGGACACAAAGGCATTTAGAGACATAACCATCATGCGGCTCGATGTGACTTGGAGACAAACTCACACCGTAGATCTTGGTGGCGAGGCGCGTAAGTGGTGAGCGATCGAAATCAGCCGTGACATTTGTCATCGGTCGACGATCGTCGTGCCCTCGAGGCGCACCGCCCCAAACCGGCCCCGGTAGATGGAAGCCGCCGGCCATGGATCACGGAAGGCGCCGGCGACGGTCTCTAGCTACGACGTCCGGTCAGCGCCAGGCCCGCCCCGAGCGCGATCATCGTCACACCCCCGCCGACGCTCAGCCGCTCCAGACGCGCCGGCGAACGGCCCAGCCATGTGCGGGCGGTGCCCGACGCGATCGCCCAGGTTCCGTCGGATAGGAGCGCGATGACGGCACAGATCGCGCCCAGAGTCGCGAGTTGCAGCGTCGGATGGCCGCTCGAGCGGTCGATGAACTGCGGTAGCACTGCGGTGAAGATGATGAGGCCCTTGGGATTGGTGGCGCCGACCACGAACCCCTCGCGCACGATCGCCCGGACGCTACGCGGAGGGAGGGTGGACGGGGCGAGTGCCCTCGCGAGTGTCTTGCGGTCGCGGATGCTGCGCAGTCCAAGCGTCACCAGGTAGGCGGCCCCGATGAGCTTGAGCGCCGTGAACACCGTCTCCGAGCTCGCCAGGATCGAGCCGAGCCCGATCACGACCACAAGGAGCTGGAACATGAGCCCGCTGGTGTTCCCCACGACGGTAGCCAGTGCAGCGCGACGGCCCAGGGCCACGCCTCGGCTGATCACGAACAGCACGCTCGGCCCCGGGATGACAATGAGGACGTAGACAGTGACGAGGAACGGGAGGAGATGGCCACTCGGCAGCACGCTCAGGAATCTAACGGACAGGCGGGCCGAAGCAGCGCGTGGTTGAAGCCCCGCGCTGCGGCTCGGAACACTAGTGCTCACCTGATGCGAGCGGGACTCCGCATGGGCGTAATTCGGTGCAGGCATACGAGAGGCAAGGAGATCAGAGATGAGTGTCGTTGGCAGCGAGGAAGCTGTGCGGTCGGCCGTCGAGGACTACGTAGTGGGCTGGTTTGATGGGGACGCCCGACGGATGGAGCGGGCGCTTCACCCCGAGCTCGTCAAGCGCTGTCGTGGAATCGAGGGAGATGACCCCGACGCCCTGGAAACGCTCACGGCGCGAGAGATGATCGACGCGACGGTTGAGGGAGTGGGGAGTGAGGAGGACGCGAAGGATCGACGGATCGAGATCAGAATCGACTACCTCGACGGCGGGATCGCAAGCGTGCAGTGCTTCTGTCATCGCTATGTCGATCTGCTGCACCTGATCGACATGCCAGACGGGTGGAAGATCGTGAACGCCGCGTGGCGCTTGCGTTGAGCCGCGTCCACAGGAACTTCGTGCCGCGCCGAGTTGACGACGGTGGCGTACTGCTCTCGGTTGTCAGGCGCGCTTGCGAGCCGCTCCCGCGGGTGCGCGAGCGCTTCGGGGATCGTCGGAGCTCGTTTCTTCTTCCGGCTCGGTCGGTTCGGGGGACTCGGGTCTGCTGCGCCGATGCGGCAGGCGCCCGGCGCGACGCGCCTGGTCGGTGAGGAGGTATTCGATCTGGGCGTTGATGCTGCGAAGGTCGTCCGCGGCCCATCCACGGATCGTCTCGAAGAGGCGGGGATCAAGCCGGAGCAGAAAGCGCTTGCTGTCTGGCATCGCCGGGGCTCACGTGTAAAGCGAGCCGGTGTTGATAACCGGCGTCGGCGAGTGGTCTCCGGAAAGCACGATCATCAGGTTTGCCACCATCGCCGCCTTGCGCTCGGGATCGAGCTCGACCAAATCGCTGTCAGCGAGTTGCGCGAGCGCCATCTGCACGAGCCCGACCGCGCCCTGCACCATCGTCCTACGCGCGGCGAGAATGGCTTCGGCCTGCTGCCGGCGAAGCATCACTTCGGCGATCTCGGGCGCGTAGGCAAGGTGCGTGAGTCGTGTCTCGAGCACTTCGATACCCGCGGTTTGCAGTCGGGTCTGGAGCTCCGCCTGCAGGCGGCCGCGGACCTCGTCGGTATTGCCGCGCAACGAGACCGTGTCCTGCATGTAGTCGTCATACGGGTACTCGTTCGCGAGATGGCGCAAGGCGGTCTCGCTCTGCACCGTCACGAACTGCTCGAAGTCTTCGACATCGAACACGGCCTTGGCGGTATCGATCACTCGCCAGACGACCACGGCAGCGATCTCGATCGGATTGCCGCTCGCGTCGTTGACCTTGATCCGCTCGCTTTGGAAGTTCCGCACGCGCAGGGAGATTTGTTTGCGCCAGAAGACGGTGAAAGAGTTCACCCACCACAGCCGCGCCTCGGTCAGTGTCCCGACGTAGCGACCGAACAGGATCAGCACCCGCGATTCGTTCGGCTGCACCACCACGAAGCCGGGACCGACCAGCACGACCGCTGCCGTGATGACGCCCGCGGCGATCCTCACCGCAGGGGCGAGGCCAAACAACCCGACGGCGATGAGGAGTGCAGCTAGCCCGAGCACCGCGACCGCCACCGCCACCACCGCCGGGCAGGCAACCGCCTGCGCGGACTGCTGCTCGTGTACTCCCCGCGTCGAGAATGCGCCGAGCTCCAGCGCATCGTCGGCGGCGTCATCGCGTGGTGTCACGTTCATCTAGCTCGGAGGTCAATTCGTTGGAAAGGGTTGCGGTTCGCGCTCTGCTACGGCGTGATATCACGAACATATTAGGGCGATAGTGCCTGCGATGTCAATCACCAACTCCGGGGCGGGGCCTCGCGTCGAGGGTCGCGAACAGGTCGATTCCGTGGTCGGTCGCATATGCAACGAGGACTCGGCTGACAGCCCTGGATAGGGCGGCGCGATCCGACGGCCGGAGACAGTCCAGCACCATGCAGACGTCGGCCTCGAAACGAGTCGCGACCTCGGACGCGAGCGATCGACCGCCGTCGGTGAGACTGACCAGGACGGACCTTCGGTCGGCCGTCGAAGGGATGCGCACGACGAGGCCGCGCCGTTCCGCGCGGTCAACCAGCCCCGTGATGCTGGACTTGTCGAGCGCCAGAAGCCTCGCCAGTTCGTTCATGGTCGGCATGCGATCCCGGAGGACGCCGAGCAGTCGTGTCTGGATGATCGACAGGTCATGCTCGGCCGCCCGGCGTTCGAGGAGGCCCTGAACGAGGAAAGACAGCTGAGCCAATCCGTCCACGGTGCTCAACTCGCCGGGTGGCGCCGCTGGCGCGGAGGTACGGACCGAGCGAGACGCCATCTGCGCAGTGTACTTGATTTAGTACGTGGTACCAACTAAATTAGTACGTGCCACCAACTAAATGGTCGTGAGATCAGCATCACATCGGAGGATCGCCACATGGGGAAGATGAACGCAGCGGTCGTCACGTCGTTCGACGAGCCGCCGAACTACCGGCAGGTCGAGGTTCCGCGACCGAAGACCACCGAGGAGATCCTCGTCGACGTGCTCGCCGTCGGGCTGCATCCGCGCGTCCGCACCGGTGCCGCCGGCGGCCACTACACCAGCACCGGCAAGCTGCCCATGATCCCCGGCATCGACGCGGTCGGCCAGCGAGGAGACGGTAAGCGGATCTACTTCTGTCAGGGGCGATCGCTGGGCTGACCGACCGTCAGCGCGAAGTGTTCGTCGCAATCGCGCTCAACGACGTGCCGATCGACGTCCTCGCGATACAGCTCGGCGCCAATCGCAACGCCATCTACAAGAACCTGTTCGACGCGCGACGTAACCTGCGCACCTCGATGGCCGCCGCTGGTCACCCCGTGATCGAGGAGGAGGTGATCGGATGATCGATCGTCGTCGCCTCGACGAGTTGCTTCGGGCCCAAGAGGGCGATGCAGGCTGCACCGCCGGCGAGGCCATTCTCGACGCGTACGTGGAGCTGGAGCTCGCCGGTGAGGATCCGGCACGCGCGTATCCGGGCACGGCGATCCATCTTCAGAGCTGTCCTGGCTGTCAGGCTGATCACGACGGGCTTCTCGAGGCAGCCCGGCGGTTCGCCGACGTCAAGTCCGAGTGAGCGGCGGCTAACCCGCCGATGACGGAGAGCCGGCCGGGTCGGCCAACGGCCCACCGGGCCCCGCGCCAGCGGCGCGGTTGAACGCCTCGGTGAACTCGCGCGCCCGCCCGACACGGCATTCGAGCTTGATCGGTTCCCCCCCGCGCACCGTGATGCTGAGGACCCCGCCAAGACCGAACCGCCTGGCCTCGATCGACTCGACCTGGCTGAGGGGAATTGCGCTCAGGATTTCCTTGACACTGGTGAGGGCGCCGCTCATGGAGAAGCCAACCTTGACCGTGATGAGGCGCCACTGAGTCAGGATGACGGCCATGTTCGACTCGACGCGGAGGCCGACCGCGCTCGCTCTGCTCACCTGGCCGGAGACCATCTTGTACCCGATCATCGAGCCGACTCCGCCGGCGGCTGTCGCGGTCGAGCGACCCATGTCTGAGTCTCCAGTCGGTGAAGTGGGCTGATTGATGTCGCCTGAAGACGCAGACAACCGCCCGGATCTTCCCGTGCCCCGCTGTTCAGGCTTAGGATCGTCGACGGAAGGTGCGCCACCGCGGTATCGGGACGCCGTAGGCTTCCTGGCGTGGACACGTTCTTGACCGTGGCCAGCAAGCGGGAGGTGCGCGAGTACTCCGAGCGACCGCTTCCCGACGCCGCCGTCCGGCGGATCCTCGAGGCCGGTCGGATCGCGGGCAGCTCGCGCAACCGGCAGCAGCGGAGTTTCGTCGTCATCGCCGATCCCGCGGTGCGTGAGCGCCTCGCCGAGGCGGTCCACGCCTCAGGCAACGTGCGCGGCGCCGCGCTGGTCGTCCTCATCACCGCGTGGGGTCGCGGACCCCTCGCCTTCGACGTCGGTCGCGCCGCCCAGAACATGATGCTGGCGGCCTGGAACGAGGGGATCGGCTCGTGTCCGAACGGGCTCGCCGATGCGGATGCGATCGTGCCGTTGCTCGGGCTCGGGGAGGATGAGCGCCCAGTGATCGCGCTCACGTTCGGCTACCCGGCGCGCGATCGCGATCCCGAGCGTCGCTCGGCGGAGGAGTGGCTCGAGAGCGCTGACCGCAAGCCGTTCGACGAGGTCGTACGGCAGGTGTAGCGCGCTAGCTGCGGGATCTGCCCGTCGAGAGCTCTGCGTTTGCCCGTTCCAAGACGGTGCCGAGGACTCGGCCCGCGGTCGCCAGGTCCTCTGGGGGCAGGTCGCCCCACAGCCGGTCAGTGACTTGGCTGACTCGAGCGTGGATCTGTCCGTAGAGCTGCTGGCCGGCGTCGTCACCTTCACCGGCCCGCCGGCTGCTGGAACGGCTCCTCGACCGCGCGTGACAGCTGAGATGGCAGCCGAGCGCTTACTCGTCAACTTCTTTTACGCTCACCCGGTCGGACACGCAATCGAGGCATTGCACTACTGCCTCGGTCACCACGCGGCCGACCCCGGCCGCGAGGTTGCGGTGGCCCTGAACAGCGCCACCGCCACAGAGCTCGCGGCCTACTGTGCGTTCGTTAGCGGGGTGTTCGCGATCGACCACCCATTCGTCGAGCCGTGCGTCGATTCAGACCGCCGGCCGATTAGCCGATGGTCGCTGGCCGCGTAGTAGTCGCGCGTGCCGGGGAACAGCGCCGGGATACCCCCAGCGCCCGCCGGAGCCGGACGGTACGACGCCGATCGTCCTGCGTCCGCTCCATTGCTCCCGACACGCAAGCGACCGGCGGCCGCGGCCCTTGCGTGCTCGTGGACGCGCCGGAAATCAGGGGTTGATGTCTGCATAGCCGTGATGATCTTCGACGCGCTGACGACTGCGTTCCCGTCTCTCCAGTTCGCGCTGATCGGAAAGCAGGCGCGTGACCGCAAGGCGTTCGACGAGGTCGTACGGCAGGTGTAGCGCGACTAGCTGCGGGATCTACGCGCGTTTCCGCGACGACCTTGACCGCATCGTTACAGCGGCCGGCGAGCTTCTCGACAACTCGCTTGGATACGAGCAGTCACTGCGCGACTACTTCCCAGCGCTGCCGGCCGCGTGTGGCAACGACCGAAGCGCCGTCGGGTCGATCGACGGCATCCACCTCGACTATCTCTGACGACGCAGCAGAATGCGACCATCGCCGTCCTCACCGACAACATGAAGCGCGTCGTGACCGACACGACGACGAGAAGCGCAGGACCGAGGAGCGGATAGAGTCGGGTCATGTCTGAGGCGCCGTTAGAGGACTATGGCTCCGGTCTTGCCCCCGCCGGCGACGGCTGGTTCGTTGTGAATGTGCGGGATGCAGAGTGGTGGGTGTCGGAGAAGTTCGGGTCGGGGTGCGAGTTCGAGAGCCAGCAGCTTCCATTCCCACAGCTGGGCATCAACGTCGCTGTGATGGAGCCGGGCCAGCCGAACTGTCTTTACCACTCCGAGTCAGGGCAAGAGGCGTTTCTCGTGCTGGCCGGGGAGTGCAAGCTGCTCGTGGAGGGTGAGGAGCGGACCCTGGGGCCGTGGGACTTCTTCCACTGTCCCTCCGGGACCGAGCACGTCTTCGTCGGCGCCGGCGACGTGCCGTGCGTGGTCCTGATGACCGGTGCGCGCACGGAGGACGAGCAGGTGCTCTACCCGACGTCGGAGCTCGCGGCGCGGTACGGCGCCGGCGCGGAGGTCGAGACGCCGGACCCCAAACAGGCGTACGCGCCATTTGAGCGACCGCAGCGCGGGCGGCCCGCGTACTGGGACCGCCTGCCCTGGGCCTAGCGTCCCAGACCGGCCTGCGCCCGTCGTCGCTGCGCCGCTCAGAGCGACCGCTGGTACCTGTCGCACGCCCGTGTCGCCAGAAAGGCGGATACCACGAGCAGCGCGGCACGCATGCCGATCCGGGAAGCCACGGCGCTCCAGTCGATTTTCTGCATCGCCGCCGAACGGGCGCCTTCGACTGCCCAGTTGACGGGGTTGTGCTTGGCGACGGTGCGAATCCAGTCCGGAAGCAGGCCGCGCTGCATCAGCGCAACCGAGAGGAGCGTCAGTAGCAGCTGCACGAATGGCGATCAACCACATCGAGGCCGCGAAGATCTACACCGACGGGGCACCCGAGGGAACGCGGAACCGTCGTGCCCTCGCCTTCGCCACAGACGATGCCTCGGCAAAGAAACTGGTGGCCGGCCTCTGCAACCAGTTCGGGTTCGACGCCGTCTACCTGGGCGGCCTCGACGAGGCCTGGCGCCTCGACGCAGATCAGCCCACTTTCGTCGTCCGTCAGAACGCGGAGGAGCTAAGAGCGAATGTGGCGAAGGCGACGCGCCACACTACGTGGCGCCCGTCACGACAAGTTTCCCGCTGGCGGTCCCGGCCTCCATCGCCGTGTGGGCTTCGACAATCTGGTCAAATCGGTACACCCCGCCGATCGGCACAACGGCGGTTCCGGAGGCGACGTCCTCGAGGTATTGCTGGAGGACCTCCGGAGGGAGGTCGTTCGCCTCGCCGCCGTAGGCGGTCAGACGGACGCCTCTGGGCAGGTACTCGATCGGATAGAAGTCCCGCACCGTCCAGTGATTCGAGAGCATGCCCGTGAAGCACACCGTTCCGTGCACGCGGGTCGCGCGCAGCGTATCGGGGAGCGTCGGGGTTCCCACCAACTCCAGCGCGCCGTCGACGCCAGCGGGGAGGATCGCGCGGACCTGGCTGCTGACGTCCCCATCGTCGATGATTATGTAGTCGACGCCGACGCCCGTCAGCGCGCTCTCCTTGCCCGCGCTGCGCGTTGTCGAGAACACGGTCATCTTCTGACGCTTGGCGAGAACGGCGGTGGCCATGCCCACAGACGAGGTCCCGCCCCGGATCAAGATGCTCTGACCGGCGTGCGCGTCCAATCCCACGGTCAGCGAGCCGTAGGAGGTCTGGAGCATCTCCGGTACCGCCCCCAACGTCTCCCACGCGAGATCACTGCGGAAGGCGATCACCTGCTCGCCGGGGACGCACGTGTACTCCGCGTATCCGCCGTCGAACACCCGGCCCATGCCACCCATCATCGTCATCACCTGCTGACCCGGGGCAAACCGGGGGTCCCGGGAATCGGCGACCACGCCCGTAGCCTCAATCCCCAGAACCCGAGGGAACGTCACGCCTTCCGCGAGCCCGAGGCGAGTATGCAGCTCGGAGCGATTGAGTCCGAATGCCTTGACCTGGATCAGGACCCAGCCGTCGGGCGGCGTCGGGACCGGGAGCTCGCGGATCGTCAGCGCCTCCGGGGGACCCGGCCCATCCAGAACGATTGCGCGCATCGTCGCGGGTGGCATGCGATCGATCAGAGTTTACGTGCCAGCCAAGCTACTTCCATGGAAGGATATTATCCTAGAGCCCCTCGCGCGGCTGAAGGCCGGCGGGAGGCTGTTCAGGCGGCCGCCGTGGCTGGCTTGGCGACCTGCGCATTGCGAAGTTTCATGAGCACCGCGATCAGCTGGTCCAGCGAACGATCCGGGAGCACCGACCCGATGCGTTCCTCGAGCTCCGCCTCGAACGTCTTCGTCGCCCGGCCCAGGAGCCGCTTCCCGCTCGGCGTCAGCTCGATGATCGAGGAACGCCGATCGTCAGGGTTGGGACGGCGGTGACAGTGGCCGGTCGCCTCGATCGCGTCGACGAGCTTGCTCGTCCCGCCCGTGGTGATCGAGAGCGTCTCGGCGATGTCGTAGACCCGGCAGCGCGGGTGACTGTCTATTACCTGCATCGGCTCAAACCTGCTCAGCGGCAGCCCATGGACGGCGCGAAGCCGGGCGTCGACGGCATTCCAGATCTCGGTCTCGCACCGAATCAGCTCAAAGAACAGCTCTTGCAGGTCCACCATGCACGTCTCCCCAGTTGTCCGAACCCCAGAAACAACCATACGCGGAAGCATCTTACTCGGCGGCTGGTCGGAGCTCCGGAGGCCAGGGCCGCCGTTCAGGAATCGGTGACCGCGAACAGGGGCCAGCGATCGGACGTTCCCCCGACCTCGTGGAGGCCGCGGTCGACGAATGCGATTTCGGACCCCGCCACGAGCTCCCTGACCGTCCTGGACACGAGTATCTCGGCGGGCGCGGCGAGCGACGCGATGCGGCAGGTGATGTCAACGGTCGCGCCGGCGATCTGATCGTCGACGACGTCCACCTCGCCGGTGTGGACGCCGGCGCGGGTCTGGATCCCGGCCGCGCCGCTGGCTTCCCGGATGGCTGCCGCACAGCGGATCGCCCGGCCCGGACCATCGAACCAAGCGAGCATCGCGCCGTCGGTGCTGTCGAGCAATCGGCCGCGCTGGGACTGGATGTGTTGGGCGACGAGCGCGGCGCTTATCGTGCCGAGCGCCTCCGCGCGGAGAACCGTCGCCAGTATCCGGTCGGGCGCCCGACGAGACGGCGCCCCGGAGAGGAACTGCTCGATCTCGGCGAACATGGCGTCCGTGTTGCCGAGCCACAGAAGGTGATCGCCGGGCTGCTCGAAGTAACGCCCGTTGGCAATGTGGGCGGCCAGGTAGCGGCCGTGGCAGAGCGGGGTGATCCGGTCGTCACGGCGCTGGATGACGAGGGTCGGGACACGTATCGCCGAGAGCGCGCCTCGAACGTCGAGCGAGCGGCACACCCGCACGATGCGCAGCAGTGCGCTGGGGCTCGCGGCCATCCGCTCCCACCGGGCCAGCTCAGTGCGCACGCGCTCTGAGCCGGCGCGGCTCGGCGCGTACCACTCAATGCTCTCGCCCTTCCCCCAGCCATCGACGGCGAGCCGCTCGAACGCCGCGAACATCTCGAGCGACCCGAGTCCACATGGGTAATCGGGTGCGGGGGACCAGCGGGCTGCGGCCTCCGCGAGGATCAACGCCGCGACTCGTTCGGGGTAGGTGGCGGCGAACAGGATGCTCATCGGGCCACCCTCCGAGTAGCCAAACAGCACGGCTCGCGGCGAATCGCAGGCGCCCATCACCGCCATCACGTCCTCAATGCGCTGCTCGAGTGAGAGGTCGCCCGGGGCGCTGTCCGAGAGCCCGGTGTCGCGCTTGTCGAACATGATCAGCCGCCCGAGCGAGGCGAGGCGGCGGAAGAAGCGGCTGGCGGTCGGGTCCTCCCACCACAGGTCGAGGTGGCTGACGAGTCCGGGCACGGCAACGATGTCAAGCGGCCCCTCGCCGAGGACCTGATAGGCGATGGATACGCCACCGCTGTCGACGTAGCGGGTCTCGGGCGGCGCGGCGCTGGTCTCGTGTCCCGGACGGGCGGCGCCCCGGTATGCGAGGTCCGAATCCTGGTGCAGGATGCGGCTCTGGAGCTCTCGCAACTCGGGCCCCGGCTCGATCCCAACCTGGTCGCCCAGCGTGTCATGCAGCTCGCGGTATGCGCGCAGCGCATCAGCCTGTCGACCGGAGCGGTAGAGCGCGAGTACGCGCTGGTACCAGAAGCGCTCCCGCAGCGGGTGCTCCGCGGTAAGGGTCTCGAGCTCCCCGAGCACCTCGCCATGACGACCGTCCGCCAGCTGCGCGTCGATCCTCGCCTCGAGAACGCTCAGCCGTACCTCCTCTAGACGTGCGGACTCCAGGCGGGCAAAGCCGAGATCCTCGAGGTCGGCGAGCGCGCGGCCGCCCCAGAGCCCGAGGGAGCGATCGAGGAGCCGCGCCGCGCTCGCCCCGTCGCCGGCGGCGAGCGCCTCGCGCCCGGCGGCCGCGAGCTGCTCGAACCGCAGCAGGTCCAGTTCGTCGGCGGCAACGCGCAGCACGTAGCCGGGAGCGCGGGTGGTCAGCCGGTCCGCCTCTCCCACCGATCGAAGGGCCCTACGCAGCTCCGACAGCCGAACCTGGAGGTTGGCGGCCGCCCGCTGCTGTCCCAGATCGGGCCAGAGCTCCTCGGCAAGCCGATCGGACGAGACCACGCGGTTGGGAGTCACAAGGAGCATCGCCAGCACCGCCCGGGTCCGGGCTCCACCGACGGCCAGCGGCCGCCCACCGTGTCTGACCTCCAGAGGACCGAGGATATGGAACTCCACCGTGCACCCTCTCGTCGACCCCGCGCCCGTGCGCAGCTTCCGGCGCGGCGGCGACTTCAAGCAAGCCTATCTGAGCTCCAGTAAGCGGACGGTAATCGCGCCGTCGGCGCGGCGAAACCCGAGCCGGTCACAATGCCGCTGTCACAGCGACCCAAAGGAGACACGGTGAGCACAATCGATCCCGTCGCCGCGCCCGACCCCGCTATCGCTCCCGCCGCCACTGGACCCGCAGCCGGGACGCATCTGACCGACGCGGCGCGCACGGCCGCGACGACGCTACTGCCCCTGATCTGGGGGACGCACATCTCGCGATCCGTCTACGCGGCGGCGGAGCTGGGAATTGCCGACCTGCTGGCGGATGGTCCCATCAGTTCCGATGACCTGGCCCTTAAGACCGGCACCCACGAACCCTCGCTGTACCGCGTGCTCCGTCTGCTCGCGGCGGTCGGAGTGTTCGCCGAGGTCGAGCCGCGCGTGTTCGGCCTCACGGGGGTCGGTGAGCGGCTCCGCAGCGATGTGCCGGTGAGCATGCGCTCGTGGGCGACTTTCCTGGAAGCCCTGGGCGGTCTGCGCCCGTTCGAGCACATCCTGCAGACCGTCAGGACGGGCACGCCCGGATTCGAGCTCGCGAGCGGACAGAAAGTGTTCGAGTTTCTCGCCGAGCACCCGGAGAACGCCGCGACGTTCGATGCCGCTATGTCCGAACGGACAGCGGCGTTTGCTCCCAGCGTCGCCGCCACTTACGACTTCGCGGACATTCGCACCGTCGTCGACGTCGGCGGTGGGGGAGGGACTTTGTTGGTCGAGATCCTGCGCGGCCATGCGCACCTGCAGGGGGTGCTGTTCGAGTTGCCGACGGTCGCCGCTCGCGCCGGGGCGCTCCTCGACGCGGTCGACGTCGCCAATCGCTGCGAGGTGCTGGCTGGTGACTTCTTCGAGCGGGTGCCCGAAGGCGCCGACTGCTACGTGTTGGCGAACGTGCTCCACGACTGGGACGACGGCCCGGCGATCGAGATTCTCCGCAACTGCCACCGGGCGATGGTCCGGCGCGGACGGGTCCTGATCGTCGAGCGCCTGATCCACTCCGACCCCGCCGAGGCCGTGCCCACGCTGCTCAGCGACATCAACATGTTGGTGCTCACGGGTGGACGCGAGCGCACCAACACCGAGTACGCAGAGCTGCTGGCGACCGCCGGGCTAAAGCTCGCCAATGTCCAGGAGGTCGCGTTCCCGTATGGAGTGATCGAGGCGGTCGCCTAGCGCTTCACCAACCGAGCGCGCGCTCGGCCGTGATCCCGACGCCGACCAGGATCATCGTGACCCCCGACGCGCGCCCGATGATCTGCGCGGCTCGCGGTCGGGACCGCAGAAGCCGCCGTGCGCAGAGCGCCACCAAAAGGTAAACGCAGACACACGCGAGCACGTGGAACGCCCCCAGGGCCGCGAGCTGAGTCGCAGTCGACCAGGCCGCGTGCGTCGTGACAAACTGGGGGAGGACAGCAAAGAACAGCAGCAGGCCCTTCGGGTTCAGCCCGCTCACGGCAGCCCCACGCAGGCCAGCCCGGACCGAGGAGCCCTCACCCTCCTCGTCGGACGTGAGTGGCGCCGGATGCCGCGCGACGCCGCTGCCCAGCCACACCAGATACACGGCGCCAAGCAGCGTCAGCACGCTGAGGGCGCCGCCGTTCCGGGCGAGCAGCGCGCCGATACCGACGGTGACGAGCGCGGCCTGGACCACGTACCCGCCTGCGAGCCCGGCCACTGAGGACACGATCCGCCGGCCCTTCAGGCCCGCGGCGATCGCGAACGCCCAGTCGGCGCCGGGCGTCAGCACGAGCAAGATGTCCACGGCTGCAAACGCTGCGAACGATCCGAATGGCATCGAAGGCAACATACCGCCGCCTCACCGCACAGATTTGGCCAATCATCGCGCGAAACACCAATTATGTGGGAAGATACGCTGTATCGACCGCGTTGATCGCACGATTCTTGCTCACCTGCAGGCCGAGGGCCGTTTGACGGTCACGGAGCTCGCCGCGCGGATCCCGCTCAGCGTCTCGCGCTGCCAACGGCGCGTCCGCGAACTCGAGACGAGCGGGGTCGTGCGCGGCTATCACGCGGACATCGATCCCGCCCAGATCGGGCTCGGATTCACGGCGATCGTGTTCGTCGAAATGCGCCAGGAAGACCGCGCGACGATCGCCGACTTCGAGACCCGCGTCGCGGCCATTCCCGAGGTCGTCACCGCCCAGCGCCTGTTCGGCGACCCCGACTACCTCCTCCGCGTCGTCGCCGCAGACCTGGCTGCCTACCGCCAGCTCTACGACGAGCGGCTGGCGGGCCTCCCCGCCGTGCAGCGACTGACGTCGACGCTCGTGATGAAGGACCTCGTCGGGGATCGTGGGCTTCCGCTGTAATGGAGCTGCCCGTGGCCCCGATTTGCGGGCGGCTCGGCGAACGGCGCCGGGGAAGGGAGGGGGAGCGGGCGCGATAGAGGGCCGTTTCGATGGTGCACAGCACGACAATCTTGCGCTGGATGGCGAGCCCTGTCGAGTTGTGCACGAGGAGTGTGCTCAATACGCCAGGGCTCGGATCTGGCGCCGGTGTTGACGCGCTATGCACCATCCCCGTGACACTCTCGACACACTCCCGGCACGAACCCGCCACATCTCGGCACGTCCCCGGCACATCTACCCGCGCGAGCGCCCCGAAAATCCTCCGGCGCCGCCCAAACGGACGCGGAGATTCATGGCGGGGGCGCTGGCCGGCAGCTGAGCCATCGCCCTCGCGCCCCGGCGCGGACCCAGCGCCTGTCACCGACCGCTGCCGATCGGAAACACCGTCTGTCGCATGTACAGGGTGTCCATGTACTCGCGGACCGATTGGATCTTGCCGCCCTCGACGGTGAAGACGGCGATGCAGCCGTTCTCGTAGGCCCGTCCGTCGCGAGTTCGGGCACGGCTGGTCCACTGCACCGCGACCTGATCGTGCTCGGCGATCATTCCCGTGACGTCCAGATGGACGGAGCCGGGTTCGTAGTGGGAGAGAGCCGTGGTGAGGAAGTCGTAGACGATCTCGTCGCGTCCCTCCCAGCGGCCCGAGAGCGGCAGGTCACCCGCGGCCAGCGTCCACGTCGCATCCTCGGCGAATGCCTCGCGCACCGCTTGCACGTCTCCGGCTTGGGCTGCTGCGATGTAATCGCGCACCACCGTCTTGGTGTCCGATAGGTGGGTCATGAGTGTCTCCGTTGATCGTGGGACTCGTTTGCGCAGGCCACGGTATGACCGGCGACCGCCAATGTGAAAGACCGCTCCGGCATCTCTTGAGCTCAGCTCGGCATCGCCGGACTCGGCCGGGCGCCGGGCTGCTCAGAGCCAGCCGAGCTCGCCGGCGATCCCGACGGCGTCCTCGAGCATTCGATCCGCCACCGGCGAGCGATTGTGGCGGCGGGCGACGACCCCAATCTCGACGGTTGCAGTGGGCACGACTGGCAACCAGCACAGCCCGTCGGGGAGCCCGATGCGCGATGACTCGCCCACTATCGATACGGCCTCGCCGCGCAAGATCGGGCTGTAGGCCAGGTCAAAGGACAGCGACCGGACCAGGATGCGCGGCTCGAAGCCCGCTTCGCGACACAACTCGAGCACGGCGTCGTAGTGGCCGGGGTTCGCGTCGCGGGCGTGCAGCGCCAGCGTCTCGTCGGCGAGATCGCTGAGCTCGACGGCGGGACGCGACGCGAGACGGTGGTCACCTCGCAGCAGCAAACCTTGGGGCTCGCGGCGAATCGTGCGCGTCTCCAGCTCAGGCACCGGCTGCGGGCAGCGGACAACGCCCAGGTCGATCGACCCCGCGGCGACCCCGGCCGTGATCTCGCTGACCGACTTCACCTCATTCGTGATCGCGATCCCGGGATGTCGCTCGGTCAGTGCCTGCAGCAGTTGCGGCGCGGTCTCGTAGCTTGCGCTGGCTCCGTACGCGACGCGTAGCTCGCCGCGCTCACCACTGCCATACGTTCGCGTGCTCCGCCACAGCTCGTCGGCCGCCGTCAGGAGCGCGGGGCCGCGCTCGAGCAGGAACTGCCCGGCCTCGGTTAGCGCGAACTCATGCGTCGTCCGGTGCAGCAGCTCGACGCCAAGCTCCTGCTCGAGGAGTCTCACCTGGCGGCTGAGCGCGGGCTGAGCGACATGCAGCCGCTCAGCCGCCCGCGTGAAGTTGCGCTCCTGCGCGACGGCAACGAAGTACTGCAACCGACGGAGATCGGTCAAGACGCTGATGTTAATCGCGGTCATGCCGTGACGCGATCAAGACAGCCCAAACCGGTCTTTCACATTCCCCTGGTGGCGACCTAGCGTGGGGGTCGCAATCGGATCACACCCACGACCCTCACCAAAGCCATGAACTCATACATCCGCAATACGCCTCGCGACCTCGGAGACAGACGCCACTGGTGGGTGCTCGGTGTGCTGGGCACCGCTCAACTGATGGTGGTGCTCGACGCCACGATCGTGAACATCGCGCTTCCCTCGGCCCAGAGGACGCTTCATTTCAGCAACGACAACCGCCAGTGGATTGTCACCGCCTACGCGCTCGCATTCGGCAGTCTGCTGTTACTCGGTGGTCGTATCGGCGATCTGTTCGGACGCAAATGGGCGCTGATCGCCGGGCTCTCCGGATTTGCGATCGCCTCAGCCGTCGGCGGAGCGGCGCAGTCGTTCGCCATGCTGATCCTGGCCCGCGCGGTTCAGGGCGCGTTCGGTGCGTTGCTCGCCCCGGCCGCCCTCTCGCTGCTGAGCACCACCTTCACCAAGGCGTCGGAGCGCGCCCGGGCGTTCGGAGTCTTCGCGGCGATCGCGGGCAGTGGCGCCTCCATCGGCCTGCTGCTCGGTGGTGTGCTCACGCAGACGCTCAACTGGCGCTTCGACATGTACGTGAACCTGGTGTTCGCGACCGTCGCGGTAGCGGGCGCACTCATCCTGGTGAGCAATACGCGTCCCGCCACACGTCCGCGGCTCGACATCCCGGGGACGGTCGCCGTCGGCGCGGGGCTGTTCGCGCTCGTCTTCGGGTTCTCCCACGCACAGACGACGAGTTGGAGCGACCCTCTGACAGTCGGGATGCTGGCGAGCGGCGTAGTGATGCTCGCCGTGTTCGTCGCGCTGCAGGCTCGCGTCCGCAATCCGTTGCTCCCGCTCCGGATCCTGGCCGATCGCAATCGAGCCGCGTCGTTCGTGTCGATCGGCATCGCCGGCGGCGAGATCTTCGCGGTCATCCTGTTTCTCACCTACTACCTGCAACAAACGCGCGGCTTCTCGCCGATTGCGACTGGGCTCGCCTTCCTGCCGATGACGGCGACGATCATGAGCTTCGCCATCCTCGGGATGACACGACTGCAGTCCCGCTTGGGCCCGCGATCGCTCGTGGTGGCGGGGATGTTGCTCGGGAGCCTGGGGTCGCTCTATCTGGCTCGAGTCTCGGTGGATTCCGCTTACGCGGCCGGCGTTTTTCCGGCGTTGATCGCCATCGGTGCCGGCCTCGGCCTGGTATTCGCGACAGCGATCAGCAACGCCACGCTCGGCGTAGGTCCCGCAGACTCCGGGGTCGCTTCGGCCACGGTCAACGCCTCCCAGCAGGTCGGAGGATCGCTGGGAATCGCACTGCTGGCGACGATCGCGACGAGTGCGACGAGCCACTATCTGGCCGCCGGTCACCACGGTTCCGCGCTCGCCCAACGGGCGGCCGCTCACGGCTATGACGTGGGCTTCTCGTGGGCGGCGGCGATCTTCGCCGTCGGTGCGGCTGCGGCTGGCGCCTTGTTCACACGCCGCGTCCGCGAGCAGGCCGCGACGCACCGGGTCGTGGTCGTGGGCGGCGGCTTCGGCGGCCTTCAGGCGGCGCTGAAGCTCGCTCGCCTGCCTGTCGAGGTCACGCTGATCGACCGACGAAACTTCCATCTGTTTCAGCCGCTCGTCTACCAGGTTGCAACGGGCGCGCTCTCACCCGCGGAGATCTCGTATCCGTTGCGGCACATCTTTCGCCGTCGGCGCAACGTGCGGGTCATGCTCGCCGAGGTCACCGACCTCGACATCGACGGCAAGCGGGTGATCCTCCGCGCGGTTGGGCCCGAACGCGCCCCGACGGCCGTTCCGTTCGACACGCTGATCGTCTCGGCGGGAGCGCGGTACAACTACTTCGGTCACGCCCGGTGGGAGCGGAGCGTCCCGAATCTCAAGACGCTCGAAGGCGCGCTCGCGATACGGGGCCGGATCCTGGCGGCGTTCGAGGCGGCCGAGCTCGAGCCCGATCCCCGGCGACGGGCCGCGTGGCTGACGTTCGCCGTGGTTGGCGGAGGTCCGACGGGGGTCGAGATGGCGGGTCAGGTCGCCGAGATCGCCCGCGAGGTGCGTGGCGAGTTCCGCTCGCTGCACTCCGCCGACGTCGAGGTTCTCCTGGTCGAGGCCGGCGACCGGGTGCTCGGCGAATTCCCGGCTGCGCTCTCGGCCAGGGCGAGGCGGTCGTTGGAGCGACTCGGCGTCAGCGTTCTGCTTTCTAACAAGCTCGTCGATCTCGACGAGCGGTCGTTGACGGTCGAGCGCGCCGGCGCCCCACGGCGGCGGATCCCCGCACGCACGGTGATCTGGGCGGCGGGGGTGATCGCGTCGAGTCTCGCGGAGGTCCTCGCCGAGCGCGCCGGCCTCGAGGTGGACCGCGCACGGCGGGTGGAGGTCCTGGAGGATCTTTCCCTTCCGGGCTACCCCGACGTGCTCGCGATCGGGGACATGGTTCGCATCCGCCACCGCGACGGCTCCTCGGCCGTGCTTCCCGGACTCGCCCCGGTGGCGATGCAGGAGGGCCGGCACGCGGCGCGCGTTGTCCGAGATCGGATCGAGGGGCGCTCCCCGCGTCCGTTCCGCTACCGCGACAAGGGCAACCTTGCCACGATCGGCCGCGGCCGCGCGGTAGCCGAGATCAAGGGGATACGGCTCAGCGGTCCGCTGGCGTGGATCACCTGGCTGCTCGTGCACCTCTGGTACCTGATCGGCTTCGAGAACCGGCTGCTGGTCCTGACTCGCTGGAGCTTCAACCTGCTCACGCGCGGGCGTGGCGCCCGCCTGATCACGGGAACGGCGGACCGTTCCGCGCCTGCGCCCGTGCCGGCCATCTCCGCTGAGGATCAACACGACCAGCGGGCCGCTTAGAGGCGGCTAGTCGGCCGGAGTCACTTCTCCCCGTGTCGATGGCCGCGTACGCCGCCGCCGTGAACAGCCGCGTGAAGTGCTCGACCACCTCGTCCACCGACGCGTCCACGTCGCCGTTCAGCCAGTCGGCGAGGACCTCGACCACGCCACCCATCAGCGCGCGGGCGGTCAGCACCGGGTCGAGTCTCAGCTTGATGTCCTTGGGGGCGACCGACAGCGCGCCCTGAACGGTGAGATCCGCGAGGGCGTGCCGGTTCTGCCGGCGTAGCCGCTCGAGGCGGTCGCTCACGCCGACCACCTCGAACGCGACGATCCGCGCCTTGCGCGGGTCCTCGGTGAGCGTCGTCCACCCCACCCGGAGACCCGCCCGCGCCTTGTCCTCGACCGTGTCGGCGGCGGCGACAGCCAGCGCTGCCCGAGACGCGATGTCGCCGATGATGCCCTGGTAGATGGCGAACAGGAGATCCTCCCTGCTGGTAAACGACTCGTAGAAGTAGCGGGAGTTCAGTGACGCCGTGGCGCTGACGGCGCGGATCGATGTGGCGGCGTAGCCGCGGGTGCCGAACAGTTCAAGGCCCGCCTCGAGGAATCGTTCCCGCCGCCGAGCGCGACGGTCGGACGCGGAGATACCGCGATAGAGGCGAGGTGTCGGCACCGCGGATTCCACTGAAAATCATTGTGGCATCGCCCCCTTCGGGTCTTGGGAGCACCGATCCGGACCGCGCGATAAGAAAACGCCAGAGTGGTATCGCAGTGCTACAGTTTCGGCCCGATGCCGCCCTCGACGATCCCGTGATCTAGGACGACGTGGCGCCCGCGGCCAGGCCTCTGACGGCTTTCAAGAGGCGGCCGCAGGACTCCTGCACGCCGTATCGCGCGGCCAGCGATTGCATCGCGGCTTCGTCCACCGGATAGGCGTCGCGGCGACCGGACGGCAGGGCGATCGGCAGATCGGTCACGGGGGCCACGACCCTCACGGCCCTTTTTAGGTAGTCGCGGTCGGCGTCGCGAAGGGTGTCGGCTTCCAGCAGCCCGGCGACGTCGCCGTGACGGCGGATCATCCCTGCGGCTGTGACGGCCCCGACCCCCCTGAGGCCGGGCAGCCCATCAGACGGGTCGCCGCGCAGGATCGCGAAGTCCGCGTAGCGCCGTCCAGGGATTCCATAACGGCGCGTCACCTCCGCTTCGTCGATCACCGCCAGGCCCGCCTTCTCCGGGTACAGAACGCGCACTCTCGGGTCCTCGACGAGCGCGAACAGATCCCGGTCGCCGCTGGCGATCTCGATCGTGCCCGACGCGAGGTTCGTCCATGTGGCGATCACGTCCTCCGCCTCATGGTCGGCAACACCGACGAAATCGATCCCGATGGTCCCGAACAGTTCGCGGATGACATCGATCTGTGGTTCGAGCGCGGGGGGCACGGGTTCGGCCACGCGGTGGGACTTGTACGTCGGGATCAGCTCCACCCGCCAGTCCGGACGCCACGCCCAGTCATCGGCCACGGCGAGTCGGCGCGGCCGGCGCTGCCAGATCAGACGGCCGAGGCGCTCGAGAAAGCCCTCGACGGCGTTCGCCTGGAGTCCGTCGGGCGAGTCGGGCCTGGCGCGGACGCCGTAGAACGCGCGGAAGATCAGGCTCGATCCGTCGATAAGGAGCCAGTCGCACGCCACGCCACCGCCATTGTGGCGCGCGTCCGCCGCGGCTCCTCCGCGGGCCAACGGCCTGGCTCGCAGCCCCGGGGCCGGGGAGGCGTCACGGATAACTGGCGACGTCCACCGGCACGTCAGCGTTGGCGGCGGTCGACGAGCCGCCAAATCCGTTGATCACCGAGTTGATGCCTCCGCTTCCTCCGCTGGCGTTGAGGAAGATCGTGAAGATGTCGTTGAACTGGACACCGGGGCGGTGCGGGGACTGGAACGCCTGGGTGGCCATGATCGGAATGCCCAGGTCGAAGAACGAGTAACTGCCCATCCCGTAACCGTGGAAACGGGTCACCCACGGTGCGACGAGGAAGGCGGCATAGCCGTCCGTCGTGGGGGACATCCACGCCGCTTGGCTCGGCGGGTCGTACGGCATCTCGTTCTGGAAGAAGACGTCCTCTCCGTTCTGCCCGTTCCAGATCACCTCGAACTTTTGGTAGTGCTCGACGAACAGTCCGTACGCGGTGACGTCGTTGCCGTTGACGATCAACCCGGTGTCGGCCCGGTTGCTGTTCCAGCCCACGCCGGCGCCGTGGTCGGCGCGCCACGCCCAGATGTCATCGAGGATCGCGTTGTCGGCGTTGACGACCAGGCTGTTGCTCGCCTGCCCGGCCTCGGCCCCTCCGATCCGGAAGAACACGTCCTGCACCAGCGTCGGGTCGCTGGCGTCGCGGGTCCCACCCGCCCGCCACCGTCCGACCTGGAGGAGCGCCGGCGAGTTTTGCGGCCCGGCGTCGAAGATCAATCCGGACACCTTGATCCCCGGGACGCTCGCCGTCTGCATCGCCACGTTGCCGCGCTGCGGGATCAGCGTGGCGAAGCCGAGGCCGAGGACGACGGTGTTGGGTCGGGTGACGTCGATCGCCCTGTCCAGGTCATAGATGCCCGGCGTCAGGATCAGGTTCTGTCCACGGGCCAGTGCGGCGTTGATCGCGCCCACGCGCGTGCTCGGGTCGGCGATGAAGAACCGCCGGATCGGGATCGACGTGCCGCCCGTGATAGGACGGGCCAACCGAGTTGTGCTGGACCGCAGGCACTGACACGCTGTAGTGGCCGCCGCCATCGGCCGAGAGGAAGGGCGCCTCCTCGGACACGGGGGTGCTCGGCAGCGTCGTGTACTGGCTGGTCCCGGGTCCGAAGGCGGTCGCGGGGGCGCCGTTGTCACCGAGGAATACCTGGTTCCAGACGCCGTTGGTCCAGCCGTCGAGATCGCTGTTGCGGGTGAACCACTGCTGCTGGCCCAAGTTGCCGACCGGCAGGCCGTTGAACTCATCGTCGGCGAAGTAGCCGCCGCTGACGAAGTCGTCGCTGGGGTTGCAGTAGTCCTGGAGCGTCACCGAGAGCGTCAACGGCGGCGCGGCGTTGATGATGACCCGGCGCATCGGCGCAGCCTGGGAGACCGCCCACATGTCGGCCGAGTTGTCGCAACCGGGACCGAACTGGTCACCGGAGAAGGGCGCGTAGCTCGGGGGAGAGGACGGTAGGTCCACATTGAGCGTCAGGTTCGAGAGGGAGCGCCAGAAGTTGTCGAGGCCGCTGCAGGTACCCGCGGAGCACTGGTTGAAGACGTTGATCGCACCGTTGATGACGACGTCGCCGGGCTGTGTGCCGAGCCCCGCGACCTGGGTGTAGTAACCGACCTGAAAGTCGAGCGGATCAGTTGCCGACCCGTACGTCCCCGGCTCGAAGAAGATCGCGTAGCGCTGAGGACCGAACTGGTTGGGCACCTGCTGCGTCGAGATCTGATCGAGCCTCGTCTGGATCGCCGCCTGGGACATCGTCGGGCTCAGCACGACGACGTTCGGCCCGAGGTTCGGCGCCGACCCGCCCGGCGCGAGTGACGCCGCCGAGGCTAGGTGGGATGCGGCCAGTCCAACGACGCACAGCGCGACCGCGACCCCCGCCACCCGCGAGGACGCGCACGCGGGCCGCGACAATCATTCCCTGCATCCCTATCTCCTCATTCCGGCTGAACGAACCGGTCCCTCCTCGCGACCCTACTCCTCGGCAGGTCGAAGTCAAGCTTTCGCGACCGCCGTACGGTCGCGGCTTCAGCCGGCGGCGGTGAACGGCTCGGTGGCGGCGATGATCGACGCTGCCATCACCAGTCCGAGCGCGAGACGCGCCTGGTCCCCTCCGGCGGCTAGCACCTCCTCGCCGTCGCGCAGCAGCTGGTCGATCCGCTCGAGCGCCGGACCCGCCGGCCCCGGATCGGGGTCGCGGCACACGGACCGTGCCATGGCGATGAACGGAAGGCCGCGGGCGACGTCGGGCGGGGGCCCGGAGCTGACGACGGCGGCGAACGACATCATCACGTAGCCGTTGATCCGGGCGAGCCGGCCGCTGACCGGGCGGATCTCAGGCACCCGGGGCGGCGTCGGCTCGGCGAGCGGTCGGCCTTCGAGGATGTCCTCCATCGTCCCTCCGACGAGCTGCGCGCGCTCGCGGTCGTCGAGCCGGGCGTAGGCTGCGAGTCGCAGCGCCGCGTACAGCCCGCCCAGCGGTCGGCCGTAGGGCGCGTCGGAGGCATAGACGATCCGCTCGGCGGGCACCCGGGCGAACAGCTCGAGCTGATCGAACACCGAGAACGTGGAGGTGTCGTAGACGACGTTTGGGTGATCGGCCAGCCTCGAGGCGAACATCCCCTGATCGGCGATCGCCGCGTGCGCGAGCACGAGCGTGACGTCGTGGTAGCGGAGGGCGAGGTCGGCGAGCGGCTCCATGGGCGGCATCCCCCGGCCGGCGTGGACGAGGATCGGGACCCTCGCTTCCTCGGCGACCTTCCAGATCGACTCGGCCGCATGGTTCCCGAATCCGAAGGACTGGGCCCGGGGGTGGAGCTTGATCCCGCGCGCGCCCAGCCCGAGGCATCGCTCGGCCTCGGCGACTGGGTTATCGGCGGGGTTGAGCCGGCAGTACGGGTAAAGTCGTCCGCCGGACTCCTGGGCCCACCGCAGAACGCGATCGTTGGGGACCCGATAGCTGGGCACCCGCTCGGGGTCGTGCAGCGGGAACGTGCAGGCACGCGCGCCCGGCCCGATCTGGTCGAGGGCCGAGATCAGCTCGGCGAGCGCGAGCGACTGCCCGTCCTCGTCCTTGCCGAGATGGGTGTGCGCATCGATGACCCTCGCGCTGTCTGGAAGGAGTGCGTTCAGCTCGTCGGCGAGCGGTTGGAAAGCCCCCGCGATGTCCACCCGGGAATAGTCGCAGGTGACGCCGTCCGGCCATGGCGCGCGTCAGAAAGCGGGCCGAGCGTTACAGCTACTCGGCGCTCGACCGCGGCGCCGCCCCCGGTTAGCGGCGCCGGCGACTAGTGGCCGCGCGGCTGCAGACGCGCCATCAGGCGCAGCGCCGAGAACGCGCCGTGGCGACGCCGCTCGCGGGGCGCCGGGGCGGCGGCGCGCTCGCGCCGCAGCTCCGCCGCGGCGCGGCTATTGCGCGCGAGCGACTCCTGCTGGAGCGCTCGCGAGAGCTCGCGTGTGATCTCTGGGTGCATGGTTCAGGCTCCTGCTTCCTCCAGTGTTTTGCTGCATATAAAGTTACTGTATATAAAGCTGTATGTCAAGCGAATTCGGGGTAGACTGCCCCCATGGCGCGAGCCAAGAGGAGCACGAAGGCAGGTGATCAGGCGCAGGGCGAAGCCTCGGCGCCAGCGACCGACGAGGTCGACGAGCACGTCGTGTCTGCCGTTGCCAAGTGGCCGGTGATCGACCCCGAGGTCGAGGGGATCGTCGTGCGGCTCGACAAGATCGACCGTTTGATCGACAAGACCGCCACGGTCAATCTGGCGCGCTTCGATCTGATGTACGGGGAGTTCAAGGTGCTGATCGCGCTTCACAACGGACCGCGAACGCACGGCTCGCTGAGTCACGAGCTCATGGTCTCGACCGGCGCGATGACGAACCGCTTGGACAAGATGGAGCGCACGGGCCTGGTCGCGCGCAAGCCCGATCCCGCCGATCGCCGAGGGGTCCTGCTCGAGCTCACCGACTCCGGGCGCCAGCGGCTGGACGATTACATCGAGCTCGCCGGCAAGCGGGAGCGCGAGCTGCTCAGCGCCCTCGACGAGGACGAGAAACAACAGCTCAACCAGTTGCTGCGCAAGCTGCTCGCCGCGCTACAGGCCGAGCTCGGGCCCGCTCCCAAGCGCCGCTCATCGGCGGCGGAACTGGCCGAGTCTTCGTAAAGGGACGATTCGAGCCGGACTTGGCGGGACGCTATGCGTCCGGGTACTCGTGCGCTTTCGACTGACCGACCTCGATCAGGTGCCCGTCCGGATCGCGGATGTAGCACCGGAACTCGGTCGCGTGCTCCTTCGGCGGCGTCAGGAACTCGGCCCCGCGGGCACTCCATTCGTCGTACACCGCGTTGATGTCCGCTACGCGGATGTTGAGGAAGCTGCTGGTCCGGTCGAGGTCGGGCGGCGTCTCGAGGACGACCGTCGGCTTGTCGTCTGTGGGCCCGCCACCGACGTTCATGAGTATCCAGCTGTTGGCGAGCGCCACCGTCGACGGCTCGCCCTCGAGGACGACCTCGCCGCCGAGCACTTCGCTGTAGAACCGGCGGGAGCGCTCCACATCGCTCACGACGATGAAGTGAGTGAGCACGATGCCCTCCTTTGGCGTTGGAGTGTTCGCCATCTGTCGCCTCCCGTGCTGGCAGTGATTGGGGCCGTCGGCCGTAGCTTAGGCTGTGCGTCCTGAGTTCCCCTGCATGGCTTGACGCGTCGGAGCTGCGCATCGGCCTCGGCTGCATGCGCATGTCGACCGATGAGGACGGCGACGAGGAACTCGCCCGTGCGACGATCGCGGCCGCCGTCGAGGCTGGGGTCACCGTGTTCGATACGGCGCACGCGTACGGCCGCGGCGAAGGCGAGCTCGGACGCAACGAGCGGCTGCTCGCCGGCGCGCTGCGCCGATGTGGCGCCGACCGGACCGCGCGGATCGTGACCAAGGGGGGCATGACCCGGGCGGGCGGGGCGTGGGTGCCGGACGGGCGCGCCAGGACGATCGTCGCCGACTGCGAGGCGAGCCTCGCGGCATTGGACGGCCTGCCAATCGACCTGTTCCTGATCCACGCCCCCGATCCGCGGACGCCGTGGTGGACGTCGGTCCGCGCGCTGGCGCGGCTCCACGAAGATGGGCTCGTCGGCCGCGTCGGCCTTTCGAACGTGAACCGCCGGCAGTTGGACCAGGCGCTCGAGCTCGCTCCGATCTCGGCCGTCGAGGTCGCGCTGAGCGTCTTCGACGACCGTGCGCTGCGCGGAGGGATCGTCGAGCGGTGCACCGAACTGGGGATCGCGGTGATCGCCCATTCGCCGCTCGGCGGCCCGCGACGGGCTGGAAGCGTCGCCCGCCGCGGCCCGCCGCTGGCCGAGATCGCGAAGGCGCGCGGCGCGACGCCAGAGGAGGTCGCGCTCGCCTGGCTCCTCGGGCTCTCCCCGGTGACCGTCGCGATCCCGGGCGCTCGCCGCCCGGAGACCGCCCGCTCTGCTGCCCGTGCCGCGGGGCTGGATCTCGACGCCGACGACCGCGCCGCCCTCGGGCGGACCTTCGGTGGCGCCCGTCGCGCCCGCCCCGATCCGCCGTCGGCGTCAGCGCACGACGCCGAGGTGGTTCTCGTGATGGGGATCCCCGGAGCCGGGAAGAGCCGCCTGGCGAGGGAGTACGTCGCCCGCGGGTACGCTCGCCTCAACCGGGACGAGCGGGGAGGCGCCCTCCGCGAGCTCGCAGGAGCGCTGGACGAGCACCTCTCAAACGGGGCTCGACGGATCGTCCTCGACAACACCTACCTCACGCGAGCGTCGCGAAGCTACGTAGTCGAGACGGCGAGCCGGCACTCGATCTCGATCCGGTGCGTCTTCCTCGATACACCGCTCGCGCAGGCGCAGGTCAATCTCGTCGAGCGCCTGCTCGAACGCTTCGACGCGCTCCCGACTCCTGAAGAGCTGAGAACGCTGGCGCGGCGCGAGCCCGGCGCGCTCACACCGACCTCCCAGATGAGGACACTCCGAGAGCTCGAGCCCCCGTCTGCAGACGAGGGGTTCTCGGAGGTCGAGGTGATCCCGTTCGCGCGCGCGAGAATTAAGGGACGGACGCGGAAGGGCGTGTTCGTGGCGGCCCCGGCGCTGGAGCAGCCCGGCTGGGAGCGTGCGGTCGAGGCTGGCAATGGCAACGCGCCGCACCTGGTCTACGACTGGAGCCCTGACGGCGGACCGGACTCGCTTGAGGAGCCTGTCGCGCGCCTCGCCAGGGCCGTCGCCGGCCCGGTGGAGGGCGCCCTTTGCCCACACGCCGCGGGCCCGCCAACCTGCTGGTGCCGCCCGCCGATTCCGGGGCTGCCGCTGGCGTTCGCGCGGGTCCACGGCATCGACCCGGCGCGGTCGGTCGTGGTCGGATGCCGCCCTGCTCACCGCACGCTCGCGGCGACGCTCGGCGCTCGGTACATCGAGGCGTGAGTGGATCGCTAGGCTGGCGCGGGGATGAGTGCGCCGGGGATCGAGGTGGCGCAGGCGGGGTCGGAGCGCCTGCCGGGCAGACCACGAATCCCCGTGGGACGACTTCGACGGACGAACCCTAACGCGCGTGCGGCGCACGCTCTCCGCGCCGGGAGAACGATGCGCCGCACGATCGTGATGCTGGCCGACTCGGAGGTCAGGCTGCAATCACTTCCAAACGCTCCTCGGGAACGCCAACCAGCTCGGGCTGCTCGCGCTCGATCTGGTGCTCGCGCACCAACCAGAGGGCAACCGCTGCCCCGGCGATCGCGATCAGCCCGCCGATTACGAGGATCGCGTTCAGGCCGGTCAGGAACCCCTCACGGGTAGCGCCCGCCACCACTCCGCGAGCCGCGTGCGGCACCGCGGTGAGGGCGGATCCGAGCCGTCCGTCCGACGCGGCCTCGAGCAGCTGCCGGGGGTGACCGCCGTTGGCGGCGGGCGTCCCCGCGGCGAGCGTCGAGATCTTGTCCGCACCGCGGCCGAGGAAGATCGCTCCCCAGGCGGCGACGCCGACGGCGACGCCGACCTGACGGAACGTGTCGTTGATACCCGCCGCCATGCCGCTCCGCTCCTTGGGCACGACGCTGACGGCGACGTCCGCGATCACCGGGTTCAGCAGACCGACCCCGACGCCCGCGACCAGGAAGCCCGGCAGCAGCGCCGTCCAACCCGATGTGGCGGTCAGACCGGACATGAGCAGCAGCCCGGCGCCGACGCCGACTAGTCCGATCGCCATCATGACCCGAGCCTGCAGCCGCGCCATCAGCGCGACGGCGACCGGAGCGACGAAGAACGGCACGAGCGTGATCGGCAGGTACCGGAGCCCCGCCTGCAGCGGCGAGTAGCCGAGGTAGTTCTGCAGATACAGCGTCAGGTACAGGAACAGAGCGAACAACGAGACCGACACAGCGAACGCGGCGAGCTGAACGCCTGTGAACGCCCGGTTGCGGAACAGCTCGAGCGGGAGCATCGGCTCCGCGACGCGCCGCTCGATCACCACGAACGCGGCGAGCATCACCGCAGCTCCTGCCAGCAGCGACACGATCGTCGCGCTCGTCCAACCGTCGTCGTTGCCGCGCAGCAGCCCTAGCACCAGCAACAGCAGCGCCGTGCTGAACGTCGCGAGCCCGGCCCAGTCGACGCGAGTCGCATTGGGATTGCGTGACTCCCGCAGCTTCGCGAACGTCACGGCGATCGCCGCGATGCCGATCGGGACGTTGAGGAAGAACACCCAGCGCCAGCCGAGACTGTCGGTGATCGCACCGCCGACGAGCGGTCCGACCGCCACGGCTGCGCCGATCGTCGCGCCGTAGATGCCCATCGCCGTCGCGCGCTCCCGGCCGGCTGCGAACTCCTGCGCCACCAGCGCCAACGAGACCGCGAACATCGCTGCCCCGCCGATGCCCTCCACGGCGCGCGAGATGTTCAGGAACGTGGCGTCGGGCGCGAGCCCGGCCGCCAGCGACGAGGCGGCAAAGATTCCGAGCCCGACCGCGAAGACGGCACGGCGGCCGATGCGGTCGGCGATCGATCCGGCCGTGAGCACAACCGCCGCGAGGGCGAGCGTATAGGCGTCGACCACCCACTGCAGGTCCGTGAAGCTCGCCGAAAGGTCTCTCTGAATCGACGGAAGCGCCGTGTTCACGACCGTGATGTCGAGCAGGAGCATGAACGTCGCGACGCTTACCGCCAGTAGGGTCCACCACTTTCGTTGCATCAGATACCTCCGAGTCAGGTGCTAAACTGGTCAGGCAACCTTGTAAGGCTTCCAGACTGTTCGGCCACCTTATCAGGAGTCCTGACTAAATGCCAAGTGAGTCTGATCACACATCGCACGTGCCGTTCATCCGACTGCTGAGCGTCGCGCTCGCCGAGTTCTCGCAGGAGCTCGAGAGGCGGGTCGCCGCGACCGAGTTCTCGGACATCCGCATCACACACGGATGCGTGTTCGGCAACATCGATCCCGACGGATCGCGACTGACCGACCTGGCTGAGCGCGCCTTCATGACCAAGCAATCCGTGGGCGAGGTCACGAGCGATCTGGAACAGCTCGGTTACGTCGAGCGTGCCCCCGACCCGAATGACGGCCGGGCGAAGATCATCCGGCTGACTGAGCGCGGTCGCGAGGCACAGGCGGTCGGGCTCGGCCTGATCGACGACGTCGAGCGCGATTGGGGCGAGCGGTTCGGCGAGGAGCGGGCCGCCGCGCTCCGCGACGCGCTCGAGGCGGTCACGGCCGAGCGGCTGGGCGCCGTCCCGGCTTAGGGGCTCTGCCTCGAGGGCCGGGAGCGGGTGGCGCTGTGTATCGCCGCCCGTCTGCTCGATCGCTGTCGACTCTCGGCCCGGCTGGCGCTTTTCAGCGCCACGTTCCGGGTTGGCGGACGGCTCGGTAAACGGCGCTGGGGAAGGGGGACGGGAACGGGCGGCGATCGGGCCGTTTCGATGATGCACAGCACGACAACCTTGCGCCGGATGGCGAGGCCTGTCGAGTTGTGCACGAGGAGTGTGCTCAGATCGACAGGGCTCGGATCTGGCGCCGGTGTTGACGCGCTATGCACCATCACTGGCTCGCAACGCCGGTGATCGCCCACCACCGCGAGCGCCGGCGCCACCGCCTACCCCGCCAGCCCGTGCGTATACGCGTAGTGCACTGCCTGTGCCCGGTCGCGAGCCCCGATCTTGGCGAACACGTGGTTGATATGGGTCTTCACGGTCGCCTCGCTCACGACCAGCGTGTCCGCGATCTCCGCGTTTGACAGCCCGCGGGCGATCAGCGAGAGCACCTCGGCCTCGCGAGGCGTCAGTTCGTCGGGGAGGCTGGTGGGTGCGGGCGCGGGTCGGGCGCCGGCGGTGGCGGCGGCGAGCAGGCGACTGTGGACGACCGGGTCGAGCACCGCCTGGTGACCGGCCGCGGCGTGGATGGCGCGGGAGATCTCGGTGATCCCGGCGTCCTTGGTCAGATAGCCGCGTGCGCCCGCTTGCAGCGCATCGAGGATCGAGGCCTCGTCTGCGTGGGTGGTGAGCACGACGATCTCGGTCTCCGGTTGTGCGGCGCGGATCCGCCGCGTGGCCTCGACGCCGTCGACGCCCGGCATGCGCAGATCCATCAGCACGACGTCCGGCCGGTGGCGAGCGGCGAGCGCGACCGCTTCCTCGCCGTCGCTTGCCGCAGCGACCGGCGTGACGTCCGGCGCGGCGTCGAGCAGCGTCATCAGCCCCTCGCGCACGAGCGCCTGGTCGTCCACGACCATCACGCGCACCGTCGGGCTCACGTCCGGTTCTCCGCAGGGACTGGTGGCGCCGGCGTCGACGCCGGCAGCCGCAGCTCGACGCGCCAGCCGTTGCCGTCCGCGCCGGCATTCAGCGTGCCGCCGAGGCCCTGCGCCCGTTCGCGCATCCCCTTCAGCCCGTAGCCGCCGCCGGTGGCGGCCAGCGAATCGGTGGCCGGTGGCGATCCGGCGCACCGGTCGTCGACCACCAGCACGACCTCGTCGTCGGCGCTCTCACCCGCGTGGAGCGCGACCGACACCTCGGCGCCGGGGGCATGCTTGCGCACGTTGGTCAGCGCCTCCTGGGCCACTCGCAGGACGACCTGACCGGTCTGGCCGGACAGCCGGTCCCGGTCGCCGTCGATCGTGAGCTCGATCGGCGTATCGCCGGCAGACCGGTAGTCGTCGACCAGCGCCTCGATCCCGGCGGCCGCCGGGACGGTGTCGCCCCGCAGCGCGCCGACGGCGCGGCGCGTCTCCCGGAGCCCCTCCCGCGCGAGCTCGTGGGCGCGGTGCACTCGGGCGAGGATGCTGGCCCGATCGGCCCCCTGCTCGATCAGTGCGCCGGTCGCTTCGAGCTGGATCGCGAGGCCGGCGAGGGCGTGCGCGAGGACGTCGTGGATCTCGCGCGCGATCCGGGTCGACTCCTCCAGCCGCGCCGCGCGGAGCTCCTCTTCGTGGGAGCGCTGAGTCTGGGCCAGCAGCAGCTCGGCCTGCTCGGCGCGCTCGACCGACTGCCGGCGCCCCGACGCCGCCAGGAGCCCGGCGCTCAAGCCGAGCGCATAGGCGAGCATCCCGACCGCGCTCAGCTTGTAGATGAGCACCGAGATCGCGAGCGCGAGGATGCTGACGAGTAACAGCGGCAATGTCCTGGAGAGCTCCACGCGCAACGCGGCGACCACGACGGCAACGAACACGAACGCGCTGGCGCCGCTGCCCGGCGACGCTCCGATGAGGAGACCGCCGGCGCCGGCCATCACGTAGAGGTCGGGTGTGACCGTTGGCTGACTGGGCTGCACTGTCCACACCAGGTACGCGATCACGGCAACCGCGAGCGCGGCAATGACGACCACTGAACGTCCGCCGGCGACCGGATGGCGGTTGGCGCTGACCACCACCGACCAGACGATCAACCCAAGGCCAATCAGACGGATCGCGGTGGCCGTCCGGAAACCGAAGCGATCGAGAAGCATCAGCTCAGAAGGTACGGACTCGCGGCCGAGAAATGGCGCTCCGGAACGCCAGGAGCGGGGCCCGCTTGGATCGCGGGCCCCGCTCGGTTCGGCTGTCGGCTTGTCAGGCAACTTGCATCGCGCCGGCGCCCTGGAGCTGGTTGCGCCGCAGCGCCACCAGGGCCGTCCGGCCGACGACCTCGAAGACCGCCATCGCCAGCAGCGCCACCGTCCATGCCTCCTGGCTGGTGATCGAGTGCTGGGCGCTGAAGTGGTCGATCGTCCCGATGCCGCTGTGGGTAATCCAGAAGATGAAGGCGAACCGCGAACCCATCCCGAGCACCCAGAAGAACGCCGATGCCCAGCCCGCTCGCACGAGCACGTCGCCATCGTCGCCGGAGCGCATCTTCAGCGTGTACGCGCTGGCGATGCCGATCAGCGCGCCGAGCGAAGCGAGGGCAGCGACGAGAACGAGGTCGTTCCCGGCCGTCGGAATACCGTGCAAGTAGTTCAGAACCGCGACCCCGACGATGACCAGCGGACGAATGAGGGACTTCGTCGTGAGGCTGCGCTCCTTGATCTGAGTAAGAACGAGGAGGACGAGCAGAGAATCGATGATGTAGTCAGTTGTTGTCATGGGAGCATCGTTCCGCGCCGGCGGTGTTCGCACATCGGCGTCCGGGTTGATCTGCGGGTGGAGGTCGCTCGCTTCTCCACCCATGGGTGGAGATCAGGTATCAAACCGGCGTGGACGTCAGCGATCTCGACCCCGACACCCAGAGGCTGGCCCAGCACCTCCTCGATCAGGGGGTCGGTCGTCGAGAGCTGAGTGAGGCGATCGAAACGGGATGGCTCGGGCCGCTGGCGCTCGAGGTGGCGCTCCGGGGGCCCGGGGAGCCCATTCCGTTCTCCCAGGCGGCCGCGGACGCCGGCTTGGAGCCCGACGAGGCGGCGGCGCTGTGGCGGGCGCTCGGATTTCCGGATCCGCTGTCCTGGAACACGGCATTGTGGCCGTCGCAGGTCCAGACGTTGGTCGCACTGGCGGAGATGGGCAAGGCGGGACTCGGAGGCGACACCGCGCTGCAACTGGCCCGCGTGATCGGCAGTTCGGTCGCGTTGCTGGCCGAGGCTCTGGTCGACGCCTTTCGCGTGAGGGTGGAGATGCCCGCGCGCAATGCCGGCAGGCCATATTCGGAGGTCGTCGAGGCCTATGCCAGCGCGGCGCCCGGACAGCTGTCGGAGCTGACTGAGGCACTCGGCGTCGTGCTGCGGACCCACATGGTCACCGTGGCCCGCTCGCGATGGGCCCTCGACGAGTCGCAGGTGACGGTTACGCGCGAGCGCACCGTCGGCTTCGCGGACGTCGTCGGCTACACGAACACCGCTCGCTTCCTGTCGCCTTCGGAGCTCGCCGACGCGATCAGCCGATTCGAGTCCGTCGTGGCCGAAGCCGTCAACAGGCGCGGCGGGCGGGTCGTGAAGCTGATCGGCGATGAGGCGATGTTCGTCGTCGAGGATCAGCAGCAGGCCTGCGAGCTCGCTCTGGAGCTGACCACCGCGCTTGGGGCCGACGAGCAACCGCTGACGGTGCGCATCGGTCTGGCCTCCGGCCAGATCGTGGCTCACCACGGCGACTACTACGGCGACGTCGTCAACCTCGCGGCCCGCCTCGTGAAGGTGGCGGAGCCCGGTGAGGTGCTCGTATCCCGATCGGTCGCCGAGAAGCTCTCGGGGACGATTGGCATGGAGGAAGTTCAGACGCCGGCGCTCAAGGGCTACGACCGCAGCGTCCCCGCGTTCCGGCTGCGGCGCACATGACGGCGCTCACCGATTGAGCGGCAGGATCAGCACCGACGGCTGGTCCCGGCCGTGCAGCAGCTCGACGTCGACGGCCTCAAGCGTCGTCGCGGCGAGCGGGTCCTCGCCGGTGCCGGGGTTCCGGGCGTACCGCGGGTGTGCGCCGGACGAGACCTGCAGGCGGATGCGGTGGCCGGCGCCGAACCGGTGACCGATCGGCCACAGGCCGAAGGCGACGCGCCATATGCCGTCGGGGAACTGTTCGAAGCGCCCCGGCGCAACGCGGGCGAGCGCATCGCACACGTTCCACGAGGCGCCCTCCGGATCGACGTCGCAGACACGCGCGAACACGTCGAAGTACGACGAGCTCGCGCGCAGCCACAGCTCCACCTGGACGGCTCCGATCGCCTCGACTGGAGATGGCAGCGCCGAAGTCGTGTAGGTCAGCACGTCTGGGCGTGCTTCGAGCGCGCGGTTGTCGACGACGGGCTCGCGCGAGAGCAGCACCGGACCGCCCACCGACGGCGTCGGGTCCACCGGGTCGTACCGATACCCATCGCCAGCGGCGGTGCTCGGCGGGTCCGGGTCCAGGCGCCGATCGTCGCCCAGCCACAGGCGCCGCTCGCCGACGTCCGGCGGCGGCCAGCTGGGCAGGTCACGCCACCCGCCCCCGGCTCGTTCGCCGGTCAGGTACACGCGGACGGAGGGGGGCCCGACGAGCCGGTCATCGTCGAGCAGGCGGGCGCGGAGCCACGCGAGCCCGTCCCGCACGCTCGCGGTCACGAGGCCCGGCGCCGTGTGCGTCCACGGGCCGATCATGAGCCGTGGCTCGCGGCCGGCGGCCCGGAGGGCCGCGAAGTCCTCGAGCATCCAGGGCAGGAAGATGTCGTACCACCCGCCGATGAGCTGCACCGGCGCCGTCACCTTGGCCACGCCGCCGGCGAAGTCGCGCACGGCCCAGTACGTGTCGTCGCGTTCGGTTTGGGAGAGCCCCTCGCGGAACCAAGAGACCTCGGCTCCGGTCGCCCGCTCATCGAGATCGGCGAGCGGCAGGTCGGAGAGCTGGGTGGGCAGCCGGCGCAACGCCCGGGCCATCGCGAGGGGCGCAAACCGGCGCTCCTGCTCGGCGACGAGTACCAGCCACGACGCGACCGTCTCCAGCGACAGGCTGCCGCCCGCATACGTCTGGCCGTGGAACTGAGACGCGCTCACCTGAATCGCCAGTCCCACCAGGTCATCGCCGGCGTCCGGCGCGACCGCCCACTGGACGAGACCCAGGTAGCTCGGCCCGAGCATCGCGATCCGCTCTGAATGCCAGGACTGCTCGCGAATCCAGCGCAGCGTCGCCAGGCCGTCGGCGCGCTCGTCGAACGGACTGAACTGTCCTTCGGAGCCGAACGTGCCCCTCACGCTCTGGATCACCACCTGAAGGCCCCGCTCGGCGAGGAGCCGTCCGTAGATCAGCCCGACCAGCTGTCGGCGCCCGTACGGCGAGCGGATCAGGACGGTCGGCTGGGGCTGGGTGAGGGCCGACCGTGGGACCCACCGGTCGGCCAGCAGTACGGCGCCGTCGTCCATCGTCGCCCGCAGGTCCTGCTCGCACACGACGTCGTGCGTCGCCGCGCGCGGCAACCGCATACGCCGGGCGAGGATCTCGCTTCCCGCGGTCATCGCGGCGCGCGGTCGCGGATCAGCTCGTTGGTCGAGCAGTGGATTCCGCCGCCGTTGCGCTGGATCTCGTCGTACGGGATCGTGATGACCTCCACGCCGCGCCCGCGCAGTCGCTCAGCCGTCCTCGGGGTGCCGTCCGCCATCAGCACGCGGCCCGGACGCAGGCAGAGCAGGTTTAGCGCCCACGGCCGTTCGCTTGGGTCCGCCTCGACCAACTCCATCCCGCGCCGTTTCAGATCCTCCATGAACGTGTACGGGAGGCCGACGACATCGACGAGCGCCCTGCCGGCGTCGACCATCGCGAGGTGGACGTCCAGATGGATGCTGTAGCCGGCGAGCGGGACGGTGATCAGTTCGATGCCCTGCAGCCGCAGAAGCACCTCGAGCTGACGGGCGCCCTCATCGTTGCACCGCACGGACGTCCCCAGCGCGGCGAGATCGGGGCCGAGCTTGACGAACGACCCTCCCTCGATCGTGCCGGTCCCCGTGATCGTGCCCAGCACCGGCACCCCGAGCTCGCCCAGCAGACGCGTCGCATCGCGCTCCTCGCCGCGACGCATGCGGACGGCCATGCGGCTCACGATCGCGCCCCCCTCGATCGCGAGGAACGGATCGCGCATGTACATCGCCTTGATGAACCGCCCGCCCAGCGGATCGAGCTCGTCCACCTGAACTCCCTCTGCGCGCAGCACCGCGACCAGCTGCTCGTGCTCGGCCTGAATGACCCCCAGGCGCGGCGGATCGCGCTCGGTCCAGTACCACATGCCTTCCGGGTCCACGAGCGCGCCGATCTCCTCGTCCCACGCGCTCGGATCGATTACGTCGAACTCGTCGCCGGGTCGCCGGACGACGACCCGGCGCAGTCGCCCGACCTCATCGCAGGCCCCCCAATCAGCTCCCCACGAGGTTTCGAGGTCCTCGAGAAAGGATGGCTCGGCTGCCGGCAGCATCCGCTCCTGCGCGGCCTCGCCGGGGTCTCGCGCGCGTGTGACGGATGCGGAGGCAGAATCGGGATCGTCGATCATGTGACCTCCTCGTGGAGCACCCGGTCGGCGAGCAAGCCGAACGCCTCGATCGCTGCGGCCAGGTCCTGGTCATCAGTGTCTTCGACCGGCGTGTGACTGAGACCACCGATCGACGGCGCGAAGATCATCGCAACCGGCAGGACTCTGGCAGCCTCCGCGGCGTCGTGAAGGGCGCCGCTGATCAGGACGCGGTCTGAGCCGGTGGCCTCCGTGCACGCTTCGCGGGCTTGCCGGACGAGGCGCTCGTCGAAGGCCGTCGGCGCGATCTCCCACAGCGGTTCGAACTGAATGTCACAGCCGCGCCGATCGGCCGCCACCTGGCGCGGCTTCACGGGTCTCATCGAGCATCGCCGCCAGCCGGTCCGGGTCGGAGTTACGAAGATCGACGGAGAGCTCGGCCCGCCCGGGGACAATCGTCACCGCGCCCGGGGAGAGCTCGAGCACACCGGTCGTCGCGGTACCGCCGTGCTCGCGGGCGGTCTCCTCGATCGCCAGGGCCGCCGCGGCCGCAGCGAGACCGGCATCGCTACGCATGTCCATAGGCGTGGTGCCGGCGTGGGCCGCCTGGCCGATGAAGCGAATTCGGTGACGCTCGACGCCGACGCAGCCCGCGACCGCGGCTGCCCGCAGCCGCTCGTGCTCCATAACGGGTCCTTGCTCGATGTGGAGCTCGATGTACGCCGCCAGGCGCGATCGGCGGCTCCCGGCATCGAGCGCGCGATCGACGTCGATCCCATTGGCCGCCAGCACGTCCTGCAGCCGGTTGCCGTCGCGATCGCGCAGTTCGCGAGCCGTGTCAACGCGAAGCGTGCCGGAGAACGCGGAGCTGCCGAACAGGCTACGACCGAAGCGCGCTCCCTCCTCGTCGGCCCAGTCGACGAGCGCGAGCGAACGCGCCGGGCGCTGTCCGTGACCAGCCCAACGATGCAGAACGCCGAGCGCGGCCATTACGCCGAGGGTACCGTCGAGCCAGCCGCCCGCCGGTACCGAGTCCAGGTGGGATCCCAGCGCGAGGGCCGGTTCCTCCTCGCCGTCGAGCCAGGCCCACAGATTCCCGGCCTCGTCGCGCTCGGGCTCGATCCCGATCTCGGCGAGCAGCTCGCCGAGGAAGGCACGGGCCTCGTGCCACGGCTCAGTCCAGGCGACGCGCCGAGCGCCGGATGGACCGCCGGTGCGGCGGTCAAGCTCGCGCAGCTGGGCGATGACCCAGGAAGCGTCGATCCGGGGGCCGACAGAGGTCCTCATCGACGAAATCAGCCTAACGGCTGCTCGGCGCTGTGACAGCTGTGCGATTGGTTCGTAGATTCTGTGAGGTCACAATTCATCGGGGGTTCGAAATGCGCTGGATCGCGGTCGGGGCAGCAGTGGCGGTGGTAGCGGCGAGCGCGTTCGGGGTGGCCGTGGCGTCGACCACGCACAGCAGGGCTCGGCCCAAGATCCCTGTGCAGACGCTCGCGGCGATCGCGCGCAGCGAGTCAGCCGCGTTGGGCGACCCCGGCGTCAGGACCGCGCTGCTGGTGGCGACCCGAAAGGATGCAGCCGAGAACTGGATGGAACCGGGAGCGATCCCGCCGGGCCCAACCAACCCGCGGGCCTACGTGATCGTGCTCCACGGACGGTTCGTCTGCCAAGCCTGCAGTGCCCCCGCCGGAGCGCAGTTGCCCCACGGGCACTCGGCGCAGGTCCTCTGGGTCCCGGGAAGAGGCATCACGGATTTCGGACTGACCGCGCAAACGCCGCGGGGGTTGAAGAAACTCGGCCGTGTGATGACGATCGGCCTGGGGCGCCCGCGCTCGGGATAAGGTGCGCAAGGTTACCCCGGGATCGCCAGCCGTCACCGGCCTGGTGAGCAATGGCGCAATATGCGCCGTTATTGGTGACGCACATCCTGAAGTTCGTTGCCAACCCGCGATCGGCTGGCTATAGCATTGTCGCGTCTCACCACGGTGCCCGGCGCGTGAGGCGGCCGTGGCGTCTCTGCGTTCGTGGCCGCGGGAGAGCCTTTTGAGACTTTCGCGGCGCTCCTGTGGGGGGCCGGGAGCACACCACAAGCTGCATACGAGGTAGGCGCCATGGCGAGATACCTGATCACGGGCGGAGCAGGTTTCATCGGATCGCACCTCGCCGACGCACTGGCGGCGAGGCAAGACGACGTCACGATCCTCGACGACTTCAGCACGGGTCGCCGGTCCAACCTCGAGCAGCTCGTCGCGACCGACTCGGTTGAGCTGATCGAGGGTTCCGTCACGGATTCCGAGGTCGTGGGCGGACTGATGGCCGAGTGCGACCAGTGCCTGCACCTCGCCTCGACGGTCGGCGTGCAGCTCGTCGTTGCCTACCCCCTCGAGACGCTGCGCACGATCGTTCGCGGAACCGACGTCGTGATCTCGGCGGCGGCCGCGCAAGGCAAGCGTGTTCTGTTCGCTTCGACCTCCGAGGTCTACGGCAAGAGCTCGAACGGACCGCTGAGCGAGGACTCCGACCGCGTGCTCGGCTCGATCCAGAAGAGTCGGTGGTCCTACGCGATCGCCAAGTCCTACGGCGAGGCGCTCGCGCAGGGTTACCAGCGCGAGTACGGCGCCGACACGACCATCGCGCGCCTGTTCAACACGATCGGACCGCGCCAGATCGGCGCGCACGGAATGGTCGTGCCACGGCTCGTGCGTCAGGCGATCGACGGCGAGAACCTCACCGTCTTCGGTGATGGATGCCAGGCGCGGTGCTTCATGCACGTGCACGACGCGGTGGCGGCGCTCGTCGCGCTCGCCGACGAGGAGCGGGCCAGCGGGAACGCCTACAACGTCGGCAGCCAGCAGTCGATCACGATCGACGAGCTGGCTGAGCGGATCATCGAGCGGGTGGGCTCGCGCTCGCACATCGTCCACGTCCCCTACGAGCAGGCATACGACGATGGTTTTGAGGAGCTCGGCCGGCGCACGCCGGACATTACGGCGCTGCATGAGCTCACCGGCTGGCGGCCGCAGCGAAATCTCGATCAGGCCATCGATGACGTGATCGCCTCGCAGCGGGCCGAGCTGGCGCTCGAGTCAGAGGAACGGTTCGCCGCCGACCGGAATGGCTCGCGCGGTGAGCTCGGCGTCCGGGCCACGGGGTAAGGCAGTGCGGGTGCTCGTCACGGGCGGTGGGGGATTCATCGGCTCGCACCTCGTGGCGGCTCTCCTCGAGCGCGGCTGCGACGTCCGCGTCCTTGACAATTTCGCGAGCGGCCGTCGCTCGAACCTGAGCGATCTGGGCGGCGAGGCCGAGCTGATCGAGGGCGACATCCAGAGCTACGAGCGCGTCGACAAGGCGGTGGCCGGGTGCGAGATCGTTCTCCACCAAGCCGCTCTGCCGTCGGTCCCGCGCTCGATCCAGGATCCGCTCACGAGCAACGCGACGAACGTGATCGGGACGCTCAACGTGCTGCTCGCCTCGCGCGACAGGGGCGTCCGCCGGGTCGTATGCGCATCGTCGTCGTCTGTATACGGCACCGCCACGGGCAAGGCGGCGAAGCGCGAGGAGCAACCGGCCGTCCCGATCTCACCGTATGCCACTGCGAAGCTCGCCAGCGAGCTCTACGCCCGCAGCTTCCACGGCGTGTACGGACTCGACGCGGTGGCGCTCCGCTATTTCAACGTTTTTGGGCCACGGCAAGACCCGGCCTCGCAGTACGCGGCGGTGATCCCGACCTTCATCACCGAACTGATGGGGGGTCGGTCGCCCGTGATCTTCGGTGACGGCGAGCAGTCGCGTGACTTCACCTACATCGCCAACGTGGTCCACGCGAACCTGCTCGCGATGGACGCGCCAGGCGTCGCCGGCAAGGTTTATAACGTCGCCTGTGGGGAACGTGTGACCGTGAACCGGCTGGTGGGTGAGCTGCGAGATCTGCTCGGCGCGGACATTGAGCCCGTGTACACGACGCGGCGGCCGGGTGAGGTCGAGCACTCGCTCGCCGATCTCTCGCTCGCGCGCCGCGAACTCGGTTACGAGCCCGTTGTGGCGCTGCGCACGGGGCTGGAGCGCACGCTCCAGTACTTCCGCGATGAGGAGCCGGCGACCGATACCACCCGACTGACCGCGTCGTATGGACGCTGAGCTGTCAGCGGGGGTCGGATTCGTCGTCGCCGGCGCCGCGACGCTCGCCACCACTCCGGCGGCGATTGCCGCGGCCAGGCGCCTGAACTTCTACGACCGTCCCCACGACTACCACCAACACACTGCTCCGACCCCGCTGCTCGGCGGCACGGCCGTGCTCGCCGGATTGCTGCTGGGCGCGTTCGCCGTCGGCATCTCCGGCAGGCTCACCGTGCTGCTCGGGTGCGCCGTAGCTCTCTGGCTGCTCGGGACGCTCGACGACTGGATCCCGGTCGCGCCGGTCTGGCGCGTTCTCGCCGAGACCGCGGCCGCGCTGGCGCTGATTTCGGCCGGCTTGGGGTGGAAGACGTCAGCAGGCGGAGCCGTTGACGTGGTGTTGACGATGGCGTGGGTGGTCGGGCTCGTCAACGGCTTCAACCTGATGGACAACCTCGACGGGGCGTGCGGCACCGTCGCGTGCGTGTCGTCCGCGGGGATCGGAACGCTCGCGGCAATTGACGGCGATCGGCTGCTCGCCGCCCTGGCGTTCGCCCTCGCCGGGGCTTGCCTGTCGTTCCTGCGTTGGAACCTCGCGCGGCCGGCGAAGATCTTCCTCGGCGATGGCGGCAGCCGGCCGATCGGGCTGCTCGTCGCCGGCCTGGCGATGGCGACGTGTCGCCAGCTGAAGCTCGGGGACGCGAACGTGCTCGCCGGGGCGCTGCTGGTCGGGCTCGTGATCCTCGACACAGCGCTCGTGACGGTCTCGCGCACTCGCCGCGGTGTAACGCTGGTGACCGGTGGTCGCGACCATCTCACGCACCGCCTCCTGCTCGCCCGTCGCTCGCCACGAGGGGTCGCGGGTGCGCTGGCAATCGTGCAGGCGATCCTGTGTGCCTGCGCGATCATCGGGGCTCGGCTCGGCTCCGATGTCCTCGGCGTTCTCGCCGTCGCAGCGGCCGCGCTCGGAATGCTCGCGATCGTCGTACTCGACTCGGCCCATTGGCGGCCGCCGGGGATCGCGGTCGGCGTCACGGCCGCTCCGGCGCGCGGCGCGGTCGGGTTGACGGCAGTCGATCGGCAATGAGCCCCGGGCGGTCCGGAGGGGTGGCCGAGCCGACTGGCGTCGTCCGGGTCATCGCGCGCCTCAACGTCGGGGGCCCCGCGATCCAGGCCATCACGCTGACCGACCGCCTCACGCCGCTCGGCTACCGAACCGTGCTCGTGCGCGGCCACGAGGAGCCCGACGAGGGCAATATGGACTATCTGGCCGATCAGCTCGGGGTGGCGCCAGTGCTCGTCGCATCGCTGCGCCGTAACCCCGGCTGGCGTGAGCTTCCCGCGCTGGTCTCCCTGATCCGCCTGATCGGCCGGGAGCGGCCGGCGATCGTCCATACCCATGCGGCCAAGGCAGGGAACGCTCGGTCGCCTGGCCGGCGTGATCGCCGGGCTCGGCCCCGGCTCCAGGCCGCTGCTGGTCCACACCTTCCACGGCCATTCGCTGACCGGCTATTTCTCGCCGCGCACCGCCGCGGTCTACCGGCGGATCGAGCAGTGGCTGGCCCGTCGCACCGATGTGCTGATCGCGGTCAGCGACGAGGTCCGCGATGAGCTCGTTCGCCTACGGGTGGCGGAAGCCTCCCGTTTCACGGTCGTGCCGCTCGGCTTCGACCTGACCCCCTTCGAGGTCGGGGCGCAGGAGCGCGCCCGCCGGCGCGAGCGCTTTCGCCGCGAGCTGGGGATCGAGCGCGACGAGAAGCTCGTGACGCTGATCGCTCGCCTCGTCCCGATCAAGCGGGTCGACCGCTTCCTCCGCGTGGCCCTGGATCTGGCCGACCGGCAGGAGAACCTCCATTTCCTCGTCGTCGGCGACGGGGAGCTCCGCGATCAGCTTCGGGCGAGCCCCGAAGCGGGCCGGTTGGACGGCCGCGTCACCTGGGCCGGGTTCCGTCGCGACATCCCCGACGTCTGCTTCGCCAGCGACGCCGTCGTGCTGACCTCCGACAACGAAGGGACGCCGGTGAGCCTGATCGAGGCACAGGCCGCGGGCACGCCGGTCGTAGGCACACGAGTCGGGGGCGTAGCCAGCGTGGTGCGTGAGGGCGTCGCGGGGTCGATCGTCGACCGTGACGACGAGGCCGGGATGGCCCTCGCCATCTCCCGCATGCTCGACGACGCCACCGCCGCGACGAGCGCGGCCGCCGCCGGGGCGGACGTCGCCCGCGGTTTCTCGGTCGATGCGCTGGTGGACCGGATCGACCGGCTCTACCGGAGCCTGCTCCAGACCGAGTAGGCGGGTGGCGCCGCGGGTCACCGTTGTCATCCCGGCCTGGGACGCCTACGCCGGCGATGGCCTGCTCGCCGCGGTGGCGAGCGTGCGGGCCCAGACGACGCCAGCACATCTGATCGTCGTCGATAACGCCTCGCGGATCCCGCTGCCGGCGCTCGAGTCGGCCGAGATCGTGCGACTGGAACGCAGGGGCACGACCGGGGCCGCCCGCAATGCCGCGCTCGGCCTCCTATCGACCCCATATGTCGTGTTCCTCGATGCCGACGACGAACTGCTTCCCGGATCCCTAACCGCGCTCCTTCAAGGGCTCGAGACCGATCCTCGCCGGGCCGCGTACGTGCTCTCGATCATCGACGGCGTGACCGGCAAACGCCACCGCTCGCCCCGGCGGCTGGCCAGGATCCTGTCCAGCTTCCCGACGTCGTTCGCGCTCGCCAACACGATCTGGTCGCTGCTTCCGACCCAGGGGGCGGCGGTCATGCGCGCGGGCGATGTCCGTGCGTGCGGCGGCTACGGCGACAGCGACCGCGGCGAGGATTGGGTGCTGGCGACATCGCTGGCGTTTCGTGGCCGCGTCGGTTTCGATCGCCGCCCCGGGCTCTGCTACAGGCGGCGCGAGGATTCGCCAGGCGCGGCCGAGGTCAGCGGTGAGGTGCTGATGGCGAACGCGCGACGCGTTCGTGTGCGCGTCCGCGAAGACGGCGCCGTTCCCGGCTGGGCGAAGTCGTCACTCCCGCTGATCGCCGCTGGCCAGTGGATCGCTGCTCGCCTCGCCTACCCCGTCTACCGCCGGCTGCGCTCCCTGCTCGGCGGCGGGCACAGCTCCATTCGATGAGCTCGCGTGGTTGGAACTCGCGGATCGCGACCAGCGCAGCAGTCCCCGTACCCCACTTGGCTGGCCGTCGTACCCGTACACGTATCCGCCGTAGGCGCGGGCCAGGGTGCCGGTCCCCGTCGCCACCGCCCCGAGCACGGTCCCCTGTGCTGAGACGATCATCTTCTGAAGCCGGCGGACGGAAGCTCTCGAGGTGCGATCCATCCGCACGACCACGACGCTCCCCGATACCTCCTGGAGGAGCGGTAGCGCGTCGCTGACCGCGAGCGCGGCGACGCTGTCGACGATCACGAGATCGCCCTGCCGCTCGAGTTGCCCGACCAGTTCGCGCATCCGTTGCGAGCCGAGCAAAGCTGCCGGGTTGGGGGGTGTAGGGCCCGCCGGAAGCACGAGTAATTTGCCACCGTCCGCGGCGTCCACCGGATGCTCCAGGAGCACGTCCTCGAGCGGGCGCTCGTCGGCCAGGACCGCGCCGAGCCCAGCGTCGACCGTGATCCCGAGCCTGGCGCTGACCTGTGAGCGCCGGAGGTCGGCGTCGACGAGGATCGCCGTCTTACCGGCGCGGGCCGTCGCCACCGCAAGACCGGTCGCCACCGTGGTCTTGCCGGCGCTCACCTGGGGGCTGACGATCGCCACGCTGACCAACGGCTGACTCGACGTTGAAGTACGTGAGCGCACCCCGGAGCATCTCGAACGCCTCCTCGTTGCCCGGGTCGGCGAGATTGGCCGGCGAGAACGCGCTCGGGGGGATCGCCGCGAGCAGCGGCCAGCCCGTGAGATTCTCGATGTCCTCCGGCGATCGCAGCCTGCGGTCCGCATTCTCGGCGACGAGCACGGCCCCGATCCCGAGCAACAGGGCGATCACCAGCGCGAGCTCGACGGCGCGCCGAGTCTTCGGCGCGACCGGGGTGGCGGACGGCGTGGCCGCTTGGATGACGGAAGCGCCCGAGCTCGTCGCGCCCGCCAGCGACTGGAGCTGCGCGATCTGTTGCCTCAGTGTGATGCGCTCGCTCGCATCGGATCGCGGGGTGGCCGCGAGCTGTTTCTGGAGCGCCCGCACCTGCTGAGCCAGTTCGACACTCGCCTGGCTCGCCTGGCGATTGGCCAGCGCGGCGGCGAAAGCGTTGGCGATCGCCGCGGCCTGTCGAGGATCGTGGTCCTGCGCGGTGATCGTGAGAAACCCAGTGTTCGGATCCGCGCTGGCGCTGACGTGGCTCTCGAGCGAGCCCGGCGGCTGATTCAGCAGGCGCGCCGCGATGTCGGCGACGGACGTGGTGCTCACCAGCCGCGCCACGGCGTCGAGGTTGCCGGTCACGATCGGACCGCCGGTCGCGCCCACCGACTGCGCCGAGATGTCCTGCAGCTCGACCAACGTGCTCGACTGGTAGACCCTCGGCTTGCTCCGCTCGATGACGTACACGGCCAGCGGGATCAGCACCACGAACGCCAGGAGAAGGTACCTCCAGCGCCAGAAGATCCTCAGGTAGGTGCCGAGATCCTGTTGGCCGGTTGAGTCCGGAGCCACGCTCATCGGATGATACGTACAGGGAGAGTTTGGGGAAGGCATTCAGGCGGGCACGAGGGTCGAGTCGACGGGCGCTTCGGGAACCGCCGGCGCGGCGGCGGCCGGATGGCGCTTGGACCGAGCCTGCAGGACGTGCTCGCGCAGCACGACAAGCATCGCTACGCCGAGAACGACGAGGTGGGTGCGGTAGCGAAAGCCGGTGCCCGCGTTGCCGGCGCTGAGGGAATAGGCGACCAGCAAGAACAGGAGCGGGTACAGGATCGGCGCCGTGAGCGTAAGGATCTCGCCCCGGCTGAGCCAGGCGTAGCGGAGCAACAGCGCCAGGCACCGCGAGCGCGATCACCGAGCCGACGGCGCCCAACCGCTGGCTGGTGTCCTGCAGCTGCCATGGGTAAGGCCTCAAGATCAGGTCGAACAGCCGCTTGGGCAGGTTCCTGATCACGGCCCCGCGGGTTGAGAAGTCGACCGACTCGAGGGCGAGGTTGTCCGAATTCGGCCCACCGGTGCTCGCCGCGGCTTGCGTCCCCGTGGTGAAGCTCTGTGCCTGCTGAAGCCGTTGCAGGCTCGCTTTGGAGGTCACGCTCAGCAGCGTCGGCGTGGCCAAAAACACGATCAGGACGACCGCGTAGACGATCGGCATCGCGCGCCATGGCCGATCGAGTCTTCGGAGTGCCGCGTGCAGTGTCAGCAAAACCGCAGCGCTAACGAGGAACCAACCCGCGTAGCTTCGTGTCTCGATCGCGATCAGTCCGCCCAGCGCGCAGAGGATCACGCCGTTCAGGTCGAGGCGTTTCCAGATCTTCGTACCGCCGAACACCACGAGGCCGCTGGCCAGTTCCATCAGTGGCTCCTTGTGCAGCTCGCTGTTGAAGAAGATGCTCGCCGGCTCGAGCACGAGCAGCCACGCCGCAAGCCGCGACGCGCGCGCTCCGGCCAGGTCGTGGACGGCAGCGAGGATCAGGACGATCCCGAGCATCGCGATGCCGATCTGGGTCACCCGCAGCGCGGTCGGGCTGAAGTCAGCCAGTTTGATCTGGACGGCGAACACGATCGTCTGCAGCTGATAGGGCCCGTGGGGACGAAAGCCTCTGCCCCACGGCGTGGCGGCGAGCGCGCGGGCGAGGCGTCAGGAACGTCTCCTCGTCCCCGCCGCGGAGCTGCGTCTGCAGGCTGGTGGCATTGATCGCCGCCACGGCGCCAGCCTCAGCGTGAGTCCGACGATCAGGGGCCGGCCGATGTGGAAGTCGGGGCGCCGGCGCCGGAGGCGCCCGACCACGAACGCCAGCACGTAGACGACGAGAACCACGATCAGGATCAGGCCCTCGGCACGGCGGATCATGGCGTCAGACATCGGGAGTCGGGCTTCCCCTACGGTCGCGTGACCGGAGCGTACGCTTCCTCGCGTGGCGCTTCACGATCCCAGAGAAGATCGCATGGCTGGCGGCCACAGGGGAGCGCCTGCGGATCGACGCGGCGACGGTCGAGGTGCTGGAGCGCTTCGACCCCGCCGGCGTCCACGCGCTGCTGTTGAAGGGACCCGCGATCGCGCGCTGGCTGTACCCGGAACGGCGCGGGACGCCCCTACATCGACTGCGACCTGCTCGTCGGGCCGGCGGATTTCGAGGCCGCTGAGGGGGTGCTTCGATCGCTTGGCTACACGGGCCTGTTGCAGGACCTGGGGATGCCGTCGTGGTGGTGCGAGCATGCCGCCGTATGGCAGCGCCGTAGCGACGGGCTGAGCGTCGACCTGCACCGGACGCTGATCGGGGTGCGGGTCGACGATGCGACCGCTTGGCGGCGTCCTCTCCGCCGAGACGGCAGGAGATCGAGGTCGCCGGACGTCCCGTGCGGGCCCTGGCCCTGCCGGCGAGGGCGATGCACGTCGCCTTGCACGCCGCGCAGCACGGCACCGGCTGGCCCAGTCGATCGCGGATCTGGAGCGCGCTCTGGCCGCTGCGGCGATGATCTCTGGCGCACGGGCCGCGGCGGTGGCGCGGGAGCTTCGGGCCACGCCGGCCTTCGTCGCGGGTCTGCGCCTGGCTGCCCGCCGGAGAGCGGCTCGTGACCCGGTTGGCGCTGCCCGACGCCCGCTCGGTCGAAGCGGAGCTGCGAGCCGGCTCCTCGCCGCCGCTGGCGCTTGGCTTCGAGCAGCTGGCGCAGGCTGCGGGCATCCGGGCGCGTGCGGAGATCGTCTGGCGCAAGCTCGTGCCCACGCCCGCTTTCTTCGCGATTCGGATCCCCGGACGCGGCGGCCGACGTGGGGCTGGCCCGCGCCTACCTGCGCCGGCGCTGCTGTGGTCTCCTGCGCCGCGCGCCCGCGGGGCTACGTGGCGTGGTACCGCGTGCGTCGCTCGGTACGCCGCGATTCCAGCCCGTTGGACAGGCACTAGCACGGGCAGTGCGCCAGTTCCGCTGGAGCAATGCCCGCGCAGCAGCCGAAGTTGGCGACCCGTCGGTTGTGGTGCACGACACCGGGACCCCATTCACCCGGCAGCAGCGGATACTCGCCCGAGAATGCACGGTGCCGCACGTGTTGGTCGTGGGGCCAGGACAAGTCGCGCCGAGTTCCCCAAGCCGCCTTGCAGTTGAACTGCGTCGAGCAGAAGAAGTTGCCGCACGGACTGCTGGTCGTAGCACAGATGCCGTAACAGCAGACGGCGTTGAGTGAAGCTGACCGCAGTTCATGGCTACAGAGCGTGCCGGATGCATTGCAGCCCGACGCGTGGTACCCGGCAGCGGTACTGCCAGTGGATCAGACCGGTGCGGCCGTTAGGTAGCGGTTCCGCACGACGGGAGCCGGGTCGGCGAGAACGCCGCCGCCACGACGGACGGCCACCGAGTAGACCAGTGGCGCGGCAAAGGCGACGCCGCCCGATCTTCGCGACTCTGGCGGCCGCCTCGCGGCGCGAGTAGCCCCGGTCTCGGCGACCGGAGCCTCGTCGAGCAGACCGCACTCGTGCAGGGCATCCACCGCGCGCTCGACCGCCGCCGGCGTGAGCGCGAGTCCTTCGTGCGATCTCGGCCGGGACAGGCGTCCGTCGCAGTGCTCCCACACCGAAGCCGCCTCGCGTGAGAGGCAGTGCGCGGTGCTGGGTCGTGCCGTCGTAGACGACCAGCTCGTCGTCGATCCGCTCGGAGACGACGCCCTCGGTCTTGGCTCTTGGTCGATCGCGCATGGCGGCTCGAAACCTGCGTTCAGGTTAACCAAGGGTCACGACGATCACAAACTGGTCCGTGCTGGCAGCCCCGATCATGTGCGCTACGGCGATAGCTCCAGCGGACGCTGCTCGCCGCCGCCGTGCGAATCAGCGCCTCGATCGCGGGCACTCCTTCCGCCGGCGCGCCGGCGATGATGCCGTTGAACGTTGACCAGCACCGCCGAGGGGTCCCCCGAAGCTTGTAGAGCTCGAACGCCTCGTTTTTCTCCTGTGTGAGCGCGAGGCTGAGTTCGTGCTCCCCGCACAGGCGCTCGACCTCCTCGCGCTCGCCGGCGAAGATCGCCGCCAGCGTCACCGAGCCTCGAGAGCGAATCCTGCCAGCGGCCGAGCGACGGCAGCATCTCTAGGCACGGGCCGCAACCGGTGCTGACGAAAACGAGCACCGACGGTCGTAGCCGCTCGGTCAGCTCCGTGAGCGAGCGGACCGTCCCGCGCACGGGATCGAGGTCGAACTCGGGCGCCGGGGTGCCGCGACGCAGTCCGGGGGCGGCCTGGGCCGAGGTCATCGCGGCGCCAGCTCGGCGCGAAGGCGCCGCCGGTCCGCCCACAGCTGCGCGACCGCGACCGCGAGCACCGCGGCGAGCACCGAGACGGCCACGAGCGCGATCTCGGCTCCGTGAAGGCTCGCGAGGCCGCCGTCGACGGCTCGGCCCCGGACCCGCGACGACGACCAACCCCGCCATCGACTGCCAGAACCGCGTTGCGGATCAGCGTCGACGGGCCGGCCGGCTCGGAGTGGATCTGGCCGAAGCAGTGACAGTCGGGGGCCTGTCCTCTCGACATCGCGCGGGCGACACCGCCGGCGAACGCGAGCAGCAGCAGCAACGCAGCGGCGCGCCCCACCGCGCGGTGGGGCGAATCAGCAGCGCGATGCCGACCGCGAGCTCGACCAGCGGGAGCACGACGCCGCCGAGCCGCGTCGACCCGCGGCGGCACCCCGAACTCCTCGAGCGCGCGCCGCGAGCCCGGCGAGGTCCAGCAGCTTGCCGACCGACGCGACCAGAAAGACGGCCGCGAGCAGGCAACGGACGCTCAGGAGCACCGCATCCACGACTCGAAATCATAAATGCGGCCGGTCTGGAGCAGGTGTCGGGTGACCGGCGTCGAGGAGCCGCCTCGATGGCCGGCGGGCCGTGCCTGCACCTTAAGATCGGCCTCGGGATGACCGTTTCGGAGCAGGAGCCCGAGGCCCCGATGAGCTTCGAGGCCTTCGGGGTCCAGGTCGAAGTGACCCTTGGCGATCGCCGAGCTGGAGAGGGTCCGTGCGACGAGATCCTGCCGCCGGGACGGAGGCCGCTGCACGCCAGCCGCCTCGGCTGGTCGCTTCGGGTTGTAGCAGACCGCCGAGCGACGCTTACGAGGTCACGTTCGACGGCTGCGCCGGGCGCTGGCAACACGCGACGCTCGCCGGTGGCGCTGACGATGCTCGACGCCCAGATGCGGCTGTTCATCGCCGCCAACGCTCGCGACTGGACTGTTCGTGCACGCGGGCGTCGTCACTCGGGAGGGCCGCGCGCTGGTAATTCCCGGCGAGAGCTTCTCCGGCAAGACCACGCTCGTGCGCGCGCTGGTGGACGCTGGGGCGACGTACTACTCCGACGAGTATGCGGTGCTCGACGATGAAGGCGGGGTCCACCCCTACCCGCGCCGGCTGTCGATCCGATCCGCCGACGGCAACGACCGCGCGCGAGCGACGAACGCTCGACCTCGGCGCAAGCGCCGACGACGAGGGCACCGGCTCGGGGTGGTCGCGGTCACTCGTTACCGGGCGGGCGCCGACTGGAGGCCGAAACGACTGTCGAGCGGACAGGGTTTGGTCGCGCTGCTGGCGAACACGGTGCCCGCCCAGGAGCGCCCCGAGGAGTCGCTGCGAACGCTCCGCCGAGCGGTGGCGGGAGCGACGGTGCTCGAGGGGGAGCGGGGCGAAGCCGGTCCGGTGGCGAGCGGCGCTGCTGGATGAGCTAACCGGACTCGCGCGCTGAGCGCCGCCGGCGACGGTCGCGTCCAGAGCATGCGCCGGGCGCCGGACGGGTTACTGGCGTGCTACCGCGTGCGCCGCTCGGTTCGTGGCGGCCCGCAAAGCTAGGTGCAGGCGCCGCCGCTGCACTGCCCGCTGCAGCAGCCGAAGTTGGCTCCCGTTGTGGTGGAGCACGACACGGCTTTCCCGTTCGGCGAGCAGCACACGGAGTTCCCGCCCAGCCCGCATGTGGCCCGTCGTGCTGGTCGGGCATGCGAAGGTCCGCCGAGTACACCGGCGTTGGGTGGAACAGAAGTACGTTGCGCCGCCTGCGCCGCAGGTGCCGGTACCTCTCCACGCGCAGATCCCGTAACAGCAGGCCGTATTCAGGAAGCCGACGCAATTGTTCTGGTTGGTGCAACTCGCCCCCAGGTCGTTGCAGGCCACCTCGGTACCCAGCGCGGTGGTGCCCGTGATGGGCACGGCCGGTGCAGCCGGGTGGCTGGCTCCCACACGGCGGATTGGGCGAGATGGCCGCCGCCATCGACGGGACCGCCACCGAGTAGACCAGGGGGGCGGCGAACGCGGCGCCGCCGGCCCTCGCCAGTCTCGCGGCCGCCTCGCGCCTTGAGTAGCCGCCCTCGCCGGCCGCCGCAGGCGAGTCGAGCAGTCCACATTCCTCCAGGGCTCCTATGGCGCGCTCGACCGCCTCGGGCGAGAGCGCCAGCTGCTTCGCGAGCTCTCGCTGGGAAGCGCGGCCGTCGCAGTGCTCCCACACCAACGCCGCCTCGGAGGAAAGGCAGTGCGCGGTGTGGCTCGCCCCGTCGTAGACGACGAGCTCATCGTCGATCCGCTCGGATACGACGCCATCCGTCTTGGCCTTAGGTGGATCGTGCATAGGAAGTCCGGCCCAGCGTCAGCGTAGCTTCCGTCTAGAACTGACGCAACGTCAGCCGCGCTCGATCCGTGGTGCACAGCACGTCAATCTCGCGCCGGATGGCGGGCCCTGTCGAGTTGTGCATGAGGAGTATGCGTAGGTCGACAGGGCTCGGGCCTGGCGCCGGCGTTGGCGGCCTATGCATCATCCCCGTGACACTCTCGACCCACTCCCGCCACACTTCCGGCACAAACCGGCGGGTTTGAGCGCAGCAGGCGGTCAACTGGGCTCCGGCGATCCGCCGGCGCCCGCGACCCACCCCCTCTCCGTACGGGCAGGAGCCGAGCTGGGCCGACGCCATAAGATCGCCTCGATGCGCATACGCAAGCTGCGAGCGCACGCGGTGAGCTTCGAAGCGTTCGGCGTGCAGGTCGAGGTGACGTTCGGCGACGCCGAGTTGGAGCGGGTCGTCGACGAGATCCTGCCGCCCGGCCGAACGCCGTGCAGGGCGGGTGCCTCGGCCGGCCGCTTCGGGTTGAGCCGGACCGGGGAGGACTCCTACGAGGTCACGTTCGCCGGGTTCCCATCGCTCGCGCCCGCGACGCTCGACGTCGCGCTGACGATGCTCGACGCCCAGATGCGGCTGTTCATCGCCGCCAACGCGCGCGAGTGGCTGTTCGTCCACGCGGGGGTCGTCGCGCGGGGCGGCCGGGCGCTGGTGGCCCCCGGCGACAGCTCCTCGGGCAAGACCACGCTCGTGCGCGCACTGGTGAGTGCCGGCGCGACGTACTACTCCGACGAGTATGCGGTGCTCGACGAGACCGGACGTGTCCACCCGTACCCACGCCCGCTGTCGATCCGCAGCGGTGACGGGGGCGAGGTCCGGGAGCACCAGGCGGCCGGCAACGGCGCCGCCGCTGGCCAGGACTCGGCGTCGCTCGCGATGGCGGTGGTCACCCGTTACCGGAACGGCGTCGAGTGGCAGCCGAAGCGACTCTCGAGCGGGCACGGGTTGATCGCGCTCCTGGCGAACACCGTGCCCGCCCAGGAGCGTCCGGAGGAGTCGCTGCGGACGCTCCGTCGGGCGATGGAGCGAACGACCGTGCTCCAGGGCGACCGGGGCGAGGCCGCGGAGATAGCGGGCGCGCTGCTGGAGGAGCTGGCTGCGGTTTAGCGGCTCGCGAGAAAGCGGTTGATCGTCGCCGCCCAGCTCGACTCGTCCTGAAACAGGAAGCCGTGCCCGGCGTCGGGGTACAGCATGAGGCTGGCGTGGGGGATCAGGCGGGCCAGCTTGCGGCTATCGGCGGAGGGGATCAACTGATCCTCGACGCCATCGCCGATCAGTGTCCGTCGCGCGGAGCCGGCGATCGTGGTGGCCGCTTCGATCCTTGCCGGTCAACCACAAAGCCGAGGCCTCGAGCTGGAGCACGGCGATCGCGGGCGACGCGGCGTAGAAGTCGGGGTACTCGGTGATCGCCGCGGTGAAGGCGGGAATCTCCCGAGCCTGGTCGGGAGGGAACAGGTAGGGGAGGATGTTGCCTCCGTCGGCGAGGACCTTTGTCACCGCCGGCGACGGCAGCACCGCGCGGCCGTTGCCGGCCGCCGTGGCGGACAGGATCAGGCGGCGATAGTCGCCGGGGTGGCGGGCGGCGAACGCCTGGGCGATGAAGCCGCCCATCGACCATCCCAGGACATCGGGACGCCGCAGGTGCAGGGCGGATATGAAGGCCGCGGTGTCGTCGCCCATCCGGGTGATCGTGAGCGTCCCGGGCCTCAGGGTCGAGCGGCCGATTCCCTCGTTGTCGAACGCGATCACCCGGCGATGGCGAGCGAGTGCCGCCACGAAGTCCGGTGGCCAGACGTCGATGCTTCCCTCGAGGCCCATGATCATCACCAGCGGACGGCCGCTGCCGACCGACCTGTAGCTGACCGCGCCATAGCGCGTCCTCACCGAACGCACCGGGGAGGCGATCACCGTTGCCGGGCTCACAACGGCCTTCGCGGCCGTTACCGCGGCGCCGACGGGCGCCGCGGCCGCCACCGCCACACCGGCCGCGGTGGCCAGGAAAACGAGGACGCGAGAACGAGTCCATGCGGGACGTGCGGTCAGCATCAGCCCGGGCACGCTAACGCCGGATCAGGTAGCGGCGCAACACGGTGACGACCGCGAGCAGGAGCACCGCCGCCAGGACGATCGGCAGGACGATCCCGACGCCTCCGGGAGCGGAGCCCGTGACGATCGGCTTCAGCAGGCCGATCACGGGCGGCTGGCCGGCTGCCGCCGGCGGGGCCGCGGCGATGAGCACCGGGGCCGCGCGCTTGCCGGCGGCCCGCGAGCCTCCGGCCGGCGAAGGCCCGGTGCCCTCGATCGCCGGCGCGGTCGCGGCGACGAACTGCGCGACCGCCCGTCCCGCCGGGCCCAGCGCCGCGAGCTGACGGCTCTGGCCCCGGGAGAGGTGGGTGCCTCCGGAACTGCCGGTGCCGACCGAGCCGGGCGGCGCCTGGTTGCAGCTCGCGCCCGGGATCGTCTCGAAGTACTGGTCGATGCCGGAGTTCCCGGGCGGGGCGCACCGGACCGCGGACGCGCCCGCCGGGAACGCCGCCGCCGCGATACACGCCAGGAGCGTGAGCCGGACGACCCTCATGCGCGCCAACCGAGGCTGGTGTCGTCGCTGACCACACCTCTGATCGTCGGCCGGCCGACGACGTCGATCGTCCGGTTTATGACCCCGTGCGCGCGCGTCCGGACGCGCAAAACCGTCGTCCACCGTCCGGACTCTCGGACCTCGACCCGCACAATCCCGGCGTCTGGCGAGACCCCCCAAACGTGCGCGAGGCCGTGGCGTGCGCGAACGACGATGAACGGGAACCGGAAGGCCTCGAACCCGGGCTTTCGGCGACCGTTCAGGTAGTAGAGGCCGGTCTGCCACGTCGCCGCGTAGCTCGGGACGGGGGCCTCGTCGACGATCAGATACCAGGTCACGGTGTCGATCCCCTGGCGCCACAGTTCGTAGAACGCCTGCTCGATCCAGCGGGTGCGCTTCATCACCGGCACCGCGCGGGGGTTCGGCGGCTTCGTGCTCCACCCGAACTCGGTGACCCACACGGGGTGATGGATGCGCGGCAGCGCCCGGCCGGTCCGCTCGGCCGCCGCGAGCGCCCGGGTCAGCTTCCACATATCGGGAATCGAGACGTCGTCGGCGTAATAGGCCCGGCGCGCCGGACCCGCGAAATAGTAAGGGTCGTGCGCGAGGACGTCGAAGTGCGCCGGATCGGGGCAGCGCGCCGGGACGAGCTTCCGGCCGCGTAGGCACAGCAGGTCGCGGACGAACAGCGCCGGGCGCATGCGCTGGCCGCCCGGCGGATCGCCGTAGGGGGCGGTGCCCGCAGTAACCACCATGTTCGAGGAGTGCACGGACTTCACGGCCGGGTAGAAGGCATTCAGGAGCCCGCGGTAGATGGCCGGGCTCTCGGCGACCCAGCGGCCGCCGACACGGATCCATTGGGGGCTGAGGTGGTCGGGGAGGTTGGGCTCGGTCCACGCCTGGAAGTAGCGGACCCGCGGAAGCGCGCCGGTGCCCGGATCGAAGCTTCCCGAGTAGCGGCGGGCGACGGCTTGCGCGAACTCGCCGAACGCGGCCGCGTTCGGTCGCCACGTACCCGGCGCGGCGACGGCCGGCCGTGCCGGACCCTGTGCCCATAGCGGCGCGCTCGTGATCGAGAGCACGACGCGCAGCCCGTGTTGCGTGGCGGCTCGGACGGTCGCATCGAGCGTGCCCCAGTCATAGGCCGGGTTGGCCGGGTTCGAAGGATCGCTGCCCGCCGCGGGCGCCTGCGGCGCGACGGCCCCCCAGCTCACCCACAGCAGGACGAACTGGGCGCCCGAAGCGACGGTTCGGTCGAGCCACACGTTCCTGCCCTGCGATTGGAGATACACGGGGTCGGCGATCCCGGTCGTGAATGTGGTCGGCCGGGCCGAGGCGGCGGCCGCCAGAATGCCGGAGCCGATCGCCAGCACCGACAGCGCGGTCGCGAGAACGGTGGCGAGCCGGCGCATCACCTCACCCGCCCAGAGCCGTCGTCGGTGACAGCGGATTCAGGGCGTGCGCCCGTCGGTAGTCGCGCGCCGCCGCCACCTCGTGGCCACTCTCGGCGTCGATCCGCGCGCGCACGAGCCAAATGCTCCAGTTCGTCGACTCGCGGGCACTCGCCTGCGCGATCGCCGCCCGTGCGTCGCGCAGGTCTCCGCTGCGCTCGAGGATCAGCGCGCGTTCGAGCCGGGGCGAGGCGGCATACGGCTCCAGGCGCTGCGCGGTGGCGGCGGCGCCGAGCGCCGCGCTCAGGTTGCCGGCGCGGACGTCAGCCTGGCTCGAGCGCAGCGCCGCGGTGGCGCCAAACGGGATGCCGATCGCGACCGTGGCGAGAACGGCGAGCGCCGCGAGCAGAGCGCGCGGCATCCACCGGCTCGCGCCCGAGCTCGGCGCGACGACGCGGTCGGGCTCGGACGCCAGGATCGCGACTCCCAGCAGGAGCGCCACGAGCGCCACCGCCGCCAGCTGCCACACCCAGTCGAACGCCGCTGCCGTGCAGAACGCGACGAGCGACGCGGTCGCCCCGGCCAGGACCGTGCGCGCCGGGGCCCGTGCCCGCAGCGCCCGCGCCACGCCGGCGACGACGAGCACGAGCAGGAACGCGATGATCAGCGCGCCCCCGAGCACGCCGGTCTCCGCGAGCGTCTCGAGGTAGAGCGAGTGCGCGTTGCGGATGAACTCGTACAGCGATCCGTGCTGAGCCCAGTAGAACTGGAACGTCCCCGGCCCGATCCCGGTCAGCGGCTTGCTCTCGAACGCGTGCACCGCCGCGACCCAGTACTGGTAGCGGTGGCTCCCGGACGTCGTGCTCAGGCGCGAGTACACGTTCCCTGACACGACACCCGTGACGTCCGTCTGTTTGAACTCGTGCCACTGGTGCGCGAGCTGATGGGGGAGGCCTGCAGCGATCGCGATCGCCACCGCCGCGATGACTCCACCCACTGTCAGCCAGCCCGCCAGCCGGCGACCGATCCTCAACGCCCGCGGCCGCGTGACGCGTCGGGCCGCGAGATCGAGCCCCACCTGGGCGGCGGCAACGGCGATGCACACGACGATCAACAGCGCGGTGAGCTGGTGGCGCTGCGTGACCGCCTGCGGGGTGGAGAGCCCGTTGCGGACCGCGGCGCGGTCGAGCAGCGCCGCGATCATGATTGCCGAGCCAGCCGCCGCGACGAGGCCCGTCAGGAGCTTCGGCAGCCGATTCGGCGCGAGCGCATAGAACGCGACGATCGCGACGATCGCCGTCAGGACGCCGCCGCGCGAGGCCGTGAGCACGACTCCGAGGACCGCGACCGGCAGCGCCGCCGCGCCGAGCGCCCGACCAGCGAGCGTGCGCGCGCCGGTGGCGATCATCAGCAGCAGCGGAATTCCGATGGCGAGGAGCTCGCCGGTGCCGTTCGCGTAGTTGAGCGGGTAGGTCAGCCGGGCCTGAGAGCCGGGGAAGAACTCCGTGACCCGGTTGGCGGGGAACAGGCTCGGTTCGAGCCGCGAGAGCACGGCGAGGACGCTGAGCACGCCGAGCGCCGCACCAACGCCGATGACAAGCTGGCGCACGGAGTCGCGACGCACGACGCACAGGCCGAGCACGAGAAACCCGAGGTAGGAGACGAGCCGCCCGAGCTCGGCGACCGTCTGCTCGGCGCTCTCCGACCACGCCGCGGCGACTCCCGTCCACACCGCGAACGCCCCCAGCAATGCGATTCCGACCCAACCCAGACGCCCGATTCGCTGGAGCGGCAGCACGCCGATCGCCGCCCCCAGCAGCACGATCCACCAAGCCGCCAGCCCGACCTCGCCGCGCACGACGAGGTCGTAGCCGCCGCCTCGCAGCCCGAGGTAGAGCACCGGGGCGAAGCCGAACGCCCAGGCGGCGACCCGGGGCCCGTCCCGTGGCAGCGCCGCGCGGACCGGTTGCCGTCGCGGGCTCGGGGCGGGAGCGAGCTCAACGGTCATAGCTGAAGAGGTAATTCGACCAGCGCTCATCACCGATGACGCGCTCGCGGCGTTGCGGACCGGCATCGGTGAGCAGAAAGAACGAGTAGTCCAGCGGCTCCAGGATCGTCGTCAGCGCGTCTCCGTCCGCGCGCGGGAGGACCTCGCAGACGATGTCCGGACGGGCGTCGCTCAACAGACGTCCCATCCCGATGAGCACGTCGGGCTCGGTTGTCTCGGTGTCGAGCTTCATCAGGTCGATCGTCTTCAGCCCTTGCTCTGAAGCGAATGTGTCGAGGCGAACGACGTTCACGGGGACGCTCTCCACCCCGGGCGTCCCCTTCATGAAGGTGCGCGACAGGCTCGAGCTGCAGGGGATGATGCCGGGGACATGAAAGAACTCGGCTTCACCGTCGGTGCTCCCGACCGCCTCGGACCGGGCGACCACGTTGTCGAGCCCGTTGAGGCGGATATTCCGCTCCAGCCGCTCGAATACCGCCCCGAGCGGCTCGAAGGCGTAAACGACGGCGCTCGGGTTCGCCGTGGCGGCCAGCACCGTGTAGAACCCGACGTGCGCGCCGATGTCGAGCGTCACGCTCGCTTGCGCCGCAAGTCGCCAGAACAGCGGCGTCATCTCGCTCTGATAGCCGCCCCAGCCGCGCCAGAAGACCTGGTTGGAGACCCAATCGTCCCCGCGTGACCAGAGCCGCGCGCAACGCCCGTCCGGAAGCGCCATTCTCGTGGTTCCGACGTGCGGCAGGTGCTTGATGGCCAGCTCGCTGTCGCGCCCCACGGCGCGCATCGCAGCACGGGCGCCGTAGGTCACCGGAGCGTTGAGTGCCGGAACGCCGCGGAGCTGCTTCAGTAATGGCTTCACGGCATCGGCAGCCTCACGTGGCGGCGTGGTCGACGACGTGCCTGGCGTAGCGGCCGACGACGTCGTCGGGATCGCCGATCTCGCGAACCTCGCCGTCCTGGAGCCACATCACGCGATCGCAGAGTCCCCCGACCTGCTCGAGATCGTGGCTCACGAAGAACACTGTCGACCCGGCCTCGGCGAGCGCTGTGACCTCGGCCATGCAGCGGTCCCTGAACTCGCCGTCGACCATCGCGAGGACCTCGTCGAAGCAGTAGACGCTCGCGGGGAACAGCATCGCGATCGCGAAGCACAGACGTGACTGCATCCCGTGCGAATAGCGCTTCAGCGGCGTGTCGAAGTGTCGCTCGAGTTCGGCGAACACGGCGATGTCGTCGAGCTTGTTCTCGATCACGCGCCGGTCGAGGCCGAGGATCGTCCCGTACAGGAAGCTATTCTCCCGGCCGGTGAGCTCGTTGTGAAAGCCCGCGCCGACCGCGAGCAGCGGCAGCACCGTCCCCCGCACCGTCATCGAGCCGCTCGTGGGACACGTGATCCCGGCGAGGATCTGGAGCACCGTCGACTTGCCCGAGCCGTTCGTCCCCACGATTCCGAAGCGCTCGCCCGGATAGGCCTCGAAGCTGACGCCGCGCAACGCCTCGAACGTGCTGCGCTCCGAGCTGCGCCTCAGCACTGCCCGGAGCGTCGCCTCCATGCGCAGCAGTTCGCCCAGCTGGTAGGTCTTGCTCAGATCTTTCGCGAGGACCGCAGGCTCGTGTCGCCGACCGTCCATGGCTCAGATCTCGTCCGCCATTCGTACCTCGAGTCGGGTGAACATTCTCCACGCCAGTGCCACTCCGATTGCCGTGAGCGCCAGCGAGATGATCACGGCGGTTGAGTTGGGCTTAGTCCCAAGAAGGCTCCAGCGCCACGCATCGAGCAGCCCGGTGAGGGGATTGATCGAGATGATGGCCCGCAGTACCGGCGAGAGCTCAGTCGTGGGGTAGGCGACCGGCGCCAGGAACAGGGTCACCTGGAGCATGAACGGCACGACGCTGAGGACGTCACGAGCGCGCACGGTAATCGCCGCCAGCAGCACCGCGCACGCGCCGACCAGTGCGAGCAGCCACAAGCACATTAACGGCAGTAGCAGTGAGCCCACCCACAGGTAACCGGCGACCGCGGCCACGGTGATCGCCGCCAGGCCGGGAATCAAGAACGAGGGCAGGTTGGAGACCAGCGCCGCAAGCGGAAGCGCTAGCCGCGGGCACGCGGTCCACCGGACGAGTGAGTAGTTGTTCACGATCGAACCCGTGGCGACCATCGTCACCGCCTGGAAGTACGTCCAGACCGCGAGCCCGGCGAGGGCGAACAGCACGTACGGCACCCCGCCGGTATTGACGTGGGCGACGCCCTTGAAGCCGACCGTGAACGCGGCGAGCAGCGCCAGCGGCTGGAAAACCACCCACGCCGGCCCGAGCGCCGACTGCTTATAGCGAGCCTTGAGGTCGCGGCTGGCGAGCACCCGGACGAGCGGCCCGTACGTCGACAGGTCGGCGAGCCGAACCCTCGCCTTTGTCGGCACCCGGACCGTGGTCGAAGCAGGTGGCGCAACGGCGGACAGACCGACAGGTGGCGAGGTCATAAGCGCTAGACGGAAGCGTAGTCACCGATCGCCGATATGTGGTCGGCCGGTCGGATTAAGGCAGTTAGACTGCCGCGGTGGCACGACCTTTGCAGCCGGTGGCCAGTCGCCTGCCGCGCCCGGTCGTCGATCGCGTGAAACACCGTCTTGGGCGAACCGTCTGTTGGCACCTCGACGCCCTGGAATCCTGTGGGGGACCGACAAAGCCCGCGGACACCACGGGTACACGAGGTACTACGCGCGCCATCTCCGCGCGCCGCGGCGCTCGATTCGCTGCGTGCTCGAAATCGGTGTCGGCGGTTACGGCGATCCTCACGACGGCGGCAACTCGCTACGGATGTGGCGCAATTACTTTCCGCGAGCGACGATTTATGGACTGGATCTCTATGAGAAACGGTTCGCGGACGGCCGTCGACTCGTCACGCTCAAAGGGGACCAGTCGGATCCGGAGACGCTGCGGCACGTGGTCGAACTGTGCGCCCCTTTCGATCTCGTCGTCGACGATGGAAGCCACATCAGGTCGGACGTGATCACCTCGTTCGAGGCCCTGTTCCCCGCGGTCAAGCCGGGCGGGCTGTATGCAGTCGAGGACCTCGTCGCGGTGTATCGGCCGAGTCACGGCGGCAGCCCGAAGAGTGCGCGTGAGAGCGCCGCAGACCCGGCCAAGCTTCCGTTGGACGACCTGAACCTGGACCGGCGGCCCGTTGCGGCTGTCCACGCTTACCCCGGCCTCGTGCTTGTCGAGAGGGCGCGAGCGCCCTCAGGCGTTCGATGATTCGATGCGCCCTGCTCACCAATTTCCGGAACGACTGGGCTGCGGCGCTGGTGCTGGCATGCGAGGGGCTGGACTTCGTCACGCTCAGTCCCGCGGTGCTGGGCATCGATGATGCACCCAATCCGTTCGCACTCGCGGAGGACGATCGGGCCGACGTGATCCTGATAACGAGCTACTGGCGCCGGTGGCTCGAGCAGCACCACGCAGCCCGTGTCAAGCGAGTCATGACCGTGCTCGCGGGAAGCGCCGAAGCCCTGGTAGGGGTCGACGGGATGGATTACTTCGAGCTCGGATTCGAGCCGGGAGGCTTCGAAGGGGTCGCGAGCATAATCAAGTTCCAGGGCATATTTCGAGATCGCGAGCTGTACAACTACGACGTCGGTCCGTGGCACCCCGGCGCGAATTGGTCGCAAAAGTTGCGCCCTAAGGCGCGTCGATACGGCACCCATGAACTGGATAAGCTGCATCTGTCGGTGCCATCTTTGATGTTGGACCTGCCGGGGCCACTGCGGAGCGCGCGGCGGTACGAGTCGGGAGAAGCGCGGACGATCGCCGCCGAGATGTCCCGGACACAGCGCTTGGCGCGTGACCTTGGCGAGGAAATGTTGTCGAGGCTGATCGCGGTCGCGCCCGTCGGACACCGCCCGCTCGACGTCCAGTGCCTGGCAACGCTGACCCATGTGCAGCGGCTCGACGCGATCCGTCGTCTCGAAGGCTTATCCGGCACCCGGGGCATTGACCGGATCCCGGATAACGTCGCCGGAGTCGAAGAGGTCCTGAGCCGGCCATCTCGGCCCAGGCAAGACGTGCGCTGGTCCGCGAGGCCGCGCCGTACATGCGCCGCCGGCTCAGCAGGACCGGCTTTCTCCGCGATCTGTGCCGGCATCGGGTCGTGGTGGCACCGACCGGATACGGTGAACTCGGACAGCGGCACGCGTGGGCGCTGCGGACGGGCGGCGCATTGGTCTGCCAGAACCTGAGTCACGTCGAGACGATGTTCCCGTTTAGGGATGGCGAGAACGTCGTCTTCTGTCGGCACGATCTGACGGATCTGAGACCCACTGTCGACCGGTTGCTAGCCAATGAGAGCACGCGCAGGCGGATCGCGACCGATGGGCGCAGGTCATTCAACCTATGGAGTGCGCGCTGGCGTGCCCACCTGGATGCCGGCATCACGGCTCACGTCCGCGAGGCGCTCGCGCGTCGGTCGGGATGAGAGCCGAACACTGCCATTGGGCGGCTCGGATCGTGCCCTCCGGGATGCGGCGGTAACGAGCGCGCTGACGCAGGGGAGTCGTGGCTTGCTTGAGCCAACCAAACCTCCAGCTGCATCCCTGTTCCGGTCGCTTCCATCAAGCGAGTTGCCAGCGATCCAAAGGGCTGCGGCAAGAACGTCTCACAGGCGAACAATCGATGTGCGACGACGTCGTAGCCCGCGCGATCTCCGTGTCGCTGGAACGACCCAAGCGCGAACTCGTACAGGTGATATGGAGGATGCATCGGGCTCAGGTTCGTGACGTAATCCAAGCCCTGCGCTCGGTAGGCGGCGTTCAACAATCGCGCGAGTAACGACCCAGACGACGGCACCTCTATGTGGACAAGGCCCCCGGGGGCAAGCCAGAAGACCGCGCGCCCGATTGCGGTGGCCGGATCGCGCAGGTGCTCGAGCACCGCACCGAAGGTCACAAGATCAAACGCATCTGGCCCGTAGTACTGCATCCTCGAGAGCTGCTAGCTGAAGGCGGTCGGCGCGAACGCCCCTGCTGATCGCACGGTCGCGGAACGATTGCGAAGGTTCCAATCCGTGGGAGTCGAATCCATTGCGCTCGAGCACGGTCATCGCCTTCCCGATCCCGGCGCCGACGTCGAGCGCTCGTGGCCTCCCACGGCTGTTGAAAGGCGGCGAAAAGGAGTTCACCACTCCCGCGAAGTAATCGTCGCGCTCGCTGAAATAGTCCGCTTTCCAGTAGGCCTCAGGTGACCGATCGTAGTGTCGGGTGACGCTTTCAGGACGGGCCGTGGATCACAATAGATGAGCTCGCACAGGCGACATTGGACCACGGTGGTGGCGACTGCCCTCCGATGACGCGGCCTGATCCCCTGGTGGGTGTCAAGTCGGCGTCCGAGCACACGGGCCCCGCTGCTGCCGCACATCACGCATGCGTTCACGGGCTCGAAACGATAGGTGAAGGGTGCAACGCCCAGAGGCACCATCAATCCTCTAACCCGCAACTTTACGCGAGCAAGTCGCGCGCCCCGAGAGTCGATCTCGAACATTGTCGGCGGTCGATGATCACGGTCGCTGCGCTTTCACCAGTCGTGACGCCGCAGGAACAACTCGAGCGTCAGCAACGTCCACAATGCATGCCCGTGGTTGCGCGTGCCGGCGTTGTGCTCGGCGAGGATCTTGTCGACTGCGCCGCCGTTCAGCCGCGTACGCAGGTGCGCTTCGGGCCCCAGCATCGAAGCCGTATATGACGCGAGGTCCTCTCGGAACCATCGGTCGAGCGGGACGCCGAACCCGTGTTTGCGACGCGCCAGGACCTCGTCGGGAAGGAGGTCCGCCATCGCGCGCTTGAGAACGCGCTTGAGCGAAAGGCCGCGGACCTTCACGGCCGGCGGCAGACGGCTCGCGAACTCGAGCAGTTCGATGTCGAGGAACGGGGAGCGGACCTCGAGTCCGTGCGCCATGCTCATCCGGTCGGTCTTCACGAGCAGGTCGTCAAGCAGGTAGGTCTGGAGGTTGAGCGCCAAGAGCCTGTCCAGCGGATGAGCGCCGGCGGTGGCTGCCCACGCATGCGCATACTCATCCGGTGCCCAGTTGTCAGGGGCGCCCAGGAGGGCGTCTCGCTCCGCTGGCGGGATGTAGCTTACCCAGCGAAGGTAGGCACCCGGCATTCCGGCCTCGATCGTCTCGGCGAATCGCTGGACGCTGCCCGCGCGACCGCGCAGGGCACCCGACGGCAGTGCCGTCGCGATGCGCTCACCGGTGCGGCGGACGACCCGGGGGACGCGTGACAGTCGGTCGACGGCGATGCCGGCCGCGAACCGCTCATAGCCTCCGAAGAGCTCGTCGCCACCGTCACCCGACAGCGCCACCGTCACATGGCTCCGGGTCACCTGACTGAGCAGGAACGTCGGGATCGCGCTCGAGTCACCGAAGGGCTGGTCGTGGTGCCACACGAGCCGCTGCACCAGCTCGACGGCATTGGGGCGGACAATCTCCTCGTGATGCTCGGTTCCGAAGCGCTGCGCCACGGCGCGCGCGAATGGCCGCTCGTCGAATCCGTCACGGTCCTCGAACCCGACCGTGAACGTCTTCACGGGCTCGCCCGTCACGCTCGCCATCAGCGCGACGATCGCGCTCGAGTCGATGCCTCCACTCAGGAACGCGCCGAGCGGGACCTCGGATACCAGCCGCCGCCGAATTGCCCGCTCAAGCCGAGCTCTCGTCTCGCTCGCCGCCTCGTCCAGTCCAATGTCGAGGACAGCACCATCGTCGGCACCGGGAACGTGGAGCTGCCAGTAGCGCTCCAACCGCGGGCTTCCGCCGGGCTCGAGCGACAGCACGTGCGCCGGCGGCAGGCTCCGGATCCCGGCGTAGAAAGTGAAGGGCGTCGGCACGTAGCCGAACGTCAGGTACGCCGACAACGCTCGCTGGTCGAGCTCGCAGGGAACCGCCGGGTGGGCGAGGACGCCTTTGATCTCGCTCGCGAACACGAAGGTGTCCGGTCCGGCCCAGTAATAGAGCGGCTTCTTACCGAGACGATCGCGACCGAGCAGGAGCCGCTCGCGACGGCTGTCCCAAACGGCGAATGCGAACATTCCGTCGAGGGAGCGCGCGAGCGCCGCGGCTTGCACCCCTTCGGCGAGGTGTGCGATCACCTCGGTGTCGCCTCCGCTCGCGAACGTATGGCCCTCCTTCAGGAGCCGCTCGCGCAGTTCGCGGAAGTTGTAGATCTCTCCGTTCAGAACGGCGCCGATCGCACCGTGCTCGTTGGTGATCGGAGGGTCGCCCTCGGCAAGATCGATGATCGCGAGACGGTTCTGGGCGATCACTCCTCGGCCCTCGCCGAATTGCCCCACGGCGTCCGGGCCCCGGTGACGCTGGCAGGCGAGCTGCGCGCCGATCGCGCTACCCGCAAGGCCTGGCGTCCTGGAGACCGCACCGGATATGCCGCACATGGCGACAATGTGACTGATGAGGCAACCTCGTGGCGAGCCGATCGTGACTGAGGCGGGCGTCTCGACGAGCCGTGCGGGCACGAACGAGTTGGTAGAAACCTGTGACCTGTGCGGCTCGACCGCGTATGAGCCGCTACTCGGCGGGGTCAGCGACCGGCTTCACCGCCTTCCTGGAGAGTTCGACCTGATCCGCTGCTCGGGGTGCTCGCTGGTGAGGCTCTCCCCACGACCGGACGCGGCGTCGATCGCGGCCTACTACCCGGACGAGTATTACGCCTACAGGGCTGCGCGCCGGGCGGGCGTCCCCGATCGTCCTCTCGCTCATCTCCGGGATGCCGTCAGAGACGCCGTGCTTCGCGGACACGGCTACGAGACGTCACAGCGAGGTCGCGGTGCGCGACTCGTACCGAGCCGCCTTCCGCGCTGGATCGAGCGGCGCGCGATGTACGACTATCCGGCCTTCCCGCCCTGGGTCCTCGGCGGTCGGGCACTCGACATCGGCTGCGGCAACGGCCGTTTCCTCGATCGGATCCGACGGCACGGCTGGGACGTCGTCGGGGTCGACACGAGTCCCGCTGCGGCAGCGGCAGCGCGAGAGTCATTCGGGATCACGGTGCACGTCGGGCCGGTGGAGGAGGCGCCAATCGAGGACCGGAGCCTCGACTTCGTGCACATGAGCCACGTGCTCGAACACCTTCCCCAACCGGTCGCCACGTTGCGTCGGGTGGCGAGCCTGCTGCGGCCGGGCGGACGGCTTTACGTCGAGACCCCGAATGTCGAGAGTCTTGGCTTCAGATGGGCCGGCCAGTATTGGTTCGCGCTTGACCCGCCGCGGCATCTGTGGCTGTTCGGCCCGGCTACCCTGCGTCGTGCCCTGGCCGCATGTGGCTTCTGGGTCGAGCACATGAGGGCCCTCGAGCTGCCGACGTTCGTCTGGGAGGCGACGTACAGGCGCGAGCAACGGGAGGGATCGATGCTGCCGAGACGGCCGTCGATCTCATGGCGCGACCGTCCGCGCGCGACGTTGCTTGGATCCGTGAGGTCCGCCGCCGGAGCGGTGTCCCCGCGGTTCGGCGATGCGCTCTCGTGCTGGGCCGAGCTTGTCGCTCCGGGCCGGGCGCGGCGTTCGGCCGAACGAGATCCGCGAGGAGATCGGTCGCAATGAATGGCGCTCCGGCGTTCTCGATCGTCGTGCCCACGTTTCGGCGCCCGGAGGCGTTGCGTGCGACCCTGACCCATCTGCTCGCGCTTGATTATCCGCGGGACCGCTACGAGGTGATCGTCGTCGACGACGCCGGCGAGAGCGACGTCGCGGGCGGGATCGCCGACGCGTTCGGGCGACTCGGTGTCTCTGTAACGTTCCGGACCCAGTACCGCCAGGGCGCCGCCAGCGCCCGCAACCAGGGAGCGCGGGTCGCCGGCGGCGAGCTCGTGCTGTTCTGCGACGACGACATTCTCGTTGAGCCGTCGCACCTGCGGGCGCACGCCGCCGCCCACGCGCGGCACCCACACGCGGCCGTGAACGGGACCTGGGAGTTTGCGCCCGGGATGATGGCAGCGCTACGAAGCACTCCGTTCGGGCGCTTCCGGATCGAGCTCGAGCAGGGCTTTCAGCGGGGGGCCGGAGGAGCGCCGCTCGACGGGGATCCCGGATGCCTGCGGATGCCGTTGCTCACCGCATGCAATCTCTCCCTGCGGCGCGAGCTGTTCTGGGAGATCGGCGGCTTCGACGAGGACTTCCCGCTCGCCGGGGCCGAGGACCAGGATCTCTCGCTGCGCGCGAAGGCCGCGAATGCATTGCTCCTGCTGGACACCAAGATCCGCTGCCTGCACAACGACGATCGCGCCAGCCTGAGAGCTTACTGCGCGCGCGAGGAACGCGGGGCGAGCACCGTCGCCGTCCTGGCGCGGAAATATCCGGCCGTATACGCGGATGTGCCGTTCGTGCGCGAGAACCAATCGATCGACGCGCGGGATTCACCGGGACTGGTTGCCAAGAAGCTGGTCAAGGCGATGCTCGCCGCGCCACCCGTGTTGGCTGGGCTCCACGCGCTGGTGCCATCATGCGAAGCCGTTCACATGCCCGACCGAATCCTTCGCCGCCTATACCTGGCGCTGTTGGGTCTGCATTTATATCGCGGGTTTCGTCGATCGTGGAGCGGGTGACTTCGGAGCTGTCGATCGCGATCGTGCTCCACAACTCCGTGGGGACGCTCGCCACCTGCCTGCGCTCTGTGAGTGCGGCCGTCGCTAGCGGCTGGGCGGAGGTGATCGCGGTCGATAACGACTCGCCCGACGACAGCGTGGAGGTCCTGCGGCGCGAGCTGCCGAGCGCCCAGCTGCGCACGTTCGGCTGCAATCGCGGCTTTGCGGCCGGCGCCAACGCGGCGATGGCCACGGCCCGGGGGCGCTACTGGATGCTGCTAAACCCCGATGTCAGGGTCCCCCAGTCCGGTCTCGAGACGCTCGTCGCCTGGATGGACCGGCATCCTCGGCACGGCGTTGCGAGCCCCGAGCTCGTGGGCGCCGAAGGTCGCTGGGCGGCGCCGGGACGTGCCGCGCCGTCGATGGCACGGATCACGCTCGAAATGACCCGGCTGCACCGGGCGCTGCCGCCGGGGCTGCGCGGCCGCCTCCTGCGCGGCCCGTACTGGACAGGCGGCGACCAGTTCGACGCCGGCTGGGTTCCGGGCACGTCGATGATCGTCAAGCCCGGGGCGGTCAAAGAGGTCGGCCCATTGCGAGAAGACCTGTTCATCTATGGCGAGGACCTCGAATGGTGCTGGCGCATGCGCCGCGCCGGCTGGCGAATCGGCGTTTGCGCCGCCACCACCTTTGTGCACGACACGAGCTCCAGCGCCCGGGCGACATTTGGCGAGAGCGAGACTGAGCGACGAATCGCGGCTGGCATCGACGATGCCTGCCGGTGGATCTATGGTCCGCGGAGAGCGCGCAGTCTTGCCACGCTCACCGCCGTGTCGCTGCTCGCGGAATCCGCGGCCCCGGCACGCGACCCAGCACAGCGTGCCCATGCGCGCAACGCCGCAAGGATCTGGCGGGACCTGGCACGGCGTGGGCCTCCGTGGACATGACGGACGAGGGACGGTGGGACGAACGGGCCGAGGTGACCGAGCGCGTTCGGACCCACACCGAAGATGAGCATCGACGGCGATACGAGTGGGCGGTGCAGCGAGTCAGCGGGCGCATCCTGGATATCGCGTGCGGCACCGGGCACGGTACCGCGCTCCTTGCTCACAGTGGCGCTGTGACCGGACTTGATCGAGATGGTGCGACGATCGACCAGGCGCGCCGGCGCGTGCCGGACGCCCGGTTCGAAGTGGCTGAGGTGCCTCCGGTCCCACTTCCCGACGACGCGTTCGACTGGGTCGTCTGCTTCGAGACGATCGAGCATGTAACCGATGATGAGCGGTTCCTACTCGAGCTTAGACGCGTCCTGGCTCCCGGGGGCCATATGCTGCTGTCAACGCCCAACCGGGCCGTCACATCGCCTAACGATCCGATCCCGCAGAACCCCTATCACGTCCGGGAGTACCTGCTGCCGGAGATCCGCGGCCTGGCCGCGCGGGCCGGTTTCGAACAGTCGGACGTGTACTACCAGCGTGGTGCACGAGTCCGCGTTCCCGAGGTCGTGGCATCCGCCGTTCTGGCGAGAATCCCGAGGCTGTGCAAGCCGGGAACCTGGCTTGACAACCTCGGCCACGGGTCGGGCGAGGTGCGACGTTGGAGGCCGGAGATTCGGCATCCGCTCTTCTTGATCCTGGACGCCTACTGAGCGATCAGGGCTGCATTTCCGCGCCGCACTCGCGGCCGTTAAGACGTTGGATACCGTGGGGCCGGTGCTCAAGCAGTGGATCGTGCGCGCGCCGGTTGGAACCATGCGTTACCGGCTCACGCTGGTGGCAGTCGTCTCGCGCCGTGGAGCCGGGAGGAGGATGCAGATGAAAATGTTCTTCCTCGGTCTCGTGATGCCATTTCGAGACAAGTTATTCGCCCAGCGCGAGACCAGGCTTTGGCTTCGACACGGACGGCTCGAGGTTCCGTGGACGGTTGGCCCGAAGTCGGACTTCGATGTTCTCAATGAAGTCCTGGTGCTGAAGGTCTACGAGGCAGCGCTCCCTTCGAGCCCGCCGGCCACGATCCTTGACCTCGGCAGCCACATGGGGGCCAGCGTTTTGTTTTGGCGGGAGCGCTACCCGGACGCCTGGATCGTCGCAGTGGAGCCAGACCCAGTGGCCTTCGGTCGGTTGTGTTGCAACGTTGGCGGGTGGCCAGGGGTCGAACTGCGAAACGTGGCCGTGTGCAAGGACGACGGGCCCGTTAGATTCTTTTCCGCGCAGCAGAGTTGGATATCGTCGCTTGCGGGCAAGGGGGTGCCCATCACCGTTGAGGGCCGCAGCATTCGGAGTCTGGTCGCGGAGATCGGCCCCGTCGCGCTGATGAAGGTTGATATCGAGGGCGCAGAACGGTTCATCCTGGACGAGTCCGCACTGCAGGACGTGGACGCGATCGTTGGCGAATTCCACGACTGTGGTGACGCCGAGGAACGCGAGCGGTTCTTCGCGAGTCTGCGAATGCAGTTCAACCTGAGGGTCGGTCGGACGGCGCCGTTCATTCAGTTTTGGGGCGAGCGGATCCCGCGCCCGGATGTCAGAACGAGTTGAGCGTGCTAGCAAGCATCGTCATCGCCACCTACAACCGAGCTGCAGTCATTCCGAGCACGCTCGAGGCCCTCGCGCGGCAAGACCTTCCTGCCACCGAGTACGAGGTGCTGGTAATTGATGACGGCTCGACCGACTCGACCGCTGACGTGCTGGAGTTGCTGTCCGTGCCATTCAGGCTACGGACAGCGCGCCTGCCCGCGAACCGTGGGGTTTCGGCGGCGCGCAACGTCGGTTTGCGCGCCGCAGTGGGGCGGTACGTGATCATCGTGAGCGATGACCTGCTGGTTCCGTCAAGTTTCATCCGAGTGCACGTCGAGACGCTGGAGGCCTATCCGAACGCTTGGGTCGTCGGTGGGTTCACCCAGCTGCCGTCCCTGACCCAGACCCCCTTCGGCCGGTTTCTCGATCAGCTCGAACGGAGTTTCGACCGGGCGCGCATCGAGAAGCGGATCGGCGAGGGGCTGTACGAGATGACGGCGCCGACGGGAAGGAATCTGTCGCTTTGCCGATCCGATCTCGAACGGACGGGTTTCTTCGATGAGCGCTTTCGCGTTACCTGCGAGGACCAAGACCTCGCGCACCGAGCTGCGGACCAGGGCATACGTTTCATCTACAACGAGACACTGAGGTGCGTACACAATGATCAATCGGCTGAGCTGAAGCGATACTGTCTGTTCCAGCAGCGCGGCGCCCGCGACACCGCGCGGCTGTGCAAGAAGTACCCGGAGCTGCATGGAGAGTCCGCGATCGCGCGCTTCAACGGGCCTCTGGCCCGAACCGACAGCCCGGGACGCGCGGCTCGCAAGCTGGCCAAGGCCGTGCTCGCGACTGCTCCGTCGATGCGGGCGGTCGAAGTCGCGCTCCGCTCCGGCGAGCAAGTCGGCGTGCCTGACAGTGTGCTTCACCGCGGGTATCAGATGCTGATCGGCCTGCACACGTTCCGCGGCTTCCGCGAGGGACTGCGCGACCTGGCGAGGTCCGACTCGGTTAGCCGTGGGTGAAGCCGGCGGCCTCTTTCACCCGCCGGAGAGCCATCGTGCGTAGAGCTCCTGGTAGCGGCTGGCCATCGAGGTCGCCGTGAAGCCCTGAACGCGCCGGTGTGCGGCCGCGCCCATCTCCGGCCAAGCTGCTCGGAGCGCCAGCATGTCACCGAGGCCTCGAGCCAACGCGTCCGGCTCGGAAGAGGCGCAAAGCAGCCCGGTCTCCTTCTGGGAAATCACCTCGGGCGCGACCCCGACCGGAGTGCTCAGGACGGGCCGGGCCATCGCCATCGCCTCGATGATCACCATCCCGAACGACTCGGCGATCGCGGGGTGGACGAAGACATCTGCCGCAGCCAGCACGTCAGGAATGTCATTGCGCGGTCCCGTCACCACGACCCGGTCGGCGATTCCGAGGTCGTGCGCCAGCCCCGAGAGCGGGCTCGAGTCTCCCGCGCCGACGATCACGAGCCGCGCCTCCCGAACCTCGCCCAGCGCCGCTGCGAACGCCGTGAGCAGCGCCGGGTAATTCTTCAGCGTATACAGGCGGCCGATCGCGCCGAACACGAGCTTCCCGTCCAATCCGAGCTCGCGCCGCACGCGGGCGGGGTCGGCGTTGCTCGGATCCAGCCGGTCGAGGTCGAACCCGTGGTGGACGATGTCGATCTTCCGCTCGGGAACGCGAGCGATCCGCGTCAGCGTCCGGACGACGTCGCGCGAGGGCGCGATGATGTGGTCGCACAGCGGGCCCGTGCACAACCGCTCCGGCCAGACGAGGCGGCGGCCGTGAAACGGCAGCTCGTGCGAGTGATGGGCCGTCATCACGGCGACCGGAGTCCTCGCCAGTCTGGCGGCGGTCAGACCGACGAGCGATCCGTCGACCAGGTGCGATTGGAGGACCTCGGTCCCCTGTCGGCGCAACGCGCGGGCCAGCTTCGCGCTCGCGGCCGGATACGCCGCCCGGGAGCGGGCCCCCAGGGCGAACGTCGAGACGCCGAGTGAGCGCATGTCGTCCTGAAGCGCCCCCGGCGCACCGACGCACCCCACCGACACCAGCGCGGGGTCGAGGCCGCCGGACTCGATCAGCGTCCGGAAGTAGGGGTGCGGGCCTGCGTCGGTGATCACATGCATGACCGATACGCCAGGTCTCGATCGAATCTGATCCACTCTGGCGACAAGCATGACGGCCAATACGGTCAGCGTGGTGATCCCGGTCCACAACGGCGCGGCGTACGTAGCCGACGCGATCCGAAGCGCCCTGAATCAGACCAGCCCACCGATCGAGTGCCTCGTCATCGACGACGGCTCGACCGATGCGACGCCCAATCTGGTCCACGAGTTCGGCGATCAGGTCACCTACGTGCGAGAGGAGCGGGGTGGGGTGTCGGTCGCGCGCAATCGGGGGACGCGGCTCGCGCGCGGCACTCTCGTCGCCTTCCTGGACCACGACGACTGGTGGTTGCCGACCAAGCTCGAGCGCCAGCTCCAAGCGCTCGATGACCCGGCGGCGTCGCTTGCCCTGTGCGCCGTGGAGGTGGTCGATCAACACGGGACCGTGAGGGAAACCAAGCGCCTGCGCGCTCGCCACGATCTGCTCACCGGGATGTTGATGTTCGACGGCACCGAGACCGTGTCTTGCAGCTCGGCGGGTCTGGCGCGGCGCGAGCAGCTGTTGCGCATAGGCGGCTTCGACCCTGCGCTCTCGATGTCGGCCGATTGGGACCTGCTGTTCCGGATGCTGCTCGCCGGCCCGGTGGCCTACGTCGACGCCCCGCTCGTGCGCTACCGCCTCCACGACAGCAACATGAGCCGCGACATCGCCGCGATGGAGCACGACATGACCTACGCCTTCGCCAAGGCTTTCGCCGACCCTCGCCTCCCCGCCGGACTTCGAGCGCGCAAGCGCCACGCCTACGCCCGTCTTTACCGGATGCTCGCGGGGTCATACGCCGGCTGCGGTCAGCGAGCCGCCGCCGTCCGCGCCGCGTCGATCGCACTACGACACGACCCGAGGATCGCGGGTGAGCTGATCGGAGGCGTTCAGCGGATGCGGTCGGCGACCTCCGCGTAGAGCCGCCGGTAGCGCGGGACCCCGACGTCCTGGAGTGACAGCTCGCGACGGGCGACACCGCGGCAGCGCTCGCGGGTATCGGGACTGGACAGCAGCGCGACGGTGTCCTCCGCCGCCATCCGGTACGCCGACTCGGTGTGCTCGCTCACCAGCGTCCCGATGTCCTTGGTGATCAGCGCGTCGAGATCTCCGACGCCCGCGGTGGCGACCACCGGCAAGCCGGCGCCCAGATACTCGCCGATCTTCGTCGGGGACGAGGAGGCCTTGGACGGCGCCGGTCTGATGAAGCTGATCCCGAAATCGGCGGCCGCGAGGTAGCTGCCGAGGAGCGCCGGCGGCGCTGAGGTGATCGTGTAGCCGCTCCGCACGCCCCTCAGTTCCAGCGCCCGCTGGATCTCCGTGCGCTCGCCCTGAGTGAGGATCAGGAAGTGCAGGCGGGGGATAGAGCGTCTCGCCACCGCGAAGAACTCGGCCATCTCGCCGGCCATGTACCACCCCCCGAACTTCCCCACGTAGATCATCACCGTGGCGTCCGTCAATCCGAATTCTGCGCGCAAGGCGTCGCGCCGGGGCTGCGCGAGCTCGAGCGCGTCCACGTCGGCGCAGCAGGGGATCGTGTGGGCCCTGCCGTCGCCGTCGAACAGCCGCCGACGAATCCTCTCCGTGAGCACGACGATTCCGTCGGCGCGGCGAACGGCCGCGCGCTCGACCGCCTTCGTCAGCCGGAACGGGACCCCACCCTCTCGCCACCGCCCGGCGTCGACGTACTCCTCGGCCATCAGGCCGCGGATGTCGAAGATCAGCGCCGGTTGCCGTTCCGCCACGAGCCAGCGCGCGATCAGGGCCATCGCTGCCGGAACGTGCGATCGCGCGTGCAGGGCGTCGAGCCTGTGGCGCACGACCAGGGCGGTGGCGTACAGGGCCCCGGCCTGCGTGTCGTAGATCGTCGCCGGCAGGGACGGCCGCTTGTGGTAAGGCAGCCCGTGCCAGCTGATGCCGAGCGCGGAGAGCTCGGCGCGGAGGTGGCGGCGCCGTTCGCGGGTCAGCCGCCCGGTCTCGAATGTGAGCAGGTGGATGTCGTGGCCGTCCGCCGCCAGGCCCCTGAGGTAGGCGACGACCTGGGTGTGGGTCAGGGGGTCGTCGAGCGACAGGTAACAGACGTAGAGCGAGCGCAGCCGGCGCATCGATCACCCCAGGGCCGAACGGAAGGCGGCGACGATCTTCTCCGCGTTGGCCTGGAGCGTGTAGCGACGGTGGGCCACCTCGGCTGCGCTTCGGCCGCAGCGCTCACGGAGCTCGGGGTCGCTCACCAGTCGCTCGACGGCGTGCCCCCAGCCGGCGTCGCCGGCCGCCAGGAAGCCCGTGACCCCGTCGTCGATGACTGCGAGATTCGAGCCGGTCGGCGTGGCCACGGGCGGTATCCCGAGCGCCATGTACTGCACGAGCTTGAGGTAGAACTTGTGGGGCGCCCATCGCGTCGCCGGCACCGGGAGCAGGCCGACGTCGAGGCGGCGCAGGTCGTCGACCTCGCTCTCCGCCCGCCACGGGACCTGGGTGTGGGGTACCTCGGGCAGGCCGAAGTCGCGCCCGCCGATGAACAGCAACTGAACGTCGTCTCGTTCGCTCCACGCGCGCAGCGGCCGCCGGATGACCTGCAGGTTGGCGGCCGTGCTCGGGCTGCCGCTCCAGCCGACGCAGACGATACCTTCGTCCTCTCGTGCTCGCGGCATCCAGCCCGTGTACAGATCTCCGTCCACGACGCTCGGGATCTCCCATACGTTTTGGTTGTGCCTGCGAGCGAACGTGGCGTGACTCGGCGAGTTGGCGAGCACCACAGCGCTGAGGCGGCACAGTGTTCCCACCTTGCCGGGGGCCTTGAGGTAGGACAGCCAGCCGTTCGTCGGACTGCGGTAGCGGATGTAGAGGGGATCGTCGAGCAGGTAGATCAGCGGCTTGCCCCTCCGGGCCACCCAGCGCTCGAGCAGCGCGGGGCCGATCAACGTCGCCTCGCGGTTGACCAGCACCGCGTCGTACCGACGAAGGTCGCAGACCTTGGGCACGAACAGCGCATACGCCCGCGCCATCTCGAGCGCCTTCTGCGCCACGAGACCGGGTTCGTAGATGATCTCGTGCAGACGATCGGTCTCGAACACCGCGTACTCGAGCGAGATGTCCGCGTCACGCAAAACGCGTTCCCACAACTCGAAGCTCGACCGGGGCCCGGCCGTCGTTCCATAGGGGTACGGCGTGAGGACGAGGACGCGCATGCCAGCCCGGGGACTCCGGCGCCTGTCTCGCGCTACCTCAACGGGCGAGGAGGCCGCCCTCGATCGTAAGGCACTCGCCGGTGATGAACGAGGCACCGTCCGAACACAGCCACGCGATCGCGGCGGCGACCTCCTCGGGACGGCCCATGCGGCCCATCGGCACGTAGCCGATCAGCATCTCTCGGAAGCCGGGGAACCGCGCGAACGTCTCATCCATCATCGGAGTGTCGATCGCGCCAGGGCAGACCGCATTGATGCGAATCCGGTTGGGCGCGTATTCGATCGCCGCCGTCCGGGTGAGGCCGATCACGCCGTGCTTGCTGGTGGTGTAGGGCGAGGCCATCGGCGAACCGCGGAGCCCGAGCGTCGAGCCCATGTTCACGATCGCGCCTGGGTTGCCGCCGGCGAGCATCGCCTCGATCTCGCGGCGCAGCGCGAGCCACGTGCCCCGGAGGTTGATGCCGACGACCCGATCCCAGTCCTCGTCGGAGTATTGATGGGTGGTGGCATGGCCGGCGCCCACCCCGGCGCAGTTGGCCGCGCAATCGAGTCCGCCGTAGCTGTCGACGGCGAACCCGACGAGCGCGGTGAGCGCCTCATCGTTTCGTACGTCCGCGGCCTGGAAGACGGCTTCGTGCCCCGCCTCGTTGATGGCGGCGACGGTCGCAGCGCCTCCGTCCGAGTTGACATCCGACGCGACGACGCGGGCTCCCAGCGAGGCGAACAGTTCGGCGGTGGCCTTGCCGATCCCCGACGCCGCGCCGGTCACGAGCGCCGTTCGTCCTTGCAACCCGTAGTCCATTTTCGGCGGGCATCATGACATGAGCGCCTCGATCGAGTCGGAATTACGATTAGCGCCGATGTTGCTGCGCCGCTTCACCTCGGATCCGTTTCGGCCTGCTGCTCCGATGAGGGAGGATCTCCGCGGCCACCCCGTGGTGGAGACGCTCCTTCGCCGCCGGCGCGAGGGTTCCCGTCCCGGAGCGAGGACCGATGGCCGTCGCGTCGCGCTTGTGATCGAGGGCGGGGGGATGCGCGGCGTCGTCTCCGCGGGAATGACCGCGGCGATCGAGCAGCTCGGCTTGCGCGATTCGTTCGACGAGGTGCACGGCGCGTCCGCGGGGGCGTTCAATGCTGCCTTCCTGCTCGCCGGGCAGGCCGCGTATCTGGCCGGCCTCTACCAGTACGGCTTCGGCGATCCGCGATTCGTCAGCGTCGCGCGGGCTCTGCGCGGCGGGCCGTTTCTCGACATGGATCACATCATCGACCACGTGTGGACGCGGCACCGGCCGCTCCGGTGCGACGCGATCCCGTCGTGCTCGGTCGAGCTGCATTGCACCGCGACCGACGCCGACACGGCATCGATCGTCGACCTCACCGACCTCGCGACCGAGGAGGAGATCCGCTCCGCGCTCCGTGCCTCGGGCCGCCTGCCGTGGCTCGCCGGGGCGCCCGTCCGCTTCCGGGGAATGAGATTGCTCGACGCGACGCTGGCCGAGTCGATCCCGGTGCACGTCGCCGGGTCGACGGCGACCGACCTGCTGGTGCTCCAGACCCGGCCCCATGGAGTCCAGCACGCGCCCCTGTCGTCGCTTGTCGCGCGGCTCACGGATCGGTACCTACGGGCCATCAACCCGGCCCTCGTCGAGCTGCGCCGGACTCGCTCGCTGCGCTACGACGCGCTCGCCGGCCAGCTCGCCGCGCAGATGGTCGACCCGGACCACGTCCCGGCGGTCTGCGTCATCCGCCCGCCGGTGGGGTCGGTCCTCGTCGGTCACCTCGAGCATCGACTGGCGGTGCTCCACGCGGGGGCCGGCGAGGGGTTGCGCGCCGCCTGGATGGCGTTCACCGGCGAGGATCCGGAGACTCTCGCGGTCCCGCGGGCATACCCGGTCCCGTCGGGCGACGCGGCTGGCAAGTGGGAGGCCAACGGGGCGGCGGCCCACGAGGCCCATCGGGCCCTGTAGCGGCGCCTGCGGGCGCCACGGCAGATCCGTGGCGCCCGCGGCGAAAAACCCTCAGGCGTTGATCAGACCGTGAGGATTCAGGACGAACTTCTTGGCCACCCCGCTGTCGAAGTCCTTGTAACCCTGTGGTGCTTCCTCGAGCGTGACCACGGTGGCGTTGACGGCGTTCGCAATATGAGCCTTGTCGTTGAGGATCATCTGCATGAGGCCGTGGTGGTAGCGCATCACCGGGCACTGACCGGTGGTGAAGCTGTGCGATTTCGCCCAACCGAGGCCGATCCGGATCGACAGTGAGCCGACCTTGGCCGCGTCGTCGACTCCGCCCGGATCACCGGTCACATACAGCCCCGGGATTCCGAGCTTCCCGGCTGCACGGGTCACTTCCATGATGGAGTTGAGCACCGTCGCCGGCGCCTCGTGATCGGAGTCGCTGCCGTGCCCGCGGGCCTCGAACCCGACCGCGTCGACCGCCGCGTCGACCTCCGGGACGCCGAGGATCTGCTCGATCTGGTCCTTCGGCTCTCCCTTCGAGATGTCGATCGTCTCGCAGCCGAAGCTACGCGCCTGCTCGAGCCGCTCGGGAATCAGATCGGCGACGATCACGACCGCGGCGCCCAGCAACTGCGCAGAGTGAGCCGCGGCGAGTCCTACCGGTCCGGCCCCCGCGATGTAGACGGTCGAGCCTGAGGTGACGCCGGCCGTGTAGGCACCGTGATATCCGGTCGGGAAGATGTCCGACAGCATCGTCAGGTCGAGGATCTTTTCCATCGCCCGATCCTTGTCGGGGAACTTCAGGAGGTTCCAGTCGGCGTACGGCACGAGGACGTACTCCGCCTGGCCTCCGACCCAGCCGCCCATATCGACGTAGCCGTACGCCGAGCCGGGACGATCCGGATTCACGTTGAGGCACACGCCGGTGTTGCCGGTCTTGCACATCCGACAGCGGCCGCAGGCGATGTTGAACGGGACCGAGCAAAGATCACCAACCTTGATGAACTCGACGTCGGGACCCGTCTCGATCACCTCGCCGGTGATCTCGTGCCCGAGGATCAGCCCCTCGGGCGCCGTCGTGCGACCCCGCACCATGTGCTGGTCGGAACCGCAGATGTTGGTCGCCACGCACTTCAGGATCGCGGCGTGTGGGAGCTTGCGCCCGACGTTCGCGGGATTCACTCCCGGGCCGTCCTGCAACTCGAACGTCGGAAAGTCGATGTCGTGCAGCTCCACCTTCCCCGGACCGATATATGCCACACCTCTGTTGTCTGCCATGTCCAACCTCCTGGAGCTGGGGTTGCCTTCTCACGGTTGTGGCCCGTCGTGGTCCCGCGGCGCGCGTTCGCGATCGAGGCGGTCAGCCCACGCTGACGCGGCAGTGCCGATCACTTGGAACAAGCTCGAACACTGCATCTCTCTCCTGCCTTACGGAGCCAGCAGTTCGAGCCTACCCAGCTCTTGAGCGCCCTAACGCTCAAATTCGGCGAGGCGCGCGCGGAGCCCTCGACACCGCGCCAGCAGCCGCTCGGTACGCGCGTTCGTCTCCCAGTGAATCGGGTGCGCGCGCCCACCGTCGCGGCCCGAGCCCATCGCGAATGCGTACTCCCAGCTCGCCATGTGGGCCTTCAACTCGGCCGTGGCCTCGGCCAGTTCGGCCGTCAATCGCTCCAGCGGATCCGGTCCTTGCCTCATGACTCGCTCATCGGCATTTCATCAACGCAGCCGGATGGGTATAAACCCCGCGTGGACGCGTCATCACGGGGGTGGATCAGGGAGCTGGGACGAAGCGGCATCTCCACAACCGCGATCGCGCTCGGCCTCGCTGCACTCGGCCGTCCGGGCTATCTGAACCTCGGGCACGGCAGGGACTTCGAGGACCACTCGGTGCAGGCCATGGCCGATCGCGCCCACGAGGTGCTCGACGCGGCCTACCGAGCGGGCGTGCGGCACTTCGACGCCGCTCGCTCCTACGGCCGGGCCGAGGAGTTCCTCGGCTCGTGGCTGCGCTCGCGATCGCTGCAGCCGGGCGACGTGACGGTGAGCTCAAAGTGGGGCTACACGTACACGGCCGACTGGCGCGTGGACGCCGACCCGCCCGAGGTCAAGGACCTGACAGCCGACACCTTCCGCCGCCAGCTCGGCGAGACCCGCGAGCTGCTTGGGGAATACCTGTCGCTGTATCAGATCCACTCGGCGACGGTGTCGAGCGGCGTGCTCAGCGACGCCGCCGTGCTCACCGACCTCGAGGCGCTTCGATCCACCGGCGTGGCCGTCGGCGCGAGCGTGACCGGAACCGAACAGGCGGCCACGATCGAGCATTTGGTGCAGACCGGGATATTCGCCACCGTCCAAGCGACCTGGAACCTGCTGGAGCGCTCGGCGGGCGCCGCGCTGGAGGCTGCCCACGAGGCCGGGGTCGGGGTGATCATCAAGGAGGCGCTCGCGAACGGCCGGCTCACCTCGCGTGGCGGCATCGAGCCACTGGCGCGCGTCGCGAGCCGGGTTGGCGTGGGCGAGGACGCGCTCGCGCTCGCCGGCGTCCTGGCGCGGCCATGGGTCGACACGGTCCTCAGCGGAGCCAGCACGGTCGACCAGCTGGAGAGCAATCTCGCCGCGTTCACGGTCGCGTGGGACCCCGCGCTGGAGGAGGAACTGGCGACGTTGATCGAGTCGCCGGACAGCTATTGGGAGACGCGCTCCAACCTGCGCTGGACCTGAGATCGATCGCCTCGTGACGGTGTCTGTAACCTTTGTTACAGGCTGGGGTTTGATCGGACGTGCTGCCAGTCCGTCGCGATAACTCGCTGCCCGCGCGCGTGAAGCGCAGCGTCCGGCAGGTGCGCGCGTCGACACCCAACCTCCTCCCGGTCCGGCGCAAGACCTCGGCGCCCGAGCGCCTCAAGCGTCGCGCCCGGGAACTGCTCCCGGCGGCGCCGCAACTGGACGTTCCGTGGGCCCGCTCGGCGCCGGCGGTGGCGACACGCGAGGCGGTTCTCCAGTTCGTGCTCGACCCGCTGCTGAGGGTGTACACGCGCCGGCGCACGACCGGTCGGGAGAAGCTGCGCGGGCTGAAGGCGCCGGTGATCCTCGTGGCCAATCACGTGAGCCACATCGACACGCCGATCATCCTGGCGGCCCTTCCCAGGCGGTTTCGCAAGCGCACCGTCGTCGCCGCGGCAGCCGACTACTTCTACCGCAACCGGTTCGTGGCGGTCGCCGTCTCCATGATCTTCAACACCATCCCGATGGATCGCCGCGGCGGCGGCCTCGAGAGGCAGGCCGCCAGCCACGTGGACGGGTTGATCGACCGGGGCTGGAACGTGCTCGTCTATCCGGAGGGAACCCGCTCGCGGAGCGGGGGCACGGGGCGGCTGCGGCGCGGCGCGGCGGTGCTGGCGGCCCGGCACCACACGGACATCATCCCGATCCGGGTCACCGGTACCCACGATGCGATGCCGCCGGGGCGCTGGTGGCCGTCGCGGATGCGAAACGGGAACGGATCCAAGCGCCACATCGTCAGCATCGCGTTCGGCGACCCGATCAAGGCGACCGAGGACGTGTCGGCCGTCACCCGGACTGTGCAGAGGTTTTTCGAGGACGGGTAGTTGGGTGGCGCCGGCGGGTGACCGCCAGCGGGTGGCGGTCGTCGGCGTTTGCCCGAGCAGGGGCTGTGGACTCTCGGCCGCGGGGCAGCTGTGGCGCGGTCGGCTCGGGTCGGTGGGCGGCTCGGTGAAAGCAGCAGGGAGGGGGTGGGTGACGGGGTCGAGGGCGCCGGCGCGGTCGGGCCTGGTTGGTCGGCCAGATTGGCCGCCCGGTGAAATTTGGGCGCTCGCGCGGGTATATGTGGCGAGTTTGTGACGGGAGTGTGTCGAGAGTGTCACGGGGATGGTGCATAGCGCGTCAACGCCGGCGCCAGATCCGAGCCCTGTCGACCTGGGCACACTCCTCGTGCACAACTCGACAGGCCTCGCCATCCGGCGCAAGATTGTCGTGTTAGGCACCATCGAAACGGCCCCCGATCGCGCCCGCTCCCCTCCCTTCCCAGCGCCGTTTACCGGGCCGCCCGCCAACCAAGGCGGGCCGAGAATCGACAGCCACGAAGCCCGGCCCTCGCCGGCGAAACGAACCAACCCAAAAAAAGGGCGCGCGGAGGCGCGCCCCCCCTAACCCTGGGTCTGCGGAACCTCCGTCGCGGCTCCGAGCTCGTCCGGCATCTCCCAGTCGTCCTCGTCGAGCCAGTCGACCGTCCGCGCCACCGCCTTCTTCCACTTGCGGTAGCCCTTCTCGCGCACGGTCGGGTCGAGTTTTGGCAGCCACTCGGCCGCCTTGTGCCAGTTGCTCCTGAGACTGTCCAGGTCGGGCCAGAACCCGACCGCCAGCCCTGCCGCGTAAGCGGCGCCGAGCGAGACGGTCTCGGCGACGATGGGGCGCACCACGGTGGCATCGAGGACGTCGGCGAGCGACTGCATGAGCAGGTTGTTGGCGGTCATGCCGCCATCGACCCGCAGCTCGGTGAGCTCGCCGTCGAAGTCGTCGTGCATCGCCTCGACGACCTCCCGGGTCTGCCAGGCGGTGGCTTCGAGCACGGCCCGCGCGAGGTGGCCCTTGCTGATGTAACCGGTGAGGCCGGCGATCACGCCGCGGGCGTCGCTGCGCCAGTGGGGTGCGAACAGCCCAGAGAAGGCGGGCACGAAGTAGCAACCGCCGTTGTCCTCCACGGTGAGCGCGAGCGTCTCGATCTCGGAGGCACTGCCGATCAGGCCGATGTTGTCCCGGAACCACTGGACGAGGGCGCCGGTTATGGCGATCGATCCCTCCAGCGCGTACGTGGGCTGGCTCGACCCCAGCTGGTAGCCGAGCGTCGTGAGCAGGCCGCGCTGGGAGGGGATCGGCCGCTCGCCCGTGTTGAGGAGCAGGAAGCTGCCGGTTCCATACGTGCACTTGGCTTCGCCGGGGTCGAAGCACGTCTGTCCGACGAGCGCGGCGTGCTGGTCGCCGAGCACCGATGCGACCGGGACCCCCGCGAGCATCACGCCGGCCTCGCCGTAGATCTCGGACGACGGCCTGATCTCGGGGAGCATCGTACGGGGGACGCCGATTATCGAGAGCAGCTCGTCGTCCCAGTCGAGCGTCTCGAGGTTCATCAGCAGCGTCCGGCTGGCGTTGGTCACGTCGGTGACGTGCCGGCCGCACAGGTTCCAGAGCAGCCAGGAGTCCATCGTGCCGAACAGGACATCTCCATCCTCCGCGCGCTCCTGCAGGCCCGGGATGTGGTCGAGCAACCAGCGGATCTTCGGGCCCGAGAAGTACGTGCTCAGGGGAAGCCCGGTCTTCTCGCGGAACCGGTCCTGGCCGAACTCCTCCGCGAGCTGCATGCACAGACGGTCCGTGCGCGTGTCCTCCCAGTTGATCGCGTTGTGCACCGGCGTACCGGTGCGACGATCCCAGATGACGGTGGTCTCTCGCTGGTTGGCGATGCCGAGCGCGCTCAGCTCGGTCGGCGAGAGGTCGGCCTTCTCGAGCGCCTGCGCCACCACAGTGAGGACGTTGCGCCAGATCTCCTGGGGATCGTGCTCGACCCAGCCTGGCATCGGGTAGAGGTGGCGGTGCTCCTTCTGCGCCACCGAGACGATCCGCGCGCGGCTGTCGAACACGAGGCATCTCGAGGACGCGGTCCCCTGATCGATCGAAACGACGTAGCGGCCACTCATCGCAGTGCCATTCCTACCATGGAATGGCACCCAGCTCGCGAGAAACTGTTCGGGCGGTCTGCATCACGTATCCCACGAGCTCGGCTTTCGGGGTCCCGTTCTCGCACAGCCGCTCGATCGGTCCCGAGATGCTGATCGCCCCGGCGACGACGCCGTGGCGGTCCTCGATCGGAGCGGCGATCGACGCAACCCCCGGGAAGAGCTCCCCAACCTCGCTCGCCCAGCCTCGCTCCGAGACCTCGTCCAACTCCTTCTCGAGCTGGGCGATGTCGGTGACCGTCGACGGCGTGTAGCTCGGGAGGGACCCGGTCCCCAGCTCTCCGAGCAGATATCTGTGGTGGGCGAGCAGTGCCTTTCCGAGCGCCGTGGCGTGGGCGGGAACAAGGCTACCGACGTCCAATGCCTGGCGACTGTCGTCGGGGCGGAACACGTGGTGGACGATCAGGACCTGCTTCTCGTGAAGCGTCCCGATCCGCACGCTTTCGCCGCTCTGAGTGGCCAGGGCGTCGGCCCAGTTGAGCGCCCGGGTGCGCAGCTCGTTGGCGTCGAGGTAGCTGGAGCCGATGTGCAGGAGGGCGGCGCCCAGCTGGTACTTGCCCGACTCGCGGTCCTGCTCAACGAACCCGACCGAATGAAGCGTTCTCAGGATCCCGTGGACGGTCCCCTTCGGTAATCCGAGCTGCCCGGCCATCTCGACAACGCCCAGGCGGCGCGAACGACCGGAAAGCAGACGCAGGATCGCTGCGGCCCTTTCGATGGATTGGATCGGTCCAGACAACCTACTAGCCCTCCCGGCTCATCCGCCCCGGAGAGTACTCCGAACGATGTTTGACATTGGCGAACGATTTCCGCTATTGTCGCAAACGGACGCCTGTGGGTGCGGAGCGATCGGCTCGAAGGAGGGTGCTTGCTGGGCATTTTCTCTGCTGAAGGAACCGTTCAGCGCGAGGTCCGCCACGTCCCAGACCCCACCGCGGCCGCTCGGGCGCCCGTGTTATTGGACCACGCGCGCCTCGCCCTCCCGTTCCTCGGCTCTTGGAGGCCGCATGAAGAAGCTGATTAATGCACCCGACGACGTCGTGCTGGAGTCGCTGCAAGGCATCGAGGCCGCGCACGGCGATCGCATCCGGGTCAACTACGAACCGCGCTACCTGGTCCGGATTGACGCCCCGGTTCAGGGGAAGGTCGGACTCGTATCCGGCGGCGGGTCCGGGCACGAGCCGATGCACGGCGGATTTGTCGGACCGGGCATGCTCGACGCCGCCTGTCCGGGCGAAGTCTTCACCTCGCCCACCCCGGATCAGATGGCGGCGGCGACCCAGGCGGTCGACGGTGGCGCCGGCGTCGTCCACATCGTCAAGAACTACACCGGCGACGTCATGAACTTCGACATGGCGGCCGACCTGACCCGTGCCGACGGAGTCGAGGTGGAGTCGGTGCTCACAAACGACGACGTAGCGGTCGAGGACTCCCTGTACACCGCGGGTCGGCGTGGCGTGGGCGTCACCGTGCTGGTGGAGAAGATCTGTGGAGGCGCCGCTGAGGACCGCCGCTCGCTCAACGATGTGGCCGAGCTGGGCCGCAGAGTGAACGCCAACGGCCGGTCGATGGGAATGGCGCTGACCCCGTGCATCACCCCCGGAAGCGGCAATCCCAGCTTCGAGCTCGCTGACGATGAGGTCGAGATCGGGATCGGGATCCACGGTGAGCCCGGCCGCTTCCGCGAGAACATCGGCCCCGCCTCCCAGATCGCCGAGCGCCTGCTGACGCCGATCGTCGAGGACCTGCCGTTCTCCTCTGGGGACCGCGTCCTGGCATTCGTCAACGGCATGGGTGGTACCCCGCTGATCGAGCTCTACATCATGTACAACGAGGTCGCGAAGTACCTCGGGGCACGCGACATCGAGATCGAGCGCAATCTGATCGGCAACTACATCACCTCGCTCGAGATGCAGGGCTGCTCGATCACACTGGTCAAGCTCGACGACGAGATGGTGCGTTACTGGGACGCTCCGGTGGACACACCCGGGCTTCGCTGGGGCGTGTGAGCTTGGCGGTCACCACCGACACGGTCACTGACTGGATGACCCGCTTCGCCGCGTCGATGGAGGAGCATCGTGAGGAGCTGGTGCGCCTGGACACTGCGATCGGCGACGGCGACCACGGGACCAACATGGACCGCGGCATGCGCAAGGCGGTCGAAAAGCTCGGAGAGCAGGAACAGACGGATGCCGGGATGGTGCTCAAGACCGTGGCGATGGCGCTCATATCGAGCGTCGGCGGCGCGGCCGGACCGCTCTACGGGACCTTGTTCCTGCAGATGGGGACCGCGCTGGCCGGCGAGCAGGAAGCAGATCTCGAAGGGTACGCAGCGGCATGGCGGAAGGGAGTCCAGGGGGTCCAGGCGCGCGGCAAGGCTGAGCCCGGAGACAAGACGATGGTCGACGCCCTTCTGCCCGCGGTCGCGGCGCTCGAGCAGGCATCGGACCTCGATGCCGGCCTGCGCGACGCCGCAAGCGCGGCCGAGCAAGGGATGCGGGACACGATCCCACTGGTCGCCCGGAAAGGGCGGGCCAGCTACCTGGGGGAGCGAAGTCGGGATCATCAGGATCCCGGCGCGACTTCCTCCTACTACCTCTTCCAGACCGCCGCCGAGGCGCTGGCAAGTTGAAAGGAGACAGAGCGGATGCCTGATTACGTGGCAGCATTGGACCAGGGGACGACGAGCACTCGGTGCATGGTCTTCGACCACGGCGGCAATGTCGTATCGGTCGACCAGCGCGAGCACGAGCAGATCTACCCGCAGCCTGGATGGGTCGAGCACAACCCGATGGAGATCTGGGATCGCTCGCAAGAAGTGATGGAGGCCGCGAAGAGTGCGGCCGGTGGCGACGTGGCTGCGGTCGGGATCACCAACCAGCGAGAGACGACCGTCGTCTGGGATCGCAACACCGGCAAGCCGGTGTACAACGCGATCGTCTGGCAGGACACGCGCACGGACAAGATCTGTGACGAGCTGATGAAGGACGGCGGGCAGGATCGATTCCGGGCCAAGAACGGGCTCCCGATCGCCACGTACTTCTCGGGTCCGAAGGTCCGCTGGATCCTCGAGAACGTCGACGGAGCGCGGGCCATGGCGGATGCCGGTGACCTGGCCTTCGGGAACATGGACACGTGGTGCATCTGGAACCTGACCGGGGGCACCAACGGCGGGTTGCACATCACCGACGTGTCGAACGCGAGCCGCACGATGCTGATGAATCTCGCGACGCTCGACTGGGACGACGAGCTGCTGGACACGATCGGGGTGCCGCGGTCGATGTTGCCCGAGATCCGGCCGTCGAGCGCTCCGTATGGAGAGATCAAGAACGGGGCGTTCAGTGGCATCCAGGTGGCCGGCGACCTGGGCGACCAGCAGGCGGCGACGTTCGGCCAGACGGCGTTCTCGGTCGGCGAGGCCAAGAACACGTACGGGACCGGCAACTTCCTGCTGCTCAACACGGGCAACGAGGCGGTCCAGTCGAAGAACGGGCTGATCACGACGGTCGGCTACAAGATCGGCGATCAGAAGGCCGTCTACTGTCTCGAGGGGTCGATCGCGATCACGGGGGCACTCGTGCAGTGGCTGCGCGACAACCTGAAGATGATCAAGACCGCGCCCGAGGTCGAGGATCTCGCGAAGACGGTCGAGGACAACGGTGGCTGCTACATCGTGCCGGCGTTCTCGGGCCTGTTCGCCCCGTACTGGAAGTCCGACGCCCGAGGTGTGTTCGCGGGCCTGACGCGGTACGTGAACGCGGGGCACATCGCTCGCGCGACCCTCGAGGCGACGGCGTATCAGAGCCGCGAGGTCGCCGACGCGATGAACGCCGACTCGGGCGTGGCGCTCGAGTCGCTCAAGGTCGACGGCGGGATGGTCGTCAACGACACGCTGATGCAGTTCCAGGCGGACATCCTCGGCGTTCCCGTGATCCGGCCGAAGGTGGCCGAGACGACCGCGCTCGGTGCGGCCTATGCCGCCGGGCTCGCGACCGGCTTCTGGAGCACCGAAGAGGAGCTCCGCGAGAACTGGGTCGAGGACAAGCGCTGGGAGCCGAAGATGGAGGACTCCGAACGTGAGAAGCTCTTCCACTTCTGGAAGAAGGCGGTCACGCGGACGTTCGACTGGGTGGAGTAGGTTCCCGCGACCCCGTCCGGGGCGCCGGCGGCGGGCGTACCGCCGGCGCCCCAGGTTCTCGTGCGACCAGTCAGGAGTAAGCTGACCCGGTGGAGAAGCTCAGCACCGACGTACTAGTGATCGGCGGTGGAGCAACCGGCACCGGCGTCGCGTGGGACGCGGCGCTGCGTGGATTCGATGTCGTGCTGGTCGAGCGCGGCGATCTCGCCACCGGCACGAGCGGGCGCTTTCACGGACTTCTGCACTCGGGTGGGCGCTACGCCGTAAAGGACCCGTCGGCGGCCGACGAATGTGCGCGCGAGAACATCGTCATGCGCCGCGTGGCGGCCGACGCCGTGGAGGACACCAGTGGCTTCTTCGTCACCACGCCGTTCGATGACCCTGCATTCGCCGACCGCTTCGCGCAGGGATGCCGCGACACCGGGGTGCCGTGTGAGGAGATTGCGCCGGCGCAGGCGCTGCGCGAAGAGCCGAGGCTCAACCCGCAGATCTCGCGCGCTTTCCGCGTACCGGATGGCAGCATCGATGTGTGGAGGCTCGTCTGGGCCTTGACGCGCGGCGCTCAGGACCGCGGCGCGCGCGTGCTGCCGTATCACGAGGTCGTCGCCATCCACCGCGCCGGCGATCAGATCCAGGGTGCCAGGACGCGCAACGCGCGCACCGGCGAGGAGCTCGACGTCGAGGCCCGGATCACCGTCAGCGCGGCGGGAGCCTGGGCCGGGAAGATCGCCGAGATGGCGGGCATCGAGGGCGTAACGGTGCGCCCCGGCCGCGGAATCATGATCGCGATGAATCACCGCCTGGTGAACACCGTCGTCAACCGCTGCACGATGCCGAGCGACGGCGACATCATCGTGCCGATCCACACGGTCTGCGTGATCGGGACGACCGACGTCGACACTGAGGACCCCGACGACCACTCCGTGCTCGAGGACGAGGTCGACGCGATGCTCGCCGACGGAGAGCAGCTCGTGCCCGGATTCAAGGAGGCGAGAGCGCTGCGGGTGTGGACTGGCGTACGTCCACTGTTCGAGGACGCCAAACAGAACGGCGGGTCCTCCCGCGACGTGACCCGCGCGCACGCGTTGCTCGACCACCGCGATCGCGACGGTGTCAGCGGCTTCATGACGATCACCGGCGGCAAGTTGACGACCTACCGGCTGATGGCCGAGGACACCGTCGACGGCATCTGCCGCCAGCTCGGCGAGACACGACCGTGCACGACCTCCACCAAGGTACTCCCCGGTTCTGAGAGCGGCGAGCACATGCGCGTCGCCAATCGACTCGACCGACGGGAGCAGCACCTGCAGGACGACCAGCTCATCTGCGAGTGCGAGCTGATCCCGCGGCGAACGCTCGAGGACACAATCCGGCAGCGGGGCACGACGAACCTGGATGACATCCGGCGCCTCCTCCGGCTCGGGATGGGCCCGTGCCAGGGAGGGTTCTGCATCTACCGCGCCACCGGGATTCTCCACGCCCTCGACGGGATCGACTCGGCGGAGGCGAACGCGGCACTGCTCGACTACGTCGGCGAGCGCTGGAAAGGCGTCTGGCCGATCCTTTACGGCGATCAGCTCCGTGAGGCCAGGCTCGACGAGTGGATCTTCCAAGGCGTCCTCGACGCCGGGCACCTGCCATGAGCCCGGCCCTCTCATACGACGTGGTCGTCCTGGGCGTGGGCGTCGCCGGGCTCACCGCGGCGACGCGGTTGGCCGAGGGGGGCGCGCGCGTCTGTGTGCTCGCCAAGGGGGTCGGTTCCACGCACCTGGCTCCCGGCACCGTCGATGTCCTTGGGTACGCCCCCGACCGCGTCGATGCGCCCGCCGACGCGCTGGCCGGGTTCATCGGGGATCATCCGGAGCACCCATTCGCGCTGATCGGCGACTCGATAGCTCCCGCTCTCGACTGGTTCGCCGGTTGCATCGAGCGCGGGCCACAGCCCGGCTATCGATACAGTGGCGGGCTCGAGCGCAACTACCTGCTCCCGACGGCGCTGGGCGCGCTCCGCCCGTCCGCGCTCGTCCCGGAGACGATGGCAGGCGGGGACGCGCGCGAAAGCACGCCGGTGTGCGTGGTCGGCCTTCCGGTGCTGAAGGACTTCTATCCATCGCTGTGCGCCGGCAATCTCCGCAGAGCCGGGCTCGAGGCCCGAGCGGTCGCGATCGAGGTTGATGTCGGACGAGTGGAGGCCAACCCCCTGGCGCTGGCGCGACGCTTCGACGACGAACAGTTCCGCGCCGGCTTCGCCGCTCGACTCGCGCTGCTGCTGAACCCGGGGGAGCGAGTAGCCATGCCGGCGATTCTCGGTCTGCGCGATCCCCACGGCGCCTGGTCAGACCTCGAGCGCCGGCTCGGGCGATCGGTATTCGAGATCCCGACGGTCCCGCCGTCGGTTCCGGGCCTGCGCGTCTACAACGCCCTGCTGGCGGCATTGCGCGCGGCTGGCGGCCGGTTGGCGCTCGGCGCGGAGGCCATGGGCGCCGAGCGCGAGGGTGACCGCGTGACGGCAGTCCGAGCGCACACCAGCGGTCACGAGACGACGTATGGCGCCCGCTGGGTCGTGCTCGCGACCGGCGGATTTGCCTCTGGCGCGACCACGCTCGGCTCGGATTGGCAGGCGCGCGAGACGATCTTCGGGCTGCCGCTCCGCGGTATGCCGGCCGCGGGAGAGCCACGCTTCAGCCCAGATTTCTTCGGCCCGCAGCCGATCTCGGCGGTCGGCGTCGCCGTGGATTCCTCGCTGCGTGCCGAGGGGGCCGAAAACGTGTTCGTCGCCGGCTCCGCTCTGCCCGGAGCGGCGCCATGGCGCGAAGGCTCGGGCGAGGGCATCGCGCTCGCAAGCGGGCACCTCGTCGCCCAGGCGATAACCGAGCGAGAAGGAGCGGCGGCCGCGGCATGATCGACGACCTTTTGCACGAACCGCTGCGCAGCTCGCTCGATCACTGCGTCAAGTGCACGATCTGCGAGACCGTGTGCCCGGTCGCGAACGTGACTCCTCTGTTCCCAGGGCCGAAGTACGCCGGGCCTCAGGCCGAGCGCTACCGCGCCCTGGGCCAACCGCCCGAGGAGTCCTCGGTCGATTACTGCTCGGGCTGCGGGCTGTGCACGATGCACTGCCCCCAGGGCGTGAAGATCGCCGAGCTCAACGCCCACGCCCGCTACGCGGTCAAGCAGCGCACGGGCGTTAAGCTTCGCGATCGCCTCATCGCCCGGCCCACTCTCGTCGGCCGGCTGGGCACCCCGGTCGCGCCAATCGCCAACGCGACGTTGCGGTCACGGCCGATGCGCGTGCTCGCCGAGCGGCTGCTCGGCATCCATCGCGACGCCGCGCTGCCGAGCTTCGCGGGCCGGACATTCAAGAGTTGGGCGAAGAAACACCGCGGCCCGGCCGACGGAACCAAGATCGTCTACTTCCACAATTGCGGCACGCAGTACTACGAGCCCGACGTCGGCGAGAAAGTGGTCGCCGTGCTGGAGCACAACGGCTACCGCGTCGAGGTCCCGAAGCAGGACTGCTGCGGCCTGCCGCTGCAGTCCAACGGCCTGTTCGAGGACGCCAGAAAGTACGTGTTGAGGTTGGCGCGCTCGCTCGCGCCGCACGCCCGCGACGGCACCCTGATCGTGGGCAACGCCACCAGCTGCACGGTGATGCTCAAGCGCGAGGCGCGCGAGATCCTCGGGCTCGAGGACGATCCGGACCTGGCGCTCGTGAGCCGCCAGACGTACGACGTCTGCGAGCTGCTGCTCGAGATGCATGACCGGGGCGAGCTCCGCACCGACTTCCAGCCCGTGAACGAGACCGTGGCCTACCACGCGCCGTGCCAGTTACAGGGCCACTGGATGGGCAAGCCGGCGGTCGAGCTGCTGGCGCTCATTCCCGGGCTTGAGGTCCGTGAGCTCGATGCCCGCTGCTGCGGGATCGCGGGCACGTACGGGCTCAAGCGCGAGAAGTACCAGATCGCGATGGACGCCGGCGCTGACCTGTTCGACCAGATCGAGGCGTCGGGCGCTCGGATCGTGGCGTGTGACAGCGAAACGTGCCGCTGGCAGATCGAGCACGCGTCCCACCGTCCCTCCGTGCATCCAGTCGAGCTGTTGCACCAAGCCTACGGGCTGTAGTCGTGGTCGGCATCGTCGTCGTCTCGCACAGCGCGGCGCTGGCTGAGGGCGTCGTCGAGCTCGCCCGGCAGATGGGCGGCGATGAACTTGCGCTCGAGGCCGCGGGCGGCCTCGAGGACGGCTCGATCGGCACCGACGTCGAGCGCGTCCGCGCGGCGATCGAGCGAGCCATGGGTGGCGACGGCGTGCTCGTGCTGATGGATCTCGGCAGCGCGCTGATGAGCGCGGAGATGGCGGTCGAGCTGCTCGGCGCGGACGGGCGCGTGGAGCTGAGCGACGCCCCGTTTGTGGAGGGTGCGGTCGCCGCCGCGGTGGCGGCGCGCGGCGGCGCCTCGCTCGACGAGGTGGCGGCGGAGGCGCGCCAGGCGATCGGGATGAAGGCGGCTCATCTGGGCACCGACGGCTCGGCGCCGGTGGGCTCCGGCGAGCCCGAGCCGGATGGCGACGCGCCGCCTCCCGGGGCGCAGGCTCGGATCCCCGTGCTGAACGAGATCGGCCTGCACGCACGCCCGGCGGCGCTCGTCGTGGAGCTGGCGAGCCGCTTCGATGCGGACCTTCGGCTGGCCAAGGTCGGCGGGGCCGGTCCGGTGAGCGCGCGCAGCCTCACGGGACTGATGACGCTCGTCGCGCGCAAGGGCGACGAGCTGCTCGCCACCGCGTCGGGGGCGCAGGCGGACGAGGCGCTGGCGGCGCTCCAGGAGCTCGCCGGCGACGGATTCGGAGAGGGAGTCGCGGCCGATGGCGCTCCGCCGGCGCGCGCGTCCGATGGCCCTCCGCAGGCGCGCGCGTCGGCGCCGTCCGAGCCGGCGCCGACGGAGGAGCCCGCGCCAGAACCCGAGCGCGGCGCCGTGCTGTCCGGCATCCCTGCGTCGCCGGGAATCGTGCTCGGAGAGGTCCGGCACTTCGGCGACGAGCTCCGCGCGCCAGTCGACGTGTCGTCGCAGGGCGCCGATGTCGAGTGGCCGCGGCTTCAGTCGGCGCGCGAAGCCGCGCGGACCGCGATCGAGGGAGATCGCGACGACGTGGCGCGCCGGAGCACGGACGCCGAAGCCGCGATCTTCACCGCGCAGCTCGCGCTGCTCGACGATGACGCGCTGGTCGGGCCGGCGCGGGAGCGGATCGAGGCCGGAGCGCCGGCCGAGACGGCGTGGTACGAGGCCAGCCGCGATACCGCCGCCGCGTTCAGGGCACTCGACGACGAGCTGCTGCGAGAGCGAGCGGCAGACGTCGAGGACGTGGGCCGACGGGTGCTGGCCGCGCTGGCGGGGAAATCGCCGCAGGCGACTCTGGAGGAGTCGGGCGTGCTGGTCGTCTCCGAGCTGACGCCCGCCGGTGCCGCCTCGCTCGATCCCGACCTCGTCCGGGGGATCGCCACCGCGCACGGCACGGCGACGGCGCACGCTGCGATCCTCGCCCGCGCGTTCGGCATCCCGGCGGCCGTCGGTCTCGGTCCTTCGATCCTGGCGATCGCCGAGGGCACGCCGGTGCTGCTCGACGGCGACGAGGGCACCGTGCTGGTCGCTCCGAGCGATGAGGTCGCCGAGAGCGCTCGCCGGCGTCGCGAGCTGGCCCTCGAACGCCGGCGGACCGCCCGCAGCCACGCCGCCGAGCCGGCGGTGATGCGGGACGGGACGACGATCGAGGTCGCGGCCAACCTCGGCGGGGCCGACGACGCCGCGTCCGCCGTCGAGCTCGGGGCCGATGGCGTCGGACTGCTCCGCACCGAGTTCCTGTTCCTCGACCGGCTCGAGATTCCCGGCGAGGAGGAGCAGACGGAGACGCTGGCGAGAATCGCCGAGGCGCTGGGGGGCCGGCCGCTGATCGTGCGTACGCTCGACGCCGGCGCGGACAAGCCGTTGCCGGCTCTGCCGATGGAGCCGGAGCAGAATCCGTTTCTGGGCCGGCGGGGGATCAGGCTCTCGCTCGAGCATCCGGAGCTGCTCGCCACGCAGCTGCGAGCGGTCCTGCGCGTCGCGGCCCGACACCCCCTCAAGGTGATGTTCCCGATGGTCGCCACGATTGACGAGCTCGAGGCGGCCCGGGCCGCCGTGGCCGAGGCGCGGCGCGCGACCGGCGTGGACGCCCCGCTCGAGGTCGGGATCATGGTCGAGGTCCCCTCGGCGGCCGTGCGAGGCGGGGCAGCTCGCTGCCTCGGCCGACTTCTTCTCGATCGGGACCAACGACCTCACCCAGTACACGATGGCCGCCGAGCGCGGGAACGAGCACGTCGGCCAGCTGCTCTCCGGGCCGCAACCTGCCGTGCTGAGGCTCATCCGCGCGACCGTCGAGGGCGCCAAGGCCCACGGTCGGTGGGTCGGGGTCTGCGGCGAGCTCGCCGGAGACCCCGCGGCGGCGGTGTTGCTGGTGGGCCTCGGGGTGACCGAGCTGAGCATGGCGGCTCCGCTCGTGGCCGAGGTCAAGCAGGCGCTGCGGTCGGTCGCGCTGGCCGACGCCGCCGAGGCGGCGAGGCGCGCACTGGACGCCCGCGACGCGGCCGAAGCACGGCGGTTTGCAGCCGATCTGATCGCGTAGATAGGTTGTACGATCGGCCACAGAGTGGACGCTGGCGCGCTGAGAACAGCGAGTAGAGGCAGCGCGCGGGCCAGCGCCCTGATCCTGGCCGGCACGAGCCTACGGATCGTGGCCACCCCGGTGGTGATGGGCCTGATCCTCGGCCATTCCTGGACGGCGGCGGCGGTCGTCTTCCTGGCGGTGTCCAGCACCGACTGGTTCGACGGCCGACTCGCCCGTCGATGGAATGTGAGCTCACGGCTGGGGTCGTTCCTCGACACGACCGCCGACAAGCTCCTGGTCACCGGCGTGCTCGTTGCCCTGGTCGCGGTGGGACGGGCATCGCCGTGGCTGTCGATCCTGATCATCGGCCGCGAGCTGAGCGTGCTCGGCCTTCGCGGCGCGGTGGCGGCGCAGGGCCTGCACCTCGAGGCGTCGATGCTCGGGAAGTGGAAGGCCACCGTGCAGTTCGTCGCGCTCGCGCTGGTGATGCTCCGCCCGAACGTCGTCATCCTCGGCGCGTACCTCGACCAATGGTTGCTGGCCCTCGCCGCGCTGATCACGGTGTGGTCGGGCGTCGATTACTTCGTGCGCTTCTCCTCCGCGCTTCGCGGCCAGACATGAGCCGGGTGTTCGTTACCGGGGGCAGCGGCTTCGTCGGCCGCGCACTCGTGCGGCGGCTGGTGGGCCGCGGCGACGAGGTCGTGGCGCTCGCCCGCTCCTCGGAGTCCGGGGCCGTCCTCGCCGGGCTCGGAGCCCAGGTCGCACGTGGCGATCTGCTCGACGAGGACGCCATGTCTGCCGGGATGCAGGGTTGCGAGGTGGTCTTCAACGTGGCCGGCGTGAACACGCTGTGCGTCGATGACGCGACCGCGATGATGCAGGCCAACGTCGAGGGACCGCGCGCCGCCGTGCGAGCCGCCGCGCGGGCAGACGTGCCGCGCGTCGTCCATACCTCCTCGGCGGCGACGCTCGGCGAGCCCCAGGGGGTGGTCGGGAGCGAGCAGACCCCGCACCGAGGCTGGTATCTCTCGACCTACGAACGGTCCAAGACCGAGGGCGAGCGCGCGGCGTTCGAAGCCGGCCGCACCGCCGGCGTCGAGGTCGTGTGCGTGAATCCCTCGTCGGTCCAAGGGCCTGGCCGGACCGGCGGCACCGCGCGCTTCCTGCTCGCGTTCCTCGACGGTCGCCTGAAGATGTTCGTGCCCACCAACGTCAGCCTGGTCGACATCGCCGACTGCACCGAGGGCCATCTGCTCGCCGCCGAGCACGGGGCGAACGGCGAGCGCTACGTGCTCAACGGGATGACGCTGACGATCACCGAGGCCCTGGCGCTCGCCAGCGACGTGGCCGGCGTCGGCGGTAAGCCTCGGCTCCTGCCCCGCCCGGTGGCGATCGCCGGCGCGTACGCTGTCGAGCATGGCTTTCGCCTCGCCCGCCGGCGCCCGCCCGTCTGCCGCGAGATGGTGAGGACGCTGCTCCATGGCCACCGGTACGACGGTTCGCGGGCCACGCGAGAGCTGGGGCTGCGCTACACCAGCCCGCGAGCGACCCTGCGCCGCACCGTGGACTGGGCTCGCGACGCCGGGCTGCTGCGGTCTCGGTGACAAAGAAGCGGCGACACCGGAGTGCCGCCGCTCGCCCTGCGATTCCTGTTGGCTGACAGCTAGGTTGGAAGCGTCCCCTCTCCGGGCACCCTTCCACCTTCCGGTTCCTCGGCCTCGGCTCTTCGCGCCGCGAGGATAGGGGCGATGATGCGGTCGTAACCAGGCACCGCTAACGCCGCCCCTGCCAGAGGTGCGAGTACCGGCACCCACATGTACTGGTTTATCCATCCGTAGTTGCCGGGTACCGCCAACTTCCCCCAGCCCGCGATCCACGCGAACAGCCGCGGGCCGAGGTCACGGGCCGGGTTGATCGCGTATCCGGAGTTCGCGCCGAACGACATACCGACGGCCAGCACGATGAAGCCGACCAGCAGCGGTCCAAGGTTCGAACCCGGCGCCAGGTTGTTCTCGTCGGTCACGGCGAAAACGAACAGGGCCAGGAAGAACGTGCCCACGATTTCATCGACTACCGGTCCTAACACGTTGTGGAAATACGGCGCTGGGAAGGTCGCGAATGTGCTGTACGTCGGTAACGACGTCGGCCTCCCCTTGATGATGTGGTTGACCTGGTCGTAGTGGTTGATCGCGTTGTTATAGACCAAGAACACGAGCGCGGCGCCGACGAACGCGCCGGCCACCTGGACCACCCAATAGGGCACAACCTTGTTCCACGGCAACTGCTTGCGGAGCGCCGCACCCAACGTGATCGCTGGGTTGATGTGGGCGCCCGTGACGCCGCCGACGGTATAGATGGCGAACGTGACCGCCATCGCCCACCCGAAGGTGATGAGGAGCCAGTCGCCGGCGCCCAGAAGCGCGGTCGCCTGGCTGACGGTGCGCCCGGACCCGATCAGGGCCCAGAGCATCGCCACTACCCCGTCACCGAAGCAGATGAGGATGAACGTACCGAAGAACTCGGCGGTTAACTCGCCGCCGAGGCCCGCGCCAAATATGCCGCGCCGACCCGTACCTGAACTTACTGCCACAGATCCTCCTCCCAAGATGTTGGGTTTAAGGAAATGACCTTTACCTCGAGCTCGGCTCTACAGCCCGAGGATTCGGCGCGCCCTCGTTTCCTCCTGCTGGCTCGAGCGGGCCGCCGCCATTTGCAATCACGGTGTCGCTGGCATCGCCGCGCAAGCGTGGCTGCGCCAGTGGACAACCGAGGACCGTGGAGCTTCCGGAGCCGAGGCCACGAACGCGGTTTCGAGTCGGCTCGAAGTCTGCGCTCGATTGGAACGTCGGCTTCGAGTGTGACTGCGCTCAAACGGCACCACCCTCAACCTCGGCGGGGGCCGATGCCTGGCATCGGTCCATGGGCACCACAGGGCGCGGGCGAGATTACCAGACCGCGTTCGGCAGTGTCAAACGACGTTTGCACACTCCGAGCGGCTCCCTGACCCTGATCGAACCGCTATACCCATCCGTGTTTCCCCGTGGCGGCCGGAGCTCAGGCGTGCTGGAGCTGCGCGAGCATCGCCGTCACGTCGGCCTGCATGTGATCGGCGAGCCGGTCGACGTCCGGGACAACCGTCGGATCTGCGGTCAGCCCAAAGTTCAGCGTGTCGCAGAGCGACACGACCGCGATCCGCAGCGCGTGGTGCTCACGGATCTCGGCGATCGAGTAGAGCGCCCGGACCGGGGCACCCAGGACGCTGACCGGCCGACGTGGTCCGGGAACGTTGGAGACGTTCAGAGCAAAGGACCGAGAGTTGGTCAGGACGCGCTCGGCGAAGGACCGCAGCGGTGGAGCGTGCGCCAGCCGGCGCATGAGCTCGTCCAGCTCCTGGGCGTCATGGCCCTCCTTGCGCACGCGGGTGGCGTGGCGGATCGAGCGCAAGCGGTCCATGGGGTCCGCCGCGAGCGGCAGGTCGAGGCAGAAGAACGAGTCGCGGTTGCCCTCCTCGGCGGCGTGGCCGCTCGGCGGGGCGGGGTCGTGGAGGCTCACCGGAACCTTGATTCGAACCGCGCCGAGATGGCCATGGCGGTCCTCGAGCCAGCGCCGCAGCCCGCCCGCGACCACCGTCAACACAGCGTCGTTGATCGTCGCGCCGCTGGTTGCCCGCGCCACGGATCGCAGTCCGTCGAATTCGACCGACGTGAACGCGACGGCCCTGCGCGCGTCGATGTGCCCGTTGAAGGGCGAGCGATGCCACGGATGCGGAGCCTCGCGTGCTGCCGCTCGGAGGCCGGCGAACCGGCGGTCGACCGCCGTGCTCGCGCGCTTCGTGCCGGCCGCTGACCTCCGCGTCCGCGGCGCGGCCGCGTTCTCGTCCCACAGCGCGGCCTCAGCGATACGCATCGCCGTGGTCCCATCGGCGAGTGCATGATGGATGCGCCACACCAGGGCGCTGCCCCCTCCGGCCAGGCTCGGAATGACGTCGATTCGCCACAGCGGCCGGGCGCGGTCCAGCCGCTGCTCGAAGATGCGCGCCACGGCGTCTCTGAGTCCGGCCATGTCGAGCGGCTCGCCGGAACCGGCGAGCACGACGTGCTCGTCGAGATCCAGATACGGATCGAGCACCCAGGACGGCGCGCCGCCGACATCGGAGAGGCGCATCCGCAGCGGGGGCGCCCGGTGCAGGCGCGAGGCGATCGAAGCTCGCAGCAGGCCCGCGTCGATCCGATCCCCCAACACGATCACCTTGCACGTATGCCCCGCGACGGTCTCGGTCTCCAGGCCGAGGATGGTCAGGTCCTCGATCGAGAGCGCCCTCACCACCTCGGGGGACCCCGGACCGTCGGGCCTCGTCGTCGTGCCCGACATATCGCCGCCGACCTTATCGCGCGGTGGTTGAGTTTCTAGGACTTTTTCTTGCCAGCATGAGAAGCTCCGTTCCCGTGGCCGCGAGCAATGACGTCGAGACCAGAATCGTCCAGACTGGGGATGGGCGCGAGCTCTGTGTGGAGATCGCGGGCCGCGACGGCGATCGGTCGGTGCTCGCGCACATCGGAACTCCGAACTCGCGCCATCTGTTCGGCGGCTGGATCGACGACGCGCTGGCGCGCGGGGTGCGACTTATCAGCTACGACCGTCCCGGTTACGGACGCTCGACTCCCCAGCCTGATCACACCGTCGCCGACGGCGCCGCGGACGTCCAGGCCATCGCCGACGCGCTGCGGATCGACCGCCTCGCCGTCTGGGGATGGTCCGGAGGTGGCCCGTACGCGCTCGCCTGCGCGGCGATGTTGCCGGATCTCGTCGTTGCCGCGGCGACGATCGGATCGGTGGCGCCCTGGGGGGCGCCGGGTTTGGACTTCTTCAGCGGCATGGGCGAGGAGAACGTCGACGAGATCAAGCTCTACTTCGCCGACCCCGACGCGTGCCGGCGCAGGAGCAAGGAGGAACTGCACCGGTTCATCGGCTTGACCCCCGATGAGGTGATCTCGGTGTTCAAGACGCTGCTCTCGCCGGTGGACGCCGCCGTCCTGACGGGGGACCTCGCCGCCTGGTTTGTCCGAGGGATGGATGACGGCCTGGCTCCGGGCGATCAGGGTTGGTGGGATGACGACGTGGCGCACCTGTCGGACTGGGGATTCGAGTTCGAATCGATTCGCGTACCGGTCAAGGTCTGGCACGGACGCCACGATCGTTTCGTCCCCGTCCAGCACGGCCAGTGGCTGGCGGCGCACGTTCCCGGCGCGGAGTCAGCGCTGAGTGAAACCGAAGGGCACCTCACCGTGCCGGCCGCGAAGATCGGCGACGTCCACGAGTGGCTCGTCGCTCACTTCTAGCCCGGCGAAGTGTCGGGCGAGCTCGTTCGCGTAGCTCGTGCCGAGCGTGTCGCTGATGTCGGCTAGCCACTCGGTGAATGCGATCTGGCCGAGGGGTGCCGAGTGCGATACGAGCGTCCCCGCCATCAGGCCGCTGATCTCGTCCCGCGTCAGGACGACGTCGCGCAGTAGGAGGCCGAGCACGCGTGATGCGGCCGCCATCACGACCGGCGGGACGTGCACGATCGGTGTGCGGCTACCGACGGCGGCACGGACGGCAGCCACGAGCTGCTCGAACGTCATCGTCTCGGGACCCGCGGCGTCGACGATCGCGTCATCGCTGGCGTCGGCCTGCTCGACGCAGATGCGTGCGACGTCGGCGGCATGCACGGGCTGCACCGGGTAGCGACCGCTGCCCGGGATCGCGAACAGCGGCATCCGCCTCAAGATCCAGGCGATGTTGTTCGTGAGGACGTCGCGGGTGCCGCCGAAGACCAGCGTGGGGCGCACGATCGAGTACGGGAGTCCGATCTCCGCCAGCCCCCGTTCGACCAGAGCCTTACCCCGGAAGTAGGGCAGCGGCGACTCGAGCGACGGGTTCGAGATGCTGAGGTGGACGACCCGCGCCGCGCCGGCGCGCCGCGCCGCGAAGAACAGCGTCCGCGAGTTCGCCACCGCGTTGGCGAACGTCGTCCGGTCGTGGTCGAACCTGACCCAATAGGTGTTGTAGACGTTCGTCACGCCGTCGAGGCTCCGTGCCAACGCCGCCACGTCGTCGAACCGGTAGCGGCGCGCGTCGACCCGGCCCTGGAGCGGATGCGGACGGTCGGGGTGAAACGTCAGCGTTCTCACCGCGCGCCCCGATTCCAGCAGCCGCTCGGCGATGTGACTGCCGGCGTAGCTGAACGCTCCGGTAACGAGGTCGACGCCGGTGTCCGTCTCGCTCATGATCGCCCGGAGGGGAGGAGCGCGCCGGCGACCGGGGCGTACCTGACGCCGAGGTCGAGCAGTGACTCGGCCGCCGTCCGGTCCTGGTCGAGCTGGCTGAGCATGTCGATGCCCAGGTACAGGGCGACGATCGCGAACGCGATGTCCCGCGGAGGGACGATCGCCTCGAACACCGAGCCGGCGAGGAGCTCGGTCACCTTGTCCTGCACCATCGCGATCCAGGGCTCGATGCGTGCCACCACGCCACGGCCGAGCTCTCGATCGGACATGCCACCGGCGACCAGCTCAGCCAGCACCGTGACGTAACCCTGCTCGAGGTCGGCGGCGTAGATCTCCCGCGCTAGCGCCGCCAGCTCGGGGACCGTCCGGGCGTCCTCAAACGCGGGACGGTAGGCGTCCATCCTCTGGTCGCTGACCAGGTCAAGCGCCGCCAGTAGAGCGTTTCGGACGCTGCCGAAGTGGTAGAAGATCAGCGCCTGGTTGAAGCGCCCGGTGCGAGCGATCTCGCGCGCGCTGGCGCCGTGGAACCCGGCCGACTTGAGCGTCTCCACGGCGGCCTGAACGATCTCGAGCTTGGTGCCCGTGAGGGACTCGGTTGAGCTCATCGATCCGCGATCTTAGCACTTGCTCAAAGCGAGCGCTCAACTGCTGACCGACTCGACGTTCGTGCCGTCCGGATCGGCCCGGTCCTCGGTGCGGATCGTCACATGCACGAACATCGGGCGACTGTAGCCTTCCGGGCAGCATTTACCGATACGCTCGCCCCGAGGTGCGCAGCATGGGGAGTAGGGATTGACTGGATCTCGGCGAGATGAAGGACCCGGATCCACGGCCAAGCGGCCGGTGGCTCAGCCGGTGAGCGGACGCGCCGGCGCTCGGCTCGCGTCGGTGATGCGGCTGCAGCGAGCGGTCGGAAACCGCGCCGTGGCGCAACTCGTGCAGCGCCAACCGACGACCACGCCGGTCAAGCCGGGAAGCACGCCCGCGAAGGCACCGAGCGCGCCGGCGCCGCGGAAGGCGGAGAAACTTCCCCTTTCTCTCTCCACTGATCCGAACGACGCGATCGTGTTCGAGACCCAGAAGAGCAAGCTCGGCGCGCTCGAGGTGTACTGCACCGGCCGGCTCTCGGTGTACGGCTCGGCGACATTCGACGGCGAGCAGATCCCGGCGGACGCCGACCTGCCAAAGGACCGCTCCAAGCATCCGTCGGTATCGGTGTGGACCGCGCAGCACGCGCGCGAGGTCGCCGCGCGCACGCTGAGCGCCGTCACCCCGACCGGCAGCGACAAGGAGATCGTCGTCAACATCGGCGGACAGTCGCTCGTGCTCGATCTGGCCCGAGGGTTCGAAGGACTTCCGCCGTTCGGCGTCGCCGGCGAGTTCCACGTCTCGCCGCAGGAGCTCGACTTTGGATCACTCAAGATCCCCCACCCCAAGGTCCGGCTCGACGCGACGATCTGGATCACGCCCGGCTCGGGCTCGCCGTTCTCGCAGCCCCCGCCGGCGGCCGACGATAACGCCGTGCTGTCCTACGGCTTCGCCGGCAGCAGCGCCAACTTCAACGACAGGCACACGGATCCGACGCACACGACCCGCACGGGCGCGATCACGCTTTGGTCCTCGGTCAACCGGCTCGAGAAGGAGCTGCACGAGGACGTCCGCGACCATCCGGCCCTGAAGAACCGCGAGCAGAAGGTCGCGCTGCTCCAGGAGATGCGTCCGTTCTTCGGCTCCGACGACCGGACGATCGAGCACTTCAAGCGGATTCGCCGGGTGTTCCTTCAAAGCCCTGCCAAGAAGAGCAACCTCTTCATGCATGACGAGGCGGCGGCCCGCCTGGAGGCAGTCCGCGACGAGCTGCCCGCGGGGTCGATGCCCTCGAGCGAGATCGGCTGGCCGCGGTCCGCCTGCTCGCTGGGCGCGATCGGCAGCATCGGCAACCTTCACAACCTGGGCATGGCGGTCGACTTCAACGCCACCGAGATGCCGCATCTGTCCTCTGCCCGCGACCTCGATCTCGTCCGTCTCGTCACCGGCGGGGTCCACCTCGATGTCCCCGAGATGTGGACGCGCCGTCAGGGCGCCTACGACGAGATGATCAAGCGGACCGCCGAGCGCGGCGCGATGGCCGATCCCGACCCGACCAGCGACGAGGGCAAGTTCATCGCCAAGACCGTTCAGGCCGCGCAGGACGCTTCCGATCGCTCCGAGCACTTCAAGCACAGCCTCGACGTGACCGACAAGAACGGCGCGGTCGTCGTTGACGGCCAGGCGGAGATGGCGCGGCTGAAGGAGAGCTACCTGACCGCCCGCGCGAACAAGGTGGCGTGGAGCGACGCGGATCAACAGGCGTTCACCCGCCTTGTCAAGCCTTGGGCCGACACCGTCGACAAGGAGCTCGCCACCGCCGGCAAGGCCGCCGAGGCGGCCGGCTTCAAGCTCCAGGGCCTCGCCACCGGGAAGGCGCTCACCGATGAGCAGACGGCCCTGACCGCCGCGGTGGCCGCCGGGGCGAAGCTCCGCAAGGCGATCAAGGACGACACGCTGACCGAGAAGCAGGCCAAGGACCTGGCGGCGCTGTTACCCAAGCTGCGCCAGCTCCTCCAACGGGACGCGGCGCCCGCCGACGCCCAGCCCGACAACGCGGCGATGCTCGCCGAGCTCGACCAGCTGCTCGCCGCGGCCGCCGTCCGGCTCAAGGGCTACGGCAAGGCGACCTGGTACAACCGCGTCGCCGACCTGCGGCGGGGCGTCGACACGCCCGACTGGGTCCTGGGGACGAGCCGCGAGCTCGCGGTCGTCGACCCCTCGCCGGCGCAGATGGTCAAGCACGGTTTCTTCAACCTCCGCGAGCACTCGCAGAACGCCGCGGAGTCCGTGACGATCGACTTCATCAGGGCGATGGTCAAGCACGGCTTCCTGATGCTCGGCGCGTGGGACACGCCGGACTTCATGCACTTCGAGCTGCGGTGGCAGGGCCCCGGCGTGAGGCACTAGATGCTGCAAGCGTCGCCCGGCGGCGGCGAGGAACCGCCGGTCGGAGTCGTGATAGCCGAGCAGAACCTGCGCGACCGCGAGCGTGACGACCTCGGCGTCGGTCACGATACGGCGCGCGTTCCCTGCCGGAGTGGGCAGGAGATCGTCCGCGGTGCAGAACACTACGGTCAGAAGCGAGTCGAGGTCGGCGTCCATCACGGCCCCTTCCGGTCGGTGCTGGCAACAACTGAGCACCGCCGACTTCGGCCGCTTCCCTACGTCCCCTTCAAACCGCGCCTCGCCGTGGCATCAACCATCTAGCGGCGGTGGATGAGGGCGCCGGCGGGTCGCCTGAGCCCGTTGTCGCCCTGCGTGGGCGCTCATGGCGGTTCTTCGTGGCGAGTTTGTGCCGGAGTGTGTCGAGAGTGTCACGGGCATGGTGCGTAGCGCGTCAAGGCCGGCGCCAGATCCGAGCCCTGTCGTATTGAGCACACTCCTCGTGCATAAGCCGCCAGGGCTCGCCATCCGGCGCAAGGTTGTCGTGTTGCGCACCATCGAACGGGCCACGATCGCGCCCGTTCCCGCCCTCTTCCCCAACGCCGTTTACCGAGCCACCCGCCAATCAGGGCTACGCCGAGAGTCGACGGCCACGAAGCCCGCCACCGACCTCAGGGGTTCAGACGCGACGCCAGGTAATCCCAGTCGCGGTTGAAGCGGTACGAGTAGTTCGCCGGCGGTGACGGCGACTGCGTCTCCAGGAACCGCACCCGCCCCTGGCTCCGGTTGTAGAAGGCATGGACGCAGCCGACCCCCGTCCAGAACACGTCGCCGGCGTGGAGCGTGAACTCGTCGCCATCGGCCTCGGCGTCGACGTCGCCCTCGAGCACGTAGTAGGTCTCCTCGAACGGGTGGTCATGGGGCTGCGCCACGCCACCCGGTTGGTACTCGACCATGAACATCTGGTGCAGGGCCGCTGCAAGGCGCTGGTCGACGAGCATCTTGACCGCGATCCCGCTGTAGGCGAGGAGCGCCGTCGCCATGCTCGCCGACACCGTCGGGGCGTCAACCGTGGCGCCGATCTTGAGGTTGTCGACGTCCATCTCGCCGGCGCCGAGGCGGAAGAAGGTCCGCGTGCGCGGGTCGCGGATGTCGAGCGGGGGAGCGCCGTCGCGCTCGCCGCTGGGCAGCGGCTCGCCGGTCCAGAACGTGTCCGGCTCACCGGAGATGCGAGGCGCCGGACAGTTGACGGCGATCCACAGCGCGTCGCCATCGCCCCGGTTCGTCCAGGCGTGAGGAACTCCCACGGGCACGAGCCCGCACTCGTTGGCCGCGAGTCCGTACGTCCGTCCGTCGACGGTCAGCTGGGGCCCGCCCGCGAGCACGTAGAAGCTCTGTTCGGTCGAGTGCAGGTGCGTGTCGACGTGCCCGCCCGGCTCGAGCGAGCAGAGCGTGAAGCCGGTGTGGACCGACTCGACGTGCCGCCCGACCAACGCGGCCGTGCGAAAACCGCTCGAGTGCGCTGCGAGGTCCGCCGACGCCTCCAGCTCGGTCTCGTCCGCTCGCTGGACGTGGTGGTATGGGGTCACAGGAGAATCCAGCCGGCGTCGACGGCGAGGTTCACGCCGTTGACGGCGCGGTTCTCGAGCAGGAACACCGCGGCGTCCGCCACGTCGTCCATCGTCGCCAGGCGGCCGGTGGGCGTGCGCGCCTTCGTGCGCTCGAGCATCTCGCCAGCGTTCACCCACGCCGGGCTGTCGCCGACGATCCCGGGGTGGATCGCGTTGACCCTCACCGGCGCGAGCTCGGTGGCGAACGTCCGCACCATCGACGTCACGGCGCCGTTGACGGTCGTCACCGTCGTGGACCCGGGGTAGGGGCGCTCCCTCGCCTGGCCGCCGAACAGCAGCACCGACGTGTCGTCGTGCATCCGGCCGTGCAGGCAGTGGACGACCTCGGTATAGCCCACCAGCTTGAGCGTCGCCAGCCGGAGCGCCCGCTCGATGTCGTAGTCGCGAATCGTGTTCGCGTCCCGCTCGATCGCCGCGAGGACCACATGATCGACCGCCTCGACGGGCTCGAGTGCCCCCGCGATCTCCGCCGGCTCGGTCAGGTCGAGCGCCGCGCCCGTCGTCTCGCCACCGATTTCCCGCGCGACGTCCTCCGCGCGGGTCCCGCCGCGCCCCGTGATGAGCACGGGCTGGCCCCTCTCCGCGAAGCGCTCGGCGAGCCGGCGGCCGAGGCCCTGGGTCCCACCGATGATGACTGTCGCTCCGCTGGCCACGCGTGTTGCCCGTCCGGGTCGCTCTCTGGTAGAAGGGGACTCTACGGAGATGGCCGATCGAATCCTGACGACCCATGCCGGGAGCCTTCCCCGGCCCGACGACCTCGCGGACATGATCTGGGGGCAGATGGACGGTCAGGAGGTCGACGAGGCTGCGCTCGACGAGCGGATCGAATCGGCGGTGAAGGAGATCGTCGAGGATCCGGACGTGGCGTGCCTGAAGCTGAAGTCGCTCTCCGAGGGCGCCGAGATCGCGTCCGGCGAGCTCTGAGCGGCCACTAGATGGCTGATTCCGAATTGACGTGCCCGCGGGGGTGTGCACGACCAAGCCGGGCGGTGCACGCGGACGAAGCCGGTAGCGGCGCTACCGGCGAGGACGTGGGTGCCGATCCGGCGCCGCGTCGTGCGCGCCATCCGTGGGTGCGGCAAAAGGAATCAGTCATCTAGCCTTCCGCCCATGGTCGATGACGCCTACCGCGTCGCGTTCACCGATTGGCTCGCGTGCGTGTGCGCCGGGGCGCGAGAGCGGGCCGCGAGGGCGGCTCTCGCTTCGGGCGACGGCCTCGTCGCCACCGTGACGTTCGTGGCCACGGCCGGCCACGTGCTCGACTTCGACGACACGCTCGCCGACGGAATCGCTCACGTGAGCGCCGCCACGGCGCCGGCGGCGCTCGTGCTGGCCGCCCACCTCGAGCTCTCGCTGGGCGAGATGCTCGACGCCTACGCCGAGGGGTTCGAGGCCATGGGTGCGCTCGCCGCGGCGAGCCACCCGGCTCTGTACGACGCCGGCTGGCATCCGACGGCCGTGTGCGGTCCGGTCGGCGCGGCTGTCGCCGCCTCCCGGCTGCTCGGTCTGGCGCCGGTGCAGCGTGAGAACGCGCTCGCGATCGCGGTGCTGCGAGCCGGCGCGACACGCGGGGCCTTTGGGTCAGACGGCAAGGCGATCCAGGTCGGCCTGGCCGCCGGAGCCGGCGTCCAGGCGGCGCTGATGGCGCAGGCCGGGGCGGTCGTGGACCGGGCGGCCATCCACGGCCCGCTCGGATTCGAGGCCGTCCTCGGCGCGAGCTGGCCGCGCCCGGAAACCCGCGCCGAGCGCGCCATCGACCGCAACTGGATCAAGCTGCACCCGAGTTGCCTCGGCACGCACTCTCCGATCGACGTTGCGGCGCTGGCGCGCGACGATGGCTACGAGCTCGGAGACGATCGGCTGAGCGTGCTCGTCCATCCCGTGGCTCGCCAGGCCGCGCACCTCGACATCGTGAGCGACGGGCTCGGCGCGAAGTTCTCGATCCCGTACTGCGTCGCCCACACGATCACGCACGGGCCCCCGACGGTGGCGGATTTCGTGGCGATCGACGACGCCACCGTCGAACGATCACGCCAGATCGACGTGTCTCTCGACGAGTCGCTGCCCGAGTTCGGAGCCGTGTTGAGAGCCGGCGACCACGAGCTGGCCCGCGTCGCATGCCCGCGGGGCGCGCCGGAGCGGCCCGTCGGCGCCGCGGATCTCGCGGGCAAGGTCGCGGACCTCGCCGGCGGGCGCCTGGACGGCATCCTCGACGATCTGAGCGCACCCGCCGCGACGGCTCTGGCCGCGGCCGGGGTACGCGGCTACTCCGCCTCGCGCCCGGCCAGTCCCGTCTGGTAGGCGAAGATCACCGCCTGGACGCGGTCGCGGAGCGACAGCTTCATGAGGATCCGCTTGACGTGAGTCTTGACCGTGGATTCCTCCACCGTCAGCGCGTCGGCGATCTCCGCGTTGGAGAGGCCCCGGGCGATCAGCGTCAGCACCTCCCGCTCACGCGGGGTGAGCTCATCGAGCGTCTCGCGATCCGAGCTCGCAGGTGAGGGCTGGCTGGCCATCTCGTCGATCACGCGCCGCGTGACCGACGGCGAGAGCAGCGAGTCGCCGGCGGCGACGGCGTGGACGGCGGCGATCAGCTCCTCTGGGCGCGTGCGCTTGAGCAGGAAGCCAGATGCGCCGGCACGCAGCGCCCCGAAGATGTAGTCGTCCTGCTCGAACGTCGTCAGGATCAGAACGCGGCTATCGGCGGTGGCGCGCGCGAGCTCCTTCGTCGCCGCGATCCCGTCGGTGTCCGGCATCCGGACGTCCATCAGGACCACGTCCGGTGTCAGCCGGCGGGAACGGTCGACCGCCTCGCGACCGGTCGCGGCCTGGCCGACGACCTCGATGGTCGGATCGCTCGAGAGAACCGCGGCGAGGCCCGCTCGCATCAGGTCGTCGTCGTCGGCGATCAGCACTCGCGTCATTTCGCTCCGGCTCCATACGGAAGTCGGGCCCTGACCGCGAACGTGTCGCCGGCGCGTTCCGCGAGCACCGACCCGCCGAGCATGCCCGCGCGCTCCCGCATCCCGACCAGCCCGTGCCCGCCGCCGTTCGCCCGGTCGGCGGTCGCTCCGTTCACCGGGTTGATGACCGCCAGCTCGACCGCGCGCTCGCCGAACAGGAGCTCGACCTCGGCGGACCCCGTCCCATGGCGGGCGGCGTTGGTGAGTGCTTCCTGGAGGATCCGGAAGGCGGCCTGGTCGAGCGGCGCGGCCAGAGGCCGGGCGTCACCCTCCCGGCTGACCGCGATCTCGAGACCCGTCGCACGGTGCGTCGCGACGAGCGCATCCAGCGCGGCGAGACCCGGCGGGGTCTCGACCGGTGGGTCGTGGCCAATGCGGAGGCTGCGCACGATCTGGTCGATCTCGCCGACGGTCTGGCGCGCGACGCGCTCGATCGTCTCGATCGCCGCCCGCGAACGCGCCGGGTCGCGCTCGTGCAGCAACCGCGCCGCCCCAGCGTGCACCGCGATCACGTTGATCGCGTGGCCGGCCGAGTCGTGGAGATCGCGGGCGATCCGGGCCCGTTCCTCGGCCGCCGCGAGCTGGCGTTCACGCGCCGCCGCCTGCTCGGCCAGCAAGGCGCGGCGCTGGAGCTCCGCGATCTCGGCCCGGCGCAGCCGGGTCCGGTCGCCGGCGAACCAGGCCACGGCCCAGACCAGGGCGCCGATCGCGAGCTCGGTTCCGGGCACAGTGCCTTGGCCGATCGCGTAGCCGACGAAGTGAAGCGTGAACAACACGGCGACGGTCGCGGTCAGTCGCCGCGTCCACGGGTGGGCCTCGTCCCGGCTGGTGGCGAGCAGATAGAGCGCGATCGTCGGGCCGATGGGCGGACCGCCGGCGGAGCCGATCGCCATTGCCGTGGCGCTGGCCACCGTCGTCCCGACGAACACGGCCAGTGGCGCCCGCCGCCAGAACAGGATCGGCAACGAGGAGCACGCCGCCAGGACGACCCCGGCGACCCCCTTGGCTCCACCGGTAAACGTTGCCCCCGTGCCGTGGGCGATCAGCAGTAGCGACCCGGTGAACGCACCGACCGCCAGCGCGGTGTCGATCAGCCTCTCGGAGCGCCTCCGAGCGACAACTGATCTCCCGGGCGCCTGCGCTAACGACATGGCGCCACCGAGCGTAGCGCCGATGCGGACCCCCTTCGTCCCCCTGAGGGGGGAGACGACATACCTCCGCGGGGTGAGCCCAATTTCCCCACTTGTGATGTTTTGCTCCGAGCGCGGCGTTCGTAGCTTGTCGGCCATGAGAACCGATCGACGCAAAATCGCATCGCTGATGGCCTTCGCGGCGTTCACGCTGGCAGTCGCTTCGGCCGCGCACCTGTCTGGCGTGTTCGCCGGGTCGAAACCGTCCAACGGAACCGCAGCCGGGATCCCCGAGGCGATCATCTTCTTCGTGCTCGCGTTCGGAGCCGCCGCACTCCTGAGGGCGCCGGCGTGGGGTGGGACGGCGGCACTGGCGGCCACGGGGTTCGCGATCTTTGGCTTCGTCTTGGGGCTGACCATCACGATCCGTGGCGGCGACGCTGCCGACATCGCGTATCACGCGACGATGCTGCCCTTACTGATCCTCATCGCCGTCCTATTGGCCCGCTCGCCCCGCCGGCGGACGCTGAGCGCTTGAGGGTCGCGATGGGGTTCTCGGTAGACACAGCATTCGAGCGGCTCGCCCGGCTCGTCGTGCGGTTCCGCTACCTGGTGGTCGTGTTCTGGCTGGCCGTCGCCATAGTCGTCAGCGGCGCGTTCCCGTCGCTCGGCAGCGAGGTCAACAACAACAACAGCGCGTTCCTGCCCGCGAACGCGCCGAGCACGAAGGCCGCGAACCTGGCCGCCCCGCTGCTCGGTACCGAGGGCAAGAGCGCCCAGGTCGTGATCGTGGCCTCGCGCTCGGGTCCGCTGACGCTTGCCGACGAGGCGGCGGTCGCGCGCGTGGCGCAAGCCGTCCGCGGCGTCAGGAACGTGCAGTCAGTGAACCTGCTGGGTCTCTCCGCCGACCGGGAGGCGGCCCAGCTCAGGGTCCGGGTCACGATCAACCGCAACGACATCAGCGCCGCGAAGACGGTCGTCGACGACATACAGGGGACGTTCTCGCGGGCGGGCGCGCCGGCGGGCCTCCAGCTCAACACCGCCGGCGAGGTCGCGACGCTCGTCGCCAATCAGGAGAACTCGAACCGGTCGGGCAGTCGGACGCAGGGGCTCTCGTTCCTTTTCATCATCGTTCTCCTGCTGATCGTCTTCAGGGCGCCATTGGCCGCGATCATTACGCTGGCGCCCGCCGGGCTGGCGCTGCTGATCTCGATGAACGTGATCGGCGAGCTCGGCGTCCACGGCCTGCAGATCTCATCGATCACCCAGATCCTGTTGATCGTCCTGATTCTGGGGGCGGGCACCGACTACGGGCTGTTCCTCCTGTTCCGCGTGCGCGAGGAGCTCAGAGCTGGACGGAGCTCTCACGAGGCGGTGACGCGCGCGCTGTCGCGCGTGGGGGAGTCGATCACCGCTTCCGCGGGGACCGTGGTCCTCGCGCTCCTGACGCTGGTGCTCGCGAGCTTCGGTCTCTACCACGACCTCGGGATCCCGCTGGCGGTCGGCATCGTGATCATGCTCGCGCTCGGGTTGACGTTGTTGCCGGCACTGCTGGCGATCGCCGGCCGTCGGGCGTTCTGGCCGCGGGTCCCCAAGCCGGGACCCGAGCCCGATGGCGCGTGGGGCAAGATCGCCGGGCGGCTGGTTCGCCGGCCGCGGTTGACGCTCGCGGTGGGGCTGGTGGCGTTTCTGGCGCTCGCGGCAGGCGCGCTCGGCTACGCGTCGTCCGGCTTCGGCGGCTCGACGAACGCGCCGTCGGGCTCCGACGCCGCCGCTGGGAACGCGGCGCTCGCCCAGCACTTCCCACAGTCGAGCACCAATCCCGCGAACCTCGTTTTCGCGTACTCGCGGCCTGTGTGGGAGAACCCGGGCGCGGTCGCGACCGCGCAGCAGTCGTTGCGGTCCTCGGGCAAGTTCACCGCGCTCCAGGGCCCGCTCAACGCCAACGGCACGATTCTGACCCCGAGCGAGTACACCCGGCTGCACAGGCTGCTCGGCCCACCGGCGCGGCTGCCGGCGGTCGAACTGGCGGGGCTCGGCGTCCCGGTGTCGGCGTACAACGCCTACCACGCCTCGGCCCAGTTCGTGAGCGCGCGGGGGACGGTCACCCAGTTCGAAGCGACGCTCGCCGCAGGGCCTCAACAGTCGACGCAGGCGCTCGACGCGACGCCCACGATCCGGACCGCCGTCTCGGAGGCGACGAGCCGGTCCGGTGCTGTCGCCAGCGGCGTCGCCGGCCAGGCCGCCGCGTCCTACGACATCAGCAAGACCGCGAACCACGACCTGAAGCTGATCATCCCCGTCGCGATCATCGCGATCGGGCTGCTCCTCGCGCTCGTGCTCCGCAGCCTGATCGCACCCCTGTACCTGATCGTCAGCGTCGTGATCTCCTACCTGGCCGCGCTCGGGATCGCCACGATCGTGTTCATCGACATCGGCGGCGACAGCGGCATCAGCTTCTTCCTGCCATTCCTGATGTTCGTGTTCCTGCTCGCGCTCGGCGAGGACTACAACATCCTCGTGATGACCCGGATACGCGAGGAGGCACGGCGGCTGCCGCTCGCCGACGCCGTCGTCCGGGCGATCGCACGTACCGGGACCACGATCACTTCTGCCGGGATCATCCTCGGCGGAACGTTCGCCGTTCTGGTCGTGTCGGCGACCGGGAAGGAAGCCAGCCAGATCCGGCCGATCGGCGTCGGGCTCGCCGTCGGGATCCTGATGGACACGTTCCTCGTCCGCACCCTCCTCGTGCCCGCCACCGTGATCCTGCTCGGGCGGTTCAACTGGTGGCCATCGAGGATGGGCCGGGGATCAGCGGCTTCGGCCGAGAGCCCGCCAGCTCGCGGCGGAGATGCGCTGGATCGTCCTGATTCCATATGCCTCGGTGGGCTGCCCGCTGGTCAGCACGGCGATTAGGTAGCGGTGTCGCCGTCCGGCGACCTTGCCGATGCTGTTGACCTGCCAGTCGCCTGCGTGGAGCCGTAGCCAGCCGTTCTTGAGTGCCGTCACCAACGGCCGTCGGAGGACAGCTGCACGATCGGAGCCTAAGGTCCCTCCAGGCGCGACACTAGGTTGAGTGCGGCAGTTCTCGGGACCACACCTGGCGGCACTCGCCGTGCTGATCGTGGCGGCAAGCGTGTCCGTGTGGGCCGCGCGCCGGCATCCGGGTCGCTGGCTCGTGCTCTGGATGCGCGGGCTCGCGCTGCTGGTCCTGGCGGGGTGGATAGGGGAATACGTCGCGGACGCCGTGCTCGGCACCTGGAACGTCAAGTACGACCTGCCGCTGCAGCTCACCGATGCGGTCTCGCTGGTCACGGTCCTCGCGCTGTTGACCCGTCGTCAGCTGCTGGTCGAGCTCACTTACTTCTGGTCGCTCACGGCCTCGCTCCAGGCGATCGTCACTCCCGACCTCGCCCAGACGTTCCCGAGCGTCTACTACTTCACGTACTTCCTCTACCACGTCGGGGCGGTCGTCGCCGCATGCCTGCTCGTGTTCGGCTGCCGGCTGTATCCGCGCCGGGGCGCGTTCTGGCGCGTGTTCGCGGTGACCCTGGCGTTCGCGGCGCTCGCCGGCGCCGCGGACATCATCACCGGAGGTAACTACATGTACCTACGCGCCAAGCCCGTCCACAACTCGTTGCTGAACGTGATGGGATCCTGGCCCTGGTACATCGCCTCGACCGCGGTCCTCGCGCTGGCGATGCTCTACGCGTTGCAGCTGCTCGCGGACTGGGCGGGCCGCCGCGACACCGGTCCGGTCACGGCAGGACCCGTCGCCCCCACGCGAACTCGTTTCCAAGCCAGCTTCCCTTCAGCGGCAGCACATATACGCCCTGGCCGGAGGAGTTGATCACCCAGTCCTCGCCGAGGTAGACGCCGGCGTGGGTGATGTTCGCCTCGGTCGCGGTGCTGTTGTAGTGGGCGTTGCCGAAGAACAGGATGTCGCCCGGCAGAAGCTGCGAGTAGCGAAGGCGCTGGCGGCGGGCGATCTCGCCGGCCATCTGCGCCGCGGTACGGCCATGGATCTGCTCGCCCCAGGGCAGGCCGGAGACCTTGTAGACGCGCCACACGAAGCCCGAGCAGTCAAAGCCGCCATGCGGTAGCCCGTCGGCCGTGTTGTCGGTTGTGCCGCCCCAGATGTACGGATAGCCGGTCCGGGAAACGGCGATACGCAGCGCGGTCAGCTGATCGGCGGTCATCGCCGGCAGCTGGTACGCGCTCAGCGTTTGGCGCGCGTAGCTCGCGCTCCAGCTCGCGTTGTCGAGGATTTGCGCGAGCGACCAGGCGGCCTCGGCGCGGGTGATCTGATCTGTGGGGAACAGGTCGAACTGCTCGGTGGCCACTGGTTGCTCGTGCCGGAGACCGAGGAACCGCGCGACCACGTCGGTACCGTAGAAGGACGGCGGCCGCAGGCCGACCTGAGAGGTGACCTGCTGTACGTGGGCGGCGACGTCCGCCAGCCCGAGCTGATCGACTGCCATCGCGTCAAACCCGGTCACGGTGACGGCCGAGTGTCGGGTGCGTACCACTGGCACTTGCTGTTGCAGACCCCACGCCAGCGGGTCGCGGTTGATCTCCGCGGCGAGCGCGGACATCGCGCTGTTGGCCTGCGAGCCGGTCAAGCGTGCCGCGCCCTCGAAGTTGCGGCCGACGAGATAGCTCATCAAGCCGGCGCGCACCACCTGGCGCTGCTCGCCGTTGTCCCAGTTACCGAGACCTGGCTTGGCGGCGGCGTCCGCGGCCGCGCAGCCGGCGCCGGCGATCACGCAGGCAAGCGTCGGGAGCAGCCGGCGAGCGAGCATCCTGACCTCATCGGCGCCACCGCGTGCTCGCCTGAATCGCCCTGGACGCGCCGGTCAGAACACAGTCCAGCCGTGGGTTATCTTCACCGGAGTCCGATCAGCTAGGAGGCGACTTGAGAGCGGTGCGATTCGACGAATACGGGGGCGTCGACGTGTTGGACGTGCGTACGGTCGAGGATCCTGTCCCCGGTTCAGGGCAGGTGCTGGTCGCGGTCAAGGCGGCGGGAATCAACCCGGGGGAGATCTCGATTCGTCAGGGCCGATTGGACGCAGTCTGGCCGGCGACCTTTCCTTCTGGGGAGGGGACGGATCTCGCCGGCATGGTCCAGAGCGTCGGCGATGGCGTTACCGCATTCCGGGCCGGCGACGAGGTGCTGGGCTGGACCGAGGAGCGGGCCAGCCACGCCGAGCTCGTCGTCGTCCCCGATGATCAGCTCGTCGCCAGGCCGCCATCGGTGTCGTGGGAGGTCGCGGGATCCCTGTTCGTCGTCGGAATGGCCGGATACGCATCGGTCCAGGCCGTCGCGCCACGGGCCGGTGAGACGGTCGTCGTCTCGGCGGCGGCCGGAGGGGTCGGCTCTGTCGCCGTCCAGCTCGCGCGTCGCACCGGCGCGACCGTGATCGGGCTCGCCGGCGAGCGCAACCACGATTGGCTGCGCCGTCACGACATCGTGGCGGTGACCTACGGCGACGGGCAGGCCGACCGGATCCGTGAGGTGGCGCCGGGCCGCATCGACGCGTTCATCGACACGTTCGGGGGCGGTTACGTCGATCTGGCGATCGCGCTCGGTGTCGCTCCGCAGCGGATCAACACGATCATCGACCGCGAGGCCGGAGAGAGGCTGGGCGTGCACATGCAGGGCACACACGCGATCGCCACCGCGCCGCTGCTCGCGGAGCTTGTGGCGATGGTGGCCGACGGGAGCCTCGAGATCCCGATCGCCCGGACCTTCCCGCTCGAGCAGGTACGCGACGCGTTCCGCGAGCTCGCCGAGCGCCACACACACGGCAAGATCGTGCTATTGCCGTGAGTGGCGAGGGCGCGGGCGGTTCGAAACGCCGCGACCCCGCGCGGTGACCCAAATTCACCCGCGCATAACGGCCTCGTGGTTGAATCGCGCCGTGCGCGACGGTCCGACCGAGGTGTTGGTCGTCGGCGCGGGCCCGTCTGGCCTGTTCGCCGCGGCCGAGCTCGCCCGCCACGGGGTCAGCGCCCGGGTGGTGGAGCGCGAGCGGCAGCCACACCGCCAGGCCCGTGCCACCGTCGTGCAGCCGGGGACGCTCGAGATCTTCGCGCGCGCCGGGACCCTCGAGCCGTTCCTTGCCCGATCGCTGCATCTCGACTACGCGCGCGTGTTCAACGCCGAATTGGAGCCGGTCGGCGAGATTCCGTTCGCGGGCGCGGGCTGCCCGTGCGAGTTCCAGTGCAGCTTGCCCCAGTACCGAACCGAGGAGATCCTGACCGAGTTGCTCACGAAGCTGGGTGGCGCCGTCGAGCATGGCGTCTCCGCCAACTCGATGGAGGCGACCGCCGACGACATCGCGGTCAGCCTCGTGCACGCTGACGGCGCCGAGGAAACGGTGCGCGTCCAGTGGGTGATCGGCGCCGGTGGCGCCCACAGCGTCACGCGCGATTCGATGGACGAGACCCTTCTCGGCGAGACGTATCCGGGCACGGCGTTGGCCGCTGACGTGCGCGTCAACTGCGCGTTGCCCCGCGATGGAACGGCACTGATCGCCACTCCGGAGGGGTACATCCTGCTCGGGCCGCTGCCAGACGATCGGTGGATCACGTTCATCGGCGACCTGCACTCCGACGAGGCCGAGCGCCTGAACCACGAGGCGTCGCTCGATGCCGTTACCGCGGCTATCGAGCGGCGCGCCGGAGACCGCGTAGCACTCGAGGACATCGCGTGGGCATCGCCGTTTCACATGCACCGGCGCCTGGTCTCGCGCCTGGCCGGCGAACGCCGGTTTCTCCTCGGCGACGCCGGCCACCTCTCCAGCCCGTTCGGCGGGGAGGGGCTGAATTCGGGTCTGCAGGACGCGCACAACCTTGCGTGGAAACTGGCTTTGGTGCTCCAGGGCCGAGGCCGTCCGGAGCTGTTGGACAGCTTCGCCTCCGAGCGTCTGAGCGCCGACGCGCACGTCCTCGAGGTCTCAGACCACATTCATCAGCTGGCCCATGCGGCCGTCCAGGCGGCCCGGACCGGAGTCCGGCCCGCTCCGCCGACGCCGGAGCAGGTGGCGGCCGTCGTGCAATCCCGCGCGATGCTCGATGTCTCCTACGCCGGCAGCCCCCTGGTCGGCGAGTACCTGGCGGCGGATGCGGACCTGCCGCCGCATCCGGCTCCCGGGGAGCGCTATCCCGATCGGACGGCGCTCAGCGGCACCGGACATCACGTCCTCGTCTTCGGCCGGGCGGACGACGGGGCGCTTGCGCAGCTGCAAGAGCGCTGGGGCGGGCTCGTCGAGGTGGTCCGGTCCGACGGCAATCCGGCGCGAGCCGGGCTACGAGACGGCGGCGCGGTCCTGGTGCGCCCGGACGGGCACATTGGCTTTCGCGCCAGCTCCGCCGATGCCGCCGGCATCGGCGCCCTTGACTCTCACCTCGACTCCTACCTGATCCCCGCCTGAGGCGGGCGGCCTCACTCCTCGGATGCGGAATGCTCGGCGGCTTCGTCGGGCCCAACCTGTTCGAGCGTCGAGGAAAGCGCGTGCGCCGAACGGACGAGCTCGGCGGACGACTCCCTGGCGGCTGAGTACGCCCTGAGCAGCGCGGCGTGCTGCTCGCCCAGCTCCTCCATGCGCTGCTGTAGAGCGGCGTGTGTCTCGCGCAGGGCCTCCTGGCGCTCGGTCTCAGACGCAAGCTTTGCTCGGAGTTCGCGCTCGGCGGCGGCGTAGCCCTCACGCTCCAGCTCGAAGTCGTTGCGCATCGACTCGGCGATCGAGTGGGCCTCGGTCACTCGCCGCTCGAGGTCGCCCATCTCGGCCAGGCGCCGCTCGGCCTCGTTGGCGCGCTCGGCGGCATCGCGGTTCGCCTCGGCCTCGTTGTTCGCGCGCTCGAGGTCGGCCCACACCGCATCTCGCTCGTCGCGCGTGGCCTCGAGCTCGCTCGCGGGCCTGGTCGAGCTCGCCGCGGGCCTGGTCGAGCTCGCCGCGGGCCTGGTCGAGCTCGCCGCGGGCCTGGTCGATCTCCGAACGGGCGGCGTCGCGCTCATCGCGAACAGTGTGGGACTCCGAGCGGGCGGCGTCCAGGTCCGAGCGAGCGTCGTCGAGCTCCGAGCACGTGGCGTCCACTCTGGACTGTGCGGCGTCGAGCTCCACGCGCGCACCATCTCGCTCCGCCCGTGCAGCCTCGAGCTCGACCCGAGCATCGTTGAGCTCCGATCGCGTGGCGTGCTGCTCGGTCCGGGCCGCGTCGCGTTCGTTCCGCGCCACATCGAGCTCGCCCCACGCCGCCTCTAGCTCTGCCCGGAGCCCGTCGAGCTCCGACTGCGCCGCGTCGTGCGCGGCCTCTCGCTCGCCCCGCGCCGTCTCCAGCTCCGACCGGGCGGACTCGAGTGCACCGTTGGCCTCTTCGAGCTCCGCCCGGAGTTGATCGAGCTCGGCCGTGTCGAGCGCCGGGACGGCGGGCTCCTCCGGCGCGGGCTCCTCGACCGCGGTCTCTGCCGCCGGCTCGGGCACGGGAGGTGGGGAAGCGTCGGCCTGGGTTACGGGGAGACCGGCGCCGCCGGACTCCTTCGGGGCCAGCGGCAGGCGCGCCGCCAGCTCCTCGATCAGGTTCGCGGCCGCGACCGCCGCCCGCACGTCCAGGTGGGTCATGAACGTGATGTCGCTCAGCGCCAGCGAGTCCGACGGGTCGGCCATCGCCACGAGCAGGCTCCCGTCGGGCTCGAACACCAACGGCACCGCCTTGTAGCGCTGCGCCGCGGTCGGCGGCAGGAGGTTGGCGGCCTCCGGATCCACCTCGAACTCGGGCAGATCGATGTGGCTGAGCCCGTAGCGGGCGGCGAGTGCACGGGCGAGGTCGTCCTCGGTAAGCCGTCCCTCCTGGACCAGAATCTGGCCCACATTGGCGCGCGACAACCGCGCGTCCTGCACCGCGCGGTTCACGTGCTGTTCGTCTGCCAGCCCGAGCTCGAGGATCACATCGCTGAGGAACCGCGGCCCGCCGTCCACCGTGCCGTACGAGGTGACTCCGGGGCGCAGCTGGGTAGAGCCGGTGCTCATGATCCCTGCGCCGCGTTCGCGATCGGCTCGGCTCCGAGCGCGTTTTCGGCGCGCGCGAGTGCGGTCGCGGCGGACTCCGCATCGCTCAGGGACTCGATCCCGCACGCGAGCTCGAGCCGTTCCGGCCGCTGGCTCAGCTTCCGCTCGAACGACCCCTCCAGGCGCGCCCGGAAGGCCTCGACGCCCTGGATCCCCTTGCAGCCAACGAGGATCACGCCGAACACGTCGTCGCCCACCCGCCCGGCGATATCGGTGCGACGGACGTCGGCCGCGATCACCTCGCCCGTGCTCTGAAGCAGCAGGTCGGCAACGGCATGGCCGGTGGTTGCCCGCGCGTCCTCGATGCCAAGCGGCTTGAGCGCGACGACGTAGGACTCGGTGATGCCGCGCTGCGTCAGATGCCACTCTCGGTCGAGCTGTTCGAGGAATGCGTCGCGCAGGGGAAGTCCGGTGAGAGGGTCGCCGGTAAGCGCGCGCTGCTGGGCGACGAGGCGCCGTAGCTGGCCCTCGCGTGCGACGTACTCCCACTCGTAGGAGAGGATCCGAGCGGCAATCGTCAGCAGCGCCAGGTCGCTCTCGTCGTAGCGTCCGCGCTCGGTGCTCATCGCACACACGCTCGCCACCCGAGTGCCGTCGCCGAGCTCCACCGGAGCGGCAACGTAGCTCTCGACCTGGACCACCTTCTGTAGTTCGAGCTCCGAGTAGACCGGATCCTCGGACGCCCGCCCGACGAGCGCCGGCGACTTGTCGTTGGCCATGTGCACGCAGAACGACTCCCGCAGTGGGAGGCGGCTCCCGCCGTCGAGCGCCCCCAGCTCTTCGCCACGAGCGTCTAGCACCCGATACTCGTCGGTGTTGTAGTTGAGTTCTGCGAAGATCACGCGCCCCGCTGGCAGCTGATCCTCCAGCAGGGTCAGCACTGAGCGCACTGCGTCGCCGAGGGTCGCGAAGCGGCGCGCGCAGAGCCGAGCGAATTCCGACACAACGGGCTCTGCCATACGAGCCTTGTCGGTCCGATGGCCGTTTCGCTTAAGCGTTTCGTCCAGCCGCAACCGTCCAGTCGAGGGCTCAGCGCAGGACGAATCCGGTGCCGATCGGGTCGCGAGGGTCGAGGACGAAGCGGTGCTCTCCCGTCTTGTACGCCATCCCGGCGACCTCGGTGACGACACCGTCCGCGCTCGCGCTCAACAGTCGCGCGGTGAACGTTCCGCCGGCGATCCCGTCATGGCGGAAAACGTCGTCCTCGCCGAGTTGCCCATCGGCGTGGAGCAGCGCGCATCGCGCCGACGTTCCCGAGCCGCACGGCGAGCGGTCGACCTCGCCGTCGGCGAAGACCGTCACGTTGCGCTGATGCAGCGGCCCGAGCTCGTCGTACAGGATCGTCCCGTAGATGCCGGATAGTCGCTCGTCTCCGGGATGGCGCGCGACGTCGCTGTTCTGAAGCACTCGTTTGACCTCGCGTCCGGCGGCGATCAACCCGGTCAGGTCGTCGGGTACGGCGCGCAGGCCGAACGCCGCGGCCGGAACCGACGCATAGATCGCCCCGCCGTAGGCGACGTCGGCGAGGACCGGTCCGGCCGGCACCTCACGCGCGATCACGAACGACGGGACGTTCTCGAACGCCACGGACTCGATCAGGCCTTCGCGGCGGCGGACCCGGGCGATGACCCTCCCCGACGGCACGTCGATCGTCACCGAAGTCTCGCCATCGTCCGCCGCCACGACGACTCCGGACTCGACCGCCCAGACCCCCAGCGCGATCGTCCCGTGTCCGCACGCCGTGGAGTAGCCGTCCTTGTGCCAGAACAACACTCCGAGGTCCGCCCCGCCGTCATCGGCCGGGACCAGAAAGCACCCGTACATGTCGGCGTGGCCGCGAGGCTCATGACAGAGCAGCCGCCTGACCGCGTCTACGTCCTCGCTGGCCGCCGCGAACTCCCGTCGGTCGAGCACGGTCGTGCCCACGATCTCGGGCACGCCGCCGGTCACGATCCTGAACGGCTCGCCAGCGGTGTGGTAGTCGGTGGTGGTGACGGTGAACCGGTCTGTCAAGAGCCGTGATTTTGGTATAAGCCGCGGGTTACTGCTGGAGGGAGGCAGCGACTCCCCCCGGACTCGCTTTGTGGCACCTAGCGTTGGAGGTGGGTCGTGGCGAAGGGACTGCGTTTCCTCGGACTGCTGGTCGTCCTGGGGCTGCTCGTGATGTCGGCGTCGAACGCCACCGGGTCGCCGTCGATGGTCGCGATCGGGGTCACCCCGCGAGTCCCGGCGAACGCCAGGGCGCTGGGCGCGGTGTCCGCTTCCACATCGGTGTCGGGCGAGTTGGTGCTCAAGCCGCGAGACAACTCGGCGCTCGCGCGATTCATCTCCGAGGTGACCGACAAGAGCTCGCCGATGTTCCACCAGTACCTGCAGCCGGGAGCCTTCGCCAGCCGATTCGGCCCCCCCTCGGCAACCATCAATCAGGTCCGGTCACAGCTTCAGGCCGACGGTTTGCACGTCAGCGGACTGTCGAGCGACGGTTTGTTCATGCGCTTCAGTGGGACGGCCAGCCGTGTCGAGAACGCCTTTCACACCGGCCTTGCCAGCTACCGGCTGGCCGACGGAACGATGGGGCGGGCGACGACGTCCGCGCCGGCGCTGCCGTCGACGGTGTCGGGATCGGTCACGGCGGTTCTCGGCCTGACCGATCTGGCGCGCGAGCAGCCCGGGGTGATCCACCGGCCCGCCTCGGCCAAGCGGGCGTTCCGGTCGGCCAAGTCGGCGGACTTCCCGCACCCGCCGGGTTCGCCGACCGCCTGCTCCGGATGCCAGCGAGGCGGCGATCGCCGCGGGCGGTCTGACGACCGACCAGATCGGCAACGCCTACGGCGCATTCGGCCTCTACAAGAGAGGCGACTTCGGCGCGGGGCAGCGGATCGCCATCTACGAGCTCGAGCCGTTCGCGCGCTCTGATGTGAAGGTCTTCGATACCTGCTTCTTCGGCGCGACGGCGGCCGCCAGCATGCTTAGCCGGTTGCACGTGATCCCGGTCGATGGCGGGCAGCCCGCCGGCAGCGGCAGCGGCGAGGCGATCCTCGATGTCGAGAACGTCTCGGCGCTGGCGCCGGGCGCCAGCATCGACGTCTACGAGGGGACAAGTCCTGGCGCCAACGGCCTCGACTACGACCCCGTAGATCCGTATGTACAGATCGTCGACAACGACCGCGACCAGGTCGTGAGCACGAGCTGGGGGCTGTGCGAGCAGGCGATCCAGGCGGGTCAGCCGGGCCTCCAGCAGGCCGAGAACCTTCTGTTCGAACAGGCCGCCGCGCAGGGCCAGACCGTGTTCGACGCCGCCGGCGACAACGGCTCGGACGACTGCAACACGAACGAGACCTCGACGCCGATCGCGGGCCAGAACCCCGTGTCGGTCGACGATCCGACGAGCCAGCCGTACGTGGTCGCGGTCGGGGGCACGACGATCGACGACGCCGCGCAGCCGCCGCTCGAGCACGTCTGGAACGACGGGCCGCTGTTCGGCGCCGGCGGCGGTGGAATCTCCATGTCGTGGACGATGCCGGCGTGGCAGCGGGAGGCGAGGGTGCCGGGGATCGCGCTGCCCGGGAGCGCGGACTACACGAACGCCAACAGCATCGAGCAGAGCTTCGGCTACAAGCCGAACTTCTGCCAGTCCTACGTCCCCGACACGACGTCCACCACTCCGTGCCGGCTGGTCCCGGACGTATCTGCGGACGCGGACGAGTTCACCGGAGCGGACATCGTCTATCAGGCGGCGTTCGGCGGCTGGGGCCCGACCGGCGGGACCTCGTCCTCGGCGCCGATCTGGGCGGCGATGCTGGCGCTGGTCAATGCTTCGGCGACGTGCACGGCCAACGCGACGACGAGCAACGGCGTCGGGTTCGCCAGCCCGTTGCTGTACGCGGTCGGCTCGAACCCGGGTGCCGACGCGGCCTCGTTCAACGACGTCACGGCCGGCAACAACGACATCTACGGCCTCGACAATGGGCTGGTCTATCCGGCCACGACGGCGTACGACCTGACCACCGGCCTGGGCTCGCCGCGGCTGACGGGGCCCGGTGGCACCGTCGGGCTGGCCTACTACCTGTGCAGCTACGGCGCAAAGCTGAGCCGCCCGGTCGTCTCCGGGCTAAGCCCGTCGTCGGGCACCACGGCCGGCGGCGAGACGGTCCACATCACCGGTACGGGCTTCGAATCAGGCGGCGTCCCCAAGGTCGCTTCGGTCCAGGTCGGCACCGCGGTCATCCCGTCCAGCGACTTCACCGTCAACAGCGCCACCTCGATCACCGTGACGCTGCCGCCGGCGCGCGACACGGTGCCGCCCACCGCGCCCGCTCCTCAGGACGGGGCCGGCCCGGCCGAGGTCCTCGTCGTCCTGAAGGGCGGCGAGGCGAGCCTTCCGAGCCCGAAGTCGATCTTCCAGTACGTCGACACCAGCGTCACGAACGCGGTCCCCAGCGTGACCGGCGTCGTCGCGGTCGGTGGCTCGCAGACCACGCCCGGGACGGTGACGATTCTTGGGTCGGGATTCACCGGCGCAACTCGGGTCACGTTCGGTGGCGTCCCCGCCACCGGCTTCACCGTGAACAGCCACTACCGGATCACGGCCACGGTGCCGCCGTACTCCTCAAATACCAAGTGCGCGCCACTCCCGACCACCGGTGTCTACGCCGGGGAGAACGCGACCAACGACATCTGCCAGGTCCAGGTGAGAGTTGCAAACGCAAACGGGACGAGCGCGACCGGGCACATCCGCCCACCGGCCGAAGGGGCGATCACCGTCGACTCGTTAGGCGCGCTGGTAGCGCCTCCGGGGTGCGGCTGCGAGACGATCCAGGCGCCGACGGAGTACGACTACGTCCCGACACCCACGATCACATCGGTGTCGACCAAAGGCGCGGCCAACTTGGCCAGTGAGAACGGCACCAGCGTGATCACCGTCCACGGAACTGGACTCAATCCCCAGACGATCCTGTGGGCGGACTTCGGCGACCCGTCGTCCGCGGACTCGATGGACATCAACTACGTGTACATGACCGGCACCGAGATGCAGATCGTGGCCGCGGGCGAGCCCGTGACGGTCGATCGGGCCACCGTGCCGATGAGCGTCAAGACGCTGGCCGGACAGTCGGCGCCGATCAACGTGACCTACGCGGGAATCCCCAACGTCACGGGGGTCATCAATACGACCAACAGCACGACTCTTGGTGGCATCTACGGCGGCCCGGACACCGGCAGGACGCCGATCGAGATCGATGGCGAGGGGTTCTCCGGCCAGCTCGTCGCGCCGGTCGTGTTCAGCGACGTCGCCACGCCTTTCTCGGAGGGGTCTCAGTACACGTTCACCGTCAACAGCAACACCGAGGTCAGCACCCAGACGGTCGAGCAGAACCCGGCCGTCGTCGACGTCGAGCTGTGCACCGTGACGGGCTGCAGTCTCAACCCGCCCGCCGACCTGTTCATCCTCTATCCGCCGGGGGATCCGACGGTGACCTCGATCTCCCCGACCTCGGGGCCGGCCGCCGGCGGAACGACCGTGGGGATCGACGGCGAGAATCTCGGCTGCCCGGTCAACGTGTTCTTCGGGAACGTCGAAGCCGAGGCGTTCGCTCCGGCAGCCACGGGGCTCGACTGCGGGTCGACGAACGTGCTGCAGGCCACGTCGCCGCCGGGGACCGCGGGATCCTCGGTGCCCGTGACGGTCACCACGGCCGAGAGTTACTTCACCGGCTCGGGACGGAGCGCCACGAGCGCGAGCTTCACCTACAAGTAGGAGCTACCGCCACCACGGCTCACGCCGCACCTTCGCCAGGTTCGTCGCGGGTTCGACGAGTTCACCCAGATGCTCGGTGAGATGGTCGAGGTGCTCGCACAGCCAGATCGCGTGGCGCGAGTGGGTCGACTCCTCGATCGGGCCCAGGTCGGCGAATCCGGGCGGCGGAGAGAGCACCGGGACGGCTTTGCGGGATGGCCTGCCCACCTCGTCCGCGAGCTGTCCGTACCAGTCGTCGAGGACCCCGGTTCGGTGATCGATCGCGTCTCGCGCCGGGCCGAGGTCCTCGGCCCGGTCGGGGGGCATGCTGGCAACGGCGTGCGCCGTGAGGCGTAGGCGGAGCGAGCCACCGACGAGGCGCCAGAGCTCGTCCCGCTTCATCTTCTTGGTTCCCTGCTCGGCCGTGAATGCGCGCAGCGCATCGTCGAGCCGCAGGCCGGCCCTGACCGCCGCCATCGCGGTGACCGGTGCGTCGACGCGTAGCCCGGCCACCCACTCGACCGCCTGCCTCAGGTAGTCCGCGCCCAGGCGGTAGGCGTCGGCCAGATCGTCGCCGACCACGGATGCCACGCCGTGGGGCCAGAACAGGCTGCCGACGACGATGCTGACCGCGCATCCCAGCGCCACGTCCTCGATCCGCACCACCCCCACCCTCCAGCCGACCGGCACCAGCAGGTTGAACAACACCGCGACCGTCACGGTGAACGCGGCCTGGCCGACCGCGAACGGCGCCGTCCCGGGCGAGTACGCGGCCACCGCCAGCGCGATCGGGAGCGCCACCCACAGTGCCGTCGTGTCGGTGCCGATCGCCACGATCAGAGCCGCGCCGATAGCGAAGCCCCCCGCGGTCCCCACCAGCGCCCGTAACGCGGTCGAACCGGTCGAAGCTGCGTTCGTGCGCAGCACCGACAGCGTCCCGAACACGACCCAGAAGCCGTGCTGGACGCTGGTGAGGTCGGCGACCAGCACCGCCAGCGCCAGCGCCAGGGAGCCGCGGAGGCTGTTGACGAACCAGACCGAACGCACGCTCGCGTGTCGGCGGGCGATGCCCGAGTACTTGGCGAGTCCCGCGACCCGGCGCGTGCCGCCGGGACCGAGCGTCGCCCCGCCGAACCAGCGGGTCCGCGCCTCGGCCACCCAATCGGCGTCGACCAGGCGCCGCGAGAGCAGAGCGTCGGCCCCGATCACGAGCGCCGTGACGCCAAGCGCCTGAACGTGGAACGCGAGCTGGGCCTGCTCCCGGAAGTCGTCGCGATCCCGCGGCAGCCGGTGCAACCGCATCACACTGTCGTTCCGGCGCTGGGCGAGGCGGTCGAGGTCGGGTTGGGCGTCGGCGCCGCCCAGCAACGAACTCGCGTCCCGGAGCACCGCCGCAGATGCCGCGAGCAGCTCACGGTCGGCCGGGTCGGCCCCGCTGACGTCACTGCGCTCGTGAATGGAGTCGGTGAACAGCGCGGTGCACCACTCGAGCAGCTCGACGCCGTTCGCCAGCGCCTGGCCGGCCGTCGACACCCCGGTGGGCGCGCCCGCCGTGCTGTTGAAGTTCGAGAGAAGTTTGTGCTTGGCGTCGATGCAAGCGGCCAGTTCGTCTTCGGAGGCCTCGCCCCGCAGCAACGCCTCGATCCCGTTTGCCAGTGCCGCGGCGAGGTCCGAGGCGGCGCGGCGGAGCGCGTCCTCCGGACTCGGGGGCGACAGGGCCAGTACCGCGGCCGTTCCCGCGACCGAAGCGAGCCACCATCCGGCGAGACGGTCGGGAACCATGCTTATCGTCCCGGGCGACGCGGCGGGCAGCACGTACGCGAGCAGCGCCGCGGTGACACCTGAAGCGGCGTTTGGCCCCGCGACCCCGGCGAAGAACACGACGAACGTCACGGGCACCGTCACGATTGCCGCGATCGCGACGCTCGAGTTGACGGCCGTTCCGATCGTCAGCAGCACGCTTCCGGCCAGGGCGAGCCCGGTGTGGGCGAGGAGTTTGTCCCGGCGCGTCCCGGCGAAGCTGGCCAGCACGAGCGTGGCGAATCCTCCGAATGCTGCGAACGTCGCCATCTGCGGGTTGCCGATCGCCTTGTCAGTGATCGCGAACAGCCCCGGGATGACGAGCGTCGCCCGCAGCGCCCGCAGCGCGGCGGCGCGCGACCACACCGGCATCCACGGTGTTCCCCCCGGAGCTGCCCTCCAGCGCCTCCTAAAAGTGGAGACCGACAGTGCGTTCGCGCCGCCTGACACGAGCAGCGAGTCTATCCGTGGTCCAACGCCGGCCATCGGTCCGCGCGGAGCGATGAATTTCGCCGCAGGCTGGGGTCCCTAGGACATATGTCACATCCATTTCCACGACCCGTGCGTAGAACTGGTTGAGGCCACCCCCGCCGCCGAAACACCGTGCTCGCTCCCGAACAAACCGTCCCCGAGTTCACGCTTCCCGCGCTCGACGTCCGCGCGATCGCTCGCCGGGCGGCGATCCCGGCGCTCCTCGCTGCCGTGGCGGCGGCCCTCGTGCTCCTGGCCGGCGGCCGGATCGAGGCGTTCGCTGAGGCGCTGCGCCGCGGACTCGACGCGAAGCCGGCCTGGGCAGTGGCCGGCGTCGTCTTCGAGTGCGCGTCGCTCGCCGGCTATGTCGCGCTGCTGTCGCTGGTTGCCGGACACGCCACGCCGCGGATCCGTGCACGCGAGAGCGCGCAGATCACGCTCGCCGGCGCCGCAGCCACGCGGCTGCTCCCGACCGCCGGTGCGGGCGGGGCGGCGTTGGCCGTGTGGTCGCTGCGCAGGGCGGGTCTGAGGCCGCTCGCGGCCGCGCGCACGCTGCTCACGTTCTTCGTTCTTCTCTACGCGGTGTTCCTCGGGGCGATCGTCGTCTCGGGGGCGGCGCTGGCCCTCGGGCTCGTGGGCAGCCCCGGGCCGGTCGCGCTCAGCGCGATCCCCGCGACGGCGGCGGCGCTCGCAATCGGACTGTGCCTTGCGCTCGGAACTCGCGGGAGATCCAAGGCGGACACGAGCGGTGCGGGCGGCCGGCTTCGCAGCGGCGCCCAGCTCGTCGGCAACGCAGTCCGCGACGCGGTCGATCTGGTCCGGTCGGGCGATCTGCGGCTCGCCGGCGCGGTCGCGTACTGGATGTTCGACGCGGCCGTGCTGTGGGCGATGCTCCACGCGTTCGGCTCGCCGCCGGCGCTGCCGGTCGTCGCGCTCGCCTATCTGATCGGTCAGGTGGCGACCGCCGTCCCGCTCCCGGGCTCGGTCAGCGGTGGGATGACCGGCGTACTGATCGCCTTCGGCGTGCCTGTCGGGCTCGCCCTGCCGGCGGTGCTGGCCTACCGGACGATCGCCGTGTGGCTCCCGACACCGGCGGCCATGGCGGCGATCCCGGGCCTGCGCGCCACGATTGCACGCTGGGCGCGGGACGACGAGACGGCCGCGGACCCCGCTCACAGCTGAGGGCCGGGCGCCGGCTCCCCGCGGTGCTGCGGGGAGCCAGAGCCGAGCCTCGGATCAGGTGGCGACGGACGAGCCGTAGACGGTGCAGACCCTGCGCTTCGAGAGCGTCGTGGCGTTGTCAAACGCCATCTGGACCGTGACGACCTTGCCGGTCGACGTCTCGAACAGCACCGTGGACGTCGCGTCGAAGTCCCCCGAGCTGGTCGACAGCACGATGCCCTTGCCGCCCTTGTTGAACGAGCTGTTCTTGATGATGTGAATCCGACCCAGCCCGTCGAATGTCCGCCCGAACAGGTCGGCAGCGCTCGCGGACGAGAACGCGAAGATGATCGGCTGGCCCCCGGTACCACACCGTGCGTTGATTGTCAGCGAGTCGATGTTGACGACGTTCTTCGTCTTCGATCCGGGGGCGGCGATGTACGAGAACGTCCTCGTCACCGGACCGGCGGCGGCCGTCCGGGCCCTGGTGCCGCCCGATGCGCCGAATGATGTACCTGCGGCCATTACGACCAACGCGATGGTCGACACGATCAGCGCCGCCGTGCCACGCGTTCCGAGAACACGCTTCATATAGAGCTCCTCTCTCGCAGCTTTGGACAGCCGCGACTTGCCTGAGGCGCCCCCCAATTGGCGATGGTAGCCAGTCGGCTAGGCGCTCGTGCCGGAGGGCGGTGGCGAGCTGTTCGCTCCGACGTCGGCGATCTCGGCGACGCGCGACTCGCTCGGCCCTCCTGTTGTCATGATGCCTCCCAGCTCCACGACTTGATTGCGCTGCATGCAGTGTCCCACCAAAAGTCCCCGTTTCCAGCCATTTCGTAACGGAGTGCGAACCGGCGCCCAGCAGTGAGGCCGCTCATTCCGCATCAAACCGGCTAGATCCGCCGTACGAGACACGAAAGGACCAACGAGATGGCCCGCAAAGCGACCGCCGGAACCCTCGCCGATAGCCAGGTTGCCGGCCGACCCGGCCAGCCGGCGTTCCTGTTCGATCTCGACGGGACGCTCATCGACAGCGTGTACCAGCACGTCGTCGCCTGGCGCCAAGCGCTCGAGGAGGTCGGTATCAGACTCGCCGTGTGGAAGATCCACCGCCGCATCGGCATGAGCGGCGGACTGTTCATCAGCGCACTCGCGCGCGAGCTCGGCACCGAGCTCGACGCGGAGACGGCGAACAGGCTCCGCGAGCTCCATGCCGACGCCTACATCCGCCAGATCGACAGCGTGCGGCCACTCCCCGGCGCGGTCGAGCTGCTCGCGACGCTCACCGAGGATGGCGTGCCGTGGGCGATCGCGACCAGCGGCGCGGAGCGCTACGCCAAATTTGCGCTCGACTTACTCCAGCTGCCGCCGGGCACGCCGATGATCACGCGCGATCAGGTGCGTTACGCCAAGCCCGACCCCGACCTGTTCCTCACCGCGGCCGCGCGGATCGATGTCGACATCCTCAGCAGCGTCGTCGTCGGGGACAGCGTCTGGGACCTGCTCGCGGCGCAGCGGGCGCGCGCGCTCGGGATCGGCCTGCTGTCGGGTGGCTATGGCCGCGAGGAGCTGATCTACTCGGGCGCGTTCCGCGTCTACGAGGATCCCCGCGATCTGCTCGCCCATCTCGACGAAGTGGGCGTCCGGGGGCCGCTGTGATTCCGCCCGGCGGCGTATGATCGGCGGCGTGAGCGACGAAAGCATTGCCAGGCGGATCGAAGCGCTCGTGGCCGAAGAGCACGGCCTGCGCAATCGGGAGCAGACGGACAGCGCCGACCCCGACGCCCTGGAAGCCGACAACGAGCGGTTGGAGGCGGTGCAGGTCGAGCTGGATCGCTGCTGGGACCTGCTGCGTCAGCGCCGCGCCCTGCGGGACGCCGGGGAGAACCCCGACCAGGCACAGGTGCGCGATGCCGACACGGTCGAGCGGTACTGGCAGTAGCTAGAGGGTTATAGGGGCGCGCATTCGCGCGCCCTTTGGTGTGGCTGTCGCGCTCGGTTCGGTGGCGGTCGAGGCCCGTTGCTCGATGGCTATCGGCTCCCGGCCGTGCGGGCGGCCCGGTGAACGGCGCTGGGGAAAGGGGCGGGAACGGGCGCGATCGCGCTTTTCGATGATGCACAACACGACAACCTTGAGCCGGATGGCGAGCCCTGCCGACTTATGCACGAGGAGTGTGCTCAATACGACAGGGCTCGGATCTGGCGCCGGTGTTGACGTGTTAGCACCACCGCCGTGACACTCTCGACACCCCCCGTCACAAAGTCGCAAAGTAGACCCGCAGCAGCGCCCCAAACTCCCCCGGCGCCGGCCAATCTGGGCGACCGAGCGGGTCAGTAGCCCCCGCCGGACCCTCGACAGCCGCGAAACCCGCCCCTTCCCGGCTGCCTTTTACCGAGCCGCCCACCATCCGAGCCGACGGCCGCCACAGCTGCCCCGCGGGCCGAGAGTCCACAGCCCCTGCCCGAACAAACGCCGGCGGTCACCCGCCTAGGGACCGCTCGTACTCGCGCATGATGCCGCTGCCGCGGAGCGCCACGAAGCCTCCTCGCCGCAGCATCGAAATCGAGCGGCTGTTGGCCGCGAGCACGCTGGCCCGCATCACCGAGTGGCCCTCTTCTCGTGCGCGCCTGGCGAGCTGGGCGATCATCGCCCCACCCAGCCCGCGCCCCTGCCAGTCGTCGGCGACCGTGGCGGCGATCTCGACGACGCCTGGCTCGCCGTGGACCTGCACGTAGCGGACGACGGCGACGCCCCGCCCCGTGCTCGGGTCGATGGCCACCAGAGCTTCGTGGTCATGGTGGTCGACGTTGACGAGGAAGTCGAGCTCACGAGGGCTCAGGCTCGGTTTCGACGAGGCGAAGCGCAGGTAGCGCGACTCCTCGGACAGGTGCTCAATCGCCGCCTTGAGGCCGGCCCGGTCGCCCCCGAGCAGAGGACGGACGTACACGACGCTGCCGTTACGGAGAGTCAAGAAGGTGAGCTGTAGCGGTCGCACGCTGTCCTCCTGATCGAACTGTCTGGTACCTTACCAGTGTCAGTTTCATCATGCAACTAACTTTGTTCGGAGGCGCTTGCGATGACCAATCTCACCTCGGCCAGTGAGTTGTTGTCGATGCTCGAGATAGAGTTCGACGAGCTCACGGCGACGCGCGTAAGCGGTTCGATCGCCGCCGACGAGCGCCACCATCAACCGTGGGGCATCGTCCACGGAGGGCTCTACACGACGGCGATCGAGACGTTTGCGACGACGGGCGCCTTCGAGGCGGTCAAGGACCGGGGGCAGCGGGCGGTCGGCGTGGCGAACGCCACCGACTTCCTGCGCCCCCACCAAGCCGGGCGGTTGAACGTGCTCGCCACGGCAATACACCAGGGGCGCACGCAGCAACTGTGGCTGGTCGAGATCCGGCGCCCGGAGGACGACAAGCTCGTCGCCCGAGGGCAGGTTCGCCTGCAGAACGTCTAATCCATCAACTCGAGGCACGTGGCGTGCATCCGGGTCGTCCCCCGGATCTCGACCAGCACGAACACGACGCTCCCGCAGTTGCGGCACCGCGCCACCATCCCCGGCGCCCGTACGTAGACCCGCAGCTCTGCGAGCTGCGCGGTGGCGCCGCATACCGTGCAGCGTCCCGTCGCCGCCGTCATGTCCCTGCCGTACACGTCGTACAACGCCCCGGCGATTGCGTTCCCGTCCAGTGGTTCCATGCTCACCTCACGCTCAGCGGCCGGTGGGGCCGAACCGCTCGGTCTTGATGTGGCGCGGGTCGTGGCCGTCCTGGACCAGCCCTGCGGCCATCGCCTCGACGAAGCTGTTCGGTCCGCAGATGAAGATCGCTGGACGCTGATCTGGCGGCCACGCGAGCTGGCGGAGCAGCTTCTGGTCGACCCGTCCGCGGTGTCCACTCCAGTCGGCCGGCCACTCGCGCGTGAGCACGAACTCGACGTCGACCCCGTCATCGGCGGCCTGCAGCTCGTCCCTGTAGATCACGTCGCCCAGCGACCGCGATGAGTAGAGGAGCCGCAGGGGCACGGCGCTGCCTGCCGCCATGCGGTGGCGCAGCATCGAGCGAAACGGCACGACGCCGGAGCCGCCCGCGAGCAGGAGCAGCGGCGCGTCGTCCGAGGCCTCCCACACGAAGTAGCCGCCGATCGGGCCGCGGAGCTCGAGCTCATCACCCGGACGGAGCACGTCGACGAGGTAGGGCGAGACCTCGCCATCGTCGAGTCGCTCGACGGTGAGCTCGAGGTGGGTGTCCTCGGGGCTCGAGGCGATCGAGTAGCTCCGTTGCGCCTGGTAGCCGTCCTCCGCGGTCAGCCGGACGTCGACGTGCTGACCGGCGTGGTGCCCACGCCACTGCGGTACCTCCAGCATGATGCTCTTCGTGCGCGCCGTCTCGTCGACGAGCTCGGTCACGGTGCCGAGCTGCCAGTTCAGTCTCCCTGGTAGCGCTGTTCCAGCCATGGGTCACCGTGGTTGTGGTAGCCGTAAGTCTCCCAGAACCCCGGCTCGTCCTGGAGAGTCAAGGTCAGGCCCCGCACCCACTTGGCGCTCTTCCAGAAGTAGAGGTGCGGGACGAGCAGGCGCGCCGGGCCGCCGTGCTCGGGCTCGAGCGGCTCGCCGGCGTACTCGTACGCGACCCACGCCTTGCCGTCGGTCACGTCCTCCAACGCGAGGTTGGTCGTGTAACCGCCATCGCAGTAAGCCGTCAGGTACCCGGCTGCGGTGTCGACGCGGTCGAGCAGCGTGTCCACCGACACGCCCTTCCACGTCGTGTCGAGCTTGGACCATTTCGTGACGCAGTGGATGTCCACGGTGACGGTCTCCGACGGGAGCGCGAGGAACTCCTGCCAGGGCCACGACGCCGACTTGTCGACGACGCCCTGGATCGTGAAGCTCCACTGATCGAGCGGGGTATGCGGCGTCGGGCCGGCCGAAAGCACGGGAAAGTCGTTGGTCACGTACTGCCCCGGCGGCACGCGCGAGGGGTCCGCGTCGGGCCGTCGGCGTCCGAGGAACCCGCGCGAGATGGGGGACATCAGCGTGGTCCTGTGGGGCTCATGCGCGTTCTCCTGATGGTTGCGCGTTGGGTAGGTACGTCAGCCTACATTCACCTGTGGCAAAGCATCGACCGCGCGGCTACGCTGTCTGCGAGGGATATGCGGGGACACGCGTCCGCATGGGTGGCGATGGGGTGTCTGGCCGCGCTGCTGTTGGGCGGCTGCGGTGACCTGAGCTCGTCGCCGGCCGCGGGCACCTTCAAGCCCCGGACACCGGGTGTCCTCACGGTCGTGACGACCGACATCCCGACCCCGGGTTTCTGGGAGGGGACGCCGGCGCATCTCACCGGAGGCCTCGAGTACGAGCTGGCCAGGGACCTGGCGGATCGGTTCGGCCTGAAGGCGGTCCGGGTGATCACCGAGCATTTCCACCGGATCGTCAACGGGCAGCTTGACGGGGCCGACCTCGCTCTGGACCTGATCACACCGACGGCCCAGCGATCGAAGTCGCTGTCGTTCTCGGCCCCGTATCTGGACGCGGCGCCGACGGTGGTGGTACAGAACGGCGCGTCGGTTCCGGACCTGGAGAGCGCCCAGGGCCTCCGCTGGGGCGCCGTCCGCGAGACGACGTTCATCGGAATCATCAACCGCGAGATCGCGCCGAACGATCCGGTGCGGATCTACGACAACACCTCGCAGATGCTGGCCGCGCTCGAAGCCCACAAGATCGATGCCGTCCTCCTCGACCTGCCGCTCGCCGTGGTCACGGCCGAGCGCTCGGGCGGGCGGTTGACCGCGGTGGCGCAGCTGCCCGGCTCGGAGATGATCGCGGCGGCGCTGCCCAAGGTCTCGAGCAACGAGCAGGCCGTCGATTCGGCGATGGAGGCGTTCGTCAACGACGGGACGATGAACCACCTGGTGCATGTCTGGGTGGGCTCGGCCGCGAACGACGCCGAGAAGTCACTCCCGTTGATTCAAACGAACCTGATGTGACGATGCACGTGCTCGCATCGATCACGGTGAAGTCCCCCGAGGGGGCGGCCTGGGAGTTTCTCGTCCTGTTCCTGGTCGTCATCATCGGCCCGCCGCTGCTCGAGCGTGCCCGGTTGCCCGGCATCATCGGGCTGCTGCTGGGCGGCTACGTGATCGGGTCCAACGGACTCGACCTGATCGGTTCCGGGAACACGACCGTCCCGGAGCTCGGGCAGCTGGGGCTGCTCTACCTGATGTTCGTCGCCGGTGTCGAACTCGATCTGACACTGGTCAAGATCCACCGCGGCGCGGTCGGCCTGTTCGGCGTGCTCGCGTTCGCGGTCCCGATGGCGTTCGGCTCCGCGATCGGGTTCGCCATGCACTGGGAGGTGGCGGCGGCGCTCCTGCTCGGCTCGCTGATGGCCTCGCACACGCTGCTCGTCTACCCGACGGTCCGCAACGCGGGGCTCGCCGCCCACCGCGCCGTGGCCACCGCCGTCGGGGCGACCGTGATCACCGATACGGCCTCGCTCGTCGTGCTGGCCTTCGTGTCCGGATCGCAGCTCGAGGGCGGGTCGGCTGCGTCCATCGCGCTGCAGGTGGTGTTCGGTCTGGTCGTGCTGGGGATCTTCTCGTTCCTGATCCTGCCTCGGCTGGTCCGGCTGGCGTTCCGCTACCTCGGGACCGACCGCATCGTCCGCTACCTGCTGGCGATCGCCGCCTTCCTGGCGGCGGCCACGCTCGCCACCATGGTCGGCATCGAGGGCATCGTCGGGGCGTTCTTCGCCGGCCTGGGGCTCAACCGCTTGGTCCCCAACGAGGGACCGCTGATGGACCGGATCGACTTCTTCGGGTCGGCCGTGTTCGTGCCGATCTTTCTCGTCTCCGTCGGAATGCTGCTCCAGCCGAGCGTGATGGTTCAAGCCGAGACGCTGAAGTTCGCGGGTCTGTTCGTGGTCGCGGCACTCGCCGGCAAGGCCGTCGCCACGGCGGTGACCGGCCGAGTCCTAAAGCTCTCGGGCCGGGAGACCGCACTGATGTGGGGTCTGACGATTCCGCAGGCGGCGGCGACGCTCGCGGCGACCGTGATCGGGTTCGACATAGGCCTGTTCGATCAGTCGGTCGTCAACGCAGTGCTCGTGCTGATCCTCGTCTCGATCGTTGTCGCCACATTCGTCGTCGAGCGAGTCAAGGGCGACGTGGCCGTCCCGCACGAAGACGGTCAGCGCCTGGGCCACCGCGTCCTGGTTGCGTTGGAGGATGCAGGCCAGGCCGAGCTCGGATTCGAGATCGCGGCACGCATCGCGGCTCCGGACACGGGCGTGGTCCGGGGGCTGCTCAGCTGCCCGCCGGGCGAGCGCAGCGCACATCAGGCCGGGATCGCCGAGCTGCGCCGGGTCGGGTTCTCGATCGGAGTCGACACCGACCCGACGCTGCTCGTGACGAGTTCGTTCGCCGACGGGATCGTCAACGCGGTCGTCACCCAGGAGCCGTCGTTGGTGCTCGTCGGGCAGCGGACCGTGTCGGGCGCGTCCGCCTTCGGCGGCCCCGGCGAGGCGGTGGCGGCGGCGATCTCAACGCCGGTCGCGATCGTGGTCGGCGAGACGGCGAGGATCGCCGAGGTCGTGTTGGTCGACGCCGAGCGGATACGCGACGGGCAGCCCCACAACGAGGTCGGACTCGCCACGGAGCTCGCCGAGCGGATCGCGGGCAAGAACATCGAACACCGCGACGGTGAGTCGATGTCGTTCGGCGAGCTGCGACCGGGTCAGCTCTGTATCGCGCCGGCCCGCTCGTGGCAGGTGCTGGCCGCCTCCGATCCCCCGGAAGGGGCGGCGCTGATGATGGTCCTCGAGGTGCAGCCGGCGGCTCCGCTCGAGGGCAACCGGCTCTGGGGGACCGCCGCGACCCGAGCGGGCGCGACGGGCTCGACTCGGGCGACTAGTCCTTGAGCGCCACCGCGGCCTCCGGCGTCGCCACGTGGAAGCTGAAGCTCTCCTCCAGGTACAGGCGCACGACCTCGCCGTCGTGTGAGTCGTAGCCGATCGAGAGGTCCTCCCCGGATTCGAAGATGAAGTCGCCGCCCCGGAGGCTGACCACGACGGCTCCCTTCACGCCGGGCGCCCAGACGATCGGGCCCTCGAGGATCTTGTGCAGGTGGTCGAGCAGCGGGTAGCCGCCGTGCTCGGCGGTCTCGACGACCCGCCGGTGCTGCTCGCGCCCGAGCGCCAGGCCGTACGGACCACTGACGCCGTTGCACAGCAGCTCCTCGATCGCGCCGGCCACCGGCCGCGGGTACTGGTCGGCGACCTTGCCGAGCGATACCTGCTTGTAGGGCGAGGCCTCGGCGATACCGGTGATCGCGTTCTTCCAGCCGTGAAAGACCGCCACGTTCTCGGCGACCGCGATCTGGTGAGCCGCCTTGTCGAGCGCCTTAAGGTCGACGTCGTCGGCGCCGCGGTCGCCGTCGCGCAGCTCGGCCCGCAACAGCTCGAAGTCCGCCCTGACCTCGACCAGCGGCAGGACTCGCCGCTGCAGCCCCGACACCCCGTCGGACGGCGGCGCCGTGAGCGGGCTGACACGACCGAGGTTCGTCGCCGAATACTCCCAGCCGTTCGGGCCGGAGAAATCGACCAGCTTGCGCGCGGCGAGCGCCGGGGTGAGCCGGTCGCGCGCCTCCTGATCGAGCATGCTCCAGCCGGCGTCGCTGATCGGCGCCTTTTCACGAAGCAGGTGGTTCATCACGCCACTCCTCTCAATGCGCCGATCCCGAGCGAACCGTCGTAGCTGCCCTCGGCTCCCGATCCATCGCCCTCGAACGTCTCGGCTTCGGCCTCCTCGCCGTGCTCGACGATGTCGCCGCTCTGGAACAGGATCCCCTGGGCTATCTCACGCCACGCCGGGGTGCGGCGGAGCAGGAACTCGAGGTCCATGCTGAAGTGCTTGAACTCCTCGCCCTGCGCGTCGCTCATCACGGCGAGCGCCTCGGGATCAGTCTCGACTGCGATTCGCTGCTCATACCAGCCGATCGCCTCTGCTTCTTCGGTCAGCGACGCGCAGAGGCGCGCGAACGTCCGCGTAGGGGCCGGCAGCTCCTCCGGCGGCTCGTGGTACTGGTCGAAACCCATCGGACCTCCTTGGGGGCGCTGGGGTCGGGGGTGTCCGGTATTGGGCGGAGCCTACCTTTGCGGCGAGGTGTTTATCCGACAGAATGCTCTTAGTCGTCAGAATGGTGCTGTGAGCGAAGACACTCCGGCCACCGGCGCCGCAGAAGAGGACGCATCGGGTCGCCGCGCGCCTGCGCCGACGATGCCGCAGGACAAGCAGGACAAGCAGGGCTGGCGGGTGACGCCGGCGCCCGACGGTCGCGGGATGCCCGACGAGCACAAGCCGCCTCCGCCTCACCGCCTGCGTGGCTTCTGGATCTTCGTCATCGTCCTGCTCGCCCTGAACTGGATCTCGGTTCTGGCGTTCCAGAAGTCGGGCAAGCCGCGGGTGAAGGTCCCGTTCAGCCCGTATTTCCTGAATCAGCTCGAAGCCGGCCAGGTGAAGTCGATCTCGTCCAAGTCCGACACGATCCAGGGCACGTTCAAGGCGAACGTGCGCTATCCGCCGAGCAACTCGAAGGCGACGCCGACGGACCTGTTCTCGACCCAGGTCCCGTCGTTCTGGAACAGCAATCAGCTGACGACGCTCTTGCGCTCACAGGGCGTCGAGGTCAACGCGACCAACCCCAACCCCGGCACGTCGATCCTGGCCGAGCTGCTGCTCGGGTTCGGCCCGACGCTGCTGCTCGTCGGCCTGTTCGTGCTCCTCGCGCGGCGCGCCACCGCCGGCGGTGGCGGGATCGGCGGGATCGGCAACTTCGGCCGCTCCCAGGCGCGACGGGCCGACCCGCAGAAGATCATGGTCACGTTCGACGACGTCGCGGGCATCGACGAGGCGAAGGCGGAGCTGAGCGAGATCGTCGACTTCCTGAAAACGCCCGAGCGCTACGAACGGCTCGGCGGGCGGATGCCGCACGGCGTGCTCGTGTACGGACCACCGGGCACCGGAAAGACGCTGCTCGCACGGGCGGTCGCCGGCGAGGCCAAGGCCGCCTTCTTCTCGATCGCCGCCTCGGAGTTCATCGAGGCGATCGTGGGCGTCGGCGCCGCGCGCGTGCGGGACCTGTTCGCGAAGGCGAAGGAGGCCGCGCCGGCGATCATCTTCATCGACGAGCTCGACGCGATCGGCCGCTCGCGCCAGGGCAGCGCCGGTATCACCGGGGCCAACGACGAACGCGAGCAGACGCTCGATCAGATCCTGACCGAGATGGACGGTTTCGAATCGAACGTCGCGGTTGTCGTCCTCGGCGCCACGAACCGGCCGGAGATCCTCGACCCCGCGCTGCTTCGACCCGGGCGCTTCGACCGCCGCGTGGCCGTGCAGCCGCCTGACAAGATCGGGCGGGTCAAGATCCTCCAGGTTCACACGCGCGCGATCCCGCTCGACGACGACGTCGATCTCGAGGCGCTCGCCGCCTCGACGCCGGGAATGGTCGGGGCGGACCTCGCCAACCTGTGCAACGAGGCGGCGCTGCTGGCGGCTCGGCTCAACCACACCAAGGTCAAGATGGCGGACTTCACCGAATCGCTCGAGAAGATCCTGCTCGGCGCCCCGCGCGGGATCGTGCTGAGTCCCGACGATCGCGAGCGGACCGCCTACCACGAATCCGGTCACGCGCTCGTCGGGATGCTCACGCCGAACGCCGATCCGGTGCGCAAGGTCTCGATCATCCCGCGCGGGCAGGCACTGGGGGTAACGCTCTCGACGCCCGACGCGGACGTGGTCTCGTATTCGCGCGAGGACCTCGAGGCGAAGATCAACGTCTCCCTCGGCGGCCGTGTCGCCGAGGAGGTCGTCTACGGGAAGATCACGACGGGGGCCGAGTCCGATATCCAGCAGCTGACCCAGATCGCCCGCCAGATGGTCGGCCGGTGGGGGATGAGCGACAAGATCGGGCCGATCACCGTCATACCGTCCGACGGATCCGGACCGCTGCTGCCCGGAGCATCGGAAACCTCGCCGCAGACCCAGTACCTGATCGACGAGGAGGTCCGGCGCATCGTCGATGAGGGCCACGTCGAGGTCACCCAGCTGCTCACCGACCATCGAGACCAGCTCGACAGCCTCGCGCACGCGCTGCTGCAGGCCGAGACGCTCGACGCCCCGGATGCCTACGCCGCCGCCGGCGTCCCGATGCGCGCGGCGGAGCTGCTCCCGGACGCCGAGGTCAAGACCACCTGACGCTGGTCGTTCCCGCCTCGCCGGAGAGGTCCCGCCGGCGAGCTCCGGCGCAGACCAATCCGCGTTCCCCCGCGAGAAAGCCGCATTTTGCGGTGTTGGTAAGTTGTGAAACCCACGACGGGACGGAGGGTGAGTCCGAACGATCACCCCAGCTACGCTGAGACAGTGCACACGCAAACGTTTGCTGCTGCAACAACGGGGAATGGTGTTCCCACGTTCTCACGGGATTTCAAGCTGACCGAAACCGCGGTCCAGTTTGCCCGGCGCTTCCACCGAGGCCAGCGCCGCGACTCCGACAGAGCGCCGTTCATCCTCCATCCGCTCGAGGTCGCGTCTCTGCTCTACAGCTGCGGAGCCTCAGACGAGGTGGTGGCAGCGGGCGTGCTCCACGACGTGGTCGAGAGCACCAGCGTCGATCTCGAGCAGATCAACGCCACGTTCGGTCCCCGTATCGAGGGGCTCGTCGCCGCCGTGACCGAGAACCCGAAGATCCGCTCCGAACGCGCGCGCAAGGCGGCGCTCAGAAAGCAGGTGCGAGGCGCCGGGGCGGACGCGGCCGCGATCTTCGCGGCCGACAAGCTCGCCAAGCTCCGCGAGCTCCGAACGCGCGTCGCCCACGCTCGGCTCGACGGCGCGCCCCTGCCCGCCGACACCCGCAAGAAGATCGGGCACTACACCGCGAGCCTGAAGATGCTCGAGCAGGTCCTCGCCGGCCACTCGCTCGTGCGCCAGCTGCGCTTCGAGCTCGAGGCGTTCCGCGCCTTCCCGCCGGGGAGGCCGCTGCGCCCGTCGGCCCAGGGCGCGCAGGCCTAGCTGTAGCCCGCCGGTCGCGCCGTTTGAGGCGCCACCGCCCCGCCGCGACCGCCCGCCCATACCATGGCGCCCATGACCCGCGAGCGGTGGATGGCGCTGTGCTTTGCGATCGGGTCGACGTGCTTCCTCGTCGGCCCGTTCCCGGGCTTCGCCAACCTCGTCGGCGACCAGGCCGACGCGATCACGTTCTTCGTCGGCTCGATCCTGTTCACCGCCGGCGGCGCCCTGCAAAGCTCCCTCGCGTTTCCCGAGCGCCACGCCGACACCGCCGGCCGGGCCGCGTGGTGGGCGGCGATCGTCCAGTCGGCCGGCACGCTGTTCTTCAACGTCACCACGTACCAGGCGCTGAATACGGCGCTGACCAACCCCGAGTACGACAAGCTCGTGTGGCGACCCGACGCGTTCGGGTCGGTCTGCTTCCTGGTGTCGGGCGCGATCGCGTATCGGGCATCGCCGCGGCGCGGCTGGCTACCCAGGAAAGGCGCACGCGGATGGTGGGAGCCGGCGGTCAACCTGCTCGGCTGCATCTTCTTTGGGATCGCGGCGATCGCCGGCTATCTGGTCCCCTCGAAGGGCTCGATACTCGACCTCGCCGCCTCGAACTGGAACACGGCGCTCGGCGCCGCCTGCTTCCTCGGGTGCGCCGTGGCGACGCTGTTCACCAACCGCACCGTCAAGTCGCCCCGGCGCCTGCGGCGCCTCCGCGCGCTCGAGCACCGCGTCGAGCGCAACGTGGAGCAGATCGAATCGCAAATCTAGAGCGGGCCTCAGCGCACCCCGGGCGTGTCCTCGCGCACCGCCAGCGTGCCCTCGAGCACCGCCTCCTCGAGCGACCGCGGCCCGAGCACGTCGCCGGCGGCCACGCACCCCGGTCGGCCGCCCAGCGACTCCCACAGCGCTCCCTCCGGCACCCGCCCCTGCGCCAGCACGACCGTCGCCACCGCCGGTAGCGGCTCCTCCCGGCCGGAGAAGGCGTGGCGCAGCCGGCCCCCCTCGAGTGCGAGCTCGGTGTGGTGGCGGACCCGGACGCCGGCGAGATCGAGCCGCGCCAGGTACAGATTGCGCTGGTACTGATGCAGGGTCTCGCCGGGGTGGACGGCCGCGCAGGCGAGCTGTACGTCGTGACCCGCGGCCCGCAGCACCTCGGCGGCATCGAGCCCCGTCCACTCGCCGCCCCAGTCGGCCACCAGTACGGGGCCCCGGACCGCCGCCGGCTGAGCGAGCGCGCTCCAGCCGTCGACCACGGAGACGCCGTCGAGCTCTGCCCGGAACCACGGCACGTACGCCCTCGCCCCCGTGGCGACGACGATGAGATCCCACGCCTCATCGGCGTCGGCGAGCCCCACCTCTCGTCCCCGCTCGACCGAGACGGCGAGCCGCTCCAGCCGCCGCCGCGCCGTCCGCAGCCAGCGCTCCCACGTCTCGACGTGCGCCGGCGCCCGGCCGGCGAGGCGAAGCTGACCGCCGAGCTCGGCCTCGCGCTCGCGGAGCACCACGTCGTCTCCCGCCAGCGCTGCCTCGATCGCCGCCGCCACCCCGGCGGGCCCGCCGCCGGCGACGAGCACCCGCCGTTGGCGCGGGCGCCGCACCGGGCGCGGCAGCGTCTCCTCGCGCCCGGTTCGCGGATTGACGACGCACCCGATCGGGACGCCCACGTGGTAATGGCCGATGCAGCTCTGATTGCAGCCGATGCATTCGAGCACGTCGCCTGCGGCGCCGGAGATCGTCTTGCGCACGAGGTCGGGGTCGGCGATCAGCGCTCGGGTCATGCCGACGACGTCGGCCCCGCCCGAGGTCAGCAGCTCCTCGGCGTGTTCGAGATCGACGATCCGCGTGCTGGCGATCACCGCGGTGGCGCCGGCGGCCTCGCGCGCGAGTGCCAGCTTCGACGCGATCGCGTTCTCCGCCACCGGGGGCGGCGGTGCGATCCACGTCGAACCGAAATAGCTCGCGGAATGGCCAAGGACGAACGACACGAAGTCGAGGCCCCCGTCGGCACATAACGCCCGCGTGATCTCGGCGCAGGCGCGCGCGTCGAGCGTCCCGGGCGCGAGCTCGTCGGCGCTCAGGCGCGCGCCGACGGCGAGCTCGCCGGCGCCGGCGCGGGCCGCCGCGATGATCTCGCGGGCGAGCCGCAGTCGCGCGTCGAGATCGCCGTTGTACGCATCCTCCCGCAGGTTCGTCGCCGGCGAGAAGAACTGGGGCACGAGGTAGCCATGCGAGAACGAGAGCTCGATCCCATCGACGCCGCCATCGCGCGCGAGCCGGGCGGCCGTCCGGTACCCGTCGACGATCTCGCGCAGCTCCCGCGTGCTCAGCGCTCTCGGCTCGCTCTTGAAGCGCGGCGAGGGCACCGCCGAGGGCGCCACCGCCGGCGCCCGCGGCGGCGCTCCGAACTGCTCCCGCCCGCCGTGGAAGAGCTGCACGAGCAGCTTCGTCTCGTGCGCGTGCAGCGCGTCCGCGAGGCGGCTGTAGCCCCGCGCGATCTCCGGCAGATAACCGCCGAGGGTATGCGGCGTCAGCAGGCCCGTCGGGTGTACGGCGGTCGCCTCGATGAAGATCGCCGCGACCCCGCCGGCGGCGCGCGCGGCGTGGTAGGCGACCAGCGCATCGGTCGGCAGATGGTCATGGACCAGCGTCGTCTGATGCGAGCTGGAGACGACCCGATTTCGCAGGCGCATCGGGCCCAGTGAGACCGACGAGAGAAGGGTGGCGTAGGCGGTGATGGTTGAACTCAAGCACGCGACCTCACAGCAGGCATTCACGGCCACCTCACTGTTAAAAGACGCGCGGGGTGGCATGCTTCCGGTTTATGGCCGGCGTCTCGTTGATCGAGGCCGCTATTCAGGGCGCACGGGGCCGCGTGGCGCAGCGCAGCCGGACGCCTGGCGCGCTGGAGGGGTTCCAGGGTCAGTACCTCGTCGGACTGGGCGTGCTCGTGCTGCTGTACTACGCCTCGGCCCACCTCGGATACGCACTGGGGTTCTCCGGCCCGGTCGCCGCGGTCACGTGGCTCCCGGTGGGCGTGGGGATCGCGTTCCTGTACTTCGCGGGACTGCGGTTCTGGCCCGGGATCCTGATCGGGGACCTCCTCGTCGACAACTACTCGGCGCTGCCGATCGGTTCCGCGATCGGCCAGACGATCGGAAACGTGCTGGAGATCGTTATTGCCGTGGTCATCATGCGGCGATTCCTCCCCCGCTCCGATCCGCTGGCCTCGCTGCACGGAGTGGCGATCACGGTCGTGTCGATCGCGGTCGGCTGCGCGATCAGCGCCTCGATCGGCGTGGGTTCCCTCGAGCTCGGGAACGTCGTCTACAAATCGGTGCCGGCAGTGTGGCGCACGTGGGCGCTCGGGGACTTCTCCGGCGCGGTGATCGTCGTGCCGTTCGCGTTGGCGTGGATCTGCCGCCCCGCGCCCGAGTGGTTTCGCGGCCGCGGGCGCGAGGGATCGGCCCTGCTGCTCACGCTCCTCGGGCTGTCGGTCCTCGGACTGGATGTGGGACGCCCGCTCAGCTACATCGTCTTCCCCGCCCTGATCTGGGCCGCTCTGCGCTTCGGGCCGCGTGGCGCGACCCTCGCGATCCTGATCTCCTCCGCCCTCACGATCTGGGGGACCACCCACTTCCACGGTCCGTTCGTGTTCCATTCGATTAACCGCACCGTGCTAAATGCCCAGCTGTATCTCGTGGTGGCGGCCGTCTCCACGCTCACGATGGCGGCCGTGGTGTGCGAGCGCCGGACCCTCTCCCGCCGGCTGCGGGCATCGCGGGCCCGGCTGATCGATGCCGCCGACATCGAACGCAGGCGCCTCGAGCGCGACATCCACGACGGCGCGCAGCAGCGGCTGGTGGCGCTCGCGGCTCACCTCGCGCTGGGCGCGGAAGACGTCCGCGCCCAGCCGTCGCGCGCCGAGGCTCTGTTCGAATCGGCGCAGGCTGAGTTGCTGGTCGCGATCGACGAGCTCCGAGCGCTCGCTCACGGCATCCACCCACCGGTGCTCTCGTGCTACGGCCTCGCCAGCGCGATTGCCTCGATCGCCGGCACCTCGAGCGTGCCGGTCGATGTGATCAACGCTCCATCGGAGCGGCTCGACGATGGGACCGAATCGACCGCCTACTTCGTCGTCGCCGAGGCCGTCACGAACGCCCAGAAGCACGCCCGCGCCTCGCGTATCTGGGTCCGCTTCGATCTACGACCCCGGGTTCTCAACGTGCTCGTCGAGGATGACGGGGTCGGCGGTGCCGTCGAGCACGCCGGGCTCGGCCTCGAAGGGCTGCGCGATCGCGTCGAGGGGATCGGTGGCACCATCGAGATCCACAGCCCGATCCATCGCGGGACGCGGATCAGCGCCGAGATCCCGGCGACGCCCCGAGCGTCAGCGGACTGATCGACTACGAAGCGTCCCCTGCGAGGAAGATCAGCGCCGCCTTCACACGCCGGCTGACGTCCTCCGGGCTGCCGAGCTCCATCTTCATGAAGATCGCATTGACGTGCTTCTCGACGGCGCGCTTGGTCAGGTACAGCGACGCCGCGATCGCCGCGTTGCTCTTGCCCTGCGCGATCTCGGCCAGGACGTCGTGCTCGCGGGCCGTCAGCTGGGACAGCGGCGAGTGCGAGGCCTGTGCCCGCGCATGGACGAGCACGTCGACGACCGCCGGGTCGATCACCGACTCGCCGGCCGCGACCGAAGTGATCGCCGAGACCAGTTGCGTCGGGTTGCGCACGCGCTCCTTCAGCAGGTAGGCCCGTCCGGCGGAGCCGGACTCCAGCAGCGACAGAACGTAGCTCGCGTCGGCGAACTGGCTGAGGACGACGACCCCGATCTCCGGGTCGGTCTGGCGGAGCGTGCGCGCGACCTGGATCCCCTCGTCGGTCCCGGTCGGCGGCATTCTGATGTCGGTGAGGACGGCGTCGGGCCGGTCCTCGCGGACGGCGGCGAGCAGCGAGTCGCGGTCCTGACAGGTGCGCACCACCTCGATCCCGTCGGCCCTCGACAGGATCTGGACGAGCGCTTCGCGGACCAGGTAGGCGTCCTCAGCGATGACCACTCGGGTCCGCTGGTTGGTGTGCACGTCGGTCGCAGTAGACAAGGCCGGGGATCCGGGAGGATTCACGACAGTCGGATGACCCTGCCGACATCCCGCCAGTACGGTAACGCAGTCTCGGCACGCCTGTAGATTGGGGTGCGCGCATCATTGACCGTCCCATTGGCGCGCCACATACTCTCGCGCTCCGATGGCTGACACACGCGACTATCGCGCTCTCCCGGCCCAGCCCAAGCTTGGGAGATCTTCTGCCATATACGCAGAAGATGTCCCAAGGCCGTGGCAGTCGCCCCCCGCGGGGGTCGAGCCGGCCGACGCTCACGCACAAACTCACCGATCGGGAAGCGGCGGTTCTAGGCTTCCTGCCGACGATGATGTCCTGGCTCCGGGACTCGCGCGACGAAGATGACCTCGTCGATCGGTAGGCGCCTGGCGGCGCTGCTGGCGATCGTGCTCGGCGTGGGCAGCATCGTGCTCGCGGTGATATCGCTCGTCGAGCACTTTCCTCGCGGCCTGTTCGTCCTCGCCCTCACCCTCGTGGCGCTCGTCCTGGGCTGGCACGGGCTGTTCCGGCGCGGCGCCGTGCGCGCGATCTCCGTGGGGATCGCGATCGTGGCGCTGGCGGCGGCATTGGCCCTGCTGCTGGGTCGCAGCGCCGGGCTCACGATCGCCATCGTACTGACGGCGGTGGGCGCGATCGCCGCCGCCCGAGTGGCCGTCACCGTCCGCGTGCGCAAGCCGCCGGCGCCGGCGCCGCTTCACCCGGTGCTGTTCTTCAACCCCCGTTCGGGCGGAGGCAAGGCGGAGCGTTTCCACGTCGCGGACGAGGCGCGCCGGCGCGGCATCGAGCCGATCGAGCTGACGTTCGACACGACGCTCGAGGCGCTCGTCGAAGCGGCCCTGAAAGGTGGCGCGGACGGGCTCGCGATGGCGGGCGGCGACGGGTCGCAGGCGGTCGTCGCGGCGGCCGCCGCAAACGCCGGACTGCCCTATGCGTGCATTCCCGCGGGCACCCGCAACCACTTCGCGCTCGATCTCGGCGTCGATCGGAACGACGTCGTCGGCGCGCTCGATGCGTTCGTCAACGGCTGGGAACAGACCGTCGATCTGGCCGAGGTCAACGGCCGCGTGTTCGTCAACAACGTCTCGCTCGGGCTCTACGCCCAGGCCGTGCAGAGCACCGGCTATCGCGATGCGAAGCTGCGAACACTGCTCGACACAATTCCGGAGGTGGCGGGCCCGTCCGGGCACGCGCCCGCCCTGCGATGGCACACTCCCGATGGACTCACCCACGAGGGTGGCGTCGCGCTGCTGGTCTCCAACAACCCGTACCGCCTTGGCCGCGCCGTCGGCGCGGGGACGCGTCCCCGGATCGACACCGGGACGCTCGGCGTCGCGGTGATCGGGCCGCGCGGAGGGACGGGTGGCGGACTGATGCAGCTGTGGTCGGGGCCGTCGATGGAGATCGACGGGGACGCGCAGCTACCCGCGGGGATCGACGGCGAGGCGGCGCTGCTGGACCCGCCCGTCCGCTTCACCATGCGTCCGGGCGCGCTCAGGGTGCGGATCGCCCCCAGCCACCCCGGCCGCTCACCGTCCGCGGCGCTACCCGAGAACGGCTTGATCGGCCTGCGGACGCTCGCCGCGATCGCCTTCGGCCCCGGTTAGCTTGTCGACGACGAGGCGGCTGACGATCGTCCCGGTGAGCGCGCCGACGATCACGTCACTGGGGTAATGAACGCCGGTGTGCACCCGCGAGTACGCGACCACGGTTGCGAGCAGGTGGAGCAGCGCCCCCTCACCGGGAAGCACGTCACTGACGCCGGTCGCGAACGCAAACGCCGCGGCCGTGTGCCCCGATGGCCACGAGCGCGATTTCGGCACCCGCACCCGCCGGACGCTCGCCACCCGGTGGGCGCTCGGGTCCGGGCGCTGTCTGCGGCCGAGCGGCTTGATCACGATGTTGACGACGGCCGCCGTGACGGCGACGGAGGCCAAGCCGAGCTTGGCGGCCTCGCGTCCCCGCTCGCCGCGCCCGGCCGCCAGCGCCGCTGCGGACGCCAGCGACAGCCGCGAATAATTTGCGGCATCCGATATCTGCGCCATGAAACGGTCGAGCTCCGGGGTCCGGCTCCTCGCCACCGCCGCGTAGACAGCGCGGTCCAGACTGTCGAGCTCGCCGAGCAACTCTGTGGCGTTCGTGTGCACGATTTGCGCCAGCACGTGCCTACGGCTAGGGCCCTGAGAGTTCTGGGTTCAAGGCCTTGCGGTACCAGAGGACGTCTGTCCCTGATGGGAAGTCCTCGACGCGACCCACCAGTTCGTAACCGTTCCGCTCATAGAGGGCTCGCGCCTGAAAGTCGTAGGTGAAGTGGACGGTTTGTGTGCACCCGCGAGACGCCGCCTCGGCCTCGGCGGCGGCGATGAGCCGAGTCGCCAGGCCGTGACCTCGCAGGCTTGTCTCCACCCACAGGCTCTGTAGCTCGCAGCAGTCGCCCCAGGTCCACCCTGCGATGCCGGCCACGACCTTGCCGGCGTCGCGCACGAAGATCGCCAACTCGACCTCGTCACCGAGTCCCATGGCGGCGGACGCCTCGCGACGGATCTGCGTTTCGAGTTCCTCGATGTCGAGAGGGTCCGGATTGTCCTCGACGTGGAACTCCACAGCGACCAGCTGGTCAGACGCCGACGATCTGCTCGATTAGCGAGATGTCGTCGAAGTACGTCCGGAACGAACGGATCTTCCCATCGCGGAAGTCCGCCGCCGTGGCGCCGGCCAACTGGATACGCCGTCCCGTCGCTTCCAACACCGCATCCTCGCCGAGGACGAACGGCCCCGTGTGATCGGCTTCGATCAGCCATTCGGCGAACGCGTTGTTGCCGACTTCGTCGAGTCCCCGGAGGCTGATGACAACGTCGCTGAATCCCATCGAGAACTCCTTCCCGTTCGTTCGGCCGACCACAACCTGGGCGCCGGCGTCTGAACCTAGGATGCCGACGGGCGACTTACAGTATGCACGTGCGGACGCCGATCAGGAACCCGCCGGACCCGATGTACGCGGAGATCGAGGTGCACCGGACAATGATCTGCGACCGCGTTCGCACCGAGGCCTTCCGGCGTGCGATCAACGCGGTGGTGCGCCCCGGCGACGTTGTTCTCGACGTCGGGGCGGGAAGCGGCATTCTGAGCACAGTCGCGGCGCGGGCGCCGACTGGGAGGAACACGACGAGCAGTCGATCTGGAGGAAGATCGACGACTGAGCAGTCTCACGAGCCCTCGGTGGCTCCCTGACCGGGTCCCGCTGCCATTGAACTTTCCGAAGCCGACGGCCTAGAGTCGCGTTATGCCGCCCGAGCCCCAAGGCCCCGAGCCGGACGCACGTGATGCAACGCGCCGCACCTGGCTCGCCGCCGAACGAACGTGGCTGGCGTGGTGGCGAACGGCGTTGGGCGCCGCGGCGGTGGCGATCGGGGTCGGGCGAGTCCTGCCCGACGTCGTTCACAGCGCGCGATGGCCGTTCACGTTGCTGGGGATCGGCTATGCGCTCCTGGCGATCGCCGTCCTGCTCGCGGGCGCGATCCGCCAGCAGCGAACCGCAGAGGCGCTCCGGCGCGGGAGCTACTCGGAGATGTCCTCGTCGCTGGTGCTCTGGCTGACGGCAGGCGCGCTCGTGCTCGCGGTCGGCTCGCTGATTCTCGTGGTCGTCAAGCTGTAGGCTGGCGCATCACCCACCCAGGGTGATGACCGTTAACCCGTTGGATCTCAGACTTCACTCGGTGGTGCGTTTCGCGCGCCACGACACACTCGAATCGGAAGGCGACTCATATGGGCATGCGACGACGTCGGCCGCTCGCTCGCGCGGCGATGGTTGGAGGGGCGGGCTACATGGCCGGCAGGGCCGGCCAGCGCCACGCCCAAGCGGAGCAGGACCAGGACGCGCAGATTGCTGACCTGCAAGCTCAACAAGCACCCCCGCCAGCTCCCGCTCCTCCCGCCCCGGCGGCGCCCGCCGGCGACGACATGGTCGCCCAGCTCAAACAGCTCGGGGATCTCAAGGCCTCCGGCGTGCTCACGGATGAAGAGTTCAACGCCGCCAAGGCGAAGCTGATCGGAAGCTAGGAGAAACTCATGACCATCGGACCTGTTCAACTGCTTGTGCTCGGCTTCTCCGACCCGGACTTCCACGGTCAGATCAAGGCCGAGCTCGACCGCCTGCGCGAGAGCGACACGATCCGTCTGATCGACGTGGCGCTCGTCAGCAAGGACGCCGACGGCAACATCATTCGTCTGCGCGGAACCGACCTCTCGACTGAAGAGAGCGAGGAGTTCGGCGCGACCGTCGGCGCCCTGATCGGTCTCGGCGCCGCAGGCGAGGAGGGCGCCGTGGCCGGGGCGGAGATCGGGGCCGCGGCCGCGGAGGACGGCGAGGTCCTGCCCGACGATGTCTGGTACATCGAGGACGCGCTCGGAGACTCCGAGGCGGCAGCCGTGGCGCTGATCGAGCACCGCTGGGCGATCGGCCTGCGCGAGGCCGTCCACAGCGCCGGCGGCTTCCATCTCGCCGACGCGTGGGTGCATCCGCTCGACCTGGTCGCGATCGGGCTGATAAGCGCCGAAGAGGCGAACGAGCAGATATACAGTCAGACGTGAGCACGAGCGTCAGAGCGCCGTCCCCGCCGGAGTCGCGACCCAAGGACATGCGCTGGGTGCCCGCGGGGACGTTCGCGATGGGCTCGGAGGACTTCTATCCCGAGGAGCGTCCGGTCCATCGCGCCGAGCTCGACGGCTTCTGGGTCGACGAGCATCCGGTCACCGTGGCCGAGTTCCGGCGGTTCGTGAAGGCGACCGGGCACGTGACGTGGGCGGAGCGAAGCCCGGATCCGGCCGATTACCCGGACGCGGACCCAGAGCTGCTGGTCCCGGGCTCGCTCGTGTTCCGGCCGACCAGCGGGCCGGTCGACCTGCGCGACGTCCGCAACTGGTGGCAATGGACCCCAGGGGCGTTCTGGCGGGCGCCCGAGGGGCCGGGGAGCAACGCCGGCGGACGCGAGCTTCACCCGGTGGTCCACGTCGCCCCCGAGGACGCCGAGGCGTACGCGCGCTGGGTCGGCAAGCAGCTTCCGACCGAGGCGCAGTGGGAGTACGCGGCCCGCGGTGGACTCGACGGCGCCGTGTTCACCTGGGGCGACGAGTTCGCGCCCCGCGACCGGATGATGGCCAACACGTGGCAGGGCGAGTTCCCGTGGCAGAACCTCGAGACCGACGGCTACTTCGGCACCTCGCCGGTCAAGCGCTTCCCGGCCAACGGCTACGGGCTCCACGACATGGCCGGAAACGTGTGGGAGTGGACGGTCGACTTCTTCACACCCGGCCATCAGGCCGACGCGGCGAAGGCGTGCTGCGTGCCGCACAACCCGCGCGTGCCGCAGAGCCAGAGCGGCGAGCCGATCCCCCGCAAGGTGATCAAGGGCGGCTCGCACCTGTGCGCGCCGAACTACTGCCTGCGCTACCGGCCCGCGGCCCGACAGGGCGAGGCGATCGACACCTCGACCTCGCACATCGGGTTCCGGTGCGTCCTCAGTCCCTGATACCTATAGCGAGATGAGCACCGGCGAACAGCCCCCGAGGACCTCGAGCTACGACTACCGCTGCCCCCACTGCCACGCGCCGGTGTCCTCCGACGCGGGCTTCTGCCCGAACTGTGGCTACGACCTGAGGCCGCGTCGCGGGGTGAGTGCCGGGTGGGTCGCGCTCGCCGCCGTCGTCGCCCTGCTCGTCGGCGCCGGGATCGCGCTCGCGGTCTCGGGCGGCGGCAGCAGCAGCAGCAAGACGACGACCGTCGAGAAGACGGTCAAGGGCAAGCCCTCCTCGGTGTCCTCCTCGACGCCCTCGACCGCCACGACGACGACGACCACGACGACGACGACGCCGGCGAGCACCGTCACCTCGACGAGCACCAGCACCACGACGGTGACGTCGACGACGACCACGACGGGCTAGGCCTCTATTGGTGTTCGGGTCGGCGCATGCGCCGACCCGCGGGTGCGCGCATGCGCGCACCCGGCCGGGGCCGCATGCGGCCCCGGCTTCCTACCACTAGAGTTGTCCGTGGTGCGTTTCATCCTCAACATCATCTGGCTGGTGCTGGCGGGCTTCTGGCTCGCGATCGGCTACACGATCGCGGCGGTGATCTGCTTCATCCTCATCATCACGATCCCGTTCGGGGTCGCGGCGCTGCGGATCGCGGGGTACGCGCTTTGGCCGTTCGGGCGCACGGTCGTGCGCAAGCCGAGCGCCGGCGCGGGCTCCCTGATCGGCAACATCATCTGGATCATTCTGTTCGGGTGGGAACTGGCGCTGCTGCATCTGGTCACCGGCGTAGCCCTGTGCATCACGATCATCGGGATCCCGCTCGGCCTCGCCAACTTCAAGATGATCCCGATCTCGCTCGTGCCATTTGGCGCCGAGATCGTTCCCGTGCAATAACCGTTCATCCTCGGCGGGTGAAGAGGGTTCACGCCGAGGTGCTCGAACCTTTGCGCTGATTAGCTCACAAGTCCCGGCGCACGCGGTTTTGTGCTGGGGAAGGAGGCGTTCAGATGGAAGGAACGAGAGGAGTCGGGCGAGCCATATTCGCCGCGGTCCTCCTGATGATCGGCGGAGTGCTGAACATCATCTGGGGCATTGCGGCGATCAGCAACTCGAAATTCTTCGTGCACAACACGCACTACGTGTTTTCGAGCCTCAAGACGTGGGGATGGATCACGTTGATCCTCGGGATCCTCGAGCTCCTCGCGTCGATCTCGCTGTTCGGTGGCGGCGGCTACGGACGGTGGTTCGGCGTGATCGTCGGCTCGCTCGCCGCGATCGGCGCGCTGTTGGACATTCCCGCGTATCCGTTCTGGTCGATCGCGGTCTTCGCGTTGAGTATCTGGATCGTCTACGGCCTGCTGATTCTTGGCTCGGAGGACGACTACAGCTACGCGCCCGGGACTGGGGCCGCTTCCCGGGAGGCATCGAGAGTGACGCCGCCCCCGCCGCACTGAGAGCGGGCTACTTGCAGTAGAAGCAGGGCCGGACAGCCGGCTCGGTCGCTCCGGAAACGGCGATGACCAGCCGGCTGTTCGGATCGATCGCTGGCGGCTGACGGCGCTCTGGGTCTGCCGTCGGCGCGCGACTGACGGTTAGCGGACTCAGCCGGCGAAGACTGTTGACCAGTCGTCGCGGACGCTGACCTCGGTGAACGCCCGCGCCGAGCACGTGCTCGGCGCCGCTCTGGGCGTCGAACTCTCGCTCCGGGTCATCGTGGCGGACGACGAGCCTGAGTGCGGGCCTGTCATCGCGGCCGGCGAACTGAAGCATGGGAAGGTCTCCGTTGGAGTTGCCGGCGGCCACGGCGGGGCGCCGGCCCGTGCGCGCCCAGATGTGCAGGGGCTTCTGCGGGCCGTCGTCGAACAGATCGAACTTGTCGGTGTAGACGATCTTGCCGTCGCGGTACTCGGTCCCGAACCCCGAGCCGATCACTCGCTCTCGCGGGATCTCATAGATCCGCTCGGCGACGGACCGCATGAAGTCTCGATCTCCGCCTGAGACGATGAACGTCAAGAAGCCGTTTGCTTCGAGGTAGCGCAACAGCTCCACCATCGGCGCGAACGCGGACTCGATATATCGCCGTCCGAGCGTCGGGTGCTGGGCGTCGTCGAAGAACGCCATGACCTTCTCGCCGTACGCTTCAACCTCGACCCCGGCGGAGCCCTCGGATAGGGCTTGGATGAGCAACTCGAGATCGCTGTCGTCCCCCTGGTAGTGCTTGACGACCGCGGCGCCCATCCAGTGAGGGTCGTGCTCGTAGGCCGACTTGTACGGCTCGCGCTGGCGCAGCGCAGGTTCGGCTTCCGCCGCCGCGGCGAATCCCCGCACGATGAAGTCCAGCTGGACCGGCATCGGCTTTTCCGGCCATAGCGTGCCGTCGTTGTCGAACACGGCGATCCGCTCTGCGAGCGGCAGATAGAGAGGATCGCCCTCGGTCGTTGCCTTGGCGACGAACTCGGTGATCGCGCGGGTCGTCGGTGTGTCCCGCCACGAGGCGAGGATTTCCGGTTGGGCCTCTGACATAGCCCGGCAGTATTACGAAGCCGCAGCAGTCTGCGAGTTCGGCCCGGCTGCTCAGCGGGTGAGGCCGGCCGATCATCCTCCTCGGGTGAGGCGTCCTCACCCCACCACCAGCCAGCATCGGGCAGTGGCGACCGAATAAGGTTGCCCGATTGCTAGCTGCCTTAAGCGAAACGGAGGACTGGTATGAGTGATCTCGTTGCCATCGGTTACGACGATCTGGCGACCGCCCAGCAGGTAGCGGCGAACGCCGTACAGGCGCAGAAGGCGCACATCATCGACCTGGACGACATGGTCGTCGTGGAGCGTCGTGGGGATGGGAGCGTGAAGCTCCATCAGCCGTCCGCGGCCGGCGCCGGCGCGGTCGGTGGCGCGCTGTGGGGCGGCTTGATCGGCCTGATCTTCTTCGTGCCGTTCCTGGGCATGGCGATCGGAGCGGCCACGGGCGCCGCCGCCGGCAAACTCAGCGACTATGGCGTGGACGACAACTTCATGAAGCAGCTCGGGGAGTCGCTACAGCCCGGCGGAGCCGCCGTGATCTTCCTCGTCCGCAAGGTCACGGTCGACAAGGTGCTCCCGGAGATCAAGATCCCCGGCAAGATCATCCAGACCTCGCTCGACAACGAGACCGAGGAGCGATTGGGCGAGGCGCTGGCGGCAGCCGGCAAGCAGAGCTGATCCTCGTGACATAGCGACCCGCGATGGGCCAGGCGATCGGCAACGTCCTGCCGTTGGCGTTGGGCGTCGCGCTGAGTCCCATTCCAATCGTTGCGGTCGTGCTGATGCTGACCACGCCGCGCGGGAAGATCAACGGTCCCGCGTTCGTGGCCGGCTGGTTCGTGACCGTGGCCGTTGTCGGGACGATCGTCCTGCTCGTCGCGGGCGGCGTGAGCGCGAGCAGCGCCGGCAAGCCAAAGACGTGGGTCAGCATCCTCAAGCTGCTCCTCGGGCTGCTGCTCGTGCTGATCGCCGCTCAGCAGTGCCGCCTGCGCCCCGTGGCGGGAGAGAGCCCACGACGCCCAAGTGGATGGGCGAGCTCGACACGTTCACTCCGATCAAGACGGCCGGCCTGGCGGCGCTTGCAGCAGGTGCTCGGCGATTTGCGCACGTGGCTCGTCCGCAACAACGGGGCCATCATGGCGGTCATCTGCCTGCTGATCGCCGCCACGCTGATCGGCGACGCGATCGCGGGGTTCACGGCGTAATCATTTAGCGGCTGGTGGTGCCCCGCCACTGTCCTGAGCCAATTCAGCGCGAAGGTCTCGCAGCTCGGTCTCCATCGCGGTGAGCAGATCGCCTATCTGGGCCAGCTGGTTCTGGACGGGGTCATCCCCTGAAGCCAGCGCCTCTCGCTGCCGGCGCGCCACGAACGAGCTCGTGATCGTCGCGGTGACGATCGAGAGCAGCGACAGCCCACCGAGCATCAAGACGGCCGCCAGGACCTTCCCGCTGGCCTGGTCGGGGACGATGTCTCCGTAGCCAACGGTCGTCACCGTCTGGATCGCCCACCAGAACGCCAGCCAGATTGTCTTGAACGTCTTCGGATCCGCGATCCGTTCGATCACGCCGAAGACGACGACCGCGAAGAGCCAGAACGAGGCGATCAGGTACGCGGCGTTGCGCGGTCGCATGCCCTTGCCCGTCTGCCGGCCCTCGATGAACCGCTCCATGCGGTCCTGGCGCGGCCGGGCCGGTCGGTCGCCGGGGGGCGGGCTCGGTGTGTCGGCCACACCGTCAAGCTACCTCAGGCGGCGGCGTCAATTGAGCGAGGTCGTGGCTGGAGGCTAGGTCGCCTGACTATGGTGAAGAGTCGTATGGTCGATGCCTCCAAGTCACCGCCGTCCCCCAAGGCAGAGCGCGGTTCCGATCGGGAACTGGTCAGTGACGGGCTCGAGCGATGGCTGACCGGCGATGGCGAGAAGACCGTCGGCAGCCTCATCGATCTGTTCGGCGAGAAGAGCTTCGCGATGCTGTTCGTGCTCCTGCTCGGCGTCCCGGCACTGCCGCTGCCCACTGGCGGCGCCACGCACGTGTTCGAGATCATCGCCATGCTGCTCGCCCTCCAGCTGATCGCCAACCGGGACGAGATCTGGTTGCCGGCCCGGTGGCGCAAGCTCCAGCTCGCCGGGGACAAGCAGCAACGTTTCCTGACCGGCCTGATGAAGCTGATCCGCCGGCTCGAGCGGATCTCGAAGCCCCGGCTGCGGTTCCTCTTTCACCATCGAGTCAGCAACATCGTCTTCGGCCTGCTGGCGCTCGCCGGATCCATCGCCGCGTTCGTCGCGCCACCGTTCACGGGGCTCGACACGCTGCCGTCGCTCGGCGTGGTGTTTCTCTCTCTCGGGGTGCTCCTCGAGGACTTCCTCGTCGTGATCGTGGGGATCGTGATCGCCTGCGTCGGCGTTGTGGTGGAGATCGTCGTCGGGAGCGCGGCGGTGAAAGGCGTGGGAAGCCTGTTCTAGCGCGGGCGGCGCGCGGGCTCCGGTCGCCGGCGTTTGTCCGAGCGCTGTCAACTCTCGGCCCGCGGGGCAGCTGTGGCGGCGGTCGGCTCGGGCTGGTGGTCGGCTTGGTGAACGGCGCTGGGGAAGGGGTGGGTGAGGGCGGTCGATAGGCGCCGGCGGCGGCTCGGCTCCGGACCCGCTTGATCGGCCAAACCCGCGGTCCACCGGGCGCGCCAGCATGATTATCGGGTCCGATCACTCCAAATCGGCGGGCGCCGGGGCAATTTGGGCGCTGATTCAGGTCTCTGTGGCGACTTTGTGACAGGAGCGTGTCGAGACTGTCACGGCGATGGTGCATAGCGCGTCAACACCGGCGCCAGATCCGAGCCCTGTCGACCTGAGCACACTCTTCGTGCATAGCCCGACAGGGCTCCCCATTCGGCGCAAGGTTGTCGTGCTTTGCACCATCGAAAAGCGCGATCGCCCGTTCCCTCCCCCTTCCCCAGCGCCGTTTACCGAGCCGCCCGCCAACCAGAGCCCCGGGCGCTGAAAGCGCCGGCAAGCTCTGAGTCCACCGCCACCGGGCGCCCCGCCACGGCCACCGCCCCGCCGACGCCCCTCAGAACCCCTTCGTCGGCACGATCCGGTAGATCGCGCCGGCGGTGTCATCGCTCACGTACAGCGCCCCATCCGGGCCGGGGACCGCGTCGACAGCCCGACCCCAGCGGGATCCGTTCGCCAGCTGAAACCCGGAGACGATCGGGACCGCCGGTCCGAGCGTGTGGCGCCCGGCCTCCCACGGCAGCCAGAGGATGCCGGGAGCGCGTGGCGGGACCCGATCCCATGAGCCGTGGACGCCGACCACGGCGCCCTGAGACCACGGCCGGGGCAGCGAGCTGCCCTCCAGGAAGTGGAAGCCGAGCGGTGCGCTGTGCGCCGGGATGCCTCGCTGGATCCGGGTGAGCTTGGCGCAGTTCAGCCGGCTACCACCGGGGTTGGTCTGCGCGTCGTCGTCGAATCGCATGTTCCCGTAGTCCATGGCGGTCCCGGGCTGGCCGGGACGGACGTCAGGATCGGGATTGCAGTAGGGCCACCCGACGTTGCGGCCCGGCGTCAGGCGCGCCAGCTCGTCCGGCGGATGGTTGTTGACGTACGCCTGCATCACCTGGCCGAACGCGTCCGTCTGCCCGCCATAGGCGCGGTGAAACGGATAGGCGATCTGGTCGCGCTCGTTGATCGCCGTCCACAGTGACCCGTCGGGCGCGAACGACAGCCCGTCGCCGTTGCGAACCCCGGTGGCGATGACGCGTTCATGAGAGCCGTCGGGGCTGTATGAGATCACCGACGCCCGCGGCGGGCTCGTCCGCGCCGGCGGGCTGGCGTTCGACGCGCTGCCGATGTCGACATAGATCGCGTGGTGCGCGCCGACCACGACGTTCTTCAGCGTGTGGACGTCGGCATCGGCAGGGCCGGTGTCGGGCAGATTGGGGACGACGATCGTTCGCGCGCCCACCCGGCCACCCAGCCATTGATAGCGGTCGACCTTATCGCCCTCGGCGATGTAAAGGACCTTCTGGCCATTCAGCGTGTCGAATGCGAGCCCCTGTGGCGCGTTCAGGTCCGACACGAGAACACGTTTGCTCGGAGGCTGGTCCGGGCGCGCGCCCGGGGTCAGCTCGTAAACCGCTCCGGCCGAGGGCGAGCTCACCAGCAGCTGGCCCCCCGGCGCCCATGCCTCCAGGCGCGCTCCGGGGATCCGGGCCCAGACCTCGGCCCGCCAGCCGCGCGGCAGGATGAGTGTCTGGCCGCTGCTCACGCCCTGGCCGGCCCGAGCCGAGGGAATCGACAGCCGCACCCGCGCGTACCGGATGGGAACGTGTCCGCCGGCGACAGTGGCGTCCGCGGGGATCGGCGCGGGGCCGCTCGCGCCGCCGCATCCGGCGGTCAGTACGGCCACGATCGCCAGCGACACCCCGATGGCAACCCTGGCCCGCTGCCGACGGTGAGATCGGGCGCTCCGCATCTGACTCAGTTCAGCACATCGGAAGCGGCGATAATGGCGGTGTGGCATATGACGAGGACCTGGCCAACCGGATCCGCGAGATCGTCCTCAGCGAGCCGGGCGTGGCCGAGCAGAAGATGTTCGGCGGCCTGGCGTTCTTGATCAACGGAAATATGTCGGTCAGTGCGAGCGGCCAGGGAGGACTGCTACTGCACGTCGACCCCGACGAGACCGACGGGCTGCTCGGCAAGCCGCACGCGTATCCGTTCGAAATGCGCGGCCGGGTCATGCAGGGGTGGTTGCGCGTCGACGCCGAGGGCGTCAAGACCAAGCGTCAGCTCGAACGGTGGGTGGCGCGCGGCGTCGAGTACGCGAAGTCGCTCCCGAAGAAGGGCTGACCGCCCGCCCCACCGGGCCCCGCCGCCCGCCACCCCCGGCCCCGCCGCCCGCCTCACCACGCATCGCCCTCGCGCCAGTCGCACGTCAGCTCGCCATCGAGGTCGAGCGGCTGCTCCAGCGCCAGGACGTAGATCGAGCCGTCCTCCCCCGGGGTTCGGACAATCCCTGTGGGCGTGAGCGCCGACGTCGGGCCGCGCCAGCGCTGCCAGCCGCGACCTGCGTATAGCGGAATCGCCTCATCGGTGGCGCCCAGCGCGCCCAACTCGTAGGCGCCACGGATCACTCGCTCGAGTGCCTCCATCATCGCGGTGCCGTGCCCGCGCCGCCGCCGGTCCGAGCGCACGGCGACGCCCTCCACATAGCCGGTGCGCAGCGCTCGACCCCCGTGCAGGATCCGGCGCTGAATCACGGACGCGTGGCCGATCAGCTCGTCGCCGTCCCAAGCCAGCGCGTGCATCCCGCCGAGCGCGTGCTCCCAATCGTGCTCGGTGACGTCCTCCTCGAACGCTCCCTCCAACAGGCTCCGCGCCGCCATCAGCGACGAGCTGTCGAGGTCCGCCGTATGGGCAACTCGCAGCAAGATCACAATTACACCGCCACCGGCGCCTCTCGCGCCCTACGCGACGCCCCCACCGAGGCGATCACGACGAGCGCGATGCCCGCGACTGCGCGCGCGCCGAGGCTCTGCCCGAGGATGATCAGGCCGACGAGCGCCGCCACACCGGGCTCGAGGCTCATCAGCACGCCGAAGACGGATGGCGCGATCCGCCGGAGCGCCTCCTGCTCGAACGAGTACGGGATGGCCGACGACAGCATCCCGACGCCGGCGCCGAGCGCCAGCGAGCGGAGCTCGATCAGGTGCCCCCCGCCGTCGACGACGCCGAACGGGAGCGCGACGAGCACCGCGATGCACATCGCCACCGTCAGTCCGGTGCCCCGCTCGAACGCCCGACCCACGCGCGCGTTGAGCAGGATGTAGGCCGCCCAGCAGGCGCCGGCGAAGACGGCAAACGCCACCCCCAGCGCGTTCAGGCCGTGCGCATCGCCCTGGGTGAGGGCGACGATCCCCGCGGCGGCCAGCACGATCCACAGCGCATCGATCGGCCGCCGAGACCCGGCGACCGCGACGCCGAGGGGGCCGACGAACTCGATCGTGACCGCGATCCCCAGTGGGATCCGGTCGATTGCGGCATAGAAGCTGAGGTTCATCAGGGCGAGCACGACCCCGAAGACGGCCGCGAGCGCGAGCTCGCGCCTGGCCCGTCCGTGCAGCCTCGGCCGCCACACCCCGAACAGCACGATGCTCGCGAACAGCAATCGCAGCAGTACCGCACCGCTGGGGCCGACCTGGCCGAACAGCTTCGTGGCGATCGCCGACCCGATCTGCACCGACGCGATCGCGCCGAGGACCAGCGCACCCGATGGGGCTCGGGCGAGCGGGTCGCGGTCGCGCTCAGGCGACATAGGCTGCGCTGGCGGGTGCGGTGCGCCCAGCCCCGATTGGGCTGAGATCGGCGAGGACGGAGACCGCCAGCTCGAGCTGGTCCGGCGAGAGCGTGAACGGGATCCTGATGTAGCGCTCGAGCAGGCCCGGGGCCGCGAACCGGGGTCCCGGTGTGATCAGCACGTCGCGCTCGCTCGCCCGGATCGAGAGGCTGGTACTCACCGGTGCGGGCAGGGTGGCCCACAGGAACATGCCGCCGCCCGGAACCGAGTAGCTCCAGTCCGGGAGCTCCCGATCGAGCGCGGCGGTCAGTGCGTCCCGGCGCAGGCGGACCGTCGCGAGCCGCTCCTCCATGATCTGATCGAAGCTGTCGAAGATCTTTGTGGCCACGATCTGCTCGAACACGGGGCTCGCCATGTCGAGACTCGCGCGTACCGCGGCCAGCCTGCGGACGAGCAGCGGCTCGGCGCGGACCCACCCGATGCGCAGTCCGCCCCACACCGCCTTACTGAGAGAGCCGATCGTGACCGTGCGCTCGCCGCCGAAGGCGGCCGCCGGGGGCGGCATCGCGACGTCATCGAGGTCGAGTTCGACGAACGTCTCGTCGATCAGCGTATGGGTGCCGGCGCGCTCGAGTGCGCGCAGCACGCGGCGGCGGGCGCCGGCGTTCATCAGCTGACCGCTCGGGTTCTGGAAGTCCGGCATCAGATAGGCGATGGCGAACGGATCTCTGCCAGCCGACGCCTCGAGCGCCTCGATGTCCCATCCCGCGCTGGTGACCGGCACCGAGCCCAGCCGAGCCCCACCGCCGCGCAGCGCATCGAGCGCGACCGGGTAGCTCGGGATCTCGACGAGCGCCCGCCGGCCGCGCCGCAGGAAGGCTCGAATCGAGAGGTCGAGGGCGTGCTGGGCGCCGTTGGTGACGAGGATCTGCTCGGGCCGGGTGGCGAGGCCCCGGCTGGTGAAGCGCTCGGCGATCGCGCGCCGCAGCGGCGGCAGCCCGAGGGGATCGTAGCCGTGGTGATCGAGCCAGCGCGGGAGCTCGCGAGTGGAGGCGCGATAGAGGTCCTCGAGGGCCGGGGGCGCCGGGAGCGCCGCTATCCGCAGGTCCAGCCCGCGACCGCCGACGATCGCGTCGGGCGCCGCGCGGTGCCCCTCCGGGAGCGTGACCCAGCTGCCGGATCCCTGCCGGCTGGTTAAGATATCCCTCGGTGCGCAGGCGGTTGTACGCGGCCGTGACGGTGGCGCGGCTCAGCCCGATCGACGCCGCCAGTGGCCGCTCGGCGGGCAGCCTGCTCTGGAGGGGGATCTGGCCGTCGAGCACGAGCGCCCGCACCGTCGCCGCCAGCCGCTCGTGGCACGGGCCGTCGCGCCGCCAGTCGCCGAGTAGCTCGGTCAGGCGGTGAGCGGACGTGATCGTCACCCGTCCACTGGTATCAGATTGGCCTGGTTTTGGCTAGGCCATTATCTGCGAGACTGATCCGATGCCGCCACCGCCGCGGTTGCGCCGCCTGATCCAGCTGTTCGCCGGACTCCTGCTCTACGGGATCAGCGACGCGATGCTCCTGCTCGCGGGGCTCGGGGTCGATCCGTGGGACGTCTTCCACCAGGGCCTGTCCCGCCGCTTCGGCCTCGGCGTCGGCACGTGGGCGATCATCGTCGGCCTGGTGGTGCTGTTGCTGTGGATCCCGCTTCGCCAGCGGCCTGGTCTGGGCACGGTCTGCAACGTGCTCGTGGTCGGATCGGTGATCGACCTCGTGCTCGCGACAGTGCCGCCGGTCCACGGCCTTCCGGCGCGGCTCGTCGTGATGAGTGCCGGGGTCATCCTGAACGGGATCGCGACCGGGGCCTACATCGGCGCCGGACTCGGACCGGGCCCGCGCGACGGGCTGATGACCGGCCTCGCCGCCCGTGGCCATTCGATCCGTGTCGTGCGGACGATGATCGAGATCACGGTCCTGATCACGGGCTGGGTCCTCGGTGGCACCGTCGGGCTCGGAACCGTCGTTTACGCGCTGGGCATCGGCCCGATCGCGCACGTCTCGATCCCGCGCCTGCGGATCCTGCCGCCAAGCACGGCCGGCGTCGACACCTGACGGGGATGCCGTTGTGGCTACCCTGTTTGAGGACGGCGACGCGTGCGTATAACCGTTGCAGCGGGCCAATGAGCTTGGCGCGCGTGCACGAGCAGCCGTTCTCTTAGTCGCCTGCGGTTCGGCGTGTATGGGCTTGGCCGACGCCGACGCACAGCGACGCCGATATCGGCTGAACGCGAGTTCACATTCATGTTGACGATGACGACGACCCAAGCGCCGGTTTACGTTGGCCGTACACGCTCCTCGATAGGAAGACGTCCATGAGCGCCACGGCAGTCGGGGGGCGCCAGGGACAGCACAACCACTACAAAGGGCTCGACGGACTTCGCGGTCTCGCGGTGGTCGCGGTCGTCCTCTACCACGGCGGCGTGTCCTGGGCCGCCGGCGGATTCCTGGGCGTCGAGGCGTTCTTCGTGCTCTCGGGCTTTCTGATCACATCGCTGCTCGTGGCCGAGTGGACCCGTTCGGGATCGATCGCGCTGCGGGCCTTCTGGGGCCGGCGCGCCCGACGACTGCTGCCCGCGCTGCTGTGTCTGGTGTCCGTGATCGGGATCTACTACGCGTTTGCGGGTCCCGAAAAGGCGATCCCCGGCCTCAAGGCCGACGGGCTCTCGACGCTGCTCTACGCTGGCAACTGGCACCAGATCGCCTCGGGAAGCAGCTACTTCGGCGCGACCGGTCCGGTGTCGCCGCTGAAGCACACATGGTCGCTGGCGATTGAAGAGCAGTTCTATCTGTTCTGGCCGCTGCTCCTGCTGGGCGTGCTCTGGCTGATCCGCCGGCGCAGGCGGCCCACCGGCAATGGTGCGCTCGTGACGCTGTTCTGGATGAGCGTCGCCGGCGCGGTCGCGTCCGCGGTCGACATGGCGTTGCTCTTCAGAGGCGGCAGCGGACTGGATCGGGTCTACTACGGGACGGACACTCGGGCTGGTGGCCTGCTCGCGGGCGCGGCGCTGGCGCTCGCGCTCGCTCTGTTGGCGCGGCGCGGACGTTCCCACGCACCCGCCCACGAGGCCCGGATGGGGCTGCTGGGACGGCGCCTGCTCGCTCCGCTGTCGGCACTCGGCCTGCTCGCGCTCCTGTCGGCGATCTGGTTGGCGCAGGGCGACTCCGCATGGCTCTACCCGTTCGGCCTGGTGGGGATCGATCTCGCCGTCCTACTCGTGATCGCCGCCGTGGTGCTCGCTCCTCAGACGCCGGTGGCGCGAGCCCTGTCGCTGCGCCCGATCCGGGCGATCGGAACGATCTCCTACGGCATCTACCTCTGGCACTTCCCCCTGTTCCTGTGGCTGGACCAGGACTCCACCGGGCTGAGCGGAACCGCGCTGCTGCTCCTGCGCGTAGCCGTCACGCTGATCGTCAGCGTGCTGTCGTTCGTGCTGGTCGAGCAGCCGGTGCGCCGCCGCCGCGTCCCGGCGTGGCTGGTCCGCTCACTGACGCCGGTCGCGGTCGGGGGCGCCGCCGTCTCGATCCTGCTCGGCTCGGCGCTCGGATCGGTGTCGATCGGCAGTGCGGCGGCGATGGCGCCCCCGGCGCCGGCGAAGCTGAAGGGCAGCGATCCCGCGTGTGCGGTGCGCTTGACCGATACCTCGCAGTACGGGCTCGCCCCCTATCCGCTCAACAAGGCGACCAAGGACGAGTACGAGGTCCTCGGCAACCATTCGCTCGTGTGGGGGGGATCGAGCACCAAGACCTTCCACACCTGCCCACCGAAGAAGGTGCTCCTGGTCGGCGACTCGCTGGCCTACACGCTGGGGGTCGGAATGAGCCAGGACGAGGACCGCTACGGGCTCGAGCTGGCCAACGGCGCGCTCCTCGGCTGTGCGTTCACGACCTCCGGCGAGCTCAACGTCGCGGGCACGTGGGAGGGCCAGTCGGCCGGCTGCCCCAACGCCCTCCAGCAATGGTCCAGCGACGAGCAGAAGTTCCACCCGCAGGCGGTGATTGTCGAATTCGGCTACCGCGACCAGTTCGACTGGCGCTGGGGCTCACGCGTGGGCCACCTCGGCCAGGCCGGCTACGACGCCTACCTGCAGCGGCAAATCGATCAATACGTGAAGGTCCTCGGCCGAGGCGGCACCAAGATCCTGCTTTTGTCGGTGCCGTGGACGCAGCCGCCGTCGCTGCCCGACGGCGCGCCGGCGCCGGCTGCGTCGCCCGCCCGTCACGCCCAGATCAACGCGATGCTGCGCCGGGCCGCCGGCCGATATCCCGGGCAGGTCCAGGTCCTGAACATCGACTCCGTGGTCTCCCCGGCGAACCACTACCAGGCGACGCTGAACGGCCAGCTGTGCCGGTTCGACGGCGTTCACTTCACGCTCTACTGCGCCAAGCAGCTCGAGCCCTCGGTGCTCGGCACCGTCCGCAAGATGATCGGCTGAGCGCGCGGGCCTCGGACCGGTACCATCCGGGTCGCTCTGGGGAAGGGCAGTTGGCGACATACGGAGGTCCGTGGGAGCATGAGACAGGGGTTGGGTCACGGCAGCCATTGGTGGTTGGTCGCGGTGCCCGTCCTGCTGCTGATTGGGGTCGGCGTCGCCATCCGGATCGACCTCGCTTCGGCGACGCCGCATCGCCATGGCCGGGCTAGGTTTGTCGCCTCGCTCTCGCCGCTTCACGGCGGCCCGGCGCGGTCCGCGGTGCAGACCAGAGACGGCAGACACTGGGTCTCGGTCTGGGCCGCGAGTCCGGCAGCGCCGACGCCGCAGACGGCGGCCGCGAGGGGATTCGACGACCAGACGGTCCGGAACGTGGTGTTCACGAGCGCGGGCGGCTCGATGGTGAGGGTGCTCGTCACGAACGTATTCGGCGCGCGACCGCTGCTCGTCGGACAGGCAGCCGTGGGTATCTGGGGCGGAGGCGCCGACGTCGCGCACAACCATCTGCTCACGTTCGGAGGCAGGACCTCGAAGGTGATCCCCGCGGGCGCCGCCGCGATGAGCGACCCGGTGCCGTTGCAGGTCGCCCCGCTACAGCGACTCGTGATCAGCCTGTTCCTCCCGCGTTACACGGGTCCCGCGACTCAGCACGCGGTGGCTCAGGAGACCAACTACGTGGCGAGCGGCGACCACGCGCTGGATGGTGGGGGTTCCGCGTATGTCGCCCATGAGCCGTCGTGGTACTTCGTCGCCAGCGTCGATGCTCTGGCGACGCGGCGCGATCGCGGCGCCGTCGTCGCGATCGGCGATTCGATCACCGACGGAGTCGCATCGGGCATGAATCTGAACGCGCGCTGGCCCAACGATCTGGCTCGACGGTTCGCCGCTCAGGGCGGGCCGGTGCTGAGCGTGGTCGACGAAGGGATCGGAGGCAACCGCGTCCTGCACACCTCGCCGTGCTGCGGCATGAGCGCCGTGGCCCGCTTCCGGCGGGACGTGCTGCGCCGAGCCGGCGTCAGGGACGTGATCCTGCTCGAGGGCATCAACGACATCGGCTTCAGCCAGAGCCGTGGCGTGCTGAACGCCCCGCACACGAACGTCTCGGCACAGCAGATCATCGCCGGCTACCGCACGATCATCGCCCAGGCACACCGGGCCGGGCTCGGGATCTTCGGCGCCACCCTGACTCCATTCCTGGGGGCGCGCTACTGGAGCGAGGCGGGGGAGGCCAAGCGCGAGACGATCAACGATTGGATCGTCAATGGGCACGCGTTCAACGGCGTGATCAACTTCGCGAAGGTGGTGGCGGATCCCGGCGATCCGCTGATGCTCAACCCCGCCTACGACAGCGGCGATCACCTCCATCCGAACCGAGCCGGCTATCGGGCGATGGCGAACGCGGTCAACCTGGCGATGCTGCTCAAGGGGCTGTCGACATCGCGAACGTGAACATCCGCTCGGCGTCGATCCGGGCGTACACGGGGCCCGAGTCGATGAACTCCTCGAACTCGGCTCCGTAGCGGGGCACATAGATCTCGAGCAGGGTCGCCCGGAAGCCTTCATCGGTGCGGTGATCGACGGGGGCTGCGCGGCCGTGGACGGTGACGGCGAGCTCTTCGCCGGGCAGGTAGGTGGCGCTCACATCCGGGCGGGCGCGGATATGGCGGAAGCGGAGCGAGTCCGGGCTCGAGCCGAAGTGGAAGGCGCCCCGGTAGAAGATGCCGTCGACGGGGCCGACGATCGGGCGCCCGTCGGCGGTGACCGTGGCCAGCGCCAGCAGGCACATCCCCGTCAGCCGCTCGGCGAGCGCCTCCGCGGTGAGTCGGCGCTCCGGGGTGTGAATGCTCCGCAGATGGGCGCCCGCCTGTGCGTAGCTGCGGTCCAGCAGCTCCTGAACCGCCGCGATGTCCTCTGTCGTCTCGTGCATACCCGCAGCAAATCACGTTCCGCTTGTAACGTCTCGGCGGCCGATGCTTGTCGCTGTCACCGACCATGCCGCCGAGCGCTTTCGCCAGCGCGTCCGCGGGACCCTCGACGCGTGCACCGAGATCGCGTCGAGGGTGGCGCGAGCCCGCGACGCCGGCCGAGTGCAGGCAGGCGAGCGCGGAACCGTGCTGATCCGAGACCTCGACGTCGCCGACCTCGTGTACGTCTGTCGCCCCGACGCGGGCGAGCTCGTCGTCGTCACGCTCTGGGAGGAGGGCGAGGACGCGGCGGTGCCCCGGCGGTTCACGGACGCGCTCCGGCGCGATGACCATCACGTCAAATAGGGTTCGGGCCATGAGCGAGGGGACGATGGAGTGGGACGCCGGCTCGACCTGGTACCGCGTCAACGGTGACCTCGGTGACGACGGGCCGGCGCCGGTCGTGATCCTGCACGGCGGCCCCGGCGCCGCGCACGACTACGTCGAGACGCTCGCGGCGCTGCCTCGGCCATCTGTGCTCTACGACCAGCTCGGTTGCGGACACTCGCAGCATCTGCCCGACGCGCCCGCCGACTTCTGGACGCCGGAGCTATTCGTCCGCGAGCTGGGCGAGCTGCTCGAGCACCTCGGGATCGCCGGCCGCTATCACGTGCTCGGGCAGTCGTGGGGCGGGATGCTGGGGATGGAGCACGCGGTCAGGCAGCCGCCCGGGCTGCGATCGCTGGTCGTCGCCAACTCCCCGGCGTCGATGGAGCTGTGGGTCAGCGAGACGGGGCGGTTACGCGAGCTGCTGCCCATCGACGTTCAGGAGACCCTGACTCGGCACGAGGAGGCGGGCACGACCGACGGCGACGAGTACGAGCAGGCCATGAACGTGTTCTATGAGCGCCACCTGTGCCGGGTCGTGCCGTTCCCCGAGCCGCTCCAGCGTACGTTCGCTCAGCTCGCGCAGGACCCGACCGTGTACCACACGATGAACGGGCCCAGCGAGTTTCACGTCGTCGGCTCGCTGCGGGGGTGGGACATCACGCCACGGCTGCCCGAGGTGCGCGTGCCCGCGCTGGTCGTCTCGGGCGAGCACGACGAGGCGACGCCGGCGGTGGTGCGCCCGCTGGCCGAGGCGTTGCCGGACTCACGGTGGGAGCTGTTCGAAGGCGCCAGCCACTGCACGCACCTCGAGCAGCCAGACCGGTTCCTCGCGCTCGTCGAGTCGTTCCTCGCCGCGTGCGACTGAGGGCTACTCGAGCGGCTGGGCCTTTGCCCAGCGCGTGACCAGCTTCTTGCCCCGTGCGGTGAGCCTGTACTCGGTGATGCTCGGGAACCGGGTGGGGTCGATCTCGTGCGTCTCCACCATCTGGTCGCGCAGGAGAAACGACATCAGGGTTTCCATCCCGGTGGGTAGCAGCACCGCGCGCGTCGGGTCCTCCGCGAAGATGTACAGGGCCCGGCGCTCCAGGCCGCCGTAGCGTGCGTTGATGACCGCGAGGTTCGCCTTGTACTGCTCGAGCGAGCGGCGGGTGATGTAGCCGCGCGTTACCCGCTCATGGCAGCTCGAGCACAACGCAATGAGGTCGTTGGATTCGTCCGCTGCCCGCTCCTCAATCTGCTGGATCTGCACCGGGAATTGACGGCAGGTCGGGATCGTGCAGCGATGGCCGGCTTCGACGAGCACGTCGCGCTCCAACGTCTCTGACCGCAGCTCATCTTGATGATTGCCGTTCAAGTCGAGGCTGGAATGGGCAGCTTTAGGCCATGTTCTGACCGTATCAGTGTGTTCGGAGGCGCGCATGCGCGCCTCCACCCGCGGCGCATGCGCCGCGGGGGCCGGGCCGCATGCGGCCCGGCCTACCCGCTAGAATAATGCTTGCCAGCAAGCAAGTATTCACAAAGGATCTACAAGTTGAGTCCAGCGGCAGCTCTAGACATCGAGACCGGCACCCAGCTCCGGGCCGTGATCGGCCGGCTGTCGCGGCGCCTGCGCCCGACCGCGGCCGCGGTCGCGGCGGGCCTGACGCCCACTCGCGTGTCGGTGCTCCTGCACGTGGAGCGGGCCGGTCCGGTCCGCCTCTCCGAGCTGGCGGCGTCGGAGGGAATCAACCCGACGATGCTCTCCCGCGTGATCGCGAACCTGGTCGATGCCGGGCTGATCGAGCGCACGAGCGACGAGGACGATCGGCGATCGGCCTGGGCCACGGCCACCGACGCCGGTGTCCGTGTGGCGGCGCAGATCCGCAGGGAGCGGACGGACGCCGTGAACGCCGCGCTGGATGGCCTGCCCCACGAGGAGCGGCGCCGGATCGAGCGGGCTCTGCCCGCGCTCGAGGCGCTGGCCGAAGAGTTAGCCGAGGTCCGGCGATGACGCGCGTCAGGCGCGCCGGCCGGATCACGTTCGCAGCCCTCTCTGTTCCGAACTACCGCCGCTACGTCGGCGGCCAGGCGATCTCGCTGGTCGGTACCTGGATGCAGATGACGGCCCAGGCGTGGCTGGTGCTCTCGCTCACGCACTCGAGCACCGAGCTCGGCGTGATCATCGCGCTCCAGACCCTTCCGGTGCTGCTGCTCGCGCCCTACGGCGGCGTGATCGCCGACCGCGTCGACAAGCGCAAGATGATGATCGGCCTGCAGACCGCGATGGGGATCCAGGCGCTCATTCTGGGCCTGCTGACGGTCACCGGCACCGTGCGGGTGTGGCAGATCGCGGTGCTGGCAGTGCTGCTGGGCCTCAACAACGCGTTCGAGAACCCCTCGCGCCAGTCGTTCATGCTCGAGCTGGTCGGCCCCGACCATCTCCGCAACGCGGTCAGCCTCAACTCCGTGCTGGTCAACGTCGCCCGAGTCCTCGGACCGGCCGTGGCGGGGATCCTGATCGCCACCGTCGGCGAGGGCGTCTGTTTCCTGGTCAACGCGGCGAGCTTCGTCGCGGTGGTCGCGTCGCTGATTGCGATGGACCAGAGCGCGCTGCGACCCACCGAGCCCACGCCCCGCGCCAAGGGCCAGCTCCGCGAGGGACTGCGCTACGTCCGCGGGACGCCCGAGCTCGCGATCCCGCTGGTGATGATGGCAGTCGTCGGCTGCCTCACGTACGAGTTTCAGGTTTCCCTGCCGGTGATGGCGAGCCGCGGGCTGCACGTCGGCGCCGACGGGTTCGGTTTCATGACCGCGTCGATGGGCGTCGGCGCCGTGATCGGGGGGCTGATGGTGGCGGCCCGCGGCAAGACCGGGCTGCGGCCGCTGGTGCTGGCCGCGTCCGCGTTCGGCGTCGCGATGACGTTCGCCACGCTGGCCCCGACCCTGGCGGTCGAGCTCGTCGCGCTCGCATTCGCGGGCGGCGCGAGCATCTCGTTCATGGCGAGCGGGAACTCGACGCTTCAGCTCGGGGCGGCGCCCGAGATGCGGGGCCGCGTGATGGCCCTGTGGTTCGTGGCCTTCCAGGGCTCGACGCCGATCGGCGGGCCGGTCGTCGGCTGGATCATGGCGGTGCTCGGCGCCCGGGCCGGGCTCGGGCTCGGCGCGATCACGTGTCTGGCGGTGGCGCTGGCGGGAGCGATCGCGATGCGCCGGCGGAGGGCTGAGCGGGCGACGACCCGTGGCGCGGTCGCTCACGCGCAATGATTCGGGCAACGACTCCTCAGGAGGGACGATGCGAGATCCGCTGTACACAGCCGAGGCGACGGTCACCGGCGGCCGTGCCGAAGGGCACGGACAGACGAGCGACGGCAACCTGGACGTCCAGCTGCGGTTGCCGAAAGAGCTCGGCGGTCAGGGCGATGGAACCAATCCCGAGGAGCTGTTCGCGGTTGGCTTCGCGGCGTGCTTCGAGGGTGCGCTCGGCGTGGTCGCGCGGCGCGAGCGGCTGGAGGCCGGCGACGCTTCCATCGACAGCCGTGTCAGCCTGTTTCCGACCGAGGAGAAGGGGTTCAAGCTGGCGGTCGAACTCCACGTCACGCTCCCGCAGGTGGAGGATCCCGAGCAGGCCGTCGCCGTCGTCGCCGCGGCCCATCAGGTCTGCCCCTACTCGAACGCGACGCGCGGCAACATCGATGTCACGCTGACTGCGAACGGGCAGGCGGTGGAGTAGGTTTTTCAGCTCCGGATGATCCAGTCGCGCAGCTGCGCGTAGACGGCCGGATGGTTGAGCAGGTGAAAGTGGTTCAGGCCCGTGAGCTCGTGGCCGTTGTCGACCTCGAACGGGATCCGGCGCCCGTTGCGGTTCCCCCGGCCCGAGGCGCTGGGCATGCGCACGAGCAGGTCGCCCAGCGCTGTGCCGAGGGGACCGCGGTTCAGCGCTGCGCCGATGAAGTAGTAGTTGGCTCCGGGAAGGAACGGGACCTCCTGGCAGCGGTCGCGTAGAAACTCGTCGGGATCGCAGTCGGACCAGTCCTCCTCGACGCACGAGCCGTAGCGGAGGTCCTTGATCCCGGCGCTGCGAGCGTTCAGGATCGCGCCGAGTCCTCGCGTCTCGGGGAGCCGACCGAGGGCCCAGGCGAGGGCGTTCGCCCCCTTCTCGAGGTCGGCCCCGAGGTGCGGCGTGCCCAGGCAGAAGACGTGCGTGACGAGCTCGGTCCAGCGCAGGGTGTCCTCGTCCCCGTAGTGGCACGCGCTGCGGGCCACGAGTCCGCCCATCGAGTGACCCACGATCACGAGCTCGTCGACGGTCACGGGCCAGCCGGCGACGAGGTCGTCGAGCAGGCGCGCCAGGCGGTGGCCGTTCGCCGATACGTGCAGGCCGGTGTTGTAGCGGACGTACACCGGCGTGAAGCCCAATTCCTCCCGGAGCCGATCGCCGTAGGTGCCGGTGGGCGTGCGCGGTACTCGGCGCGAGCCTCCAGGCGGCCTCGGTCTCGCACAGGCCGTGCATGAACACGACGATCCTCGGGGTGGCATCGGCAAAGGCGTCCGCGAGCTCGGCGCTCCCGGCCGGGACCTCGGTGCCGTGCCGGCGGATCTCCATCCCGAGCGCCAGCTCGTTGCCGCGCTCGACCAGATGGTTCCCGTAGAGCCCGTTCAGCGCACCCAGCGCCAGCGCGGCGATCGGACGCGATGCGAGCGGGGTGTCGTCGGTGTCGGCGTAGGTTGCGGCCAGCCGTGCGCCGAAGCGCCCGGCGACGCGCAGGCCGCCGCCGAGGCCCTCGTACACCGCCTGCGAGATCTCGTCGTGGAGCACTCGCGCGGGTGCGGCCGCCGCGCCGAGCGCTCCGAAGGGCCGAGCGGCGATGCCCTCGTGCATGTCCCTCACCAGCTTGCCGCCGGCGGCGAGGGCCTCCCCGGCGACCTCGCCCACGGCCTCGATCTCCGCCCTGCGCATTAGCGTCCCTCGACCGACTCGCCGCCCCAGGCCTCGGGGGCGACGTCGGCGATCGATTGCGAGAACGTCCAGCGGTGGCCGGCCAGATCCTCGGCCCCGTACTGGCGCTCCCCGTACGGATGATCGGTGGGTGGTTGGACGATCCGCGCTCCGTTCTCGCGAGCCCGGTCGTAGTGGGCGTCGACATCCTCGACGCGGACCGTCACGGAATGGCTGACGACGCCGCGCCGTGGCGGCCTGAACTCGATCGGATCCGAGGACCAGGACCCCGAGGCGACTCGCCGCCCGGTAACGACGACGGCGCCGTCGCCGACCGCGAGCTGGATACGGTGATCGCCGATCCGGAGGCGCTCGGCGAAGCCGAACGCGTCGCACAGCCACTCGGCGGCCTCTGCCACGTCCTCATAAACCAGCACCGGGATCACCGTGGCGCTGGGCATTGAGCGGTTATCGAGCATCGGGCTCAGCTCTTCGTACCCCGATTGCGCCAGGTCGTTGCGCCTGGTCTCGCCACTCCCATCGTGGGCGGCTGAACCGTTGGAACCCCTCCGTTCACGACCCGGTCAAAAGTAGGGTCCAGCACCGATTGACGAGTCGCGAAGAAGTTCGTAAAACCTACTCAAGTTTCTAGTGCAGAGCGCCGATGCCTGAAATGAAACATGATCCGGGACCAAAGACCTGCGCCGCGTGCGGCGCGGCTTGTCGTCGCGCAGCGGGGGAGCGGCATGGTCAAAGGGGATCTGAGATGAGGAGGCCGTTATCTCGGCTCCCAGGCTAAACGCCGCGCTCGACTCCGCCTCGGCCAAGCTGGGCCTCGGCCGGAGAGCACGCGCGGACACCGCAAACGACGTCGAAGGCCGTTACCGGCCACTGTTCGAAAGCGCACCCTGCGCGCTGCTGGCGCTCGACGCCGGCGGCACGATCGTGCTCCTCAGCTCGCAGGCCGAGCGGCTGTTCGGTTACGCGCCGTATGGGCTCGTCGGCGTTCGTGTCGAAGAGGTCTTGTCTGCCGCCGCCGGCGCCGAGCCGTGGTATCGCGAGCCGACCCCCGGACGCGAGCTCGACCTCACCGCGAGGCGCAAGGACGGGACCGAGTTCGCGGTCGAGATCTCCCTCAGTGAGACCGAGACACTGGACGGACGGCTGATCCTGGCCGCGGTCAGGGAGGTCACCGAGAGCGAGCTCGCCGCCGAGACACTGGCGCATCAGGCCAGCCACGACCCGCTGACGGGGCTGCCCAACCGCTCTCTGTTCCTCGACCGGTTGGAGCACGCGCTGGCGCGCACGCGCCGGTCCCCTGGCCGGATCGCGGTGATGTTCCTCGATCTCGACGACTTCAAGCTGGTGAACGACACGCGCGGGCACGACGTCGGTGACCTGCTCCTGCGGGAGCTGGCGCCGAGGCTGAGCGCCGCCGTCAGGCCGGGCGACACGATCGCGCGGTTCGGTGGCGACGAGTTCGTCGTGCTGTGCGAGGACCTCGCCGACGAGGACGCCGCGATCCGGATCGCCCAGCGGCTCGCGGCTGCGTGCAGCCGCCCGGTGATGATCGCCGACCACGAGCACACGGTCACCGTCAGCGCCGGCGTCGCGTTGCTGAACACGGGTCAGGAGGCGAGCGCGTCCGACCTTCTGAAGAATGCCGACGCCGCGATGTACCGCGCCAAGGCCAGCGACACGAATGCCATCGAGGTGTTCGACGACGGGATGCACTCGCGGATGCTCGAACGGATCGGCCTCGAGTGCGACCTTCGCCGGGCGCTCGAACGTAACGAGCTGCACCTCTTCTACCAGCCGATCATGTCGGTCGACGACGAGCGGATCGTCGGGGTCGAGGCGCTGCTGCGCTGGAAGCACCCGAGTCGCGGGCTGCTCGACCCATCGGAGTTCATCGGCGTCGCCGAGAGCAGCGGGCTGATCGTGCCGATCGGCGATTGGGTCATCCAGGAGGCGTGCGCCCAGGCCGCAATGTGGCGCGACGCCGCCCACGAGCGCGAGCCGATCTACGTGTCGGTCAACCTGTCGCGCCAGCAGGTGGTCCGCTCGGACATCGCGAGCACGGTGGCGCGCAGTCTGAGGGCGGCCGCGCTCGACCCGGGGCTGCTCGAGCTCGAGCTTCCCGAGAGCATCCTGCTCGACGACCTCGGTGCGTGCGCGCTGGTGTTGCGGGGGCTGAAGGCGCTCGGCGTCCGCGTCGTCCTCGATGACTTCGGCACCGGTTACTCGTCGCTTCGCTACCTCAAGCGCCTGCAGATCGACGCGCTCAAGATCGACCCCTCGCTGCTCGTCGGCATCGAGCGCGACGCCGACTCGCGAGCCGTGGTCGAGGCGGTGCTGAGCATGGCGCAGGCGCTCGAGCTGCGGGTCACCGCCGAGGCCGTGGAGAGCGCCGGCCAGCTGGCCGAGCTCCGCGAGCAGGGCTGCGGGTTCGTCCAGGGCTACCTGTTCTCGCGGCCACGGACGGTCGAGGGGATCGACCAGCTCCTGCTCGGGAACGGGAAGCGCGAGCCACTGGCAATCTGAGGGCCTAGCCCGCGGCGAACGCGGCGTTCAGCAGCTTCTCCGCCTGTCCGGCCGGGTTGACGGAGTGGAGCAGCACGACGCCGAACCAGTTGCGACCGCGGCGCGCCGCGGCCACCAGGCAAGGGCCCGCGAGCGTGGTGAAGCCCGTCTTGACGCCGTCGACGCCGGGGTAGCGGAGATACATCAGCGGGTTGTTGTTGTAGAGGAACAGCTTGTGGTGCTTGATCGGAAACGCCAGGATCGCGCTGGGCGAGCCGACGATCCGGCGCAGCAGAGGCTGCTCGAGGACGGCGTGGGCGATGACCGCCAGGTCGGTCGCGCACGAGTAGTTCCCCTGGTCAACGACACCCGAGACCGTGCTGAAGTGGGTGCAGCCCAGGCCCATGGCGCGCGCCTGGGCATTCATCATCGCGATGAAGCGAGTCTGCGTATGCGCGACGTGCTGCGCCAGCGCGATCGCCGCGTCGTTGCCCGACGGGAGCAGTAGGCCGTACAGGAGCGCCAGCTCCGGGACCCGCTTGCCGAGTGGCAGCAGGCCCACGCCTGAGCCGGTGAAGTGGACGGCGGCGGGGGTGATCAGAACCTGGTCACTCGGGCGGGAGTGCGCGACCACCACGAGCGCCGTCATCATCTTCGTGAGGCTGGCGATCGGCATGCTCTGGCTCGGGTTGTATTGCCAGAGCATGTGCCCGGTGCGGACGTCGAAGAGGAGCCCAGCCCGCGGGAGCTCGGCGAAGTTGACGCGCAGCCGGTCCTTGCCGGCCGCCACGACGTACTGCGGCCGCGGATGGCTAGGCGTGGTCGCGCGCTGGGTTGCGCGCGTCGACCGGGCCGGTTCCGGATTGCTGACCGCCGAGGCCATGAACGCGAGCAGGCCGACGGCCCCGATTGCGATCACCAGAACGATGTTGCGCACGGCGCCGGCGCCGGCGCGCGCGGCGCGACTGGGCCTCCCGCTCCGAGCGGCGCTGACGGCCCTGCTGAAGCACGCTCATCTCACTCATTCGTTCGGAGGATGCCGCAACGCCCCGACGATCCCGACCATGAATAGCACGAGGATCAACACGGCAACGACCCCGAGGCCGGTGAGCCCGTTGTCGATGAATTCGATCACAGTCAGGGCCCCGAGGCCGATGATGAACGCCAGCGCGATCGTGAGGACGACGATCCGCACCGCCTCAGTGTGCCGGACGGTGCACTTAATACACCGGGACGCGGGGTGGCACTTCCTTACGTTTCGTGGCCAGCAGGCGAATCGTGAGCAGCCCGAAGGCGAACCCGCCGACGTGGGCGAAATAGGCGACGCCACCACTGCCGCCGGTTGAGCTCGTGAGACCGGCAGCGCCCAGGACCGCCTGTTCGAGGAACCAGATTCCGAGCAGCACCCAGGCCGGCAGCTCGATCACCGTGAAGAACAAGATGATCAACACCAGCGTGATCACGCGCGCCCGCGGATACAAGACGATGTAACCGCCCAGCACGGCCGCGATCGCCCCGGAAGCGCCGATCGTCGGCTCCGTCGAGTTCGGCCCCACCGCCACCTGGAGCGCGAGCGCCGCGAGCCCGCCGACGATGTAGAAGCCGAAGTACTTGAACGGGCCCATGGAGTCCTCGACGTTGTTGCCGAAGATCCATAGGAACAGCATGTTGCCGCCGATGTGAAGGAAAGAGCCGTGCATGAACATCGACGTGAACACGGTCTCCCAGGCGGGCAGCGGGTTCTGGGCGGGGATGCCGTTCGCGGCGAGTAGCCGGCTGTTGCAGAGCACCTCCGGCTGGCTGGTTCCCGAGATGGTCTGGCGGACGACCTCGGCGCAGTGGGCGCCGGGGTGGGTCAGCGAATACGGGATCGCGCCGAACTTCAAGACTTCCTGCGTGTCCGGTCCGCTCCAGAACGAGCCCCCGTGCCGGATCGCCAGCAGGTAGACGATGACGTTGACGATGACCAGCCCCAGCGTGACGACCGGGAACCGATCCGTGTGGATGTTGTCCTTGATCGGGATCATGCGGGCGCTGGCCCGGCCTGCTGTGAATGTCTAGATGGCTGATTCCGACTTGCGCGCCCGGGGCACGACGTTCGCGCCGCCGCGGTGGCTCGTGCGCGCCATCCGTGGGTGCGGCAAAAGGAATCAGTCATCTATGCGCTCAGGACCGGGTTTGCCGCCCGCGTGATGCGCCACGGCTGCTTCCCGTCGCCGGAGAGCGCGAGCGTCCAGTGCTCGGTGAAGCTTGTCGCCTTCGACCGGTTGCCGGAGATCAGCGCCGCCGTGTCGCGGTCCTCGATGTAGCGCCGGCCCTCGATCGCGACGTCGATCTCCATGAGCGGTGGGGTGGCGGCGGCATCGAGGCCGGTGATGCTGATCTGCTTGATGACCGGCCCACGGATCACGAGGCGCGTCGTGTGGCCTGGATCGCCCGGATGCAGCATCTGATCGGCGGCTTCACGGTCGGCGATGGCGTTCAGCGCCTTGTCGTTGCCGTCGACGGCCTCAGCCCAGGCGGCGACGGCGCGACGGGCAGCGACCTCGAGGACGTCGGGGGCGAAGCGGGCGTCGACCAGGCTGAGGTCAAGCGCCGCCGCCCTGGCGTCGCCTTCGAACTGGAGGTCCGCCACCTCGGCCGGCTTGACGTCGTCCGGAAGCGAGTCGGCGACCGCCTGCTCGACGAGCGCCTCATCCCTGAGAGACTGCTCGTCCGACCATGGGCTCGCCACGATCTGATCGGTCAGCCCGTGGGCGCCCTCGCCTCCCTGCTCGATCGAGACCAGGATCCACCGGTTCTCGCGTCGCCCGAGAGTCCAGAACTCCCTGACGCGGACGGTCTCGCTGATCTGCCCGACGCGCTTGACGTGCTGGCCGCGCCGGTCGACGACGTAGTCGCGTAGCTTCGCCTCGATCCGCACGGTGACGCGATCGGTTTGGTTATCGCCTCGATGGACGAGGCCGACGTACTCGACGCGGGGATCGTCGAGCGGCCGGACGTGGTTGCGCCAGCCCTTGCGGTCGAAATCGTCGAGCCTGCGCTCCCACTCCTGGTAGAGGTCAGGGCCTACCAGGTATTGCGAGTCTGCCCGTGTCGTGCGCGTCCCAGGCCCTCTGGATCTGGATGAACAGGGCGCCCGCCTGTTCACGGACGACCTCGGGCGCGAACGCCGGGTCGTCCTCCGCCGCTTCTGCGGCGGCCGCCTCGACGCGGCGCTGGCGCTGGGCGGCCTGCCGGCGCGCCGCCGGGCCCTGACTCTGTCGCGCGGACCAGAAGTGCCGGGTCCCGGGCGCGACCCTGGTCATCACGAGGTAGACGATCAGGATGGCGACGAGGACGAGCGCGCCCAGGCCGTGGCCGAGCAGCGCGATCCTGAACAGGAGCTGGAAGAGGATGTAGATGGCGAAGCCCTTGCCGCCTCCGCCACCGCCACCTTCGCCACCGCCGCCTCCGCCGAAGTTGGAGGAGCCGCCACCGGCGGCCGCCATCGCCGTCGGGACGATGATCAGCGCGATGGCGAGGACGATCAGGGCGATGAGTGCGATGCGCCGGCGCCGGGGGGTCATGAGGAGCCTTTCGTGGCCGGTGGGCCTTCGGTGGCGGGGGCGCGGGGCCTTCGGTGGCGGGCCTTGGGGGCGGGTGCCGGGCCCTCGGCGCGCGTTGGTGGCCCGTGCGGGCGGGTGCGGGGCGGGCCGTTCACGCGCTCGCCACCTCCGCCAGCGGGCCGACGCCGGGCTGCTCCTGCGGCACATGCTGGTCGGCGTGGTAGCTGCTGCGGACGAGGGGGCCTGCCGCCACGTGCTCGAACCCGAGCTCGTACGCCTGGGTCTCGAGCGCCTTGAACTCATCCGGGTGCCAGTAGCGGACGATCGGCAGGTGGCGCTCGGTCGGCCGCAGGTACTGGCCGATCGTGAGCACCTGGACGTGATGCTCTCTGAGCGTGGCGAGCGTGTCGACCATCTCGTCGAACGTCTCGCCGAGGCCGACCATCAGTCCGGACTTGGTCGTGACGTCGTGGCCTCCCATCTCCTTCGCGTTCCTCAGCACCCGGCAGGATCGCTCGAAGGTCGAGCCCCGGCGCGCCACCGGATACAGGCGCGGAACGACCTCGACGTTGTGGTTGAAGACGTCTGGCCGTTCCGCGATCACCTTGGCCAGCGGCATCTCCTCGCCACGGAAGTCAGGGGTCAGCACTTCTATCTTCGTTTTCGGAGACTGGCGGCGGATCTGCCTGATAACGCCCACAAACGCGGATGCCCCGTAATCTGGTAGATCGTCTCGATCGACGCTCGTGATGACGGCGTGGCGCAGGCCCATCCGCGCCACCGACCGCGCCACGCGGGCCGGCTCCAGCGGGTCGTTCCACGTCGGCTTGCCGGTCTTCACGTTGCAGAAGCCGCACCGCCGGGTGCAGGTGTCCCCGAGGATCATGAATGTCGCTGTGCCACGCTGCCAGCACTCGCCGATGTTCGGGCACGCGGCCTCCTGGCAGACCGTGTGGAGGTTCTCCTCCTCGATCAGGCGGTGCAGCTCGCGGTAGCGCGGGCCCCCGGGGGCCGGAACCTTGAACCACGGCGGCTTGCGGCCGCGGTGCGGCTGGACGTCTGGACCCAGGATCTGGAGCACGTCGGCGATCCCGCCGGGGTTGGCGCGCGATCGGGTGGCGCGTTCCCGGGATGGCGTGGCGTGTTCGCGGGCTGGCGTGACGTGTTCCCGTTCGGTCGTGTGGTCGCTCACGACTTGAAGGCTAGCGCTCGGGCGGGGCTGGCCATTGCGGTAATTCGCTTCACAGCGCACCACCCACGCGTGACGTTTTTCGAGTCACGATGGCCTGGATGGACGAGGCTGGTCGCGAAACGCAAAGAGGGTTTGCGTTTAACGACCAGCCTCACCTGGATCAGGCGATTTCGGCCCTGGCGTCCGGGCAGCATGTGGTGTTCAGCCTCGAGCAGTTGTGCGCATTCGGGATCTCGGCCGCCTCGGTGCGGGCGCGAGCCGCCACCGGTCGCCTCCACCGCCGCTATCGCGGGGTCTACTCGCTCGTCCCACCGCAGCTCTTGACTCGTGAGGGCCGCTGGATGGCGGCCGTCCTCGCCTGTGGCGCCGGCGCCGTGCTCTCTCACCGATCGGCCATGGCACTTCATGGACTGCGCCCCTACGGCGGCGTCAAGATCGACGTCACCGTTCCGACCCGCTCGGCTCGAAAGCAGCCGGGCATCAACGTCCACCGCTCGACGACGCTCACGCCGGCGGACGTCACCGTCGTGAACAACATCCCCTGCGCCACCGTGGCCAGGACGCTGTTCGACCTCGCCGAGGTGATCGACCGCCGGACGCTCGAGCGGGCGTTTGATCAGGCGGAGATCATCGAGGTCTTCGACCTGCGGGCGCTCGAGGACCAGCTTCGTCGCAACCCGACCAGGCCAGGCGCCGGCGTGGTCCGCGCCGTGCTCGATCGAGCACTACATCGGCACGACCGCCACCTGGAGCGAGCTCGAGGAGCGGTTTCTCAGGCTGGTCCGCGAGGCCGGCCTCCCGCAACCCGAGGTCAACGCCTGGGTGGTGTTGCCCGATGGCGGGCCCGCGCTCCGCGGGGACTTCGTGTGGCGCGAAGAGCGCATAATCGTCGAGGCCGACGGGCACAAGACGCACCGCACCCGTCAGGCGTTCGAGCGCGACCGCCGGCGAGATCAGCGCGCCAGCGCTGCCCGCTGGCGCCCGGTCCGCACCACGTGGCGCCAGCTGGAACGGGCGCCGGGGGAGGTGGTCGAGACGGTGGCGGCCCTAATGCAGCTGTAAAGCGTCCGGCGATCCCGCCGCCACCGGCGTGTCGGCCGCCACGGGCCCCTCGACCAGCGCCACCCCCGCCACCGCCTCGAGCCGCGCCAGGCTCACCAACCGCTGGCGCCTGCCCAGCGCCTCCGCCACCTTCCAAGCCGCCCGCCGGCGGAAGCACTTCATCTGGCCCGCCAGGCGACCCGTCTCGCGGATCAGCGAGGTCATCTGCACGCCGTCGAGCCCGCACGGGACGATCCAGCTGAACGGCTGAAGGTCGTTCTCGACGTTGATCGCGAATCCGTGGGTGGTCACGCCGCGCGCCACGTGGACGCCGATCGAGGCGATCTTGCGTTCCTGAACCCATACGCCGGTGTAGTCCGGCCCCTCGTCCGGGCGCGCGCGCGCGACGACTCCCTCTTCGCCGAGGGTCGCGACGAGCGCCTGCTCGAGTGTCCGCACGTACGCCACCACATCGTCGACGCGGACGATCGGGTAACCGACCAGTTGGCCGGGGCCGTGGTAGGTGATCCGGCCCCCGCGATCGGTCTCGACGATGTCGATCCCCTGCATCCGGTACCAGTCCTCGCCCATCGGCAACTCGCCGGGTCGGGACCTCCGTCCGCGGGTGTAGACCGGCCAGTGCTCGAGCGTCAGCATCACGTCGGGCACCGCGTCCTGCTGGCGCGCGGCGCGAAGCTGCTCTTGCAGAGACAGCGCCGCGCGGTATTCGATCGTGCCGAGATGGCACACCCAGAGTTCGGGCCTCACGATGGTGATGCTACGCCCCGGTCCATCCCTCCAGGTGGCGCTTCACGGTCGCCAGGAACTGCGCGGAGAGCGCGCCGTCGAGCGCCCGGTGATCCCAGCTCAGGCCGAGGATCGTCATCGGCCGGATGGCAATCGAGTCGTTCCCGTCGGCGTCCGTGACGACCACGGGCCGCTTGATGACCGCCTCGAGATCGAGGATCGCGACCTGGGGCTGGTTGATGATCGGCGTCGCCATGATCGAGCCGAACTGACCCGGGTTGGTGATCGTGAATGTCCCGCCTCGGACGTCGTCCGGGCGTCAACTCCCTGGAGCGCGCGCGCCGAGCGAGATCCTTGATCCGAGCGGCGAGGCCCTCCACGGAGAGCTCGTGCGCGCGCTGGATGACCGGAACGATCAGCCCATCGTCACCGAGCGACACGGCGATCCCGAGGTTCACGTCCTGATGGGCCGTGTACCGCTCGCCCTCGAGCCACGCGTTCAGCGCGGGATGCTCGCGCAGAGCCGCGACCGTCGCCCTCGCCACGAACGGCAAGGCCGTGAGGCGGAGCTGCGCGCGCGCCGCCTCGATCCGGCTCATGTCGGCCTCGATCCAGGTCGTGCACGTGGCGGCCGTTTCCAGCGAGCGCTTCATGTGCTCGCCGATCTGACGGCGCATGCGGGACAGAACGACGCCCTCAGCCGTCGCCGGGGCTGCCCCTGGTTGCGGGGCGATGCCGGGCGCCGGAGCTGCCGCCGGCGGCGGTCGGTTCCGGGCGGTATGGGCTCTCGATGTGCAGTGGCGGCTCGGGAACGTCAGGCGCAGACTCCACGAACGCCAGCACGTCCTGCTTGCGAACCCTGCCGCCCCGGCCGGTGCCGGGGACCTGGGAGAGATCGACGCCGTGCTCGGCGGCGATCCGCTGGACGACGGGGGAGTAGCGCCGGCGGTCGCCAGCTCCGGCGCCCGCTCCATTTCCGCCGCCCCGGATTCCGATGCAACACGTGTGGGGGGCGGCGTCGCCGGACGGTGGCGCGGCGGCTCCCGCCGGTGGCGCGGCGGCTCCCGCCGGTGGCGCGGAGGCGCCAGCGCCGGCGGGCCAGGCGGCCTCGGCAGGACCGGGTCCTGCGCCAGCCGGACCGCCCGCCAGGCCTCCGCTCGCGTCGCCAGCTGCGATTCGGGCGAGCACCGTCCCCACTTCGACTGTCGCCTCGACCGGCACGAGGATCTCCGCGACGATGCCGGTCACGGGCGCCGGGACCTCGGTGTCGATCTTGTCGGTTGAGATCTCGCAGATCGTGGCGTCGGCGGCGATCCGATCGCCGACCTCGACCCGCCAGGCCACGATCGTTCCCTCGGCGACCGAGACGCCCATCTGGGGCATGGTCACATCGACGAGGGTGGCGGCGCTAGTACTCGAGGAGCTCACGGCAAGCCTCCCTCACTCGTTCGACTCCGGGCAGCACGGCTTGCTCGAGCGGTGGCGAGAACGGGATCGGGACATCCGGCGTCGCCACGCGCACGACCGGTCCGTCCAGATCCTCGAAGCCGCGTTCGGCGATCAGCGCCGCGACCTGGGCGCCGGCGGCGCACGTCATGTTCGCCTCGTCGACGATCACGACCTTCGAGCAGCGCGCCACCGAATCGAGGATCGCATCTTCGTCGAGGGGCACCAGCGATCTGAGATCAAGGACTTCGACCGACGCTCCGTCGAGCTCCTCGGTGGCCTCCAGCGCGACGTGGACCATCGCGCCGTAGGTGATGACGACGAGGTCGGAACCCGAGCGGGCCACGCGAGCCGTGAACGGGGTTTCGAACACCCCCTCCGGAACCTCTCCCTTGATCCGCCGGTACAGGTGCTTGTGCTCCATGTAACAGACGGGGTTCGGGTCGTGGATGGCCGTGTGCAGTAGCCCCTTGGCATCTTCGGCCGTGGACGGCGCCACGACCTTGATCCCCGGGGAGTGCATGAACAGCGCCTCCGGGTTCTGCGAGTGGAAGGGCCCGCCGGAGAACCCGCCCCCGGAGGGCAGCCGGACCACGATCGGGACGGCCAGCCCCTGTCGATAGTGCATCTTGCCGGCCACGTTGACGAGTTGGTCGAAGCCACAGGAGATGAAGTCCGCGAACTGCATCTCGCACACCGGCCGCATGCCGACGACGGCGGCGCCGACGGCGGTCCCGATGATCGCGGACTCTGCCAGCGGCGTGTCCATCACCCGGTCCGATCCGAACTCGTCGACGAAGCCGTCGGTGACCTTGAAGGCGCCGCCGAACACGCCGATGTCCTCGCCCATGACGAGCACGCGCTCATCGGCTCGGAGCTCATCGCGCAGGGCGGCCGAGATCGCTTGGAGGTAGGTCATCGTGCTCATGACTTGAACCCACTCCATCGCGCTACGCCGTCGCCGAGCGGTTCGGCTTCACCGACACAGAACACACCGTCGGTGGCGGTCGAAGGATCAGGCATCGGCGAGGCCTGCGCCTCCTCCGTGGCCGCATCGATCTCGGCGGCGACCTCAGCTCGCAGCGCGTCCACATCGGCGCCGAGCTCGCGCAGCCGCGCCTCCTGGCGCTCGACCGGGTCACGCTTGCGCCACTCCTCGACCTGCTCCTTGGGCACGTACTTCATGTCGTCGTGGGCGGCGTGGCCGTGCATGCGCATCGTGACCGCCTCGATCAGCGTCGGGCCGTCGCCGGCCAGGGCCCGCTCGCGGGCCGCGCGCGCCGACTCGAACATCGCCTCAACGTCGTTGCCGTCGACGGTCACACCCTCGAACCCGTAGGCGGCGGCCCGCTCAACCGGGTCGACCGCGAACTGCTTGTCCAGCGGAGTGGAGTAGGCGTACTGGTTGTTCTCGAGCACGAAGACGACCGGAAGCTTCTGCACGCCGGCCCAGTTCATCGCCTCGTGGAAGTCGCCGCGGGAGGTGGACCCATCGCCGAACCAGGTCATCGCGCACCGGCGCTCGCCGCGCAGCTTGAAGGCCATCGCCATGCCGGTGGCGACCAGCATCATGTCGGGCAGCATCGAGACCATCCCGACGCAACCCAGCTTGCGGTCGCCGAAGTGCACGTTGCCGTCGCGTCCACCGGTGACGCCCGCCGCGCGTCCCTGGTACTGAGCCAGGATCCGGGCGGGGCTGACCCCGCGGATGATGTGCGCGGCCAGGTCCCGGTGCAGGATGCAGAGCCTGTCCTCCGGCGCCATCGCGAACGCCGCACCCGCGGACACGGCCTCCTGGCCGAATCCGTCATAAAAAGAGCCAGGGACCTTGCCCTGGCGGTAGAGAGTCATCGCCCGCTCCTCGAGTCCGCGCATCAGGAGCATCGCGCGGAGCAGCCAGAGTCGGTCCTTAAGCTTGAGATGCTCGGTCGCGGCGGCGGTTCCACCAGCGGCCGGCTCAGCCATGCCTGTCGCCATCTATGCGTTTCCCTTTCTGACGTGGGCCAAGCGGGATCTCCGCTGGCCCCACTTTCCAAGCGCCACTCCGGGATCTCCGGCCTGGCGCTCCATAGGGGGTAAAGCGAGCTTAGTCCACCGATCGGGTGGCGGAGGGCGGAGCGGACGGGGTTGGTGACCGCGAGCTCCGGCGCATGGCCGTCTTGGCGGCCGGCGCGAGCTTTACCCTTGATCGATGGCAGGCGCCAGTCCCGACAGCGTCCACCCGCCACCAACCAACGGGACGCTGCGCGAATGGCTGACACGGGTCCGGTGGCGCCGGCGCGGGGCGTGGCTGTGGCCGCTGTTCATCGCGATGACGATCGTCGACGGGGTCATCGGCCACTCGCTTCCGCCCCAGGGCGAGACGCAGACGTTCGTGGCGGCGGCGCTGTTGGGGTGCGTGCTGAGCCTCCTGGCCATCGTGCTGCTGACGCGGCCGCTCGGGGCGCTGGTGCGGCGGTTCCGTGGCGACCTCCCCGTGGTCATCGCGCGCGACTACGTGGGGCGGGCGCTGATCCTCGCCGTCACGGTGGGGCTGACCGTGGCCGGACTCGTCCATCACCCGACGATCGTCGCCCACCACCGGACGGAGCGGGACGCGATGGCCCGAGCGGAGGCCTGGATCGGGGATCGGGCACCGGCTGAGTTCAGGCGCGAGGTGCACTTGATGAACGCCTACACGATCGAGGCCGGGATGTACCGAATGTGCGTGCCCAGCCAGAGCACCGGTCAGAACTACTGTGTGATCGTCAAGGAGAGCGTGCCGTTCCCCGGCGGCGTGAGCTTCGCGGGCTACGAGTCCAACGCGGTGTTCGCGGCGGGGGCTCAGTGAGCGTCGGGGGAATCGCGGTCTCAGACACCGCCGGGGCGAACGTCAAGCGGACGGCGCTGGTCGCCAGCATCCTCGGCTCGGGCATCGTGTTCCTCGACGGCACGATCGTCAACGTCGCGCTGCCCGCCATTCGCTCGGACCTGAGCGGCACGCTCGCTGACCAGCAGTGGGTGGTCGAGGCGTATCTGCTCACGCTCGGCTCGCTGCTCCTGGTGGGCGGATCGCTCGGCGACCTGTACGGGCGTCGACGGATCTTCTCGATCGGACTGATCGGCTTCGGGGTCTGCTCGGTGCTGTGCGCACTGGCGCCGAGCACCGGGTTCCTGATCTTCGCGCGCGGCGCACAGGGGATCGCCGGCGCCCTCCTGGTTCCGAGCACGCTCGCGCTGATCATGGACACCTTCGCCGAGAACGAGCGCGCAGCCGCGATCGGCACGTGGACGGCGTGGACGGGCGTGGCGACGGTGATCGGGCCGCTCGGCGGCGGCGCGCTGATCCAGTTCGCGTCGTGGCGGTGGATCTTCGCAATCAACCTGATCCCGGTCGCGATCACTCTGTTGCTTCTGACCCGGCTCGAGCCCGATCACCGGACGCCCGGTCACGTCGACGTCGTCGGGGCGGTCCTGTGTGCGCTCGGCCTGGGCGGGCCGGTGTTTGCACTGATCGAGCAGCCGCAGTACGGGTGGGGTGATCCCCGCGTGTTCATCCCGCTGGTCGGCGGCGTTGTGCTGTTCGTCTCGTTCCTGCTCTGGGAGCGCCACGACCCTGAGCCGATGATGCCCCTTGCCCTGTTCAAGATCCGCAACTTCGCCGTGGGCAACCTGACGACCCTGACGCTGTATGCCGGGCTCGGCATCGCGACGTTCTTCCTGATCCTGTTCGTCCAGCAGGTCGGTGGCTACACACCGATCGAGGCGGGGCTCTCGTTACTGCCGGTGACGATCATGATGTTCCTGCTCTCTCGCCGATTCGGAGCGCTCGCGGATCGGATCGGCCCACACCTGTTCATGGCCGCCGGGCCGATCGTCGCCGGCCTGGGCCTGCTACTGCTCGTCCGCACCAACGCGAACGCCGACTACCTCACCCAGATACTGCCCGGCGTTCTGGTGTTCGGCCTCGGGCTGTCGGCGACCGTGGCCCCGCTGACGGCGACAGTCCTGAGCTCCGTCGAGGCCGGCCACTCGGGGCTGGCGAGCGGGGTCAACAACGCCGTGTCGCGGGTCGCCGGACTGCTTGCGATCGCGGTGCTCGGCGCGATCGTCTCGGGCGCGTTCCAGAGTCGGCTCGACCACGACATAAATCCCGGCCGGCTCTCGCCGAGCACGCGGGCCGCGGTGGCGGCCGCGCGCAACCGGCCGTTGGTGACAGACGTCAGCCAGGTGCCGCCCGCCGACCGCGCGCAGATCCACACGGTGCTGGTCGACGCGTCGGTGCACGCGTTCCGGATCGGGATGGCCGTCGGTGCAGGCTTCGCGGTCCTCGGGGGCATCGTCGCCCTGATCGGAATCGAGAATCCCCGCCGGCGCGTCCGCTGCGCGGAGTGCCAGCCGCCCGCCGTGAGCACGACCGGCGCGACGCTCACGAGTGAGCGGGAGCTCCAGCCGACCGCCGTGGCCGCCGATTAGACGGCAGCCGGAACAAGGTTGGCAGCCGCAGCGCCAGGAACGGATCGCCGGCGAAGTTGAACCGCCCGCTCGATAGCAGCTGAGGCCAGCCGGCACCGCCGAGCACGAGCCGGATCAGGTCGGCGAGGCCGATCGTGGCGGTCGCGCCGGCGCCGGGTGCGGGCCCTGGCCTGGCCACGCAGCCACCGTCCGCGATCGCGATCGCCACCCGGACAGGCCTGCGGTGCACCAGGATCCGCAGCTCGATCGTCGCTTCCAGACCGTGCGCCTGTGTCCGATCGAACCGCCACGGGATCACGAGGGCGACGATGCGTGCGATCAGCTGGCTCACGACATCAGGTACGACATCGCCTCGGTCGGATCCGAGAACAGCATCAGCGCATCGTCGGTCGTGATCATGCGGCCGTAGTGCGTCGACATCTCGTGCTGGATCGAGTAGGCGTCGATCTCGTAGCCGAGCTGCTCCGAGACCTCGCGGTAGGGGATCGACAGGCGATCCTTGGCGCGGATGTCCCAGAACGCCGGCTGCTCGATTACCTCCACGCCGTCGCGGCGACCGAGGATCGAGGCGACCGCGTCGCCCTCGGCGCTCTTCGCCATCACGATCCCGACGAAGTCGTAGGTGGCGCCGGCGTGGGGCGTTGGAGGGGTGGACGCCGGGACGGCTTGGCTCTCGGACGGCGCAAGCGGCGCTCGCCGCACCGGCTGCGACCGCACCCGTCGGACGCGCGCTGGCTCGGACGCGCCGCGGGTCGAGGTCGCGGCGCCGCCGGTCTCCGCGAGCCCGCACGCCGCGAGCACCTCGGCCGCGTAGGCTCGCGTCCGCTCGTTCGCCTGCTCGACATCCACGATCGACTCCGCCATCGGCATAAGCGCCACCGCGGCCTCAGTCGCGAGCCGCCCCCACATGTCCAGCCCAGCCGGCGATCAGCTGCCGGTTGGCCGACCCGTGCGCCTCGTCGGCGAGCAGCATGCGAACGAGCTCGACCGTCCACGTGCGCGCCCATTCCCACTCCTGGCTGGCCGCCCGCGCCAGCACCGGAGTCACGGTGTCGCCATTGGCGGCAGCCGCGCGGATTCCCATCTCGCGGCGGAGCAACGTCCCCACGACCGGCTCGAAGCACAGGTTCGCAGCGACGAGCACCTCACCCCAGTCGGGCGTCGCCGCGAGCCGCTCCAGATATCGCCGCGTCGGCTGCCACCGCTCGTCCTGCAGAAACGTGTCGCGCGCCTGCTCGATCGGGAATGGCCCGTGATGGCGCTCGAGGTCCATCGCGTAGAGGACTATCGACTGGGCGGAGCGCTGCTTCATCGCCGCCTGCAGACACACAGACGTGGCCACGGAATCGGACAGGCAGTCGCGGCCGATCGTCGCGAGCGCGAACCACAGGCCGTGCTCGACGTACGCCGGCACCTGCAGAAACGCGCGCAGGAACTCGACCCATTCCGGCGAGAAATCGCCGAGCAGTCCCTCGTTGCCCGCCGAGCGCATCGCCGCATCGATCTGCTGCTCGATGGCCGACCCCCGCTGGTAGTACGGCCGCTCCCACTGCTCGCCCGGGTCCCGGAACGCGAACCAGTCGCGGCAGCCCAGGGCGGTCGAGTCGTCATTCCACGTACCGCGGCCGTCCTCGAAGCTGACCGGCCAGCCCCGCCTGAGGTGGCGATGCACCGACGGCTGGGTGTCGATCGTGACGTCCTCGTACAGCGACGCCCGCCGCCCCGCCGGCTGAAACCAGGAGAAGTCCCGCTCCGAGGCGGCGGTGGACGCCGGCTCGGGTCCCGGAGCCGGCGACGCGTCAGCTGAGGTCGTGAACTTGTCAACGAAGATCCGTTGCTCGTCGACGCCTTGGCGGGCCAGCATCGCCTCGGCGGCCTCGATCATCGGCGGCGGGCCGCACATGTACACATCGGGCTGGGAGAGCTCGTCGTCCACCGCCTCGTGGACGAACCCGCCGACGACGGGGGTGAAGCGGAAGTCCCCGAGGCGGCCACCGAGCTGCGCGATCTCATCGACACCAAACAGGTCGGCCTCCGTCAGCGCTCCGTAGAAGAAGCGGACCGGCCGCTGGCACTCAACGCGCGCCAACTCCCTGAGGAGTGAGAGGACCGGGGCCATCCCCGAGCCGCCGGCGATCATCAGGATGGGCCGCTCCGAGTTGTGGACGTGCAGGGAGCCGTACGGGCCCGTGAAGGCGAGCTCGTCGCCCGGTTTGATGTCGCCGTCGAGCAGCGCCGAGAAGCGGCCCTCCGGGTAGCGCCTGATGATCAGCTCGATCCGATCCGTCGCCGGGCAGGTTGGCCATCGAGAACGATCGCCGGGCGCCCGAGTCGCCGGGCACCCACAGGTCGACGTACTGGCCGGGAGTAAACGCGAACCCGGGGGTCTCGAGGACCAGGCGGACGATGTTATGGGTGAGCGGTTGCACCGAGGAGACCGTGGCCACTCCGTCCCGAATCGCGTGCTCGAGCCGATAATCGTCGCGGTCGTAGTGCAGCAGCTCGATCACCACGTCGTCCTCGGGCATCGCGCGGCACATCAGCGAGTAGCCGTTGGCGCTTTCGCTGTCGGAGAGGGCGAAGCTCGAATACCGCCTCAGGGTGACGTCGCCCTCGAGCAGGAAGCACTTGCACGCCGAGCACTGACCCTCGCGGCAGCCGTAGACCAGGTTGTAGCCGTGGCGGAACGCGGCGTCGAGGACGGTCTCCTCGGGCGCGCAGTCGATCTCCTCGCCGATCGGCTCGAAGCGGACCCTGGGGCTCATTGCAGGCCGGCTTGGCTCCAATCGCCCGATGGCAGTCCGAGCTCTTGCGCCACGCGGATGTTCGGGCTGATAAACCGCAGATCGTGGCGGCGGATGTCGGCGAGCGTCCAGCGCCGCTCCTCGCGCAGATGGGGCTGGGCGATCAGCGTTTCGCCGTCGGCGCGGACGAAGCCGAGCTCGCGGATCACGTCGCTGGCCTCCCACCCGTGGTAGCGGTCGAGGTAGTTGCGATCGCCGGTGTAGCGGCCGGGGTTGGACTCGTCCATCCACTGGCACTCGCTGGAGCAGTAGAAGCGCGTTCGAGGCCCCGAGCCGTTCGCGGAGACGACCCGATGACGCCGGTCCGCCTCGGACACGCACAACCCCTGACACGTCCAGCAGAACGGTGGCGCCAGGTTGATGAAGTTCAGCGGCAGGAACCCCTCGGCCGGATCGGTGCCGTGCCGGAAGGCCTCCCAGAACGCGCCGTACTCGGCGTACCAGCCCGGATACTTGTTCTCGAACCACTCGAAGTCGCGCTCGTCGAGCGGGTCAAAGCGCCAGAACGACAGGGGCCACGCCGCGAACGCGAGGATCGCGTGGCGGTGGTGGACGCCCGCCACGAGCCGCTCGCGCGCCCGCTCGAACACATCCACCGGGATGTCCAATCCGAGCTTCCCCAGCTTCATCACGTACGCCCGATGCCAGTCGTCGCGGATCCACCGATCCCACTTGTCCAGGTAGGACTCGGGGTCGGAGCGGTCCTTGGAGAAGTACTCGAGCACGACCGCGGAGAAGATGTCGATGAACGCGTGGTTGATCCAGAACGCCTGCTGGAGGTCGCGCTCGATCAGCGGCGCGTTGTGATCGTCCTGGAGGACCGTCAGCAACGTCGCATAGCCGTTCGAGATGTGCCGCGCCTCGTCGGACTGCACGCTCAGGTAGGTCGTCGGCAGCGCGAAGTCGCCGTTGCGCGCCGCCACGTCGGGCAGCGCCACGAACACGACGTTCGTGAACGCGGTCTCCGCCACGACCTGCAGTGTGAACGCGCACTGGATCGGATCGCCGACGATGAAGTGCGAGAGCATGTTCAGCCCCGGGTTCGTCAGCACCGAGCCCGAGAACGCCTTCGGCCCGAGGTTCCAGCCGGCGGGGTCGGGGACGTTCTTGGCGTACCACCGGGCGAGCGACATCTGCATCCCGGTGTGGCGGATCTCATCGACGAACTGGACGTGGTAGCCGTTACGCAGCTCGTTGTTGGGAACCGCGCTCATCAGCATCGACATGCACCGGCCGGCGCCGACCTCGGCGTAGTTCGTGATCACGATGAACGGCTTGAGGATCTCCAGCCACCGCTCGTGTGCCTTGTTGGGCATATCGGCGCGGACGGCGGCGTCAAGCCCACCGTAGACGCGCTCGTCCTTCTCGAGCTCCATCGGCAGGTACTCCCGCATGATGTGCTTCATCGGGTCCTTCGCATGGTGCGGGAACCGGTAGCGGGTCGGGTAGCGCACGGCCGGGTCGTGATATGACGGCTCCCATCCGAGCTGCGCGATCCGTGCATGGGTCTCGGTGATGCTGCGACGGCTCACGATGCGCACGGTACGCCTATGACCGTCGTCTCTCAACGGCCTCCCACAACGTATTTCCGTGGCCCTTTTGTCAACATATGACAAATGTCCTGGTCCCCCGAGCGGTTGCCACCGGAGACCTCCGCGGCGGTGCGCGGCGGTGTCGGCGGGCTTGTCGAGGGCGTGATCGCCGCCGTTCGTCAGGAGAACCCCGTCTACGCCGACGTCCTCGGCGGCCCCGAGGGCCTGGGGATCAGGATGGGGATCGAGCACGCGATCAAGGCGTTCCTGGACGCGGTCGAGCGCGGTCAGCGGCCGAGCGCCGAGACCGGCGAGCTGTGGCGGCGGCTCGGGGAGGCCGAGTTCCAGGCGGGTCGAAGCCTGGAGGCGCTGCGCGAGGCGTTTCGCACCGGCACCCGCGCGGCCTGGCGGGGAGCCGCCGAGCTGGCGACGGAGGCCGGCATCGAGGCGCCTACCGTGATCGCGCTCGCGGAGGCGATCTTCGTGTACAGCGATGAGCTCGCCGCGGACGTGGCCGAGGGCTATCTCCGGATGCAGTCCGACCAGGCCGGCGAGCGTGAGCGCCGGCGCCGCCGGCTGGGGACGCTCCTGCTCGACCCCGAGGCCCACGATCCCGAGGCGATCGCCCACGCGGCGGAGCTCGCGCACTGGCCGCTCCCGCGAGCGCTCGCCGTGCTGGCGCTCGATCGGGACAGCCCCGAGGAGACCGCGCGCGGACTCGATCTCGACGCACTCGTCGGGGCGGACCCCGGCGGCGCATACCTCGTGGTGCCAGATCCCGACGGCCCCGGCCGGCGCGAGGCGGTCAACCGGGCCGTCGACGGGATGCCGGCGGCCCTCGGCCCGACGGTCGCCACCGTCGAGGCGGCTCGCTCACTGCATTGGGCGCGGCTGACGCTCGACCTCGTCCGGAGCGGCGCGCTGCCGTCGGAGGGGCCGACCCGGGTCGGCGATCACCTCGCCACCGTGATCCTGCTCCAGCAGTCCGACATCGCCCAGGCGCTCTCCCGGCAGCGTCTGGGCCCGCTCGACCAGCTTCCCGATGCCGAGCGCGAGCGGCTGCTCGAGACGCTCGCGGCGTGGCTGGCCCACCAGCGCCACACGCCGCGGATCGCCGCCGAGCTCCACGTCCACCCCCAGACCGTGCGCTACCGGATGGGCAAGCTGCGCGAGCTGTTGGGCGAAACGCTGGAGACGGCCGACGGCCGCTTCGAGTTGGAGCTGGCGCTCCGCGCACAGCGGGCCGCGCGGGCGGGATAGGCTTCGCCGGGCGTGCCCTACGTCGCCCTGGTCACCGGAGCTTCCGCCGGAATCGGCGAGGCCACCGCCCGCCGCCTGGCGCGCGAGCCCGACGCGAAGCTGGTGCTCGTCGCGCGCCGCGAGGAGAAGCTGCGCGCGCTCGCCGACGAACTCGGTGGCGCCACCGTAATCGCAACGGACCTCACCAGCGACGCCGCCCCCGAGAAAGTCCGCGAGGTCGTCGAACGCGAGCACGGCGAGCTGCACCTGCTGGTCAACAACGCCGGCGCCGCGTGGCGCGGAACGTTCGCCGACACGGGCTGGGCGAACATCGAGCGCCACATGAAGCTCGACTTCGAGGCGCCGGTCCGGCTGACCGAGGCGCTGCTGCCCCTGCTCCGGCGAACCGCGGCGATCGCACCCGCATCGACGAACAACGACCACAAAGGGGTCGCCATCGTCAACGTCGGCAGCACGGCCAGCCGCGTCTCGCGGCCCAGCTCCGGCGCCTACTCGGCCGCCAAATTCGCCATCGCCGGCTGGAGCGACGCGCTCTACTTCGAGGAGAGCGCGCACGGCGTCCACGTCGGTCTGGTGCTGCCCGGGTTCGTCAAGACCGAGGGCTTCCCAGCCGCGGAACTGCTGGCCAAGCCCCAGACGCGATGGCTCGTCTCGTCCCCGGACCGGGTGGCGGACGCGATCATGGAGGCCGGCCCGGGAGGGAAGGCCGAGCGATACGTCCCCCGTCCGTACTACCTCGCGTCGCTGTCTCGGATTCTGCTCCCGGCCGCCCTTCGCCGCGTCATTCGCGGCGGTGCGTTCACGACCTCGACCGCGGCCAAGGAGTGACTTAAGCGGGCCCGCCCTTGGGGCGCGTCTGTTTGGTTCGGCTTTCGCGGTTTGGTCGGCCTCGGTTTCCTCGGCTTGGCGGCGGTCCGGAAGAGGGGTACGGGGCGCGCTCGCGTCCTTTCGATGGTGCCTAACACGACAACCTTGCGCCGGATGCCGCGCAGTACCCTGGCGCCGCGGTCTCGATGCACGACCGCTTCGCGCCACGCGAGCCAGGCCGAGCTAAGCTACACCTCTGTAACAAAGTGATCGAGGAGCAGTTCAGATGAATTCATCTGCCCGCCGGGTTGCCGTGCTTGGCGGCATCCGGATCCCCTTTGCCCGCCAGGACGGGCCGTACGCCAGGGCGTCCAACCAGGACATGCTGACGACAGCGCTCGACGCGCTGGTCGAGAGGTTCGGGCTTGGAGGCCAGACCATCGGCGAGGTCGCCGCCGGCGCCGTCCTCAAGCACAGCCGCGACTTCAACCTCACCCGGGAGTGTGTGCTCGGGTCCAAGCTCGCGCCGGAGACGCCGGCGTACGACGTCCAGCAGGCCTGCGGCACCGGACTCGAGGCCACGATCCTCGTCGCCAACAAGATCGCGCTCGGCCAAATCGAGTCGGGGATCGCCGGCGGCGTCGACACGACCTCCGACGCGCCGCTCGCGATCAACGAGGACCTGCGCAACGTCCTCCTGGAGGTCAACCGCTCCAAGTCAAACGCCCAGCGGCTCAGGACGCTGGCAAAGCTCCGCCCGCAACAGATCGTCCCCGAGATCCCGCGCAACGCCGAGCCGCGGACGGGCCTGTCGATGGGCGAGCACGCCGCGATCATGGCGCGCGAGTGGGGCGTCACGCGCGAGGAGCAGGACGAGCTCGCGGTCCAGAGCCACCGCAAGCTGGCGGCGGCCTACGACGGCGGCTTCCTCGACGACCTCGTCGTCCCCTACCAGGGGCTCGAGCGCGACCAGAACCTGCGCCCCGACTCGAGCCTGGAGACAGCTCGCGAGGCTGAAGCCGGTGTTCGGCGGGTCCGACGGGACGATGACGGCGGGCAACTCGACGCCGCTCAGCGACGGCGCCTCGACCGTGCTGCTCGCCAGCGAGGAGTGGGCGGCCGAGCACGGGATCCCGGTGCAGGCGTACTTCATCGACGCCCAGACGGCGGCGGTCGACCACGTCCACAAGCGCGAGGGGCTGCTGATGGCGCCCGCGTACGCGATGCCGCGGCTGCTCGAGCGCAACGGCTCGGAGCTCCAGGACTTCGACTTCTACGAGATCCACGAGGCGTTCGCGTCCCAGGTCCTGTGCACGCTGAAGTGCGTGGGAGGACCCGGTGTTCTGCAAGGAGCGCCTCGGCCTCGACCAGCCGCTCGGGGCGGTCGATCGCGGCAAGCTCAACACCCACGGCGGCTCGCTCGCCGCCGGCCATCCGTTCGGCGCCACCGGGGGCCGGCTCGTCGCCGGTCTCGCGAAGATGCTCCAGACGAAGGACTCGGGCAGTCGCGGCGTGATCTCGATCTGCGCCGCCGGCGGACTCGGCGTCGTCGCGATGATGGAGGCGCCATAGCCGTGGCCGACCGCTATCAGCAGCTGATCAACACGCCGATCGGGCAGATCGTCTCCAAGCAGGTCGGGCTGCCGAACTCGGTCAAGCTCGAGCGCTACCAGCCCGGCCAGCCGGTGATCGACGGGCCGGTGCTGCTCGGCGCCGCCCCCGGCTCGGCGATCGCGGCCCGGACGGCCGCTGTCATGAAGGCGATCGGCGCCGACGTCGTCCCCGCCGGCGAGTCGTTCAAGGCGCTCGTGTTCGACGCCACCGGGATCGCCTCGAGCGAAGAGCTGACCGAGGCGTGGTCGTTCTTTCATCCGAGGATCCGCCAGGTCCGGGACTCCGGCCGGGTGATCGTCCTCGCCACCCCGCCGGAGGCGTGCGAGAACCCGCTCGAGGCGATCGCCCAGCGCGCCCTCGAGGGCCTCGTCCGCTCGATCGGCAAGGAGGTCCGCCACGGCGCCACCGCCCAGCTGCTGTACCTCCACCCCGGAGCCTCCGAGATCGAGTCGACGCTGCGCTTCTTCCTCTCTCCGAAGTCGGCGTACGTCTCGGGCCAGGTCGTGCGGATCGGCGAGCCGGTGGCGGCGGTCGACAAGGTCGACTCCGAGCAGCCGCTGAACGGCAAGGTGGCGCTCGTCACCGGCGCGTCACGCGGCGTCGGCGCGGCGATCGCCGAGGTCCTCGCCCGCGACGGAGCCCACGTCGTCGGGGTCGACCTCCCCGCCCAGGCCGATCATCTGAACGCGGTGACGAGCGGGCTCAGCGGCTCGGCGCTGACGCTCGACGTCACCGACGCCGAGGCGCCGGCGAAGATCGCAGATCACCTCCTCGAGCACCACGACGGTGTCGACGTCGTCGTCCACAACGCCGGCATCATCCGCGACAAGACGCTCGGGAGGATGAGTCGGTCCCTGTGGGACACCGTGATCGGCGTCAACCTCACGGCACCGCAGCGGATCGACAGGGAGCTGTTCGGCCGCAAGGCCGTCCGCGAGAATGGCCGCATCATCGCCGTGTCCTCGATCAGCGGGATCGCCGGCAATGCCGGCCAGACCAACTACTCGACCTCGAAGGCCGGGGTGATCGGGATCGTGCAAACGTGGGCGCCGGCGCTCGCCAAGCTGGGCGTCACGATCAACGCGGTGGCGCCGGGTTTCATCGAGACGCAGATGACCGCGGCGATGCCGATCGCGACGCGGGAGGTGGGACGGCGGATGAACAGCCTGGCGCAGGGAGGGCTACCGATCGACGTGGCCGAGACGATCGCGTGGTTCGCGAATCCGGGTTCGGCAGGCGTGACCGGAAACATCGTCCGCGTGTGCGGCCAGAGCCTGATCGGGGTGTGACGGGGTGTCCGTCCGCGAGCTGCAAGGCGCGCCCTCGACGCTCCCGCTGTTGGCAAGAGCGGGCGCCGGGCTGCTGCCGGGCGCGTCGCACCTGCCGTTCCTCGGCGGAGGCGGTGGCGAGGTGCCCGATCTGACGCTCGTGCTGAACGACGTCACCGTCGACCGCGATCGGCTCGCCGCTTACGACCACGTCTGCGGGTTCTCGCTGCGCGACTCGCTGCCCGCCACGTATCCCCACGTCCTCGCGTTCCCGCTCCACCTGCAACTGCTGACCGATCCGAGCTTCCCGTTCACGCCGATCGGGCTCGTGCACATCTACAACCGGATCACCGAGCACCGTCCGATCGCCGCGAGCGAGCTGCTGTCGCTACGGGTGTGGGGCACGCCCGCCGAGCCCCACTCGCGGGGCACGCAGTTCTCACTGCACACGCAGGCGACGGTGGGAGACGAGCTCGTGTGGGAGGAGGTCTCGACCAACCTCCGGCGCGGCTCGGGTGTAGACGGCGCGCACGGCCCGGAGGTCCCATCGGCGAACGATCTGCCGGCGACGGCGACCTGGAAGCTGCCCGGCGATCTCGGCCGCCGCTACGCCTCGGTCTCCGGCGACAGAAACCCGATCCACCTTCACGCGTTGAGCGCGCGGCTGTTTGGCTTCCCGTCTGCGATCGCCCACGGGATGTGGACCAAGGCCCGCTGCCTGGCCGCCCTCGACGGCCGGCTGCCCGAGTCGTTCACGGTCGAGGTGGCATTCAAGCGGCCGATCCTGCTCCCGGCGGAGGTTCAGTTCGCCGAGGGGGAGGGGCGGTTCGGGGTGCGCGACGCCGAGCAGCAGACGCCGCACCTCGACGGGAAGCTGACCTACGCCTGACGCTCCTCGGCGAGCTCGTCGAAGAACGTCGCGACGCGATCCAGCACAGCCGCCGCGCCGAGCAGCTCCTCGTCGCTGAAGCTCGCGAATGCCGCGTGCCAGCGCGGCTCGTAGTGGGCCTGGCGTGCATCGACCAGTTCGCGGCCGCGCTCGGTGAGCGAGGTGAGGACGACCCGCCGGTCGACCTCGGAGCGAACGCGGCTGACGAGTCCTGCCGCCTCGAGTCCCTCGAGCATCTCGGTCGCGCTGGCGGGGGACACGCCGGCCTGGAAGGCAAGCTCACGCGCCGACAGCGAGTCGTGCCCCTGGAGTCCGAACAGCAGGCCGTATTGCGCGTCGCTGAGCTCGCCCGGACATTGCGTCTCGCGACCGCGCATACGCCGCATCGCAGCGATGGCGCCCTTGAACGAGCGGCCCATGTGTGCGGCCGCCTCGAGCGATCGCTCCGGCGCCACGGTCACGCCGCCACCGCCTCGCCAAGCGCCGCCCGCGAGGGCTCCGCCTGCTGCGCCTTGGCGGCGCGCGCGGCCCGCTCGGCGCGCACAAGGATGATGCACGGGATGATCGCCAGCGCGGTCAGTCCGGCCGCCACCCAGAAGGCCGTGCCGTACGCCGCCGCCGCGGCCGAGAGAGTGTGGGTGCCGACCAGCGCCCGCTGGAGCACAACCGCCAGCACGGCGGTGCCGATCGAGCCGCCGACGCGCTGGAGCACGTTGAGCTGCGGCGTGGCGTCGGGGAGCTCGGAGCGCCTCAGCGACGCGAACGCGGCCGCCATCGCCGGCATGAAGGCAAAGCCGATCCCCATTCCCGCGGATGAACATCGCGATCGACAGGCCGAGGATCGAGCTGTGCGCGCTGATCAGGCCGAACGGGACCGTCGCGAGCGTCGTCACGATCACTCCGATCAGCGCCAACGGGCCGCCGCCAAAGCGGTCGGTGAGCTTACCCGCGAGCGGCATCACCAGTGCCATCCCGAGTCCCTGCGGGGCGGTCAACAGGCCGGTGCGAAGAACGTCCTCGTGGCGGATGTTCTGCCAGTACAGGGGCAGCAGAATCAGCCCGCCGAACAGCGCGGCGCCGAGGCAGAACATCGCGAACGAAGCCGAGGCGAACGTGGGGCGCTTGTACAGCCGGACGTTCAGCAGCGGCTTTGGGACCCTGAGCGCGTGGAGGATGAAGAACCCGATCAGGCTCAGGCCGACGAGGCACGGGAGGATCACCTTGGTGAAGCCGAACGCGCCGGTGGTCCCGACCTCGGCGAGCCCGTAGATGAGCAGCGGCAGGCCGGTCGCCATCAGGGCGAGGCCGCGGACGTCGAGGCGCCCCGCGGGCGCGCTCGCCGCGGTCGGCTTGTCCCGCGGCAACGTGCGCAGCGAGGTGATCACCGCGACGATGCCGATCGGCAGGTTGACGTAGAAGATCCACTGCCAGCTGGCGTTGTCGAGGATCAGACCGCCGATCGCGGGACCGAGAATCGGCGCCAGCATCGCGGGGACGGCGACGATGCTCATCACCCGGCCCATCCTCTCCGGACCGGCGGCGTCGGCCATCATCAGCTGGCCGATCGGGAGGATCATCCCGCCACCGATCCCCTGGAGCACGCGGAACGCGATCAGCTCGTTCGTCGTGGTGGCGAGGCCGCACAGCGCCGAGCCGGCGGTGAACAGGATCAGCGACGTTATCCACACGCGCTTGGCGCCGAACCGCTTCGCCGCCCAGCCCGTGACCGGGATCACGGCCGCCAGCGACGAGCATGTAGCCGGTCACCACCCACTGGATCTGCGCGAGCGTGGCGTGCAGCTCGTGGCTGAGCGTCGCCAGCGCGACGTTCACGATCGTGGTGTCGAGGATCGACATGATCGATCCGACGATCACCACGGCGCTGATCCGCCAGACGTGGGCCTCGATGCGGTTGTCCGAATTCATGAGGTTCCTAAATATTAGGGACCGAATGATTTGCCGTCAAGACTATCCTCTGTTCGGGGGCGCGCATGCGCGCGCGGATCTGCAGCGCTCGGCATCCAGCCTCGCCAGGTACGCTGCGATCCGCGTCATCCGGCTGCCGGCCGGTGCATGCACCGGCCGGGACCTCGGCGCATGCGCCGAGGTCTTTCTCACTATCTTGGTTATAAGACATGACTACTTTCGCTGAACTAGGCCTCGCCCAGGATCTGCTGGACGCCGTCCATGACCTGGGCTACGAGGAGCCGACCCCGATCCAGGAGCAGGCGATCCCGCCGCTGCTCCACGGCGCCGACGTGATCGGCCAGGCGCAGACGGGCTCGGGGAAGACGGCCGCGTTCGGCTTGCCGATGCTCCAGTACGTCGACCCGTCGGACCACGAGGTCCAGGGCCTCGTGCTGACGCCCACCCGCGAGCTCTGCATCCAGGTCACGCAGGCCCTGCGCGCCTACGGCAAGCGCAAGGGCGTCGACGTGGTGGCCGTGTTCGGCGGCGCTCCGATCCGCACCCAGCAGGCGCAGCTGCGCGCGGGCGGCCACATCGTCGTGGGCACGGTCGGGCGGGTGAAGGACCTGATCTCGCGCCACTCGTTGATGCTTCACTCGTGCCGGTTCGTGGTCCTCGACGAGGCCGACGAGATGCTCGACCTCGGCTTTCTGGAGGACGTCGAGCGGATCCTGTCGCTGACGCCCTCGAGCCGGCAGTCGGCGCTGTTCTCGGCGACGATGCCGCCCGAGATCAGGCGTCTCGCCGACCAGTACCTGTACGACCCGGTCACGGTCAAGGTAAAGGCGGCGACGCTCACGGTCGACACGGTCGAGCAGTTCGCGCTCGAGGTCAAACCGCGCGAGAAGGCCGACCGTCTGGTCGAGGTGCTCGACGCCGAGCGGCCCGAGCAGGCGATCGTGTTCGTGCGCACGAAGATCCGCTGCGAGCAGCTGTTCAAGACGCTCCGCGATCGCGGCATGAACGTCAAGGCGCTCCACGGCGACATGACCCAGGGGGCCCGCGACGGGGTGATGATCTCGTTCAAGGACGGGCGGCTGCCGCTGCTCGTCGCCACCGACGTCGCCGCGCGCGGGCTCGACATCGCCGGCGTCTCGCACATCATCAACTTCGACGTCCCGACCTCACCGGATGTCTACGTGCATCGGATCGGGCGGACCGCGCGTGTCGGCCGGAGCGGCCGCGCGATCACGTTCTACGAGCCGCGCCAGAAGCGCGACATCCAGGCGATCGAGCGCCACGCCGGCGTCAAGCTGGCGCCATGGGTCGAGCACGCCCACGTGGCGCCGACGCCGGTGATGGCCAGGCCGCGCCGGCACTCGAAGCCCCACGCGCCGGTGAACGGCGATGGCGCGGCGAAGAAGCTGATCGTCTCGGCCGGGCGCGCGGCGGGCCTCGAGCCGTCGGACATCATCCACGCGATCACGGCGGCCACGGGGCTCGACGGCGAGGCCGTCCGCAACGTTCGCGTGCTCGAACGGTTCACGTTCCTAGAGGTGCCTGAAGACGACGCGCGACGGGTGATAGATCGCGTCAATGGCACCGAGTTCCGAGGCCAGCCGCTGCGACTCGAGCTGGCCCAGGGCTAGCCGTCAAGCAACCGTAGGAGGTGCTCCGATGTTTCGAACGCTCGGTAGGGCGCGTCTTTCGGCGCCGCTCGCGATATCCATGGTGGCGCTGTTCTTTGCCCTGGGAGGCGCGGGCTGGGCGGCGTTCCACGTGCCCGCCAACTCAGTCGGGACGTTTCAGCTCAAGCGTGGCGCGGTGACGAACACGAAGATCCGCGCCGGCGCCGTCGGGTCCCGCAAGATCGCGTTCCGGGCCGTGGGGATCCGCAGGATCAACCCGATGTCCGTGCAGGCGCGGGTCCTCGGCACCTGCGGCGCCGCAAGCGCGATCGGGTCCGTGCACCAGAACGGCGGCGTGACCTGCAACGCGGCCGGGGCTCCCCGGGAGTTCGGGACGAGCGGCAACTTCCACGGCGTCGGCACGGCGGCCACGACGATCGCGAGCGAGGGGCTGGCCCGCGGGTCCTACCTGGTCATCGCCAACCCGTACGCGACGATCTCCGGCACCGCCGGCCACGTCGTCGAGGTCGCGTGCACGCTGGCGGCCAGCAACGCCAGCGGCGGGCAGACGCGGACCGTGCAGATCGACATCGGCTCGAGCACGCAGCACCAGGAGGTGGCGATTCCCCTCCAGGCGCCTCTTGACGTCCGGGCCGCCAGCGGGACCGCCACCGTGACCTGCAGGCAGTCGCCGCCGAACACCGGCGTCGTCTCCGTGCAGAGCGGGCTCGCCGCGCTCCAGACGGCGGGCAATAGCTGAGGGTTTGTGGCGGGCCGGGCGGTGGCGCCCGGCCCGTCGGGGCCTCGTTGGCCTTCGACTCTGCGGCCCTCGGCGGGAACGGGGGCGATCGCGGGCCGTTTCGATGGTGCACAGCACGACAATTCCGGCCGCAGAGGCGAGGCCTGTCGAGTTGTGCACGAGGAGTGTGCGTAGATCGACAGGGCTCGGATCTGGCGCCGGTGTTGACGCGCTATGCACCATGCCCGTGACACTCTCGAGACACTCCGTCACAAAGTCGCCACATCTACCGGCCCGAGCGCCCAAGTAGGTCGACCCCAGGCTCCGGCGGCCCGCAACCACCCTCACCCACCCCGTTCCCTGCTGTCTTCTACCGAGCCGATCGCCGGCGAGGGGCGGGCGGGCTCACGACAGCCACCGACACCCACGCGGCGGCCTCGCTCGCCAATCCGTACGCTGGGCCCATGAGCACAGCCAACATGAACACCAGCCACGGGACGATCGAGCTCGAGTTCTTCGACGACGATGCCCCCAAGACGGTCGAGAACTTCCGCAAGCTCGCCGCCGACAACTTCTATGACGGCATCATCTTCCACCGGGTGATTCCGGATTTCATGATCCAGAGCGGCTGCCCGGAGGGGACCGGAACCGGCGGCCCGGGATACAAGTTCGAGGACGAGATCAACGATCACAAGGTGGTCCGGGGCGCGCTCGCGATGGCCAACGCCGGGCCGAATACCAACGGCTCGCAGTTCTTCATCGTGACCACCGACAGCGCGCACTGGCTCGATGGCAAGCACACCGTGTTCGGCCGGGTGACGGCGGGAATGGACGCCGTCGATTCGATCGAGAGCGTTCCCACGGGCGACCGCGACCGTCCGCTCGACCCGCCGGTGATCGAGTCGATCGAGCTCGATCCCGGAGACCTAGTTAGGTACCGGCGCTACTTACCGGCCAGTAATCGCGCGTCGATTGCGCCAGCAGGGCGGCCGGTGGCGCGCTAGCGTCCAGTGCTGTGATCCCGAACGGCGACTCTCGGCTATGGCATCCGTTTGCCGACATGGGCGCGGTGCGCCACGCCGAGCTCGTGATCGACCGCGGCGAGGACGTGTGGGTGTGGGACGAGCACGGCAATCGCTATCTCGACGCCACCGCCAGCCTGTGGTACGCGAACGTCGGCCACGGCCGCCCCGAGATCGCCGCCGCGGTCGCCGCCCAGATGGCGCGGCTCGAGGCGTATTCCGCGTTCGGCGACTTCGCCAGCCGGCCCGCGCTCGAGCTCGCTGAGGCGCTCGCCGACCGGGCCCCGATCCCGTCGCGGATCTTCCTCGGCTCGGGCGGTGGCGATGCGATCGACACGGCCGCCAAGGTCGCCCGCCGCTATTGGTACGAGCTCGAGCAGCCGCGACGGACCGTGCTGATCAGCCGCACCGCCGGCTATCACGGCACCCACGGCTTCGGCACGGCGCTCGCGGGGATCCCGGCCAACCGGGTCGGATTCGATCCCGAGGAGGAGACGATCCAGGTCCAGCAGGACTCGCTCGACGCGATGCGCGAGGCGATTGGCAAGACCGGGGCCGAGCGGATCGCCGCCGTGTTCGTGGAGCCAGTGATCGGCGCCGGCGGGGTGATCCCGCCGGTGGAGGGTTACATCGAGGGCGTGTCCAAGCTCTGTCAGGAGACCGGCATCCTGTTCGTCGTTGACTCGGTGATCTGCGGTTTCGGGCGCCTCGGGACGTGGTTCGGGATCGAGCGCTGGGACGCCGATCCGGCGATGATCGTGTTCGCGAAGGGCGTCACGAGCGGCTACCTGCCGCTCGGTGGCGTCGTCGTCTCGGAGCGGGTCGCCGAGCCGTTCTGGCAGTCGGCGGGTGGCCCGGTGCTGCGCCACGGCCCGACGTACGCCGGCCACGCGACGTGCTGCGCCGCGGCGTTGGCGAACATCAAGCTCCTCGAGCAGGATGGGCTGCTCGAGCGCGGTCGCGAGAACGAAGGCGCGCTGCTCGATGCTCTGCGTCCGCTGGCCGCCCACGATTCGGTGGGCGAGGTCCGTGGCGGCGTCGGGTTGCTGGCGGCGGTGGATCTCGCGGACGACTTGCTCGAGCGCGATCCCGGCGCGCCGGCGCGCGCGGCCGCCGGTGCCCGTGAGGCCGGCGTGCTCGTGCGCCCGCTCGGCCGCGGGCTCGCGCTCTCACCGCCGTTGACCGCGGAGCCAGAGCACTTCGCGATGGCCGCGGGCGCGATCGAGCACGGCCTCGAGCGACTCGCCGGCCAGCCCAGCCTCCGCTAGGCCGGCACCGGCGATAATCGGCGCTGGCACGTGTTAGGCCTGGCACTAGGGCTCAGCTCATCGCTGTGCTGGGGCGTCTCCGATTTCGTCGGTGGGCTTCAGGCGCGGCGGCTGCCCGTCCTCAAGGTGGTCCTGATCACCCAGGCGATCGGGCTCACCGGCGTGGTCCTGGCGCTCGTCGTACGCGGCACGGGGCCGCCGGACTACGTCCGGCTGCTGCCCGCCGTCGGTGGCGGGCTGGCGGGGATCGCCGGGCTGAGCGCGTTCTACCGGGCGCTCTCGATCGGGACGATGAGCATCGTCGCGCCAATCGCGGCGACGGGCGTCGTCGTGCCCGTGATCGTGGGCATCGCCGGCGGCGACCGGCCCGCGGCCGTGCAGGTGCGTCGGCATCGTCGCCGCGACGGTCGGCGTCGTGCTCGCCAGTCGCGAGTCACAATCCGAGCAGGCGCGCGCGGGGGCGACGACGCGGGCGATCGTGGTGCTGGCGCTGGTCGCCGCGCTCGGCTTCGGGACGTTCTTCGTCGGGTTGCGCGCCGGCGCTCGTGCGGATGTCCTGTGGGCGCTGTTCGCTTCTCGCGGCGCTGGCGTGGCGGCGCTGATCGGCGCGGCCGTGGCGCTGCGGCCGGGCGGGCGCGTCGAGCGGTCAAACGTCCCGCCGCTGGTGATGGTGGCGGTCCTCGACCTCGGTGCCAACCTCCTGTTCGCCATCGCCACGCGCCACGGACTGCTGAGCATCGTCTCGGTCGCCAGCTCGCTCTACCCGCTCGCCACCGTCGTGCTGGCTCGCGTCGGTGCTCGGTGAGCGGGTCCGTCGCGTTCAGGAGGTGGGGATCGTGGCGGCGATCGCCGGCGTGGCGCTGATCGCGGCGGGTTGAACTCGCCGCTCAGCGATCCAGGCAAGCCGGCACGTGGAGCGAGGTCCAGGCCGTGTCCTCGGTCGCCTCGAGCGGAGCGAGCCGGCGTTCGAGGGTCCTGATCGCGCCGACCGGATCCGCACCACGGTGCAGCTTGCGGACCGTCAGCTCGAGCTCGCGCAGCTGCTGCGAGAACGCGCCGACCGACGTCCCGTAGACGGAGGCGAGGTCGCTCGGCGGCCTGAGCTTTCGCAACCTCGCGAGCTCAGGCCTGAAGACGGCGATTCCCCGGTCGAGGTACGCGATCGCGGCGGCGGGCGTGGCCGGGGTGGCGATCCGGCCTGCCTGCCGGTTCGCCGTCGAGCAGAGCCCCGCTGCCCGGCTGCGCAGCTGGACGTCGGAGAGCTCCGGCGAACCGCAGCCGGCGACCACAACGGCCAGCAGCGGCGCCAGCACGGCGCCGGCTCGCCTCACCGCAGCGGGACGCCGAGCAGCCGCTCGAGCTCGGCGATCGTGTCCACCGAATTGGTGTGGTGGACGGTGGCCATCCCGAGCTCGGCGGCCGGACCGAGGTTGAAGGGCAGGTCGTCGACGAACACGCAAGCGGACGGCTCCAGGCCGATCCGGTCTGCCCCGAGCTGATACATCTCCGGCGCTGGCTTGCGGATGCCGACCTCGCCCGAGATCACGACCCCGTCGAACAACTCGGCCAGCTCTGCCCGGTCGTAGCGGCGCGTCCCCCACGAGTTCGAGATCAAGCCCGTTCGCACGCCCTCGCGACGGGCCTTGAGCACGGCCGCGACCATCGGCTCGTCGGGCACCGAGCCCGCGAACATGCGATCGATCAAGTGCGCCGGGTTCACCCCCAGCATCGCGGCGAACTGCGGTTCGAACTCCTCCTCGGGCAGCTCTCCCGTCTCGAGGTCGATCAGCAGCTGACGGGCGGCTCGGTCCTCGCGGAATCTTCGCCCGATCGCGTCCGGCTCGATCCCCTCCTGCTCGCAGAACGCGGCGAACGACTCGAACAGGTTGCTCGTCAGCACGCCGCCGTAGTCGACGAGCAGCCCTGCGTAGTTCTCAGAACCCATTGCGGGTGACGTCACGGGCTCGCCGGGCGAGCTCGGCGACGCCCTCCCCGAAGGTCTTCAGATATGGGTCGTCGGTGGATCCCGCCAGCGCGCGCTTGTAATTGCCCTCCATGAACACGACCGCCTTCCACAGCGCCAGCGCCACGTACCAGTCGAGTGCGCGCATCGAGCGCCCGGACCGCTCCTCGTAGCGCTCGATCAGCTCGTGACGGTCCGGGAATCCCTCGCGTGTCGTCACCGCCTGGAGGTTGAAGCGGCCGATCTCGTCGCCCGGCCGGGTCCAGTGGATCATCATGTAGCCGACGTCCGCGAGCGGATCGCCGATCGTCGCCATCTCCCAATCGAGGATCCCGATCAGCCGCGCCGGCGCGCCGTGGGCGAACATCGTGTTCCCGAGCCGGTAGTCGCCGTGGACGACCGTCGCCGGCGGGGAAGCGGGGAGGTTGGTCGCGAGCCAGGACCCGACCTCCTCGACCTCGGGTAGCTCGCGGGTCCGGTTGACCTCCCAGAGACCGTTGAACCGGCGAAGCTGGCGTTCGAGGTAACCGGTGGGCTTGCCGAATCCCTCGAGCCCGATCGTCGTCCAGTCGACGGCGTGGAGCTCGACCAGCGCGTCGATCAGCTCGTCGGCGATCCTTCCGCGCTGCTCGGGGTTGTCGAGCGCCGCCGGGATCTCACTGGTGATCACATCTCCCTCGATCAGCGCCATGACGTAGAACGGAGCGCCGATCACGTCCGGGTCATCGCACACCCCGAGGACCTTTGGAACGCGGACGGGCGTCGACTCGAGCGCTCGCAGCAGCCGCGCCTCCCGCAGCACGTCGTGCGCGCTCGGCGGCAGCGGCCCGCGGGGCGGGCGGCGCACGACCACCCCGGTGGAGAGCACGAACGTGACGCACGAGTGGCCCTCCCCGATCGGGGCCGCGTCGAGTTCGGCCGGGGCGTCGAGGCCCTGGTCGGCGAGGAACTCGCGCAGCGGCTCGATCACCAGCAGCGGCTCGCGGTCGTTGGCCGCACCCTCCTCGTGGGTGCGAACGACGTCGTCGGGCGCGAGCGTGGCGGTCATGTCGATCCGGGAGCGTAGCGGGCGGCGGGGTGCCAGCTAACCTCGATGCAAGCGATGCCTGAACTGCCTGAAGTGGAAATCACCGCGCGGCTCATCGGCGCCGCGACCGCGGGAGCGGCGGTCGAGTCCGCCCTGACGCCGGGGATCAACGCGCTGAAGTCCTACGACCCTCCGCTGAGCGCGCTGACCGGACGGACGATCGAGCGGGTCCGCCGGCGCGGCAAGCTGTTCCTGGTCGAGTTCGACGGCGAGTTGACGATGCTGGTCCATCTGATGTCGGCCGGCCGGCTACAACTGTTCGACGCAAGGGCATCGCTGCGCGATCGCACCTCGCGACTCCTGGTCAGGCTCGATGATGGGCGCGAGCTCCGGCTCCGCGAGTTCGGGACCCGCCAGCGCGCGTGGGTGAAGCTCATGCGCGCGGCGGAGGTGCAAGACGAGGAGACGCTCGCGGCCCTCGGCCCGGAGGCGTGGCCTGACCCGCCGGAGTTCGACGACCTGCTGGACCAGCCGCGGCCGCTGTACGCCGTGTTGCGCGACCAGCACGTGATCGCCGGGATCGGCCGTTCCTGGGTCGACGAGATCCTCCACGCCGCGATGCTCTCGCCGTTCAAGCGCGGCTCGGACCTCGAGCCCGACGAGGCAGGCCGTCTGCGGGAGGCGACCGTCAGGCGCCTCGGGGAGGCGATCGCGCACTACGAGCAGGTCATCGCCCTGCCGATCCCGGACAAGCTGCCGATGCCGCTCACCGTGCACCGGCGTAACGGCGAGCCCTGCCCGCGGTGCGGCGACCGGCTGGAGGCCGTGTTCTACGAGGACTACGTCATGTGTTACTGCCCGACGTGCCAGACGGAGGGCAAGCTCATGAAGGACCGGCGGCTGTCGCGGCTGCTGAAGTAGGCTGTCGATTCCTATGGCACCCAGGCCCGGCGACACGGCTCCCGACTTCACCCTTCCCGACCAGGATGGAAACCCCGTGTCGCTGTCGGGCCTGCGCGGCAAGACCGTCGTGCTGTATTTCTATCCCAAGGCCGACACGCCCGGCTGTACGACGCAGGCGTGCAGCGTCCGTGACCACCGCGCCGACTACCAGCGGGCCGACGCGGTCGTGCTCGGCGTCTCACCCGACCCGGTCGAGGAGATCGCCGCGTTCGATCAGAAGTACGGTCTCGGCTTCCCGCTGCTGTCCGATGCGGAGCACTCGGTCGCCGAGGCGTACGGGGTGTGGGTCGAGAAGACGATGTACGGGCGCACGTACATGGGGATGGAACGCAGCACTTTCGTGATCGACCCCGACGGGGTCGTGCAGGAGGTCTTCCGCAAGGTCAAGCCTTCAGAGCACGACGAACTCGTGCTCGGCGAGCTGGCAGAACGCTAGGCGAGCTGGCGAACGCTAGGACAGGCCCTCGCGCGCTTCGCGCACGAGCGTGACTGCCTCGGGGAAGACGGTCGCCATCACCGAGCGAAGCTGTTCGGCCTGCTGTTCGGTGGTCCCCTGGATGTTGGCGCGGTTCATCGCCGCGACGGTCAGATCGACGGCCAGCTTGATCGCGTTGTCGGCCCACGCCAAACGCTGGGCTCCCTGCATCTGCTCGGCAAACTCGCCGAGCCGCCGCTGGAGCTCATCTGGGTCTCCGAACAATCCGCCAAAGCCACTTCCTTCCATGGCGTTAACTGTAGCCAGTGTCGCTGCCGGGGAAACCTGATCAAGGTGCGCGCCGCGCGAGGACCGCGATCGTCCCGCCGCGGCCGGCCCGCGCGGCGAGCAGTTCGAGCGCGGCCGCGAGCGGGGCGAGGGCGACGCCCATCGCGGTGATCACGAGGTCGCGCGTGCGCAGCGGCGCGTTTCGCTTGAGCAGGTTGTACAGGTAGGACGGATTCGCGGTGGCGCGGTTGAGCAGCGACTGCCACATCCCGAACGGGTTGTGCTCGACCAGCATCTGCTCGGTTCGCAGAACCACGAACCCGTGGCTGCGGAGCAGGGCGTGTACGCCCGCGGGGGTGAAGTGGACGCGATGCCGGGGGACGTCGAGGTGGTACCAGCGGTCGCCGCCGATCCGTGACTGCAGGCTCAGGAGGTTCGGCACTCCGACGAGCAGACCGCCGCCGGGTTTGAGCCACGCGTGGATCCTCGCGAGGGCCGCGCCCGGGTCATCGAGATGCTCGAGCACGTGCCACGCCGTGGCGACGTCCACCGACTCAGCCGCGATGTCGGCGGTCTCGAAGTCGGCGTGCTGGAGGGGAGCGCCGATCGTTGCGGCGGCCTCGACGCCACGCCACGACGGCTCGATCCCGAACGCGTCGTAGCCGGCGCGCGTTCGCCGAGACCACGAACCGGCCGCGCCCGGCCCCCGCGTCGAGCAGCCTCGCGCCGGGCGCGAGCGAGCTCGCCGACCAGCCCGAGGCGCCGGCGATCGAAGGCCTTAAGGACCGGACGAGCGACGCGGTAGAGACGTGGCTGGCCGGCCCGGTAGGCGCCCGTTTCGTGGGGCTCGGGTTGCGGGGCACCGACCGTGACGGCCGATCCGCAGCTGGCGCAGCGCCGAAGCTGAAAGCGGCGGTCGCCGAGCGTGGGCTCGGACGACGGCACCGAGCGCCAGTCGAACAGCGCGCCACCACAGGCTGGGCAGGTTTGCACGCGGCGGACCGTACACTTGCGAGCCCGATGACGGCCGAGGAACAGCTCGCGCACGAAGCCCAGGTACGTCCGCGCCAGGCGATCGTGGCGGGTAGCGCCGCGCTGGCGCTCGTCGCGGCGGCGGCCGTGCAGGTGATAGGACCGCACCTCGAAGGTCTCGGAGTTGACGGTCCAGCTGCTCCTGATCAACAAGCGCTTCCCGCTGGACCTGATCGGCGCGGTCTTCCAGGGCATCGGGGTGCTCGCGCTCGTCTGGACGCTCGCGTTCCTGTTCGACCTGACCCGTGCGCGGCGTCCCGAGACGAACACGGCGACGCGGATCGTCGTACTGATCGCGGGCGTGGTCTCGGCCGTAGGCGCGACCGTGTACGCGGCGATACTTGCGGTCAAGGCTCACCAGTTCGCGACGCAGGGGGCCCAGACGTATCCGCAGGCCAACCACCTGACCCACGGCGCGGCGCTTCCGGTGCTCCAGACGCTGGACATCGCCGCCCAGTTCGCGCTCGATATCACCCTGATCCTGATCGCGCTGAACGGGATGCGAGTCGGCCTGCTGACGAGGTTCATGGGCTACACGGGGATCATCGTGGGGATCGCGGGCATGCTGCTGATCGGCTCGGCTCCCTCAGCCGCGTTGCAGGTGTTCTGGATGGGCGCGCTCGCGATCCTGTTCTCGGGCCATTGGCCCGGCGGCGAGCCGCCGGCTTGGAAGACCGGCAAGGCCGAGCCGTGGCCCTCCTCACAGCAGCTCCGCGAGGAGCGGACGGCGGCGAGGGGAGCTTCGCCGCGGGCCAAGCCCGCGCCGGCGCCGGCGGCCGAGCCCGTCGGGGCCGCGGCGTCGCCCACGCGGACGCGCGCGTCGACGCCCAAGCGCAAGCGCAAGCGCCGGCGCTGATCAGGAGCCCGCGGGCGTTTTCATCGGGGTCTGGACGAGTCGGCACACCCGGCGGGGGCACGTTCGGACATGCGTCCGGTCGGTCTGTAGGCGCTGCGAGCCGGTGCCGATCTCAACCAGGACACAGCCGGCGCTGGCGTCCGCCTCGCTGTGAACCGGTCATGTGCCTTCTCCCCGTTACCCATCCCGCAACCAGCGCCAACTCTGGCGACGCCTGTCGCCTGAGCCGCCCACGGCGCTGCGGCGGGTAGCGCCCCGGCCGAGACTGCCTCGGTCCCCGACCTAGTCCGGGGGCCGAGGCTGCGGGGCCCGCCCGCCCCGGGCGGTTGCCGCTCGTCCGTTCGTCGTGCTCTGCGGCGCCGTTTACGCGCCACCGGCGACCGTTCGCCGATCTCTCCGTTGCCCGCGCGCTGGACGGCGGTGCAGCCTGCCGACTACTCGTCAAATTTCCGAGTAGGAGGAATAGATGGAAGCTGCTCGTGTACCCGGACGGGAGGCGGACGTAGCGCCCGCTCCCGCCGCGGCGGAGACGGCCGGCCGTGCTGGTTGGACCCCGGCCGACCCGGGCCCACTCGGGCTCGCGGCGTTTGCCGGCACGACGTTCATGCTCAGCCTGGTTAACTCAGGCCTGGTCGGCACTCATCTCGTGCCCGGTGGCGGACTGCTGCCGATGATCGCCGCCCTGGCGCTCGCCTACGGCGGAATCGCCCAGTTGGTCGCCGGGATCTGGGAGTTCCGCACCGGCAACACGTTCGGTGCGGTGGCGTTCTGCTCGTTCGGCGCGTTCTGGATCTCGTTCTTCTTCGTCGTCCAGTCCGTCGGAAAGAACGTTCCGACCGAGGTGTTCAGCGGACTCGGTCTGTACCTGTGGATGTGGGGGATCTTCACGGCCTACATGTTCGTCGCTTCGCTACGGACCACCGGCGCGGTCGCGCTCGTGTTCCTGCTGCTGGCGATCACGTTCATCATCCTCGGCATCGGGAACTCGTCTCTCGCCGGGACGCACAGCGCGATCAACGGCACGATCAAGCTGGGCGGCTACTTCGGCATCGCAACCGCGATCGTGGCGTGGTACGCGTCGTTCGCGGCGGTGCTGAACTCGACGTTCGGCCGGGTGGTGATGCCGGTCTTCCCGCTCTCGCGGGCGTAAGGAACAAAACATCCAAGAGAGAAGGGGCTGTACCGGGAAAGCCTTCTCAGGTAGAACTAACAGATCAAATCGCCGCACACGTGCGGTAGGCCAGGCGCCGGCGGTTTTCGTCGGCGCCGTGGCCTTCCCGCTGTGAGACGCCAGTCCGTTAGGAAGAGAGGCTTTCAATGGCAGACACGGCAGAGGGAACCTCCGCGGAGGAAGTCGAGTACTCCGAGAATCAGATCGCGGTCCACTGGCGTGAGGAGGAGTACGTAGCGCCCCCTGAGGAGTTCAAGGCGCAGGCCAATGCCAACGACGAGTCGATCCTTAAGCGTTTCAGCCCGGAGAATTTCCCGGAGTCCTTCGTCGAGTACGGGGAGCTGCTGACGTGGGACAAGAAGTGGGATGAGGTCGTCGACACGAGCAATCCGCCGTTCTTCAAGTGGTTCGTCGGTGGCAGGCTCAACGCATCGGTCAATTGCGTCGACCGGCACCTGGAATCGCGGGGGACGGAGAACGCGATCATCTGGGTTCCCGAGCTCGAGGAAGACGAGACCCAGGAGATCACCTACGAGGAGCTTCACCGCCGCGTCAACGAGTTCGCCGCGCTGCTGAAGGACTTCGTCGGCGTCAAGCCTCAGGACCGGATCACCTTCCATCTGCCGATGGTGCCCGATTTGCCGGTGTCGATGCTCGCGTGCGCGCGCCTCGGCGCGATCCACTCGGAGGTGTTCGGCGGCTTCAGCGGCGTCGCCTGCGGCCAGCGGATGGCGGACGCCCAGAGCACGGTGCTCGTGACGATGGACGCGTACTACCGCAACGGTCAGCTCATCGACCACAAGGTCAAGGCAGACGATGCGATCGAGGCGGCCCGCAAGGATGGGATCGAGGTCGAGAAGGTGCTGGTGTGGCGCCGCGTCCCAGGGGAGTATCACTCCGAGAGCGAGATGGTCGAGGGACGGGACTACTTCGTCGACGAGCTGCTCGAAAACTACGAGGGCCAGCAGGTCGAGCCCGAGTCGATGGCCGCCGAGGACACGCTGTTCCTGATGTACACGAGCGGCACGACCGGCCGCCCGAAGGGCGCGCAGCATTCGATCGGCGGTTACATGAGCTACGTCGCCGGAACCTCGAAGTACTACCAGGACATCCATCCCGACGACACCTACTGGTGCTTCGCCGACATCGGCTGGATCACCGGCCATTCTTACATCGTCTACGGACCGCTGGCCTTGGGGACGACGACGGTTATGTACGAGGGGATTCCGACGTATCCGGACCCCGGGCGGCCGTGGCGGATCGCCGAGAAGCTCGGTGTGGACATCTTTCACACCGCGCCGACGACGATCCGGATGCTGCGCAAGGTCGGTCCCGACGAGCCGGCCAAGTACGACTTCACCTTCAAGACGATGACGACCGTGGGCGAGCCGATCGAACCCGACGTCTGGCGGTGGTACTGGCAGGTCGTCGGCAAGGGCAAGGCTGCGGTCACCGACACCTGGTGGATGACCGAGACCGGCGGCTTCTTGGGTAGCACGCTGCCCTTCCTGCAGCCGATGAAGCCCGGCAGCTGCGGCCCGGCTGCGCTAGGGATCCAGCTCGTGATCTACGACGAGAACGGCGAGGAGATTCCGCGGGGATCGGGCAAGGCCGGCTACATCTGCGTTCGGAACCCATGGCCGGGCCAGATGCTGACGGTGTGGGGCCAGGACGAGCGCTTCATCGACACGTACTTCAGGCGGTTCAACAAGGATCCGAACAGCAAGGACTGGCGCGACTGGCCCTTCATGTGCGGAGATGGCGCGGTCCAGGCCGACGACGGCTACTTCCGCATCCTCGGCCGGATCGACGACGTGATCAACGTCGCCGGGCACAGGCTCGGTACCAAGGAGCTCGAGTCGGCCGCGATCGAGGTCGACGAGGTCGCCGAGGCCGCCGCTGTGCCGGTGATCGACGAGGTCCGCGGCAAGGTCGTGGAGATGTACATCGCGGTCAAGCCGGGCGTCAGCGCCAGCGACGAGGAGATTGCAAACAAGGTCGCGGCGCAGATCGAGCGGGACATCGGCAAGATTGCGCGACCCAAGAACGTGTGGGTCGTGGCGGACATGCCGAAGACGCGCTCGGGGAAGATCATGCGCCGTGTGATCGCCGGGATCTCGAACTTCGCCGACGTCGGCGATACGAGCACGCTCGCCAATCCTGAGATCGTCGATGAGATCCGGGATCAGGTGCAAGGCGAGAAGAAGGCTCGGGGGGACGTGAAAACGCTCTCCAAGGAGGAGGAGGAGGAGATCGCGAAGTACGGCACGTCGTCCGAGTAAAAGGAGCAGGGCCCGGCGTCCGGGGGCGCCGGCGCTTCGCGCGAGCCCCCGCGGACGCGGGCCCGACTCCACAGCCCTGCCGAGGAGCTTGCTAGACGCCCAGGCGCCGGGCCAGCTCCGCCGTGTGCCGGCGGGCGATCGGGATCGTCTGGCCGCCGGCGAAGGCGAGCTCTGCGGTGCCGCCCACCTGAGGACGTAGCTCCACGGCGCGAGGCAGGTTCGCGACGTACTGCCGGTGGACCCGTACGAACCCGGATGGCTCCCACCGACGCTCGATCTCGTTCAGCGTGGCGCGCAGCAGGTAGCGACCGTCGTCGGTGACGATCCTGACGAAGTCGCCGTGGGACTGGACGTACAGGATCGTGTTCCTGGCGATCAGCCGCGTCGACCCCGTGCGCACGTTGGCGACCGCGATCATCTCGGTGTCGGTCACGGCCTGCGATGGCCCTCGCGTACGCCCGTTCTTGCCCTCGTCGCCGCCCGCCTCAACGGCCGCCGCCACGCGCCCGAGAGCCTCCTCGACGCGCAGCCGGCTCACCGGCTTGCGCAGGTAATCGAGCGCGTGCAGCTCGAACGCGTCGACGGCGGCGCTGTCATACGCGCTCACGAACACGAGCTGCGGCGGATCGCTAAAGCGGCGCAGCACCCGTCCGAGCTCGACGCCGTCGAGGTCGGGCATGCGTACGTCGAGGAAGATCGCGTCATAGCGCTGCTCGGATGCCTTGAGCAGCGCGTCGTGACCGTCGAAGGCGCACTCCACCTCCTCGACGAGCGGGAACGACCGGAGCAGCCGAGCCAGGTCCTCGAGCTGGGTCCGCTCGTCGTCGACCGCAAGGATCGTCAGACGGTCGGAACTCACGCGAGCTCCGCCAGTTCGCGGGGTGCGCTCTCCCCGCGCAGGTTGGGCACGGTCATGACCGCCGTCGTCCCCTCGCCGACCCGCGACTCGATCCGCAACGCGTAGCGATCTCCGAACGTGGCCCTCAGCCTCGAGTCGACGTTCGAGAGCCCGATCCCGCCACCGGCCCCCGCCAGCACCGCGGGCACGCGCTCCGGCTCGATCCCGCTCCCGTCGTCGCGGACGCGGAGCTCGACGTCGCCGCCGATCTCCCGCGCGGTGATCTGGACGCGGCCGCTGCCGGCGCGGAGCTCGACGCCATGCCTGACCGCGTTTTCGACCAGCGGCTGCACCGACATCGCCGGCACTACGGCACTGCGGGTCTCGTCGGGGACGTCGATCGTGACATGGAGGCTCCCGCGGAACCGGGCCTGCTCGAGGCGCAGGTAGCGCTGCACGTGATCGAGCTCTTCGCCGAGCGTCACGTAGGAGCGCCCGTCGCGAAACAGGTATCGGGTGAACTCGGCGAAGTCGATCAACAGCTCCCGGGCCTCCTCGGGCCGCGCGTGGATGTCACCGGCGACGGCCGCGAGCGCGTTGTAGATGAAATGCGGCGAGATCTGAGCCCGTAGGGCCCGGAGCTCAGCCTGGGCGAGGCGCTCCTCGTGCTCGGCCAGCACCGACAGCTCGACCTGGGCCGAGACCAGGCTCGCGGCCTCCTGCACGACTCGAAGCTCGGCGTGGCTCGGTCGTCCGGGCGAGCGGTAGAACGCGATCAGCGTCCCGGCCCGCTTTCCCTGCACGATCATCGGCGCGAGCACGGCGGACTTCAGCGGGCAGGACGGGTCGGAGGAGATCAGCCGCGGGACGATGTTGAGCCGGTCGTCGCGAGTGCGGGCCAGCAGCCTCGAAAGCAGGTCGCCGGGGCGGACCTGCTCGCGTCCCTCGCCGTCGATCGCCAGCACCGCCTGGGTGTCGGCGAGCGCGATCGCGGCGGCTCCCGTCAGCGCCCGCAGGTGCGGAGCGGCTTGTCCGGCGGAGCGCGGCGTCAGGCCGCGGCGAAGGTACGGGAGGGTCGAGGTTGCTGCGTGGAGCGCGGACTGCATGCCGACCGCCTCGGGGGTGCGCGCAGCCCTCCGGGGATGCACCAGCTTCCATGCCGCGGCAAGGATTGCGGCGATCCCGATCCCAACCAGGACACCGAGTATGGGGCTCATGTGAAGGTTGCAACTAGCTTACTTGGCGCGGTGGCGGACTCCCGGGCGCGAGACCGGGAAGATCCGGCGGATCGAGCTGTGCCAGCGGGGGAACAAAGCGCTTAGCACGACCCAGGTTCTTAAGAGGATTCATGTAGTGCGGCGGCCGGTGGCGCGCTACGGTCGTCGGCGAAATACGGGGGTACTCCAGTTCCAATACGGAGGGAGGTACTCCATGAAATGGAGATGGGTCATTGCGCCCGTAGCCATGTCGTTGGCCCTGTTCGCGTTTGGTTCGACAGCGTCGGCGAGCACGGTCTTTCATCCGCGCGTCAAGAACGCGCTCGGACTGATACCGCCGGTCAACAGCCAAGGACAGTTCGGCGCTCAGGATGTCGCCACGGGGGCGCTGACGCCGGTGACCTATCACGGAGGATCCGTGATGACCGGCGGCGTGACCGTCCACACGATCTTCTGGACCGGGGGGACGAATCCGTTCCAAGGTTCCCCCGGTGCGGGCATTCCCACCTACGAGGGAATGGTTCAGCAGTTCTTCACCGATGTCGCAGCCGCCCATACCGGATCCTCCGGTGGGCCCTGTACCACAGCCGAGTGCAACGTGTTCACCGTCGAGCCGCAGTTCGGCCAGGAGACCGGGGTCGACAACGGCACGACGCCACCGGGAACCGTCGCCGGCGATAACACGATCAGCTACAACCTGGCCACCGACTCCATCAACGACACGCAGCCGTACCCGACGAAGGACAAGCAGTGCGCGTCGGCAGACAACGCCGCGGTTTGCATCACGGATGCTCAGCTGCAACAGGAGGTCGATCGCGTGATCAACGCCACCGGTGGCTCGCGCGGCTTGCACAACCTCTGGTACGTGTTCCTGCCGCCGGGCGTCGATGAGTGCATCACTCCCGGCGTATGCGGGACGAACGCGTTCGGCGGCTATCACTCGGTCTCCGATCTGGGTAGCGGCCCGACCATCTACGCGCTGACGATCGACCCGATCATCGAGGCAGGCTCGATCGCGGTGGGTGGCGACCCCGAGGGCAATCCCGATGCGGAGGTGACGGTCGACATCGCCGCTCACGAGACCAATGAGGCGATGACTGACCCGGAGGGCGTCGGCTGGATGGATCCGAACGGGTTCGAGATCGGCGACAAGTGTGAGTTCGGGCCCCAGCGCGGCAGCCCGCTCGGCTTCGCCGGCCCGGACCACGCGCCGTTCAATCAAGTCATCAACGGCGACCAGTACCTGATTCAGGAGATGTGGGCGAACCAGGACAACAACGGCCAGCCCGACTGCGTCCAGGCCACCACGACGACGACCAACTCGCTGCCGTTGCCGCAGGTCGACCTGACGCAGTTCAGCTCGAAGGTCGGCGGCAACATCGGGTCGGCGACGGCGGGCGTGGGCGTTGAGGTGCAGCTGGTGCGCGCCGGCGAGATCGTCGCGGACCAGTCCACGACGACCAACGGCAGCGGCCAGTGGAGCCTGACGCTGCAGCGTCCCGTCGGTGATGACCGCGACGAGATCGACGTCACGTACTCAGGAACTGGTGCCCCGACCCCCAACGATCAGGTGATCCTCACCGGAAATGGAGGCAATGCGTTCTCGGAATCGGGTTGGACCGGATGGTTCGATCTCGACACCGGCAGTCTCCTCGACAGCACACCGGAGATCTCGCTGGGGCCGTGCTTCCAGACGGGAGTCGAGACGACCTCGGTGACGACCGAGCCGCCGACGGACTTCTGCAACACGCAGACCGACGTGGCGACGGAGCCGCTGACCGCACCGGCAGGCCCGGGCGCGGCGGTGACCTACAGCACAAACGACAACCGCGCGTTCGCCCCGCCCGACGCGCCGGTTCCGAATGGGGCCGGCGGGCTGGTCAGCCTCACGGTGCCGGTGGGAGAGACGGATTCGGTCTCCGCGCTAGGGAGCCCGCTGCCGTTCTTCTCCCCGGGTGGATTCCCGTCGTGCACGGCCGACCTCGAAGCGCAGACCGTGGCCTGCACTGGGCTGGTGCCCGGTGCGAGGTACTCCGTCAACGGACATCACGGCACCGCTGACGGAGGCGGCACGGTCAGCCTCTCGATGCCGGTGCACCGTGGGGACGCGTTGGCGCTGTCGAATGGCTCGCGGACCCTGACGACGCTCCATGTCGCCAATCTGCGAGTCGACATCACCGCAGAGCAGCCAGTGCTTTCCGGGGGCAGTTGCCAGCCGGATCAGTACTACGGGGCGCCGGTTACGAGCCCGCCGGTGAACGGCGCGGCCGGTGAGCCCGGAATCGCCGACTCCGGCGCGATTTGCCCGGATAACGGCGACGCGACCGGGCTGGATGCCTCGTTCATCGGTCAGACCGATGAGGCGAGTGGCGGCCTGACCCAGACCGAGGTCCCCGATGTCGAGGACACCTCGCCGATGCAAGGCGAGATCGTCTACGGCGCGTTCACGGCACTCGCCGAGTCCGGACTTCCGGGCCCGGGCAACACGATCATTCCGACGGACTCCATCTCGAAGATCGCGGTCAGCATCGCGCCGGCCGCCGGCGGAGCGCCGGTGTTCACCAGCGGCAACGTCGACACCGCCAGCGGAGTCCCCGTCAACGCGCTCTCGCCGAGGACCTACAAGGCGACGTGGACACTCACCGATGCCAACGGCGACATCAGGACCGTGACCACACGGTTCATCGAGGAGCCGGGGCTGCAAGGTCCGCAAGGTCCTCCGGGGCCGCGCGGTCCGGCCGGGCCCCGGGGCCCGAAGCCCAAGGTCAGGTGCAAGCTGACTCACCACGGCAAGAAGATCAAATGCAGCGTGACGTTCCCGAAGGCCAAGAAGACCAAGGGCAAGCTGCAGGTGCGGATCACCCGTGGCGGACACGTGGCAGCGCTCGGCACCGCCCGAGTCAGCCGCGGCAAGGCCACGGTCACGCTGCGCGAGCTCAGGCGCATCATCCATGGTGCCTGGACGATCACGCTCGTGCTGTCCCAGCCGCACAACGCAGCCTCCACCACGAAGATGAAGCTGCGGATGACCTAACGACGCCGTAGGTCATATATGCAGGGCATCCGAGCGAGCCCCCGATCCGCGGTCGCGGGTCGGGGGTTCGCGGTTTCTGAGTGTTCGCGCGTTTTATAGAGGGCGCCTGTCGGCGCCCCTTTTTCTGGCCCGGGCGGGCCGTCTACTTCTTGCTGACCCGATGCCCGGCGGCCGTGACGCCATACCAGCGGCCGCCGGCCTGGAAGATGCCGACGCCCGACACGGCGCCGGGCTTACCGTCGCCGAGGTACGTGTAGAGCGGGAAGCCGCCGTAGGTCACCTGCTGGCGACCATTCGGAAGCGTGATCGTCCCGAGCATGGAGCCCTTGACCCCCTTGCCGGCGAACGGCATGCCAGACGTGGTGAGCGGCGGCCACACGGTCCTGCAGTTCTTGTGGGCCCAGCAGTTATCGGTGTTCTTCGTGTCCTTCGCGAACTCGTAAAGCGTGAAGCCCTTGCTGGTGACGAGGAGCTTCCCGGCCTTCGTCTTATGCAGGTTGACCTTCGAGCGATGGCCAGCGGCGATCGCGAGGCCGGCTGTGGCGAGAGCGGCCGCGAAGACGGCCAGCAAGATGACGATGCGCTTCATTTGGGGTTCCCACCTCCGGTTGATTCTTTGCGTCTGCCCACTGTGACGCTAGTTGCGGGTGCCTACCTTCCCGCTCGCACTGTACGCCCGTGTACCAGCGAACGGAGACACGATACCGGGCTATCGCCGGCGGGACCGTCAGCTCGCCCGCTGCCGCCTTGGCGTGCGAACGCATCTCGGAGAGGATCCGCTCGAGCCGCGGCTCGGTCTCGCGGTCGACATGGACCATCGCGACGGCGACGGCGGGGTGGACCGAGGCGATCTGGGCGTGCATCTCGTGCGCCACGGCGCGGTAGCTCGGGTGGCCCTCCCGGCCCGAGCGGAGCTCGATCAGCTGCATCGCCTCGCGCGCGTTGAGGTCCAGGATGTAGCGGATCCGGAACCCGAGGCAGAGGGCGTACGGCGCCGCGGTGGCGAGGCCGTTGGCGACGAGCCGGTGATACTCGTTGCTCGATATCTCGAGTGCACGCCGGTACCGCTGGCCGCAGCCGGCGAGCTCGACCTGCTCCGGCACGCCTGCTCCCAGAGCCGGGCTCAGCGCCTGCCACTGAACCGTAAGCATCCGGTGGCGCTGGAGGTCCCTGAACGCGCCGTAGTCGGAGACGATCTCGAACCGGTAGCGAATCGACTCGAGCCCGCGGCCGGGTCGATGGCGGCGGTTGGCGCGGTGCCCGATGAGGTCGGCGAGCAGCTCGGCCCGCTCCTCGCCGTCGAGCGAGCCGATCGCCTCCCGGGCCGCCTCCTCGGAGCACGCGCTGGACTCGAACAGGAGCGCCGCGAGCAGGTCTTCCTCGTCGCCTTCGACGCGGAGCAGCCGGACCGAGGGTCCCGCTGCCGGCTCGTGCTCGTCGAGGCCGAGTCGCCTGGCCCACCGCTCCCCGGCGCGGGCGCGCGACTCGAGATAGGCGATCCACTCCCCGCCCCGGTCTGGCCGCTCCACGCGCGAAACGAAGCTCGGCATCACCGCCTTCAGTTCGTCGAGGATCATCTCGCCCGTAGTCCCGGGCCTCCGGGAGCGGGTGGGCGAGCAGGTGCATGACGAGCTGCTCGTAGGTCTGGCCGGTGGCGAAGATCCCCATGTGCGAGAGCGAGCTGGCCGGCAGCAGCCCCCGCAGCAGGTCCAGCGCCTTCGCCTTGATCGCCCGCGCGTGCGCTGCCGGCGCCTCGCCGGATGCGATCGGGAACTCGCGCTCCGCCCAGGCGCTGACGCGTGGGATGGCGCGCGAGTAGATCGCGAACAGCTCGTCCATCGCCCGCGCGTACTCGGGCCCGAGCTCGGGGTCACGGTAGTAGCGATAGCCGCCGGGGGGATCGGGCATCGGCGCGTCGTAGGCGATGTAGCGGGTGGACTGCTCGAGATAGGCCCCCAGGCGGGGGCGTTGAAGGATCTTCGTGAGCACGTTCGAGACCCATTCGCAGGCGACGTGCGCGCCCGCCGAGCTGCGCCACCGAGTCATCGCCGTAGCCGACGAAGATCCGCTCGTAGAGGGCGGCCGCGCGCGTGCCCTCGTCACCCTCCCACGCCGGCGCGCCCTCCGGGAGGTCGGGCGCGAACTCCTCCAGGAACAGCCGTCGGAGCGTTCCCGGATAGCGCGAGTAACGGGCGAACAGCGCGCCCTTCACGGTCTCGGGGAGGTTGACGAGCGCGAACACCGGCCGGTCGAGGTTCGTGAAATGCGGGCTCAGGCGCCGGCGCTCGGTGTCGGAGAAGCTCTCGAGCGGGTAGTGCACGGGCGGCTGATCGTAGCGAGGCGACCGGCGCCCCCGGCGAGCGCCGGCGGGCCTAGAAGATCCCGGCGAGGCTCTGCCCGGCGTGCGCGGCGAGGTTGAACAGCGGCGAGGGGAAGATCCCGAAGAAGATGCTGGCGGCGGCGAATACGACTGCCACAAACGCGACCTCGGGATGGGGCATCGTGCGGACGGCCGCCGACCATCCGCTGCCTGCGGCCGGCGCGCCGGCGAGCTCCGCGTCGGCCTCCGGCGAGCCGCCGGCGATCGGCGCCAGCACCGGCTCGACCGGAGCGGTCACACCACCGCTCATCCAGATCGTCGCGACCACCCGCAGGTAGTAGGCGAGCGAGATCATCGAGCCGATCACGAGCACGATCGCGAGCCAGGTGTAGTCGCCGTCGACGAGGGCGTGGATCAGCTGGAACTTGCCGATGAAGCCGACCGTCGCGGGGATCCCCGCGAGCGAGAGCATCGCGATCGTCATCGGCCAGGCGAGCCACGGCGAACGGCGGCCCAGCCCCGACATCGAGGCGATGTCGTCTCCGACCGGCGGCGAGACGCCGTCGTCGCGCTCCATCGAGACGATCACGGCGAACGCCGCCATGTTCATCGCCAGGTAGACCATCAGGTACAGGACGGTCGCGTCGACGCCGAGCTTCGTGCCGACGACGACGCCGGAGAGCACGTACCCGGCCTGCGCGACGCCCGAGTATCCGAGCAGGCGTTTCATCGATGATTGGCCGAGCGCGCCGACGTTGCCGACGATGATCGTGATAGCGGCGATCGCCGCGATCAGCGGCGCCCACGTGTCCTGCGCCCCGATCACCGCCACGTCGAAGAAGCGCAGGAACACGCCGAGCGCCGCGGCCTTGGTCGCGGTCGCCATGAACCCCGTGATCGGGGTGGGCGCGCCCTCGTAGACGTCCGGCGTCCACTGGTGAAACGGCGCCACCGAGGCCTTGAACGCGAACCCGACGACGACCAGCGCGAGCCCGATCAGCAGCAGCGGGTCGGTCGCCAGGTTGCCCTGCGAGAGCGCCGCCGCGATCCCCGAGAAGTCGGTGGAACCGGTCGCGCCGTAGATCAGCGCCAGGCCGTAGACGAGCGTCGCCGAGCCGACCGAGCCGATCACGAGGTACTTGAGGCCGGACTCGAGCGAGCCCTCGCGGCGGAACTCGGATGCGCACAGCACGTAGAGCGGGATCGAGAGCAACTCGAAGCCGAGGAACAGCGTGACGAGGTTCTGCGCGGAGACGAGGATCACCATCCCGAGCACGCTGAACAGCAGCAGCGAGTGGTACTCGCCCTGACCGGCTTCACGCGGGCCCGCCGCGCGCCACGAGAGCAGCACCGCGGCGAACGCCGAGACGCAGAAGATCAGATCGAGGATCAGCGCCAGGTCGTCGATCACCAGCGCGCTCGAGATGATCTGGGCGTGGTGGTCAAAGCGCCAGATCTCGAGGCCGATCGCGACGCCGAGCGTGACCAGCGTGAGCGGCCGGGACGATCTGCTCGCGGATGAACGCGGGGCGCAGCAGCCCGACGAGGAGGACCACGAGCGCTCCGGCCGCGAGCGCGACGATCGGCGACAGGCCCGGCCCAGTCGATGTGGGGCCCGGCGATGTGGGCCGGATCGTGGTGGGCGGCGGTGGTGACGACGTTCATCGCGACGCCAACCTCACGACGGTGGCCGGGACGACGGTCGCCTTGGCCGTCGGCTCGGTGCGCTTGAGCACGAACTGCGGGTAGAAGGCGAGGACCAGGAGCACGGCGACGAGCGGAACCAGCACGGCGGCATCGGACAGGCCAATCTCGCGGGACGTGTCCCGGGGCCCGACGCGGTTGTGCATCGAGGTGATGTACATCCGCAGCGCGTAGTAGGCCGCGCCGATGGTCCCGACGAACGCGATCACCGCGATCACGAGCTTGGACTGGAACACGCCCAGCAGGATCAGGAACTCGCCGGCGAAGTTCGGCGAGCCGGGCATCGCCAGCCACGCCAGCGCGACGATCAGGAACAGCGCGGCGAGCACCGGCGCGCGGAACGCGAGCCCACCCATGTCGCGGAGGTTCTCCGAACCACCGGCGCGGGCGGCCAGCGCCGCGACGATGAAGAACAGCGGCGCGGTCACGAGCGCGTGATTGACCATCTGGAGCAGCGCCCCCTGGGCGCCGTCGGGCCGCAGCGAGAAGATCCCGAGCGTGATGAAGCTGAGCTGCGCGACACTCGAGTAGGCGACGATCAGCCTCGCGTCGGTGGTCGTGAACGCCAGCGCGGTGGCGTACAGGATCGAGAACACCGCGATCACCAGCATCAGCATCTGGAAGTGCACGGTGGCGTACGGGAACAGCGGCAGGACGATCCGCAGGAAGCCGTACGCGGCGACCTTGGAGACGATCCCGGAGAAAACGGCCAGCGCTGGGATCGGCATCGACTTGTACCCGTCGGCGAGCCAGCCGTGGAGCGGCACGATCGGCATCTTCACGAGGAACGCGGCCGCGAAGCACAGGAAGATCCACTCCTGCGAGGTCCGCGACAGCGGCAGATGCTGGAGTGAGGAGAGCACGAACGTCAGGTTCGTGCCGTGCTGGTTTGAGGCCAGCACGCCGGTGGCCACCGCCCCGGCGAGCATGAAGAACGAGCCGACGAGCGTGTAGACGACGAGCTTCGTGGTGGCGCGGACGCGATCGCCGGTGCCCCACATCCCGGTCAGGAAGTAGAACGGGATCAGCATCAGGTCGAAGAACGCCACGAACAGCGCCAGGTCCTGGGCGCAGAAGGCGCCGAGCACCGCGCTCTCGGCGACGCCGAAGAACAGGTAGAACAGCTGCGGCCGGTCCCACTGCTTGAACGACGCCCAGATCAGGGACGCGCTGAAGAGCACGGTCGTGACCAGGACCAGCACGATGTTGAGGCCGTCGAGTCCGAGCTTGTAGTGGATGCCCAGGGCGCCGATCCAGACCTTGTCGGTGACGAACTGGAGCCCGGCGTGGCCGAGCTTGTAGCGGGCCACGAACGAGATCGCGATCCCCACCGTGACCAGGCTGCCGTAGGCGGTGAGGCGCCCGACCATCGCGCGCGGCGACACGATCGCGAGCACGAGCGAGATGGCGAGCGGCAGCCAGATCAGGATCGAGAGCGTCATGGGCGGGCGGGAGGGATCGGCATCAGCTGCTCGAGATCAGGAAGTAGAGGGCGACGCCCGCCAGGGCGACGATCATCGCCGCCGCGTAGTAGCGCAAGAACCCGGTCTGCCAGCGGCGGACGGCGGCCGAACCCGCCCGGATCACGCCGATCGTGCCGTCGGTGATCCCGCCGGTGACGACGATCCGCTCGATCACCGTGTCGGCGACGCGCCCGAACCAGAGCACCGGACGGACGATCACTACGTCGATCCCCTCGTCGAAGTACCACTTGTGGACGAGGAGCTCGTAGATCGGCGCGAACCGCTGGCGCAGCTCGACGGGGATCTCGGGCTTCGCGATCCACAGCCGGTAGGCGATCGCGATCGCGGAGATGGCGATCGCGGCGCCGATCACCAGCCCGATCCACGCCGACGACGTCGACGGCTCGGCCGAGTACAGGTGTGAGTCGGCAAACGTCGGCGCCAGGAACTTCTCGATCCCGGAGTCCACACCGGGGATCTGGAAGATCCCGCCGACGAGGGCGAGCAGGGCGAGGATTCCCATCGCGACCTTCATGGGCATCTCGCGCTCGGCGATGTAGTGCCCGGGTCCGGGGAAGCCGACGTCGGTGTCCTCCTCCTCGCCGGTCATCGGATTCCTCGGAACCTCGGCGTGATGCAGATGGCCGTGCTCGAGCTCCCGGGCCTCCTCGACGGGCTCACCGAAGAACGCCCGGAAGATCATCCGGAACGTGTAGATCCCGGTCAGGAACGCCCCGAGGTAGCCGGCGATTCCAAGGATCAGGAAGCCGCCGCCTCGGTGGTCGAGGAAATCGAGGATGTCGTCCTTCGACAGCCACCCGGAAAAAGGCGGCAGGCCCGACAGGGCCAAGCCGCCTATCACGAAACACGCGAACGTGAACGGCAGCGCCTTGCGGAATCCGCCCATCCGGTTCAGCGACTGAATCCCCGCCATGGCGCCGATCAGCGAGCCCGCGGCCATGAACAGCAGCGCCTTGAAGAACGCGTGCGTCATCAGGTGGAACAGCCCCGCGGAGTAGGCGCCGGCCGAGACGGCCATGATCATGTAGCCGATCTGCGACATCGTCGAGTAGGCGATCACGCGCTTGATGTCGGTCATGACGAGGGCGATCGTGGCGGCGATCAGCAGGGTCAGGCAGCCGCCGATCGCGCCGACGTCGGCGGCGGTCGGCGCCTCCTCGAACAGCGGGTGCATGCGCGCGATCAGGTATACGCCGGCGGTGACCATCGTCGCGGCGTGGATCAGCGCCGACACTGGTGTCGGGCCCTCCATCGCGTCCGGGAGCCACGTGTGCAGCGGGATCTGGGCGGACTTGGCGAACGCGCCGACGAGCAGGAGCAGGCAACCGACCGTCAGGTCGGTCTCGTTGTGCGTGAAGACGTGCGGCACGAGCTTGAACGTCTTGACGAAGTCGACGGTGCCGGTGTGCCTGAAGATGAAGAACGTGCCGAGCACGAGCCCGACGTCGCCGACGACATTGATCACGAAGGCCTTCAGGCCGGCCCGGGTGGCGGTCGTGCGCCGGTACCAGAACGAGATCAGCAGGTAGGAGGCGGCGCCGACGAACGCCCAGCCGACGATCAGCAACACGAAGTTGCCCGCCAGCACCAGCAGCAGCATCGAGAAGACGAAGAAGTTGAGGTAGGAGAAGTAGCGGTTGAAGCCGCGGTCGCCCGTCATGTAAGAGACCGAGTACAGGTGGATCAGCATCGAGACGCCCGAGACGATCAGCGCCATGTACACCGACAGCGGGTCGACGAGGACGCTCATCTTGGCGTCCAGACCGGTGGTGACCGCGTAGTTCCACAGCGTCGAGGTGACCTCGCGCTGGTCGGGGCTGCGCCCCAGCAGCGAGAGCAGCGCGCCGATGCTGGCCGCGAATGCCAGCCCGATCGCGACCGTCCCGATCCAGCCGGCGCTGCGCTTGCCGAGCCACTTGAAGTCGACGGCGATCAGCACCGAGCCGACGAGCGGAAAGAGCACGATCAGCCAGCCGAATGTGGTCGGGCTCAATTCTCTCCCTATCCCTGGAGCTCGTTCAGCTCATCCACGTCGATCGGCAGATGGCGCCGGTAGATCGCGACGATCAACCCGAGTCCGACGGTCACCTCGCAGGCGGCGACCACCATCACGATCAGCGCGAATACCTGGCCGTCCTCGTGGCCCCACATCCGGGCGAACGCAACCAGTGACAGGTTGGCGGCGTTCAGCATCAGCTCGAGGCAAAGCAGGATCACGAGCGGGTTGCGGCGCGTGAGCACGCCGGCGGCGCCGATGCAGAAGATGATCGCGGAGACGGTGAGGTACCAGCCGATCGCCATGCCTTACCAGCCGCCCTCGTCGCGGTCTCGCGCTCCGGTGGTGACCGGCTCGACGTCGGGCTCGGGTGCGGCGGATTCGGCGGCGCGCGTCCCGGCGGCCTCCGCCATCGTGCCCGTGTAGGCCGGTCGCGGCGCGGCGACGCGCTCCTCGAACTGCTCATCGGGCGTCCTCGAGGCCGCGGCGCCGGCGCGCCAGCACGACGGCTCCGATCGCGGCCACGAGCAGCAGCAGCGACGCGACCTCGAACGGGAACAGGTACTTGGTGAGGAACAGCGAGCCGATGTGCGCGGGGGTGCCGAACCCGACGACGTAGGGCGCGCCCTTGCTCGAGATCCCCTTCAGCGCCGATCCCAGAATCGCGATGCACAGCTCGATCGCCAGCGCCAGCGCAAACAGGGGGCCGAGGATCCGCAGCGCGCTCCCCACGGCCAGCTCTTCGCCGCTGCCGACGTAGGCCACGACGAACACGTACAGGACCATCACCGCGCCGGCGTAGACGATCACCTGCGCGGCTGCCACGAACTCGGCGCGCAGGAGCAGGAACAGCGCGGCGAGCGCGATCAGGTGGACGACGAGCGCGAGCACGCTGTAGAACGGGTTGCGGAGGATGACGACTCCGAACGCCCCCGAGATGGCGGCGATCGCCGCGATGAAGAAGAGGACTTGACTCATTCGCCCTCGGTCCGCAGCGGCGTCCGCTCGATCGGCTCGGCGAGCAGCATCTCCTTGGTGAAGATCAGATCCGAGCGGGTGTAGTCGGCCAACTCGTAGTCGTGGCCCATGGTGATCGCGTCGAACGGACAGGCGACCTCGCAGTAGCCGCAGAAGATGCAACGACTGAGGTTGATCTCGTACACGGCCGCGTAGCGCTCGCCGGCGGAGATGCGATGCTCCGGCGTGTTCTCGGCGGCGACGACGCGGATGCAGTCGGCGGGGCATGCGGCGGCGCAGAGCGAGCAGCCGACGCACTTCTCCAGGCCGCTGTCCTCGAATCGGTGGAGCTTGTGGCGGCCCCGGAAGCGCGGATAGACGGGCGTCTTCTCCTCCGGGTACTGGATCGTCACCGGTCCCTCGAAGATCCGCGCGAACGTCGTCCGCAGGCCCTTGAGGGTGGCGCCGAAGGCGCGGTAGGCGCCGGCCGCCGGCCCGGGAGCGGGGCCGCGAATGACCTGGATCACGTCTGGGCCCGGGTCGTAGGGAGGCGTCATTTCGCGGCGACGATCACGGCGGTGACGAGCACGTTGAGGGTGGCGAGGGGAAGCAGGATCTTCCAGCCGAAAGACATCAGCTGGTCGTAGCGGAAGCGCGGGAGGGTCGCCCGGATCCAGATGAAGAAGGAGAACACAATCAGGATCTTCGCCAGCACGACGAACGGGTCGACCCAGCCAGGAGGATGAATCCCGAAGGGCAGCAGCCAGCCGCCGAGAAAGACCGTGGCCGCGATTCCCGAGACCACCACCATGCTCGCGTACTCGGCGAACAGGTAGGCCACGAACGGCGTGCCCCCGTATTCGGTGAAGTAGCCGCCGACCAGCTCCGAGTCGGCCTCGACGAGATCAAACGGCGCCCGGTTGGTCTCGGCGAACGAGGCGATCGTGAAGACCAGGAAGCCGACGCACTGCGGGATGAAGAACCACATGCCCTCCTGGGCGTGGACGATCCCGGTCAGCGAGAGGGTCTGGGCGGTGATGACGACGCCGACCAGGGCGAGCGACTGGGAGACCTCGTAGGAGATCAGCTGCGCGGCACTCCGCATCGAGCCCAGGAACGAGTACTTCGACCCCGACGCCCAACCGCCGAGCATGATCCCGTAGAACGAGATCCCGGCGAGGGCGAACACGAAGAGCGGCCCGATCGAGACGTCGATGCCGTACAGCCCGACGGGCGTGCCAAAGATGTTCTCGACCGGCCCGAACGGGATCAGCGAGAGCGCGGTGACGGCGCAGACGATCGCGATCACGGGCGCGACCCGGAAGATGTAGCCGACCGAGGTCGTGGGACGGAAGGGCTCCTTCATCGCGAACTTGACGATCTCGGCCAGGGGCTGCGCCAGTCCGAAGGGGCCGACACGATTGGGTCCGTAGCGAGCCTGCATCCGGCCGAGCAGCTTGCGTTCGTAAACGATCAGGACGGGCAGGAGCGCGAAGATCACGGCGAAGATCACCAGCGACTTGATGATCTGAATCCACCACGGCTCGTAGTAGTAGATGTCGGCGAGCCCGTGGATCACGGTTTGCTGACCTCGATCTCGGCTTCGCTCAGGGCGTTGGCCGAGTCGGCCGCGATCCCGTCGGCGAGGAACGCCGTGCCGGACGGCACGCCGGTGCGGACGTGAGCGTGTGCGCTCAGCCGCGTCCCGTTCTGCGAGACGTGCACCTCGTCCCCCTGCTCGATGCCGAGCCGCATCGCGTCCTGGGGGGAGAGCTCGAGGTGCTGGCGGGCGACCGTGTATTGGAGCGAAGGGGAGATGTCGACCTCGGGCGCGGCCCAGATCGGACGGTAGGTGCCGAGGCGAAGGGCGCCGTTGGTGGGCTTTGCCGATGGAGTCGCCGGTCGCGCGCGGGGAGCGGCCGGCGCGTTCGCGCTCGGCAGCGCGGAGGCCTGTTCGCGGGCCGGCCACCTCACCCCGTGACCGCCGATCTCCTCCAGCGTCAGGCCCGCGTAGAAGGGCACCGCCTCGACCAGCTGCCCGAACGCCATGCCGCTGCTGAGCACGTGGAGATCGAGTCCGCCGCGCTCGGCGATGTCGGCGATCACCGACCAGCTCGCGCGAACCTCGCCCGGGTGGGCGATCGCCAGGCGCAGCCGCTGGAGGCGCCCGTCGGGGTGGACGACCGTGCCCTCCTTTTCCGCGTGGGACTCGGCGGGGAGGATCACGTTCGCGTGCTCGCGGATCCCGTCGGTCAGGATCGAGGCGTGGGCGACGACGAGGCCGGCGCGATGAAGCGCCCGCTCCCACAGGCCCCGGTCGGGGAGATCGCGCACCGGATCGGTCTGGAACAGGTGAAGCGCGGTTATTCCCCCGTCAACCGCTGCCGCCTCCGCGATCTCGTGCGCGCCGCGGCCGGGCGAGCCGAGCTCCGCATACCCCGGTCCGGCGTTCGGGACCGCTCCCGCCTCGCGGAGGCCGCGGCCGTTGGCGCCCGCCGGAATCTCGAGCAGCCCGGCGCCGTCGCGGCCGGCGAGCCCGAGGCTGTCGGCGATGCCGAGCAGGGACTCGGCGGCGACGGCGCCCAGACGCTCGCCCCACACGATCACGACATCCTCGCCGCTGTCGCGCAGCAGACGGCCCAGATCGCTGCTCGGGTTTCCCGCGAGCTCGGCGGCGAGCCCGGCGACGAACTCGTCCTCCTCGCCGGGCGCGAACCGCACGACGACCTTCGCGTTGGGGTCGAGCGCGCTCGGTCGCGCGGTGGCGATCGCGAGCTGGACGCCGTGCCGGCGAACGCCCTTGCGGATTCGCAGGTCGAAGATCGGCGCGTCGTCGAGCGGCTCGCAGGCGAGGACGAGCACGGTGTGCGCGAACTCGATGTCGGGGACAGCGGCCTGGAGGCCGGGGGCGGCGAGCGCCCGCGCGAGCTCGAGCGGAAGTACCCCTTCCGGGCACGAGTCGATGTCGTTAGAGCTGAGGCCCTCACGGGACAGTCGCTGCAGGAGGAAGCCCTCCTCGTTGGTGGCCTGACCGCCGACGAGCGTTCCGACCCGCCCGGGGTGCTTCGAGAGCCCGGCTGCGACCTCGAGCGCGCGCTCCCACGAGACTTCGCGCAGCTCGCCACCGTCGCGCACGAGCGGAGCGGTGATCCGCTCGTCGACGTGGATCGCCTGGTAGGCGAAGCGCCCCTTGTCGCACAGCCACCCGTCGTCGACCTCGGGATGGCCGATGGCCATCGTTCGCGAGCACGCGCAGGACCTTCTCGTCGCGGACGGTGAACTGGACGTTGCACTGCGAGGGGCACAGCGTGCAGATCCCGCCGGCTGACTCGATGTCCCACGGCCGGGCGCGGAACCGGTAGGGCTGGCTGGTGAGCGCGCCGACCGGGCACAGCTCGACGATGTTGCCGCTGAACGGAGCAACGTAGGGGTGACCGTTGTGCGTCGTCACGAAGGTGTGTGCGCCGCGCTCGGCGAAGATCAGCTGGTAGTCCTCGGCGATCTCCTGTGAGAAGCGCACGCAGCGGTAGCAGAGGATGCAGCGCTCGCGGTCGATGGCGATCACGGGGGAGAGCGCGAGCGGCTTCTCAAAGTGGCGCTTGGGGTCGATGAAGCGCGAGCGGCCGAGACCCCAGCCGAACGTGATGTCCTGGAGCGGGCACTCGCCGCCCTTGTCGCACACCGGGCAGTCGAGCGGATGGTTGACGAGCAGGAACTCGACGATCGCGTTCTGGGCCTGGCGGACCCGGTCGGTCAGCGTGTGGACGACCATCCCGTCCTTGACCGGGGTCGAGCACGATGTCTGGAGCTTGGGGATGCCCTCGATCTCGACCAGGCACATCCGGCACGCGCCGACCGGTTGGCCGAGCTTCGGCTCGTAGCAGAAGTACGGGATCTCGACGTCGCCCTGCTTGGCGGCGTCGACCAACAGCGCGCCTTCAGGCGCGCGGATTTCTCTGCCGTCGACCGTGAGCTGGATCGTCTTCTGCGGGGGGCGGGGCATTTGAGTCAGTGCACGGGGAGCGGGCCAGCGTATTCGTCAGCGACCCCGAGTGGGACCACGTCTTCGATTGCCGCTGCCCCAGCGCGCTCGCGCGCGGCTTCAATCTCCGCTTCGAGCTCGTCGCGGAACTTCTCCACCATCGAGCCGATCGGCATCGCCATCGCGTCGCCCAAAACGCACAGGCAGTTGCCGATGATCTGATCCTGGACCGAGGCCATGATGTCGAGGTCCATTGGGGTGGCCTCGCCTGACTCGATCCGCTCGAGCATCTTGACCGTCCAGTTCGTGCCTTCCCGGCACGGCACGCACTTGCCGCACGACTCGTGCGCGTAGAACTTCGCGACCTTGTAGGCGATGTCGAGGACTCTGTGGGTGTCGTCGACGATGATCACCGCACCCGAGCCGATCATGCTCCCTGCCTTGGCCATGCTGTCGAAGTCGTACGGGATGTCGAGGTCGTCCTTGGTCATGACCGGGGAGCTCGATCCGCCCGGGAACCAGAGCTTGATCTCGCGACCCTCGAACGGCCCGCCGGCGAGGTCGTAGATCAGCTCGCGCGACGGGATTCCGAGCTCGATCTCGTAGTTGCCCGGACGTTGGACGTCGCCCGAGACCGACACGATCTTTGTGCCGGTCGACGTCGCCGTGCCGAGCTTCGCGTACTCCTTGCCGCCCAGGCGGATGATGATCGGCACGGTGTACAGGGTCTCGACGTTGTTGATCAACGTCGGGCCGTTGTAGAGCCCCTCGATCGCTGGGAACGGCGGCTTCAGCCGTGGATTGCCGCGCTTGCCTTCGAGCGAGTCGAGCAGGCCGGTCTCCTCGCCGCAGATGTAGGCGCCGGCGCCACGGTGGAGGACCAGCTTCAGCGAGTGCCCCGAGCCGAGGATGTTCTCGCCCACGTAGCCGGCCTTCTCGGCCTCGGCGATCGCCGCCTGCAGGATGTCGGCCTGGTAGGCGTATTCGCCCCGGATGTAGATGAACGCCCGGTTGATCTGCGCCGCCCACGTCGTGATCACGATCCCCTCGAGCAGAGAATGGGGGTTCTTCTGCATCAGCTCGCGGTCCTTGAAAGTGCCCGGCTCGGACTCGTCGGCGTTGCACACGAGGTACTTGTCCATGTCGCCGTGCGGCAGGAACGAGGCCTTCCGGCCCATCGGGAAGCCGGCGCCGCCGCGGCCACGGATTTCGGAGTCCGTGAGGTTGCTGAGCGTGTCCTCGGGGGTCATTGCGAGCGCCTTGCGCAGGGCCTCGTAGCCGCCCCGGCTCTCGTATACCGCCAGCGTGTTCAGCCCAGGCTCGTCGATGCCTTCGAACAGCAGCTTCACTCGCGCCGTCTCCTCGCTCTCGGCGGTCTCCGCCGGCGGACCGGAGTCCGCGGCGACCCCGGGGTCCGCGGTGGCGCGGTAGCGAAGCTGCTTGTGCTCGAGGACCGGGCGGTTCGCGCTCAGGTCGTCGACGATCCGCTGGGCATCTTCGTTGGTGAGCGGGCCGACGTACTCGCCGTTGACCGACGCCATCGGCGCGATGTCGCAAGCACCCAGGCACTCGAACGAGCGCACGTTGACCACACTGGATTCCTCTGCCGCGGCGACCATCGCCTCGTAGAACTCGTCGGCGCCGCGGAGCGAGCACGAGATGTTCGTGCACACGAATACGTCGTTCTTCGGCGTCGGCTCGTTCCAGAACATGTCGTAGAAGGTCGCCACCGAGTTCAGGTATGCGGGGGTCACCCGCATCACCGCCGCGACCTGGTCGATCGCCTCCGGCGAGCACCATCCGTGGACCTGCTGGGCGGCGTGGAGCGCGGGGATCGCGGCCGAGTGGCGGTCCGGGTACTTGGCCATCGCCGCTTCGATCGTCCGACGGAGCTCGTCGGGGACGGGCGTGGTCGCGGGGTCCGGCACCGTCGCAGGCGGCTTGGTGAGGTCCACCGCCTCGTCCCAACCGGGAACGCGCGAGCCGTCGCCGAAACGCGGAACGCGCATGCTCACCGGTCGATTCCTCCGAGGATCGGATCGAGCATCGCCACCGAGGCGATCAGGTCGGCGATGTAGCCGTCCTTGACCATGTAATGGAACGCTTGCAGGTTGGCGAAGCTGGGATCGCTCATATGGACCCGCGCAGGCTTGGCCGAGCCGTCGGCTCGGACGAAGCAGCCCGTCTCGCCGCGCGGCCCCTCGATCGGGTAGTAGGCCTCCCCCGGCGGCACCCGGAACCCCTCGGTGACGAGCTTGAAGTGATGGATCAGGGCCTCCATGCTCGTGGCGAGCTCATGACGGGGAGGCAGGGACACTTTTCTGTCGGGCGTGATGAACGGACCTTCGGGCAAGCCGTCGATCGCCTGCTCGATGATCTTCACCGACTCGTAGAACTCGGCGTGGCGAACGCGGTAACGGTCGTAGTTGTCACCGACCGTCCCGACCGGGATCTTGAAATCGAAGTGGTCGTAGCTGCAGTAGGGCTCGGCCTTGCGGAGGTCCCACGGATTCCCGGTGGCGCGGAGGAGCGGGCCGGTGACGCCGAGCTTCAGCATCGTCTCCTCATCGACGATCCCGGTGCCGCGCAGCCGCTCGAGCACGATCTCGTTCTTCTCGAGCAGCGCGGCGTACTGATCGGCCCGCCGCGGCATCTCCTTCAGAAACGCGCGCAGCTTCGCCTCGAACCCGCGCGGAATGTCCTCGATCACGCCGCCTACCTGAAAGTACCGGGTGTGCATGCGCTGGCCCGAGGACATCTCGAACAGGTCGAGGATCGCCTCCTTCTCGCGGAACGCGTACCACAACATCGAGATCGCGCCGATATCAAGCGCGGCGGTTCCGAGCCATACCAGGTGCGACATGATCCGGTTGAGCTCGAGGTGGATCACGCGCAAATACTGAGCGCGGGGTGGCACCTCGACGCCGAGCAGCGTTTCGACGGCCCCGCAGAACGCCATCGCGTTGAAGTAGTAGGCCACGTAGTCCATCCGCTCGACGACCGGGATCACCTTCCAGTAGGACTTATCCTCGGCGGTCTTCTCGATCCCGGTGTGGACGTAGCCGACGATCGGCTTGACGTCGCGGACGATCTCGCCTTCGAGCGTGGCGATGAGCCTCAGCACCCCGTGGGTCGCGGGATGGTGGGGGCCGATGTTGAGCGTCAGCAGCTCGCGCGTCTCGCCCTCGCCCGCCGGCTCTGAGGACAAGGTGATCGATTCCTCACGACGGCGGAAGTCCTCGGTCAGGCTGCTCATACCCACTTCCCGTAGTTCTGCTCTTCGTTGTAGGTGAACAGCACGGGCTCGCCACCGGTCGGGAAGTCTCGACGCTGCGGGAAGCCCTCGTAGTCCTCCGGCATCAGGATCCGCCGCATGTCCGGGTGACCGTCGAACCGGACGCCGAACATGTCGAAGACCTCGCGCTCGGGAAAGTTGGCGCCGGGGTAGAGGTCGACGATCGATGGGATCACCGGAGTCTCCGTGTGCACGCGCGCCTTGACCGAGATCCGGTCCACGCGCTTCATGTCGAGCAGCTCATACATGACGCCCAGGCGCGGCTCGTCGGGGTAATAGTCGACGCCGTGGAGGCTCGGGATGCTCGTATAGCCCTTGCCGAACAGGTACTCGATAACCATCCTGATGCGACTGGGCTCGGCGATCAGGGTTGCCCGGCCGCGGTGAAATGAGGTGTCGAGAATCGACTCGGGGTCGCGGTCGCGGAGCTCCTGGGCCGTCAGCTCGAGCTCCGTCGCGTCAGGCACCGGCGGTGTCCCCGGGCCTAAAGACGTTGATGGCGGCGTTCTCCGTCGGCACGCCCGGGAGTAGCTCCTCGGTGCCGACGGCCTCGTAGCGCTCGCGCCACCCCTCCGGGGCGTTGCCCTGGATCTGGTCGCGCAACCTCAGGATTCCGTGCAGCAGCGCCTCCGGCCGCGGTGGGCAACCGGGGACGTGGACCGCGATCGGCATGAACTTGTCCGCCGGCACGAGCGCGTAGTTGTTGAACACCCCCATCGAGGAGCAGCACGCGCCCATCGAGATCGCCCATTTGGGCTCGAGCATCTGGTCGTACAGCCGCCGGATGACCGGCGCCATCTTGATCGACACGCGGCCCGACAGGATGATCAGGTCCGCCTGGCGCGGCGACGCCCGGAGCGCTTCCCAGCCGAAACGCGCGATGTCCGCCCGGGCGGCGACGACCGTGATCATCTCGATCGCGCAGCAGGCAAGCCCGAAGGTGAGCGGGTAGATCGAGTTCCCCTGTGCCCACGCCACCGCCTTGTCGACCGTCGTGGTCAGCACGCGCTGCTCGACGTACTGGTCGAGGTCCTCGCCATCGATGTCGCCGCGGAGCATGTCGCGCGCTCGCAGCTGGCGCACGCGGAAGTCGTCGACGTTGACGTTGCGGGCGAGCGGCTCGCGCTTTATCTCCATTCCAGCGCTCCTCGCCGCCACACGTAGACGAACGCGACCATCAGCAGCAGCACGAACACGACGGTCTCGGTCATCGCGAACGTCCCGAACGCGCGCAGCTCGACGGCGATCGGATAGAGGAAGATCACCTCGATATCGAACAGGATGAACAGCATCGCGACGAGGTAGAAGCTGATTCCGAACCGGAACCCCCGCTGGACTTCCGAGGGCAGTCCGCACTCGTACGGCGCCTGCTTGGACCGGTTCGGACGCGCCTTGCCAAACAGGCCGTTGAGCACCGAGAACAGCGCACCGATCAAACCCCCGAGGATGAAGAAGACCAGCGCTGGAAGGTAGGTTCGGAGCATCGGGGATTCGGTTATATCACCGCGACGGAGTAGCTTGTAACAAAGTGTTACTTAGTGCGGAATGCGGCTATCTTGACAATTCGAACGCGAGTTTCCCATGAAGGATGTTCACCTCGTCGTCGGAGTGGTTGCGCTGGCGCTGAACGGCGCCGCCGCACTGCTCGGCGCCTGGTCCTGGCGGCGCGCTGACCCGAGCCGCGCGTTCTGGATTCTCCTACGTGCCGGCCAGGCCGTGCTGGTTCTCGAGGTCGCCCTCGGGGGCATCCTCCTGCTGCTCGGTAAGAAGGTTTCCGGACTGCACATCTTGTACGGCATCCTGCCGTTGCTTGTGTCTTTTCTTGGCGAGCAGCTGCGGTTCTCCTCGGCGGAGATGGTGCTCCACTCGCGCGGATTCGAGACGGCGGCCGAGGTCGGCGAGTTGCCCGCGGACGAGCAGCGCAGCCTGGCGCTCGCGATCGTGCAGCGGGAAGTGGGGGTGATGACGATCGCCGCGTTCGTGATCGTCGTGCTGTTGGTGAGGGCGGCGGGCACGGCCGGGTAGGCGCCGGGGGAGGGTCTGCTTAGCCGGGCTCGGGACCGTTACGTGCAGCGTTCCACGGGTGATACTGGCCCCCGTACCAAAGCAGCGGCTGGCCGTCGCCCAGGCCCATGCCGATCACCTCTCCGATCGCGATCGTGTGATCGCCACCGGAGATCAGCTCCCGCAGCTCGCACGCCGCCCACGCCAGTGAGCCGTCGATGATCGGCAGGCCATACTCGAACCGGTGGCCGACGCCCTCGAGCTTCTCGGCCTCCGGCACCTTCGACGCGAACACCCCCGCCAGGTCCTCCTGCCCGGCGCTGAGCACGTTGACGGCGAACCGGCCCGCCTCGCGCACGATCGGCAGCGTCCGAGCCTGATTCTCGAAGCACACGAGCGCGAGCAACGGCTCGAGCGACAGAGAGCAGAGAGCGTTCGCGGTCATCCCGCCCTCGCCCGTGGGGCCGGAGCTGGTGATCACGGCGACGCCGGTGGCGAAGCGGCCGAAGACCTCGCGGAACAGCTCGGGATGGGCGGGTTCTTCCATGGCGGGGTGGTTATACCGCGCAGTGGCGCCGCGGCGGGCGTCTGCGGGCCGTGGTGCCGCGCCCGCCCGGGCCTGACAGAGTTACCCGATGTTTTGCCCCCTATATGGAGCAAAACATCGGGAAGTGCCGGTGCAGCCGCCACGGATCGACCCTCGTTGCGGACGCCTGAAGCACTCCGTGGGGCCCCCGGCGCCGGCCCCCTCTGGTTGCCGCCGTGGGAGGATCGTCGCGACTAGGCGTGATGTGCGACGTCTCGATAGCCGGCGCCGGGGTTGCGAAGGAGGTTCGGCACCGGCGCCCTGGCTCCTGCCTGGCGCCGGCGCCCTCAGCCCGTGACGTTGAGCGTCCCGTACTGACCGAGCGCCTGGTCGGACAGGATCGTGGAGGCCATCGAGTACCTGCCGGGCGCGAAGTCGAGTATCAGCTCGGCGGTCTCGCCGGGCGGCACCGGGGGCGTGGCGGCGACGTCCTGGCCGTCGTGGGAAATCGTCAGGTCGTGGGTGAGACGGCCGTAATTGCGCACGAAGATCGTCACGATGCCCGAGCTGACGCGGATGTCGGCCGGGTTGATGCGGTACTCGCTGAGCGCCACATGGAGCGTCCGATCGGCGCTTACGACGTGGGTGTGCGAACAGCCGCTGAGCAGGCAAGAAGCCGCGATGACGACCGCGAGCGTCGATGGGCGGAGCCCTGGCATGGGGATCCCGATTATGATCTTCGGCCGCATGATCCGGCCTCTCAAGGTCCTCCTTAGCATGAGTGCGTTGGCCGCGATCGCCGCTCTCGCGACGGCGTGCGGAACCGAACGGATCAAGGTTCCCAAGTCCGACGCGTCGCTCTATCGAGGGGCGCTGCTGTTCTCGGAGCGCTGTTCCGGCTGCCACACGCTGTCGTACGCGGCGACGAACGGATCGGCGCCCAATCCTCGCACCGCGCTGATCACGAACGGTCCCAACCTGGACCAGCGGTGCGAGCGTCCGGTCACCCGCGTCCTGTACGCCATCGCGAACGGTGGTTTCTCGGGCGCAATCATGCCCCAGAACGTCGTGATCGGGCAGGACGCGATCGACGTGGCGGAGTTCGTCTCAAAGTACGCGGGGACGCACGCGTCGGTATCCCCCGGTGTGACGCCCTGCCAGCAGCAGCCAATCGGACAGATCCCCACCGCGGCGCAGCTCGCCGCCGCGGTCGCGACGACGACGACCGCGGCGCCCGCCACCACGACCACGGGGTCCACGAGCGTGAAGTCGAAGGCGCAGGCGGGGGCCAAAGCCCACGCCAAGGCCAACGCGAAGGCCAAGGCCAAGGGCTCGTAGGGGGCCGGCGGTTCTCGACGTCAGGCTGATTCGCCGGGATCCCGACGCGGTTCGTGCTGCGCTGGCGCGGCGCGGTCCGGACGCGGCGGTGGCGGTCGACCGGGTGCTGGATCTCGATCGGCGATGGAGGGAGCTCACCGCTCAGCTCGAGGAGCTTCGTGCCGAGCAGAATCGCGCGAGCCGCGGCCGGCAAGGACCCCCCACTCCGGCGGAGCGCGAGCAGTTGGCGGCACTCGCCGCGCGTGGCCGGGAGCTCTCCGATGAGGAGTCGAGCGTTCGCGGCGAGCTCGACGCCGAGCTCGCGGCGCTCCCCAACCTGCCGGCCGACGACGCTCCCGACGAGGACACGGTGATCCGGGAGGTCGGCGAGGCCGGCAAGCGGGGGAGGGATCACCTGGCGCTGGCGGGCCCGCGGATCGACATCGAGCGCGCCGCCAGGATGTCCGGGTCACGGTTCGCCTACCTGCTCGGGGATCTGGTGATGCTCGAGTTCGCGCTCGTCCGCTACGCGCTCGAAAAGCTCCGTGGCGAGGGCTTCGAGCCGGTGCTGCCGCCGGTGCTCGTCCGCGAGCACGCCCTGTACGGCACCGGGTTCCTGCCCGACACCGAGCAGCAGATCTACCGGCTACCCGACGACGACCTGTTCCTGGTCGGGACGTCCGAGGTGGCGCTCGCTTCGCTGCACCGCGACGAGATCCTGAGTGCCGACGAGGTGCCCAGCCGCTACGCCGGCTTCTCGACGTGCTTCCGGCGCGAGGCCGGCGCGGCCGGGCAGGACACGCGGGGGATATTCCGCGTCCACCAGTTCGACAAGGTCGAGATGTTCAGCTTCGTCGCGCCCGAGGAGAGCGAGTCCGAGCACGAGCGCCTGCTGGCGATCGAAGAATCGATCCTCCAGGAGCTCGGGATTCCCTACCGCGTCGTGTCGATCGCGGTCAACGACCTCGGGGCCTCTGCGGCGAAGAAGTACGACTGCGAAGGGTGGCTGCCCGGGCAGGGCCGGTACCGCGAGCTGACCTCGTGCTCGAACACGACCGACTTCCAGGCGCGGCGGCTCGACATCCGCTACCGGACCGCCGACGGCAAGCCGGCGCTCGTGCACACGCTGAACGGGACCGCCGTGACCGGCCGGACGATCATCGCGCTGCTCGAGAACGGGCAGCGGGACGACGGATCGGTGGAGTTCCCGGAGGTGCTCGTCGGCTACGGGGCGCCGGCGACGCTGGCCCCGGCGCCGGGGCTGGAGTAGCCGCGCGGATCCGGCGGCGACCACAGCGCCGCCCGCTCCCACCCGCGGGGCAGAGCCCCTTTTAGATTTAGACGGCGCGTAGCGTGCGGGGCCCTGAATCGAGCACGAGCAGCGCCGCGCGGGGAGGCCCACAGGGGGCGACCTTGACCCGCATCCGAACGCCGAACGTGTTCCACGGCCGCACGAAGATTCCGACGGAGTCGTCTGCGCCCATCACCTCGGCGATCGCGGAGGCGAACCGAGACGGCCCCTGAGCTTCGGCGTCGGCCGGGACGAGCAGCTCCTGGACGGGCCGGTTGACCGCGGACTCCTCGGTGACGCCGAGCAGCGCCTCGGCCTCGCGGGAGACGCCCTGCACCAGCAGCGAGGAGTCGATCACGAGGAAGGCGTCCCCGTCGCTCGGAATGCTGTCGGCGCGGCTCTCGAGCAGGAGCCCGAAGCCGCAAGACGTGCAGACACGCGAAGTCGGCGTCGGCGGGGCGCCGGCGGGGCGGGAGCCGCACAGTGGCCGCAGAACCAGGACCACTCAACCTCTTGAGTGGAGGCGGTCTCGACGAGCCTCAATGCTGGACGGTTTCTCGAGATGATCCTCGGCATACCCGCGATTCTGACGGCAGATGCCTGAGCAGCGGTAAAGACTGCCGATTAACGGAGCCGTTTGCCACCCGCTTTCGCCCATCTGGATAAGAAAGCGGCTCGTTGCTATGCGAGGAGGACGATGCGAAGGTCCACCGACGGCCCGGTTTAGCGTTAAACGCGCCCGTATGGATGCGTACGGCGCGTTTGCGCCGATCAGGCGCGGGCTCGAGCGGAGAGGGGGGGATTCGAACCCCCGAACGAGGTTGACCCCCGTTACGCGATTTCCAGTCGCGCCCGTTCAACCACTCCGGCACCTCTCCGGGGGCAGGCGGAAGCGTAGCGGGCAGGGGCGCCGGCGGGTTTTCCGTAGCCCGCTCGTCGGCCCGGTCAGATCTGCCAGGCGCCACGCCTCAACAGCGCCACCTCCCGCCCGTCTCGCATGACGCCCGTCACATCGACCCGATCGCTCCCGATCATGAAGTCGACGTGGATCTCGCTGTCGTTCATGCGCCGGATGTCGGCCTCGTCCTCGAGCGCGAACGACAGCCCCTGGCCCAGCGCTATGTGGCTGGCGGTGTTCTCGTCCAGCAGCGTGTCGTAGAAGACCGTTCCGAGCGAGCCGACCCGGCTCTCGTTATCGACCAGCGCCACCTCGCCGAGCCGCGCGCTCCCGGCGTCGGTGGCGGCCAGAGTCCGCAGCGTGTCGGCGCCGTAGTCGGCATCGATCTCGACTGCCCGGCCGTCCTCGAACCGTACCGTCAGCCCCTGGATCAGCACGCTCGAGGTGAACAGTGGCTTGGTCGAGCGGACCTCTCCGTGGACGCGCTCGGGGTCGGGCGTCGCGAACACCTCCTCGGTGGGGATGTTGGGCGCGTGGACGATCCCGTCGACGGTCGTCAGCTGGCCGCTCGCCCAGTGGCTGCTCGGGAACAGGCCCACGCCGAGCGAGGTCCCCGGCCCCTCGAAGCGGAGCTCGTCGAGGCGGAGGTCGTTCAGCTTCGTGGTGATCTCGGCCAGGCGGCCCATCCGTCCGCGCCATGCCGCCACCGGGTCGGGCTCGTCGAGGCGGCAGACCGTGGCGATCTCCTCCCAGAGCCGCGCAAGGGCGGCCTCCGGCTCGAGGTCGGGGTGGACGAGCTCGGCCCACCCCGGCGTGGGACACGGAACGATCGTCCAGTTCGTGGTGCGATCGACCAGGACCTTGCTGCTCTCGGCGATCGCCGGGAGCTTGTCTCTGCCGAGCAGCGCCGGATCGACGCCCTCCATCACTCGCGGCGCCGACGGGCCCGAGAGCGAGATCCGGGCGCAACGATTCTCTCCGAGGGCGAGCATCCGCTGCCCGTACCACGGCGGAACGAAGTCGAGGGTGTCCGGCGCGGCGTGCAGAGCGCGCGCGCGTTTGACGTACGAGTCGAACACCGTCAGGTCGACGAACTTCGCCCCGCGCTCGTAGGCGGCCTCGGCGATCGCCCGCGCCACCGGCTCCTTGCCGACCTCCGAGGCCAGAGTCACGATCTGGCCGGGTTGCACGTTGGCGCCGAAGCTCACGGCCAGCTGGGCGAGGGTGTCGATGTAGTCGTTCACGGGGACTGTGATCCTGCCACAAGAATCCCGGGGTTCATGATCCCGACCGGATCGAGCGTCGCCTTGACGGCGCGTACGATGTCGACGCCGAGTGCTCCGATCTCCTGTTCGTACCAGGCCCGGTGGTCCCGTCCGACGCCGTGATGGTGGGTGATCGAGCCGCCGGCGGCGAGGATCGCGTCGTTGGCGGCGGTCTTGGCGGCGCGCCACTGCGAGATCGGATCGGCCGACTGGGCGCAGCCCACCGTGAAGTACAGCGACGCGCCCGCGGAATAGACGTGCGAGACGTGGCACAGCACGACCGGCGGAGTCCCCTGCGCCGCCAGCGCGTCGCGCAACGCGCTGGACACGGCGCCGTAGAGCCGATCCAGTCCCGACCAGAACGTGGCCGTCTCGAGCGTCTCGACCAGTGCGCCGGCGGCGAGCATGGCGTCCCGCAGGTACGGCCCGCGGAAGCGATCTCGGGCCCAGCTGTCGCCGGCCTTCGGATCGGGTGAAGCCCCGCCGTCTTGCAACACCCGCCCAGCCGCGGACCGGCATGCATCGACGAACCCAGTCGTGCCCTCGTAGCCGACGACCGCCAGGCACCCGCCCTCCGACGCCGAGGCGAACGCGCCCGGCCGGGCCAGGTTCAGCGCCGTCTCCGCCTCGTCGGAGAGCCTCAGCACGGTCGGCATCGGGCCATCCTGGACGAGCCGGCGCAACGCGCCACATCCCTCGGCGAATGACGGAAAGCGCCAGCCCTCGTATATCCGAACCGAGGGAGCCGGCCGAACCTGTACGCCGAGACGCGTAATAACGCCGAACGCGCCCTCGGAACCGAGGATCAGCTGGCGCAGGTCGGGCCCGGCCGCCGACTTCGGAGCCCGCCCCAACTCGAGCGTCCCCAGGGGCGTGGCGACGCGCAAGACCACCACCAGGTCATCGAACCGTCCGTACCCCGCCGATGCCTGGCCGCTGGATCGCGTCGCCGCGAAGCCGCCCACCGTGGCGTACTCGAACGACTGTGGGAAGTGCCCGATCGTGTAGCCCCGCTCCCCGAGCAGCGCCTCCGCCTCGGGTCCCCGCAAGCCGGGCTCCAGCGAGGCAACCCGCGAGACCTCGTCGAGCTCCAGCAGCGCGTTCATCCGCCGCACGTCCAGCGCGAGGACCCCGGCGAAGGCGGACCGATCCGGCGACAGCCCACCGACGACCGAGCTGCCGCCGCCGAACGGCACGACCGCGATCCCCAGTTTCGAGCAGATCCCCAGCAGCGCCCGAACCTCGTCGTGCGAGCCCGGCAGTATGACCAGATCGGGGGCGTCGTCGGCCTCGCCCGCCTGCAGGCGGAGCAGATCGGACGTCGACTTTCCCCGCGTGTGGCGGATCCGGGACTCGGGATCGGCCAGCACGTGCTCCGCTCCGACGACGGCCGTCAACGAAGCGACCATCGCGTCCGGCAATCGACACGGCGCCAACGCGATCTCCGAGAGCGCCCGCGGCCGCCGTGGCGGGGCGCTCACACCCAGTCCGTCCCGGATCAGCGCCAGCACCGCGTCGGAGAGGACCGGAACCTGCTCCGCGTCGCCCCACCCCGACCACGACTGCTCTGGATAGGCCTCCGAGGGGCGCGCGACAACCATCTCGTCGCACGCTACTGGTCCGAGGAACGCGAGCGCGGCCCGCTGCGCCAGTACGGAACCCCCAGCATGATTATCCGTAGCCGCTTTTCGGCATTCCGCGCGATCTCGGCCTCCGCCTCGGGCGCCGCGACCGGGACGTCGAGCATCGCCCCGACCGTCGAGATCATCGTGTTGACGAACAGGCCGGCGAGCATCTGAAGATCCCCGGTCGTCCATTCGCGCAGGACGGGGAAGCGGGCGAGATCGGTCGCGAGCTCGCTCGTCAGGAGGCGAATCTCGTTGCGGACAGCGTGGCGCAGCACGAGGTTGCCCGTGTAGCTGACCCTCACGACGAATACGAAGTGCGGGCGGTGGTCGCGCACCTGCTCGACCAGGATCTCGACCGAGCGCCGGATCAGGTCCTCCGGCGGCGAGCCCTCGCGGGCCTCGCGGAGCATCGAGCGCAGCGTCCGAAACGACTCCTCGACGAGCGCCAGTCCGAGCTCGTCCATGCTCTGGAAGTGGCGGTAGAAGGCGGTCGGGCCGCTGCACAGGCAGTTCGGCTCGGTGGTCCGCAAGATCGCGCGCCTCGCGCTCCCCGGAGACGGTGGAGCCGCGCAAGCCGCCCCGGCGCGGGCCGGGCAGCCCGAGTCACTCGCCCTCGCGGCGTAAGCACCCACGCCTTGCGCGCCCCGCGCGCCTCGATCATGCTCTGCGGGACGAACGACAGGGAGTGACGCATGCCTCGGACGATGGTGACCGGCCTGATGATGGACGACTACCAGCTCTCGCTGACGCCGCTGATCGAGCGCGCTGAGCGCTTCAGTGCCGGCCGCAGTGTGGTCTCGCGGCGCCCGGACGGCTCGATCCACCGCACGACGATCGGCGAGTGCGCGGGCCGTGCCCGGCTTCTGGGCTCGGCGCTGGCGGGGCTCGGGATCCGTGGCGGCGACCGGGTGGCCACGCTGCTGTGGAACCAGCCGGAGCACCTCGAGCTGTACTTCGCGGTGCCGCTGATGGGCGCCGTGATCCACACGCTCAATCCGCGGCTGCACCCCGACGAGCTGAGCTTCATCGCCGCCGACGCCGAGGACCGGATGATCGTCATCGACGAGAGCCTGGTGAGCGCGTTCGAGGCGTTCCGATCCGCCCAGGAATTCGAGCACGTGATCGTCGTCTCGCACTCGGGAGATGTGCCCGACGGGATGCTCGACTACGAGTCCCTGATCGCCGACGCCGAACCGATGAGCTGGCCCGAGCCGGACGAGCGCAGGGCCGCCGCGATGTGTTACACGTCGGGCACGACGGGCCGGCCCAAGGGCGTCGTCTACTCGCACCGGGCGCTGGTCCTGCACTCGCTCAGCGCGGCGCTGCCCGACTCGATGTCCGTCTCCGCGCGCGACACGGTCCTGCCGGTCGTGCCGATGTTCCACGCGAACGCGTGGGGGATCCCGTACACGGCGGCATTCGCCGGCGCGTCGCTGGTGCTACCCGGGCCGCGCCTGGACCCGGTCAACGTGCTCGACCTGCTCGCCGGCGAGCGGGTGACGATGACCGCCGGCGTGCCGACGGTCTGGATGGCGATGCTCCAGGCGCTGAACGCCGAGCCCGAGCGGTGGGATCTGAGCGCACTGGAGCGGCTCGTCGTCGGGGGCTCGGCGGTGCCGCGCAGCATGCTCGAGGGCTATGACAAGCACGGGCTGACGATCATCCAGGCATGGGGAATGACCGAGACCTCACCGCTGGGCAGCGTCTGCCGCCTCACCTACGACCTGGCGGGAGCCAGCAGCGATGAGCAATACGAGTACCGCTCGCGACAGGGCATTCCCGCGCCATTCGTCGAGCTGCGCGCCCGGGGTGACGACGGCGAGCTGATTCCCTGGGACGACGCGACGATGGGCGAGCTCGAGGTGCGGGGCCCCTGGGTCGCGGCCGCCTACCACCGTCGGCAGGGAGCCGAGAAGTTCACCGACGACGGCTGGTTCCAGACCGGCGACATCGTCAAGATCGACGCCCGCGGCTGCATCCGGATCTGCGATCGCACCAAGGACCTCGTCAAGTCCGGTGGCGAGTGGATCTCATCCGTCGACCTCGAGAACCTGCTGATGGCCCATCCGGCGGTGGCCGAGGCCGCGGTGATCGCCGTCCCCGACGAGCGGTGGGGAGAGCGGCCGCTGGCGGCCGTCGTCCTGCGCGAGGGCCAGGAGGCGACGCCAGATCAGCTCCGCGAGCACCTCGGCCAGGAGTTCGCCAAGTGGCAGCTTCCCGAGCGCTTCGAGTTCATCGAGGAGATTCCCCGGACCGCGACGGGCAAGTTCAAGAAGACGGAGCTGAGGGAGCAGTTCGTCGAGGCCCCGGCGGCGGAACGCGCCCCCGCCTGAACTCTCCACCACCGTCCCGTCACTCGTCGTCGGGCACGTGCGTCCGGAGCTCGTCTAGCCACACCGTCGCCGAGCTGTCGCTGGGCGCGCGCCAATCCCCGCGCGGGGAGAGGGAGCCGCCGGAGCCGACCTTCGGCGCGTTCGGGATCGCCGAGCGCTTGAACTGGCTCGTCTGGAAGAACCGCTGGAGGAACACGCCGAGCCAGTGCTTGAGCTCGGCGAGCGAGTACTCGTGCCGGCCCTCGTCGGGGATCAGGTCGGGCCAGCGGCCGAGCCGGCGGTCGTGCCAGGCGTGGCGGGCGAGGAACGCGACCTTGCTCGGGCGGTATCCGAAGCGGACGGTGTAATAGAGGAAGAAGTCCTGGAGCTCGTACGGGCCCACGACGCTCTCGCTGTCCTGGCCGGGAACGCCGGAGTCGGGATCGTCGTGCGGGACGAGCTCGGGGGAGATCACGGTGTCGAGCACCGACCCCAGCACCTCGTTGGCGGCGTCGGTGAACTGGCCGGTGTCGATCGACCAGCGGATCAGAAACTGGATCAGCGTCTTGGGCACCGAGGCGTTGACGTTGTAGTGCGACATCTGATCCCCGACCCCGTACGTGCTCCACCCGAGCGCGAGCTCCGACAGATCGCCCGTGCCGAGGACCAGGGCGCCGTGGTAGTTCGCGAGCCGAAACAGGTGGGAGGTCCGCTCGCCGGCCTGCACGTTCTCGTAGGTGACGTCGTACACCGGCTCGCCGTCGGCGGCCGAGTGGCCGATGTCGCGCAACATCTGGGTGGCCGACGGGCGGATGTCGATCTCACCGGCGGACACGCCGAGGGCGTCCATGAGCTTGTGGGCATTGCCGAGCGTGAGGCTGCTCGTGGCGAAGCCGGGCATCGTGTAGCCGAAGACGTTCGTCCGCGGCAGCCCCAGCCGGTCCATCGCGCGCACGGCCACGGTCAGCGCGTGGGTGGAGTCGAGTCCTCCGGACACGCCGATCACGAGCTTCTCGATTCCCGTCGCCTGCAGGCGCGTCTCGAGACCCCGCACCTGGATGTTGTAGACATCCTGGCAGCGCTCGTTACGGCTCGCCGGGTTGGCGGGGACGTACGGGAACCGCTCGAACTCGCGCTGGAGCGGGAGCCGTCCGCGCGGGACGCCCAGCTCAAACTCGATCCGGCGCATCGAGGAAACCCGCTTAAGGTGGTCGTGGATCGAGTCGCCGAAGCTGCTCGTGCTGGCGCGGTCAGAGACGAGCCGGCCGAGGTCGATGTCGGCGTGGATCAACTGCTCGTCGTCGGAGAAGCGCTCCGCCTCGGCGAGCCGGTCGCCGTTCTCGTAGATCATCGCCTGACCGTCCCAGGCCAGGTCGGTGGTCGACTCGCCCAGGCCGGCTGCCGTGTACAGGTAGGCGGCGATCGTGCGCGCGGACTGCGACCCGCACAGCTCGTGGCGGTAGTCGGACTTGCCGATCGTGGTGTTGCTCGCCGACAGGTTCGCGAGCACGGTCGCGCCCGCGAGCGCGGCATACGTGCTGGGCGGGATCGGTGTCCACAGGTCCTCGCAGATCTCGACGTGGATCGTGCAGTCGGGCAGATCCCTACACGCGAACAGGAGGTCGGCCCCGCACGGGACCCGCCTCCCCAGTAGATCGATAGTTCCCTGAATAAGGTCGCGGGCGGCGCGGAACTGGCGCTTCTCGTAGAACTCGCGGTATTCGGGCAGGTAGCTCTTTGGCACCACCCCGAGCACCTCCCCCCGGTGGATCACGACCGCGGCGTTGAACACGCCCTCCTCGATCTCGAGCGGGGCCCCCACGACGATCACCGGAAGCAACGCCGCGCTGCCCGCGACGATCCGCTCGAGTCCCCGGCACACGGCGGCGAGCAGCGCACGCTGATGGAGCAGGTCGTCGATCGCGTAGCCCGAGATGCCCAGCTCGGGAAAGATCACGAGGCCCGCCTCGGCCCCGGCGGCGCGCTCGGCGAGCGCGAGCGTTCGCTCCGCGTTGAAGTCAGGCTCGGCGATCCCGAGATACGGGACCGCCGCAGCCACGCGGACAAACCCGTGGCGATACAGCGAACCGAACGGGAGGCCGTCGAGCTCGGGTGACGGAGCCATGGCCCGTCAGTATCCCGGGAACGCCCGGAAAACCGGCACGTTGGCGCCCAGCGGGAAGGTCCAGAGGCTTGCCCGCGTCGTGTGTGGGTACAGGCGGTGGCAAAGATCTTTCGCCATTGGGCTAAAGGCAAACGCCATCCGCGCCGAGACCATTACTCAACGTAGGAAACGACTTCGATCGCAATGAACTCAGAACGTGCCAGCGCCTACCAGCGGGTGATGAAGACACTCAATGACCTGGGTCCGGCCAAGCTCTTGGCGGACGAGCAGGACCTGATCCGTCACGCCGCCGACACGCTGATCTTCAGCGCCGATCCGTTGCACGACGCGGCCGCGCAGGGGGCGATGGGCGACATCGACGGCCTGTGCCGCGCGCTCATCGAGTCCGGGCGTTGGCAGGAAACCACGGCCCTGCGTCTCGCGGACGACATCGCCGATTGCGGACTCGCCCACGTTCCCGAGGCAAGAGCGGCCTAAATCGGCTAATCAGGAGTTTTCGACCAGAGGACGTCACCCAGGCCCAGCAGCTCGAGCGGCCGCTTCACGACCGGGCTGACGTGCGGATCGATCTCCAACGTCCATCCGGCCCGGTCGGCGTCGAGTCGCGCCCGCGTGACAACCCTGATGCCGCTGCTGTCGATGAACGACAGCTCCGAGAGATCGAGGCGCACCGGCGCCTCCCCGGCCTTGAGTTCTCCGAGCCGCGACTCGAGCTCGCCGGCGACCGTCAGGTCGAGCTCTCCGAACAGCGTCAGTCGCAACGGACCGTCCGAGTCCTGGCTCTCCTCGATCCAGAATTGGGGGGTCATCGCTGGACCCGCATAGTCTCATGCTGAGACGCGCTGGTGCAACTCGGCGATCGGGCGCGGCGACCTAGAGCAGCTCGGCGATCAGCGCCGCCGCCCGGCTCGCGCCGGCGGGGTCGATCGGCTCATAGCTCGGCTGCAGGGTGATGGCATCGGCAATCGCGCCGGCGAGCTCCTCGGGCGTCGTCTGCGAGAACTCGAGCCACGTTCGAGCGCCGTGGCGGTCCAGCCGGTGGCGCACGTGGAAGCGCTGCTCGAAGTGGCCGGCGAGCGGGAGCGCGATGAACGGCCGGCCGGCGGTGACGAGCTCCATCGTCGTCGACAGCCCACCCTGGACAACGGCGACGTCGCACGCCGCGATGTCCCGGTAGAGCTCGTGGACGTAGCCGCGGAGTTCGAGCCCCTCGGGGTGGGGCAGCTGGCTCGGGTCGATCCGCGGTCCGGTGACGGCGACCATCCGCAGGCCCGGAACGCGCCGGCGGGCCAGCGGGAGCGCCTCGACCACCCGGCGAAGCATCGCCGAGCCGACCCCCGAGCCGCCGACCGCCACCAGGCACACAGGGTCCTCGCCGTAGCCGAGCTCCCGCCGAAGCTCTCCCCGGTCGCCGAGCGTCCGGGGGTCGAAGCTCGGCACGTAGCCGGCGAACTCGTAGTGGCGTTCCGTCCAGGCGCGGATCTCGGGCAGCCCCGGGCCGAACGACCCAGGGACAACGTCCTGGGGCTCGCCGATGAAGATCGAGCGGTCGCGGACCGCCGGGTGGCGGTCGATGTGCTCGATCATCTCGGCGTTGTAGTCCGCCGTCAGGAACGCCTCGCGCGGGCCGTACTCGGACATCGGGAGGTAGCCGACGAAGTCGGTCAGCCACACGTAAGCCGCCGCCTTGAGCTCCGGGTTCTCGTGCAGGAAATGGTCGACCTCCCAGGCCTCGTCGCCGATCCACACGTCGAACGCCCGCTCGCTGACGAGATCCGCGAACACCATGAAGTTCGCGCACAGGATCTCGTCCATCCGACGCAGCGCCTCGAACACATGCAGCTCGTGGCCGTCGGCCTCGAGATCGATGTGGACGACCTCGCTGGCGAGCTCGGCGCTCGCGGGATGGATGGTCTCGCCGCGCCGCTTAAGGACGGTCGTGACCGGCGGCTGCGCCAGCCACTCGATCTCGAGCTCCGGGCGGAGCCGTCGGAGCTCGTCGGCGATCCTGACGTCGCGCCAGGCGTGACCGAGGCCGATCGGGGAGGAGATGAACAGGGCGCGACGGGGTCGCACCGATCCGCGAACCCAGGTGCGCGAGCCCACGGGGGGACCGCCGGTGGTGCACTCGGCGAACCTGCGGAGCAGGCGGTTCACCACCACCGGGTCGCGCGCGGTCGGTATGTGCCCAGAACCTTCCAGTACGATGAGCTCGCCGCCCGTGAGCTCGGCGATTCGCTCGGAACGCGCGATCGGGATCACGCGATCCTCGGTCCCGTGCAGCACGAGCACGGGGCATTGAATCGAGCTCAGGAGGGTTTCGAAACCGGGCACGTCCGGCGCTGACATGACTTCGCCGTCAAACGTCCTGACCAGCATCTCGGGATCGCCGTCCAGACCCCAGGCGATCAGATCGTCGATCTGCTTGGTCGAGTGGGGCTCGCACAGGCACTCAGAGAAGAAGAACTTAAGGAAGCCGCGGTAGTCCGAGCGCCAGTAATGGCGGTTGTACTTCTCCCAACCCTCGTAATGCTCGCGCTCCGCCTCGAAGTCGAACCCCGCCCACCAACCGGGTGGGTCGGGAACGAGCGGCACCGGCACCGACGGTGCGATCGGGCATGCGCCGCTCACGCGGTTCGGATGCTCGGCCGCCAGTACCAACGCGCGCAGGCCACCCATCGAAAGCCCTGCGACGCACGCGGACTCGACCCCCGTCGCGTCGAGGACGGCCACGGCATCGGCTATGAACTCGCGCTCGTGGTAGGCCGATGCCGAGGTCGGCCTGTCGGACAGGCCGTTGCCGCGGCCGTCGAACATGACCACCCGGAAATGGCGGGCCAGGTAGGGGATCTGCGCCTTCCAGTGGCGCGAGTGGACGATCGACCACGTGGGCAAGAGCAGGACCGTCGCCTCGCCCGCGCCGTAGCACTCCCAGTGCACTCGAACGCCATCGCGTTCGATGAACCCCCTCTGGTCCGGGAGCCGCGCGGGCGTCTCGGTGTCGCTGCGCCCCACGCGGTCGATCGTAACCATCACGGCTCTACCGCTACTTCACGGTCGCGCCTCGAACACCAGGTTGAACGGTGTCTCGGCGGCCCGGCGGAAGCGGGAGAACCCGCCGGCGGCCACGACGTCCCCGATGCGTGCCTCGCCGGCCTGTGCCCCCAGCGCGAGTCCTACTTCCTGCGAGAGCGAGGCCGGGGTGCAGAGGAACGTCGAGAAACCGTAGTAGGCCCGACCGACCGGGTTGAGGTTCTCCTCGATCCGATCACCGGCCATCGGCTCCACGATCAGCCATGTGCCGTCCGGCGCCAGCAGCTTCCGGACGCGGCCCGCGGCGCCGACCGGATCGCCCATGTCGTGCAGGCAGTCGAACATCGTCACGAGGTCGTAGCCGTCGCCCGGCGTATCGGCGGCGGGCTTAACCTCGAACCGCACACGATCGGTGACGCCCGCCTCCTCGGCGCGCTGGCGCGCCGTCGCGATCGACCCCTCGTGGTAATCAAAGCCGTCAAACGTGGAGTTCGGATAGGCCTGCGCCATCAGGATCGTCGAGGAGCCGTGTCCGCACCCGATGTCGGCGACCTTGGCGCCGGCCTCGAGCTTCTCGACGACACCGTCGAGCGCCGGGAGCCACGCCGGGATCAGGCTCGCGTGATACCCGGGACGGAAGAAGCGCTCGCACCCATCGAACACGTCGTGGTTGTGCTCGTGCCATCCCACGCCGGCGCCGCTGCGCGCGGACTCGGTGATCCGCGGCGAGTCGATCACCGTCCCCAGCGCGATCTGGAAGAACCCCGGCAGGAAGGCGGGGCTCGACTCGTCGGTCAGCGCGACCGTCTGCTCGGGCGGCAGTGTGTAGCGACCGGTCGCGGCGTCGTAGTCGACGTACCCGCCGGCGGCTTGGGCGTTCAGCCACTCGCGCACGTAGCGCTCGCTGACTCCCGCTCGGCGGGCCAGCTCGACCGCGGACAGGGGACCGGCGCCCGCGAGCGCCCGGTAGAGGCCGAGCTTGTCGCCCATCACGACGAGCGCGGCGTTGAGGGTCGCTCCGACCTCCTCGACGGCGCGGAACACGAATTGATGGAGCTTGTCGCCATCCACCTGGACCTGCTCTTCAACCGCTGACATTCAGGTACCTCCGCTGTTCGGGTCCTCGCGACCGGCGGCCGCGTTAGCGCGACCGTAGGCGCATCCTTCGGCCTTCGCTTCAGGGGGCCACCTAGTCTTCGGAGGAGGCGCGACGCTCGCATCCCGGGTATCCGGTGAGTCAGAATCGGCCCATGCTGCTCGGGCGCACAGAGGAGCGGCTCGCACTCGACCATTTGCTGGGACAGGCGCGCGAGGGACACAGCGGCGTGCTCGCAGTCGTCGGAGAGCCGGGGATTGGCAAATCCGCGCTCCTCGACTATGCCGCGCGGGCGGCCCGGGGTATGCGCGTCCTGCGAGCGCGCGGGATCGAGTCGGAGGCCGAGGTTCCGTTCGCCGGTCTGGCGGAGCTGTTGCGCCCGGTGCTCGGCGTAATTCAGCAGATTCCGGCCCCACAGGCGCAGGCCCTCGCCGGCGCCCTCGCCCTCGGCCCCTCCACGTCGCGCGACCGGTTTGCGATCGGCGCGGCGACGCTGAGCCTGCTCTCGGCGTGCGCCGAGCGGGAGCCGCTGGCGGTCCTGATCGACGACGCGCACCTGCTCGACGGCTCCAGTGCCGGGGCGCTGCTGTTCGCTGCGCGTCGGCTGATCGCCGATCCGATCGCCGTCGTGCTGGCCGTGCGTGAGGGGGAGCCATCGCTGCTCGACGGGGCCGATCTGCGGACGCTGCGCCTCGCGGGCCTGACCCAGTCGGCCGCGGTCGAGTTGCTGGCGCCCGCGGATGTCTCCCCGGCCGCCGTCGAGCGCCTGCACCTGGCCACCGGCGGCAACCCGCTCGCGCTGCTCGAGCTCGCCTCGGATGCCGCCCGGCTTGCAAGTGAACCGTACGGTCCGATTCCGATCTCGACGAGCATCGCCGAGGCGTTCCTGCGCCGCTTCGGCCAGCTGCCCGAGACGACCCGGCGCCTGCTCGTCCTGGTGGCGGCCAGCGACGGCGGCGAGTCCGCGCTTCTCGCGCGTGCGGGTCGCGAACTCGGCTTGGAGATCAGCGAACTCGCCGGTGCCGAGGAAGCCGGTCTGGTCGCGATCAACGCCGCCCACGTCGAATTCCGTCACCCGCTGGCGCGATCGGCCGTCTACGCGCAGGCGTCGGCCACCCAGCGCCGGGAGGCGCACGCGGCGCTCGCCGGCGCCCTGCCCGACCGCGACCTCGACAGGCGGGCCTGGCATCTCGCCGCCGCCACGATCGGCCCGGACGAGGCCGCCGCCGCCGCGCTCGAGCTGGCGGGGATGCGGGCGCTCGACCGAAGCGCGTACTCAGTCGCCGCTGCGGCGTTCGAGCGGGGCGCCCGCCTTCAGCCGGCCGAGGAGGCGCAGGCCATGCTGATGTTTCGCGCAGCCGAAGCCGCGTCGCTGGCGGGCGAGTGGCAGCGAACGCTCGCGCTCCTCGACGGCGCCCGCCCACGCGCGGCAGATCCAGTACTGGTCGCGCGGATCGATCACGTCCGAAGCCTGGTGGCGCTGCGCCGGGGGCCGATTATGGAGGGGTGCCGGCTGCTCGTCGACGCCGCCGGGCGGGTCGCGCAGGTCGAGCCGGAGTTGGCCGTGGTGATGCTCGCGCAGGCGGTCCACGGCTGCTTCTACGCCGGCGCGACCCCGACGATGTTGTCCGCCGCCGCGCAGGCCGCGAGGTTGGCGGATCGGGCCGGATCGCCGCGAGCGCAGTTCCTCGCCGCGGTTGTTCAAGGACAGGCGCTCGTGGCCGATGGTCAGGGCGAGGCGGGGGCAGGCGAGGTCCGGCGGGCGATTGCACTTTTCGAGGCCTCCGACGAGCTGCTCGGCGATCCCTGGCTCGTGATATGGGCGGCGATCGGGCCGCTGTGGCTGCGCGAGGCCGACACGGGTCGCGCTCTCATCGAGCGGGCGTTCGAGAGTGCGCGCGACCAGGTGGCCGTCGGAGCACTGCCCCCGCTGCTGCACCACCTCGCCCGCGACCAGGCGACCACCGACCAGTGGAACGCCGCCGAGGCCTCCTACGACGAGGCGATCCGCCTTGCCCGCGAGACCGGCCAGGAGGTCGAGCTCGGCGCGGCGCTCGCCGGCCTGGCCTGGCTCGAGGCCCGGCAAGGCAGGGAGGTGGAGTGCCGTGCTCATGCCGCCGAGGGCGCGGCCCTGTGCGATGCGCTCGGTGTGGCTCTGTACGGGATCTGGGCCGTGCAGGCGCTCGGCGACCTCGAGCTCGCGCTCGGCCGCCCGATGGCCTCGGTCGTCCACCACGAGGCGCAGGTCGCCGCGCTGAGCCTGCACGGCATCGCGGACGTCGACCTGTCGCCGGCTCCTGAGCTGGTCGACGCCTACCTCCGCCTCGAGCGGCGCGAGGATGCCATGACGGTCGCCGCCGAGTTCGGGGCCGCGGCCGAGGCGAAGGGGCAGCCGTGGGCGCTCGCACGGTCGCTCCGATGCCAGGGCCTGCTCGCCGCCGGCGACTCGTCCGAGCTTCGCTTCGAGCAGGCGCTCGGTCTCCACGCGCGCACGCCCGATGTGTTCGAAGCGGCGCGCACGCGGCTCGCTTACGGGGCGCAGCTGCGCCGGAACCGCCAGCGCGTCCGCGCCCGCGAACAGCTGCGCGCCGCGCTCGAGGTGTTCGACCGCGTCGGCGCGAGACCGTGGGCCGATCAGGCCACCGTCGAGCTGGAGGCGACGGGCGAGACAGCGCGACGACGCGACGCAAGCACGATCGACGAGCTGACCCCGCAGGAGCGCCAGATCGCGCGGCTGCTGGCCGAGGGGAAGACGACACGCGAGGCCGCAGCGGCCGTCTTCCTCAGCCCGAAGACCGTCGAGTACCACCTCTCGCACGTCTACCGGAAGCTCGGGATCCGCTCTCGTCAGGAGCTACGCCAAGCGCTCCTGACGTGACGGCGTGCTCACCATCCGCTCCGAGAATGCGTTGTCGAGCCCGGCGCGAAGGGGAACTGCGCGGCGAGCCGCTCGCGGATCAGTAAGGTGACACTGACGAGATGATCAGGGCGCGCTCCTTCGCCGTGGTGGCCGTGCTCATCGCCGGCGGGATTCTGGCGCTCGGGGCCCATGGTGCGGCGTACGCGCCGAGCGCGTTCGTGCGAGTCAACCAGCTCGGCTATCCGGTCTCCGCGACGAAGCGCGCCTACTTGATATCGAGCGTGCCCGAGACTGGCGCGACGTACGCTGTCCGGCGATCCGGGGGCGGTCCGGCGGTATTCAGCGGGCCGGTCCGCAGCTCCGTCGGTCGCTGGAGCGGACGCCTCCCGTACGTGTACGCACTCGACTTCGACGGGGTCTTGTCCGCGGGTACGTACGCGGTGGACGTCGCCGGGCCCGCGGGCGCGGTATCGCCGCCGTTCGCGATCGACTCGCCGGCGAGGCTGTACGCGGGCGCGCTACGCAACGCACTGTCCTTCTACGAGGACGAGCGCGACGGGCCCGACTTCATCCGCTCGTCGCTGCGCACGGCTCCCGGCCACCTGAACGACGAGCACGCCCGGACGTATCTGACGCCGAAGGTCGATGAGAACGGCGCCTTCAAGGGGGACCTCAAGGCCCTGCGCCGCTTCATCGACGCCGCCGGCGGTTGGTGGGACGCCGGCGACTACCTGAAATTCGTGCAGACGACGAGCTACACGGTCGCGCTGATGCTCACCGGCGTGCGCGACTTCCCCGCCGAGATGGGCGTGTCCGCGAGGAATTCGAACTTCACGTCCGAGGCTCGATTCGGCGTGCAGTGGCTGCTGCGTATGTGGAACGACCGCACGCGCACGCTCTACTACCAGGTCGGTATCGGTGACGGGAACGCCAAGGCGATCAGCGACCACGACATCTGGCGGCTGCCGCAGGCCGACGATCACTACGGCGGCCACAACCCGCGGTATCGGTACATCCGCCACCGGCCGGTGTTCCGCGCCGGTCCGCCCGGATCCCCGATCAGTCCCAATCTGGCCGGCCGAGACGCCGCCGCGTTCGGCCTCTGCTTCCAGGTGTTCCGGCGAAGCGATCGGCGGTTGGCGGCTCGCTGTCTGCGCGCCGGCGAGCACATCTTTGCGCTCGCGAACACGCACCCCACGGGGCACCTGCTGACGGCCATCCCGTGGGATTTCTATCCGGAGACCCAGTGGCGCGACGACCTCGAGCTCGGCGCCGTCGAGCTCGCCGATGCGCTCGGGGAGCCGGGGGTCCCGGCGGGCCTCTCGCACCGGCGCCCGCTCTACTACCTGCGCCAGGCAGCTCGGTGGGCGCGGGCGTACATCGCGCATTCGCGCCACTCCGCCGACACCCTGAACCTCTACGACGTCAGCGGCCTGGCCCACTACGAGCTGATCCGGGCGATCGCCCGGTTCGGCGATCCGCGGGGCCTCGCCGTCGGGCGGGGGGCGCTGCTGGCCGACCTGCGACGCGAGCTCAGCATGGCGATCGCGATCGGCCGGCACGATCCGTTCGGATTCGGGTTTCCCTGGGACGTCGAGGACACGGGCTCACATGGCTTCGGACTGTCGGTTATGGCGAGCGAGTACGCGAGCCTGACCGGGAGCCAGGTCTACCGGACCCTGTCCGTCCGCTGGCTCGCCAACGTCCTCGGCGCCAACGCCTGGGGGGCCTCGCTCGTGATCGGCGACGGGACTAGGTTCCCCGACTGTCCCCAGCACCAGGTCGCCAACATCGCCGGGTCGCTGAACGGACACGGGCCGGTGCTCGCCGGCGCCGTCGTCGAGGGACCGAGCAACGCCGCCACTACCGGATTCCTCACCCACATGCGACGCTGTCCGACGAATGGCGTCGACTCGTTTGCCGCCTTCAACAGCAAGGCCGTGTTCCGAGACAACGTGCAGTCCTACTCGACGGTCGAGCCCGCGATCGATCTGACCGCGTCGTCGCCGCTGGCGTTCGCCTGGCAGATCGCCTCGCCCCAGCCGCTGAGCTCCCCGCCACGGAGCTGAGTGCCGGCGGTCATCTGCGTCTCGCCGCACCCCGATGACGAGCTTTTGGGCGCGCCGGCTACGCTGATGGCGCTCCGCGATGCCGGCTGGGAGGTCATAAACCTCGCGTGTAGCCTCGGGCGCCCCGAAGACCGCGATCGCCGGCGGGCGGAGCTGGTCGAGGCGTGCGCGGCCGCCCGCTTCGAGCTCGTGATCCCCGATGAGCTGCCGCCGATCGGCGATGGCGACGACTTTGGGGTCGCGCAGGGCGTCCTGGCGGCCGCGATCAGCGACGTGCTCAGCCGGTCCCATGCCCGGCTGATCGTCGGCCCGTCGCCGCACGACGGCCATCACGGCCACGAGGTCGTCGGCCGCGCGATCCGGGACGCCGTGGAGGCGCGCAGCGAAGCGATCCGGGTCATGTTCTGGGGACTCTGGGGCGGGCTCCCGATCCCGAACCTGATCGTGCCGTTTGACGCCTCGCGCCTGCTTGAGATTCAACGTGCACTCAGTTCGCACGCCGGCGAGCTCGAGCGCAACCGCTATGACCGGCTGCTCACGGGCCGGGCGTCCGCGAACGCGGTGCTGGGACCCGAGCGCGTATTCGGCTTCGGCGTGGCGGGGGCGCAGCACGAGTACGCCGAGCTGCTGATCGACGTCGGCTGGAGGCCGGGCGCCGGCTGGGAGCTGGCTGCGCCGCGAGAATTCGATCCGCGGGATCCGGTCGCACGCGGGGGCGGCGCGGACATCGGCTGGTGGCTACACGCCCCCAGCGTCCGCAGTGTGCTCGCTCTAAGATGACCCCCGGCAGGGGATGACCGACAGCAACGACAGATTCCACGTCGAGCTGGAGCCGGACCGTCAGCGCGTGATCGTGCGACCCATCGGGGACGTCGACCTGGCGAGCGCCAGCGACGTCGAGCGGCCCCTGTTCGAGCTGCTCGATCGAGGGTTTGCCCACGTGGTCGTTGACCTGCGCCGCGTCACGTTTCTCGACTCGAGTGGTATCCGGATGCTGATAAACGCCCACAAGCACGCGGAGGAGCTCGGGTCACGCATGTCCGTGATGCTGGGTGGCGAGGCGAGCCGGCGAGCGCTGGAAATCACCGGAATGCTCGATTACCTCGAGATCGAACCGAGCCCAACTCGAAAGGTGTCGCAATGAGAAGGTTCTGTAGGGACGGGCTGTGATGGCCGGCGAGAAGACGATCGCCGTGTTGGGCGCCGGCGGAGTGATGGGCCTCCCGATCGCGCGCAACCTCGCACGTGCCGGGTTTGAGGTGCGGGCGTGGAACCGTTCTCGTGAGAAGACGGAGCCGCTCGCCGACGACGGGGTCGAGATCGTCGCGTCTCCGGCCCAGGCCGCCGAGGGAGCGGGCATGGTCCTCACGATCCTCTCCGACGCCGAGGCCGTGATCGCCGTCATGGCCGGCGGCGGGAGAGCTCTCCGCGCGATGGGCCAGGACGCGATCTGGATTCAGGCGAGCACGATCGGCGAGCAGGGGACCGAGCGGTGCATCGCGCTCGCGGCGGAGGGGGGCGTCGGGTTCGTCGATTCGCCCGTGCTCGGCACGAAGGCGCCGGCGGAGCAGGGGAAGCTCGTGGTCCTCGCCTCGGGCCACGACGACCTGCGCGACCGGGTTGCTCCGGTCTTCGACGTGATCGGCCAGCGGACGATATGGGTCGGCGAGGCGGGGAGCGGCACCATGCTGAAGCTGGTCAGCAACACCTGGATCCTGTCCCTCGTCGAAGGGAGCGCAGAGGCGCTCGCACTGGCGGAGGGCGTCGGGCTCGATCCGAAGCTGCTCCTCGAAGCGGTGGCGGGCGGGCCCCTCGACCTGCCCTACCTGCAGATGAAGGGCAACGCGATCATGCAGCGGAACTTCGAGCCGTCGTTCCGGCTCGCGCTCGCCGCCAAGGACGCGAGGCTGGTCGAGGAAACCGCGCGCCGTCACGACCTCGACCTGCCGCTCGTGACGACGATCCGCGAGCGGCTCGACGAGGGAGCGCGCGAAAACGGGGACCTGGACATGTGCGCCACATATCTGACGAGCGCGCCGGCGTGAGCGGCGACCCGGCCTACTGAACGAGCTGGGCGGCGCGGATCGCCCGCGCCTGTCCGGCGTCCATCCACATCTCCCACCGGCCCGAGGCCGAGTCGCGCGGCGCCAGGAAGCGGTACGGACGGCGCCCGTCGAACTCGGTCTGGCGCATGCGACACGCGCCCCCGAGGACGGATGCGATCCGGCGATGTGGCCACCCGATCGAATCCTCGATGTCGGGGAAGATGCGAGGGCGATCCGGCGCCGCGGCCAGCGCCCCCAGCAGCTCGCGCATCAGGTCGGTGCAGCGATCATGGAAGCGCTCGATCTCGCCGACATCCTCCATCGCGTTCTGCGGCGCGTGCTGGACCAGCAGCGCCGGGCGCACGGTGCAGGACATCGGCTCACGATAGCGTTAGCCCGAGCCATGTCCGACACGGTCGAGAGCACCGACGGCGCGCGCGAGACCGGCTCCTGGTTCCCGGTACCGGACGAGACCGAGCTGCCGCCGGATCTGCGCGACCTGTTCGCCAAGGCGCGCGAGCGACTCGGGTTCGTCCCGAACGTGTTTCGCGTCTACGCCTTCCGGCCCGAGCGTCTCAGCGCCTGGTTCGCCCACTTCCGCCAGCTGCACCGGCCGACCGACGGTCTGACCGCCGCCGACCGCGAGATGGTCGCCGTCGTCGTCAGCTCGGCCAACGGCTGTCTCTACTGCCTCGTGGCCCACGGCGCCGCGCTGCGGGAAGAGCTCGGCGATCCCGTGCTCGGTGAGCGGATCTCATACGACTGGCGGCGGGCGGACCTCGATCCCCGGCGCACCGCCATCTGCGCCTATGCCGAGAAGCTGACCCTGCGGCCGCGGGAGGTCACGCGCGGCGACCTGCAGACGCTGCTCGACGTCGGTCTGACGCTCGAGGAGGCGTGGGACGTCGCCGAGCTGAGCGCCATGTACAACCTCACGAACCGCATGGCGATGGCGACGAACATGCTGCCGAACGAGGAGTACAGCGGCCAGGCGCGGCCGGGGGTGTAGCTGGCGGGGACGGTCGTGCGGGTACGCGTCGAAGGCCTGGGGCGCTCCGCGCCAGCGGCCTTGGTTAGCGGGCGGCTCGGTAAAAGGCAGCAGGGAGGGGGGTGAGTGAGGGCACCGGCGGGTCGTCTGAGCCCGTGGCTACCCGGTCAGCTGCCCGAACCCGCGGATTTGTGTCGAGAGCGTCACGGGCATGGTGCATAACACGTCAACACCGGCGCCAGATCCGAGCCCTGTCGTGTTGAGCACACTCCTCGTGCATATCCCGCCAGGGCTCGCCATCCGGCGCAAGATTGTCGTGCTAGGCACCATCGAAACGGCCCCCGATCGCGCCCGCTCCCTCCGCTTCCCCAGCGCCGTTTACCGGGCCGCCCGCCAATCAGGGCGGCCGAGAGTCGACGGCCACCGAGCCGGCCCTCGACAGAAAACCGAGCAGCCCAGGCCACACCAAAAGGGCGCGCGAATGCGCGCCCCTATAAACCCTTCTCTACTCCCAGCGCCGACGCGATCGCCTCGAGCGCCGGCTCGTGCCACTCGGTCGCCACCGAGACCGCCAGTCGCCGATGCGCCGGCTGCCAGTCGAGGCCGAAGAACGGGCAGCATTCGCGTTCGACCTTCACGAGCTCGTCGACGACGCCGTCCGGTACCTGGTCTCCGATCCCGATGACCAGCCGCCGGGGGCTGCGCTCGACGACCGTGGCGTCGCTACCGGCGATCCGGTAGCGCTCGAGCTGGCTGCGCAGCTCCGCTTCGTTCAGCGAGCAGGCCAATGGCGCCATCGGCAGCGAGGTCACAGCCAAAGCGTACGCTCCGGCCCGAGCGTTACGAGAACGAGGTGAGGAACGCCCGCTGTGCCGTACGGGTCTTCGTGAGTCGCTTGTTCGCGATCCCGATCTCCTGGACGACCCCGCCACGGACCTTGAGGACCGCTGTGACGGATCCCGCCGGCGCCAGGTACCACCGGTTGGCGCCGATCGCGAACGGCGTCAGGAGCCTGAGCCGAGCTCCCGCCGCCGCGACGGTGGCGCCTGGCCTCACGCCGTCGATCGCGTAGAACGCGCTCGCCGTCGAGATCCAGATGACGTGTCCTTGCAGGCTGCTGCGCTGCGCGCCGGACACGTTCATGAGGACCTTCGGCGACGCGAACCCGGCGCGGATCCCGATCGGCGTGAGACAGAAGAACTCCTGATAGCGGGAGCCGCGAGTGGAACTGCGCCTGTAGGCGTGTCGCGTCTGCGTGCGGGTCATCCCCAGGTTGATGAGCCCGACCCTGGTGCCGCGCAGCTTGCCGGTTGCCGCCGGGCAGCGCGCGACGGCCGGAACCGGAACTCTCACGCTCGCGCTGGTCGACGGCGCCCCCGCATTCGTGGCGATCACGGTGCAGGTGAGGGCGTTCCCCTCGTCGATCTTTTGAACCTTGTAGGTCGGCGAGGTGGCGCCCACGATCGGCGTGCCGTTCCTGCTCCACCGGTAGCTGAACGCGCTCGGATTGGTGGTCCCCGACCCGGTCGAGCAGATGACGGTGCGGCCGGCCTTCGCCGTGCCTACGATCCTTGGCCGGCCGACCACCGTGTAGGTGAGCGACGCCGTTCCGAGCAGCCCGTCCTGGCTGGTCGCCGTCACCGTGTAGGTCTGGGTACCGAGGTTCGCCGTGTTGAGCGTGCCGTGGAGGGTGCCGGCGCCGCCGCTCGTGCCGTTGTTGTCTCCGCACGCGGCGAGCCCCGGTCCGGCGACCCCTTCGCTGCAGCTGAACGTGGTCGTCACGGACTTCCCCTGGCCGACGGTCAGGTTTTGACCCGGCGAGGGGATCTGCGCGGAGGGCAGCGCCGGAACCCTCAGCTGGTAGCCGATCGAGCTCGAGAGGTGGGTGACATCGCCGGCGTAGCTGGCCGTGAGCTCGTGGAACCCGGTTCCGGCGGGCTTGTATGTCACCTTGCAGCTCGCGAGGGCGGCGGTCCTGGCGGTGAGCGAGCACGTTCCCGAGCCCGAGAACGAGCCCGACCCAACCTTGGCGAAGCTCACGGTCCCGCTCGGCGTGCTCGCGAGTGCCCTGATCGCTGTCGGACACCGAAGCGGTGCACGTCGCCGTCGCGCCGACGGCGAGCTCCTGCGGAGAGCAGGACACCAGGGTGTTGGTCGCGCGTCGCGTGACCGTCCACGCGAACGACGTACTGCTCGAGCTGCTCATCGTGTCGGTCACCGTGACCTTCACCGTGGTAGGTCCCCGCGGTCGTCGGGGTGCCGGAGATCAGACCGCTCGAGGGGTCGATCGAGAGGCCGGGCGGCAACCCGGTCGCCGAGTAGGCGAGCGTGGCGCCGCTGGTGGAGTCGGTGGCGTCGATCTGGACGGTTGCCGAGGCGCCGATGGGCGTGCTCTGGTCACCCGGACTGGTGATGGTCACGCCCGGGGGAGGGACGCCGTCGTTGCACAGCGTCGCCGGCAGCGTCTAGCCGTTCGGCGTGCCGAGGCCGGTCGCCATGTCGTAGCCCTTGCCGGCCGGGAAGTTGCCCGCGTTGGTGCCCGTCAGGTCGTTGTTGCCGATGGTGATGTCGTTGAAGTCGGTCGAATAGGCGTTGGCCGCGGCCGTGTACAGGACCGGGTTGGCGAAGCCGATCGGCGTGCCGTTGCATGCGCTCGAGGCGTTCACCAACGCCGTGAACGCGGCCCACAGCGGCGCGGCGGCGCTCGTCCCGCCGATTCCGCCCCAACCGCCTTGTAGTAGATCAGGTAGCCGGTGTCTGGGATCGGCGTCTGCCGAGACGTCGGGCACCTCGCGGCAGTAGCTTCCGGCCGCGGCGCCGCAGGGAGCGCGCTGAGGAGTGCGAGTTGATCACGTGAAGCGACGCGGGCGCTCCCGACTGGTAGGACGGCATCGACCAGATCGACGAGACCCCTCCACCGGTGGCGCCGGACGCGTCGTTCCATACCGACTGCTTCGGCGGCGGTCCGAGCGTCGGCATCGTCGTGCCGCCGACGCCGGTCACGTACGGCTGGCTGGCGGGGTCGTCGACGGCGAGCGAGGTGTCCGAGCCGCCGCAGTCCTCCGAGCCCGAAGTCGCCCGACGCCGCGAACACCGACTGGCCCTGGGTCGCGGCCTCCTGGAACAGCGTGTTCTCGGAGAGGATCGTCGCCGATTCGCCCGTTTCACACATGCCCCACGAGGTCGAGATCACGTTGGCCGTGTCCTGGCTGATGATCTTGTTGTACGTGTCAACGCGCCGGAGTCGGTGTTCGGCCCCTGGTAGACGAGCACCTTGGCCTTGCGGCGCGAGGCCGATCACGTCCTCGATGTCGAGCGCCGCCTCGCCGCTCGCCGCGCCCCGGTCTCCGCGCAATCGTCGACCGGGACGTAACTGACCGAGGTCGAGGTCCCATAGCAGCTCTGATACTTGGCGATATCGGACTTCAGGTTCGGCTCGAGCTCGAACAGCGCGATCGTCTGGCCGGCGCCTTCGTCGCCGGCGCCATACAGGCTCGAGAAGCGGTATGCCGAGGCGATCTGATCGGCCGTGTACACGCCCTGACCATTGGCGGTGCTGACCGCGGTCGAGCAGGGCTGCGGACCGCCGGTGACCACGTTCGGCTTGAGCGCCCTCGCGTTCTTCGACGCGCTGAGATTCGTTCGGATTCCCTGCGGATGCGGGACGGCCAGCGAGTCGAGCCCGATCACGCCCTGGATGCTGCTCGCGACCGAGGTGCTGAACTGCGGTGCCTGGGTGTTCGCGAACGCCGTGCGACCACTCACCAGCGCCACCTTCTGGAACGACAGCGAGAACGCGTGGCCGAGCTCGCCGGCGGTGGCGGACACGGGGATGGCCAGGCCGTTCGCCGACACGCGCCCCGGCGTCAGGCCATCGGCGGCGAGCGACGATTCGACGGCGGCCACGTCCTGCGCGGTCGGGCCGAAGCGGTCGCGGAAGGCGGACACGCTCAGGTAGTGGTGGTAGATAGGCGAGCCGGGCGTCGAAACCCCAGCCGCGTAGGCGGCGAGACCGGCCGGGTCACGCGGCTTGAGCGTGACGGTGATCGGCAGCTCGGTACCGGTGGCGAGCCCGCCGACGACCTTCGATCGCCTCGGGTGCCTGGGTGGGGAGCCGACGCGAACCTGTGCCGGCTTGGCAGCCGCCCCCGTCACGACCGGACCCGCGGGCGCGGCCCCCGCGGTGCTCGCTGGTAGAGCGCCGACCATCGCGCCGGCGAGGATCGCGACTCGTCTCCACGCCAGCGTCAAATCGCCCTCTCATCTGTTGGGCGCCCGGGGCCCCTACGGACACACATCTGCATAAGGGTAGAGCGGTAAATCGCAGCCTTACATAAGAGGTTTGCATGAAACGGCGCTCGCGGCGGGCGAATCGACTCCAGGAACGTTCGCGCGACGGTGTCGCTCAAGCGACCGGCTCGGGTGTCGGGCTGCGGTACGGTGCAGCCGATGTCTGGCGCTGCCTTGGCCGTCCGGGGGCTTCACCGCAGCTACGGCGGCTTCGAGGCGTTGGCGGGGCTCGACCTGGAGATCGGCTCCGGCGAATGCGTCGCGGTGATCGGTCGCAACGGATCCGGGAAGACGACCGCCGTGCGGCTGATCGCCGGCCTGCTCGACCCGAGCGAGGGATTCGTCGAGGTGCTCGGCGTCCGCAGGGACCGGGAGTCCGGCTCGACCGCGGCGCGGGCGGCGATGGCGGTGGTGCTCGACACGCCGCAGCTGTACGCCGATCTGACCGTCGCCGAGCATCTCGAGCTCGTGGCCATCGCTCACGGCGTCGCGGACCACGAGCTCGATCGGCGGATCGACGCGGTGCTGGTCCGCCTCGGAGTCGACGAGCGCCGGGACTCGCGGCCGGGGGAGCTCTCGAGGGGTATGCGCCAGAAGGTTCAGCTGGGTTGCGCGCTGATCCGGCCGTACCGGGTGCTCGTGCTCGATGAACCCGTCGTCGGGCTCGATCCCGGATCCCAGGAGACGCTGCGTGAGCTGCTGCTCGGGGCCAAGCGCGATGGCGCGGCGGTGATGCTGACGACGCATCAGCTGGACTTCGCGCGGGGGATCGCCGACCGGGCGGTGCTGCTGGCCGATGGCGCAGCGCTTGCGGATGGCCCGTACGACGCGGTCGTAGATGGCGAGCTGACCCGTGGGAGCGGCTTGCTGTGAGCCTCGCTGCCGGTAGCGAGTCGCGCGACCGTGCGCGCGCGGTCCGCCGGTTCCTGCGTTCACGGGGCGCGCGCCGGTTTGCACCCACCGCCTACCAGATCTACGCGACGGTGGTCACCGGCGCGATCTTCGGCGCCCTTGCCGGACACGCGATCTCGGACGCGATCGGTGGCAGCCTGGACGCGCACAAGCTGCTCGTCTACGGCCCCGTGCTGCTGATGCTCGTGTTGCTGGCCGCCGTCCGGTTCGGCGCGTGGCAGGGGCCCGTGCTCTTCTCGGCTCCAGACGTGGGATTGTTGATGGCGGCGCCGATCGCGCTGGCGGATCTGATCAAGCCGAAGCTCGATCAGAGCCTGATGCTGGGCGCCGCCGCCGGCGCCGTCGTCGGGGGCATTGGGTTGCTGTTGATGGCCGGTGGACCGGCGAACGTCGGCGGGCCACGCTCGGCGGCATGGGTCGTGGCCTTCGCCTGCTTCTCGCTGCTGGCGACGGCGGCGAGCTGGCTCGTTGAGTGCACCCGAACGGCCACCGGGCTCGTGCGCCGCGCGAGCCCCGCCGCGCTGGCGTTCGGCGCCGCGCTGCTGCTCGCGGCGAGCAGCAGTTCGGTCGGCCGCACCGTGGGAATCTGGTCGGGCCCATGGGGATGGGTCATCGCTCCGCTCGCGGGCACGCGGGGCTGGCCGGTGGCGCTGATCCTGCTGGCGGGCACGACCATCGGCGCGGTCGTGATCGCACGTCGCCGAAGTGGGTCGCCGTCGGCCGAGCAGTTGTTGACTCGCGCCGAGACCCGAGCGGGGCTGACGGCATCGGCATACTCGCTCGACTACCGCGGCGCTGCGCTCACCTACCGGTCAGCGCTGCCGGGGACGGGGGCGGTCCGGCTCCCACGCGTTCGGCGTCCGAGCCGGTCGGGCCTGGTGGTCCTCTGGCGTGACTCGCTGGCGCTGCTGCGAGATCGGGCACGCGTCGGCTGGGCCGCGCTGCTCGGCGCGGCGGGGACATACGAGATCCTCCTGCATCCCGGGCGCGTGGTTCCCGCGGGGGTGGGCGCGGCCGCGCTGTACTTTGCCGCGAGCCTTCTGTGTGAGCCGCTGCGCGTCGACGTGGACCAACCCGACCGCAGCGAGCTGCTCCTGTCCTGGCCGTTTGCCCGAGTGCTGGTCGCGCACTGCGTCCTTCCCACGCTCGTGATGTTCGCGATCGGCACAGTCACGATCGCGGTCGCCGTGGTCGCAGGTGGCGTGGGCGTCGGCGCGCTGGCGCTGATCCCGACGCTGCTCGGTCCCGTGGTCGCGATCGCCGTTCTGTGCGCGGCACTCGCCGCTCGGCGGGGCGGACGGATCGACGACACGTTGATGAGCGCTTTCATGAGCTCCGATCCGTCCAATCCGGTGGGCATCGTCATGGTCGTGCTGTTTCTCGCGCCGTGGCTGCTCCTGGACATCGCCGCGATCGCGTCCTGCGCCCTGATCGTCGGGCATGCGGCCGCCCACACCCACGGCACGGTCTCGGCGGCGGTGCTGGCGCTGATCCTCAGCGGCGCGGTCGCCGCGACGCTGGCGGGGGCGGCGCGCCGGTCACGCCGGCCCGAGGCCTAGAGCAGGCGCACTCTGGGTAATGCTCCGTACCGGATCCGGACCGAGACCCGCTCGGTCCGGCGTCCGCGCCTGGAGATCGAGATCAGGATCTTGTCGCCCGCCCGATACCGGCGTCCGTCGAGATAGCGGATCAGTCGCCTGAGGTGGCGGGCGCTGACCTCGGCGCGGTGACGCGGGCAGCTCCTGCCGCGGCAGCGGACGGTGATCGTGGCGTTCCGCGGGACGCGGGAGATCTTGATGCGGTGCAGCCGGGTGATTTCACGGTTCCAGGTCCAGCTCATTGACATCCTCACGTGCAGGCGGCGGACCTTGGTGTGCTGAGGCACGAGCACGACCGGGTCCGAAGGCGGGCTCGCAGCGGGCGCAGGCGGCGGTGGCGGGGGCGGGCACGCGACGAATGCCGGCCGCGAGTAGCGGGGCGTTCCCTTCGGCCGGTTGGCGTATGTGCCGCTCGCCCACAGCGCCTTGCTGCCGCTGTAGACCACGAAGTTGCCGTCGTTCTGGAGATGGGCGTAGTCACCCCCGTGTCCGTTGGTCTTGCTGCTCCAGAGCGCCCGGTGGGCTGTCGTGTACACGACGAGGTTGCCGTCCGTCTGGAGGATCGCGTGGTTGCCCGGGATCCCCCAGGTCCGGGTCGACCACAACGCGCCGGTGGCGCCGTAGAGGACGAGGTTGCCGTCGGTCTGCATCGTGACCTCGTACTGGTCGTCGATCGAGAAGATCCGCTCTCCAGGCAGCAGTACGTCGTTGGGCTTCAGGTCCGTGTTCACCGTGTGGCTGGCCCAGACGGCCTTCTTCTTGTTGTACAGAACGAGGTTGCCGTCCTCCTGCACGACGAGATTCGTACACCCCGCCGTGCTCGTGTTGGTCGACCACAGGGCCTGATTCTCGGCGCTGTAGAGCACGAGGTTGCCGTCGCCCTGGAGCACGGCGCGATCGCCGCGGTCCCCGGCCGTGCCGCTCGCCCACAGCGGCCGCACGCTGAATCCGCCGTTGTGCAGGTACAGGACCAGGTTGCCGTCGGTCTGCATCGCGAGGATGTAGTGGCCATCGGGAGAGGCCAGCGCATGACCGGCGGTCAGCGTCTGGCCGCCGAGCAGCGCGCTTGGCGACGCAGCCGAGGCATTCGACGCGGCCACCGCCAGCAGAAGCGCGAGCCCCACGAGGGCGCCCAGACATGTGCGGCACCTCACCCCGCGAAGCGTAGCGCTGCGAGCGCGAACGGGTATGTGACAAAACTGGCGCCCGCGTTGGTGGACGGATGGGGCGGTCGTGATTCGCGTCTCGGGGGCTCCGATGGTGATTAACACGACAGCGCCGCCGTCAGAGCGCGACACTAGCTTCCGATGGCGGGCATGGACCGTGCGTATCGACTCGGGTCGCCGAGTACGCCGGCCGCGTACCGACGAGCGCCGGCGTACTGCGCCGCGAAGTAGGGGTCGGATAGCGAGGAGATCTTCACGTCCTCGCCCGTCTCGGGGGCGTTGACGAACCGGCCGTCACCGATGTACAGGCCGACGTGATGCACGTAACCGTCAGGATCGGCGAAGAACACGGCGTCTCCGGGCCGGAGGTCGTCGCGGGCGACGTGGATCCCGACGTCGAACTGCGCCGCGGCAACCCGCGGCAACTGGACGCCCTCCTGCGCGTACGCGTACTGGACGAGTCCAGAGCAGTCAAAACCGGTCGACGGGGTCGATCCGCCCCACTGGTAGGGCGTGCCGAGATAGTGCAGCGCGACCCGGAGCGCCGCCTTCCCGGCACCGGTGGGGGAGGCGTGTTGCACCGGCGCGAAGTCGACTCCGCGGAGCAGCTCCTGAGCGGTTCCCAGTTGGAGCTGGTAACGGAACCGGTACTGCGCCGCGGGCTGCTCGACGTTCGCGATCCAGTCGCCCCAGCTGTCCGGGTTCTGGGCCAGCGCCGGGTCCTGCGCGCGAGCCGCCAGGGCGTGCTCGATGAACCACTTGATCTGCAGACCGGGCCGGTGCAGGTAGCCCGCGTACGGTCCCTGATCCCAGATCCCCTGGCGCATTTGGAAAAACCCGACCGAGTCGCGGTCGCCGTAGGGCACGTTCCGCAACCCGGACTCGGTCAGCGCCGCCATCACGGGCAGCTCCGGGGGCAGTCCGGCTCTCACGGCGTGGGCGCCCATCCACGTCGCGATCTGCTGCGGCGACGCGTCGTCACCCGGATAGCGGAGCAGATCGCGGGGCGGCTCGAAATTGGGACCCGCAGCGCCAGCACGCTCGTGGCGATGGTGGTGATGGTGGAGGGCGGGCTCCTTGGCGAAGTTCGGGACGCCCGCGTCGTCGTCGTGCGCCCGTTGTGGCGCGTGTGGCCCAGCGGCCGGCGCCGTTGCCTGCCCGGACGGAGGCGGCGCGGATGGCCGGCCGCTCGGGAGCTGCGAGCCGCCGGCCGGGGCCGGGGCATGGGCGGGCGACGTCGGCGCGGTGGCGAGCGGAGGCTCTTCGGCGCCGGACCCGAGGTTGGGGCTCGGCGGGGTCCGCGGCCTGCGCAGCGCGTGGTGTCTGAGGCTGTCGACGAGCCGGTCGACGACGCGGCCGGCATCGCGCTCGAGCGCCGGCGCGGCACGTTCGGCGACGTGGGCGAGGTCGACTCCCTCCGCCGCCGCCGCCACCATCGCGCCGGCGAGGCTCGAGCGCGACTCCCGGAGCTCGAGCGTCATCAACGCCCGCTCCCCGCGTCCCAGGCCCGATCCGAGCTCGCCGAGGCCGTGCTCGCCGAGCACGGTGCCCGGATCGGTCCGGAACCTCCGCCGCAGTTCGGGGTCGCCGAGCAGCCGCTCGATCAGCGCCGCACTTCGTTCGAGCTCCTCAGCTCCCGGCTTGCCGCTGGGCTCACTCACAGGGCATCGACAACAGTATCGCCGCTCGCCCGAGGGCCATGCCCGGCGTAAGATGACGGGGGTGCGAGTGGTAGGGACAGCGGCGGCTTGTGTGCTCGCGGCGTTCGGTGCGGCGTTCCTGATCGCGCGCGCCACCGGTCATCAGGGAACCGCGAGCGCGGCCACCTCGGGCACCTCGACCGCCAGCCGACCGCCCCTCACCACGACGGATGCGGCGCTTGCGGCCCAGTTCGTCCCGGGGCTCACCGCGCTGAGGCAACCGCCCCGCGTGCACCACCGAGCGCCCATTCACCGGGTGAGGCACCACAATGCTTCGCAACCTGCCGCCCCGGCCGTCGGCCCCAGCTCCCCTTCGACGACGACAGCCACGCAGTCGCAGCAGACCACCACCGTCTCCTCCCCGCCGCCGCCACCCACATTTACGCAGCCGACCAGCCCCACCACCGGGACGAGCGGGACCGGGTCCGGCACGACCTCGGTCGGTGGACACAAACACCAGGGCGGCTCGGGCACGACGAAGGTCGGCGGCTAGGACGGGACCGGTCGGCAGCGGCCGCGGTCCTACTGAAGATCCTCCTGGCGAACGACGCTGGCCGCCAGCGCGCGCTCCGCCAGCAGGAGGCGTTTCTGGTTCTGCGGTGCATCGTCGAGCCCGAAGCGACCGAACAAGACGCGCAGGTGTCCCTTGACCGCGGACAGGCTGAGCACGAGTTCGCCGGCGATCTGCTCGTTCGTCGCCGGCGCTGCGGGCTGGTCCGCGGCCAGCGGTCGGCATAGGGCCACCAGTACCCGGCGCTGCGCGTCCGATACCTCCGGCACGGCCAGGGTCGTGACCGACACGGTGGCCACGACCGGCTCCGTCTCCGGATCGCGAAAGCCGATCGCCGTGTCGCCGAGCCGGAGCACGTCGCCGTCGCGCAGGGTCCGCTGTCCGCGCAGACGCTCTCCATTGACGAATGTCCCGTTGCGCGAGAGGCCGTCGTCCTCGATGACCCATCGCGGCCCGCGACGCTCCAGATACGCATGCACGCCGGACACGCGGGGGTCCCACGCGATCTCGAGATCGCTCCCCGGCGCCCGTCCGAGGACGAGTCGTTCGCCGGCGAGGGTGATCAGTTGCTGGGCGCCGCCGTCGTCGCGCAGAAACACGAACGGTTCCCCACGCCGGGCGGCGTAGATCAGCGCCTGAAGCTCGGTCGGGCTGACTGCCGCTCCCAAGACCGCCCTCTCCTGCGCACGCACGCGGCCAGCGTACAGCGTGCATGATCACCCGACGTTCGCCGACACGTCTACGACCGTGACGCCGCCGCCCACCGGCCGCCGTGCCGGCGCCGTCCCCTTCGCGGCCGCGATCGCGTACCGGCACGCCTCGCGCGCGCGAGAGAACTCTTCGAGCAGCTCGTAGGCGCGTCGCCTGAGGCGCACGAGCTCGACCCCGTCGCCGGCGACGGGCGCCCCGGATCGCGCCGCCCGCAACTCGGCCTCGGCGAGCTCGGCGAGCACCCGGATGAACGCGAGCTTGATCGCGGCCAGCTCGGACTCGTAGGCGCTCAGCGCCTGGGCAACCGCGGCGAGGCCGACGCCGACACGCTCGAGCTCTGCGGGCAGGCGGCCGATCGCACGGCGGAAAGCCACCGCCGCCCTGCCCGTCCACGTCCCGTCGAGGCGCGCGGCGCTCAACCCGGCTGCCGTCGCCCGGGATTCGCCGGCGGCCGTGCGGAAGTCGGCGGCGACGGCGCCGACATCGTGGGGAACGGCCGCGAGCAGGTCGGCCGCGCGAGGGTCGGCGAGCGGATCGCTCATCGGCCGAGTATCGGCCCCGTAAACCGGTGCAGGAAGTGGCCGCGGGTATTGAGTCGGCGATACCCGGCCGACCTCGCCGGTCAGGACAGCGGCTCGCTCTGCTCGGCCGACCACTGCCACAGGCCCCGGTCGACGGTGCGGCCGTCGACGCCGGCGCGCTTTACAAGCGCTCGGAAGGCGTCTACGTAGTCGAGCCAGAAGCGGTAGCTGTACGTCTGGCGGCCGCGGATCCCGAACGCGTGGAGCGCGCGGACATCGAGGATCGGGTAGCGGTCCGGGAACACGAGGTGCAGCAGCACGGAGGCGGTGGCCCACTCGACCCCCAGCAGCTGGCGCAGCGCGCGCATGCGGTCGTGCTCGGTGGTCCCATCGCTGAGCGCGACGTACGTGGTTGTCTCGACCTCCTCGGCGCGGTTGCGGGCGACGAACGGGCCACTGCGCGGCGTCTTCCATCGGCACACCGCGCGAAACTCGGGGAGCGTGTAGTAGCCGCGCTCGCGCGCCGCGCCGGCGATGGCGAGGACCTCCGTGTCGCCCTGCGCCGGGAAGCGCGCGGCGTAGACGGGGATCTCCCGGGGGTCGAACTGGAGCTTGAAACGGGGCACAGCGTCCAACCGTACCGGCGGGTCCTCGGCGGCGCTCCCCGCGCGGCTAACCCACGGTCGTCGTACCGGAGCCGCTCGTCCGCCTGGGTCTCCCGCCTCCGACCACGGTCGTCCCCGACCCGATTCGATCCTCGATCCGATCGTAGGCGGCGGCGGCCGCCAGCAACCGGTGCATCATCCCGTTGATCTGCTCGCCGATCTCGACGATCCCGAAGTGCCAGCGGACGCAGAACTGTTCGAGCTCAGCCTCGAGCGCCCGGCCACCCAGGACCCCCTCGTAGCCACCGACCACGGTGTGGATGCCGAGCAATTGGTGGTGAAGACGCCCGAGCGTGTCTCGCACCGCCAGCAGCGTCCGCGAGTCGACGACCAGCCGGGACACCGGTGCAGTATCTGCGGGCAGTTATCGGCGGGTAGTAACCGAAGGTATGAACCGCGCCATACCCCGCCGGATGCAGGGCCTTTCGTCGGTACTCTAGGCGCCGCGCAGATGCGAGTCGTGCTCGACAATTTCGCCGGCGGGCCAGAGGACCTCGAGCTGCGGCTGGGCCGCGAGGACGCGACAGTCGGCGATCTGCTCGACGCGCTGCCGGACGCCTCGGCCGCGCGCGGGATCGTCCTCGACGGCCGCTTCTGCCACGCCGACCTGGCCCTATCGGAGATCGGGTTGTACGAGGGTGCCCGCATCGTTCCCGCCGACGCCGTCCCCGATCGTCTCGATCCGCCTGCCGCGGCGCTCGAGCTGCGCGTGATCGCGGGCTTCGACGCCGGGCGGCGGTTGCCGCTGAGCGCCGGTGGAGTCCTCGTCGGCCGCGACCCGGAATGCGATCTCGTGATCGGCGATGACGGCGTCTCCCGCGAACACCTTCGGGTGCAGCCCAGCCCGGGCGGACTCCGGGCGACGGTCACCGACCTCGAGTCGGTCAACGGCACCTGGGTCGAGGGGACGCGAATCAAGGCGCCGGCCGACGTCGAACCGGGGACGGTGTTCGAGGCCGGCGACGTCGCATTTACGATCGCCCCGTCGGCCCCCGGATTGCGGGTCGATCCGGTGCGCGAGGCCAACCTCGCGGGCACGATCCCGTTCAACCGTCCGCCGCGCTCGCGCGGGCAAGCGCACGATCTGCCGCTGAGCGTTCCTGAAGAGCCCGGCGAGACGACGCGTCCGCGCTTCAGCGTCGCCTCGGCCGTCGGCCCCATCGTGCTGGGCGCGGTGATGGTCGTGGTCTTGCACAGCATCGTCTACGCGCTGTTCATGCTGCTCAGCCCCGTGCTCGTGATCGGCAGCTGGTTCGAACAGCGGCGTCAGGCGCGACGCAGCTCGCGGGGAAGCCAGCGCGAACACACGCAGAAGCTGTCGGACTTCCGAGCGGAGATCGAGCGCCGGCAGGAGGAGGAGCTGGCGCGGCGACGCGAGGCGTTTCCCGACCTCTCTGAGATCGACCGCCGCGCGACTGCGCCCGACCCGCGGCTGTGGGAGCGGCGGCCGGAGCACGACGACTTCCTCCGGCTGAGTGCGGGATTCGGAGACGTGCCGTTCACGCCGGCGCTATCCGACCGGCACACCCCGGCCAAGGAAGCCGAGGAGGTGCTCGCCGAGCACCGGTGGTTGAGGTTCGCGCCGGTCCCGGTCGAGCTCGCGAAAGGCGGCGTCGTGGGGATCGTCGGAGACCGCGAGCAGTCGCTGTCCCTCGCCCGCGGCCTCCTCTGCCAGGCGGCGGTGCTGCAGGGGCCCGCGGACCTGGCCGTGGCCGTCTTCACCGAGGAGCCGGCGCGCGATGACTGGGACTGGGTCAAGTGGCTGCCGCACGCACGCGACGGCGGTGGCGGCTCGGGGCGCCAGCTCGCCATCGGTCCAAGCGCGGGGACGACGCTCGTGGCGGAGCTGACTGAGCGAGACGAGGACGATCCGCGAACCGTGCTCGCCGTACTCGACAGTCCGGCGCTGATCGAGGGACGCGGGGCGGCAGGGCGGGCGCTGTTGCGTGCCGGTGAGAAGGTCAGTGGGATCGTCCTGGCGCGGTCGGCTGAGCGCCTGCCGGCAGCCTGCACGACCGTGATCGAGCTCGCCGAGCAGGCGGGCGAGGCAGTGCTGGCCCGCCCGCAGACGGGCCAGCGCGTCGATCCGCTGCTCGTAGGCGGCCTGTCCGCCCAGACCGCGCGCGAGTGCGCGCTCGCGCTGGCTCGCTTCGAGGACGCCGACCTGCAGCTGCTCGGCGGGTCGCTCCCCGACAACATCGGCCTGTTCTCGCTCACCGGGATCGGTGAGCCCGCCGGCGCGGAGCTCCGCGAGCAGTGGCGTGCGGAGGCGTCGCGGACGAGCCTGACGGCCACGTTCGCGCTGTCCGAGGACGGCCCGCTGGCCGTCGACCTCGTCGCGGACGGGCCGCACGGTCTGATCGCCGGCACCACGGGGGCCGGCAAGAGCGAGCTGCTGCGCAGCCTCGTGGCGGCGCTCGCGGCTCAGCACTCCCCCGAGCGCGTCAATTTCGTGCTGATCGACTACAAGGGTGGCAGCGCGTTTGCGCAGTGCGCCGAGCTGCCCCATACCGTCGGCATAGTCACCGACCTCGACGACCACCTCGGCGAGCGCGCCCTGCGCAGCCTCGAGGCCGAGCTTCGTTATCGCGAGCGCGTTCTGCGGGACCACCGCGCCTCCGATCTGATCGAGTACGGCGAGCTCGTCGCCGACCGGCGCGCGCCACCGCTGCCGCGGCTGCTCGTGATCATCGACGAGTTCGCCACGCTCGCCGCCGAGCTCCCCGACTTCGTGCCCTCGCTGGTGGGGATCGCGCAGCGCGGCCGCAGCCTGGGAGTGCATCTGATCCTGGCCACCCAGCGTCCGTCCGGCGCCGTGAACGAGAACATCCGGGCCAACACGAACCTGCGGGTGTGCCTGCGCGTGCAGACGGCGCAGGACTCGGTCGACGTGATCGATTCGCCGGCGGCGGCCAAGATCCCGCGCAAGCAGCCGGGCCGGGCGCACGTGCGGCTTGGTCCGTCCGAGCTGATCCCCGTCCAGACGGCGCTCGTGACCGGAACCACGCCCATAGGTTCAGCCGCAGCGGTCAGCCTCGAGCCGTTCGGACTGCCGTCGGACGCGGATGGCGGCGACGGTCGAGGGCCCGAGCCGCGGGGTTCGCGCTCCGACCTTCAGCGTCTGGTCTCCGCAGCCGCCGAGGCGTTCGGTCCCGATCAGGTGTTGCGGCGGCCGTGGCTGCCGCCGCTGCCTGGCGACGTCGATCTCGGCGCGCTGCTCGAGTCGGGCCCGCCGCGGCCGCTGGCGGGCGAGCGCGGCCTGATCGTGCCGCTCGCGCTGGCGGATGATCCCGACGCCCAGGCCCAGTACCCCGTCGGCTGGAACCTGAACGCGGGCAACCTGCTGCTTTACGGGATCGGCGGGAGCGGGACCACGACTGCGCTGTCCACGATCGCCCTCGCGCTGGCGGCCGTCGCCGATCCGGCGCACCTGCACGTCTACGTGCTCGACTTCGGCGCCGGCGAGCTCGGGCCGCTCATCTCGCTACCCCACGTCGGCGCGGTCATCGGCGCCTCCGAGCACGAGCGCCAGCAGCGACTGCTGCGGCGCCTGCGCGGCGAGCTGCAGGCCCGACGCGGCCTCGATCCGGCGGCGCGGGCGGCGGCGCCGAGACTCGTCGTGCTGCTCGACGGCTACGGCGGGTTTGCCTCCGAGCACGGCGACCTCGCCGGCGACGCCCTGCGCGAGGCGCTCGCACGGGTGTGGGCGGACGGACCTGAACTCGGGATCCACGCCGCGATCGCGGCCGACCGCCTCGGAGCGGTGCCCACGGCGCTGGCCTCGTTGGCCCAGCAGCGGCTCGCGTTCCAGCTCGCCGACGTGGCCGACTACGCGCAGTTCGGCCTGCTCCGGCGGTCGATCCCCCAGTTCACCGCCGGACGGGCGGTCGTGGGGGGCTCCGGCCAGGTGATCCAGGTCGCCCGCGCCCCGGGGCGCCTTGAGCAGCAGGTCGAGGCCGCGGCGGTCGCCGGCGAGCGCCCCGGCGGTCCGGTGCCCGTCGACGTCCTGCCCCAGAGCGTCTCCGTCGACGCGCTGCTGGGGGCGGGCCGGGCCTCGCGGGAGCCGCTGTTCATCCCGATGGGCATCGGAGACGAGACACTCGAACCCGCCGGGTTCGAGCTGTTCGAGGGCGACCACGCACTGATCGCCGGGCCCCCACGGACGGGCCGGACGACCTCGCTGCTCGTCGTGGCGGATGTCGTCTCGCGTCTATATCCGGAGATCGGGCTCGTCGGTATCGCGACCCGGCGCTCGGCGCTGCGGGATTGCCCGGCGCTCGATCACGTGATCACCGTCCCCGAACAGATCGCCGAGCTCGTCGCGGACCTGCGCGCCGCTGACGGCCTGCGGATGCTGCTGATCGACGATGCCGACGCCGTCGACGATCCGGCCCGCGCGCTGAGCGATCTGTTCGCGGCGCCACTGGCGAACCTGCACGCGGTAGTCGCCGGGCGTACCGACGCGCTGAGGAGCCTCGGGCATTGGAGCGTCGGCGTGCGCCGGGCTCGCACCGGTCTGCTCCTCCAGCCCGATGTCCAGGTCGACGGCCAGCTGCTGGGCGTCACGCTGCCCCGGCGCCCGGCGCCCCCGGTCCGCCCGGGGTGCGGGTACCGCGTCGATCCGGGCGGGTTTGAGCTGATGCAGGTCGCGCTGGCGCAGGTGGCGCCGGCGGGCTCGGCGCGGTAGAGGCGCGGGCGCGGAGGTGGCGGGCACGGCGCCGTGGCGGGCACGGCGCCGTGGCGGGCAGGCGGGCGGCTCTGTAAAAGGCAGCAGGGAGAGGGGGTGGGTGAGGTTGGTTGCAGGTCGCCGGAGCCTGTGGTCGACCTGGTCAGCTGCCCGAACCCGCGGGTTTGTGCTGGGAGTGTGCCGAGAGTGTCACGGGGATGGTGCATAGCGCGTCAACACCGGCGCCAGATCGGAGCCCTGTCGTATTGAGCACACTCTTCGTGCACAACCCGTCAGGCCTCGCCATCGGACCCGGGATTGTCGTGCTAGGCACCATCGGAACGGGCCCGATCGCGCCCGTCCCCGATCGCGCCCGTCCCCCGATCGCGCCCGCCAATCAGGGCGGCCGGGAGTCGACCGCCACCGAGTCCGAGCCACGGAGCAAACGCCGCGCTAACCCACGACCGCAGACGGACAGCTAGTACGCCTGCGGCCCCTCGCCGATGAAGCCCGTCGCCATGATCTTCTCGAACAGATCCTCGCCGAAGCCGCCGAACATATCCCGCCGGGTCGTCGAGAACGCCATCACGACCGCGCCGTAGCGGGTCTCGATCAGGTATTGCATCGTCAGCATCGCCATTGGCTCGTCGCTGCCTTCGACCGGTTCCGCGGTGAGACGCTTGATCCGCGTCACCTTGTCCGACAGCTTCGTGACCTCACGATGCGAGCGTGGCGACTCGTAGCCGGAGACCTCGTCGACGGTCGGCGGCCCCGCCACCGCGTCCGACAGCGCGACGGTGATCGTGGCGAGCACGTCGGGCTCGCCGGCGCCTTCGGAGACGGGACAGAGAGCCCCCACGACGATCACCCCGGCCGCCTCGGAGGCTCGCTCGAGGGCATCGGTTCGCGCTGCGAGACCCGCCGGCGCTCCCACCGCGCTGCGGGCCATGCTCGGGACGTCGACCAGCTGGTGACCGACGGGGAGACGCATCTGGAAGACGAGCGGCTTGCCCTCAGGCCGCTTCACCGGGAACGTCAGCAAGGCGCCCCAACCCCCCTCCCTGTAGGCCTTCTCGGCCTTACGACGGGCGCGGAAGTTCAGGGGATTTGCGGTCATCCGCCGGCCGGCTCAAGGTGAAAGTGGTGCTTGATCCCATCCTGGGCGGGGTCGCTGGCGAGGTTATCGAAGAGGTTGGCCACCGGCCGCCCGAGGTGCAGGGCCCTCGCCGCAGCCGTGTTCGCCGACTGCAGCGCCTGGTCGGTCGCCGCCTTCACCGCGGCCGGGTTCGCCAGATCGACCCCTCGCAGCGATGGCGGCGGCACGCCGTCCCGGAACGCCAGGCCCTTCGCGTCCGTGATGCCCATCTCGTCGAGGATCTTGAAGTCCTGCATCCGCGTGAACGCATCGGCGGACCTCGCTGCCGTCCCCTCGCCGATCTTCAGCGCATCGCTGACTGCGTCGCCGGACGAGGCGCCGAACGACTTCGAGACGGCGCCTGGAGCTGCCAGGAACGCCACGTCCACGCCTACCGCACCCCAATGACCCTGCGTCGCATCGGTGCCCGTGCCGGCGATCGTGGCGTCGGTGGAGATCTTGCCGCTGTAGTTGACGACGCTGCGGGCGACCGACCCCGCGGTCACGCTTTCGGCCTCTCCGGCGGTCTCGGTGCCGGCGGCGAGCGCGTCCTCACTCAGTACCGCGCTGTCCGCTTCCAGCACCTCCGGCGCCGCGAACGGCGCAACGACGAGCGCCACGAGGCTCGCCGTGACGGCGATGTCCTTGACGAGCTCGCCCAGCGACGCCCACCCCGGATGCTCGATGAAGTTCTCGATCGCGTGGCCGGAGATGAGGTCCCACACGCTCTTGCCGATGCCCTCGGCAACGCCGGCCACGAAGTTCCCGACGGCGGAGAGCGCGCCGGCCAGCCAGCTCTCCGAGGGCGCGATGCCCGCGGCGCCCGAGACGGCGGAGCGGGCGCGCCCGCGAGCCGTGTCGAATTCGTCGAGCAGTCCAAAGCCGCGACTCTCCAGTCCGGAGAGCTCGCCCTGGAGCTGTCCGACCTGGGCGCTCGCGGTCTGCACCGCAGTGTGTGCGCTGACGACCGCCGGGCTCGTCGGCTTGGCGTGGGGCGCGCTCGTCGCCGTCGAGAGGTTGCCCTGGGCGGTCGTCAGCTGTCCCTGCGCGCTCGCGAGGGTGCCCTGCGCTCCCTCGATCTGGGAGATCACCTGCTGGAACTGACTCTTGATCGGACCCAGCTGGCCCTCGTAGCTGTCGAGCGCGCTCCCGACCTCCTGATACGAGCGCTGGACCTTCTCGAGGTCACCGGGCAGCTGGCCGAGCTGGGCGCGGAAGGCATCCGCGGCCTGACCAGTCCACGTGGCGTCTCCGTGTGCGCCGCGGAGCGCCGCGCTGGTGCCTTGGGCCTGCGAGGCGACCCGGTGGAACGCGCCCGCGAGCGCCCCGACCTCGCTCGGTTGGGCGGCGAGCAACCACGCCGCGCGTGGATCTGAACGCGGGTCTCCCATTACCCCGCGACCTTGGAGGCCGTCTGGATCTCGGCCTCCGACTTCTGGTAGGTGGCGGCCGCGGCGTCGAGGTGCTCTACGACCTTGGTCATGTGATCGGCGAGCTTGCCGATCCCGTAGCCCCAGTGGCTGCAGAAGCCCTCGACCGCACCGTCCAGGTCGCTCCCGCCGAGCAGCCCCTCGTACCCCGTCGCCACCGCGTGCATCGACTGCATCTCGGCGTGGATGCCCGACAGGGTCGTGGAAAGCTCTTGCAGGGTGGTCGGGTCGACCGTGAACGTCGCCATCGTCGCTCCGTCCTGGATCGGGATTGCCTCGGGCGCGACGCTCAGGCCATCGAAGCGCGGATCGCGTCCTCGGTCTGCTGGTATTGGATCGCGGCGGAGCCGACCAGGCGCGAGATGCCGTCGAGCGCGTCCTTCAGGCCGGCGGCCGAACGCTGCCACTCCTGCCACAGCGCGTGGAACTGACCCGAGGCGGCTCCCTGCCACTCGCCGCCGACGACCGCCAGGACCTCGCCCTGCATGCGCGCGAGCTGGTCCTGAATGCTGTTGGAGCCGGACTGCACGTTCGTGGACAGCGTGTGCAGCTCCTCCGAGGTGACCTTGATAAGGCTCATGAAATGACCCTCCGAAACGGTTTGCCGAGGCGCCGCAATCGACGCATCCGCAGTATCGGGGCGGGGATCTGAGCCGGGAAGTGGCCGAAGGTATCGAGTTCGCGATACCCGGTTGGCCTCAGAGCTTGCCGACCTCGGCCTGCAGCTGAGACTCATCGCGGTTGATCGTCGTCCAGGCGTCGTTCCAGCGCTTCCGGCTGTCGGCGCGCGCGGCCGCGGCCAGCGCTCCATACGCCGTGGCGGTGCCGTCCAGCGTCGTATGCAGCTGCGTCGCGACCGGGCTCTTGCCGACGAGCGGAGCAACCCGGGCGGCGGCCGACGTATACGCCGTCGCCACGCGCGTCGCGGCCCTGGCCTGGCCGTGGGGCGTGCTCGCGCTCTTCAGCTGCGCCCGCGCCTGCTTACGGGCGGCGCCGAGGCCCTCGACGATCGAGGCGAGCTGCCTGTTCGTCGCCGCCGCCGGATTGGCGGGCGGGTGAGTCGGGGGCGTGGCCGGGTGGTTGGAGGCGCCGGAGTTCGCGAGCAGCACGCCCGCCACAGCGGCGGCTGCCATCGCGAGCACGATCGTCCCGACCGTGACCCGGCGCCGGGTCGCGTCGGGCTTCGCCTCACCCGGGTGCTCGACGTCCGGGTGCCGGGGCGCGCGGCGGAGCATCGTCGTGTGGCTTCGCTCGGGCCGCTTCTTTGGCGCCACCGTCGTCTTCGGAGGGTCGGCCTCCAGGCCGGTCACCGTCTCGGCGACGGGTCGGGCCGCCGGTTCGGACGGGTCCCGCACCGGCGCCGGGGTGACCGGCTCGGCGCCATCAAACTCGGCGGGTGTCAATGAGCGCCCGGGTGCCGGGGCGTCGCCGTCCACGACCAGTCGGGCCTCGCGTCGCCACCGCGGCCCCGCCAACTCGAGCACGATGTCCTCGAGCTCGATCCAGGCCGCGTCGGCACTCTGGAAGCGGTCCTCAGGACGCTTGGCCAGCAGCCGCTCGAGCCAGCTCGCGATCCCCTCGTCGACGTCCGGAGCCACCGTGCGGACGGAGGGAACGGGCTCGTGCACGTGGCGGTAGAGAACGGCGACGGGCGTGTCGGTCTCCTCGAACGGGACCTGGCCGGCCAGCAGCTCCCACGCGACCACGCCCAGCGAGTAGAGATCGGTCGCCGGCGTCAGCTTCCCGCCCAGCGCCTGCTCGGGAGACATGTACGCGGGCGTGCCGATGGTCGTCCCCGTGGACGTCACCACCGCGCGGGTCGCGGCCTTGTTGTAGGCGCGGGCGACGCCGAAATCCGCGATCTTCACCCGCCCGTCGGCCGCCACGAGGAGGTTCTCGGGCTTGAGATCGCGGTGCACGATGCCGTGCGCCTCGCCGTGCGAGAGACCCGCGAGGACCCCCTCGAGCACCCCGGCGATCTGTGGCGTCGACAGCCTCCCGACGTACGCTCGCAGCGAGCCGTGGGGGAGGTACTCCATGGCGATGTACGGAACCGCGTCCTCCTCGAAGTACTCGTGCACGGTGACCACGTTCGCGTGGCTCATCGACCCCGCGAGGTAGGACTCCTGCACGAACCGCTCGGCGAAGCTCGTGTCGCCCGCGTGATATGGCGCGAGCTCCTTCAGCGCGACGTTTCGGCGGAGATCGCGCTGCTGCGCGAGGTAGACGACCGCGGCCCCACCGCGACCGATCACCTCGAGCAGGTCGTAGCGGCCTACCCGCTTCAGCACCTCTGGCATGGCCCGTCGGAGTCTGCCACCGTTACTCGTCGAGATGCTCTGCACAGTGTGCCGCCGGCAGGTCGCGCCGAGCGACGCGCGCTGCCGGTCCTGCGGCACCCCGCGCTACGGCGACCGTCACCTCGACCTCGTCCTGCCCGGAGGCGAGCGAGTTCCGCTGGATCGCGCGCTCGTGATCGGGCGCGCCCCCGCCAGCGAGCTCCGGCTCGAGGACCCGAGCGTGTCGCGCACGCACGCGCGCATCGACGTCGGCGAGCACGGCGCCGAGCTCGAGGACGCCGGCTCGAGCTACGGGACCTTCGTCGACGGCCGCCGGGTGGCCGGGAGGGTCGCACTCGCACCCGGAATGCGGATCGACGTCGGGGACACGCGGCTGGAGGTGGACGAGCGGATCGACGTGGCCGCCGCCGGTCACACCGTGTCGGTCCCGGCGGGGATCAGCCTGATCATCGAGCAGCCGGCCGTGCGCCGGGCGCCGATGCGCGGCCATGACGGACGCAGGCCGAGGCTGCGGTCCGGCTGGTCTCTGAAGCGTCTGGACGAGGCCGAGGGGGAGAACCGGTACGTGCTGAAGGACCAGCGCTCGGGGGCGTTCGTTCGCCTCTGCACCGCGGACGCCGAGCTGGCGCAGCTGCTCGACGGCAGGCGCGACCTGGTCGAGCTCGTCGGCGAGGCGGGCGCCCGCTGCGGTCCCGACGGCGCCGCTCGGCTGGCGCGGCTCCTCGCCGAGCTCGCCGACCGCGGGCTGCTCGCCGGCGTCGAGGGCGCGCCCGAAGCCCCTCGGCGCTGGTCCCAGCGAGCATTCACGCCGCACGAGCTTGCCCTCCCGTGGCTTCCCCGGCTGATCGCCGGCGTCTACCGCCGCGGGGGCTTCCTGTTGTTCACGTCGTTTGTCGTCGGCGCGCTCGCCGTGGTCGCCATCGCTGGCGTGGTCGCCTTCGGCGGACTGATCGTCGGGCGCTACGGCACTCCGTTCGTCGTCGCGGGGCGCGTTGGCCTCGGCGCGCTCGTGTTCGTGGTGGCCCGCTTCCTGCTCGTGATCTGTCACGAGCTGGCTCACGGCCTGGTCGCCGAGTCGTTCGGCCGGCCCGTGGCGAGGGCGGGGATCAAGGTCGCATTCGTGTTCCCGTACGTGTTCGTGGATACCACTGACGCGTGGTTCGAGCCCCGGCGCCGGCGGATGATGATCTCCCTCGCGGGACCCGCGAGTGACGTCGTCCTCGGCGGGGCGTTCGCGCTCGCGTGCTGGCTCTCGCCGCCTGGGAACCTGCGCGACATCCTGTTCCAGGTTGCGTTCGCCGGATACGTCGGCGCCCTCTTCAACCTCAACCCGCTGCTCGAGCGCGACGGGTACCACGTACTCGTCGACCTGCTCCGAGAGCCAGGGTTGCGCCGCCGAGCATCCCGCCACCTGGCGGACGTGCTCTCGGGACGCGCACGGGTCGGGTCCGATCGCCGGCTGCTGGTGTACGGGCTCGCTTCGCTGTGCTGGTCGGCGCTGACCGTCGCGTTCGCCGTGGTGCTGTCGCTGCGCTACTACCACACGCTCACCTCGCTGGCCCCGCCGGCGCTCGTCTGGACCCTGCTGGCGGCGTTCTACCTCGTGCTGGCGCTGCCGCTCGCCGTCCAGCTGCTGCGCCCGCTGTGGAGTCGGGTCTACGGGCCGGAGCCCGGCGTCCGGTGAGGGTGGCGGTTCTACGAGGGCGCCTCGTCGCCCGGGAGGAGCACGTACCCCAGGATGCGCCGGCGCCGTCCTGCCTTCGGTGGATTCGCGACGCGGGGCTGGAGCACGCGAGCCAGGTCTCGCATGAGCTCGGCGAACTCCGGATCGTTGAGCCACATCCCGGCCAGTCGATAGCTCACGCCGTCGCGCACGAGGTCGACGTCTCCGCGGCTGAGGTAGCGGTCGAAGTCGGCGAGCAGTCCCGCCACGAACGCGATGAACGCGTGACGATGATCCTCGACGGTCATCGACTCGAGCTCGTCTAGGCCGATGTTGGCCGAGCTGACGCGCAGGACGTAAGTGCGCTCCGTGGCGCCACGCACCCGCCGCTCGGCGACGATCCCGAGCACGCCGGCGTCGACCAGGCGCGCCACCTGGCGGTAGAGCGTGGCGGGGGCGACGTCGGGGAGCTCGGAGCGCAGCTCGGTCGTCGTCAGTGCCCGGTCGCCGAGGAACGCCTGGATGACCCGCAGGCGGATGGGATGGAGGATCAGATCGGCGGTCGCCACGAGTTACTTACCGCATCGTTATCAAGGGTGATACCATTCTTCCCTATGAGAATGTATACCGAATCAGGCGGCGACGACTCGGGTGGCGCCTCCCGCCGCCGCCGCTTCCGTCGGGGGGCGCTGATCACCACGATCGGCGCGATCATGGAGACGGTGCCACTCTGGCGCCGCGGTTATGGCCTTGGGGGAAAGGTCGTCGTGCGCTGTCGCGAAGGTCACCTGTTCACGACGATCTGGATTCCCGGCGCCTCGGTGAAGGCGCTGCGCCTCGGCATGTGGCGGTTCCAGCGGTGCCCGGTCGGACACCACTGGTCGATCGTCACCCCGGTCAGGAAATCCGACCTGACCGGGCGCGAGAGGCGCTTCGCGGCGAAGCACGAGGACATCCGGGTGCCTTAATGATTAGGGGGCGCGCAGAGCGCGCCCTGTGGTGTGGCTTTCGCGCTCGGTTCGGTGGCGGTCGAGGGCCGGGCTTTCAGCGCCCGCGGCCTTGATTGGCGGTCGGCTCGGTAAAACGGCGCCGGGAGGGGTGGGTGAGGGCGCCGGCGGGTCGCCGGAGCGTCATGATCGACCTGATCGGCTGCCCGAGGCCGCGGCGCGCCCTCCTCAGCTGCCCCACCCCGCGGGTTTGTGGCGGGAGTGCGTCGAAACTCGCGGGTTTGTGCCAGGACTGTGTCGAGCGTGTCACCGGCATGGTGCATAGCGCGCCAACACCGGCGCCAGATCCGAGCCCTGTCGTATTGAGCACACTCCTCGTGCATAAGCTCGACAGGGCTCGCCATCCGGCGCAAGGTTGTCGTCTTGTGCACCATCGAAAGGACGCGAGCGCGCCGGGCTGACCGCCCCTTCCCAAGTGCCGTTCAAACGGGCCGCCCGCCACCCCCGGGCCGCGGGCGCCACCTAGCAGACGGTGAACTTCACCCGCAGGGTCTTGGAGACGGTCACCGTCTGCTTGACCCCGTGCCTGATCTTCGACTCCTTGTAGGACACGACCACCCTCAGCGTGTGCGACCCGGACTTCAGCCTCGCAACCGAGAGGTTGAGGCCGACCGGGAGGCGGTGTGCGGTGGCATTGGGCTTGTAGACGCGGCGCCGGTGCTTGACGCCCCGGTCGATGTAGAACGCGGCCCTTAAGAACTTGAGCTTGGTTCCCTTCGATCTGGGCGTCGAGGTGAGCCGCACGGACAGCCTTTTCGGACTGGCGAGGCACGCCTGTGGCGACGGGGTCGTCAGCGAGATGTGCTGATTGCCGAAGGTCGCGGTCGTCGACGCGGCTGGTGGCGGCGTGGGTGAGCTCGGGTTGCCGGTGCCCCCGAGCGAGATCCGCAGCGGCGAGCGCGGATCGTTGCTGGGAACCTCGAGCGTCGCCGAGCGCGTGCCCAGCCCGAGAGGAGCGAACGCGACGCTCACCGTGCAAGACACGCCGGTCGCGAGCGTGGCGGCGGTGCAGCTGTCGGCGGTGCGCGGGAATTCGTTGGCATCCCCGCCCGCGACAGTCACGGTGCCGATCGTCAGGCTCTCGGCGCCGGTATTCCTGATCGTGATCGATTGCGGGCTTGTCGAGCGCCCAACGGTCTCGGCGCCGAACGACAGGCTGGTCGCGCTGGGGTTCGCCGTCGGATGCGCCGGATTGGTGGTGTACGTGAAACTGGCCGTGGTCGGCGACTCGCCGAACCCGGTGTCGTCGCTCTCCACGGTCGTGACCTTGACCGGCACCGTCGTTCCGACCGTCCCTGCCGGCGCCGTCGCATCGACCTCGATGGTCGAGCCGCAGTCGAGCGGCGCCGACGCGTTCGTGAACTGCGACGCCGGGATGTTGCCGAAGAAGACTCCGGTCACACACCCGAGGTTCTGTCCGTTGATCACCACCTGCGTCCCGTCCGGACCCGAGGACGGCGAGACCGAGGTGACGCTCGGGTTGCCCGGCGGATAGAGCGTCAGCTGGTCGGCCGAGGACGTGCCCGAGCAGGCGGTCACCGAACAGACCTCCGTGTCGACGACCGCCGGGTTCTGCTCGACGGTCTCGGCGCTGATGGTGTGACCGTCGCTGGGGGTGAACGTGTACTGGGTGCCGATGGACGCCGCCGGCATCCCCGCGGGTGGCGGCGTGGTGTCGATGAAGAACAGCGGCGCGATCGCGTCGTTGAATCCCTGGCCGGTGATCGTTATCGGCGTCCCGCCGCTCGCCGGTGCCGCGGTCTTCCCGGTCGTCGTCTCGACGCTGGTGACCTGGGGTACGCCGGCGTAGTTGACGTCGACCTGGTTCGACTGTCCGGCGAGCGTGCTGACGCTGACGGGTACCTTGTCCGTTCCGACCGTCAGCGGGGGCGTGGTCGGTGGCGCCACGATGTCGATCTCCGTCCCGCTCTGGAAGACGGGGCCGAGCGTCACCGACGAGGCCTGGGTCGGATCGCCGAAGTCGGTGTAGTTGAACGTCAGCGGGTCAAAACCGGTCCCGGTGATCGTGACGACGGTCGTCCCGAGCTCGGAGGCGAACGAGCCGGGCCCGGACGAGGTCGACACCGACGTGATCGTCGGCGTCGGAACGTAGTCGTACTCGGTCGGCTGTGCAGTGATCTCGCAACCGCAGCCCTGCGGTATCAGCGGCAAGCCGTCCATCGTCGTGGATAGGGCCGGGCCCTCGTACGGCGGCAGGATCGTCGACAGCGCGCTGTGGCCGTTGGCGTTCAACACCTGGACCTCGACCTGACAGATGTCGTTCGTGGCGGTCTCGCCCGCCGGCAAACCGGCGATGCACGCCGGGTTGGACGAGAACGCCGGCGGCGTCGCCGTCATCTCGAAGGGGTTGATCACGTGGAACGAGCTCGCCGAGATCCCTCCGAACGTGACGCCGGTCGTCTCGTTCTCGTCCGTGCCGCTGGCGGAGAAACCGGCACCGAAGATCTTCACCTGCGGGGGCGAGGAGCTGCCCTCGACGCCCGTGTCCTGGGTGATCGCCGTCACCGCCGGGACCGGGCTCGAGCCGCTGGTCTCATCGACGTAGTCGTACGTGCTCGCCTCCTGCGAGGCGAGGGCGCTCGATTGACCGTTTGAGAGCGTCACGACGATGTTCGCGGGCCCGGCCCCATCCTGTGGCGGGGCGGTTCCCGTTCCCGGCGGCAGCGTGTCGACGGCGGGAGGCATCGTCACCGTGATCGAGGTGCCGCGGCTGTTGACGGTGAAGTTGGCTGACGAAACCGACGCGCTGCCGACTTCAACGCCGGCGACGTTCTGGAAGCCGTTGCCGCCAATCGTCACCATCTCGCCGCCGGCGACCGAGCCGGCGTCCGGAGTGAGGCTCGTGACCTGAGGTCGGCTCGGCGCCACCGCCATTCCGCACAGGTCGGCCGCCAGCCCCGCGGTTCCGCCGGGGCCGGTCAGCCTGGGGGAGCCGAGGCCCGTGGCCAGGTCGTATCCCGTCGTGGCGGGGAACACGAGGCCGTTGTCGAAGCCGAAGGTGTCGTTGTTGCCGGACGTGATGTCGTTGAACGAGGCGCGGTACTCGGTGGGGTTCGAGGCCACCGCGTACAAGAGCGGCGGGGCGAAGCCGATGTTCGTCTCGCCGTTCGCCGAACACGCGGCCGAGGAGTTCACGAGCGCGAGCATCGCGGCCCAGATCGGCGACGACGAGGAGGTGCCGCCGATTGTGGTCCAGCCGCCCATCGATGCACTGAAGATCGTGACGGCGCCGGTGAACTCGTCCGCCTGGGCGGAGACGTCGGGGACGAGCCTGCACGCGGTCCCCGCCGTCGCACCTGCGATCGTCTTCTGGCAGAACCCGGTCGGCCAGCCGAACTTGCCCTCGATGGCGTTGGCGTTCGTGTAGTCGGCACTCGTCGGTCCGACGATCCCCGGGACCAGCGCGTTCTGCTGCCAGCTCGGCATCGCCCACGACTGCGAGATCCCGCCTCCGGTCCCGCCCCACTCGGCGCCGTCGTTCCACGCGGTCTCGACCGCGGGCTGGCCGGCGTTCTGGATCGTCGTGCCGCCGACACCGAGCACGTAAGGCTGGCTCGCCGGATCGGCGACCGAAAGCGGGTTCTGATCCGACGGCGGGATCACGGACTCGATCTCGTTGCACGAGTCGTCGCCCTCGTCGCCGGCGGCGTTCAGGATCGTCTGTCCCTGCGCCGCCGCCTGTTCGAACATGAAGTTCTCCGCCTGCTGGGCGCCGGGGTCGGCGAGCTGCTCGTCCTGCTCGCAGAACCCCCAGCTCGACGTGATGATCTGGTCCGTGTCCTTGTCGATCATCGTCGCGAACTCGTCGAGCGCGCCGGCATTCGTGTTGGGCGCCTCGTACACGTCGATGTTGGCGGCCGGCGCCATCGCCGAGACATCCTCGACGTCGAGGATCGCCTCGCCCGAGCCCGGACCCTGCGGCTGGCCCCCGTCGACCGGCATCACGTTGACCCGGTTGAGCATCTGGCTCGGCGCCGTGTCCCCGAAGTAGCACTGGTCGAACGTGGCTAGGTCGCCGGTCTTGTCAAACGGCTCGAGTTCGTAGATCCCGACGTGGGCGCCAGCGCCTGTGTCGCCGGCGCCGTACAGCCCGAACGCCCCGTACGAGTCGGCGATCTGGTCGTCGGTGAGGCCGCCGAGGGCCTGGGCCGCGGACTGAGCGTCGCTGCATGGGGTGGGTGATCCAGCGGGATGGCTGAAGTTCGCGGTCTTCGCCTTCGGCTTGGTTGCCGCCACCGACGCCGGGGCATGGATCAGCTCGCCGTGGGCGCGCACGAGGTCGTTGAGGCCGACGACGCCGGCGACGGCGCTAGACAGGGTGGTCGGGACGTGTACCTGTCCCGTCGTGCCCTGCCCCTCGGCGCCGCCCGCGAGCCGGTAGCGCTCGAGTCCGATGCCGAACGCCGACTCGACCTTCGAGGCCGATCCGCTGAAGCTGACGAGCAGGTGGTTGCTCGAGATGCCCGTCACCGTCAGGCCGGACGCCTGCAGCTGGGAGCGAACGGCGTCGAGCGTGCTCGAGGCCGGACCGAAGCGTGCGGCGAACGCCCCCGGGGCCAGGTACTGGTGGAACGTGCTCGACCGCGGGTTCGTGACCGAAGCGATGAACTGTGTCAGCGCGGAGTTGTCCCGGGGACGGAGAACGACCTCGCCACTCTCGGTCGATGTCGCCGACACGGCCCCGATCGCCTGGGCGCCGCTGGGTGCGATGGCGGCGGCCTGGATCGCCGCAGTGCGGGCCCCGTTGCCGGCTGCCGCCCCGGCGACGGCGACGGCCGCGCTCATCACGGCGAGGACGGCGAGGGCCCCGACCACAGCCGCGAGGCGCGCATGGCGCCGTGGGCCCATCGCACCCACGTCGGCGTCGCCGCGCTGCCGACGCCCGCACCAACCGTTCGCACCAATGGCCATTTCCTACCTCCTCGGGCTCCGCACAGACCCCACAGACTGCGTCACAAAACCCCCGGACCTACACCGCGCCGCGCGGTGGTATACCACCGAGGCCTGGGGCGTGCAATCTCGAACCGGATCGCCCACTTGTGCGAGCATCGCCCGCATGGCAGCGACTGCGACGAAACCTACTGCGCGGACCGAGCTCGCGCGCAGGCGGAGGACCACGCCGTACCTGACGGTGGCCGAACGGGTCGCCCTGGGCAAGGCGGCGCGAGCCGAGGTGCCGCGCTCGAAGCACGCGGCGTTTGAGCCTGCGCCGAACCGGACTGATCCCGCGCGGTCTGAGGCGCCCGATGAACGTCGCGGATGCTTCGTCCTCGGGGCTTGACGCAGCGCTGCTGCGCCTGTGCCCCTGAGTCCTCGCCCCGCTCGCTCCTCGGACCCCTCATTCCCACACCTTATTTATCGACGAACCCTTAGCCGCCCACGAGCACCGCTGCACCGACGGCGCCGGAGAGATCGCCGAGCTCGGTCCCCATGACGTCGGGCGCCTTGTCGGGATCGAACAGATTGGGCGTCATCTCCTTGATGATGCGGTCGATGAACGGCTGGCCGAGCCGGTCACCGAGGCCGCCCCCGACGATGATGGCCTCGAGATCGAGCAGGTTCTGGACGGACGCCAGCCCGACGCCCAGCGCCCACGCCGCGTCGAAGATCAGCGTTCTGGCCACCGGGTCGCCGGTCGCGAGCGCCCTGGCGTAGATGCCGGAGCTCAGTCGGGTGCGACCGCGCTGCTTCATGATCTTGAACAGGTTCGATTTGTGGCCGCTGGCGACGAGCTTTCTCGCTCGCCGCTCCATCCGCGCCCGTCCGGCATACGCCTCGACGTGGCCGCGCCGGCCACACGAGCATTTCAACCCGCCGGGTTTGACGACCGTGTGACCGACCTCGCCGCCGGCGCCTCGCCCTTCGTAGAGCTCGCCGTCGATGATCAGGCCGCCGCCGACGCCCGTCCCGACCCATACGCCGAGGAAATTCTTGTAGGGACGGCCCGCGCCCCGCGTGAACTCACCCAGGACCCCGACCCGGACGTCGTTGTCGACCTTCACGGTCGCGCCACCCGTCAGCTGCTCCGCCACGAGCGGCCCGAGCTCGACACGCTCCGTGAATCCGGGGACATTCGCGGCCAGCAGCACGGCGCCGGCGTCGGGATCGATCTCGCCCGGCGTGCCGATACCCACGGCGGTCAGAGAGCGTTCGCTGGCGGAAGCCGCCTCCAACGAGGCCCGGATCGTGCGCACGATTGCCTCGATGACGTCCCCGGGGGCCCCGGTCTGGGGTGTCGGCACCCGAGCATCGCCAGCGACTCTCTTATTGCGCAAGACGACGGTCTGGATCTTCGTGCCCCCGAGGTCGACACCGGCCGTCACCCTTCCCCGCGTAGCAGTCATAGCTCTCCCCTCACGATTACGGTAATACGCTCGACTTCCTCTCCTCGCGCGACGATCACGTCCGAGATCATCTCGGCCGGGAACAGTCCATGCTCCACCACGCCGACGGTCGACGAGAGCCGGGACGCAAGCTCCTCCGGCCTCTCGAACTCGCCCGTGAAGTCGGCGATGATCCCGCCTTCGGGACTCGGCGGGACATCGCGCAGCAGGACCGTCTCGAGGCGCTCGAGCGTGGCCGCGAGGCCGAACTCGAGCAGCTCGAGCGGGACAGGCGGCGTCAGCGCGTCGACCATCTTGTTGGCGGAGACGATCACGACGAACCGGTCGGCGGCAGCGGCGACCGCTTTTTCGCGCGTGTGTGCGGCGCCACCTCCCTTCACCAGCCAGCCAGACGGGGCGACCTGGTCCGCGCCATCGATCGCGATATCGAGCCGCGAGACGGCGCCAGCGCCCCGAAACGACTCGACGTTGATGCCGAGCTCCAAGGCCTTCTGCTCGGTCACGGGTGACGTTGCCACGCACCGCAACTGGAGGTTTCGGGCAGCCAGCGCGGGCAGCAGATACGCGACCGTCGAACCGGTTCCGAGGCCGACGGTCATGCCATCCTCGACGAGCAGGGCGGCGGCCTCGGCCGCGAGGCGCTTCTCGCGCTCGACGCTCATCACACGGGGTTCCCTGCGGCGGCGTCGTCGGCGATCACGAGCGAATTGGCACTCGAGACCCGGCCGGCCGGGATCGAGCGGTCGCTGGCTAAAAGTCGGCGGAGCGCGTCGACCTTGTCCTGACCGGTGACCAGCCAGAGCACGTGTCGTGCCCGGTCGAGCACAGGGTAGGTCAACGTCATCCGGCGCCGGCCCTGGTAGACGCCCGTGAGCGCGACGTCGCGGTCCATGACCTCGAGCACCGGATCGCCGGGAACGAGCGAGGCCGTGTGCCCGTCGGGCCCAAGGCCCAGGTGAACGAGATCGAAAGCGTCCGGGAGGGATCGAGCGTATTCGACCACAGCGAGATCGAGATCGTCCGAGTTGACCGGCATCGGCCGGACGTCGGCTCCGGCTTGCGAGGGAAGACTCTGACGCAGATGCGTGAGGTTGCGGTCAGGGTCATCGTCAGGCGCCACCCGCTCGTCGACCTGGAAGATCGTCACGTTCTCCCACGGCATGTCCAGCGTGGCCAGCCGGGCGAACATGGCCCACGGCGTGTGACCGCCGCTGACCGCGAACGTGAAGCGACCGTGGTCGGCCACGGCCGCTTTCGCCCGAGCGGCGACGTGCTCGGCCGCGCGCCCGGCGACCGCGTCGGGGTCGGCGTGGACCTCGAGCTCGAGAGCCATCGCCGGCTACGCCTTTTTTTCCGCGTGCCCGCCGAACTCCTGGCGCATGGCCGACAGCAGCTTGTCGGCGAACTGGTCGAGCCCTCGCGAACCGAAGCGCGAGTAGAGAGCCGTGGTCAGGGTCGGGGCCGGCACGCCCGTCTCGATCGCGGCAATCGACGTCCAGCGCCCCTCGCCGGAGTCGGACACTCGGCCCGCGTACCCCTCGAGCGTCGGTGACGCGTACAGCGCCTCGGCGGTCAGATCGAGCAGCCACGACCCCACGACGCTCCCCCGGCGCCAGACCTCGGCGACATCGGTCGTATCGATGTCGTACTGGTAGTACTGGGGGTCCTCCAGCGGGGTCGTCTCAGCGTCCGTGTGTTGTTGGTGCAGACCGGAATCGGCGTTCTTGATGATGTTCAGGCCCTCGGCGTATGCGGCCATCAGCCCGTACTCGATGCCGTTGTGGACCATCTTCACGAAGTGGCCGGCGCCGTTCGGGCCACAGTGGAGATAGCCCTGCTCGGCAGGGGTGGGCTCCCCTGACCGCCCGGGCGTGCGCTTGGCCGACCCGACGCCGGGGGCGATCGAGGCGAAGATCGGGCCGAGGCGATCGACGACGTCGTTCTCGCCGCCGATCATCAGGCAGAAGCCGCGCTCCGCTCCCCGTACGCCGCCGCTCGTCCCCACGTCGACGTGGTGGATCCCTTTCTCCTTCAGCTCGCTCGCGTGGCGGATGTCGTCGTGGTAGTAGGTGTTGCCGCCGTCGATGATCGTGTCGCCCGGCTCGAGTACGTCGGCGAGCGAGGCGATCGTCTTGTCCGTGATCTCGCCCGCGGGGACCATCACCCAGGCCGTACGCGGCTTCTCGAGCTTCGCTGCAAAGTCCGCCATCGACTCGGCGCCGACTGCGCCGTCGGCCTCGAGCGCCTTGACCGCGTCGGGTGAGACGTCGTAGCCGACACAGCGATGCCCATCGCGAATCAGGCGCCGAACGAGGCCGGCTCCCATGCGGCCAAGGCCGACCATCCCGAGTTGCATTGGCGAGTCCGTGGCCATCATCAGCTCCTTTGCGCGGATTGTTGTCTGGTCGTGGGTGTCATCGCAGCGTCCGGTAGCGCCGGATCAGCGCGTTGGTCGAGCTGTCATGCCGCAGATCGGGCTCCTCCTCGGACTCGAGCTCGGGGATGATTCGCTTGGCGAGCACCTTGCCGAGCTCGACGCCCCACTGGTCGAACGAGTTGATCGACCAGACCGTGCCCTGGGTGAACACGCTGTGCTCATAGAGCGCGATGAGCGTGCCGAGCGCATGAGGCGTGAGCTTCTCGGCCAGCAACACGTTCGTCGGACGGTTGCCCTCGAACACGCGGTGCGGGACGACGGCCTCGGGCGTTCCCTCCGCGCGGACCTCGTCCTCGGTCTTGCCGAAGGCGAGCGCCTCGGCCTGTGCGAACACGTTTGACATCAGGATGTCGTGGTGGTCGCGGATCGGGTTCAGCGTCTTTCCGAATCCGATCAGGTCGACCGGTATCAGCTTCGTACCCTGGTGGATCAGCTGGTAGAAGCTGTGCTGGCCGTTTGTACCCGGCTCGCCCCAGAAGACGGCTCCGGTCTGATAGTCGACCGCGCGGCCGTCGAGCGTCACGTGCTTGCCGTTCGACTCCATCGTGAGCTGCTGGAGGTAGGCGGGGAAGCGCTTGAGATACTGCTCGTAGGGCATGACGCCGACCGTCTGAGCGTCGAAGAAGTCGCCGTACCAGACCGCGAGCAGGCCCATCAGGACGGGGAGGTTTCGTTCGTGCGGCGTCGTGCGGAAGTGCACGTCCATTTCGTGGAATCCGGCGAGCATGTCGCGGAAAGCGTCGGGTCCGATCGCGAGCATCGTCGAGAGGCCGATCGCCGAGTCCATCGAGTAGCGACCACCGACCCAGTCCCAGAAGACGAACATGTTGTCGGTGTCGATGCCGAACCTCGACACCGCCTCGGCGTTCGTCGAGACGGCGACGAAATGCTTCGCGATCGCCGCCTCATCGCCGCCGAGCGCGGCCAGCGCCCACTCCCGCGCGGTTTGGGCGTTGGTCATCGTCTCGAGCGTTGTGAATGTCTTCGAGGAGATGATGAACAGCGTCTCGTCGGCGGCGAGGTCGAGGGTCGCCTCGGCGAAGTCGGTCGAATCGACATTCGACACGAAGCGGAACGTCAGGTCCCGCCGCGTGTAGTGGCGCAGCGCCTCGTATGCCATCACGGGTCCAAGGTCCGATCCGCCGATGCCGATATTGACGATGTTGCGGATCGCCTTGCCCGTGTGGCCGCGCCACTCGCCCGAGCGAACGCGATCGGCGAAGACCGACATCTGATCGAGTACCGCGTTCACCTCCGCGACGACGTCCACGCCGTCGACGATCAGCGATTCGCCCTTCGGCATCCGCAGCGCCACGTGCAGGACAGAGCGATCCTCGGTGACGTTGATCCGGTCCCCGCGGAACATCGCCTCGGTCCGTTCCCGGAGCCCTGACTCCTCGGCCAGCCGCAACAGCAGGGAGAGCGTCTCGTCGGTGATCCGGTTCTTCGAATAGTCCAGAAACAGGCCCGCGCCCTCCGCGGTGAGCCGTTCGCCCCGGCTCGGATCCCGGGCGAACAGGTCCCGGAGGTGGACGTCGCGGAGCTGCTTGTGATGCTGCTCGAGCGCTCGCCAAGCGGGGCGGCTGCGCAACGGCGTCGTGGTCGGGGTCGTAGCGCTCATCGCGACCCCTTCGCTCCCGTGCCGGCGAGCGCAGTGCTCTGGTCTTCGATGTGGCTCATCAGGTCGTTCCACGAGTCGACGAAGCCCTTCGCTCCGTCGGACTGGAGCTGCGCGGCGAGCGCGTCGACATCGACGCCCGCGGCGGCGAACTCCGCCAGCGTCGCCTCGGAGTCGCCGCCGTCCGCGGGCATCGGCTGCGGATCGTGTCCGTGCTCGTAGTAAGCCCTCAGCGTCGCCTCGGGCACGGTGTTCACGGTGAACGGCGCCCCCAGTGCTCGCAGATACAGGTCGTCGGGCGCCTTCGGGTTCTTCGTGCTCGTGCTCGCCCACAGCAGTCGCTGCGTCCGGGCGCCGGAGTTCTTGAGCCGCTGCCAGCGCGCCGAGTCCATCAGCTCGCGGTACGCGCGGTAGACCTGAAGCCCGACCGCGACCGCGAGACGATCCCTCAGGTTCTCGGGCACCTTGTCCTGGACGGCGACGTCCCACCGCGACATGAACACCGACGCGACCGACCCGACGACCGGGTCCTGCTCGGCCTCGATCCGCCGCTCGATCCCGCGCATGAACGCCTCGGCCGCGGCCAGATACTGGTCGGCCGAGAACAGCAGGGTCACGTTGATCGGCACGCCGGCGGCGATCGACTCCTCGATCGCCGGCAATCCCTCCTTCGTGCCCGGGATCTTGATCAGCAGGTTGGAGCGGGCCGCCCGTTCGTGCAGCGACTTCGCCACCTTCACGGTCGTCTCGGTGTTGTAGGCCAGTAACGGTGACACCTCGAGCGACACCCAGCCGTCCACGCCACCGGTGCGCTCGTGGATCGGCAGGAACGCGTCGGCGGCGCGTCGGAGATCCTCGATCGCGAGCTCGAAGAACAGGCCCTCGCGGTCGATGCCCGTGGCCGCCTTCTCGCGAATCGCGTCGTCGTAGTACCCGGAGGAGATCGCCTTGTCGAAGATCGACGGGTTCGACGTCAGCCCCGTCACGGAGTAGTCGTCGATGTACGCCTGCAACTGCCCGGAGTCGAGCAACTCCCGCGTGATGTTGTCGAGCCAGATGCTCTGGCCCAGCTCGTGGAGCTCTTCGGTCGCTTTCATTTCGTGTCCTTTGACTAGTTCCCGTTTGACGCCGCGATCCGGCTCATGACGCAGCCGGCAGCCACGGGTCGCGCCACCCGCCGAATCTCTTGAGGAGGTGGTCCAAGTCGGCCGGTCCCCACGACCCCCGGGGATAGGGCTCGACCGGGGGCGGCGCGTCGAGCAGCGGCTGCAGGACCCGCCAGGTCTCCTCGACGCTGTCCTGGCGAGCGAAGTGGGTCTGGTCGCCGAGCAGCGCCGCGTTCAGCAGCACCTCGTACGCGGTCGGGCCCTCTCCGCCGTAGCTGGCGAAGGTCATGTCGAATTGCACGGGGCGCAGCGCAGCCTTGTCCGCCTGCTTTGCCTGCACCTGGAACCGAACTCCCGGGTTCGGGCTGATCCGAAGCACGAACTGATTCGGGTCCGGGCGGGGGGTGTTCCTCGGCGCGAAGCCGAGCCACGGCGTCTTGTTGAAGACGATCCGCACCTCGGTCACCGTGACCGGCATCGCCTTGCCCGCGCGGATGAAGAACGGCACGCCCCACCACCGCCAGTTGTCGATCTCGAGCCGCAGGGCGCAGAACGTCTCGGTCTGCGAGTCCGGCGCGACGCCGTCGACGTCGCGATAGCCGTCGTACTGGCCGCGTACGTAGTGAGCCGGATCGGCATTGGCCATCGCCACGAACACGTCTCGTTTCCGGTCGTTGATCGAGTTGACGTCGCGGCCGGTGGGCGGTTCCATCGCCACCAGGCTCAGGACCTGCATCAGGTGGTTCTGGACGACGTCGCGCAGGGCACCGACCGGATCATAGAAGTGGCCTCTGTCCTCCACCCCGAACTCCTCGGCCATCGTGATCTGAACCGAGGCGATGTGGTAGCGGTTCCAGACCGGTTCGAGCAAGGTGTTCGCGAACCGCAGGAACAGAATGTCCTCGACCGACGCCTTCCCGAGGAAGTGATCGATGCGGTACAGCTGGGACTCGTCGATCAGCGCATGCAGCGCCCCATCCAGTTCCTTCGCGGAGGCGAGGTCATGCCCGAACGGCTTCTCGACGACGACGCGAGCATTCTTCGTCAGGTGAGCGTTCGCGAGGCCGCCCACGACTATTGCGAACAGCGAGGGCGGGGTCTCGAGGTAGAAGACCGGCAGTTTCGCGCCCTTGATCTGCCGGGCGATGCGCGTGTACGTGGCGGGGTCGTCGAAATTGCCGGAGATGTAGGAGAGGTTCTGGGCGAAGCGCTTGAACACAGCCTCGTCGAGCTGCTCGCCCGTGCCGAGGATCGACTCCCGGGCACGCTCGACGAGCTGCTCCTGGCTCCAGTCGGAGGACGCCACACCGACGACTCTGCAGAGCAGCAGGCCTCGCTCCTCGAGCCGGTACAGCGCTTGGAACGTCTGCTTTCGCGCCAGGTCGCCGGTGATCCCGAAGATCACCAGCACGTCACCATTACCGGTACTCACCATCGGTCAGCCTCTTCCTCACTCTCTCGACGTTGCCACGCCGCGTGGCGCGTACGTGAACGCGCGCCCGTCGCGCGCGCGTGTGACGAACATAGGGGCGCAGGAATTCTGGCGGATCACCCACATCGGATGATCGCCGACGTCCGCGACGGTCACGCCGGCTCGGCGGTACCCCAGATCCCTGGCCCCCGGTGGTGCTCGTAGATCAACGAGGTCTCGGCGTGCGCCACGGAGGGATGGGTGGCGAGATGGTCGACGACGAACTCTCTGAGGTCGTGTGCGTCGGCGGCGGCGACCCACACCAGATAGTCGGTGACGCCGGTCAGATGAAAGACCATCAACACGCCGGGGAGCTCGCGCACCGCACTGGTGAACGCATCGATCTGCTCCCGGGCATGGACCGTCAGGCGGACCGCGATCAGCGCCTGCAGTGGTCTGCCCAGTGCGGCGAGATCGACCTCCGCGTGGAACCCGCGGATCACGCCCCGTTGCCGCAGCGACCGCAGGCGCGCGATCGCCGTGGAGGGCGCCACCCCGACGCTGTCGGCGAGACGCTGGTTGGTGACGCGGGCATCCGCGGCGAGCACCTCGAGCATGGCACGGTCGACCGCGTCGACTAGCTGTGGATGATTCGGCATCAGACGATGTGGCGGGGAGCGCACTGCAGGATATCCAATTCAAGCCCACATTGCCGCAGAATATTTGCCTGCTTGATCGCGAGGCGCAGAATCATCACAATGCTGCCATCAGCTCGCTGGCGGCGAAAACGGTAGTCAGAGACTCGATCCTGGACACGATCGGCGATACACCGCTCGTCCGCCTCTCCCGGATCGGCGCCGGCGTGCGCCCGCAGCTCGTCGCCAAGCTCGAGGTGTTCAACCCCGGCGGTTCGATCAAGGACCGGGTCGCGGTGGCCCTGATCGAGGCGGCCGAGCGCGACGGCCGGCTCGCGTCGGGCGGGACGATCGTCGAGCCGACCTCGGGCAACACGGGAACGGGGCTGGCGATCGTGGCACGGCTCAAGGGCTACCGGGTGATCGCGGTGATGCCGGACAAGATGTCCAAGGAGAAGATCGACCTGCTCCGCGCGTACGGCGCCGAGGTGGTCGTCGCCCCGACCGACGTCCCTCCGGACTCGCCGCAGTCCTACTACCGGGTGGCGGATCGTCTGACCGAGGAGATCCCCGGCGCCTTCCAGCCTAACCAGTACTTCAACCAGGCGAACCCCCAGGCTCACTACGAGTCGACCGGGCCCGAGGTCTGGGAGCAGACCGCCGGACGGATCACGCATCTCGTCGTCGGAGTGGGTACCGGCGGGACCGTTACCGGCACCGCCCGCTACCTGCGCGAGCGCAAGCCGGAGCTGGTCGTGATCGGAGCCGACCCCGAGGGGTCGATCTACTCGGGCGGCCCAGAAGAGGTACGCCCGTATCTCGTCGAAGGGGTCGGCGAGGACTTCTGGCCCGATACGTTCGATCCAACGGTGATCGACCGGTGGGTCACGGTCTCCGACCGGGACGCCTTCCTGACGACGCGCCGGCTCGCCCAGCTCGAGGGCATTCTCGCCGGCGGGTCAGGGGGCCTGGCGCTCCACGCCGCGCTCGAGGTCGCCCGTGACGTGGACGACCCTGAGGCCCTGATCGTCGTGATCCTGCCCGACGGCGGCCGGTCGTATCTGTCGAAGATCTATTCGGACAGCTGGATGCGTCAGTACGGATTCCTCGAGCGCGAGTCCAGCCTGGTCGTGGGCGACGTCCTTGCCCGCAAGCGCGCGGCGGGCGAGATCCCGTCGCTCGTGACCGTCCAGACGCATTTCCGCGTCCGCGAGGCCGTAGCGCTGTTGCACGAGCACCGGGTCTCGCAGCTCCCCGTCGTGAGCGCGCACGACCCCGCCACGATCGTCGGCTCGATCGGTGAGCGCGGTCTGCTCAAGCGCGCCGCCGAGGATCCGTCGCTGCTCGAGGCGGAGATCATCGAGGTGATGGAGCCACCGTTCCCCGCCGTCTCGGCGGAGGACCCGGTCCGCGAGGCCGTCGCGCTGCTGGTCGGCGAGCAGCAGGCGCTGCTCGTGACGCGGGACGGCCGCGCCGAGGGGCTTGTCACCCGCACGGATCTGCTGGAAGCATTGGCTTCGTGAGCGACCCTGAGCGTCGTCGCGACGCGTTCGCAACCCGCGCCGTGCACGCGGGGCTGACGCCGGACCCTTCGTTCGGTTCGGTGATCCCCGCGATCCATCAGACATCGACCTATGCCCAGCGCCGGCCGGGCGAGTTCGTCGATGACTACGACTACGCGCGCTCCGCTAACCCCACGCGGGCGGCGCTCGAGAACGCGCTCGGCGAGCTGGAGGGCGGGCTGGCGGTGGCGTTCGCGTCCGGCATGGCCGCCGAGCACGCGCTGATCACCGTCGCCTGTGGCGCCGGATCGCACATCGTCATGCCCGCCGATCTGTACGGCGGCACGTTCAGACTGGTGGACAAGGTGCTGGGTCGCTGGGGGCTCGAGTTCGACCTCGTCGACCAGACGGATCTCACAGCAGTCGAGCGCGCCGTGCGAGACGACACCCGCCTGATCTGGGTGGAGAGTCCGACCAACCCGCACCTACGCGTCGTCGATATAGAGGCCGTCGTCGCCCGCAAGCGCGGCGCCCGAGTCGTGGTCGACAACACGTTCGCCACGCCGGCGAACCAGCTGCCGCTCGAGCTCGGCGCCGACTTCGTCGTGCACTCGACGACCAAGTACCTTGGTGGCCACTCGGACGTCGTCGGCGGGGCGGTGGTGTCTCGCGACCCGGAGGCCTACGAGCGTCTGCGCTTCGTCCAGAATGCCGTCGGCGCCGTGCCGGGGCCGTTCGATTGCTTCCTTGTACACCGCGGCCTGCGCACCTTGCACCTGCGGATGGATGCGCACGCCCGCAGCGCGGAGGCCGTCGTCGAGCTGCTGCGCGCAACTCCTGGCGTCGCGGACGTCAGCTGGCCGGGATTCAGCGGCATGGTCAGCTTCCACCATCCGCGAGCTGCCGAGATCGCGGCGCGCACGCGCCTGTTCACGCTTGCGGAGTCGCTGGGTGGCGTGGAGTCGCTGATCGAGGTGCCACAGGCGATGACCCACCAGTCGGTGGAGGGGTCGAGCGCCGCGGTGCCTCCGGATCTGGTGCGGCTGAGCTGCGGCGTGGAGGCTCCGGACGACCTCGTGGCGGACCTCCGGCAGGCGCTCGGCTAAAAACGCCTGCCGGTTCGCATCCCGGCGACTCGAGCCCTAAGTGAGGAGCACTAGGGCGTGTACGTGAACGTCGCCTTCGAAGAGCTCTTGCCGAAGCCGGTGAGATCGCTCTCGACCGTCGTCACCGTCACCTTCACCGAGGAGCCGGCTGCGCCCGCGGGCGACGTGGCGTGGACGACGTCGTTCGAACCGCAATCGCTCGCGCCCTGCGAGTTCGAGAACTTCTCCGCCACCGCGTTACCGAAGAACACTCCGGTCACGCAGCTCAGGTTGGACCCGCTGATCGTGACGGCCGTGCCTCCGGCGGCGGGCCCCGATGCCGGGCTGACCGACTTCACCACCGGATTCCCCGGGGGATATAGGAAGAAGTGGTCGTCCGGCGGGTTCGGCGCGCAGCCGGTGACGCTGCAGACCTCCACGTCGTACAGGCCGGCATTGGACGCCGGCGATTTCGTGCTGATGCTCGAGTCGCTGTTGACGCCGTACGTGAACTGACTCGTGAAGATGGTCGGGTTCACGACCTCATTGAGCTGGATCGGGCCGACCGCCTGATCGAATCCCTGACCGGTGATCGTCATCGGAGCGCCGCCGGTGTCGGCGGCCCCGTTGCGGTTGGTCTTGGTGTTCAGCGCACTGCTCACCACCGGCACGCCGGCGTACGTGGCGGAGGACTGCGCCGAATGACCCGCCAGCGTCATCACCGAGACCGGGACCGTCTGCGGCTCGGTGGTCAGCGGCTCGGGCGGGGCGAGCATCTGGATCTCGGTTCCGGAGATGAACGTCTCCGAGAACTGCTGCGAGGACGCCAGCGTCGGATCGCCGAAGTCGACCCAGTCGAGCGTCAGCATGTTGAACCCGGTGCCCGTGATCGTGATCAGGGAGCCGCCGTTCTCGCTGGCGAGCGACGACGGATCCGCCGGTGAGGTCGAGATCGAGGTGATCGTCGGCGCCGGCACGTAGTCGAACTCGGTTGGCGCGGGCTGCTGCTCGCAGTTGCACCCCGGCGGGAGCTCGAACACCGCCATCGAGTCGAATCCCGGCAGCGAGCCCTCGAGCGGCTGCAGGATCGTCCCGAGCTTGTTCGTGCCGGCTGCGTTCGTGACCCGAACCTGCGCCTGGCAGATGTCGGTCGTGAACGTCTCGCCCTCGAGGTGCGGTGCGCACTTGGTCGCCGACGAGTAGGGCGCCGGCGTGGCGCTGATCTCGTTGTTGTTGACCACGGTGAAGCTCGAGGCGGCCACGCCACCGAACGTGACGCTCGTCGTCCTGGTGAACCCGGAGCCGAGGATCGTCAGCGGAGTCGGAGAGGTCTCCGAGCCACCGTAGGGAGTCAAACCGGTGATCGATGGCCGCGTCGAGGAGGCCAGTTGGTCGACGTACTGCAACGTGCTGGTCGGTCCCGTTGCGCTCGACTCGCCGTCCTTGAGCGTCACCACCACCGGTGCCGGCCCGGCGCCGTCCTGCGGCTTCGGCGAACCTGGCGGCACGTCCCCGGCGGCAGACGGGAACTGCGCCGTGATCGACGTGTCGCTGTTGACGGTGAACCTAGACGGGCGAATCGCCTGGTCACCGACCGTGATCCCCTCGACGTCCGGCGTCGAGCCCTTCTCGAATCCCGATCCGGTGATCGTCACGGTGCCACCGGCGATCGACAGGGTCGATGGCGCCAGGCCGGTGACGGCCGGCCTCGTGGCGCTCTGGGCCAGGCTGCACAGGAAGAACGCGAGCCCGGCCTTTCCGCCCGGCGCGGTCAGCATCGGCGAGCCGAGACCGGTGGCCATGTCATACCCGGTCGTGGCCGGGAACACCTGTCCGTTGTCGAGCGTGTAGATGTCGTTGTTGCCCAGCTTTCCATTGGCTCGCCCAACGTTCGTACCGAAAGACCGCGCGCGACGAGGTGGGCGGCGGTCGCGAGACCGTAGGGACCGGCACCAACCACCACTGCGTGGAGGCGCTGCCGTCTCGCGCCGCCGCCCGCGCTGTCTCGGGGCACGGTGCCCTCAGGGCGGTGGCCGTTTGATTGCACTGTCGCCGTCCGCTCACGCACGGGCCCTGCTCCCGCGCCGCGATTCCGTCAGGCACATCGGACTCCCGCTCTCCCGCATTGCTTGTTTCCCTTTCGAGGACATCGGCGTTGCCAAGGTAACTTCACGCAAGGTCTTTGAACAGTTCTGTGCGCATTTACGCGGGCGACCCGTCGCGGAAACGCGCCGTCTTTGCAGCACCGCTCGGCCGGGGCGATGGCAGGTAGCCGCCAAGCTTCCCAGCGAGTAACTGCTTCCCACCGAACGCCGCCGAACATAATCCGCCCACCAGTGCGGGAAGTGGGTCGTCAACCGCCCACCACGCCAGCTCGCGGTGACTGCAGGTCAGTGGAGGCGCTTCGAGTTCGCCCGCTCGCCTGTAGGCAACCTGGGTCGGACATCGAGGTTCTCGACCATGTATACACGTCCGTCGACCTGCTTCGCCACCGCGAGCCGGCGTCCTGTCAGATCGAGATGCATCGCCCGAATGACATCCACTCCGTCGCTACGTTCGAAGAGCCTAAGTAGTGACACCCGCGTGAGGCGGCCAGGAGCGCAGCTTCCGACCAGTGAAGATCGCGAAATGCGATCAACCTGAAGGTCTTATACCCAAAGGCGCGAGCGCACACGATGACACCTAGCCCATTCCGCAACGGGTCGCGTGCGTAAGGAACGAGTTCAGTCCCAGGTGCGCGTTAGCGCGTTAGCGTGTCTGGGCGCACGTGATTTACAACACGATTCCTGTACTCCTGTATCACTCCGTCGGCGACAACCCCGCCGGCGATCCTCGCTTCGCGGTGTCGCACTTCACATTTGGACAGCATATGGACGCGATCGCGGTGGCGGGTCGGACAACACTGCGGATCAGCGAGTTGGCGAGAATCCTGCGTGAGGGACGTCCGCCGAAGGAGCCGGTCATGGCCATCACGTTCGACGACGGCTATGCGGATACGTACCACGCGGCGGTCGCGCTCCTGGACCGTGGGCTTCAATCGACCGTCTACATCACGACGAGCGAAGTGCACACGCGCGACCGGCTCACCCGTTCGCAGGTGGCGGAGCTTGCCAGCGTGTCCCGGATCGAGCTCGGGGCGCACGCCGTACACCATCACCACCTCGACGAGCTGCGCGAGCGAGAGCTCGGCCGGGAGATCGAGCCGAGCAAGATCGAGTTGGAGGACATGGCGCGAGTGGCGGTCGAGTCGTTCGCCTACCCGTACGGGGCGTACGACGAGCGCGTGCGCCGGGCCGTGATCGATGCCGGATACAGCTCCGCCACGGCCGTGAAGAACGCGATCTCGCACGCTGACGACGATCCCTACGCGATCGCCCGTTGGACCGTGACGGCGGGCACGCCGGCGTTCCGGGTTGCGGAGATCCTCGCCGGGGAAAGCGCGCCCCGAGCGGGGTCCCGCGAGCGGGTGCGCACGCGGGCCTACCGGGTCGTCCGGCGGGGGCGTCGACGTGTCGCGACGCTCGCGGTCCGCGGCCGACGGCCACCGGCAAACGGGGATCGGGGTTCCGCGTGAGGCTCCGGATGACGCCAACCACGCTGTCTCTCGCCGCGCTTGGGCTCGCCGCCGCCTCCACTGGGAGCTGGTGGGCGGGCGGCCCGGTCGTGCCGGGCGGGCCCTCGATGAAACCGCCCATCTGCTCACGACGCTCCTGATCGTGTGGGCGCTCGGAGATCGCGCCTGTGATCGTTTCCTCGTGTCCGCACTGGTGGCATCTGTGGCGATCGACGTCGACCACGTTCCCGGGCAACTCGGCGTCGACTAGCTCACCGCGTCCCGGTTGTCGCAGTTCTCGACGACGATCGCCTCGGGGAACTTCCGGCGCGCGCGAGTCAGCAGTGAAGCGTTGTGATCGACGACGAGAATGACGAGGATACGTCCACGCTCAACTCACCATCGGCCGGGCCCGAGTGGAGAGCCGACCGGCTCGACGGCGGCACGGCGTTTGTAGCCCGTCGCCGCCTGCACACTCGATGGACGCCATTTGCTGCCTCCACGCACGGTGGGGACTCCGTCGGCGTTGAGACGGTCGGCGATTGCCTGAAGGGTCATTCCGGCCATCCGCATGCCCGCGATCCGCGCCTTGAGCTCGGGATAGTCCGCCACGCTCCGTGGCCCCTTCCTGCGAGCCTCGAGCATTCCCTTACGCGTCCGCTCGACGAGCCGATCGCGCTCCCAGTGCGAGAGCTCGATGATCGTGCGAGCCGTGAGGCGACCACCGTCGTCCCCGGTATCAAGGCCCGGGACCGCGGCGATGAGCCGCGCGTCTGAGCTTGACAGCCACTGGAGCACGCGGCCGAGCTCGGGCACGGAGCCACTGAGCCGCGAGAGGTTCGCGACCACGAGACCCGCGGCCTCGCCCGCTGAGATCCTCTCGAGCGCGTAGCTGAGGCCGGGTCGCTCGAGCGCATGGCATCGCGCCGGCTCCCACTCGCGTACGACCTCGAGCAGCGAGAGGCCGCGCCGCGCGCAGGCCCCGACGATGGTGTCGGTCTGGTTTCGAAGCTCCTCTTTCGAGGGCCGGTCGCTGTCCCACGGGACGCTCGCGTACCCGACCACCGGCGCCGCCGGGGACCGGCTTTCGATGAGCGCCGCCTCGACAACCCGATGACCGAGCCTCTCGAGCCCAAGGCGGTTCCGGCCATCGGGCGCCAACGATTCCAGGCGGCCGCCCGGCTCGACGGTGGGCTTCACGAGCCGTTCCCGTTGTGGCCGTTCATGGCCGAGCCCTTACGGCCGGCGCCGAACATACCGGCGCCGGCCGGTTGGACGGGTCGCTCGTGCCCCCAGCGAGCGTCCACTCGGTCGGGTCGCTCCTGCCCCCAGCGAGCGACCTCGACGATTGTGCGGACGGCTAGACGGCCGCCTTCCTGTTGGGTGTCAAGGCCTGATGCCGCGGCGATGAACCGGGCATTTGAGCGCGAGAACCACTCGAGGACTCGTCCCAGCTCCTCTGTCGAGTGGGTGATGCTCGAAATGTCGGCGACCACGAGGCCGCTGGCTTCGCCGGCCAGTATTCGGCGTAGGGCATAGCTGAGTCCGGGACGGTCGAGCGCGTTCTCGCTTTCGGGCTGGCGTTCGCGGACCACCTCCAACAAGGTGATCCTGCGCCGGCTGCACGCGGACGCGATCCGCGCCGCTTGGAGGCGGAATTCCCCGCTGGCGTGGATGTCCTGCAGCCCATCGCAGTTCGCATACCCGAGAACTCGAATCTCGTCGTGTCCGGCCCCGGGGTCGACCTGTGCCGCGTCCGCGCCTGGACCGATCGCCGACCGGCGACGATGTCGCACCCGGCCATACCACGTGGCGACGGTCAACGGCACGACCGCGAAAGCGGCGAAAGCGGTCACCCGGCACCGTCCAGCGACAGGGGCGGGTTGTGATTTGACACGCGCGGAGCCTCGGCACGACGTCGCCGCCGTCGAAACCGTCGCCGGCTCTCGGCCGCGATGATGTGAAGCACCCTGGTTCCGTCACGAAGTGCGTGGAGATGGCTTTGTCCGCGCACCCCGACGTGCTCATAGCTCGGGACCTCGTGCACCACCAGTCCAGCCTTGGCGATGAGCTCCACGGGGGTCGCGATCGATTCCTCCGGATCGCGTTCTTCTAAGCCCACGTTTCCGTGCGCGACGAGCAGTGGCTGAGTGGCCACGTCCACCTCCACATCTACGGTGGGGCCGGGTCTTGAAAGCCCTGCCGACCTCTCACCTACCTGGTGGCGAGAAGTGAAGCCTGCGCAGACGGCGTCGACTAGAGGGAACCTCACGATGACCCCATCTCATCGCTGATGGCGTTCGCCGACAGCGGCAGATATCACGAAGTCCAATGGCTGCCATTGCCCACTCGAATGGACATGTGGGGGCATTCCGGGGGATCCTGATCCACATCCAGTGGCGTTATTGACTTGTCACGAAAAGCGGCGGGATTGTGGAGCGGTGTGACCGGTAATAGGAATTACCGCCTCGCGTAGGTTCCTCCCGTTTTGGGTATGGTTGGCTAGCTAGTAGTTGGGTCTATTTGCCAGGAGGCCCGAGGGAGATGATTCGGGTGGGTGGGAAGGGTATGGCCCCAGACGGGGACACGCACGAGGGGGAGGCGGGCTGGGGGAGTGGCCGCGTGTCGCGCGCTGGTCTGTTCCGTCGGTCGGCCGCGGTCCTGGGGGCGCTCGGCGGCATTGCCGTGGGCGCGTCCGAACTCGCCGCCGCCTCGGATTCCCAGCGCAGCCCCGCTCACGACCGAGAGATCTTCGGTCTCGCGCTGCTGATCGCCCGGCTCCAGGCGGCTTTCTACGCCGACGCGCTCGCCGGCGCCCACCTGACCGGCGAGGCCCACCAGTTCGCCAGCGTGGTCGGCGCCCAGGAAAAGGCGCACGTGAGCTACCTGACCTCAGCGCTGGGGTCGAGCGCCGGCAAGAGCCCGGGGTTTCACTTCGGCAGCGCGACAACCGATCCGACCAAGTTCATCGCCACCGCGGCCACGCTCGAGTCGACTTCGCTCGCTGTCTATAACGGGCAGGGGGTCAATCTGACGCCGGCGGCGCTGGCCGCCGCCGCCCGCATCGTCTCGGTGGAGGCTCGTCACGCCGCTTGGGCCCGCGCGCTCGCCGGCGAGGTCCCCGCCCCGGTCGCGGTTGATGTTCCGATGACCGTGAGTCAGGCCAAGGCCGTGTTTCGACCGTTTCTCGCCTAGCCATGCCCAGCGACGATTCCAGATCCCTCCGACTTGATGATTTCGATGTGGACGGGGCGCTGCGTGACACGCACGAGCGCCTGTCCCGTGAGACCCGTTCGGGATTCTTGCGCCGTGCCGCGGGCGCGGGCGTAGCGGCGGCTGGCGTCCTCGCGGTGCGACCGGCGGTCGCCGCCGCCCGGGCCAGCAGCGGGGATATCACGATCCTCAATTTCGCGCTCGCGCTCGAGTACCTGCAGGCCTCGTTCTATACACAGGCCGAACGTATCGGCGCGCTCCACGGCGCGCTGGCGCAACAGGCGCGCATAGTGGGCGCGCATGAGCGAGCCCATGTCCGCGCCTTCAAAGCTGTCCTCGGCTCCGCCGCGATCAAGGAACCGAAGTTCGATTTTCACGGTGTGACCGACAATCCGAGCGCGTTTCGGAGCACGGCGGTGGCGTTTGAGGACCTGGCCACGGCGGCTTACAAGGAGCAGGCGCCCAAGATCCAGTCGAGGAGCTATCTCGCCGCGGCGCTCGCGATCCACTCGGTGGAGGCCCGCCATGCTGCCTGGATCAGGCGGCTTGCCGGATTCCTTCCGGCCGCCCACGCGTTCGACGATCCGCTCAGCGACGGCAAGGTCGTCCAGATCGTGAACTCGACCCATTTCGTGACGCTGAAGACTCCCGATACCAGCGCAAAGTCGTCCCCGAGGTTCACCGGTTAGCCCGATGCCACGTGGCCGCTTCAGCGCAGGACGGCGGCTAGTGGTGGTGTCCGGGGTCCTGATCAGCGCCGGGGCCGCAGCCGTGATCTCGGACCGAGCGATGCCGTCGAGGGCGCTCGAGCGTTCGACGGTCACGCCGCTCACGCCGCTGCCAGCCGCGTTCGCGACCGCGCGTCTGGAGCCGCTGTCCCACGCGACCGGCGTGACTCGGTGGGCGCCGGTGCTGCGAGCAGCGCTCGCCAGGCGGGCACCCAGCGTCCACAGCGCGCCCGCCGGTTGGGTCGCGTCGCGCACGCCGGAGGGAACCACGAACATCGTCGTCGCCGACAACGAGGTCGACCGGCACGGCGCCCTATGGGTGCGCGTCGGCCTCAGCGTGCTTCCCAACGGCTCGGAAGGCTGGGTCCGGCGTAGCTCCCTCGGCGGATGGTCGTTTGTCAACACCCGTCTCGTGATCAGTCGGGCGAGGCTCACCGCGACGCTGTTCCGCTCCGGGCGGGTGATCTTCCGCGCACCGGTGGGGGTCGGCGCTTCCGGCACCCCGACGCCGGTGGGGACCTTCTACGTGCGAGATCGGCTGACCGACTTCACGAGCCCCATGTACGGGCCGCTTGCGTTCGGCACAAATGCGCGTTCGCCCACGCTGACCGACTGGCCCGCCGGTGGGTTTGTCGGCATTCACGGCACGGATCAGCCAAACCTGATTCCGGGCCGCGTGTCGCACGGCTGTGTTCGCCTGACGAACGCCGCGATCCTCAGGCTCGGAAGGCTGATGCCCGTGGGCACGCCGGTGACGATCACATGAGACGGCTGGGCGTCCTCTTCGTCTGCTGCTGCGTGGGGCTCACCTTCGCACCGGTCGCCGTCGCCCCGGCCGCGGGCGGCAGTCCGGGCGGCTCGACTGCCACCGCCCCTCAGCAGCTCGTACATGCGTATCCGCTCGGGCCCCAACGCCTTTGCTGCCACGGCAACAGCGCCGGATCGCAGCCGCCCACCACACAGCGCCAGCAAGGAGCCGGCACGGTCGGACGGCCGCCTCGTGCCGCCCGAGGCAGCTCGGGCTCGTCGAGCCTGGGGTGGATCGCCCTCCTGGCCGTGGTGGCGCTGCTCGTGGGTGTCCTCGCCACTGTGGTCGTCCGCAGACGCCAGAAGGTCCCGGCTGCTGCGCCCGGCGCTGTCGCCTCCACGCCCGACGCGCTGGACGCCGTCCCCGCGTCGCGTCCGAACTTCGTGCCGCCGGGGAGATACGTCGTCGACGCCAGGCCGTCGGTTAGCGCCACGAGCGGACCGGCCCCAGGCTGGTCATCCAACACGCTGTGGCATTCCGGGCGCAAGCCGCGGGAGAGTCGACCGGAGCAGGAGCCCTCGGAGGGTGCGGCGGCGCCGGAGCTCGAGTACCAGCGGGGGGATGCCGCGGGTGACGCGGGGGCTGCGTTCAACCTTGGCGTGCTCCTGCACAGGCGCGGGGATCTCGCGGGGGCGGTTGCGGCGTACCTGCGGGCCGAGGAGAGGGGGGACGGCGATGCGGCGTTCAACCTCGGGGTGTTGCTGTACGAGGCGGGCGATCTTGATGGTGCGGAGACGGCGTGGCGACGGTGTGTGGAGCGCAGGGATGCGCGGGCGGCGGCGAATCTCGGGTACCTGCTCCAGCGTCGAGGCGATCTGGAAGGCGCGCTGCTCGCGCACGCCGATGCCGAGCGCTGGAGCCAAGCGGACGCCGAGGCGGAGTTCGCACCCCCGACGGAGGCCGCTCCCGAGGGTGCAATGGCGTCGGCGGCCGCCGGCCCAGGCCCGCGGGAGCGAGAGCAGGAGGCGCCGGAGGGTACGGCGGCGCCGGAGCTCGAGTACCGGCGGGGGGATGCCGCGGGTGACGCGGGGGCTGCGTTCAACCTTGGCGTGCTCCTGCACAGGCGGGGGGATCTCGCGGGGGCGGTTGCGGCATATCTGCGGGCCGAGGAGAGGGGGGACGGCGATGCGGCGTTCAACCTCGGGGTGTTGCTGTACGAGGCGGGCGATCTTGATGGTGCGGAGACGGCGTGGCGACGGTGTGTGGAGCGCAGGCATGCGCGGGCGGCGGCGAATCTCGGGTACCTGCTCCAGCGTCGAGGCGATCTGGAGGGCGCGCTGCTCGCGCACGCCTACGCCGAGCGCTGGAGCAAGACGGAGGCCGCCGAAATGACCACGAACCGGTGGGATCCTGATCCCGCGACTCCAGCCGCGGTGTCCGATGCCGGCAACCGCTCTCGCGACCGATCATGAGCGGGCCGGGTCTCGCTCCCGACACCATTGCGTCAGCTGTCGCGACAGTGTCGCGCGACAACCGACGTGTGATGACCACGACGACCCGACAACCCGAGAGGAGCGATGTCACCTTCCATGCCACACCTTGACGCCGGCCGATCGAATTCCACGGCGGATCTGCCGTACGGCCCGCTTCCGGTTCGAATGGAGCAGTCGGGCGCCCGACAGACGAGATCGCCCGATCTCGACTCGATTCTCGGGTTCTCCGGGCGCCCGCCGGAGCAACCGGCGCAGCCAGGCAGTCAGGGAGCCGATCCCGTCACCCCCGGAGACGCTGCCTCGCCGAGCACCGAGCACACCGTCCCGGGAGGTCCGGTGCAGGGGACGGGCCGGGACTCGGTCGATGAGCCCCTCGATGAGTCCGGGTCAGAGCCGTCCGTGGAGTTGGACCTCGCCATGGCTCGGGGCGAATCGGACGACGACGTTCACTTCGGCGTAGCGGCCAAGGCGCTTGGGGTCTCGCGCAAGACGGTCGAGCGGATGGTGAAACGGGGAGCGCTCGAACGTGGCCCCTCGGGCGCCGCGGCGACGGTCTCAAAACGGGGTCTGGTCGCGATCATTGAGGAGCGGCGTCGAACGGGCGGCGCGCTGGCCCGAACGACCGGGCTTACGCCCGGGCGTGCCGGCTACGAGCCGTTGGGCACGGCCTTCTCGCAAGACGCGACCGCTGAGTTGCAGGAACTGCTCCTTCCCGTGTTGGAGCCGCTGCTGGACGACTTCATCGCGGCCCGTACGCGAGCCGCGGTGCTCGAGAGTCAGATGGAGAACATCGCGGCGCGGGCCGCGAAGGAGAGGGCGCGTGACGAACTGCTGTTCACGCTGGCCACGGGCGGCTGGCGCCAGCGGCGTAAGGCCCGCAGGCTCGCCCTTCGACACTACGCGCTGCGCGACGAACTCGAGCCGTAAGGCCGGGGGTGCAACCCCCGGCCTCGCGCGGGCGATGCCGCGGACCCGCGTGCCGCGTCAGTCCCGAGATGCTCGTCGCACCCAGCGTCGCGAGTTCCCGCCCGCCACGCCGACCGCCGTGGTCCTCCCGTTCGCGTAGAGGAGCGGATCTCCCAACTGCTCCTCGTCGTTGCCCAGCGAGCCGCCGGCCATGAGGAGCGCCATGAAGGCGGCGGCCTGAGGCGTGAGCTCCGAGACGCTCGATTGCACCGCATGGATCGGGCGAAGCATCCGCTCGACACCGGAGAGGCGGAACGGCATCAGATCACCGCGCGCGATCTCCTCGCGGACCAAGAACTGGGAGACGAAGCTGACGCCGATGCCGTCCGCCACGGCTCGCTTGATCGCCTCGTAGGAATCAAACGCCCACTTTCGTGCGGGGCGGTACTCGCCCCGCGCGAGACATCTCTCGGTGATGTGCTTCGTGCTCGAGCCCTCGGCGCCGACCAGGAGGCTGTGGCGGGCAAACTCCTCGCGGCTCACCAAACCGCCTTCCGAGGCGAGCAGGCCGACGGGCGCGATCCCGACGAGCTCGTCGATCAGGATCTGCGTACGCACCACCGGCTCGGCGGAAGCGATCTCGCCCGCGATCCCGATGGCCGCGCCCGCACGCGCCACCTCTCGGACCACCACCTCGCTCGTGACCGTGCGTAGCGTGACCGTGACGCTCGGGTAGCGCTCGGAAAACTGGCGCAGGATTGGGGGAATCAGCGCCACGCTCGGCGCCAGGCTTCCCGCCACGGTCAGCTCGCCGCCGGTTTGGGCCCCAAGCGCATCCAGCGCCCCACACATGCTGTCGAGTGTGGCCAGCACCCGTGCCCCGTGTGACGCGACGACCTTGCCCTCCGCGGTCAGGCTGCTCCCGCGGCCCGTCCGCGTAACCAGCTTCTGCCCGATCGCCGTTTCCAGCGTCCGGAGGTGCATCGAGGCGGAGGGCTGGCCGATCCCGCACGTCTCGGCGGCCGCGGAGATCGATCCGGTCCGTTCGATCTCGAGGAGGATCCTCAACCGCAGTGGATGGATGTTCTCCATCTGCACCTGACGCAGTCCGCCCGCGCCGCCGATGATGGCCAGCTTCGACGAGCTTGTCCGAGCCCGGAGATCCGGGTCCGATGACGGGTCGGCCGTATTCGGAGTCGTCAGAGCCGTCTGGCCTTCCTCGGCCATACTGGACAGTCCGTGAACCAAGCGGGGCCTAATCATCTTCGTGACCCAGTCCTGACCGACTAACGGTCCGTTCCCGCCGCTCTTTTTGGAGGTCACGCAAGGCAGCGCCGGCCATCTCCGCAACCTCGCGGTCCCCGCAACGGCGCGCCCGGCGATAAGCGGTGTCCGCCTCGGCGATCGCGCCCCGCTCCTGGAGCAGGACACCGAGGTTGAACGCACCAGTGGCTTCGCCGCAACGGGCCGCGCGGCGGTACGCCTCCTCGGCCTCGGCCGGCTCCCCCCGCTCCTCGAGCAGGACTCCGAGATTTGACGCGGCCGCGCCGTGACCACGCTGTTCCGCCCGCCTGTAGGCGGCCTCGGCTTCATGGAGTGCGCCCCGCTCCTGGAGCAGGACGCCGAGATTGAACGCGCCCGTTGCGTCGCCGCGCTGATCGGCCCGCCGATATGCCGCCTCGGCCTCGGTCGACGCTCCCTCCTCCTCGAGCAGCGCGCCCAGATTCGACGCGGCGGGGCCGTGGCCGTGCTCGTCCGCGCGGCGATACGCCGCCTGCGCTCCCCGCAGGTTCCCCTGTTCCTGGAGCAACAGACCGAGGTTGAACGCGCCCGTCGCGTCGCCGCGCTGATCGGGCTGGACCGGGACGGCCCGAGTCCCGTTCGACTCGGCTGTCGCGTTCGACTCGGCTGTCGCGTTCGACTCGGCTGTCGCGTTCGACTCGGCTGTCGCGTTCGACTCGGCTGTCGCGTTCGACTCGGCTGTCGCGTTCGGCCTTGCGGTCCCGTTCGACCTCGCGCCATTACCGCTCGCGCTCGCCACGGCGAGTGCGGGATCGGCGCCGTGGCCGCCCGCCGGCGTCGGCGCGGCGCGGCGCCGGCGACGCAGGCTTGCGAGCCACAGGCCCAGCACGAGCAGGGCCCACGCCAGCACGCAGAGCGCCACCAGCAGGATCGATGGTCCGCTCGTTGGATTGCCCGGGCTTTGGTGTCTGACCGGCGCCGGAGTCCGGCCGCCATGCGCGTTGACGGGCGGCGCGGCCGGCTTGGAGAGTCGGTGCGGCGACGTGCGATGAATGGAGCGCCGCGCCTCGTCGACGCGGGCAAGCGTCTGGGGTCCGGCGATGCCGTCGACGGGCAACCCGTGCGCGGCCTGGAAGTGGCTGACCGCCCGAGCCGTGAGCACGCCAAAGCGCCCATCGATCGGTCCTGGGTCATAGCCACGGCGCGCCAGTCCCCGTTGCAGTGTTCGCACCAGCTCCGAACCGCCGGGTTGATTCCCCGCGCCCGGCAGGAGCACGAGCCGCGACGGGGTCAGCGCCGCCCATGTCCGGGGCCCGACGATGCCATCCACCCGCAGGCCGTGGGCCGCCTGAAACGCGACGACCGCGCGCCAGGTCAACGGGCCGAAGCGGCCGTCGATGGGCCCGGGCGAAAAGCCCGCCAGGGCCAGACGACGCTGGGCCACCCGAACCCGCGCCGAGCCGTGGGCGCTGTAGTAGCCGCTCCCCGCTTGCAGGCTGAGCGCCGGGCGCGTGACGGTTGCCCCGGTTGCCGATCCGGCGCGGCCGTTTGCCGCAAGCGCGGTCGCCGGAAAACTCAGCGCGAGCAGGCTGAGCGCCAGCGCCCAGAATGGCTTGGTCATCAGACGCGCTGCGGCCGGCGGGCATCTATTTTCGAGGCACGGGAGCTTCCGCACAGGCATGCTGCTTCTCCTCAGTTGAAGTGCTCGCCCCAGTCCCACTCGTGGTCCTCGGGCCAACATCGATCGTTCTGCGGCGACCCGGCGTTAGACACCGGCGATGCCAGAAACCGTCCAGCGGCGTGCGTCGCTGACAGGCGGGGATACTTCGCTGAGACCGAGGGCGACGCTAGCCGGGGCGTTCGAGGCGCAGCGGAAGCACTATCGATCGCCACGTTTCGGGAGCCATGGCGAGGCGCTTCGAGAGGAGGATCGACACGGCCAGCGCGAGCACCGCCACCAGTGCGATGGACGGCGGTCCAGTCGTGCCGATGCCACCACTCAAGCCGGCCGCGGGGCCACTTGGCGACGGGCCGCCTTGCGAGGATGGAGCAGGCATCGGCACGAGCTGGGAAATCGACGGCATTGCGCCAAGCCGCCGATGAGGAGCAGAGTCATCGCTCTGCTCGAATGACGCGTGAACGCTGCGCACCGAAGCGGCGAGACCGCCCGTCCGGTCCATGACGGAGCCGGGCGGGGCGAGCAGTACGCTGCCCGCGGAGCGGGCCGCGGCTAGGGCTGGCTGGAGACTCGTCGCAGCCAGCCGGTCAGCCGCGAGCGCGAGTCCCGCGAGCAGACGGCGAACGCGCGACGGAGCCGTCGCCTGCGAGAAACCACTCGATACGTTCGGGCCCGGCCCGATGCTGACTGAGCCCGACAGGTTCGCGACTCCGGGCGTCGCGCCAGGACTGGTCGCGACGTATGGGGTCGCGATTGGTGCGGTCGCGAACGGTGGAGTCGCAGTCGGTCCGGTCGGCGGGGCGGCGGTCGGCGCCGCCGGCTGGGGTGGCGTCGGTTGCGGCGGCGACGCGCTAAACGTTGCCGCAGCAGGCTGGGTCGCGACAGGTTTCGTCGCGACAGGTTTCGTCGCGACAGGTTTCGTCGCGCCGCCATTGGTCGCACGCGCAAGTGGCGCGGCGGTGCGCGGACGGTGCGGGCGTACCGTGTCCGGGGGTGGGCTGCCGGTTGTCGGCGAAGGGGCTGGTGGCGAGCCGCCGGCGGTCGGCGTCGTGACGATCGGCTTGGCACTTGTCGGCGTTGACCCACCCGGCGAGGGATCCGACGAGGTGCTCGCACCCGGTGTGGCGCTCGCCGGAGCTGGTGCGGCCGGAATTCTGAGGCGGCCGGCCCGAGCCGTTCCCCTGGTCGGCCAGGAGGATGTCGGGGGGGCCACAGCTCGCGTCCTCGGGGCCCGGACCGTGCCGCTACCGTGCGGCATCGACGCCCCCAACTGGGTCCTCGAAACGATCGAACCGGCCCTGACGTGAGCCTGTGCGCCAACCACCTGAAGCCCGAACACGAACGCCACCGCAGGAGCGATAGCCCTAAGTCTCCGAAGCTTTTGTGGGGTCCCAACCATGACGACAGCTACCGATTCCCGATCGATGGACGCTGTGTGGCCCCCCGGCCATCGCGACGAAATTAGTCGCTTTCAGCGCTTCAGCGCAAGGTCGCATGCAGAAAAATTCCGCAATTTCCGGATAGTTGAGCTATCAATGCGGTTGCAAAATGCCCTCAAAATTGGTATTGCGACATGTCGCGACAGAAGTCGATCCCTCGGCGGAGACGTGCGATTGATCGAGGCGCCACTGGACCGTTTTTCTGGTCCTCGACTACGAGAGCTCCCGAGCTGCGAGCGCGTTCGCGATCGCGCCGTACGTCTTGCGATTGAAGATGAGCCCGACGTGGCTGCCCGTGACCTCGATGCAGTCGCCGTATGTGACGAGGGCCGACTGCCAATGGACGACGCCATCTCCCTTCGAGTAGATGCTCGTGAGGCGCACGCGGTCACTTGGGAATGGGGTCGAGCTCAGCTCGCGAGGACATACACGCCCGGTGCCTTCGACTGCGCCCTGTACGTGCGGTTGCCGAGGGTCCTCGGCGCGCGCTTCAGCTCGCCGGCGCGCTCCGTGAGCCATGTGTCCCAGTCGAGCCACCAGCTTCCCTGCAGCTGCGGCGCCTGGCCCAGAAAGTCATCGGGCTCCGCAAAGACGTCGTCGGTGACGCGGAAGCTCGAGCGGGATTCCGGGCCCGGCCGGTTGACGAGCGCCTGAATGTGACCGCTGCGCGAGAGGACGAACCGGCGGTTGCCTCCGAACAGCCGCGCCCCTTTGTACGCGCTCTCCCAGGGGACGATGTGATCGCTGAGCCCGGCCACGAAATACGTGTCGATATCGACGGCGCCGAGGTCGACCGGCTCGCCCAGCACCTCGAGCTCGCCCGCGTGGGTGAACAGGTCGTCCAACCCGACGTGGATGAAATCGCGGTGCAGACCCGCCGCGAGCCGCACCGTGTCCTGATTCCAGTAGAGGATGTCGAACGCCGGCGGCGCCTTACCCAGGAGATAGTTGTTGACGACGTAGTTCCAGACCAGATCGTTTGGGCGCAGCCACGTGAACACGCCGGCAAGCGCCTGTCCATCCAGGTATCCCTTGCGGGCCGACTCCGCGACGGCGGCGGCCGCGACGTCGCGGCTGGCCAGCGCCGACATCGTGCCCTCGGTCTGATTGTCGAGCGCGCACACCATCAGCGTCAGGCTCGCCACGCCTCCGAGTTCGCGGGTCGCCGCCAACTGTCCCAGCAGCCCCGCAGTGATGATCCCGCCCGAGCACGCGGCCGCCAGGTTTACCTTGGGCTGCGCGGCAATCGACGCGACAGCGTCGCGCGCCTCCGCGACAGCCTGGGCGTAGGTGTCGAGGTCAAAGTGCCCCTGCTCCTGGCCCGGGTTGCGCCACGAGATCATGAACACCTGATGCCCCTGGCCGACGTAGTGCTCGACGATGCTCCGGCCTGGGGAGATGTCGAGGACTTAGTACTTGTTGATCGTCGGCGGGATGAAGAGCAGCGGGACCTCGCGAACCCGCTCGGTCGAGGGCTTGTACTGCAGCACCTCGAGCACTTCGTTGCGCATCACCACCGACCCCGGCGTGACCGCCAGGTTCCGACCGACCTCGAACTTGCTCGTCTCAACCGTCGCCGGCAAACGTGGAGGGATCGTGAGATCGCGTGCGAGTCGCCTCGCGCCCCGGACGAGATTGCTGCGGCCCGTGTTCACCGTCTCCTTGATGACCTCCGGGTTCGACCACGGGAAATTCGTCGGCGCGATCGCGTCGAGCACGTTTCCGGCCGCCAGTCGCGCCCGGCGCGCGGCCCGCCAATCGACATGTGCGTCGGAGACCAAGCCGTCCACGGTCTCGCCGAGCGCGAGGTAGCTCTGGAGCAGGCGGCGAAACAGCCAGTTGCCCTCCCACGCCGGGTCGCTGAAGCGCCTGTCGCCTTTCGCCGGGGCGAGCTGAGATCGTCCCGCGGCTACATGCCGTAGCTCGGCGGCGAGGTTGCTCGTGCGCTCCGCGACTCTTCGCGGGTGGCGCGCCAGTCCGGCCCCAACTTTGACCGCCGATCCGGGCGCCAGGAACCTCGGGGCGCCTCCGGCCGCCGCCTCGGACAGCATCACGTCCAGCCCGAACCGGGCCGCCTCGCTGGTACGCCGAATGCGTGATGGTCTCGGCGGAGTCCTGGTGTCTTCGCTCATCGGAGCACTAAGCTAACTGACTGGTGGCCGTCCGGCGAGGACAGCCGATGGGGTCGAGGAGAGAAGCGATGTCGCTCACGACAGGCGCGGTGCCCGGAACGTTTCTCGCCCTGCTGACGCCTACCGAGCGGGTCGCCATCTCAGAACTCGGAACGCACCGAAATTATCCTCGCGGCGCCGTCCTCATGTACGAGCGTGAGCCTGGCGACCACGTGATGGTCATCCAGAGCGGACGGGCGAAGATCACTCGTGTCGAGGCCGGCGGCCACGAAACCCTCCTGAGCATCCGCGACCCTGGCGACATCCTCGGGGAGCTGGCTTTCATCGATGGCGCCGCCCGCCTGGCCAGCGTCACCGCGCTCGAGCCGGTGGACGCCCTCGTCATCACCTCGAGCGCGTTCCGCAGGCACCTGGAGACGGCGCCTCGTGTTGCCGTCGCGCTGCTCGAGGTGATCACCCACCGGCTGCGAGACACCACGATCAAGCGTACGCAGTTCTTGGGCTCCGACACCGTCGGCCGGCTCGCCGCGCGGGTCGTGGAGCTCGCCGATCGATACGGAACGACCCGTGAGGACGGCGTCGAAATCGAACTGGCGCTCACACAGGACGAGCTCGCGTCGTGGACGGCGGCGTCGCGCGCCGGCGTCGCGAAGGCGCTTCAGACGCTCAGAGAGCTGGGCTGGATCGAGACGCACCGGCGCCGGCTCGTGGTCCATGACCTGGAGGCCCTGCGCAGCAGGAGCGCATAGGCAACCGCGCACACCGTGCGCTAAGCGCCACTCAATCGAACCGTCCGCGGCACCGAGGGTCCAGGATTGGACAGAACCAACGTCCAACATTTGGTTGGGCTCGGCGGCGGCGCCAGGGATATTCGTTGCCGTCATCTGATACCGAGGGATAACGGCTCGGCGATGTGGTGACGCAATGTTCCGCCACAACGAAGGGAAGCTCACATGAGCACGCTTGCACAAACTGAACGCGCGTCGAGCCGGAGGTCGCGAGTCGGAATCATCCTCACGGCACTGGGCACGCTTGTGGTCCTCGCCGTCGTCGTCGTCTTACTCGTGCTCCCGGGTTCGAGTGCGACCACCACGCAGACCCACCAATCGGCGATCCACCAATCGGCGATCGAGCAGCCGGCGGTGTCGTGGCCGCTGATCCAGTACCACGGGACCGGGGCGGCGCCGCCGCCCGCGCAGGTACATAGCCCGCCAGCGCGCCCGGGCACGCAGCCTTACGCGCGCCACGTGCAGGGCCTGACGCCGGTCCGGTAAATCGGGCGACGAGGAGCCCCGATCGCGGGGCTCCTCGGGGGCTCTAGAGTCCCACCGTGTCGCCGTCCGAGCCGTCGATCGAGCCCACGCAGCACAGCGCCGGCTGGTGGCTCGACGCGGTCAGGCTCGAGGAGCGCCGGGGCGAGCTTCTGAGCGCGTTCGATCTCGCCGAGCGCGGCCTGGCCGAGCATCCGGACGATCTGTGGCTCAAGCACCGCGCCGTGCTCGCGCTGGCGCGAACGGGTGCGACCGAGGAGGCCGCCCGGCGCTTTGAGCAGTACGGCCTGGCCGATGTGCCGGACGAGGACGTCGCGTCGCTGGAGGCGCGAATTGCCAAGGACCTGGCCCTGGCCGCCGACGGTTCCGAGCGCCGCGGCGAGTCCGCCCGCGCGGCTCGTTTGTACGCCGCTGTGTTCGAGCGAACCCGTGGCTACTACCCAGCCATCAACGCCGCGACGTTGTGGCTCCTCGCCGGGGACCTCCCACGGGCTCGAGCGCTGGCCGCGGTCGTGCTCGAGCTTCTCGCCGCTGCAGGGAGCGACTCGTACTACGCCGCGGCCACCGAGGCGGAGGCGCGGCTGCTGCGCGGCGAGACGGGGCCTGCAAGAGGGGCGCTGGAGCGAGCCGCGAGGTTGCACGGACAGGACTACGGCGCGCTTGCCGGCACCCGCCGTCAGCTGCGCCTCGTCTGCCAGGTCCTCGAGATCGACGCTGGGATCCTGAGCGCGCTCGCCGGTCCCGACGTCGTCCACTTCTGCGGGCACCGCGTGACGGAACAGGGCGGCGTTGCCCCGAGCGCGGAGGACGTGGTCGCCGGTCGCGTGGCCGAGGCGATCGCGTCGAGCCCGCCGGGCTTCGCGTACGGCTCGCTTGCCAGCGGAGGCGACATACTCTGGGCGGAGGCGCTACTCGCGAGTGGGAGCGAGCTGCACTGTGTCTTGCCATTTGCCCGCGAGGAGTTCGTTAACCGGTCGGTCGCTCCCGCGGGCGATGGGTGGGTACAGCGGTTCGACCACTGTCTGGCGGCCGCGTCGTCTGTGCGATACGCGACCGATGACGCGTATCTCGGCGATGACGTCCTGTTCCGGTACGCGAGCGAGCTCGCGATGGGGCTCGCGCTGCTACGCGCGCGGTACCTCGATGCCGAGGTGCGCCAGCTCGCGGTGTGGGATGGAGAGCCCGCGCGAGGCGCCGCGGGAACTGCCGTCGACGTCGCGACGTGGCGTCGCCGGGGCCGACCGGTCACGGTGATCTCACCCGCCGCCGAGGGCACGGCGAGCGATCCAACTCGCCACGCTGCACCTCCGGCGTCGGCCCCTGCCCCGCGCGGGGGCGGCCGGGCGGTCCACGCGATCCTGTTCGGAGACGTCCAGGGATTCTCGAAGCTGACCGACGAGCAGTTTCCGGCGTTCGCGGACCGGTTCCTGGGCGCCTTCGCTGCCGTACTGTCGCGACACGAGCACGACGTGCTGTCTCGAAACACCTGGGGTGACGCGATTCATGTCGTGCTGAGCGATGCGGCCATCGCCGCCAGGTGTGCGCTCGACCTCCAGGACGCGATCGGCGCGATCGACCTCGAGGCCGAGGGGCTGCCCAAGCATCTCGCGCTCCGTCTCGGCGGTCATCTGGGTCCCGTGTTCCCGACGCCCGATCCGGTGCTCGGAGTGACTGCCTACATGGGCTCCCATGTGAGCCGCACCGCCCGCATCGAACCCGTGACGCCGCCAGGCACCGTCTATGTCACGGACGCGTTCGCCGCCGCGCTCGTGCTCGAGGACAGCCAGGAGTTCACCTGTGACTACGTGGGACACATGGATGCCGCCAAGGACTACGGCCGCCTGCGGATGTACCGGCTCAGGCGCCGGCGTTGACCCGGACCGGTCACGGACAGACGTGCATGTAGGGGTGGGTCGGCAGGATCTGATGGAACTCGGCCGGGGTTATGTCCCGCCCCGCGACCTGGCAGGCGAACCGCTCCCAGCTGCCGACGTCCATTGGCCATTGCGCCGCGTCTGACAGATACTCGATGAGCAGACGGCCGTTTCGCTCGAACACCGGGACCGTGATGACGTTGGGGCGGGCCGGGAACGAGTCCCCGATCTGTGCGCCGGAGCGCACGTCCCACAGCGTGGTGCTCCCGTCCCGCGACGCAACCGCCATCACCGTCCCGTCGGGTGAGAACGAGATTCCGGCGACGTTGCCCGTGGAGACCCGGAGCGCGGGCGCTTGCGCGACTCCAGTGCGAGCGTTCCACAACAGCACCCGGCCGTCCTCGGTCCCGATGGCCAGCAGGCGCGAGTCGGGCGAGTACGCGATCACGGTGGCGTGGCCGGGCAGGCGCCGCGACGGGAAGAGCTGCGCTCCCGTGTGCGACTGCCAGCTGGCGACCGTCGAGAACGACGTGCAGCACCCAAGAGCCGCCACCTCGCGCCCGTCCGGGCTGAAGTACACCCCGCCCGTGCCGTCGCGAATCACATGGGTCCACAGCGGCCGCCCGCCCGAGACCGGGCGAACCTGCACTTCGGCGTCCGTGGCGGTTTCGGCCTGCGTCTGAGCCGCGAGCAGCCGCCCATCCGGGCTCACATCCGCGTACCACACGGGCTCGCCGAGTTTGATCCTTTGAGTGACCTTGCGAGCTACGGTGTCCCATAGCGTCAGATACCCGGTGATGCCGCCGGTCACGAGTGTGCGGCCATTGGGAAAGAACGCCAGAGCAGACTCGACGGAACCATCGCGGGCGGGAAGCGTCGCCACCCGTCGCAGGGTCCGCAGGTCGATTAGCGCCACAGAGGCGTTGGCCTGAGAGGTGGCCATCAGATCGCTCTGCCGATTCACCACCATGCAGACGCCATAGCCGCACGACTGATCCGGCGCGTTCCACACGAAGGCGCGACCCAGTCGTCGCGACCCGGACAGGTCTGACGCGACGACGGTGCCCGCCTGCGATCCGACGAACACGGTCCGCCCGGTCGGATCGAGGACCTCCGAGGCGCGTGCGCCGGGAGGCGCGGGAATGGTCTCGGTAATCGATCCGCTCGCCGCGTCCCATACGTAGACGTCGCCGTGAATCGTCTCGCCGACCAGGGTTTTGCCGTCGGGGGCGAACGCGAGACCCCGCAGCCACACATTCGGAAGCGACGCGGGCAGGAGGAAGCGATAGCGGCCGCTTTGCAAGTTGAGCAGCGCGATCCTGGAATAAGCCGCCGCGAGATTCCTGTTGTTGACCGCGAGCGCGACGGTGGCGCCGTCCGGGCTGATCGCCGGCTGGCCGCCGATCGGGAAGCGCCGCGTTACTCGCCCTGTCCGGGCATTCCAGAGAAGCGTGTCCCCCTGTTGTGCCGAAGTCAGGAGCGTTCCGTCGGGAGCGAACGCCAGGCGCGGCTCGGATTGCTTGGCGAGCAGCGGGTACTGCCGTTGCCAAATCGTTCGACCTGTGGCGGCATCGAGGAGCCGGAGCGTGTCCGCCGAGATCGATCCATCTGGCGCGGCGCTGGACAGCGACAGCGCGATGTGGCGCCCCTGTGGATCGTAGGCAAGTGAAGCCCCGGGGTACGGCACGGCCGGAAAGACGCCCCGCCAGGAGCCGAGCAGACGGACCGTGCGCGTCGACACATCGATCGCGTACAGGTTCGTGGCTCCGGATTGCATCGCGGCCTCGGGGCTGCCACCTTCGGCGAGTACCGCGAGCGTGCCGCCGCTCGGCGAGAACGCCATCGCCTCATTGGGGATCGACCCATGGAGCGCCAGCGGCTTGCCGCTGGGCCTCCAGCGCGACATGTCCCTCGAAGCGCACGATCCCCGCCGAGTCGCCCATCGCCAGGAGCTGTCCGCGCGGATCGACGGCCAGCGACGCGATCAGGTTGTGGGACGCCCGGATGTACCGAATCGCGAACGGGTTGTTCTGGAGCTCCGCCAGCAGGTCGCCGCGCGTCTCGAGCCGGTCCTGGAGCTTCACGCCAAGGACCCCGTACAGCATCGCCAGGTCCAGGTTCTTCTCGACGAGCGCCTGTGCGCCCACTCGCTCGGCGTCGGACGTCAGCGCCTGCGCCTTGGCCGTGTTGCGGGCGTGGATCGCGTCGGTGCGGGAGATCAGCGCGAACACCAGCAGCGCCACCGACACCGCCGCCACGACGAGGCTCGCGACGACGAGGTTGCGCTGTCGGCGGGCTGCGGCGCCGCGCGCGGCGACGACGTATTCGCTCTCGAGCGCGGTCGGGCCGGGATCCTTGCCGGCGCCGGCGGCCAGCCACTGCTCGGCGGCGGCCAGGTCCGCGCCGCGGAGCAGAAAGCTACGGTCGCGCCCCGACTCCTCCCACTCGAGCGCCTTGACGGTCAGGCGGGAGTGCTGTCGATCCCAGTCGAGGTCGGTGTCGAGGGCGGTGAGGAGGCGGTCGATCGTGGCGTCGAAGTCGCCGTCGCTCGAGGCCGGGATCCAGTTGCGGAAACGGACCGCCCCCGGCATCTCGCCGTCGTCCACCGGCCTGAGGGACAGCGGAACGATCCGCTTGTTGAGCTCGGCCGCGTGCTCGATCTCCTCTTCGCAGAATGTGGAACGGACCGAGTCGGGGCTGATGACGAACACGAAGGCGTCGCTGCTCTCCACCGCGCGCCGCAGCGCCTGGGGAAACACCTCGGCGTCGCGGATCCCGTCGACGTCAACCCACACGTCCTTGCCCCGCTCGTGGAGCGCAGCCGTCAGTCGCCGGACGAACTCCGAGTCATGACGCGAATATGAGAGAAACACGTCGGCTACGACGCAGCACCCCACCCGCGACGGTAGCCGCGGCGCCGTGGTGTGTCAACGGGGTCAGGCCGCGACGAGCTCGGACCTGGACTGGGGCAGCGCAGCCGCGAGCTCCTTGCGGGAGCTGATCCCCAGCTTGGTGAACACCTTGCGCGGGTGCCATTCGACGGTGCGTGGACTCAGGAACAGCCGTGCCCCGATCTCGGGATTGGAGAGGCCGTCGCGAGCGAGCTCCGGCCTCAGCCTGGTATGGCCCAGCCCTTCGATCGCCTCCCGATATAGGCGCTCGGCGGTCTCGCCATCGCTCACGTCAGGGACTCAGGAGCTCGCGGCACCGGAGGCCGTCGGTTCCTGATGGGAAGTTCTCGACTGGCCCCACCAGTTCGTAGCCGTTCCGCAGGCCGGGGAGTGTCCTAGGAACAGCTCCCACATCGCGGGTGGCTAGCCGGATGGCTGGCGAGCGTCTGCTGGACGACGGGCTACAGATTCCGAGACCCGATGATCACAAGTCACGGACGTCCGGCGGCGGCTCGTTGACCACGAGCCAGTACACGCCGAGGTGGTGGATCACCTCGGCGAACTGGTCGAAGTCGACGGGCTTGCGGACGTAGCTGTTGGCCCCGTATCGATAGGCCGCCGCAACATCGTTCGGCGCGCTATAGCCGGTCAGGATCACGACCGGCACCCGTCGGGTGCGTTCGTCGGCGCGGATGCGCCGCAGCACCTCGAGCCCATCCATGTTCGGGAGCCTTAGGTCGAGCAGCACCAGCCGCGGCAGGTCGTTGGCGTTGTTGACCAGGTAGTCGAGCGCCTCTTGGCCGTCACGCGCGACCTCGACGTTCGCGGTCGTGCGCGTGCGCAGCGCTTGGACCGTCAGCGCCTCGTCGTCTGGGTTGTCCTCGACGAGCAGGATCGTTATGGGGCCGGCCATCACGTCATCTTCGGTTCTGTCGACGTTGGGGCGTCGCGCCGTGGGGACGGTCAGCCATGACGTCGCGCCGGCTTCGGGCGGGCCGCGGCTCGGTTGCGGGATTCCTTTCAGGACGACAAAGTGGCGCCCGGATTGGGGTACCACGGTTTGCGAACTCGTTGAGGACCGGTGCTCGCGTCCGGGTCGCTGGGGCAAACAGCTGCATCTGATACACGCTACACGCCGGTTCCGTGCCGCGGCTTCCGAGAGAGAGCGCGGCGAAGGCGCGCTTGAAGTGCGCGGCTGGAGACGGCTTCGGGGAGCGCCGGGCCACGTTTGGGGCGCCCTGGGTGGTTGAGGAAACGAAGCCCGTCACCACGTCTTGACGCGCTCGACCGGGCGCCGGCGCTCGATTCGCACTCGAGCGTCGAGCACGACGCAGCCGTTGGTCGTACACCGGACCGGGTTGAGGTCAGCCTCGACCACCTCGGGGATCTCCCCGAGGAGCAGGGCAAAGCGCAGGATCAGCTCGCGAAGCGCCGCGCGGTCGAGCGCAGCGCCACCCCCGAACCCGTCTAACTCAGTCGCGACGCCGCGGGAGGAGTCGATCAGTTCGTCGGTCTCGACGTCGGTCGCAGGCGGCAGGCGGAACGCCACCGTTTCGCCAAGCCCGGCCCGGTGCCCGCCGAGGCCGACCGCGATCACGGAGCCCAGATCGGGATCGCTGAACGCGCCAACGAGGATGTCGGCGCCGGACGCTTCAAGGCGCTGGATCCTCGCTCCAGTCCATTCTCGCCCGGCCGTCTGCACCCGTCGCTCGAGCTCGCGCCACCCAGCTCGCACCCCCTCCTCGCCCTCCGATCCCAGCAGCACAGCGTCGATCTCGCTCGCGTGTACGGGAGCGGCAAAGTCCGCCTTGAGCGCCACCGGACCGCCGATTTCCCGCGCCACGGCGAGCGCGCGCTCGAGATCGCGGCAGCGATACGAGGCGGCAAACGGGATTCCGTGCGTGGCCAGCAGAGCCTCGGTGTCGGCAAGCGAAAGCCAACCGCTCGGAGGCTCGCGAGCAAGCACTGAAGAGATCACCGCGCGCGCTGCCGTCCGGTCCAGGTCGAGGTACTGCGGGCGCACGCCGAGCGGCCGCGACAGCCAGGCGCGGCGTTCGGCCGCGCGCGCGAGCACAGCCACACACGACTCCGGGAACACGAAGTTCGGCACGCCCGAAGCGCTGCTCAGGGGCAGCCGGCCATCAGACCGCACAACGGATGCCACAACCGGCTTTCGCTGTCCCGAGGAGACCACGGAGATCGCATCCAGAACGCTCTCCGGGTCGCCGTCAAGCCGGTCGACGTAGCAGACGATCAGCGCGTCGATGCCGGCCTCGCCGAGCAACTCGTACACCTGCGCGGCGTACTCTTGCGCTCCGGCGCCGAGCCCCAACAGCACCGGGTACGGCGCTCCGCGCTCGTCTCTCGCCTCCAGCCCGCGCGTTGCGCACGCGTCGGCAACGAGCGTCGCGACACTCGCCGAGTTGCTCACGATCCCGACTCGCCGTCCGCTCGGCAACGGCTGGCTCTCGAACAGCTGCGCGACATGAAACAGCTCCTCGCTGCTCTCAAACCGCAGCACCCCGGCTTGCCGCAACACCGCGTCGATAACCGCATCGCCGCGCAGCGCCGCAGCCGTCTGCGAGCGTGCTTGGCTGCGCGATCGCTCGGCGCTGCGACGTCCCTTGATTACGAGGATCGGCTTGCGGCGCGACACGCGCTGCGCGACCCGGGTGAAGCGCTCAGGATTGCCGAACGACTCCACGTACAGCATCACCACGGCCGTCCGGTCATCTGCCTCGCACCACTCCAGCACATCGTTCGTCGAGACATCAGCACGGCCGCCAACCGAGACCAACATCGAGACGCCCATCTGCCGGGCCTCCGCATGCCCAAGCAGCCCAAGCCCGGGCGCAACTGCCTGGGCCCCGATCGCCAGCGCGCCGGCGCGCACGCGCGCCCTGCTGAAGGTGGCGTTCAAGCTCACCTCAGCGGCGGTGTTGACCACTCCCAAGGAGCTCGGCCCGACGAGCCGCAGGCCCGAGCCCCGGACGACCTCCAGTAGCCGCTCCTCCCGCTCCACGGATGTCACGCCGTCGTCTTCGAGACCGGCAGGCAGCACAAGCAGCGCTCTCGCTCCAGTCGCGGCCGCCTCGGCGGCAAACTCGAGCACGTCATCGCCGGCGGCCGTGATGATCACGAGCTCCGGAGCGGCCTCCAGCTCGGCGAGACTCCGAGCGGCCTGCCTCGAGCACACCACACCCCCCGCGCGATGAACCGGCATCACCACCCCCTGAAAACCGCCGGCGACGATGTTCGACAACACCGCGCGGCCCACGTTTCCCGGTGTCTCTGCAGCACCCACGACGGCTATCGACGAAGGCGCCAGAAGCGGCCGCAGCGAAGCGACCGCCGCGAAATGATCACGCTCGTCGATCCGCTCCCGCACCGCCTCCGCTGGCGTGATATCAAGCGAGACCGTCAGCCCATCAACCCCCCGGCGCCGCACTGCAAACCCGGCACCTTCGAACACACCCAACATGGCCCGGTTACTGAACAGGACTTCCGCATCAAACCGGGTAATCCCACGCTCCGCCGCGATCTCCGCCAGCTGCTCGAGCATCCGAGTTCCCGCGCCGCGGCGCTGAAAATCATCGGCCACCGCTAACGCAACCTCGGCGGCCCGCGGCTCGCGCAACCCGTCAAAAGCAGCGACCGCCACCACCGGGCCGTCATGCCGGGCAATCAGGGCAAACCGATCAACACCACCAGCCTCCGCGGCGGCACGCGCGGCGATGTCGGTACGCCCATAGCCATGAAAGCGCATGTAACGGCTCTCGTCCGACAGGCCGTCAAAGAACTCCTTGATGTCGTCGAAATCCGCCGGCATCGGAGCCTGCAGACGCAACGTCGACCCGTCCCGCAGCAACACATCCCGCACCAACGACTCCGACTCACCCGAGGCGCACATCACACCCCCTTGCCGCTATCGACCCCCGGCAGCTGACCGGTCGCTACCAGCAGGCCGTCGCGCACACGAACCACACCCGCGCGCACTATCGCAAAGCCGGCCCGACAGCCCCTTGGCTCACTTCTGGCGAGCGGCCGCATTCTCTCGCGAGGTGCCAGAGTCCGCATCACGCTCTGCCTCTTCGTATGCAAGCGGTCTCCGCGCCTTACTGTGATGTCGAGCCAATCTCACGACACCCTTGATCCATCACGCCCATCCGGTCTCACGCTCGGCCCAGGGCGCGTCACACTCGCGCCCAGCTCAAGCAGCCAACCCAATGCGGTAAGGCGGCGCGATGCGCGATCAGGCTGGCGTCGACCGAACAGGATGCGATCGATCCTACCGAGATCCTCGTGCGGCCCCATGCAATCGCATCAACCCCGGCACGACGCGCCTCTCCCTGCACCCGCCGCCCGTTGGATTCGTGTCCCAAGCGGAAAGGTAGGACCATCCGAGACCTGTTGACTCCAGAGGTCCCCGGTCGCTGCTGAACTCGGTCGCCTACAGTCGGTCGGCAGCCTCTGCGGCGCCGTCAATCTGCGCGCTAGTGAACGGATACAGCCGCGGGGTCAGCCTGCTCGGCGCATTACTGCCTCAGAGCGACCTCGGCAGCGCTCGCCGAGCGAGGCGATTAGCGCCGCAACGCACGATTTGCGACACGCCGCTGCGCCACGACTCCCGGATCGGCTCGTCCACCGGCCTCGGGTCGAGCGCCATCGCCGGCAATTCCAGATCGGCCAGGGGGGTGGGACATCATCGCTGTCGATAGCGCGCCGGGCAATTGCGCGCGCGGTGGTGGCCGTGTGCCCGTGTTCACGATTGAGATAGGTAAGTGCGACGAGCCTCTGAGCGCTGGCTCTTGGGCGATGCTACGCCTGGTCGAGATGTGCGCGAAAGTACTGAATTCGTGGCGTGTGCGTGTCGTGGCCGCTAGAGTTGACGTAGAGCGATTCCCGATTGGTGGTCATTGATTGCATCGGGGGTTGCGCCTTCAGAGCGGGACGAGTTCGCGGTCACGCGTTGGCCGCATAGCTGGGTCCGTGGCAATCGGGTCGGCCTGGTATGGCCGAGGAGCTTGCTTGTGGACGGACCTCAGATCGCATCGCCTGCGTCCCCGAACCTGGGTGAGGCGGCTTCATCGCTCTTTCGTGTTTCTGCGATCGTTGGTGGCTGGATCGAGTCCGCCTCAATCCGTGCTGCGCCCGGAATGCCGCGACTCAGGATCGCGACCCCCACGCAGCGGGACGCCGAATTCTCGCCTCGCCTAGACCGATCGCGAGCCGTGGGTTGATGGCGTCGATGGCGCATCGTCAGACGCGCGGTCCGGCGTCCAGCGTTGTCGGCGCGATCTATTTGAACTGCCCTCGCTGCGGCTTGACGATCACACCGAGGGCAAGCTGGTTGACGGTCGAGCATTGCCCGCGATGCATGGCTCACGATGGCATCCCCGTTGGTCTGTTCGCCTCAACGCTGCCGACGGGCGAGCTGTACGCTGCCGATGCGGTACCCGGTGCCGACCGGTTCGTGGCGCCGCCGGCTGCTGAGCGGAGGCGCTGAGCGTGTCCGGAGCCACCGTCGCGCTGTCGTCTGATGTGCTCGTGCGGCATTGGGTGGATGCGTTCAACGCCCGGGATCTCGAGGGCATGCTCGCGCGCCTTGACCCGGAGGTGCGCCTTTACCCGCTGAGGCTCCGCGGGCTCGATGGCTCATACGACGGCCATGACGGCGTTCAGCGGTGGTTCGCGCGACTGACGCAGTTGCGTCATGAGCACGTCATCGTGTTGTCTGACGTCCACGGCGCGGGCGATGACCGAGTGCTCGCGGTGGGTGGGCTGACGGTCGGCGGGGAGTTCGAGATTGCGCCTTTCTGCGCGCTGCATCGGATCGCCGGCGGCCTGATCGCGGCAGCGCACCACTACCTCACCGACCCCGACATGCTGGAACGCCTCGGCTTGATCCCATGATCGCGCGCGTTGGCCCCGGTAGCGACTCGCAGGGCGTGTACCTCGGACGCTCAGGAGAGGTCGTCGAGCTCTGTCGAACAGGTCAGCCGGTGATGGGCTGGGCTCCGCGCGCAGCGCTCGGTGCCGGCGTCGTGGACGCGTCGTTTTTGTGTGGCTACGCGGACAGTCATGGCCGCGTGGGGTGGTTGCGCGGGCGATCGCGAGGGGTGAGGCCGTGAGCGGGCGGAATGGTGCGGGCGGCGACGTGGGTTTGGTGCTGGGTGGCGGTGGGGCGCGTGGCGCCTACACGTCCGGGGCGTTGTCGGTGCTGCTGCCCGAGCTCAAGGATCAGGTCAGGGTGATCGTCGGGACGAGCGCGGGGGCGCTGATCGCGTCGTATCTGGTGGCCAATTGGCATCGTCCTGCTAAGGAGGCGATCGAGGACGGTCTGAGCTTCTGGCGCGATTTGACTTTCGGGGACGTGTGCGCGCCGCTGATGGCGGTTGGCGGCGCGACTCGGTTTATGCGCTACGTCGGCGAGTTTCTGCCGGTCAGCAGCATGCACGGCGCGTCGATCCTGCATCCCGAACCGCTGCGGCAGACGGTTTCAAGGATCGTGGACTTCGACCAGCTGGGCGAGAACATTCGCGAGCAGCGGCTAGCGCTCGGGGTGGTCGCGGCCCCCGCCTATGGCAACCGGTCGGTCGTGTTTCATCAGGGCGGGATTCCGCGACACCGCGAGGACCCGCTGCGTGGGATCGAGTATGTCGCGACCCCCGAGCTGGGGCCAGAGCACGTCCTCGCCTCTTCGGCGATCCCGGCGCTGTTCCCGGCCGTGCGCGTAACCAAGCCCGAGCCGGCAGCCGGCTGGTACTACGATGGCGGATCGCGGCTGAACACGCCGATCAAACCGGCCCTGTGGCTCGGCGCCGAGAGGGTGATCGTGATCGCGCTCAATTCCATCGCCCCGAGCCGGACTGCGGCCCCCGCCGAGCAGCCCGACTTCTACGTCGGGGCTGCGCACCTGCTGCACGCCGCGCTCGGCGACCCGCTCGCCCAGGACATCCGCACGCTCGCCAACACGAACGCCCTGATCGGAGCCGGGCTCCCCGCCACCAACGGACGCTCTCGCAACCACCGTCCCGCTACGCGCCAGCAGCCGGGCGGGCTGCACGAGCCGGTCCAGCCCGTGCCCTACATCTTCATCGCGCCCGAGGACCCCGCGGCGATCGGCGAGATCGCCAGGCGCGTTTACCGCAAGCACTACGGGCGCCCCTGGAAGGCCGGCGCCCGCGATCTGTGGCTGCTGGGAAAGATCCTCGACGCCGGCGCCGACGCCATGCACGGTGAGCTGTTGAGCTACCTGTTCTTCGCCGGCGAATTCGCCGAGGAACTGATCCAACTCGGCCAAGCCGACGCGCAGCGCTGGCTCGACGAGCACCCGGCGGGCCTCTGGCAGCTCGACCCGCTACCCGCCTGGAACCAAGCCCCCAATGCCCCAGCCGCCGCCAACGGCGACGCAGGTGCGCTCAGCTCCCCGCGCCCAGCGCAAGCCCGTGCGCTCGCCGCCGCGCGGGAGCTCAACACTGTCGCACGCGAAGGGAGCAACGGGGCGGCCGCGTAACCGAGCAAGCCGTCCACGACCGACAGCATCGCCGGCCTGACAAGCGGGAAGGAGCACCCGAGTCCTCGCTTCCTGGCGAGATCGCGGGCGCTCTCAGCGTGGATCCCGAGCGTTCGCCGAGTACCGCCCGGCGAACCTGCACGATGCGCTTGACCCCAAGCGCGCCTGCCTCGAAGCGGCCCGGGGACGGTATCTCGAGCTCGTTCGCTAACCACTTTCCGGAGGCCCGAAATGGCCCGAAATCAAAGTAGCGATAGCTCCTGGCGGGCGTCCGCAGGGGAACCCTGGGCGGACAGCCGGCGGACGAGGGCGCCGAGCTGCGAGACGCGCTCAGGCCGTTACAGGACGCGCGGAAGTCGGCCGACGCTCATCGAGCCGAGACTGCCCTCGAACGAGCTTTGCTGACGACATCAGCGGCTGGCGGCGAGCCGGGACGAGGAGACCGTCGCCGGGGCCGTCATCCTGCTTCGGGCGGCACGATAACGCACGACTCGCAGCTGCGGGCATCTGGTGCACTCGAGCGCGGATCTGCTCCTGACGCCGAGTATGTTTGCGCGGGCTCGTGCAGCAGATCGCATTGAATTACGGGACCGCGCCGATCGTGCGCGCGGTCGGGGATTGGTGGACACCGTGTTCGACCACCCCTAGTCCGACGCTCCACCCGAGCAGCGCAACGGCTTCGTTTTCGCAACGCGGACCAATCGTGGGCGCGCCCCGGTTGGGACTGCCTCAACATCTACGACCATGTGAAACACACGGATCCGGCCCCCCGGCAGCCAGGGCTCGACAGGAGAGCAACTGCCCGACACGATCGATGGGTCCCGAACGCCGCGTCGACGGCGCATAATGAGCACGCGCAGTCGTCAAGCGGAGACGTACGGAGGGATTGTGGTGCTCGGTCCGGATCGCGCGGCTATGGTCTTCGGCAAGAATCGTCCCGTTACGCGTGCGCGGCGAGTTTTGTGCTTGACGTTGTCCGGGTCGCGATCTCGCGCGATGCGGTTGGGATCGCTCCGCGCGGCGGATGGTTGAGCGGGGCTTGTGAGGTTCGGTGTGGTTGGTGGCGAGGATCTGCCGGGGCGAGTTGGGGTCGCGCTGCGGTTGTACGTGGCGGCCGATAGTGCGCCGTCGATCTTGGCGCGTAGGCAGCTTGAGTTGGTGCGCGAGCGGTTGGGGGGACAGGATTGGGAGGTGGAGGTTGTGGACGTGTTCGAGTGCCCGGAGGTGGCGGAGGCTGACGGGATCGTCGCGACCCCTGTTTTGGTGCGGTTGTACCCGGCGCCGCGGCTGAGTGTGATTGGGGATCTCGGGGATTGGCGGGAGGTTTCGAGGATTCTGGACTTGGGCGGGGCGGTTTCGTGAGTGATCTGAGAGAGCGGTTCGACGCGGGAGCGCGCGTCGGCGGCGCCATTGACGGACTACTGGGAGGAGCGGAGTTTGCGGCGCGTTGAGGTTGGCATCCCGGGTTTCGATTCGCTGGCTTTGGGGGGGTTGCCGGAGGGTCGCACGACGTTGGTGGCTGGGGGGACGGGGTCGGGTAAGACGGTCTTTGGCCTTCAGTTCTTGGCGAGCGGGGCGAGGGAGTTCGGCGAGCCGGGCGTGCTGGTGACGTTCGCGGAGCGCCCTGATGATCTGATCGCGAACTCGGAGAGCTTTGGATGGGACCTCGGCGGGCTGCTCGAGGATGGGCGGTTGGCGATCGTGGACGCGACGCCGGATCCGGAAGCGGTCGTGAGCGGCCGGTTCGATCTCGGGGGGTTGTCGTCGCGGATCGCTCACGCGCTAGCGCAGGTTGAGGGCAAGCGGTTGGTCCTTGACCCGATCGATGCGCTGTCAGCGGGGTTCTCGGCCGCGGCGGAGGTGCGGCGGGCGTTCGCGGCGATGGTGCGCGACCTACGGCCGCTGGGCGCCACGACGTTGTTGGCGGCGGAGCGCTCGGGACCGAGCGGCTATGTGGCCCGTTACGGGGCCGAGGAGTTCGTCGTTGACAACGTGGTGATCTTGCGTAACGACCTTGATGCGGAGTTTCGCCGCCGCACGATCGAGGTGCTGAAGCTGCGCGGCGCCGAGCACGGAAAGGGGGAGTTCCCGTTCGTGATCAACCCCAAGGCCGGGATCGAGCTGGTGCCGTTCTCGATCATCGAGGCGCCGCGCGACGCTGCGACGGAGAGGATGTCGCTTGGGGTGCCCGAGCTGGATGAGATGTGCGGGGGTGGGATCTACCGCGATTCGCTGGTGATGGTCACGGGCGCGACCGGTACGGGCAAGACGCTGATGGGCGTGCAGTTCATCGCCGCGGGGCTGGCGGCCGGTGAGCGGGGGTTGTTGTTGTCGTTCGAGGAGAACCCGTCACAGCTGGTCCGCAACGCGAGGTCGTGGGGAGTGGATCTCGAGACGGCGCGGAGCGACGGTCGGCTGCGGATCGTTTCGCGCTATCCGGAGCGCGCGGGGCTCGAGGATCTCCTGGTCGAGATCAAGCACAGCGTCGATGAGTTCGTGCCGGAGCGGTTCGTGATCGACAGCATGACCGCATTGGAACACAACGCGCCGCCGAGAGCGTTTCGCGAGTTCGGCGTCGGGCTGACCGGGTTCCTGAAGGGACGCGGTGTCGGGACCTTGATGACGACCACGCTTCCGACACTGCTGGGCGGCGAGCACGCGACGGCGGTGTATCTGTCGACGATTACTGACTCAGTCATCGCGTTGCGCTACTACGATCTCGATAGCGAGATCAGGCGCGCCGTGTTGGTGCTCAAGCTGCGCGGGGGTGCGCATGCCCGAGAGATGCACGAGTACGAGATCACCGACACCGGGATGCGTTTACTCGGCCCGATTCGCGGGGTTCGCGGGATCCTGGCCGGACTGGCGGAGATCAGCCCTGAAGCCGACGGCGCTGAGGGCGGGCAGCGCGGGCGGGACGAGCGGTGAGCTCGCAGCGCCAAAGGGATACCGCCGTCGCCGGCGGCGCGCCGGTCGCGGAACAGAGTCTGCGGACGGTGATCCGCGAAAACGTCGATGGGATGCTGGTGATCGACCGCGCGAGGCGTCGTCGTGTTCGCTAACCCAGCCGCCGAGCGGCTGATCGGCCGCGCAGCGCAGGCGCTCGAAGGCACCCGGCTCGGCTTTCCGCTCGTTCCAGGCGAGTCGAGCGAGATCGACGTCGTCGGCGGTCCTACACCGAGGACGGCTGAGATGCGCGTCGTCGCGATCGACTGGGAAGGCCAGCCCGCGGCGCTCGCCTCGCTCCGGGACGTAACTGAGCGCAAGCGCGCCGAGGACGAGCTGCGCCGGCTGTCCGCCGAGCTCGAATTGCGGGTCCGCGAGCGCACCGCCCAGCTCGAATCCGCCGTCGGCGAACTCGAAGCTTTCAGCTACTCCGTCTCCCACGACCTGCGCGGCCCCCTGCGCGCGATCCACGGCTTCGCCAGCATGCTCGAAGACCAGCTTGGACACGACCTGCCCTCCGAGGCGCTTCACTCGCTGGAGCGGGTCAAGGCCGGCGCCGACTCGATGGGCACCATGATCGACGAGCTGCTGAAGCTCTCACGACTCGGCCAGCGGCCGCTGGCGCACGGCGACCGTTGACCTCAGCGCCCTCGCGCACGAGATCGTCGCCGAGCTACGCAGTGCCGACCCCGACCCCGAGCGCGACGTCGAGGTCTCAATTCAGCCGGGCCTGCGCGTCACCGGCGACGAGCCGCTGCTGCGCATCGCGCTCACCAACCTGCTCGAGAACGCCTTCAAGTTCACCCGCCACACCACACACGCGCGGGTTGAGATCAACGGCGCGCGCGACGGTGAGAACCTTGCCGTCCAGGTCCGCGACAACGGCGCCGGGTTCGACCCCAAGTACGCGGATCGACTATTCAGTCCCTTCCAGCGCCTGCACGCCGAGAGCGAATTCGCCGGCACCGGCATCGGACTGACAACCGTCAAGCGCGTGATCCACCGCCACGACGGCAGCATCACCGCCTCCGGGGCCCTCGGCCACGGCGCGAGCTTCTCCATCACCCTCCCGGCAGCCACCGAGCCCGGGGCCGCCACCGCCAACCAGGCAGCGCCATGAGCACCGCCGAGATCCTGTTCATCGAGGACAACCCTGACGACGCCGAGCTCACAATCCACGCTCTGCGCACCAGCGGCATCGCCACCGACATCTGCCACATCGCCGACGGCCGGCTGGCCCTCCAGCGTCTGCTGGACGACACCCTCCCGGTTCCGATGCTCGTGCTCCTCGACCTCAAGCTCCCGGGCCTCGACGGGCTCGAGATCCTGCACCGGATACGGACGGCCGACCGGACAGCGCTCGTGCCGGTCGTGATCCTGACGAGCTCCGACGAGCCCGGCGACATCCTCAGCGCGTACAGAGACCACACCAACGCCTACGTGCGCAAACCGATCAATAGCGACGAGTTCGCCGCCGCGGTGCACCGCATCGGCCTGTTCTGGCTCCTGACCAACGAGCAGCCACCCACCGCCGAGCCGGCCCGCGCGCACCACTGACAGCGTTCGTCGACGCCCTCACGAAGCGGCACTCCAGGGTGTGGACCTGACGCTCGCCTTCGCGTTGATGCGCTCGCCAGCTCCGCCAGCAACGGACTTCTCCGTTCGCCCAGATTCGAGCGCACTGACGGAGCCCTGCGACCGCAACCGCTCGCTTCTGCTTCCACGAATCACCGGCTACGACATCGGCTGGGTCGGACGGCGCTCCAGCTCTGGCGGCGAGGTGCTCGTCGCTTGACGAGGGCACGACTCTTGTAGCGTGCGATCAAGCGCTGCCTGGACGGATCGTGCGGCGAGGTCATGCGGTTACGAGCGCCGCACGTCGTCGGCAGCCAGACGCTCGCCGGGCAGCTGGGCGGGCGTCGCGGCCCAGCTCGCGAGCAGGTTGAGGGTTTCCTCGGTACGGCTGCCGGGTTCGGCGGTAAAGATCGCTAGTCGTAGTCCGGCGTCGGCTGCGAGTTCCATGACCTCGTAGCTGAGTTCGAGGTCGCCGACGACAGGATGGTGCAGCCGCTTGGTGCCGGTCTGGTGGTAGCGGACGTTGTGCGCAGCCCACCAGCCGCGAAACGCTTCGCTGCGGGTCGACAGCTCGCCGACGAGGGCAGACAACGCGCGGTCGTAGGGATTTCGGCCGGCCATCGAGCGCAACGCTGCGATGAGGTCCTTGGCCGCCTTCTCCCAGTCGAGGAAGAACTCCTGCGCGGCGGGATCGAATAGGTGGGTACGCTCGGCGTCGTCGAGCCGCAGCGCATCGGCGAGCGCCTCAAGAACGCCAGCGGAGGCGCCGGCGGCGTTGCCGCGCTCCATGCGCTCGTAGTACTCGATGCTCACGCCGGCCAGGGAGGCGACCTCCTCACGCCGCAGCCCGGGCACGCGCCGCTGGCCGTAGATTGGTAGGCCGGCCTGCTCGAGCTTGACCTTGGCGCGTCTTGAGATCAAAAACTGCGAGAGCTCGTTGTCCGTTCATGGTCTGGACTGTACGCCGGTCCCACGTGCCCAGAGGTGCCCTGTCAGTACCCCTCTGACAAGGCGTCTCAGATTCCGCCGATCGGTGCGACAGTCAAGCCGGCCCCACGACTTCAACGTGAAAGAGAACACCACCATGAGCACTGAGAGCACCAGCGGCCGCGTCGCGGTCATCACCGCCTCATCGGGCATCGGCGAGGCGACCGCTCGCGCGCTGGCGGCCGACGGCTATCGCGTCGCACTGCTCGCCGGGCGCGTGGATAGCATCCAGGCCCTGGCCGACGAGCTCGGCAACGGCGCTGTCGCAAGCCAGGCCGACGTCACCGACCGCGACTCGATCGTGACCGCCGCGCAGCGCGTCCAGGACGATCTCGGCGGCGCCGACATGCTGGTCAACAACGCGGGCGTCATGCTGCTCGGCCCGTTCTCCGCCGAGCTCTCACACGACTACCGCCGGATGATCGAGACCAACCTGCTGGGCGCGATCACGACGACCGAGGTATTCCTCCATCAGCTCCTCGCCGACGGTGGCGGCGATCTGATCAACCTCTCCTCGGTGGCCGGCCGCCCCGCGCGGCCGGGCAACGCGGTCCACGCCGCGACCAAGTGGGGGATCAACGGCTGGTCAGAATCGCTGCGCCAGCAACTTCATCCCGACGTGCGCGTGATCGTGATCGAGCCCCGCGCCGTCGCCACCGAACTCGCCGACCACATCACCCACAGCGAGACCAAGTCGGCCGTCAAGCAGATGTATGAAGCAACCGCGATCGCGCCGCACGACATCGCCGAGATCATCGCCTTCGCCGTCTCACGCCCGGGCACCGTGTCGCTCAACGAGATCCTCGTCCGCCCGACCGAGCAGGCGCTGTGAAGACCGACATCCCACACCAACCCGATACGAGAGGAACGAACGCGACAATGGTCCAAGCCACCACCCCGGCCCTGGAACTGAGCAACGGCGTCACGATCCCCGCGCTGGGGCTGGGCGTCTTTCAGACGCCCCCTGACGAGACCCGCGATGCCGTCCGCGCCGCCCTCGGCGCCGGGTACCGGCATATCGATACAGCAGCTGCCTACGGCAACGAGCGCGAAGTCGGCGAAGCGGTCTACGGCTCCGACCTGGCACGGTCGGAGATCTTCCTGGAGACCAAGATCTGGATCAGCGACTACGGATACGACGAGACACTACACGGCTTCGAGAAGAGCGCCCGAAAGCTCGGCGTCGACCAGATCGACCTGCTGATCCTGCACCAGGCGCTGCCGTCGGCGTTCGACCGGACCCTAGAGGCCTACCGTGCCCTGGAGACCCTGCTCGCTGACGGCAACGTCCGCGCGATAGGGGTCAGCAACTTCATGATCGAGCACCTCACAGCGCTTCTCGATCGCGCCACCGCGGCGCCTGCGGTCAACCAGATCGAGTGCCACCCCTACTTCCAGCAGCCAGACGTGCAGAACCTCAACGCGCAGCACGGCATCGTCACACAAGCTTGGTCACCGATCGGCGGCATCACCTTCTACCGCGACGGCAGCCACGGCAGCACCCTCGACGACCCGGCCATCGGACACATCGCCACCGCCCACGCCAAGACTCCAGCCCAAGTGATGCTGCGCTGGGGTCTGCAACACGGCCGCTCGGTCATTCCGAAGTCCACCAAACCCAGCCGCATCGCCGAGAACATCAACGTGTTCGACTTCGAGCTATCCGACGACGAGATGGCAGCGATAGACAGCCTTGACACCGGCCGCCGCGGCGGTCCCGAGCCCGACGCGATCACCCTGGAGGCTTTCGGCCGGGATATCCCGGAAGCCTCAGAGCCGCCGCCCACCTGACTCCTGGCCGTCCGGCCTGATGACCCAGCGACAGCGGCGCAGGAGTCTCGGACCAGGACGCAAGCAACCTGCAGGTCGGCAAATGCAGGACGCCCGACCGCCGCCCGGGACAAGCTCGCTGACACTTCCCATTCACGAACAGGCGGCCGCGTCAGCGGCAGGCGACGGCGAGGTTGCCGCGTGGGCGACATACGGGAAGTCTGGTCGGGGTCTCGCGAGAGCGTTGCCGCTCGGTCGATGCACCGCTCTGCCGCCTTCGATTGGGGCTTCTGGTTTCCGATCTGATACGGGAGGACGCCGACGAGCAGGAGCTGGCCGCCGCGGGGTTGTTGGGGGAGCGATCCTCGGCTGGGTTGCAGCGCGCGCACTGCTCTGATATAGGTGCGGTAAGCCGCTCTTGAGGGGAGAGACCGTCTGCAGAGTTCGAAGTCGGGCCAGGCGATGACGTCGTTTCACGGTGGCAGTGGCGGGTATGTAGGCCGCGGGCAGGCGCCAGAACGGCTGCTGGGTGCCCGGACGGTGCTCTCCACGCTCGCGGTGATCGCTGCCGTGCTCATCGTCGCGCCTGGAGTGCTGGCGGCGTCCCCGTGCGGCACAAACGGCGAGTTCTCGCAATCGGGCACGACCGCGACCTGCACCTACACCAACCCCGGGAGCGAGGACACGTTCACCGTGCCGGCCGGGATCAGCGCCGTCAGCGTGACGGCGATCGGTGCGCCCGGAGGAGCGGGTAATCCGGGTGCTGTCGGCGACACCAGCGGCGGTCTCGGAGCGAAGGTGGACAACGCGGCCTTGCCGGTCACGCCTGGGGCCGAGTTGTGGGTCGATGTCGGCGGGCCCGGCACCAGCTTCAATCCGATGATGCTCTGCCCGGGCACCGTGCCGGGGGGCCCGTTTGACGGCGGCATCGGTGGGTTCTGCTCTGGCGGGGGCGGCGGCTCCTCGGCGCTGCTGACGGCGCCTCGTGCGAGCGCGACCCTGACCGGCAGCGTCGCGACCGACTCGCGGCTGCTGGTGGCCGGCGGCGGCGGCGGCGCCGGGCAGACCGGCGGCGACGGCGGCAGCGCGGGCAACCCGGCCGTGACCGGCGCCGGGGCCGGCGGCTGCAGTTTTGGGATCGGCGGCGCGGGCGGGGTCGGCCCGACCGACGGCACCAACGGCGGCGGCAGCGGCGGCAGCGCCTGCGAACCGAACCCCGTTTGCCACGGCGGTGCGGGCACCGCGGCAGCGGGCGGCGGCGGGCCTCCGTTCTGCACCGGCGGTGGCGGCGGTGGCGGTGGCTGGTTCGGCGGTGGTGGCGGCGCCGGCGCTGCGGGCGGCGGCGGCGGCTCGAGCTACGGGGGCGCGGGACCTTCAGGCGGGATCTCAATCGCGACCGCGTCTTCCACGGGCACGCCGGAGGTCGTGATCAGCTTCCCCGCGCCAACGGCGTCGATCACGACGCCAGCGAACGGCGCGACCTACGCCCAGGGGCACCTTGTGAAGTCGAGCTTCAGCTGCAGCGAGGGGGCCGGCGGCACCGGGATCAAGTCATGCCTGGATCAGAACGGCAATCCGTCGGGAATAGCCATCGACACCTCCACTATCGGCCAGCACACGTTCACGGTCACCGCGACCAGCACCGACGGGCTGACCGGTCAGTCCAGCGTCACCTACACGGTCGTGGCGCCGCCGTTGGCACGGATTCGCTCGCCAGGGTCGGGTGGCACCTACGCGGTCGGCCAACGTGTGGCGACCAGCTTCAGCTGCTCCGAGGGAACGGGTGGTCCCGGCCTCGCGTCGTGCACGGACTCAAACCGCGCGAGCGCCCCGTCCGGCCTGCTTGACACCTCCAAGCTGGGCACGTTCACCTACACGGTGACAGCGACGAGCAAGGACGGTCAGTCCGCGAGCGCGAGCATCACCTACACGGTCGTTTTGCCCGATAACCGGTTCGCGATCACCGACGTGCGCACCAGGCCCAATGGGAGGGTCACCTTCAAGGTCACTTTCCCGGGGCCGGGGACGGCGGACGTGCTGGAGACAGCCTGGCTTTCAAACTTCGCGCACACCGCCGCGCTGCTGCGGGCGTCACCGGGGCGGTTCGTGTTCGCCAGAAAGCACCTGCTCGTATCCGGGGCCGGCGCGCTCGCGGTGACGGTGACCCCCAAACAGCGCGGCAAGAAACTGATCGCCCACCACCGCTACGCGGTCGTAATCCGCCTCTGGGTCAGCTACACGCCGGCCAACGGCACCGAGCGCAATATAGGCCTGTACGGCCTGCGCATCACCCGCAAACAGCACCGCCGGAGATAAGAGCCAGGATCGCCCCGTCTCCTTCGCCTGTCCGAGGCGGCGCCGACAGTCACGTCCGCTGACAAGAACGGACCGGGGCGCTCCGTACCGCGGCAGGCGGGCCGGCAGCCCGCCTCAAGGGAGGATCGAGCCACGTCGCCACCGGCGCGTCTCGACCCACCGGCTCAAGGTCCGACCCGTCAGTGCTGCTTCCACGAAGACGGGGGCACGTCAGCGGCGGGCTCGGCTGCACCCTCGCTTGTGTTCTGGGTCTGAAGCGGAAGCGGCGCTCTCGTGGCCGGTCCGGCGACGGAGCAGCAGCGGAGCTACGCCGCCGGACACCGGTGACTCTCGGCGTCGCAGGCGTCGATCCGGACGGCTTTTCCTGGGAAAGGAGCAGCGCCGATTACGGCCTGTCGTTACCCCGGCGAATGCCGTGCCCAGAGGTCAGCAAGCGCTCGGTGACCTCGGTGGAGCTCGGCGACGGCGCTAGCTGAGGGTTGGCTGAGCCGCTAGCAGAAGAGGCTCCTGCTCGCGCGTTCAGCGGTGAATTGCAGTCTCGACGTTGGCGTGCGTGAGCGTGCTCGTTCTGCTCACCTGTAGGTCTAGGGCCGGTGCTCTCGCTTCGGGCGACGAGCAGGTCGGTTGCGCGTGCGCCGCTCGCCAACCCCCCCGCGATGGAGCGATCATCCTCGACTCCACGGATCGATGAACACGTCATCGATCCGTGGACTGCCAGAGAGGCCGGTGAAGGTCAGAGACACCTGGGCGGTGCCGCCTGACATCGCCCCCAGCACCGCCGAGAGCGTCAGCATCACGGGCGTCGGCGACCATTCGCCACCGGCGACGGCAACGCCAGCGGGGATCACCAAACTCCCATCCGCGATGTTGACCGCAACCAATCCCTCGCCTGCAATGAAGAAACGGATCGAAGGGTAGGCCGCATCCACGCACGTTACAGGCGACTGGGCTGATGACCCGGCTGGCAGAGACAGGGAGGAGGAGCCGAGGGCGCCCGTGGCAGCGTACGGCTCGCTTCCCGCGACGAGCTTGGCCTTGCCAGTCAACGTCCAGGTCGAACTCTCGAAGTCGCCGCCAGGTGCGAGTTCGTAGTGGGCGAAATCCAACCACCGGGCGAACGGCTGGCTGAGCGCCGAGAGGTTGCAGGTATTGAGATTGACCAGAGACGTGGGGTTGACCACGTTGGCCTGCGCGTCCGAGACGATGGGCGCGAGGAGAGCCGTGGACCCTAAGGTGCACGCGACCGAGACGGTCCTGATCAAGCGACGGGCTGAGTTGGTCATTGGGTCCCCTCCACGGGTCGGGAAACGTAGATCCGCCTGGCTCAAGCCGCGTATCCCACCGAATATTTGAACAAGCCGCGTGAGAGATTTATGCACCGGCGGCGACGGTTTTTGGATCGCGGTCGCGTTCATGCGGGGGTAGCTGCAGCGGAGATGTCAGGTTGGTGTCCAGCGTTGTAAGCGGTCTGAAATGCGGTGTCGCCGAGCGCCGCTCGCAGTTGGGCGAGGTCAGCATCGCGCAGCCTGGATTCCAGGCTGTCGAAGCGCGTACCGAGCTTGTCATGGATCGCATCGGCGGCGCCGTGCAGCGTCGCGGCTGTTTGCGCGTTTCCGGCGCGATTGGCTATCAGTGCGAGGCCGAGGTACGCGTAGGCGACCATCAGTTGGTCACCGTTGCGCTGCGCGATGACCAGCGATTCATCGAACATCGCCCGGGCATCGGCGTCGGCGTTGTCGAGGTATGACGCGAACCCGAGCGTGCACGAATGCGAGCTCAGGCCTCGTACGTCGCCGATCTCTCGTGCGAGACGGACTGCCTCGGCAAGACGCGCGCGCGGCACGCTGATCTCTCCGCCTTCCATCTCGAGGTAACTGAGGTTGTTGAGAGCGTGAAGGTACAGCGCTTTGTTGCCGGCTTGGCGAGACAGTTCCAGGCTTTTCTCGACCGTGCGCGCTCGCTCGGTGTGACTCAGGTGCGGAGAGGATCCCCTCGTCATCAGTAACAGGGCGGTGAGATGCGGGTCGGCCAGCGCCATGGCTAGGGCGAGCCCCTCGCCGGTGAGTTCGAGGTTGGCCTGCTCGTTGCCTCGACTCCCGTTGATGAGGGCAAGCACGTATAGCGCTTCGGCACGGAGGTGCTCATCGGCAAGCGCACGGGCGATCGCGAGCGCTTCCTGAGCGCGGGCTGCTGCTGCGTTGTACTCACCCGTGATCATTGTGAGCAGGATGCCTGCGGCGACAAGAGCGCGGCCACGTAGGAGTGTGGGCTGCTGGGCGTCTGGGCGGTCAAGCGCGGTGCATAGTGCCGCCGCGCCTTCAGCCCGAGGCTCTCGGTAGAGCCAGAAATAGCACAGCGCCCGGCCAAGCCGCAGTCCAGCGGAGGGATCGGGGTCTTGGAGACTGTAAGAGATTGCGGCGCGGAGATTGTCGAGCTCGAGCTGGAGGCGGTCAAGCCACTCGATCTGGCCGTGGCCGATCAGGTGCGGCGCCGCAGTCTCGGCCAAGGCGAGGTAGTGATCGCGGTGCGCGCCGCGCAACGCGCTCGCCGCTGGCTGGCTTCGCTCCAGCAGCTTTGCGCTTGCGTAGTCGCGCACGGTCTCCAGCAACCGGTAGCGGACCGATCCGCCGTCCCCCTCGGTTTGGAGCAGGCTCTTGTCGACCAACGCGGCGAGCCGATCGAGGACGCCGACCGGGGAGTCGAAGCCGGCACCTGCCACCGCCTCAGCGCTGTGGAGGTCAAACCCGGCCGCAAACACCGATAGGCGCTCGAGCATCTCCTGTTCTTCTGGGTTCAACAGGTCATATGACCAGTCGATCAGGGCTTGGAGGGTTTGCTGTCGTGGCGGCGTGGTGCGATGTCCGCCGGTGAGCAGTCGGAAGCGTTGATCGAGCCGATTGTCGATCTCGTCGAGCGGCAGCGCGCGCAGCCGGGCAGCAGCGAGCTCGATCGCGAGTGGGATCCCGTCAAGACGGCGGCACAGCCTTCCCACCGCAGACGCGTTGTGGACGTCGACGGCAAAGCCCGAGCGTTGCTGGCGAGCGCGGTCAGCGAACAGCCGGACCGCGTCGCACGCGAGCAGGCCGTCGGGATCGGCGCTGGACGGCGGGACGAACAGCGAGGGGACCCGATATAGATGCTCGCCTTCGATCGCGAGCGGCTCGCGGCTGGTCGAGAGAATGATCATCCTCGGACAACCGCGCACCAACTGGTCGGCGACATTGGCCGCCTCGCCGATCACGTGCTCGCAGTTGTCCAGGATCACGAGAAACTGTCGGTCCCTGCACGCTGCGATCAGCGATTGCAGCAGCGATCGTCCCCGCTGCTCCGGGACTCCAACAACGCCCGCCAGCTTCCCGGCGACCAGTGTTGCGTTCGTCAGTGGCGCGAGATCGACAAACCAGGCCCCGTCGCCCAACTCATCCAGCATGCTCGCCGCGAGCTGCAGCGCGAGCCGCGTCTTGCCCACGCCCCCGACGCCAGTCAGCGTGATCACGCGAGCGCGCGACAGTAGCCGCCGAAGCTCGCTCAGCTCGCGCTCTCGACCGACGAAGCTGGAGACCTGGGTGGGCAGGTTGTGAGGCTCGTTCCGCTCCTCGCTCGGGACTGGCCGCGAGGACTCCGATACCGTGGCGACCAACCCGGCGCGCGCAGCGACCGTCGCTGCGAGGTCCAGCGACGCTTCCTGGCGAAGAATCGCCTGCTCAAGCCGGCGCAGCGGCGCGCTTGGCTCGATCGCCAGCTGCTCGACCAGTACCCGCCTTGCATTCTGATAGGCGGCAAGCGCATCGGCCTGTCGGCCGCACCGGTACAGCGCCAGCATCAGCTGCGCATGCAACTGCTCGCGGAACGGATGCTCCTCAACCAACATCTCAAGCTCGCCGACCAGGTCAGACTGGCGCCCGAGCTCAAGATCAGCCTCGATGCGCTTCTCCAACGCCGCAAGCCGCAGCTCCTCCAGCCGCCTGATCGCCGGCTGCGCGAATGACGTATAGGACAGATCGACAAGCGGAGCCCCGCGCCACAAGCCAAGCGCCGCGCGCAACTTCGCGGCCGCCTCCGCCGGCTCGGCCCCGTCCGCCTCGCTCACCAGCCGCTCGAAGCCATAAAGGTCAAGTTCGTCGCGACCGACGCGCAACAGATACCCCGGCGCGAGTGTGGCAATCCGCCCGCGGGCACCGCCGAGCGCCTTTCGGAGCTGCGAGACCCGCACCTGCAATGCGGTCCGTCCCGACTCAGGAACATCTTCGCCCCATAGGTTCTCGATCAACCGATCAGCGGACACGACCTCGTTCGCGTTGAGCAGCAGCAGCGCCAACAGCGACCGCTGCGCCCCCGGGAGTGAGGCCAGACCGTCGTCGTCGACGACCTCGAGTGGACCGAGGATTCGAAACTGCATCTGCTTAGCGATCGATTAGCGACCCGAAAGCGGGCCCGGTCATTCTCTCTGATCTGACCGGCAGCCACATAGTTGCACGGCCGGACCAGCCTCACGCCGCCACGATCAGAAGGACGCACCGGTGGGCGAGTTGGTAGGCGCTGGGGGGTTGGTTCCCGCCTTGGGGGTCTTGGCGGGCCTCCTGAGGCCCGCCGGGGCCCCCTGGTCGGGCTGTGCTGGCCAGCAGGCGCCGTGCTCTGGCGATGAATCCCAGCACGGCGAGCCGGACGAGGTTGACAGCGCGAGCGGGGCGAAGTCCGGCAGCGATCTTGGGCTGGCCGCGGAGAAGAACGAGCAGATGCGATGCTTGCCCCAAAGAACAGAAACCCAGTAGGAACGGATCTCGTGGAGTGGATCGCGGCCTCGGTCGGGAGGAACGTCGCGATCCGGGACGCGTTCCGGGTGGTGTGGCGACGAGCCGCCCGACGATTTGACCGATCCTGTGCCGGGGGATGATGAGGTTTAGGTGCCCGGGTACAGGCCGCCGTACCCGGAGGAGTTCAGACGCGAGGCCGTTAGGCTGGCCAAGCTCGGTGGCAAGCCGCAGTGGAAGCTGGCCGAGGAACTGGGGATCACGGCTGTCACGCTGCGCAAGTGGCTCAGGCAGGACGGGGCCGAGGAGGAGGAGGAGGAGGCTCGTCGCGAGGTCGACGCGCGCGCCCGCGACGAGGGCGAGGAGCACGCGCCGCCCGGCGCTGGAGGGCAAGCGGCCGTGCGGCCAGATTCGGGGGTGGGCGCAGGCCCGACGACGGCATCGGACGCCCTATCCGAGGTTGACGGCACGCCGGGATCGGAGCCGCGGGCCGATGTCGAGGCCGGATCGACGCGACGGGACGACGCCGCGGACCGCGAAGAACGGCGGGAGGTAGCGCAACCGGGAGGGGCGCGGGGGCGCTTGCGCGGCACTCCCGCGGGCACGATGGCAGGGCGGCGAACGCGCTCGCTGCTGGTTGCGGCCGGCGTGATCGTGTCAGCAACCGTCGCGGCGGTGATCGCCATGGCGATGACTGTGTCGGGACGGGTCGCGACCACCGCGACCAGCCAGCCAGGGCCGCCCGCGACCAAGACCGCGACGGAATCGGTTGTCCCGCGTCCAGCGATCGCGGTCGGAGGCTTTCCCGACGCCGTCGCGACCGGACATGGACGGGTGTGGGTCGCAAATGCCGGCGATGACACGGTCTCCCGGTTAGATCCCGGCGCGGGGCGAGTCGTCGGCGCGCCGATCCCCGTCGGCGCGTTTCCGGACGCGATCGCCGTCGGGCGGGGCTCCGTGTGGGTCGCGAACGCCGACGACAGCACGGTCACGCGGCTCGACGCGAACACCGGACGAGTCGTCGGCCAGCCGATCCCCGTCGGCGCGTTTCCGGACGCGATCGCCGTCGGACAGGGCTCCGTGTGGATCGCGAACGCCGACGACAACACGGTCACGCGGCTCGACGCGAACAACGGACGAGTCGTCGGCCAGCCGATCCCCGTCGGCGCGTTTCCGGACGCGATCGCCGTCGGAAAGGGCTCCGTGTGGATCGCGAACGCCGACGACAACACGGTCACGCGGCTCGCGGCCGGCTCGGGGAAGGCTATCGGCGGGCCGATCCCCGTCGGTGCGATTCCCGATGGCGTCGCCGTGGGAGACGGGTCGGTGTGGGTCGCGAACGCGAACAACAACACAATCGCACGGCTTAACGCCCGGACCGGGAACCTGATCGGCCGACCCGTCGCCGTGGGCGCCCACCCATACGCTATGACCGTCGCGGGCGGCGTGGTATGGGCCTCAAACTTGGACGGGGACACGGTCTCGCGGATCGACGCGAGCTCCGGAAGGGCCGTCGGCCAGCCGATCCGCGTGGGCCAGGGTCCGATCAGCATCGCGGAGGGACAGGGCTCGGTGTGGGTCGCGAACGCGGACGCCAACACGATCTCGCCGCTTGGCACGGACGCCGGCACGAGGGCCGGCGGCTAGGCCGGCTCGCAAGGCGACGGCCGCCACCGCTGCCGCAGGCCCGCTCGCAATTCCCACGCCCGCAGCGCGGGCGCGCGAGCTGCGGCATCTACGTCGAATCATCGGTGCTGGTTTCACGAAGACGGAGCCATCTGACCCGCTCGGCTCCGGCCAGCCCACACTTCTGCTTACGGTCCCCGGCCGCCCGAAGCGGCACCCGTGATCCGACTGCCCGCAGGCGACAGAGCAGCAGCCAACGGACCGGACCTAATGCCGAAGTCTCACGGTCGGATTCGCGGTGATTCTGCGAGCCACGCTCGCCGACATCGTCGTCCCCGACGCGGCGGGTGTGCCTATGCTATGCAGAGGTTGGGCATCGTCGGACACCGACGCGCTGCTCCTCCTCGTCCGCTGCGAGAGCGTCCGCCGTCCGGCTGGTCGGCTCGCCAGCTCTTGACTTTGGGCCGAGCGACAGTGGAGCGATCTTGTCCGTTCGGCTTTGGGGAAACGCCGCTGTCCGCCCCAAACACGTCGAATTCGTGAAGCGTTAGGCGGCTCGTAGGTGGGATTCGAAGATGTCGGTGGCGAGTTCTCGGCGGCTGCGTACCCCGGCCTTCTCGAAGATTGATTTGAGGTGGTCTTGGACGGTGTACGGCGAGATGAAGAGCTTGGAGGCGATCTCGGTCGTGTTGAGGCCACGCAGGACGAGCAGCGCGATCTGTGTTTCGCGTTCGCTGAGCTGGTGGGCGCGCGCGATCAGCGGCGCGACCTCGTCGGGGGTGGCGCGCTCGAGCACGATTGCGGTACGGGGCTTGCGATCGGGGCGGATGAGGTTGGTGGCGCGCACGTGCAGCCAGGTTCCGGTTGGTAGTCGCACCCGTGCGCTAGGGATGATCTCGTTGTGGCTGCGGCCGGCCCGGGCGCGGGCGGCCCCTACGACGGCGGCGATCGCCGGGGACGGGATCTTGAGATCGGCAAATCCCCATTCGGCGAGCCAGTGCTCAGCCTCGGGACTGATCGAGTCGACCTCGTTGTCTTGGTCGAGCACGATCACGCCGGGCATGACCGGGGTTGCCGTACCGACGGCGTGGTTTGCGTCGGCGAGGATCCAGCGGCGGAACGCATTCGCGAGGTGAGGGACGAGCGCGTCGATTAGCGCCACCTCACTCGAGGTGAAATCCGGTTGGCGCCGCTCGATATGCAGCAACCCCCAATGCGTGCCGTCGAGCACGAGCGCGGCGCGGAGCTGGTGCTCGAGCCCGTTCGGCGCAAGGACCCGCTGGTAGGCCGCGCTGTGTTCGCTTCGCTCGTCGACGACCTCCGACAGCCGCGCGACGTAGCGCCCCGACCGGGCCCGCGGGCGAATATCGCGCGGTACAACTCCCCGGGCGACCAACTCGTTGACCTCCCAGATCAGCGAGGTGGTGCACGGGATCGTGGTGCCGGTGGCGCGCGTCGGCAGCAGCGACGCCGGGTCGACGGCTCCCCAACAGAACGCGTCGAACGGGACGACGCGCGCCAGCGCTTCGAGCAGCTTGTCGGGAAGCGTCGCGAGGTCCATCGGAGCGTTGGCCAAGCGCTCGAACCGGCGGGCATACGCGGCGTGCTCCTGGGTCATACAGCGAAATGTACGCCCTGACTGCTAGGCGCGAAATCCCAGGATCGCTGGGATTGGCAGGGGCCACATCGCGACCTACTCTCGCTCGTCGTCCGGAACTGGAGGTGATCGTCGAGCCGCTCTCGCTCCTGAATCATCGAGCGGAAGCGCGCCACGCCGGACTACCTTGCCCCTTGGGACAGCTACCCAAGTAGAGAGCCGTCGGGTGCGTGATCCACCCCGCATGCACGGCACACGACCGTCACCCCAATGACAAGCCACCACGAGCAACAGGAGACAAACATGACAACGGCCGAGATCGACACCGCGCTGATAGGCGCGTGGCATGCACACCTGACCTTCACCGAGGGGCCACGCCAAGGCGAGCATGAACGGCTCCGCTGGACTTTCCTCCCTGACGGGCTGATCGTGGGCGCTGACGCGGAGAACGGTCAGCTCCCCCCCGCGGTCGGGGAATGGTCTGCCGAAGGCGATCGCGTCTCCTACTGGCTCAACGCCGTGCGGAACGACCCCGAAGGGCGTCCGACGACCGTCGTCCACGGCCACGGCCAGGGGTCTCTCGCAGCCGACGGGCAGACGCTCACAGTGACCGGCGGAAGCGAGATCTACAGTAGGAGCGGAGAGCTGCTCGCAACGAATCGCGCAGACGCCCACGCAACCCGAATCGAGGCAGCCTGAGCCCTACCCCCGAACCCCGACTGGACTGCGACCCGGACAGTTCCGCTTGAGTCGCTGAGCTCCCCGGAGCGGCAGTCGAGCCATCACAGCCGCGTGGGCGACGGAGCGGAAGCCGTCTCAGACCGGGATCGGTCGGTTCTCGCCGGTTGTGATCGTCTCGAGGAATCGATGCAAGTCGCGGCGTTGACGCAGGACGATCGTGTGTCCTTCGAACCGGCCGATCTTCTGGAGGATCACCGGGCGTTGACGGCGCCGAAACGACGACAGCCACCGCAAGAACTCCCAGGTGACCGGTCATAGATGCCGAGGTCAGGGCGCAGACCGAGATCACCGTGCTCCGCGGGATGCCTCGCAACGCCCAGCTTGTCGAAGCGTGCCTGTACGTGTTCGACGGAAGGCGACGGCGTCCGCGGACCCGGTTGCCGTTTCGGGATCGTCGCAGCGACGCGTAGCGTGTCACGCCGGGAACGAGCGCCTCTCCCACTTCCGAAGGTCTGCCGCACGCTGACGCCGCGTGAGGCCCGCCTGCATCTGGACGCTGGCACCAGCAGTCGGTTGAGCTCATACCCGACCCTCTTCAACCGGGGGCGCTGGTGCCGAGCGACGCCGGTTGATGCGAATTCGAGGCTCCGTCAGGTCTGGCCAGTACCAAGGCCTGGATCGGCGACCAGCAGGACAACGGTCGCCGGCCCGGGACCCAGGCATGGGCGGTGGGAACGCCACGCCAAGCGATTCTGCCCAGCGGTTTGCGTGGTCAAGGTCGGACGGGAGGAGCTACGGAGCCAGACTCCCACCAGGGTGCGTTCACTGAGGCCGTCGCACGGACTGAAGGTATTGACTCCGTCCGTATGTGAGTGTTACGGAAATTCCTTGAGGATTCGCGTCGTTGGCGGTATGCTGCCGGGCCGTCATGCGTTCAGATATTGGCATCAGCGTAAAGTCGTGGTCGTCTCGGGCGATCACTCCGCGCTGCCCTAGTTACATCTAACGCAGCCGGGGTGAGCCCGGCACTGACTATTCCATCTCGCCCTTCCTGGCTCAGCGAAAGAGCGCGCACGTCGCTGCTCGAAATCGGAGGTTCGACTCCTCCGAGGGGCGTTCCATGGCCACAACCATGAACATCACGAAGACGGATGCCAACGTGGCGCCACACATGGCACGGCGTCTCAAGGATGCCTGGCCGGAGACGGTGCCGCGTGGTCTGTTCGTCGCTGCACTGCTCGAGCGGCGGCTGTCGCATGTCGCCCGTGACGAGTTCCCGGGCGCGGTGTTGCCTGCGCAGCTTGCTCAGCTGGGAGAGCCCGTACTCGTGCGTGCGGATCGAGCGTGCGACGAGGTCGAGGCTTTGCTTCTCCTACCTGGCGACAGGATCGTCCTGGTCGACACCGCATACGGGAATGTCACCGTCGAGGTCGGGGGTACGACGCGGGCGGCGGTCGACTCGGCGATCACGACGCTCCGTGGAGCGCTCGCGAGCTCGCGGCCAGAGGCCGGCCGCGTCTCGGTGGCGTTTTGGATGCGGGGGGACCGCAGTGGCGCCGTGCGTCACCGTCAGATCGAGGCGCCGTCGTTTGACGCCGTCGCGTGCAATTACCCGGCCACGGTCCGCGACGCGCTCCAGCGGCTGTTGACCGATCAGAGTCCGGACCGGGGCCGCTTGATCCTCTGGCGCGGTGCGCCCGGAACCGGTAAGTCGCATGCACTTCGCGCGCTCGTCCGCGCTTGGGCCCCTTGGTGCTCTGCGCACTTCATCCTCGACCCGGAGGAGCTGTTCGGGCGTGGCGGGACCTATCTGCTCGACATTCTCACCTGGGACGGAGATGACGAGGATAGGTGGCGTCTGGTGATCCTCGAGGACGCAGGCGAGTTGATCGCTTCCGACGCGCGGACGGTCGCGGGCCAGGCTCTCTCGCGCCTGCTGAACGTCGCCGACGGCCTGCTGGGACATGGAACGAGAACGCTGGTACTGATCACCACGAATGAACCTGTCAAGCGGCTTCACCCGGCCACCCGACGCGCGGGCCGGTGCCTTGCCGACATCGAGTTCGGTCCGCTGTCGGTGTCGGAGGCCAACGCGTGGCTCAGTGCACACGGCCACGATCACCGGGTAGACAGACCGGTCACGCTCGCTGATCTCTACTCCCACCCGGCAACCGGCCCGACGACCGCCGAGGACCCGCCGACTGGATTCGGATTTGCGCGTGCCCTTGCTGACGTCGACGAGCGAGAGGGATCGCACCGCCGCAGCTTCGGCGCGGTCAACCGCAGTGACGGTGAAAACACGTGGTCCGGTGTACCGACCTACACGCGTGAGTACGACGAGTTGCGCCTGCGGATCACCCCGGACAATGACAACGCCTATCGGGTGCTCGCGAGCACGCATTCGGCGGAGGCACATGGGAATTTCGCAGTTCCGTTCGATGCGCGCGAGGTGGAGAATTTCAACCTGCTCGCCAGCCGGTCACGTGGTCTTGGCGGTCTCGACGCTTCAGCGCTCTGCGAGGCGAAGCATTTAGGCGGAGACCTATTCTGTGCGCTGTTCCGGGGTCAGGTCTATGGCCTGTATCGCGATGCCCTGGCGGACGCCCGCAGCCACCGCCGGGGCCTGCGGATCAAGCTTTGCCTGACCGGATCGCCGGAGCTGATCGATGTGCCGTGGGAGTTTTTGTTCGACGCGCCGGACTTCCTGTCGATGTCTGCGTCCACGCCGGTGGTCCGCTACCTCGATTTGCCGCGATGCAGCCGTCCGCTCGCCGTGGCCCCACCGCTGCGGATCCTCGGCGTTGTCAGTAGTCCCGCGGACCACGAGCGTCTAGATGTGGAACGAGAGCGCGCCAACCTCGAGGGTGCGCTGTCTGGCCTGATCTCGTCCGCCGCGGTCGAGCTGCGATGGCTCGAGGCAGCGACGGTCGAGCGCCTGCTGAGCACACTTCAGAGACAGGAGTTTCACGCCCTGCACTACGTCGGACATGGGACCTTTGACCGAGAGTCCGACCGTGGAGTCTTGTTGTTCGAGGATGAATGCGGCTGGGGACGAGCGGTCAGCGGCGAGAGGCTGGGCACCGTCCTACGCGAGTTCGGGTCATTGCGCCTAGCCGTCCTCAACGCCTGCGAGGGTGCCCGCTCCGGCCGGAGTGATCCGTTCGTCGGAGTGGCTGAATCGTTGGTTCAGCGCGAGATCCCCGCCGTGATCGCAATGCAGTTCGAAATCAGTGACGAGGCCGCAATCGTCTTCGCCGAAGGCCTGTACTCCGCGATCGCGGATGGCTCACCGATCGACGCGGCTGTGGCCTCAGCCCGCTTGTCGATGTTCGCCAGGCGCGGCGACGACATCGAATGGGGGACGCCCGCTTTGTACATGCGCGTCACGGACGGTCGGATCTTCGAGCTTCCGGACCAGGTGTGCCGTGCAGGCGAGCGGGTCGGTTGTTGATCGTCGCGGGCGGCTGAGCCGGACCCCGTCGTGGGTCGGTCGGGCACCAAGCTCGGCGATCCCGCCCGCACGGCCGGCAATCGCAATCACCAGCGCTCAGTAGCCATCGCTGACGACATTGAACAGCGGCTCGCCCGCCGCGTAGCGACGCAGCTGCTCGCTCGCGACCCGCCACACGGCCCGCTCACGCGCCAATCGTGTCGCCCGGCGCAATGCGGGCTGATGATCACCCCCGGCAGCGTCCAGAACGGACCCACCGCCGAACTCGGTGACAGCGCCCCGGGCTGGCAGTGATCATCAGCGCCGAGTGCCGAGCGCGCGTCGCACATAGGATGTTCGCGCATCTTTCGCAGTCGCCCGGGCTATCCGAACACCTCACCGGCGACCCCGCCAGCACCAATGCAGGGCCGGCCGCAGGATCGGCGTGAGCCAAGGCGAATCCCGGAGCCGCTGACCGAAGCGCCCAGCGGTGAGATCACCTCCAGCTAGCCATGCGGCCGTCGTGGGGCTAAGCGGCTTCCTCGAGCTCGATCGTCTCGGGGACCCTCACGACCTCGTCCTCCTGTAGCGCGGGGGCGCGTAGCAGCACTGCTGCAAGAGCGACGGCGGCGATCACTAGGACCGTGCCGACCGTGAACGCGAGGTGGTACCCGCTGGTCAGCGAGCTCGCGATCGACGCGCCGTGCGCTTGAGCGCTGCTGGTCCGGTTGGTGGCGAGCGTTGCCAGCACCGCGAGGCCGAGCGCGCCGCCCACCTGCTGGGTGGTGTTGACCAGACCTGAGGCGAGGCCCGAGTCCTCGGCGGTCGCGGCCGACATCGCGAGTGTCATCAGCGAGGGGAACGCGACGCCCGCTCCCACGCCGAACAGGATCATCGTTGGCAGCAGGTCGGCGAGGTAGTGCGCGTGGATCGGAGCGCTGCGGAACAGCACAAGGCCGATCGCGACGAGTACGAGGCCCGGAAGCAGCGTCGCCTTGGCGCCGAAGCGCATAATCAGCCGTGCGGCCAGGCCCAGCGACATCGCGGCGATCCCGAGTGCGACCGGGAGGAACGCCAGCCCCACTTGGATCGCGTCATAGTGCAGCACCCGCTGCATGTACAGCGCGCCGAGGAAGAACATCCCGAACAGGCCCGCGACTATCAGCACCTGGACGAGGTTCGCCCCGGTAACCGTGCGCGAGCGGAACACGCGCAGCGGCACCAACGGGCTGGCGGCGCGCGCCTGACGGTAGACAAAGCCGGCCATCAGGGCCAGTGAGATCGCCCCGAATCCCAGCGTGTGCGTCGACCCCCACGCGAAGCGGCTGGCCTCGACGATCGTGTAGACGCCCAGCATTAGCGAGCTGACCAGCAGCACCGCGCCGAGCGCGTCAGCGCCCCGCTCGAGCCCGAGACCGTGATCGTCGGGGAGCAGCCGGATCGCCGACAGAGCGGTCGCGATCCCGATCGGTAGGTTGACGAAGAAGATCCAGTGCCAGTTGATGCTCTGGGTGATGATCCCTCCGAGCAGTAGACCGAGGGCTCCGCCGGCCGCCGCAACGAAGCTGTAGACCGCGATCGCCTTTGCCTGCTCAGCGGGCTTGGGGAACATCGTCACGATCATCCCGAGGATCACCGCGGATGTCATGGCTCCGCCGATCCCCTGGACGAACCGCGCGCCGATCAGCAGACCCTGGCTTTCTGCCAGCCCGCACAGCATCGACGCGGTCGTGAACAGCGCCAGCCCGGCGAGGAAGATTCGGCGCCGGCCGATCAGATCGCCGAGGCGACCGACCAGCAGCAGCAGCCCGCCGAACGCGATCAAGTACGCGTTGACGACCCACGCAAGGCTGGATTGCGAGAAATGCAGATCGCTCTGGATCGACGGCAGCGCCACGTTCACGATCGTCTGGTCGAGAATGATCATCAGAAAGCCCGCGCACAGCGCGACGAGCGCGATCCAGCGCCGGCCGTCGTCGTTTCGGAGCGTTTGGACTGAGGCTTCAGTGCGGGACGTCACGACTCGGCCTCCCATCCGGACGCAGCCTGCGGTTGTAGGCCGCGGGCTCGGCCGCGCCGAGCTCGGAGCCACCGCACGAGCAGCGTCCCCACTCCCGCGCGGTGACCATGTGCCACCTCGTTTGCCAACCGCACCGCGGCGGCTTCCTTGCGACATTCGCTGATTCGGGAGAGCGCTAATTGATATGTGATGTGACTGCTGGTCATGCTATGCCTGCGCTGACTGTTGGGAGCAAGTACGCATACGGGTGCTGAAATGCATCGGCCGCGTCGGCCCCGGGAACGATGAGCTCAAACGACTCGCCGCTTCGCTGGTCCTCGACGGCCAGGAACACGTGATTCGTGCGCGAGCTCCACAACAACCTGACGTCGATGCCATCGTTCGTGCGGTGATCAAGCTCGCGGATCGCTGCGTTCTGTGTCGTGAATATGAACATCGCGCGAAAAGCGTCCCACCGTCGGACCATTGCGAGAATGGGGCTTACCGGTGTCCGCGGGTGCGGATAACCGCACCTGCTGAGAACGGTCTAACTGCGCAGGAAGGTGAGGACGGCGAGCACGCGGCGGTGAGTGTCGCCCGCCGCCGTGAGGTGAAGCTTCTGAAAGATGCTCGTCACGTGCTTCTCCACAGCGCGCTCGGTGACGACGATGCGTTCGGCGATCGCGATGTTCGAGAGGCCCTCAGCCATCAGCTCGAGCACCTCGCGCTCGCGAGGCGTGAGCTCGGCGAGCGGATCGTCTCGGCGCCGGCGGCCGACCAGCCGAGAGACGACCGAGGAATCGAGCGCCGAGCCGCCCGCCGCAACCCGGCGCACGGCCGCGGTGAACTCCGGCAGATCGTTGATGCGGTCCTTGAGCAGGTAACCGATGCCGTCCGCGCAATCCTCGAGTAGCTCGATCGCGTAGCCGGGTTCCGCGTACTGCGAGAGCACGAGCACCGCAGTGTGGGGGTGGTTGGCCCGGATCTCCTTCGCCGCCCTGAGACCCTCGTCGGTGTGTGTCGGGGGCATCCGTATATCGACGAGCGCGACGTCGGGCTCATACGACCGGACCTTGAGCAACAGGTCGGTGGCCGTGCCGCTGCGGCCCACGACCTCGAAACCCTCGTCTTGGAGTAGGCGCGCGACTCCCTCGCGCAGCAGCACCGAGTCATCAGCGACGACGACGCGAGTGCGGTCGGCGACGGCCGCCTCGTCGGCGCCGGCCGGTGGATGGGCTAGTTCGTTCATAGCGAGTCCTCCCGAGAACGCAAGCTGAGAGCTGCGCCCGTGGACACACGCTCTCGTCGACAGCTCGCCGCTTAGCGCAGACCAGAGCGAGCGTCGCAGTCCTGATCATGGTAGACCCCTGCTCGACGGTTAGGCACTCCCCGAGGCGCCAGCGGCGGGCCGTCTCGCAAAGTGTCATGATTCTGACCACCGAGGGCTCCGTCCGACACCTTGCTCGTCGTGACCTGACGCCGCGAAGAGTTGTCGGGATCCTGACACATACGGTTCCCAGCGCGGCTGCACCCGTTCATTGATCACATTTGCTGGGTAGGTTGACTCGCGGAGGCGTATGCCGTGAGCGCAGAGGGAGTAACAGGTGCGCGTGAGCCTCGCCCGCTGCTGTTGGGTGTGCGACGCATTACGCCCTGGGGTGTTGTGTTGGTGGGCTCGGCCGCGACGCTGCTCATCGCGGCCGCCGTGCTCGGTGCTCTGTGGCTTTCGAGTACCGAGACTCGTACTGTCTCCTTGCATCTGCCGGCCTCGTTGGGGGGGATTGAGCTCCACGTGCAGTCGGGCGACGTCGCGATCGTCGGCGGCAGCCAGACAGGGGTGTCGATTTCGAGCTCCGATCACTCCGTGTTTGGACACGGCCCGCGTGAGCGGCGCGCGCTCCGCGGGGGCATCCTTCGGATCACCTCGGGCTGCCCGAGATGGAGGTGGTGTGAGGAGTAGGAGAGAGGGGCAGATGGAGGTCGGCTCGTGCAGCGCCAGCTACCGGATTGACGTCCCCAACGATGTGCCGATCAGTATCCGGACCGAGCACGGAGACATCCGGCTCGACGGCTATCGCGGCTCTGCGGACATCGCGACCGACACCGGCGCGATCAACGTCGAAGGCTATTGCGGCTTCGTGCTTGGCGCCGCCTCGGCCAGCGGTGACGTCAGAGTCTCGACCGCATGCTCGCCGGAACGACTCACGCTGCGCAGCGATAGCGGTGACGTGTCCGCGACCGTTCCGCCGGGGAGCTATGGGATTCAGGCCGCCTCCAACGCGGGCTCTACCAGCGTGCGTGGGCTCATTGACGATGGCGGAGCACCGTGGGCGATCCAGGCCCTTTCGAACACGGGCAACGTCAGGTTGAGCGCCGGATCATGACGGCGCTCGAACTCAGTGCCAGCGGACAGCTGGCGATCCCGCGCCGGCTCGCCGCCGCGGTCAGCACGCTCCTGTTTCTGCTGGTGAGCCTGGTGGTCGGTATCGGCGACCTGGTGTTACTGCCGATCGCTGCAATCGCTGGTCCTGCGGCGGTTCGGCGCATGCTCGAGTTCGAACGAGCGCTCGTCAACCGGCTGCTGTGCGCGCGGGTCCCGGCTCCGCCGCCTCTGGCACCCGACACCACGGTGACACGACGGCAGCTCGCGTTCCTGGCCGGGAAGCTTCCGATCACCTTGGGTGCGGCGATCCTCTGCGCGCTCCCGACAGCGCTGTTCGTGGAGCTGGTGGCGCATGCGATCCAAGGGCTCACTGCGAGCACCAACTCATACCTGGGGCCGTGGTCCCTGGGTCCCGTCCTCGGACTTGTGCTCCTGCTCCTCGCGATACCGTCCCTGATGCTGTCCATTGGTGCTCTTGAGGCGACGGCGGCATTGATTTCGCAAGTCAGCCGCCGTGGCCTCTCGGGCCCGACAGGCGCCGCGGTGCCCGTGCGGGAGGCGCTCGCCGAGCGGCTGGGCGATCGAACGCTCGCGATCGCGTATTGGCTTCCAGAGCGGCAGCTGTTCGTCGACGAGCGAGGCCATCCGGTCACGCTTCCCGAGCCGGGCACGTCGAAGGCATGGACCGCAGTCGAGCACCACGGCAACCGGGTAGCAGCGATCATCCACGATGCGGAGCTGCAGGCCCGCCCCGAGTTCGTGGAGGCGGCGGCGGCCGGAGCGGTGCTGGCGCTCGATAACGAGCGGCTCAAGGCCGACCTCAACGCCCGGCTCCAGGACCTGCGCGCCTCCCGTCGACGGATCGTTGAGGCCACCGTCAAGACCCGCCGCCGACTCGAGCGCGATCTACACGATGGGGCCCAGCAGCGCCTCGTCTCGATGTCTCTCGATCTCCAGCTCCTGCGTGGCCGACTGGCGGACAATCCGGCCCTCGAGCTGCTGGATAGCGCCATTGCCACCCTCGGTGAGGCACAGACCGAATTGCGGGAGTTGGCCCGCGGGATCCACCCGCCGATGCTCGCCGACCGTGGGCTCGCTCCGACGCTCGATGCGCTCGCCGAGCGGTCCACGGTGCCGGTGGAGCTCGATCTGCGACTGAACGGACGGCTCCCGAAGCAAATCGAGACCGCGGGCTATTTCGTCGCCGCCGAGGCACTGACCAACGTAGTCAAGTACGCGCGAGCGACCCATGCCCGACTGACGGTCTCGGACGCCGGCGGCGTGCTCTGGCTGGAGGTCGGCGACGACGGCGTCGGCGGTGCCGATCCGGCGAACGGCAGCGGTCTAAGCGGCCTCAGCGACCGCGTCGCCGCGCTCGACGGCGAGCTGGTTGTCGAAAGCCCGGTCGGTAAGGGCACGCGCGTGACAGCCAGGATCCCGTCGTCCGAGGCCGAGGCGTGAGCAGCTGCGTCCGCGGCCTCGTGCCGATCGCGCTGGGTGCGGTAGTGGCGCTCGTCGTCACAGGCTGCGGGGGCCAGGCACCAAATGCGCTCCCGCAACAGCCGGGACTGCCGGCGATCAAGGCCGACCCGGCCAACGCGCCCGTGGGCGCCGCCGCCGGGGTCAACATCTTCGGACAACGCCGCCGGCGAATCCGCTTCTTCGTGATCACGCACGGCGAAGCGTCGGACCCCTTCTGGGCGGTTGTTCAGAATGGTGCCGAGGCGGCGGCAGCCCAACTCGGGGTCTCGGTCACTTATGAGGCGCCCGACACCTACAGCATTGCGCGGATGCGTGACCTGATCAAAGCCGCGGCGGCCTTGAGGCCGGCAGGCCTGGTCGTCTCGCTCCCGAATCCGGACGCGCTCGCGCCGCCGCTCCACGCGGCCGAGCGGGCCGGGATTCCCGTCATCTCGATCAACTCCGGCAGCGACGCATTTGCACGCGTCGGTGCGTTGCTGCACGTGGGCGAGGGGGAGTACCAGGCTGGGTACGCCGCCGGTCGGCGGTTACGCGCCGACGACGTGCGTCGGACGCTCTGCGTCATCCACGAGGTCGGGAACGCTGCGCTCGAGCAGCGCTGCCGCGGCTTGGCCGCCGCGCTCGGCGCGCACCGCGCACGCACGAGCGTGCTCGACGTAAACCTCCAGCACACCGCCGTCGCCGAGCGCCTGATCGCCGCGGCATTGCGCGGCGGTCGGTTCGACGCGGTACTAACGCTCGGCGCCGTGGTCGCAGGCCCGGCCCTGGAAGCGATCCGAAGTGATCACCTGAGCGGCCGGGTCACGTACGCCACGTTCGGGCTCACGCCCCAGGTGCTCAATGCGGTGCGCGCCGGCCAGATCGCGTTCGCGATCGATCAGCAGGAGTACCTGCAAGGCTACCTCCCGATCGTGCTGCTGACTCAATACCACTTGTATGGGGTCCTTCCTGACCGAGGAAAGCTGATCTCCACCGGTCCCGTCTTCATCACCAGGCAGAACGCCGCTCACGTGCTCGAGCTCAGCAACCAGGGTGTGCGGTGACACCGATGGCGACATTCGCGCTGCAAGAGGAGAGGGTGCTCATTTCAGCAGCGCGGCGAGCGCGGGACCGGACAGCTCCGCCTTGGCGAGGAAGCCGCGCGCACCGCATGGTGTGATCATGCTGGCGACGTCACTGCCGTCGTGGCTGGATGTGAGCACGACTGCGGGGGGCTCGGGGTCACTGGTCAAGCGCAACGCGACTTCGAACCCGTCCACGTCTGGAAGCTGTATGTCGAGCAGCACGATCGCCGGCCGCAGTTCCTTGGCGGCTCTGAGCGCCGAGGCGCCATCGGATGCCTCACCGACGACGTCGTAGCCGGCGTCCTCGAGAACGCGACGAGCGCTGCTCCGAAAGCCCGGATGGTCGTCCACGATCAAGACGGTTTGCGCCACCGGATTTATTGTCGCTAGTGATCGGGGCTGACACGGTACGGGTACCCGCACCATGCGCGGGGTTATCCGCACCGAAAAACGCCAGCAGGCCGCATCGTCATTGAGGGTCGCGGTTGCGACGCTCCCGGGGTGCCTTACACCGATTCATGGGAGGAAAGAGCGATGCAACGAACAAACGTCGCGGGGCGGGCCGGCAGATGGAGCTCGCAGCACCGCAAGGCGGCCATTCTCGGCTGGCTTGCTTTCGTCGTTCTGGCGGTCTTCGTCGGCGGAGCGGTAGGTACCAAGCACATCCCGCAGGACAACGACGGCGTTGGCGAGTCGGGGCGTGCGCAGCAGGTCCTACACGACGAGTTTCCACAGCCGGCCAACGAGCAGGTGCTGATTCAGAGCGCCGCGCTCACCGTGCGAGATCCGGCCTTCCGAGCGACGATCCAGGACGTGACCGGACGGTTGTCTGCGCTGGGCTCAGTCCAGAACGTGCGCTCGCCGTTGCTGGCCGTCAATCGTGGCGAAGTCTCCCGAGACGGTCACTCGGTGCTGGTCGCCTTCCAGATCACCGGCAACGCGAGCGGCGCGGACAAGCGCGTTGCAGCGTCGCTCGCGGCGACCGCCGCCGCGCAGCGCGCGCATCCCAACATGCGAATCGAACAAGCTGGCGACGCCAGTTCCACGAAGGCGTTGAACAAGAGCTTCAGCGACGATTTCGCCAAAGCGCGGACGCTTTCGTTGCCGATCACTCTGCTGATCCTCGTGGTCGCATTTGGGGCCCTGCTGGCGGCCGGCATTCCGGTGTTGCTCGCCGGCACGGGCGTCGCGGCGACGCTGGGGTTGATCGCCCTCGTGAGTCAGATCGCCGCCGTCGATCAGGTCGTGTCCGAGACAGTCCTGCTGATCGGAATGGCCGTGGGTGTCGATTACTCGCTGTTCTACATGCGCCGCGAGCGTGAGGAGCGGGCCGCGGGCAGGGACGAGCAGGCGGCCCTGGAGGCCGCCGCATCGACATCCGGGCGCTCCGTTCTGGTCTCGGGGCTGACCGTGATGGCCGCGATGGCGGGCATGTACCTGGCCGGCAACAAGACCTTCGCCTCGATGGCGACGGGGACGATCATGGTCGTCGCGGTCGCCGTACTGGGCTCGCTGACGGTATTGCCCGCGTTGTTGTCAAAGCTCGGCGACCGAGTGATGAGCATGCGCGTTCCGATCGTCGCTCGCCGCCGGGAGAGCGCCGGCGAGCCACGAGTGTGGAGCGCCGTGGTCGATCGAGTCCTGCGCCGCCCGCAGGCCTCGGTGCTTGTCTCTGGCGGCCTCGTCGTGGCGCTCGCGATCCCCGCGTTCGGGCTTCACACCTCGCTTCCCGGGCTCCAAGGCCTGCCGGCCGGGCTTCCGATCGTCAAGACGCTCAACCGGATCGAGGCGGCGTTTCCGGGCGGTCCGCTACCGGCCTACGTGGTCATCCAAGGCGACAACGTGACAAGCCCGCAGGTGCAAACAGCGATCAACAGCCTCGAACAGAAGGCGCTGGCCACTGGGCAGATCCATCAGCCCTTCAAGGTGCAGGTCAACGACCGCCACGACGTCGCGGTGGTGTCGATGCCGCTCAGCGGCAAGGGCACGGACGCGGCCTCATACCGAGCGCTGGACACCCTGCGTGAGCGGGTGATCCCTGCGACGGTCGGCTCCACGGCAGGAGTCACCGCGCGGGTCACGGGCATGACCGCCGAGTCCAAGGACTTCAATGACTCGATGAAGTCCCACGCCCCGCTGGTGTTTGGCTTCGTGCTCGCGATGGCATTCATACTGCTGCTGGTCACGTTCCGCTCGATCGTTCTCCCGATCACCGCGATCGTGCTGAACCTGCTATCGGTGGGTGCCGCCTACGGTGTCCTTGTACTGGTCTTTCAGCACACCTGGGCACAAGGGCTGCTCGGCTTCAAGTCCACCGGAGCCATCACCTCATGGTTGCCGCTGTTCTTGTTCGTGATCCTGTTCGGGCTGTCGATGGACTATCACGTGTTCATTATCAGCCGGATCCGCGAGGCGTACGACCGGGGTATGTCGACCGAAGATGCGATCGCGCGCGGTATCAAGTCGAGCGCGGGACCGGTCACGAGCGCGGCGATCGTGATGGTCGCGGTGTTCGGGATCTTCGCCTCGCTGGGAGCGCTCGAGTTCAAGCAACTCGGCGTGGGATTGGCGGTGGCCATCCTGATCGACGCGACCCTGATCCGCGCGGTCCTGTTGCCGGCGACGATGAAACTGCTGGGCGATGCGAACTGGTATCTGCCCAGGCGCTTGGAGTGGTTGCCGCGAGTGGCGCAGCAGCCCGCGCGCGCCTAGCCCGCAGAGACGGCCGCTAGCGGGCGCCCGTCGCTGTGACGGGCGCCCCCACTCGCCCGCGGCCTCGTGCCAAACGAGCCAGCGAGGCCAATCTCGATCGATCGCCGCCGCGAGACCCGAGCGGCCAGACCAGACAAACGAAGTCCAAGGAGCAAGAACAATGACCACCACGATCAACTTAGAGCCGGACATCGAGCTCCACGGCGTGACAAAGACGTTTCGCACCCCGGGGGCCGTGGTGCCGGCGGTGCGGGGAATCGACGTCTCGATCGCCGCGGGAGAGACCGTCGCGCTGCTGGGCCCCAATGGCGCCGGCAAGTCGACGACGATCGACATGCTGCTGGGGCTGATCGCACCGGATGGCGGCACGGTCTCGCTATTTGGCCGATCCCCGGCGCGAGCCATCGCCGGCGGACAGATCGGCGCGATGTTGCAGGTAGGAGCGCTGATTCGCGATGTGACGCCGCGCGAGCTGTTGACGGTGATGGCCGCGCTGCACCCGAACTCGCTCGGAGTGCAGGAGACGCTCGAGCTCACGGGTCTGAGCGAGATCGCAGACCGCCGCACGCAGAAGCTCTCCGGGGGGCAGGCGCAACGGGTGCGCTTTGCGCTGGCGCTGGTGTCCGATCCGGCGCTGCTGATCCTCGACGAGCCGACCGTCGGCATGGACGTGGAGGCCCGGCGTGGCTTCTGGGCGTCGGTGCGTGAATTCGCCGCCCGCGGCAAGACGGTGATCTTCGCCACCCACTATCTGGAGGAGGCCGACGCGTACGCCGACCGCGTCGTCCTGATGGCCCACGGCCGCCTCGTGGCCGACGGCCCGACGAGCGAAATCCGAGCCCGGGTGGGCTCGCGCACGATCCGCGCGACGCTGCCGGACGCCGACCGCGCGGAGCTCGCCTTACTACCCGGGGTGACCGCGGCCGATCGCCGCGGTGAGGCGGTGGTGTTGATCTGCTCGGACTCCGACGCCGCGATCCGGGCACTGCTTGCGGATTACCCCGAAGCCCGCGACATCGAGATCGCCGGCGCCGGGCTCGAGGAGGCTTTCGTCCAGCTGACGGGCGACGGCGACGAAACGAGCGCCGCCACCGAGCGGCAGGAGGTATTGATATGAGGTCGCTGGCCTATACGCGCTTTGAGCTCGTGCGCACGTTTCGCAATGTGCGCCTGCTGGTGTTCTCGTTCGGGTTTCCGCTGGTCCTGTATTTCCTGATTGCGGCGCCCAACCGCCACCAGCACAACTTCAACGGGTCCGGGATCTCGATCCCGCTCTACTACATGGTCGGGCTGGTCGCCTTCGGAGCGATGACGGCGCTGATCTCCAGCGGAGCCCGGATCGCCACCGAGCGCACCGACGGCTGGACGCGGCAGCTGAGGATCACGCCGCTGGCAACGAGTGCCTACTTCGGCGCCAAGGTCATCACCGGGTACACGCTGTCCACCCTGACCATCGCGCTGCTGTACGCATCGGGTGTCTCGCTTGGCGTCAGCCTCTCGGCCGGACGCTGGCTGGAGATGACCGGGCTGATCATCGTCGCGCTGATCCCGTTCGCGGCGCTAGGCATCTTCCTCGGCCACCTGCTCACCGCCGACTCGATCGGTCCTGCGATCGGTGGCCTTGTATCGCTGCTGGCGCTGGTAAGCGGGACCTGGTTCCCGATCGGGTCGCACGGGCTCCTGCACGACGTCGGTCAGTTCCTTCCCTCCTACTGGCTCGTGCGCGCCAGCCACGTCGGCGTCGGAGGCCACGCCTGGAGTGCCACCGGCTGGATCGTGATCGCCACCTGGACGGTGACGCTGGCGACCCTGGCGCGATATGCGTACCGGCGCGACACCGCACGCGTCTGACAACCACCCAACCACCGAAACAGAGATCCCCATGAGCACTACAACCCGTTGGGTCATCGACGCGGCCCACTCGACCGGTGAGTCTGCCGGCGACTCATTGCTGACCGGACGAGGGCCTCGACGCGGCTCTCGGACAGAACGGGATGGCTTCCGACCTGCGGGCAGCGGCCCATGGCCGGCGGGCGCGCTTGCCCTGGTCGTGCGACGCCATCGCCTAGCCGCGTTCACCGGGGGCCGCTGCGCCGACGGCAGGACGCCTCCTCTTGCGAATGCGATCGAGGCCGGGGCCGAGACGATCCGACGAGCCCACGCCGTGCACCCGCCTGGCGGCGGGTAAGTTCCTCCAAACCCGACTCGATCTCGACCGTCGTTGCCATCACTGACGTCGAGGTACTCCCAAGACGGATCGGAGCGGGCTTACGCTCAGCACCCGGAACCTCGAAGAGGGACGGTGCGCCGAGGTGTCTGGCCCGCGTTGACCCACCGACGGCGCCACGGCGACAATTACGCCCCCCGAGTCCAGCGGACGATCAGCCGCGAGGAGCGGAGAGGGAGGGATTCGAACCCTCGATGGACGAAACCGCCCATACCGGTTTTCGAGACCGGGGCAGAGGTCTCGAATCGCCCATGGAATATGGGGATTCGAGTCGGAGGGAACGAAAAAGGGAACGGCGTGCCATCAGCTCATGACGGTGCGCCAGGCGTTCGCGGACGGGCAACGCCGCACCGAGCGCGACCGAAACTGCTTGCTGTGTCTTTGTTCGCATGACGAGCGTGAAGTTCGATCCGATCTCCGTCTGGAAAGGACACGCACCCACCGTAAGCCCAGAACCGGCGGCATCCAGCCTGTGGTGACTGGGCCCGCCTTGTGGCGACGGGCACGTCGATCGGCGCCCTGTTTGCGCAGCCATCCTTTCCTAACGGTGCAAGCCGCAAAAAGTGCTGGCTGGTTGCGCGGGTTCGCTGGATTTAGCCCCTCGGCGAGACTGTTCGATGTTGGCCAAACGGATACCCGGTCGCGCGGCGGAGATTGTTCTGCGCTGAGCGTCAGTGCGTGTGGGCCCGGCGCTACGGGAGTCATCCCGTTTGGGTGATGCGCCGCGATGTCGCCGCGGAGATCCTTGACCGGGCGGGCTACTGCGGAGTGTCGGCCGCGGACTGATGTCACCGATGCTCGACTTGACGAGAGGTTGTGCGTTCGCGGGCACGCTCGCCGAGCCGCTTTGCCGGATCAGCATCCGAATGAGCCTCCAGTCGCGAGGTATACAGAGAGCGAGGATCGCATGAGCGACCTGTCGAAGCGTCCGAATGTTTTGGTCATCCTGACCGACCAGCAACGATTCCCGACCCCATACGAGCCGGAGGGACTTCGGAAATGGCGGCAGAACGAGTTCGGCGCCGAGCCGACGCTGCGCAAGACGGGCGTCACTTTCACGAAGCACTACGCGATGGCGACGGCGTGCGCCCCGAGTCGGGCCTCGTTGCTCACGGGACAATATCCGTCGCTGCACGGCGTGACCCAGACCGACGGGCTGGGGAAGGCCGTGGACAGCGATGACATGTTCTGGCTGTCCCCGGACACGGTGCCGACGATGGGCGATTGGTTTCGCGCGGGCGGCTATCGGACCTTCTTTAAGGGGAAGTGGCACGCGGCGCACGTGGCGCTCCCGGATCCCAGCGGGGAGGGTTATCTGCTGTCGATCGACGACGAGGGCAAACCGAATGAGGAGAACATCGCCGCGTATCTGGAGGCCGATCTCCTGGATCCATTCGGCTTCTCGGAGTGGGTCGGGCCCGAGCCGCACGGTCTGGGCAAGCACAACACCGGATTGCTCAAGGACGTCTTCACGGCGGATGAGACGATCGCGCTTCTGCAGCGGATCGACGGCGACGAGAGCGAGCAGCCGTGGCTGACGGTCTGCTCGTTTTTGAATCCGCACGACAGCTCATACTTCGGTGTGGTAGGGCTGCTGCAGGGTATGCGCTACCACCCGTCGACGGTGCCGAGTATCCCCAAGCCGCCGACGCATGACGAGGACCTCTCGACCAAGCCGACGTGCCAGCAGAGCTATGTCGATGAGTGGAAGACGATCGGAGCTCCGCAGCCGTGGATCGAGACCCATCGCAAGTTCCACTATCAGTGCCAGCACACCGTCGATGACCAGATCGCCCGGGTGCTCGACGCGCTGCGCGCAACCGGAGGCTACGAGAACACGATCGTCGTGTTCAGCTCTGACCACGGCGACATGCTCGGCGCTCATGGTGGAATGCACGAGAAGTGGCACAACGCCTACGAGGAGTCGATCCACGTCCCGTTCGTAGTGGCGGGCCCGATGATCAACGGCGGCGCCCGCGAGGTCGACATTCCGACCAACCACGCCGACCTCATCCCAACGCTGATCGGCTTCGCCGGAATCGACCCCGACGCCGCTCGTGAAAAGCTCGCCCTCGACCACACCGAGGCCCGTCCGCTCGTCGGTCGCGACCTGTCGGCACTCATCACGCACGGCGGGGAGCATTTGTCCGAACCGCTGCTGTTCATGACCGACGATGAGATCAGCGAGGGTGCCGCCACCGGTGCCAGCCCGGTCACAAAGCTGGCCAAGAAGCTCCGCATCTACTCAACGGTCGTTCAGCCTAACCACGTCGAGACGGTCATCGCCGAGGTCGACGTCGGGGGCGAGCGGCACCTCGTGAAGCTCTCCCGGTACTTCGACAACGGGCAGTTCTGGACCGTGCCAGGCCAGCGCGACGAACGGTTGCATCGGCGCAAGACCACGATCGTGACCGAACCTGAACCCGACGAGTACGAGCTCTACGACCTCACCGCCGACCCGCTGGAGCAGCGCAACCTCGCGCACCCGAGCTACGCCACCGACGTCTCACGCCGTCTACAACGCGAGATGCTCAAGCTACTCGTGGACCAACTCACATCAAAGCGGCTCGTCCCAGCGACGGGCGAGGTACCCGGATATCGGCCGCCGAGCGCCGCCTGACCGAAGGTGACCCGCCTCACCGGTTTCGCCAAAGCCGTCCCTCGCTGAGAGGGAACGCCCGCAGAGTCGGTCGCATCGGACCGCTGGCACGCCTGCAGCTATCGGTGCGACGAAGAAATGCCGCGCTAAAGCCATAGGTGTCGCGACATCTGAACGGGAGAGGGAGGGATTCGAACCCTCGATGGACGAAACCGCCCATACCGGTTTTCGAGACGGGGGCCGAGGTCTCGAATCGCCCATGGAATATGGGGATTCGAGTCGGAGGGAACGAAAAAGGGAACGGCGTGCCATCAGCTCATGACGGTGCGCCAGGCGTTCGCCGCTGCGCAACGCCGCACCGAACGCACCGGAACCGCTGTCTGTGTCTCTTTTGGCATCACGAGGTGAAGTTCGATCCGTTTCAGTCCGGACAGACATGCACCCGGCTTTACGCCCAGCACCGGCGGCATCCAGCTGTCGTGACCGGTGTCCTCCGCCCTGCAGCCCGAGCCAGCAGGGCCCGTGCAGTTTCCGACAAGATGCCCGTACGACAACGAACGCAGGTCTGCGCCGGTGACTGGTCCAGGAGTCGCGACGACTGCCGCCCAGTCTCCGGCCCCCGCCCAGACGGGCCGGGCCGCCCCCTCTGCCATCGTCAGACAAGCATGAGTCCGACCGTCTTTCGCGATGGCCCGTTTCGGTTCTTCTTCTTTTCGCGCGAGGAGGAGCGGCTTCATATCCACGTTCAGTCGGCTGATGGCGAAGCGAAGGTCTGGATCGAGCCTGAGATCGAGCTCGCGCGCAACTATGAGCTCAGCGACCAGGACTTGAGCCGCGTCCTACAGTTGGTCAAAGATCACGAGCAGGAGATTCGAGATGCCTGGCACAGGCACTTCAACGGTTGAGGTCACGAACATTTCGAAGCACGGCTTCTGGCTGTTGCTCGACGGCCACGAGCTGTTTCTCTCCTTCGACCATTTCCCGTGGTTCAAACACGCCACCGTGGACGCGATCCTGAGCCTCGAGCGACCGGCGCCACAGCATCTGCGTTGGCCCCACCTCGACGTCGACCTAGCCGTCGACTCGATCCAGCACCCTGAGCGCTATCCCCTCAAGTCAAAGCTCTGATCCACCGCTGCTGCCGGGCGCAACAAAAACCCGACGTATCGCCAGCACAGCGAGCAATTCGACCGGGGGATCCCTACAAGCAGCGTGACACGGCCGAAGCCGGCCAAGGCGACCCGCGCGAGCGAACTGTCCGCTCGTCGCCGAAGACGTCCGACCGCGCCGACCGCGGCTACCCGAGTCAGGAAAGCGCGGGCCCTGCGCTCACGAGAGTGCCGGGTTCGGCAGAAGGGCCCGCGCCTCGTCGCGAAGGGTACGGCTGTGTTAACCCAACTACGCGCCGCCCAGAGTCAACCTCGACCTGGCCAGCGACCTACCCGGTCAGAATCGCGGGCAGGCTGATCCGTGGCGGCGTCACCCTCGGGCGGGTGTGCGCGCCTCGCGGGGCCGCGCACTGTGATGCGACGGTGGGATCGTGTGCCACGACGTCGAACATCGGTTGCCAGTCCTCTCCCGGGTAGGCCTGGCTTAGATCGGCCAGCTCGTCGTAGATGTGTGCGACAAAGCGGGCGCACTTGCCCGGGAGCATCGAGCCGGCAAGCGTTGCGAGCGTGCGGAGCGCCAACTGGGCGGCGTACGCCTTTTCATTCCACACCTTGAGATGCAGCGCCTGGTCGCGGACCTTGACCGCGACGATGATCGCGTTGTAGTTGGCTGGATCGGGCCACCGCGACCGGATTGGCCGGGCTACCGACACGGCGTGGGCGGGGGTCACTCCGGCCCGTGGGCGGCCGGTTCCAGTCGAGGCACACGCGGTGACCAGAATGCAGGCGGCGAATACCGAAGTTCGCCTGACTGCCGTCGCGAAAAGCGAGCGTGTTACCGCGATGAGCAGTGCGAGCCCTGTGGGTTGTTTAGTCATGAGCGCTCACGCGAGGTGAATGCCGTGTGCTGGCGCGAGCGGGTGTGGCCGCTCGCGACCGCGCCGATCCCGATCAGGACGAGCGCGGCGGAGCTTGAGCCGACTGCGACGTAGCCCCACTCGATGCCGGTTCCGCCGGACGTAGGATCGGCCGATGGCGAGATGCTCGGGGCTGGCTGCTGAACGAGCGAGCCGTGTGAGTTGAAGTCGAACGTCCTGGCTGAGGCCGGACCGGCGCCAGTCCCCAGTGCGAGCGCTACGGCGAGGCTCCCGGCGATCCGACGCAAGACGATGGTGCGAGTCATTGAGAGGCCTCCTGTTGGATGGATCGCTGGGTGCGATCGGTTGCAGAAAGCCTGTGGGAGGACGGTGACGTGCGGGTGACGTTCGCCTTACGCGCGCTGTCACGCGGTTGCTTCGAGGGCTCCCCGCGCGGATAATTGCCCGCCATGGGGGATGTACCGGGGTCCCTGCAGTTTCGAATGCTTGGTCCGCTTGAGGCGTGGCGTGATGGGAGGCTGTTGCGGCTCGGTGGGGACCGCCAGCGGGCTCTGTTGGCGTTGTTGTTGGTGCATGCCAACGAGCTGGTCCGGACCGAGCAGCTGGTCGACGAGCTCCTCGCCCAGGCGATGTCCGACGGCGCGCCCAACACGGCCCGGGTTGCGGTGTCGCGCCTGCGACGTGTGCTGGAGGACGGCGAGGCCGGCGGAGTGCTCCTGACGCGACCAGGCGGTTACCTGCTGAAGGCCGAGCCTGAGCAAATCGACGCCGCCTGTTTTGAGCGCCTGCTCGCCGACGGCCGGAGCCTGCTCGCCGCGGGCGACGCCGCGTCGGCGGCCGCGCGTCTGCGTGAGGCGCTGGCACCCTGGCACGGGCCACCGCTGGCCGATCTGGCGTTACTCGACTGTGTTCAGCCCGAGATCCGGCGCTTGGAGGAATTGCGCCTGCTGGGATTGATGGAGCGAATCGATGCCGACCTCGCGCTGGGCGGCGACGCCGAGCTCATCCCAGAGCTCGAGGGGCTGGTCGCGTTGAACCCGCTGCAGGAGCGGCTGCGCGCGCAGCTGATGCTGGCGCTGTATCGCGCGGGCCGTCATGCGGAGGCGCTCGAGGCCTATCGGCGGATGAGCGAGATGCTGCGCGAGGAGCTCGGTCTTGAACCGAGCCGCGGGCTCCAGGAGTTGGAGCGCCGCATACTGCGTCAGGATCCGGCGCTCTCGGGATCGGTCCCGGCGGGGTCGGTCGCTCCCGAGGAGCCGGCCGTGTGTCCGTATAAGGGGCTCGCTTCGTTTGACCGCTCCGACGCCGAGTATTTCTGCGGACGCGAGCGCGTGGAGTCCGATCTGGTCGCGCGGCTCGCGGAATCGACGCTGGTCGGCATCGTCGGTCCGTCGGGCATCGGGAAGTCCTCGCTCCTGCGTGCAGGGCTTTTGTCGGCGTTGAGTGCCGGCGCGCTACCTGCTAGCGCGAGCTGGCGGCAGGTGCTGATACGACCTGGCGAGCGCCCGTGTGCGGAGCTGGCGCGAGCGGTGGGGGATGAGCATCCGGACGTGGTGCTGTCGGCCCTGAAGCCCGGCGATCGGCTGGTCGTGGCGGTGGATCAGCTCGAGGAGCTGTTCACGCAATGCAGCGATGAGGCCGAGCGCGCGGCGTTCTTGGATCGGCTAGCGGCGGCAGCGTCCGACATCCAGCGACGGGCGCTGATCTTGGTGGCACTGCGGGCGGACTTCTACGGCCGCTGTGCCCCGTACAGCCGTTTTGCGGAGTTGCTCAGCTCGAGCCACGTGCTCGTCGGACCGATGCGACGCGAGGAGCTGGCGCAGGCGATCGAGTTGCCGGCTACGCGCGCCGGGCTGGTCGTCGAGCGAGCGCTGGTCGAGAATCTGGTTGACGATGTGGCCGGTGAGCCCGGTGGGCTGCCGCTGCTGTCCACAATGCTGCTCGAGTTGTGGCGGACGCGCGAGGGACGCGTGCTGAGCGTTGAGAGCTACGCCGCGAGCGGTGGCGTGCGGGGGGCGGTCGCGCGGCTCGCCGAGGATGCCTATCTGCGACTTGACGAAGCGGGGCGGAGGGTCGCGCGCGGGCTGCTGCTGCGGCTCGCCCACGGCGAGGACGGTGCGCTCGTCCGCCGCCGCCTATCGCTTACGGAGCTCGAGCGAATCGACGGCACCGAACCGGTGCTCGCGGCGCTCACAGACGCCCGGCTGCTCACGGTCAGCGACGGTGAGGTCGAGGTCTCTCATGAGGCGCTATTGCAGGAGTGGCCGCGGTACCGCACGTGGCTCGAGGAGGATCGGGCCGGGCGGCGGCTGCACGTGCATCTGACGGAGAGCTCGCGGGAATGGGATGCCGGGGGTCGGGATGTGGGGGACCTCTACCGCGGAGCGAGACTTGCCGCGGCGCTTGACTGGTCTGCTCAGCATTCGGATGAGCTGAGCCCGGTCGAGCGGGAGTTTGTCGGGGCAAGCAGAAGCGCTGCGGGGCGCGCGGCGCGGCGGCTGCGAGGTGTCCTTGCCGGGGTCGCCGTGCTGCTGGTCATCTCCCTGATCGCAGGGGTCATCGCGCTGGTGCAGAAACAGCACGCGACGACCGAGGCTCGCGTTGCGCTCGGCCAGCGGCTCGGGGCCCAGGCCGTGATCGAACCGCAGATCGACCTCGCGATGCTGCTCGCGCGCGAAGCCGTCAACTTGGATCGCAGTCAGCAGACCGAGAGCACGCTGTTGACGACCCTTTTGCGCAGCCCTGCCGCGATCGCCAGCCTCGAGCTGCCGATCGGGGCGGGGCCCATATCGATGACCCTCAGCCCCGACGGGCGGACGCTGCTCGTCTTCGGGGCGAACAACGACACCCTGTACGTCTATGACCCCGCGACCCTGCGCAAGCAGCATGCCCCGATCCCCGGCTTCAACGGCGACCTCGAGCCGGTCTACTCGCCCGACGGTTCGCTGCTGTTGATCTCAGACAACGGGCCCTGGTTCGACGTCCTCAACGCTCATACCTTCCGGCGCGTCGCGCGCCTGCCGCAGTCCCCCCGGTACCAGAACACGCTGGACGCCGACAACTCCGCCGAGAGCCTGTTCGTCTCCCCTGATGACAGGACCGTCTACTACGCGTACTCGACCATCAGCGACTCCGGCCAGCAGGGACCCGGATACTTGGATCGCTGGTCGCTACCGAGCGGGCGGCTCATCTCCAGCAGCCGGGTGACTACGCGTGGGCTCGTGGCGATACGTCCCATCGACAACGGCACCCGGCTCGTCGTGCTCGGCGACACCGCGGTTGAGACGCTCGACGCGCGGACGCTCGCGCCGCTGCGGACGGTCGCGGTCAAGTTGCCGGCGCGCCTCGGCGTCGTTGGCGGGGCCACGTGCTGCTATGGATCCGTGGCCGCCATCAGTCCCGACGGCACGAGCGCCGCCGTCGCGCCCCCCAACGGAACGATCTTGTTCATGGACCTGTCGACCGGCGCGATCCACGCCGCCGCGGCGGGCGGGCACGGCGCGAGCGTGCAGAGCGTCCGGTACTCGCCGAACGGACGGAGGCTGGTGAGCACAGCCGACGATGACAACGTCGTCGTTTGGGACCCGAGGACCGCCCAACCGCTGCAGACGCTCGTCGGTCATGCTGGCCGCCCGACGGACAGCGCGTTCAGCGCCGACGGTCAAACGCTCTACACCACCTCGCTCGACGGCACCGTGATCAAATGGGACCTCGGATCCACGCGCCGCTTCGGACGCCTGTTCCCGACCGGCGCGCGGACGCCCGGCGGGTCGCTGGTTGCGCCGCTGACTCCACCGCTGGCCATCTCGCCTGATGGATCCCGGTTCGCCGCGCTGACCACTGGCGGCAATGTCGGGATCTTCTCCGTCGACCCACTGCAACGAAAGAGTTCTCTGAAGCTCCCGCGGGGAGCAACGATCACGGCGCTGGCGTGGTCGCGAACGGGTGCCGAGCTAGCCGTTGGTGGTGACCGTGGCCTACTGCAACTCTGGGACGTGAGCGGCGCCTCACATCTCGTGCGGTCGTTGGGTGGATTGCGCCCGACAAGCCGATTTCCCGAAGCGATCCAATCGGTCGCCTTCTCGGCTGACAATCGATTGATCGCGGCCAGCGATGCCACCACCAATCCCCGAACGCTCGCGACCAGCGGCCGCATCGCGATCTGGCGTACCCGCACGGGCACGCCCATCACCACCCATCAATATGAGACCGCTGCCAACGCGGTCGCGTTCTCACCCGACGGCCGCCTGCTGGCGGTCGCGCTCTCGGTCCCCCTGACGGCAATCGGGGGCGGCCGCGTGCTGATCCTCGACTCCTCGGACGGAACGCAGCTCCGCACGATTCACCCGCTCGAGAGCGACGACGGCGGCACCACCAGCCTCACCTTCGCCTCAAACGGCACGCTCGCGACGGGAACCGAAACCGGCATCGTCCAACTCTGGAACCCGTCGACCGGTGCTTCCATCGGCCATCCCGTGCTCGTCGCGGCGGCGCCCGTCGCCAGCATCGCGTTCGACCCGTCCGGGCAACGCTTCGCGACGGCCAGCGGGGACGAAGGCGGCCTGAAGCTGTGGTTCACCTCCAGCCTTCAACAGGATGGCGCGACCCTCGACCCCGAAGAGGGAACATACGGCAACGCGCAGTTCACTCCAGACGGACAGCTCCTGCTCGCCGTCAACGCCAACGGCGACGGATCTCTCTAGCCCGTCAGCACCGCTGCCCTGGCGAAGCACGCATGTGACGTCGCCGGCAGGAACCTCACCCGCGAGGAATGGTCCCGATTCATCACCGGCTACAGATACAGCCAAGTCTGCCCCTGAGACACGGCCTCCGACGGTCCATCATTCGCCAGCCGAGCACGATAAGCCCGGTCCCCGTATTCGCTCAAAAGCCGCACCGTTGCCGCGACCGTGACGAAATGGAGGGCAGTGGGTGGACGCACGGGGTGCGAGACGTCCTTTGCGCGGCAGGCAGGGCAGCGCTCTCAGCGAAACCGGCCAACCGTTCCCGAGGTGCGCAGCATCACGAACGTACCGGTTTCGCCAAAGCCGTCCCCTCGCTGAGGGGAACGCCCGCAGAGTCCGTCGCATCGGACCCCGGCACGCCAGCAGCTATCGGTGCGCCGAAGAAATGCCCTGCCAGGCCATAGGTTTCGCGACGTCTGAGCGGAGAGGGAGGGATTCGAACCCTCGATGGACGAAACCGCCCATACCGGTTTTCGAGACCCGACTAGATCATGTACAAAGATTGAAATTTGCAGGGATTTAGGTCCGCGGGATGGCCGTGTGGGAAGCCGGGTGGGAAAAACCGCAGCGTAGGCTTCGCCGGAGGCCCAGGGCAGCGCTTTGCGCGAAGAGCGGCAGTCTGATCCACAGTGCCCGAATGGCGACGAAGCAGCAGCGAGGACGTGTCGTCGAGGTCGCTGTTGGCGCTCGGATTCACGCGGTAGCGAGCGCGCCGGCTCCGCTCTGCCCGCGTTCGATCAAGGCGTGGGCGCATACGCACAGAAGAGCGCGCGGAGTTACATTCGGCGGCGGGTCGCCGCTCTACTATCCCCCGCGTTTTCGGGACAGGTCGCCGACAGCGATCAGATGCTGACGATGCGAGCGATGCAGGAGCGCCGCGATCCGGCGGCAGCTGCTTTTCAGTTCCCTTAAACTCGACAGCAGTGGAGTTGCCCCGTTTTCGACGACACTTGAACGCTTCCGGTCGTAAGCCGGGGAAAGTGAGGTTCAGGTGCCCAGAACTCGGCCGCCGTATCCCGAGGAGTTTCGCCGTGAGGCGGTCCGCCTGGCCCAGCTCGGCGATCAGCCGCAGCGGAAGTTGGCGAGATCGTTGGGGATCTCCGATGTGACGTTGCGTCATTGGCTCAAGGAGGAGAAGGCCTCGCGTGGTGAGCGCCCGGGCGGGCTCTCCAGCGATGAGCGGGACGAGCTTGCGCGGTTGCGGGATGAGAACGCGACGTTGCGGATGGAGCGGGAGATCCTCAGAAAAGCGGCGGTCTTCTTCGCGAGGGAGGACGACGGGCGGTAAGCGAGACGTACTCGTTGATCGCCGCGGAGAAGACGAACTATCCCGTCGCCGTGATGTGCCGGGTGCTCGGGGTCAGCCGGACGGGCTTTCATAACTGGCAGCGCCGCGCGCCGTCCGACCGGGCGCTGAGCGACGCGTGGCTGACCGCCAAGATCACCCAGATCCACGAGCACAGCCGGGGCGTGTACGGCGCGCCGAGGATCCACGCCGAGCTGCAGATGGAGCAAGGGATCCGGGTCGGCCGCAAGCGAGTCGCTCGGTTGATGAAAGCCGCCGGTATCTCAGGCGTCAGGCCGCGGAAGCGGTGGAAAACGACGATCCGGATCCCGGGGATCACGCCCGCCACCGACCTCGTGAACCGTGACTTCAAGCCGTCCAGCCCGAACGTGTTGTGGGTCGCGGACATCACCTACCTGCGGACCGGCGAGGGCTGGCTCTACCTCGCCGCCGTGCAGGACACCTACTCGCGGCAGATCGTCGGGTGGGCGATGGCCACCCACATGCGCGCCGCGCTGGTCGTCGACGCGCTGAAGATGGCGCTCGCACGCCGGCGACCACCGCCCGGGCTGATCCATCACTCCGACCAAGGCGGCCAGTACGTCAGTCTCGCGTTCGGGCGCGCCGCCCGCGACGCGGGGATCGCGGTCTCGATGGGCTCCCGCGGCGACGCGTACGACAAGGAGCTGGTCTCATATTGCACCTCTTGGTGTTGATGGGGCTGGTTCTCGGTCGGAGTGCCGCCAGCCGCGGCGTTTGACGAGTCTGGGGTCGTCGGGGACCGGCGGCTTGTAGAGCCAGTCGTTCTTGTCGTTGGCCTTGTGGGCGTTGAGCAGTCCGGCGCGCCGCCAGGCGTGGATGGTGTTGGAGTGCACGCCGAGCTGGTCGGCGATTTCTTGCTGGGTGAGCATGCCGCGGGCGCGCAGCCGCTCGCTGTGGCTTGGGAGGTTGTCGGTCGTGCGTAGCTTGACGATCATCGCTCGGGTGAAGGGCCGTTTCATTCCTGAGCGGCGGCCGAGTTGGTTGAGCCGCTCGACGGTCTCGCCGTCGGTGTGATCATCGAGTAGCCGGTCGATCTCGGCGAGTGTGTCGCCCGGGGTCTGGCGGGCCTGCCAGGAGTTCAGCGCCTTGGGGATCGTCAGGGTGGTGGTCTGGCCGCCGCGAAAGCGCACGCCGAGGTGAACCTGGTCGGTTTTGGTGAGCGTGACGTCCTCGATCAGCAGCCGCACGATCCGTTTGCGCTCGCGAGCCGGTGTTGCCGGGTCGTTCCACAGCTTCGGGAAGTCAGAGGCGAGCTGGCGGATGCGCTGCTTGTGCTGTTCGGTGAGCGCGGTCTTGGCAGCGGCGGTCTGGTGCTCGTACTCGTCCTGGGCGGCTTGCACGGCGCGCAGCGCGTCGTTCCAGTCCGCCTCGAGCGTGTCAGCCACGAGCCGGTTGTCGGGGTCGACGGCGAGGTAGCGGCGGCGGGCGAGCTCAGCGCGCTGGCGTGCCCGGTCGACGTGACTGCGTCTCAGTTGGTCGGCTTCGTCAGCGCGCGCTTCAAGCTCGGCTTGAACGTTCAGCGCGACCTCGAGCGCGAGTGGCGTGACAGTGTCGAGCAGCAATTGGCTGATCGTGCCGTCGATCCCGGCGCCTGGGATCACTTGACACTTCTCGCTGGCGGTCTGGATGTTCCTCCGCACACACTGATAGTCAGGGACCTGCGCACCTTTGCGAGTGTGATAGCGGACGGTCATGCGTTGGCCGCAGCGGCCACAGACGGCGAGACCTTGCAACAGGGCGGCGCCTTCGCGGGTCGGGCCGCCGATACGGTCCGTGCCGTGCGCGGTCGCGTTGGTGGCGAGCGTGCGGAGGTTGTGCTCGTACTGCTCGAAGGTGAGATAGCCGGGATGGGCGTCGGGAATCAGCGTCCAGTCTTCGCGTGGCACCGCGCGCGTGGTGGTCTTCCCCTCGGCGGTCTTGCGGGTGCGACGCTGACCATAGGCGAACGCGCCGGCATACCGCGGGTTGTGCAGGGTGCGGAGCACGCGTGAGTGCGTCAGCGGCGACCACACGAGCTCGCCCTTGCGCTCGCCAGAGCGCACGCGGGCGGGGAACAGCAGCTCGTCGCGGTTGAAGGTCTGCACGACCGCGCGCGCCGACCCGGTCCGCGCGAAGGTGTCGAGCAAGTGACGGACCGCTCGCTGCACCCCGGCGTCGGGGTCGAGCACGACCTTGCCGGCCGGGTCCTCGACGAGTCCGACCGGGAGTGGCATCGGCAGCTCGCCGCGGCGGGCCTTGGACAGGATTCCGCCCTGCAAGCGGGCGCGGATGAAGTGAAGCTCGGCTTCTGACATCGTGCCCTTCAGGCCGAGCAGGAGGCGGTCGTTGAAGTCGGCCGGGTCATAGAGCCCGTCCTCGTCGCAGATCAGCGTGCGTGTCAGCGCGCAGATCTCAAGCAGCCGGTGCCAGTCGGCGTTGTTGCGCGCCAGCCGGGAGACTTCCAGGCCGAGCACGATCCCGGCCTTGCCCAGCCCGACGTCGGCGACCAGCCGCTGGAACCCCTCCCGGCCGGTCGAGCTCGCGCCCGACTGGCCCTGGTCTGAGTCGATCACCACGATCTGCTCGGTCGGCCAGCCGAGCTGCACGGCGCGCTGTCTGAGCGCGTATTGGCGTTCGGTTGACTCGGTGTTGTCCTTGACCTGGCGAAGCGTTGACTGGCGCACATACAGGTACGCGGTCCGGGCCAGATGCTCGGCCGACACCTTGTGCGCGATCGTGGTGACGCTCACGGCCGCTCACCCCGCCGCCACGCGCGCGAGCGCCATGCTCGCCGGCGCGCCCACGAGCTCGCCGCGAGCCGCCGGCAGCTCGAGAACCGACCCCGAGGCTCGCTGCTCGCGCGCGGGAGCCGTCCCCTGCCAGGCGCGGGCCCACGCCGCGACCCCGCGACGCTCCAACAGCGCCAATCCCAGCTTGAACCCGGATGGCTCGCCGCCCAGCGCGCGCGAGCGAAGCTGCTCATAGCGCTCCACGTCCCCGACCCCGGCGCTCGCATCAGTCATCCTCGCTTTCCTCGCCGCGCTCCATCTGCTCGGCCCGCTCCGCGCGCGCAAGCGCCCGCTCGACCGAGCGGCGATGCACCCGCACCCCGAAGCGCTCGGCGATCAGTTCCACCAGCGCCTGCGAGGACAGCTTCGGATCGACGGCCCGCCGCTCGCGCGCGAACGCGACCACCTCGCCAGTCATCTTGTGCGCCCGCTTGGGTCCCGGCCGTGCCGGCACCAGCCCCGCCAGCCCGCCCCCATCCAGCGCGGCCTGCGCGGCATAGAACGACGGGCGCGAGAACCCGAACGCCTCCGCCGCGGCGCTCACCGACTCGCCCTCCACCCGCGCGCGACGCACCATCTCATACTTGACCTGCACCAGATCCCGCGCGTCCAGGAACTCCGAACGGCCGAACTGCTCGTCTCTCACCGCCTCCGGCCGCGGATTCAGGCTGCGCTCCGCCCGCAACGCCTGCACCTTCGGATCCTCACCACCTCGCGCCATCCACTCACCTCGCATCATCATGTCAAGATGATTCTGCCGCAGCCTTCGGACGGAACCGCATCCTTTGACTATGACGGCTGGACCAGACAGGCGAATTCTCGCGGGATTGGCATGCGTGGAGTCAGGCAGCGATACTCGCTAACGGCAGAATCCACCTTACATTCGCGGCAGAATCCGCTTTACAACTGAGAACCGAGGAGACCGTCGATCAGACCGACAAGCGCGACCAGATCCTCGACCCGGAACGAGCCTCGCCCCGCCGCCAGCGCGACGAACGGGTCCACGTCCGCCGCGTCTGTCCACGCCCGGGGCAGCGAGCGTTGCACGCCATCCCCATCGAAGAAGAACACGCGGTCCTCGCCCCACGTCCGCCGGGCGACCACGAACACGAACTCGCGACCCCGCCACGGATGGAACGGATGCGTCACACGAACAGTTCGCTGCCCAGCAGCGCCATCAGGCGCAGTCGCAAGCGAACCCGAACGCCGTCGCCGAGACGTTCTTCGCCACGCTCAAGAAGGAACTCGTCAACCGCCGCTCCTGGCCCTCGCGGCTCGAGCTGCAGTCCGCGGTGTTCGAGTACATCGAGGCGTTCTACAACCGCCATCGCCGGCACTCCACCCTCGGCATGCTCTCCCCAGTCGCCTACGAACAACTACGACTCTCGCCGCTCGGCGGTTGAGATCAATGACTGGAACAACAACAATCAACAGACAAACCCGGTGTCACGCAAACCGGGGCAGGTCCACAGCCGTGGACTTTGGTGCTTCGTCGCGGTGGAGGCGTAACTGGGGAAGCGGTCCGGAGGCTCCGGCAACGTCAGCAGGGCATAACTCTGGTGCTGGCGGCGATCTCTGCGAAGGCACCACGCTTGGTCGTCTTCAATCCCGAGACCGACGCGATCGTCGGCGGGGTGCCGACTGTCACGTCATTTCGCGTGGCTGATGGCCTCGGCGATGATCTCGGCTAATCTCTGGGGTTCCTCGTCGGGGAGGAAGTAGGAGGTGCCGGGGATCGTGATCAGGTTCGTACGCGGACAGGCTTCAAGTCCTCGGCGCTCGTCTTCGGTTAAGCCGCCGTCGCCCTTTTCCGCATGGACGACCCAGGTCGGCACTCCGGCGTCGCAGAGACGCTCGGCGGGCGACTCGTGTCTACCGAGGTATTCCAGGTAGGCACGCAGTCCGCTGCGAAGCACCCGCGGGTCGTTGCGGCGGAAGTCAGCGCGCATCTGGGCACGGTGCTCGTCAGACACTCGAGCGGTCCTCACCGCGATCGCGGTCATCCTCATCAACATGGCGGATGGAAGCCCCCCCAACACGGTGCCGAGCCGAACGATCGCCCGAAAGAATGCGGGTTCGTCCCGTTCTGACAGGCTGATGCCCAGCAGCACGAGCGGCCCTTTGAACGCCCCTGACGCGGCCATCTCAAGCGCGACGCTCGCTCCCATGCTGAAACCCACGACGACGTCGCAGTCGTGGTCCGCAGCGAGCTCCGCGGCAAGCCGTGCATAGTTCTCGATGGAAAAGTCAGTCGGAGGCGGCGTGCCGACGTTCCCCGGCAGGGTCGCGGCGACCAGGCGCGTCCCGGCGAGCACTGGCTGCGCCATCACCTCGCTGTAAGACCTCGCCGCGTTCGCGCCGCCCGGTAACAGGAGCACGCCATGCTCGGCGGCGTCCGGTCCGGAGCGGACAAGCTCCCAATCAACACCCATCGCAACCGCCTCCTCAATCAAGCAAACTGGCGGGGTCGTGCCCGCCCGCCGCCAACCCTAGCCCCGGACGGGCCCGACGACATGGGGCGATCGCCTCATCTCGCCGGCACAACGGCTCGGGTTGCGTTTCTGCGGACGCTCGCTTTGTCCGTAGAAACGAGTGTGCGAGTTCTCTCGCCGCACGTTGGGTGATGCTGGATCCTCGGATCGGTCGGCGGGCCATGCCGGTCCTGGCGCTTTGGTGTGTGCGCCGGTTGGCCTGGCCTCGACGTCCTGCCTGTCGGGTGGGTCCTCAGACCCTTTCTGATGGACCCGGCGATGGGTGGCACGCGCGCCGTTATTTCTGCCTGGCAGTCGCGTGTTTGCGGGTGCCGGGGTGCCTCGCGACCGGGGTGGTCGCTGTCGCGACGGGGTCTGGGCCAGACTATTCGTCTAGTGACCGACATTCCCGAGACGCGGTGGGCCAGGAGCGGTGAGGTGCATGTCGCCTATCAGGTGTTTGGCGCCGGGCCGGTTGAGTTGGTCGTGGTGCCGGGGTTCACGAGTCACCTGGAAGCGGTTTGGGAGCACCCGTTGATGGCCGAGTTCTACCGCCGCCTGGCGTCGTTCGCCCGCGTCGTGGTGTTCGATAAGCGCGGGACGGGGATGTCTGACCCGGTGAGCGGCGCGCCCACGCTCGAGGAGCGGATGGACGACGTTCGCGCGGTCATGGATGCCGCCGGCTTCGATCGTGCTGCGATATTCGGGATTTCCGAGGGCGGCGCACTGGCGATGTTGTTCGCGGCGAGCCATCCGGAGCGCGTTACCGCGCTGATCACTTACGCGTCCTACGCGCGGCTTGCCTGGGAGGAGGACTACCCACATGGCTATCGCCAGGATGCCTTGGATGCGTTCAGCGCTTCGATTGAGGACACGTGGGGTTCGGCGGCTGATGTTCCGATCACGGCGCCGAGCCTGGCTGATGACCCGAGTTATCGAGCGTGGTGGGGCCGCCATCAGCGCTTGTCGGCGAGTCCGGGCATGGCCCGAGCGCTGGTCGCGATGGTCAGCGAGCTCGACGTTCGAGCTGCGCTGCCGCTGATCCAGGCGCCCACCTTGGTGCTGCACACGACCGGCGATCGGTTCATCCCGGTCCAGCACAGCCGGTACCTGCACGCCCACATCGATGGCTCACGCCTAGTCGAGATCCCGGGAGAGGATCACCATCCAACCGGCAGTAGCGGCGAGCAGCTGGTCGAAGAGATCGTCGAGTTTCTGACCGGTAGCCGCCCGGCGCCCCGCTGCGAGCGGGTCCTAGCGACAGTCATGTTTACCGACATCATCGGATCCACAGCGCGGGCGGCGGAGCTCGGGGACCAACGATGGCGACGCTTGCTCGACAGCCACGACGCTGCCGTACGCACAGAGCTGAGCCGCTTTCGCGGCGTCGAGATCAAAGCAACCGGCGATGGCACGTTGGCCACCTTCGACGGGCCCGCCCGCGCCATCGATTGCGCGTGCGCAATCCGGGACAGAGTCAGAGCCCTTGGGATCGAAGTCCGCGCCGGGGTTCACACCGGAGAGATCGAACTGCGCGGCGAGGACATCGGCGGAATCGCAGTCCATCTCGGTGCCCGCGTCGCCGCGCTCGGCGGCCCGTCCGAGATCCTCGTGTCTCGGACCGTCACAGACCTCGTCGCGGGCTCCGGCATCCAGTTCGAGGACCGGGGACACCATGAACTCAAGGGCGTCCCTGGAACCTGGCAGCTATATGCCGTCTTGCGAGCCGGCGGTCGAGACGGCCCGCCGGTCGCGTGAGCTCAGCGGCAGGCACCCCCTCCACAGCGGCACCGCGTGGCCAGACGGCCATAACCACTCTCAGGAAGGTCCGGCCGTCTCGATGTAGCCGACAACGGACACCGGCGGCTTCTGCTCTGGGTCCCCGGAGTCCCGAAGCGGTAGCAGCGATCTCGCGGCTGCTCGGGCGACGAAGGAGAAGTGGCGCCGGCCGTCCTGACACCGGTTGTCCTGGTCGTGTGGGCCGGTTGCGAGCGTGGGATGCGGGTGGTTGCTGAGATTCGGTCGTCCAATCCGAGCGCCTGGAGCAACGCGAAGAGGCGATCGCCAGCTACCGCCTTCGTAGGGATTGCGACGCAGCGCGTGCTTGCCAGTTGAGGCAGAGACAGGAAGCATGCCTCGCCTGCTGGGGTGTCCCTCGCCCCTGCCAGAGCGGAACTGAACAGCCGACGGCTGGCCCGCCCGTGGACCGGCAAGCTCGCGGGAAGCTACGCGCCACAGCTGAAGATCGACGGGGTCGCGGCGTTCGCCCCCGCGACCGACCCGGTGCGCTAGCGGCATGCGACGACCCGTCACTCTTCGCGTCTGGAGCGAACGCGAGAGGGTCGTCAGTCCCGAATGGCGGCTCCCGCCACAGACGCGGATCTCGCCCGGGTCGACATCGGTCAACGTCTGCCACAACGGTCCGAGCGGCGAGGCGGCGGAGCTGGCGGTAGGACCCGGCCGGGTCCGGCGTTGGTTAGTATCGCGCGTCGAGTCTGACGGTAGTCGCGGCCGCACAGCAGGTGGGGTCCGCTCGCTCGGACTGGGGTGCCGTCCGCGACCTGCCGGGCTGGCGCGTCGCGGTCAGTAGCCCGCCCGCAGCTGCGCGGTGACCAGCGCCGCGCTGTAGCGCGGGACGCTAATCAGGTATCCGTTCGCGGTCGGGGCGACGGTCTCGGTGCGCGGCGTTCCCGCCCATGTGGCGACGCGGGTCAGGTGCTGGTTGCCGAGTGTCACGTGTCCCGTCGAGGTGACCTTCGGCGCGGTCAGCCGCTCGACGGTAGCGGTGCCCGTGAAGGGCAGCTTGAGCCGCACGCGGGCCGAGCGACCGCCCTTGTCGAGCAGCAGGACGTGCGTGACGCCGCTGCTGAGGCGCACTGCCCAGGCCTTGAGGTGCAGCGCCGCCGGCGCTGCGAGGTGCACCGGGATCAGCCGCGCCCCGGGGCCGAGCATCCTGGCGAACAGGACCATGCCGTATAACAGGGGGTACGCGACGAGGCCCTTGCGCGTGAGCGAGAATGCCATGTTGATCGCGTTTGCACGGACGTGGACGTTTGCCGACTCGACGCCGGCGCGGACCAGCTCGAACAGGGCGTCGGGGGCCCACAGCGCGGTCGCGAACGTGTTGCTCACGCCCTTCGTGCCGCCGCAGGTGACGGAGTTGATCTCCGTCAGCCACAGCGGCAGCCCCGCCCGGTCGCTGGTGTGCTCGACGGTCAGCGCGGTGCGGCCCATGCTGACCGTTGCGTTCTCGCTCAGCACCCGCGCGATCGTCGGGAATGTCGGCGAGCCACGCTTCGCACAGGCGGAGTAGGGGTAGCGGTGGGCGGTGATCCCGGCCAGGCCGGGGTGCGGGGCCTGCAGTAGCTTGGTCACCCAGCCGTAGTTCTTCTGCGGCTCGGCGAGGGCTGGCGCGAGCAGCGACACGCCCGGAGCGACCTTGGCGAGCACGTTCGCGTATGAGGCGAACGAGCGCGCGTAGCTCGTCGCGGTCATGCGGCGGGGCAGCGTCGGCACGCCCGGCCCAGCGGTGATCCGCTGCCAGGCGCTGCGACTGTAGATGTCGGGCTCGTTGCCGATCTCGAACGCGGTGATGCTGCTCTGCGGCAGCCTCGCGACGGCGGTCTTCGCCCAGCGCGCGGCGAGCGCCGGCGTGGAGGTCACGAGGTTGAGGTCGAGGATCACCTTGACGTGGGTCTGGCGCACGATCTGGCTGGTCTGCCGCAGCCACGACGGAGTCAGCTCGAACACCCATTCGGGCAGCTCCCTGGTGGGGGCCCACTGCACGCGATCGGCCGAGTCGCCTCCGATCCGCAGCCGGATCGGCCCGTCCTGCGAGAGCAGCGCGAGCACCCGGTCCAGCAGGCCTATCTGCCGCGCCCAGACCGGGATCGTCCAATACTCGGTGGAGATCCCCAAGAACGAGCTTGGCACCGTCACCGGCGAGCCGGCTCCAAGCGTGACCTGTGCGTCGACCGGAGGGGTCGTGACCGAGCTCGGGGTGGACGGAGCGGGCGCTGGGCTCGGCCTGCTCGTGCCGAGCACCACCAGCACGACGACCGCGGCGACCGCCGCCGCCGTCGCCAGCAAGGCTCCGACGATCGCGCCGCGCGTCAGGTGCGGCATCAACGTCCCATGCGACATGGCCTGAAGCTGCTCATCGCCTCCAGCGTCCCGATTCCGCCGCCCGCCGCCAACCGTCGCTTGCCGCCCCGAAGCTGCCGCAAACTACGGACCCCCCGGTCACGGCCGCGTGGCGAGCGCCGGCGCGTGGCCGGGCAGCATCACGGTGGAGCCGGCGCCGTGACCTCGGGAAGACGCGGCCGTGACCGGGTCATCACGTTTGACAACGCCGGCGTCGGCAAGTCCGCCAGCCCGCCAACGTCGCTGACGATCGACGCGATGGCCGACCAGGCCAGCGCGCTGATCGATCACACGCGAGCTCGGATGCACGGACAGTTATCCGGACGCCGTCCCGTCCCGCTTCTTGCCAGCTTGCGTTCTGGGAGGCGGCCGGGTTCAGGACGCCGCTGCCGGAGGGTTCGTTCTTCGCGGTTGTCGGCCGAGCACGATCATCGGATCGTGCGCGATGAGGACCTCGCGGAGTGGTAATCGGAGCGGATGGGGCAGCCGTCGATCCCGCCGTCGCATGCAACGGAACCGACCCGGCCAGCGCGAGCAGCGACGATCACCGCGCCAACGCTCGTCGCAGACGGCACCGCTGATGAGCTCGACCCGGTCAACAACAGCCATACCCTCGCCAATCTGATTCCCGCCTCCAAACTGCACCTCTAACCCGACGTCGGCCACGCCTTCCTCTTCCAAGAACCAACCGAGCTTCGCGCCCTTGATCGAATCGTTCCTGCGCTCCGCGCGGCAGACGCCGATCGGCACTGCTCGCGCCGTGCTCGAGCTAATTCCGCCTCGCTGTCAAGCGACACTCCGGCCCGGATCACCTGCTTGCCGATGTCTCGCCGGCTTGCGAGCACGGATGTTTCGCTTCACGAGCAAGGCAGTTGTGATGAGCATCAGTTGTGGTGCGGACGAATCTCAGCAGCGGTGAGCGACCGTCTATACCCAACCTGTACATAGGCAAGGCCGTGACCAGCGACGACCGCGACGGCCTCGCATCCCGCGCTCGCTATGCCGGGATCCGGGCGCACGAGCGACCGCCGCGACACTGACCGCTCACTCCCGGTTTACGAAGGCCGAGGCATCTCAGCGGGTCCGGTCCGGCCGACTCTGACTTCTCCTCTCGGTCGGCGACCAGCTAGAGCGGCAGTCCGTGCCTGGGTTCTGCGACGGCGACTGAGCAGAAGCCAGGACGGAGCGCCGAAGAGTTCCACTTCAAGTCGATCGTTAGCAAAGGATCAGCAAGCACCCGGATAGACGCCTGCTGGGTTTGCGCGCGTTGCAGGGGGCGTTGTCGCGCGTGCTGCGATGCGCGTTGCACCTGAAGCGGTCTGCCGTAAGCAGATCGGTTTGTGGCCAGACCTCGGCGCGCCTTCATCGGCGCTGGCTAGGCATCCCGGGGTCGGTCAACGGGTTTGACTAGGGCCGTCCCGGCACCGCGGTGATCGCCCCTGCCGGCTGCACGGGCAGGCAGGCGTGGCTGGCGGACGCGAACGCGGCCGATGCGGGGTCGAACCGTCCGCTGTTGATGGCACCGTTGCGGTCGGGGTCGGGGAATGTTGGGACCCCGTGCGCGCGCAGGCACGCGGCCCAGCGCACCACAGCGGCGTGGCTCGGCGCCGTGGAGTCGCCGAACCCGGACGCGGCGATCACGATCGCGGCCGCGGCCGCGGCCGCGCTTCCCCGTCTGATCCAGCGCGCGTGGGCGCGGAGCCGGCGTGGGTTGAGGCGCTTGATCATCTGGGACATGGCCGTGCTCCTTCGAGGTGGGGACCGTTTGTGACGGTTCTACGCCGGCGGTGCTGACAGGGGCATAAGCAGCGCTGTTATTCCGCTGTAAGGTCCTTTGAGCCATCGTCAGCCGCGACCCGAAGGCGGATCGATGGCCGTGATCCGCCCTGGTCCCCCGCCTTCGAATGGAGGTCGAGCACCATGTCATCAGCACTCGCCGCGACCGAGCTGAAAGGCGTGCGCTCGGGCCCTCGGCGGCGCAGCATCCGAATGCGGTTCGCGGTGCTATGCGGCGCAGTGCTGCTCGCCGCTGGAGGGGTGTTACTGACCGTCACGCTGCTGGTGTGGCAGAGCCGCACTGGAGCGTTGACAGCGGCACCTGTTCCGAGCGGGAGCACGGGCAGCGCGATCATCGGCGTGCCACAGTACGGCGCCGATCGCCATCAGCTGCTCATCGCCTCGCTGATCGCGCTGGCGGTGATGGTCACCGTCGCGCTGGTGGCCGGCTGGCTGCTGGCCGGACGCTTCGTGCGCCCGCTGCGGGCGATCATGGCAACCACGAGCGAGATCTCGGCGACGAACCTGCACGCGCGGCTGAACGTGGGACGGGCCGACCACGAACTCAAGGAGCTGGGCGACACGCTCGACCGGCTGCTGGATCGGCTCGAGCGCTCGTTCACGTTCGAGCGCCAGTTCATCGCCAACGCCTCGCACGAGCTGCGCACGCCGATCGCGGCGATGCGGGCGTCGCTCGAGGTGGCGATGGCGAAGCCCGGACCGGTCCCCGCCCACGTCGCCACCCTCGCCGACCGTCTCGGCAGCGAGCTCGATGACGCGGAGCGGCTGCTCGATGGCCTTTTGACGCTCGCCCACGCGCAGCACGCGCCGCTGCGCGACGAGGTCGCGGTCTCGCTCGGTTCGCTCGCGCATGCGGCGCTCGAGCGCCGCGCTGGCGAGGTCGCGACCATGGGCCTGCGGGTCCAGTCCGCGCACAGTCCCGACGGTTGGGTCAGCGGCAATGCGACCCTGCTCGCGCGTATGGTCGAGAACCTGATCGCCAACGCCGTCGTCCACAACCAGCCGGGCGGCTGGATGCGGGTGACGACCGCGGTGCAGGACGCGTGCATGCGTCTCGTAGTCGAGAACGGCGGGCCGACGCTCGACCCGCGGAAGGTCAGGTCGCTAACCAAGCCATTTGCGCGCCTCGGCGCCCCGCGCACCGGTTCGGGTAAAGGCACCGGGCTAGGGCTGGCGATCGTAGCCTCGATTGCCGAGGTGCACGGCGGCGAGGTTGAGCTGCGCGCGCTCGACGCAGGCGGGCTCGCGGTCGCGATCACCCTCCCCACGGCGATGGCGAGCGCAACTGGAGCGACCGGATGAGGGTGCTCGTGGTCGAAGATTCCCGCACGCTGGCCGACGCGTTGGCCGAGGGGCTGCGGGACGAGGGCTTTGCGGTCGACGTCGCCTACGACGGCGTGCAGGCAGCCACCAAGCTCGATCTCGCCGGCTACCACGTGATCGTGCTCGACCGCGACCTGCCCGGCATACACGGCGACACGGTCTGCCGCATGATCACCGAGCGCGACGCGCCGGCGATGGTGCTCATGCTCACCGCCTCCGGAGATCCGGGGCAGCGAGTCAGTGGCCTGCGCCTCGGCGCCGACGACTATCTGTCCAAGCCGTTCCATTTTCCCGAGCTCGTGCTCCGCGTGCGCGCGCTCGCGCGCCGGCGCCCGGCCGCGCAGCCGCGCGTGTTCCGTGTTGCGGGCATCGAGCTCAACCCCATGCACCACACCGCCACCCGCCACGGGCAGCCGTTGGGCCTCTCGAGCAAGGAGTTCGCCGTGCTTGAGGCGCTGATCCGCGCCGGAGGCGCGGTGCTCAGTGCCGAGCAGCTGTTCGCTGCAGTGTGGGACGAGCAAACCGATCCATTCACCAACACAGTTCACGTCACGCTCAGCCGGCTGCGCCGCAAGCTGGGCGATCCGCCGGCGATCGAGACGATCACCAATGTCGGCTACCGGATCGTCGACCTCACCGGAACGACGGATCGCACCAGACGTTGATGCTCCAGACCGCTAGAGCGGGAGGCTGCCGAGCAACGAGCACTCGGCCGTCGGAGCTGAGCGGGAGACCCGTCCGATGCGTCCAAATACTCGCGGCACGAGGAGAGCGGGGTACTGGCGGCACTGCCCACTTGCCCTACTCGGCGCCAGAAGCGCGCCTCGGGTGCTTGCTCCCTTCTCGCTAACAGGCACGTCGATGCAGAAGTATCAGCCGCTGCCGCCACACTTCCGGATCCACGAACGACCAGGTCGCACCGAGCTTCATGGCGCCGACGATCTGAGTTCCGCTTCGACCCGGCGAACAGCTGGAGCGGCAGCGTCGTGACCAGACCTGTGTCGGCGACTTTGCAGAAGAGAAGTAGTGTCGTCCAGGTCGTTGTTGGCGCTCGGGTTCACTCGGTTGCGAGCGCGCTGCCTCCGCTCTGCGCGAGTTCGATCAAGGCGTCGGTGCATACGCACAGGGAGCACGCGGAGTTGTATCCGGTGGCGGGCCGCCTCTCTCCTATCCGCGCTCAAAGCCGGGTGCCTACCGGACAGATTGGTCGCGCAACCGCTCCTCGCCACACACGGGGCCGAACCGCGCCGTCGGCATCGTGCAGCGCGTGTCCAATGCCGCGATCACGTTTGGCGCGAGTCGCTTGCCGCTTTCAGTGACGATCGGTTCTGCTCACGGCTGCTTGGAGGCTTGGCAGCCTCTCGCTTCGCGGCGTCGTGTCCGATGTAGGGAAGCATCACCGAGTACGCGAGGTCATGCTGCAGGTTCGCCAGCTCGTCGGTCTGGCCCTGTAGGACACGCGCGTACACCACCTCGTAGACGCCGCCGACGATCATCTCGGCGACCAGCGCCGGGGGTCGCGGTCCGTTCGTGCTGTCCTCCGGGGCCGCATGAAGCAGCGCGGTCACCGCGCCGATCGCGTCGTTGCGGCGCTGGATCGCTTGCGCACCGGCGGCTGGCGCCTCGACGATGCACATGTCGGCGAATCGCGGCTCGTTGGCAACGAACTCCAAACCGGCCGCCAGACAGTCGCGAACGCGGCCTGGGAACGTGTCGTTCTGAGCGATTGCCTCCTGCATGAGGCCGATCACCTGTGCCACGGCGGCGTCGTAGGCGGCCAGGTATGCCTCCTCCTTATCGCGGAAGTTGTCGTAGAACGTGCGCCGGGAGACGCCTGCGGTCGCGACGATGTCCTCCACCGTCATCGCCGCGTAGCCCGCCAGACTCGCCACGTCTGCGACCGCATCGAGGATCCGCTCGCGCTGGTTTGAGACGACGAAGCTGCGAGGCAGACCGTGACGACCGGACGGTAACCGCTGCGGCTGGCGCAGACGACGATTTGGAGTCGCGGACATCCGGTGATCAAACATACCTGCGTCAAACAGCCACCCGCGGCGAGCCCGACCGCGGCGCACTCGGAACGACCGCGCCTGGACGGGGTAGTCCGCAGCCAGCGCCGCCACGAATGCAGAGCCCAACTGCAAACGGACGCGCTCCCCGATCATCCCCAAACGCACGACGCGCGACGGACTACCCGGCACAAGCTCAGCAACACTTCCGCATCCTTACGAAGCCTCAGCTGTGTCGGCCGGGCGCGAGCTCCGGACCGGAGAGTTCCGCTTCGGCTCGACGCGCCGCAATGCAGAAGCCTCGGGATGACGGCCCCGTCGGCGACATTGCAGCAGTCTGCTCGGGGTCATGGAGCTGCTGCTGGTGAGGTGGGCGGTCGACCGGCTAGGTTCGTGTTGGTGGTTTTCTTGTGCCGGCGGGCGAGGGGCGCCCGGGAGAGCGCGTCGACGAGCGGGCACCGACGACACGTTTCCTCTGGGTGCTGGCTACGGCGAGCTGTACACGCTCGCCGTGCTGCCGCAATCGCGCGGATCAGGCGTCGGCACAGCCCTGCCGGATGCGGTCGACGCAGCGCTGGCCGACCGGGCGATCACCAACCTGACAGTTGCTCTGATGGCCCAGAACGAAGCAGCCATCCGACTGTACCGCTGGCGCGGGCTCACTCCGGGCGAGCTGATCATGTACCGGATCGGCCCTCAGCCTGACGTAGCCACACGCTAGATCGCTCGACAAGTCAAGATCGCCGCTGGCCCGTTCACGAACCTGGGGCCATCTCGACCGGCTCCGGCAGGACCGAACGGACTGCTGCTCGTGGTCGGCGGCCGACGGTGGCTCCCTCGGCGACGATGGGGAACCGACCGAACGCGCCGATGGTTGCGAGATCCGTCCGCTCGGGCAGCCGGCTCGGGGTCGGCGTGGGCTTCCGTCACTTGGCCGCCAGACAGCGCAGGCGGCAGGCCGGCTGCGTCGCTGGGCGACGAAGCGGCAGTTTTAGCGACCGGTGCCTGCCGGGAGGGGCGGTCATACGGCCCGTGCCTAACTTCGCGAATGCTCATAGGCGACGCCTCGATCGCGCCGATCGCGGGCGATCGAGTGGCAGCGATCGGCCTTGCTATGCACGTTGTTTCGCTGCCACTGCAACGACTACGGGACTGGTCCTCGCGCGGTCAACGTCGGTGGCGGGCGCTTCGAGGACGTGCGCCGCGATCGCGAGGCTGTTGACCATTCGGTCGGTCTCCTCTGCGAGCGGCGTCGCCGGTCCGACCAGCGTCGCGAACTCTTGCTGGGTTTCGCGCAGGGGCGGTAGGTCCGACGGCGCGCGGTGCTCGCGGGCTGCTGCTGCGAGCTCGGCGAGCGTCGCGTCGAGTTGTTCCGCCAGCGTCCTCGCCACGGGCGGCGAGGGCGGCAGCTCGCCCTCGAAATACGCCTCGAGGGCGAGCGCGCCGTCGGCGAAGCGGCGCATGCTCGTCAGGATCCCGGTCGCCCGATCGGTGCCGAACTGTGCGTGGCGGAACTCGGGTTCGAGCAACGCGCGCTGAACGGAGGCCTCGGTGTTCGTCCGCGCGAGCCGCGCGCGGACGCGGGCGGCGGCGACCGCGTCGCGGCGCTTGCCGCCGTCGAACCATGAGCCCAGCAGCGCGCGCACGTACACACGGTCGGCCTCGATCAGGTCCGCGGTCGTGTCGGGGAGCAGCGTCCGCTCCCAGGTGGGCCACAGTGCGTAGATGCCGAGTGTGATGGTTGCGCCGATCGTCGTGTCGAGCAGCCGGTCGAGCGCGGTCGCGAACTCGTCGTGCGCTCCCGCGTACGCCACGAAGAAGATGATGAAGGCGGTGATCGACAGCGTGAATAGCCCGTAGTTGGCGAACAGAAACGCGGTCACCGCGAACGCGAGCGCGGTGATCAGCGTTGCGAGCGCATATGGCCCGGGATGCAGCGCGGCGGTGATGAGCGTCGCGAGGACGACGCCGAGGGCGGTGCCGATGTACCGCTGGAGGCCGCGCGTGAAGGTCGAGCCGAAGTCCGGCCGGAGCACGAACAGGACCGTCAGCGGCAGCCAGTAGCCGCGCGCCAGTCCGGAGATCTCGGCGACCGAAGCCGCGACGGCGACCGTCAGACTGAGGCGGATCGCGTGCCGGAACGCGCTCGAGCGCAATGTCAGGTTGGCGCGCAGGATCGGTCCGGGACGGCGCAGCCCGAGCTCCGCGCGCCTCCGCCGTGTATGGCGCACGGGATCTGGGGGCGGCCCCTCGCCCTGCCAGGAGGTCGCGAGATCGACCGCGCCGCGCAGCTCCCCGCGCACCGACACTCCTCGCCGGAGCATCTCTTCGAGTTCCTGGGCCCGGAGGACCTCACCGGCGCCGCGGTCGGCCGCGAGCTCGTCGCGGAGCGCGGCGACGGAATCGTCGAGACGGTCGCGGATCGAGCCGGCGTCAGCGTCCCAACGCCCGGATTCGAGCGCTTGCGCGACGGCGACGAGCGCCTCGGCCGCGGCGCCGCGGCCGACGTCGACGGCGCGTCCCGACACGACAGAGTCCACGGGCTCGAGGCGCTGCCGCGCGATGCGGAGCGAGACGAGGTCGAGGTACGTCCGGTCGGCCTCGTCGACGAGGACGCGGAACGCCTCGACAGGCGGGCTCGGCACGGCCGTCAACCCGACGGACGCATCGAGCGCCTGGCGCGCTGCGGTCAGGGCCTCCAGAATCGGCCTGCGGTCGTCGGCGTTCGGGTCGCGAACCCACGCGGCCAGGGCCCGGTACACCCTGGCGATCGCCCGGCGCTCGGGCAGGTGGGCGTGCGCGCGCCAGAGCACGAGGACGAGCGCGATCGCGAACAGGCCACCCGCGAACGCGAGCGCGGCGCGCTCGAGCGCATGGCCGGCGTCCGCCGGCGCGCTCGAAGCGACGGTGATCGTGAGCGGCGCCGTCAGCGCGACGAAATATGCTGGCACGCCGAGGGCGATGAACATCCCCGCGCCGAAGCTCGCAACCGCCAACAGCGCGACCAGGACGATGGCGCTGTGGCCGGCGAGCTCGCCGACGAACGTGCAGAGCGCGACATTCACGCCCGCGATCAGCATCACGCGGACCCTGCCGCGATACGGCCCGCCCGGATCGGTGAGGCCGACCAGCAGCGCTCCGCCTGCGATCGCCACCGCCTCGATCAGATCGCCGGTCGCAGCGCCGATGAACAGCGGAATGCCAACACCGAGCGCGAACCGCACACCCCATTGCAGCTTAAGCCCTTCGCGCTCGAAGCGAATCGTTCCCCGGAGGATGCCCCGCGTCGCGCCCACGGTGCCCGCAGACGCTACCGATTCACGACCCTGCCGACCCGGGTACGCGACCGAAACACGTCTCGGTTGCGGAACGCCTGAGATACCTGCAGGCCACGCGAGCACCACAGTCAAGACCGACCACTCCCGGACAACGCGGGGTCGCGCGGATCGAGCCCCCCGGCCTCGCCGTCGGGCGAGACGTCGAGCCGGTCGAGCTAGCTGGTCAGGTCGTTCACGCGAGCGAGTAGGCCGCGTGACGAGTCCGGCCTTGCTTCTGGACCTGGCCGTCTGCTACCAGCCTGCGGAGCCTGCCGTCACCGGGCGCGAGTCGTGGTCATAGAGATTGAGCGCCGAACGGACCTCTCACTGACCTAGCGCCTGGGACAGCCCGACCACCCGAAAGATGGCATCCAAGTCGATCCCTAGGCTCAGGCGAGAGCCCTTTGCGACGTCGAGAGTCGTGAAATGTTTCCATTCAGGAACGGCCGGTCGCGTCGGTGGCAGGCCCGAAACACTCATCGACTGCTGCTCCGACGCTCTGGCCGACCGAAGCAGTAACAGCGATCTCGTAGGCGCTCCGGCGACAGACCAGGAGCGGGCGCAATCCGCGCTACCTCCGGTTCCTGGCGCTCGCGTTCACGCGAAGGCGATCGTCTGGGTGGCCGGGACGGGACGAGTGCCTTATGGCAAAAGAGTGGTCACGCTACGGCGGGTCTGGCGATTGCTATTACTACGGAAATGATCGAGCGAGATCCCGCCCTCGAGCCGTTCGATGCGCTGATCGGCACCTGGGCCACCGAGGCGACCCACCCGCTGTTCGACGCTGGCGTGACGGGCAGCACTACGTTTGAGTGGTTCGAGGGCGGCCACTTCCTCGTCCAGCGCTCTCACAACGACCACGAGTTGTTCCCCGACGCGATCACCGTCATCGGCGTCCCCGAGGCTGGCGACGGGCTAGTCATGGAGTACTTCGACTCGCGCGGCGTGCGCCGGACCTACGGCGTCTCGCTCGACGACGGCGTGCTGCGCATCTGGCGCGACGACCCCGCGTTCGCCCAGCGCTTCACCGCCACGCTGCGGCACGACCTCTTCGAGGGCCGCTGGCAGGTCGCCCGCGCGCCGGGCGACTGGCAGGACGACCTGAAGGTGACCTATCGCCGCAGCGAATAGGGCTTCGCAGCCCTCGAGGGCGAACGCGCGCCGCCATGCGTCGGTTGCGTGGCCGCCCAGTGCCCGAGACGGCGCGCCGATTTAGCTTGCCTGGCTTTGACGGAGAGTTCCAAACGAGGGTTTGGGTCCTCGAGGAAGGAATCCCCCCGTCATGGCTGCTCCGAAGAAGTACCCAGATGGGTTGATGGATCGCCGGGTCCGGCTGGGGTTCGAGTCAGGCCGTCCGATCGCGCGCGTGGCGCGCGATCTGGGCGTGTCCGCTGTGAGGAGGCGCTGCGTAAGCGGGTGCGGCACGCGGAGGTCGACGCCGGCAGGCGCGAGGGGCTGAGCACTGACGAGCGTGAGGAGTCAAGCGGCTTCGTGCTGAGGTGTTCGAGTTGTGGCGGCCGAACTCGATCCTGAAGGAGGCGTCGGTGTTTTTGCCAAGGAGCTCGACACGGACCGGCCGAGGTGAGCGCGTTCACTGACGAGCGTCGCGATCGCTTCGGGTCGAGCCTGTCTGCAGGACCCCCCCGCCGAACCCGGGCGTAGCAGCAGCCTGACCAGCCGGCCCGTGGTACTCGCCAACGCCGACGACAGCATCGTGGGGGCCCGCCAGCACGGCGACGACCGGCGGCGATCGCGCGGCGGCTGGAGCTCGCCGAGCGCAGAGCGATGCGAGGTTTTCGAGCGCCGCGCAGCGGCGAAGAACTCGCTGCGCAGCCCCGGAGAAACCCGCCGGAAACTCCCACAGAAATGACACCGCCTACATGGCTGCGTCGAGCATCTCAGTCCGAAAGACCGTGCCGCAGTCGCGGTAGAGGCGCGCGAAGTGCCGCGTCGGACCAGTCGATGACGCCCGTGAGCTGTTCGTCGCGGTCGAGAATGTGCTCAGCGCCCACGTCCGCGTGAGCAAGAACGCGCGGGCGATTCGCGCTGGCGCGGCAGGCGATCGGTGGAGGGCCGGCGCGTCATCGCGAGCGCCGTTGTTAGCAAGAGCCCCCAGACCAGGAACCAGGGATCCCATAGGAAGGCGTGCCATCGCAGCGCCGTGTGGTCTGCGTGGGCGGACGCTTGAACGATGTTGGCCTGTACCAGCAAGCCGATCACGGTCAGGACGCCGCCATAGAGCGTTAGGACGCTGGCCGCCAGCCAGGCCGCGCCGCGCGCGAGCCGGCACTGGCGGGCGCTCAGCCAGCGATGTTGCGCGATGGCGAGGAGCCCGACGCCGCTGACCGCGAGCTTCAACACGACAGTGATCCATACGATGGCCAACAGGCCAGCGGCGCGGGCACGGCCTTCGCGTTCGAGCGTGCCGCCGATCGTGTCAAGCAGCGCCGTGCCGCCGGCGCCCCAGTAGGCACTGACGCCGGCGTAGAGCACACCGAGCAGGCTGGCGGCGCACGCCAGCATCCACGCGGCGCGGCGCGGAAAAACTGACATGGCGCGAGCGTGGTGCATCACCGCAGCCGGACACTGTCGCGCGAGAGGCAGGCATCCTGCTCTCGGCGCGATGAGTGTGCCTGCCGAGTTTGGAGCGGTCGCGTGCTGGATCCTCGGTGGGAGCCGTGTCGGCCAGTCGCGAGTCTGCCGTTCTGCGCGTTCACCGACGCGAGCTCTGTCGTCGACACAAGAGCGGCCAGCGTCGCAGATCAGCGTCTGATCGGCGGAGGCGCACGCCCCGATGTTCGTCCTGGCGTCGAGTCGGACGAGCGGCAATCTGAGCAGCGGAGGATCAAGCCCGCTGCGCAGCGCGCCGTGACGGCGGACCACTTGCACGCCAACGCCCGAGGCACAAGAATGGTGATGTTGCCTAAGCCGGTGTAGACGTGAGATCCACCGCCCGCGCATCGAAGTAGGCGTCGGTCAGGTCGATCGTCACGCGTCCGAGCTCGGCTCGGACGCTCGTTTGCGCAGCTAGCTGCCTGCTTGTAGAACGACGGGAAAGCGACGCCTGACGGGAGTGGTGCGGTCGTCGATGGTGTGACATCCGCTCCGGCCTCCGTCCGTGACACGCCGGGGGTCGCGACCGAAATACAAGGGGTTGCGGGGCGGCACCGCGTGCTCGTGGTCACCGACGAGAACCTGGCCGAGGCGAACGAGGTTCCTGAGCCGATCCGCCCCCTCGTCGATCAGGCGGCGGACATCTACGTCCTCGCTCCGACCCTGACGACTCGCCTCCAGTCGCTGACGGGCGACATCGATGGCGCGCGCGTGGCTGCCGGCGACCGTCTACGCACCGTCTTCGACCACATGCACGCGGACGGCCTCGTGCCCCGCGGGACCGTCGGCGACGAGGACCAGGTCACCGCGATCGCCGACGCGCTGGCGGACTTCGACGCCGACCTCATGCTGCTGAGGCTTCACGCACCCGGCACTAAGAACGAGAACTGGCGCGAGCACCGGCTTGCCCGGCGGGTTCGCTCGCACTTCAACCTGCCCACGATCACGTTCTTCTTCGACGATCAAGGCAACATCGTCGGGCGCGAGCACTGCGAGTAGCGCCCCTCTCCGGCTCGTAGCCCTGGCCGCCGAACGCCCATGTCTCCGTCTCAGCGGTCGACGGCCACCAGCGCTAGCTTGCCCGCGATGCACTCGAGCAGTTGGTGGTAGGAGTCACAGAAGGATCTCACGCCTTCCCGCTCGAGCTCAGCCGTGACTGACGTGAGCTCGATCCCGGCGGCCGACGCCTCGGCGAGCGTGCGCGCCGCCGCGTCGGGGTGCGAGTCGAGCGTGCGCGTCACCTGGCCGTGGTCGGCGAACGCGCGCAGCGTGTGGTTGGGCATGGTGTTGATCACGTCCGGGCCGATCAGCTCCGAGACGTAGAGGACGTCGGAGTAGCCGGATTCTTGGTCCCGGTGCTCGCCCACAGCGGCCGCTGGCGCTTCGCGCCCACGGCCTGCAGGCGGTCCCACTCGGGTCCGGCGAACTTGGCCAGGTAGCGTTGGTAGGCGACGCGCGCGCTGGCGAGCGCGACCTGACCGCGCAGCGGCAAATCAGCCGGGAGCTGAGCGTCGACTTTGGTGTCGATGCGCGAGAGGAAGAAGAAGGCGACCGAGCTGATCTGCCCGATCGGCTCGCCGGCCTGCGCGCGGGTGCTGACGCCGCGCAGGTAGGCGTCGATCACCTGCTCGTAGCGCTCGATCGAGAACAGCAGGGTGATGTTGACGTTCACGCCACGGCGGGTCAGCTCCTCGATCGCGGGCAAGCCGGCCTCGGTGCCGGGCACCTTGATCATCACGTTCGGCTGATCGAGCCGCCGCCACAGGTCGGCGGCCTGCTCGACCGTCGCCTCGGTGTCGTCGGCCAGGTCGGGGGTGCACTCAAACGAGATGAACCCGTCGCGGCCGTCGCTCTGATCGAAGGTCGGGCGCAGCTCACGGGCCGCCGCGCGCACGTCGTCGAGTGCCAGCGAGAAGAACAGCTCCTGGGTGTCACGCTCGCCCTTGGAGGCCAACCGCCGGAGCTCCTCGTCGTAGAGGTCAGAGCCGGTGATCGCTTTGGCGAAGATCGTCGGGTTCGACGTCGCTCCCGTGACGCTGAAGTCGCGGATCAGCTCGGCGAACTCGCCGCTTTCCAACAACTGGCGCGAGAGCGTGTCGAGCCAGATCGAGACCCCCGCCTCGTGCAGCCGGTTGAGATTCGGGTTTGGTGCCATCGGTTCTCCAGTTCAGCTCGAAGGCTCGCCGGACAATGCGGTGAGCGGGGTGTCGGGATCGCGCAGCGTGGCGAGGTCGACTGGCTGGCGGGAGCGGATCAGCGCCTGCACGTGCTCGCTGACGTCCCACACGTTGACGTTCATGCCCGCCACCACCCGCCCGTCCTGCAGCCAGAACGCGACGAACTCCCCGGCTTGCCGATCGCCGCGGAACACCACCTCGTGCCATTCAGTCGGTAGCCCGAGTACTCGATGCCGACCTCGTACTGGTCGGAGAAGAGGTACGGGATCCGCTCGTAGAAGACCGCCTCGCCGAGCATCGCCCGCGCCCTGGTTGAGCGCCTTGACCCAATGCTCGACGCGGATCCTCCGCCCGTAGAACGGGTGCCAGGCATTGGCAACGTCGCCAGCCGCGAACACCTTGGGGCGGACGTTCGGAGCTGCTCGTCCACGACGATCACGTTATCGGTCTCTAGCGCCGCCTCGCGCGCCAGCTGAACGAGCCTGAGGGCACCGTCGGGGTCACGCGTCAGACCTTGTCGCGGCGCCCGAGCGGGCGGCAAGGATCATCGTGGGGCAGCGCGCCTCGGGCACCACGCGTGACGAGACGCTCCCGAGGAGCATCGTGCGGGGCGGCCCGTAGCCGCGTGATCCGAGCACGATCAGGTCCATCACCCCTGAGCGTTCAATCAGTTCGTCAGGCGCCGTCCCCACCCGGGCGTGGAGTGTGACCGGGACTTCACCGGTGAGACCTGACGTTACGGCTCGGACGGCGTGTTGGGCACGATGCTGGAGTTCCTCGACAGTGCGGATCGCCGATGTGGTCGTTACGACCTCGACGCTTCCGCCCGTCGCGAGTGCGATCCCACAAGCGACCTCCAGGGCGTGGTTGCCCTCATCCGTCGGAATCCAGCCAACGCCGATCGTCTGCGGGACGAAGCCACCGTCGTTGCGATAGCCGCGAGGTGCGACAGCGACCGGGCAGGGAGCCGCCCGCGAGACGTTCTCGCTGACGCCACCGAGCGCCTCCCTCGTCCATGGGCCCAGCCGCCGGGAGCCAATCACGATCAGATCGGCACCCTCGCGCAAAGCCAAGTCGTGCAGCCCGTGGGCGGGTGAGCGGGCCGCCAGCCCCCGGAACTCGACCTCCAGGACCTGGCTCACCCGCTCGCGGGCGCCCGCGAGGATTGCCTCGGCGTGCGCGGCGAGTTCGGCGGCGGCCTCCCTCGAGCTCGCACTGAGTTCCTCGTCGTACACGTAGGCGACGACGACGTGGCTGCCGAACGCCTTTGCGAGTCCCATCGACAGAGCCAGCCCGTCGTGGCCGGTGTCGGTGCCATCGAATCCGACGATTACCGTGTGGAACATCGTCGAACCCGTCAGCAGTTTGTGTCTGACGCGGTGAGTGGGTGCGGATGCACATCCACGTGGCGGCTCAGGCGTTCGATCTCATCGCGTGTTCCCGTCCCGAGGCCGCGACGGGTCGCGTTGAGCGCGCCGGCGGCGACCGCGACTCTCAGCGAGTCGACAAGGCCGTTCCCGCTGCCGAGCCCTACACCGAGCGCGGCGAACATCGAGTCTCCCGAGCCGATGGGATCGGCTGCCTCGAAACGCGGGCCGGAGAGCTCGAGGGCGCGCGGTGCTTCACGCTCACCGTCCAGGACGAGGGCGGGAACCGGCCCGCGCGAGAGCAGCACGCTGTTGGCGCCGGCTCGCTTCAACCCTTGCATAGCCTCGAGTACGTCGCCCACGTCGGCGCTCGCGGTCCGCCTCTCGGCGAGTAGCTCCTCTTGGCTGAGCTTGAGGACGGCGATCCCGCCCGCGAGCGCCGCGGCGAGAGGCGCGCCCGTGAGATCGGCGATCACGGTGCGGTCGTTGGCGCGGAGATCGCCTGCCAGCCGTCGGTAGATGTCGGCATCGAGGATCTGCTCCGGTTGGACTCCGCTCAGCAGGGTGACATCCGCATCGAGCCCGCTCGCCAGGGTGATGCCGTAGAGCTCGTCGACATCGTGGCGTCCCAGGTGCCCGGCCGGGGTAAACGCCATCTCGATGCGCTCGCCGCTGCGGCGGTCGTGGATGTAGGCGCCATTTGCCGCTCCCGACTCGACCGATTGCACGTCGACCCCCTCGGCACCGATCAGCGCCCCGAGGACCCTCCCGGTCTCGCCGCCGAGCGCGCAACACAAGCTGACCTGGGCTCCGAGCGAGACCGCCATTCTCGCGACCCAGAAGCCCTGCCCTCCTGCGTGTAAGTGGATATCGGCATCGCCGTCCGCTCCGACTTCGATGGTGATCGTCAAGATCGGCGACGGGGCGAACACGACCAGCGCACAAGCGATCCCCCCCTCGAGCCGCGGTGCACCGTCCGCGACCGGTTGCTTCTCTCGCGCACGGCGCGGTGATTCCTCAACCCCACCCGCCGCCGGCCTTCCGACCGCCGATTCGTCCGCGCCACCCGCCCGCCCAGGCGCATCCAGATCGTCGGCGGCGCCTCGCTGGCCCTCACCTGGCTGAAAGTCTCGGTTGGGATCTTCCTTCATTGGGCTGCCGGCGGCAGGATTGCACATGCCAAGGGCGCTCGCCGGCGGTCCTCGACGGCACCGGATCTCATCCCAATACGAGCGCGTCGCACGGCGCCTGCTCAACGACCCGCTGGGCGACCGAACCGAGCATCGTCCGGGTGACGAAGTCGCCGCCCCGCCGCCCGAGGATCAGGAGGTCGGCGCCCACGTCACGGGCAACATCGACCAGCACCACGGCCGGATCCCCGCCGCCGCTCGAGTCTCTATCGTCGCGCGCCGACCGGCCGCTGATCAGCCGGTAGAGCGGCGCGGGGTGCGTGTGGCCGCGTCGACCTCTGCCGCGCCAATCACGGCTGGCGCCGGCTGAGCCGCAGACCGGGGCGCTTGCCGTTCCTCCGCCGGGCGCGGCGTCCGTCGATCGAGCGCCTCGTCCGCGGCCTTCATCCTCGGTGCCTTGGTCGAGCACCTTGCGACGCACCAGTTCCCCGATCCCGCCGACCAGGAGGCTCGCTCCGGCGCCGATGAGCATCGGCAGCCAGAGGTTGTTCTCGAATGACGCGCCGCCGAGGTAGCCGAGCGCCGACGCGTGTAGCCCCCACAACGCGGCCGCGATGGCGTCGAGATCGATGCCGTAACCTCGACCGCGCGACTGCTCGGAATGCCGGTCGCGGTGCACACCGGAGTGGCCGACGCCTGCAAGCAGGCGATCCGCCACGGGGTCCGCAGGACAAGATGATCGACGAAGGCCGGCAGGGCGTGAAGAGCGGTCGGGGCTTCTACGAACACGGCAGCTAAGCGAACTTCGAGCAACCTCGCGACGATCTTGCCCACCGGCGACCCGCGCCTTCACGCGATGTCTTACCCGCGATGTCTGACAGCCGCGGGCGCCTGATGCGTGCCGGGGACAGCCGGGAAACGGATTGCTACCCGCATAACCCGAATGTCGCTCTTGAGCCCAAAGTTGGTGTCTCCTAGGTTCTCGCGCGCGACTGTAGAGATGAGGACACTTCAATCGGAGCTCGGTACGTAAAGAGCACGAGATCCCTCGATGCCCCGGCCATACGAGCTGGCATTGGGCCGCATGCCCGCAGAGCGTGAGAGGTGGGGGCATCCAGCCGAACCGTTGACGTCGCGCCATCCGCCGCGATCGGCCACACTTGCGCCATGGAGCAGCGCAGTTTCTCATCGCAAGAGGCCCGCGATATCGGCGAGCGGATCGGCATCGACTAGCAGCGCTCCCGGTTCGACGTGGAGCAGTTCGGGATGGGTCCCGACGTCGAGCTTGAACACGGACGCCGTGATCCGGCCACGAATGTCAGCGATGACGATGAGCTGACCACGGGCAAGATCGCCTGGGCGCACCTCAACGAGTTTCCCGACTACTACACGCGCCTTGAAAAGATGGAGACCGAGGCGGAGCGCGACTGGGCCGCGCGCAAAGGGGGCCAAGGCTCGTAGCGAAGGATCAGTCACCCCGCAGCGCTCGCAGCACGTTCTCGCTCACCCTAAGACTGATGCCTCTTCCAGCAACGTGTGGGCGAGGGGTGGGAGCAGGAGGCGCGTCAAGATACAGATGTGCACGCCGGATCCACGAGAGCTCGACCCGCCCTCCTCTGCTTCGACGGGTCGGACGATGCGGTCGCGGCGATCGTCGCCGCGGGTGGAATGCTGTCGCCGCGGATGGCGGTCGTCTTGACGGTGTGGGAGCCGGTCCGCTCGTGGGCGCCCTACGATCCGGCGACGATCGTGAGCGCGCCGTTGTCGAGGCTGGCCTCCAACGCGCTCGGTCTCGACGAGGCCGTGCGCGACGTCGCGCGGGAGCAGATGGAGCGCGGGACCGGGCTCGCAACGCAGGCGGGTTTCGAGGTTGAGGGGCGGCTGGAGGAGGGCAAGCCGTGGCGGAAGATCTGCCAGGTCGGGGACGCAGTCGTTGCCGAACCGATCGTCCTGGGCGCCCGCGGGTTGGGACGCGTCGAGTCGGCGCTTCTGGGCAGTGTGTCGACTGCGGTCGTCTTCCACGCGAAGCAACCCGTGCTCGTAGTGCCCCATAACGAGGACAACCGCCCGCCCGACACCCCAGCCGAGTAGCTGACGCACAGCGAGCCCGAACAAGCTGGCTCTGTCCGGTAGCTCGAGGTCACCGGACGACGGCTCGCTGGCAGCGCGTCTGGGATCGCCGCGCGCTGACGGTAGTGTCGGCCTATCGCGACCGTCACGAACACCACGCCGACCGGGCTGACCGAGGTCGAGGCGACGCGACGCCTCGACGCGCGCGGGGAAGTTCCGCGCAAACGCGGAGGCCGCTCCTACGCCAGCATCGTCCGCGCCAACACGCTGACGATTCCCAACGGGATCCTGCTGGTGTTCGGCGTGCTCACGATCGTGTTCGCATCGTGGCGGGACGCCTTGTTTCTCGGGATCCTGGTCTCGAACATCGCGATCGGGTCCTTCCAGGAGATCCGGTCCAAGCGAGCGCTGGACCGCCTCGCGGCGCTCGTCGCCCCAGACGCGGTCGTGGTCAGGGACGGAGCCGACCGCCGCGTGCCGGTCGACAAGGTGGTGACCGGCGACCTGGTGCGCCTCTCGGCCGGTGACCAGGTCGTCGCCGACGGGACCCTCACTGGGGCCGAGGGGCTCGCTCTGGATGAGTCCAACCTGACCGGCGAGTCTGAGCTGGTCGTGCGCGGCGCCGGGGAGCGGGTGTGGTCGGGCTCGTTCGTGGTCGAGGGCGGCGGGCTGGTCGAGGCCACCGCGGTCGGTGCGGATAGCCGTGCCGAGCGGCTGACCGCCACCGCACGCGCCTTCCGGCATCCGCGCTCCCCCCTCGAGCGGGCCAACGATCGGCTCCTGCTGTGGCTGGTTGCGCTCTCGGTCCCGCTCGTGATCGGGCTGACGGCCTCGGTGTTCGCCCATCCGGAGAAGACGTCTGCGCGCGTGCAGGCGCTCACCGCGGGAATCGTCAACCTCGTCCCCGAGGGGCTGATCCTGCTGATCAGCCTCACCGCTGCCGTTTCCGCGTTCAAGATCGCCCAGCGGGGTGTTCTCGCGCAGCAGCTCAACGCGATCGAGTCGCTCGCTTCGGTCGAGGTCGTGTGCACCGACAAGACCGGGACCCTGACCGAGCCGACGCTGCGCGTGGTTGGGCTCGTCGCCGCAGCCGACACCGACGAGGCGGCCCTCGGCCGCGACCTCGCCCGGTACGCGGCCAGCTCGCCGTCTCGCAATCTGACCTTGCAGGCGATCGCCGACGCCGGGCTGGCGGATGTGGCACGCGGACAGGTCGTGGCGCAGGTGCCCTTCTCCTCTCGGCGTCGCTGGAGCGGGCTCGACCTCGGTGACGAGCGGCTCGTTTTCGGGGCTCCGGAGCGGTTCGCCGAAGCAGATGCCGCGCTCGCGGCTCGGGCGCGCGAGGAGGCCAGCGCCGGGCGGCGGGTGCTGGCGCTCGGGCGCACCGACTCGCCGCTTCCCCGCGACGGCTCGCGGCCCAAGTTCCCCGACGATGTACGACCAATCGGCCTGGTGGTGCTGGCCGAAAGGCTCCGCCCCAACGCGGCGGAGACCGTCGCCTTCTTCACCGCTCAAGGGATTGCCCTGAAAGTGCTCTCCGGCGATGCCCCGGCCACAGTGGGCGCGATCGCCCGCGATGCGGGCATCCCGGGCTCGGCACCAGCGCTCGACGGCGAGGCGCTGCCCTCCGATCCCGCCGCGCTGCGGGAATCCGTCCTGTCCGCGCCCGCGGTCGGGCGGATCTCGCCCGAGGGTAAGCGAGCCGTCGTGGCGGCGCTCGCCGACGCCGGTCGCTACGTCGCCATGGTCGGCGACGGAGTCAACGACGTGCCCGCCCTCAAGCAGGCCCGTCTGGCCATCGCCCAGGGGTCCGGGACCCAGATGGCGCGCTCGGTCGCCGACTTGGTGCTCGTCCGCGACGACTTCGCGGCCGTGCCCGGGATGGTCGCCGAGGGGCGACAGATCCTGCGCAACATCCAGCGGGTGGCTCGGCTGTTCATAACCAAGGCCGTGTTCACCGCCTTGGTCGGCTTGGCGGTCGCGATCCCGACGGGCACATTCCCGCTGCTCCCCCGCCAGTTCACGATCGCCTCGACGGTCACGATCGGCATCCCCGCCTTCGTGCTCGCGCTCGCCCCGAGCTCCGGGCCATGGCGGCCCGAGCGCTTCCTGCAATCAGTCGCACGCTTCGCTATCCCCGCCGGAGTCGCAATCGGGGTCGGGATCGTCGCCGGCTACCTGCTCGCGCGCTACGGATTCGACCTTAGCCTCACCCGCTCGCGCACGGTCGCCACCGGAATAGTGGTCGTCTGCGGGCTAGCAGCAGTGATGCGGCTCGAGACCGGGGGCGGGCGACGGCGCCTCGCGCTGGCCGGACTGTGCGCGCTGATGCTGCTGCTGTTCGCCGTCTCGTTCATCGTCCCGTTCCTGCGCCACTTCTACGAGCTCTCAACCCCCACTGGCGATGTCGTCGCCGCCTGGGCCCTGGGAGCCGTCGTCGGGATCGGGGGGATGCTCGGCGCGCTTCGGCTGCTGCGGGTTTGAACCCCGAACGACGCGAACACCCCGACCCGGCGAGCAGCACGGCCGACCGAATGTGTTCGCCGCAATCCGCGTCGGGCTCACCATCGTCCCATTGGGAGAACAAGCACCGGCTGACTCCTCGCCGGACCAGCGTTCAGGTGCGGCGCCTCGTGTCCGGCATGGATCCCCTTCCAGGGCGGTTTTGCGCAACACTTGGCCGGTGACCGAGCGTCGCAGCTTCTCGGAGGAGCAGGCTCGCACGATTGGTATCGACTGAGGTGCTTCGCGGTTCGACGTCGAGCAGTTCCGAATGGGACTGGAGGTCGAGCTCGAGCACGGGCGGCGAGACCCGGCGACGAACGTCAGCAACGACGACGAAGTCACGACCGGCAAGATCGCGCGGGCGCACCTGAACGAGTTCCCCGACTACTACGCCCGCCTTGCGCAGATGGAGGCCGAGGCGGAGCGCTACTGGGCCGAACGCGATGCGGGCCACGCTCAGTAGTCCAAAGCGAACCTCGCCGGGCCAAGCATCAGCCAAGCTGGCCAGCAGATCTTTGCTTTCAGCTCGGATGCTCAAGCCACGCTCGGAGGCTTTCAGTCACCGGCGGAGCGAGGGGCGGCAACCGCGAAGTCGCGGGAAATCACGGTGGGCCTCCTTGGGCTTACCGTAACGCGCCCGATTCTGATCTGCTTCGACTCCAAGGAAGCGGAGGACGCGATCTGCCACGCTGGAGGGCTCAGGCCCGGGCGCGAAGCGCTCGTGCTGAGCGTGGCAGTCCCGGCCAAAGACGAGCTCCCGCTTGACCCTGTCTCAGATTCGGTCGGCCGCTTCAGCGCGATTTATGGCGAGTGGGACGACGCCGTCGCTCAGCTCGCCGAGGAACAGGCCCGGCACGGCTGCCAGCTCGCAGCCGATGCGAGCCTCCACGCACGCCAGTAACGGCGCTCGGCAAAGCCGCGCCGACGACCCTTCGCGTCGCCGAGGAACGCGACGTCGCATTGATCGTGCTCCAGCACCCGCCGTCACACGGCCCTCGGCGACCTGCTCTGCACCGTCGCCACGCGGGTCGTCCACCACGCCAGGTGGCCAGTACTCGTGGTCCCATCCCCGCGAGCCGCAGTTGATCGCATCAGCCCGGCCGGATACGCCGTGTACACGTTCCTCGGGTCGCGATCAGCCACGCACCCGGAAATGTCCGCCGTCAACCCGGGACCGGCACAAGAAACCGGAAAGCATCCCATGTTGGCGCCATCGGGCAGATCGCGCCGCCTATGGCGAACGAGATCCGCCCAGACCTGTCGTCCATTGGACACCCGCATCCACGAACAGGCGGCCACGTCAGCGACAGGCCCGGGGCGCTCATCGACTGCTGCTCCGAGGCTGTCCTCGACCGGAGCGGCAGCGCCTACCTCGTGGCTGCGTGGGCGACGAACCAGCAGTCTCGCCGCGACCAGGCGGCGGCTGGTGGCGTTCCAACTTCGGCAGCGATGTGGTCGGCGTGGTGGCGGCCGTCGACGCTGACGCTCTTGCGCCGCGTGCTTGGAAGCACGGAGGCCGCGGCAGGCGAGCGTTCCCGCGCGGACTGGAGGAGCGTAGTTGGCACCGGTGGGATGCACGCGGCATCGTCAACGAGGGTCTTCGTTCGTTTGCGGGGCTGGACGTCGACGCATACGTCGGGCTTGAACGTCGATTGCTCCGGTAAGGCGGTTCTGAACCGGCACTTACCTGTGTCTTGATTGGCGGGTTCAGGCTGCGCGACATGTACTCAACGCACCTGTTTGACGCGTTGCGCACCAAACAGATCGCCTCGGAAGGAGGTGAGACTCGATGGCCAAAAAGGACAAGGACAGCAGGAAGGACGCCAAGAAGGATCGGCGCGACCGTTAGTTCTCCTTCTCTGGAATCTGCAGCCGCGCCGGCTACCCGACGCCGCCGGCGCGGGCTGCAGTCCTCACGGGATCGCGGCGCGTCGCTTACCGGGCGAGCGAAGCGGCGAATGAGTCATAGCCCGCGAATACCCCGCTGGCGCGTCCAGTGAGATGAGCGAGACCGCAGTGCCTCCAAACCCGACGCGGTCTGACCCCGCTCCGATCCCGTGGCGGCGGGTCGCCGGGCTGCTCCGTCCGCTGCGCCGAGGCGTTGGCGCGATGGTCGGGCTGACTGTCAGCGGAGTTCTGATCGGGCTCGTCCCACCACTTGCGCTTGGCGTTCTCATCAACGCCCTGGTGGAACACAACAACACGGTCGAGGCGGCGCTGCTCGCCGGGCTTGTCGGGTTGGCGATCCTGCTTGAGGCGAGCGCCTACGTCGCCTCCGACGGCATGTATGCGCGAAACGCCGGTCTTCTATATCGCAACCTGCGCATGCAGATGTTCGCCGGCGCGCGGCGCGCTCGAGGTGACGCTGAGCGGACCGCTGGGCTGCCGTCACGCTTCATCTCCGACGCGGAGACGCTCGAGTGGATCACGCTCTCGATCCTTGATCGCGGCGCGATGCAGATCGTCGAGTTCATCAGCGCGCTCGTCGCGCTGATGATCCTGGAGCCGTGGACGGTCGTCGTCGTTTTGCCTACGCTCGCGGGGACCTGGCTGGTCGCCAAACGCGTCCAGAGGCCCGCCGCAGCGGCCGGGCAACGCCGTCAGGAAGAACTGGAGTCGATGACCTCGACGCTCGCGCAGCACCTCTCGCTCCGGAACGACCACGAGGCCACCGGCCGGTTTCGTGCCGCCGCCGAACGGGTTAGGACAGCCGAGGTGCGGCTAGGCTGGCTGCGCGCCCTGAACCTGCAGGGCTCAGGCGGTCTGGCAAAACTCGGGCCGATCACTGCCGTGGTCGCCGCCGCCTTCATCGGACGCCATCAACCCGGCACGCTGATGGCCATCTACCTGCTGGCACAGCGCGTCTTCTGGGGGTTCGACGGACTCGTTGATCTCCGCCTCGACACACAAAGCGTCCGAGGCGCGGTCACCCGATGCTTCGAACTGATCGACACACCCGCCCAGCCGGCCAAACCCGCCACGCACCTACGATCGACCACCCCCAAGCCGTCCCTCCTCCAAAGCACAATCACCATCAAGTGAGACGGACCGGGTTCCACGGAGACTGGGTTAGGTGGGTTCGTCGGTCGTTGGTGTTGTCGGTTTTGATGTTCCTGTCAGCGAGTATGTCTCCTTGGCTACCGGTCGGAGAGGCCACCGATGGTCGTTCGTCCCTTGATTGCCGTTGTCGCGGCCCGAGCGGATCCTGGTTGGGAGCGCGGGAGCGCTCGCGGAAGAGATCGGGCGGTTGACTTCGAAATCGACGCCGACCGTGGGAACGCGGCGCGTTGTGAGCCCGTTTGCGGGCTTCGGGAAGATCACCGCGACCGATCCGTCGAGCGAAATCTGGGCTCTGGCGGCGTGCAGCTGCTCGAACTCGACGGGCGGGATGTCGCCGAGCGAGGAGTGCAGTCGGTCGTGGTTGAACCACGCGACCCAGGCGACGGTCGCGAGCTCGACTTGCGGTAGGGAGCGCCACACGCGGTCGGCGATCAGCTCGGTCTTGTAGGAGTCGACGAAAGATTCGGCGAGCGCGTTGTCCAGGGCGTCGCCGACGGTGCCGATCGACGCGAGCACGAGGTGATCGTCGAGCGTCTGGGTGTAGTGCGCCGAGGTGTATTGCGACCCGGCATCCGAGTGGTGCACGAGCGCGAGGTCAGCGCCGGGGTCACGCAGGCCGAGCGCCATCCGTAACGCGTCGAGCACCAACGTCCTGCGCATGTTGCCGGCCAGCTGCCAGCCGACGACCATCCGGCTGAACACGTCGATCACGAAGCTGAAGTACAGGACGCCCTCCCAGCAGCGCAGGTACGTGAAGTCCGCGACCCCCAGCCGGTTCGGCTCGCTGGCGGTGAAGTCCCGCTTGACGAGATCCGGGCTCCTGACCGCCGCGGGATCGGCCTGGGTCGTCCGCCATGGCTTCCCGCGCCGTTTCGCGCCCTGGATCCCGTGAGCGGCCATCAGCCGCTGCACCTGGCAGCGCGGGACGTGCTCGCCGGCGCGCCCCAGCGCCTTCCACATCCGCCGATACCCGTAAGCCTCGTAGTTCTCCTTGTGCGTCACACGGATCACCCCGAGCAGCCGCTCGTCCTCGAGGGCCCGAGCGGACCGCTCGCCGCTGGCACGCTGGTAGTACGCGGACGCCGACACGTCCAAGGTCCTGCAGATCGGCTCGACCCCGAAGCGCTCGCGATGCTGATCGACATAGGCGCTCACCTCGTTCGGTCCGGGTCGAGCTCCTTGGCAAAAAACACGCTGGCTGATTTCAGGATCTCGTTCGCGCGACGCAGGTCATGCACCTCGCGACGCAGCTCGCGGATCTCTTCGCGCTCCTGACTGCTCAACAGATCGGTCCGCGTGCCAGCATCCGCCTCGGCCCGGCGCACACGCTTGCGCAACGCCTCCGGGTGGACACCCAGATCAGCAGCGACATGCGCGATCGGCCGGCCAGACCCCAGCGCGAGCCGCACACCGCGCTGCATCAACTCATCGGGATACTTTTTCGGTCGTGGCATGAACGTGGAGTTCCTCTCTCGAGGGATGAATCCCTCGTTTCAAGGTCTCCGTCAAACCCGGCCTGCCTCAAAGACCGACCCGAAGCATCCGTCCAACCAACAACACCGAGACCCGGGCCAAGATCGCATCGCGGCTCGGGTGCTCAGCGGACACCCACGGCTCGATCGGTAGATGCCAGCCGCTGCCCCAACCACACCAACAGCAACGACACACGCACCCGACAGAAACGGCCCTGCTCCTCGCCCAGAAAAGCGCGTCCTGGTCCACGGGCTCGAAGTCGAAGTCGTTGCCCGGACCGCCGTCCGGGCGAGCGGCTCTGTGCTAGCCGGCGGCTCAGAATCCGCAAGCGCCTGAGCGGCGGTCCAGGGCGAGCGGCGAGTTGCCGGTCCCGGTGCGGGGCAGCCACCGCGTCGACGTGACCGTTGAGGCGTGACGCGGTCACCCGGCCGGGCGCGAGAAGCTGGCTCTCTTGCCGCAACCGAGCGAGGCACTCGACAGACCAGACTCCTAGCTCAGCGCCCCGATCGTAGGTCCGCCAGCAAACCCGCTGACTACCGCTCGCGCGCACGAGCACGCGTCCACCCTGGGGCAGGGAATCCTGTCGAGTCTGATCAGTTCCGGCCGCGTTCGAGCCAACCGCGTCACTGCTGGTCTCACGAATCACCAGGTGCGTCGCACCCCGGTCCGCGACGATCGATCACTCCTGCTCCGGCCCAGCCGGCTGACGAAGCGGCAGTCGGGAGCCCGTAGCCGGTCGGGCGACAAGGGAGAAGTCTGGTCGGCACCGCACGAGAGTGCTGCAGTTCGAGCCGCTGGGGCACTCTGCCGGTGCAGTGCTCCTGGAACGCCCCGGCCGAGCTAGTAGATGCGTGCTAGTTCGATCGCGACGATGAAGAACCACGCTATCGAGGCGATGTAGACGAGCGTTCGAAGAGTCCGACGATGCGTTTCAGTCTGGGCCTCTGAGCGCGACTAGGGTTCCAACCGCGCCGCCGGTCATCACCCACGGGAGCGTTGTGAGCCAGCCCTTGACGCTGTGCCACGCCGGTCGGTGTTCGAGCGTTGAGCCGAGTTTCGATGCGGCGACGATGATCGCGGCGAAGATCGCGATCGCCAGGATCATGTGGATCGTGCCGTGCACGGTCTGAAAGCGAGTGCCGTTCTGGTCGGTCGGAAAGATCGGGATTAGAAGGCGCGCGATTCCCACGATTACGAGCAGCGCTATGACCAGGCTGGGTATCGACGGCTTCGCGTCACCGCGAGCGCGAGGCATGCCACGGCACCCGCCAAGGCCTGCGTCCAAAACAGGCCGCGATACGACCCAATCCCGTAATCGCTGACGGCGTCGGTTCTTGGGTCGTAACCGGTGGGCGGTAGTGAAGCGCGATCACAGCAACCGTCTGAGCGGCGATTGCGATAACAGTGACGATGCTGAACGTCTCAACGATCCCTCAGCCCCCCAAATTCGAGCGTGCGCGGCGGCTGACCCGTGGGACGCAACCTACTACATCGAATCAGTCACGTAAACGCGTCCGTCAATAGGCCAACAGCAGACATCAGTCGACTAGCTCGGCGTGGATTGGACCGGCCGGCAGCGGGAGCTTTTGCTTGCTGAGTTCCTTGGCGAAGCGTGCGGGGGCCCTAGCTCGCGCGTCCAGTTCGGTGGTGGCCTTGACCTCGTAGTCGGTGCCGAGGATCAGCAGCGAGGGCGAGAACTCGTCGTCTGTTTGCACGAACCAGCTCGAAGGGAGCGCGCTTGGGGTCTGCACGGTCGCGGCGACTCGCTCGTACCCGGGTGGGGCCGTGCCACTCAGATCGTTGAGGGAGGGCATGATCGCCCGTAGCTCGCGGTGACCCTGACTCGTATCGGTATGACGCTCGGCGACATCGGCAGTTGATTGCAAACGTTGGTCCGGTAGGCATGCTTTGACGTCGGGCGCTCGCGTCGTTGGCGCGGGCGAGCGTGCGGCGATGGTAGGGAAGGTTGCGCACGCGACCGATCCCACGGTTGCGGTATTAGGGAATTGATCGGTGCCTGAGCGCCGCGACTCCCGGGCGGCAAGAGGGTTTAGCAATAGACCCATGAAGCCAGGCTTGGCAAGTGCAGCCACGCGACCTACCTCCAGATGCCAGCATGAATAAGGAGCGGCACGACAAAGGGCCAGAACCCGCGCGAACCAGGGCAGTCGACGAACTACGACGTACGACCCGCTGCTCGATCACCACATCGAGGAACTGCTCGACGCGATCAGCGCCCTCATGCACATGGCGCCTACATGCGGCGACGACACCAGCGTCTGATCGGCCGCACGGACCGTCAGCCGACTCTGCAGTCGGCTGGCAGAAGCCGATCTCCCGGCCAGGGCGTTTGCCTTCGCCCATGTTGCCGTCGGGTCGGATCAGAACCTCGATCCCGCGGTCTGTGATCGCCTGGATCGCGCGGTGCCAGTAGCCGGCGTCGGCGTTGCCGGTCTCGGGCAGCTCGGTGACGCCGGGCTCGGAGCTGATCACGGGTCGTGTCAAGCATCGGTTGCAGGTGTTCGAAGTCGTCGCGTCGACGGTGATCTCCGCGGCGAGGATCATCTGGTTCTCGGTTGACCGTGGTCTGGCGCGTCGTAAGCCTGATCGGCGAGTCCGGGATCGGCCAGGTCACGCCCGGTCGAGGAAGCGGTCGCCGAAACTGGGCGGCATGGCACCTGCGTCCTCTGCGGGCCGGCGAGCCGCCGTGCGTAGGCGGTCGCGCACTCCGAGCTGCGCTCGTTGGAGGATCGTTCGATCGGCGAACAGTGGGAACGCGAGGCTTGCTGCTACGAGAAGGGCGTTTGTTTCGAATGCGAGCTGCGAGGGGTCGATGTCTGGTGCGATCTCGTCGCGCGATTGTGCCTCGCGCACCGCTGCTTCGATGGTCTGAAGCCACCCTGCGGCGAACTCGCCGATGCGGTCGCGGACGGGCCCGGGCCGGACGTTCATCTCGGCGGCGACCGAGCACATGAAGCAGCCGCCGCGAAAGACGCCGCGCTCGATAGAGGAGAGGTACCCATCGCAGAGCGCCACGATGCGGGCGGTTCCGGGCGGGGCGGCCAGTCCCGGCTCGATGACCTCACGCTGGAACATGTCGTGTGCGGTCGCGATGGTCGCCAGTTGCAACTCCAGCTTTGAGCGGAAGTGAGCGTAGAGCCCGCTCTTGCTCATCCCGACCTCGGTTGCCAGCCGACCGATCGAGAGGCCCTCGAGCCCCTCGACGGTCGCGAGCTGCGCCGCCGCCTGGAGGATCGTCTCGCGACTGCGTTCACCCGCCGTCTCACGGCCTCGTAAAGATTTCGCTAACACCCTTGACAGAATAGCACGATCGGTCGTACTCTGCTCCGCACGACCGATCGTACTATCGGGCCGGGATGGTGACGGCGCAGGCCTGACCGGCGCCTCATCGCTGGTCGGAGTGCGATGGCCGACGACCGGGTCCAAAACGCTCGGTCGCACAGTTGAACTCGGCCCCCACCGCAAGGTGCGCCGACCACCGCCGCCGCACAAAACGGCGGTCTGCGCGTGCCTGCGTGGCTCGCACACCCAAGCTCACTAGAACAAGGAACTCACGCATGTCTTCAACCTCCGCTCCGTGGCTCGTCGTGCTGGCAGGTCATAAGCGTTTGACCGTTGGAAGGTGGCAGTGACTCTCGGCTCTCGGTCCCAACTCACGACTCCGCCGCGCTCCTCAGCGAGCGCGGTTGAGCGGACCCCGCCCGACGTTTCTTCACTGCGCCCGATCGCTATAGCCAGCCAGACCGTGATCGAGCAGAAGCGCTCGGTGAGGCGAGGAGCTCGCGTTTCTCGCGTCGCGGTGAGCGCGGCGTGGATCGGCGCGTCGATCCTTCCGCTCGTCGGCCTTGTGTCTCTGTTGTTGCGGCGACATCTTGATCCCGAGTGGAGCGACCCCCGCCTGCACTTCGTGCTGTTCCTGTCGGTCGGCGCTGGTGCGTGCGTCCTTGCCTATATCGCTGGGCAAGCCGCCGATCGGCGCGGTGATGCCCGCGTCTCCCTGCTCTCCCTCGCGTTCCTCGTGACCGGTGGCTTCCTGGCCGTTCACGCCATCGGAACCCCCGGGATCCTCCTCAACAACGAGGTTCCTGGTTTCGAGGTCGCGATTCCGGGTGGTCTGACGATCGCCGCTCTGTTCGCGTGCGCCTCGGCGTTCGTCGACGTCCGGCCGCGCTTTGCGCTTGCTGTGGTCCAGCACCGAGACGCGTTGCGGCGCTCGGTGTTCGGTGCGATTGCGATCTGGTCGGTGTTCGCCCTCGCCGAACTGCCGCCGCTGGCGGGCAGAAACACGGAGGGCGGCGGCGCCTGCCTTCGGATTCTCGCCGCCGTCGGCGCGATCGTCTACGGCGTCTCGGCCGTGCGGTACCTGATCTCCTTCCGCGGGAAGATCACGCTGCTTCCGGCGAGCGTCATCGCCTGTTTCGTGCTCGTCGGCGAGGCGCTATGCGGTTCCGCTTTGGTCGGCGAGCGCACCTGGCATGCGAGCTGGTGGGAATGGCACATGCTGATCGTCACCGCCTACGTGATCATCCTGTTCGCGGCTCGCAACCAGTGGCGCCAGGAGCGCTTCCGCCAGCTGTACCTCCCAGCCACCCGCGAACGCTCGCAGGAGGTGAGCGTCCTGTTTGCCGACCTCGTCGGTTTCACGACGTTCACGGAGCAGTCGCCGTCCACTGATGTAGCGGCGATGCTCGCTAGCTACTACGGCATGGCGACGCCGCTCATCTCGCAGACCTATGGCGGCGAGGTCGAGAAGTTCATGGGTGACGCGATCATGGCGACGTTCAACACGCGCGGGGACCAGCCCGACCACGCACTGCGTGCGGCTCGCGCAGGTCTAGAGCTTCAGCGCGAGATGCGTCTACTCGCCACAGAGCATCCAGACTGGCCACAGCTGAGAGTCGGGGTCAACACCGGGCAGGCGCTAGTTCGCGAGCTCGGCGGGCCGGGCTATGTCGAATACGCGGTCGTCGGCGACACGATTAACGTCGGAGCCCGACTGCAGACTCACGCCCCGGTCAACGCGGTCCTGATCGGCGCCGAGACTTACCGGCAGCTACCGCCCGACGTCGACGTAGAGGCCTGGCCCGGACTCGAGGTAAAGGGCAAGCAGGCCCGCGTCGACGCCTACCTCCTCAACGCCATCCCGACTCGTACACGTAGGAGTGAACGCCATGTCCACGCAGCTGCTTGAGCCCAGGACCACGACACAGAGCACGACTGTCGGCCCAGCGCGGCCGACGATCGAATCCACCTGGCTGGCCGTCGCCGGGCGGGAGGTGGACGACGAGCTCGTGGACTGGCCGCCCGACATGTTCGCGTTCACCGAGGTCATTCTCGACCGCGCCGAGGCCTACCGGTTCGCCGTCTCGCCCCCAATGGGCCGGAGGTGGCCCCCGGCCACCACGCCGCCATGGTCAGAGGCTGTGGCCGGGGCGGCGCGAAGCTGGTCGAATACGACCGCGGAAGGGCCCGCCAGCACGCCGGAGCTCGTCCTCGAGGAGTGGAGGGTTGTCCGCGCTGCGCTCGATACCACGATCGACTCGCTCTCATCGGGACAGGCGTGGCGGATCTGCGAGGCGCTACTAACGCTCCACGCCGTATCAGATGAGACTTGTGCGGATGGCGCAGACGGATCGTTGGGACCCGGCGACACCCAGACCGCGCTCGAGGCGCAGACGCGCGATCTGTTCGACCGGACCGGGACGATCGCCCGGATCGAGCCCGCCCTGCTGCGCGTGCTGCCCAAGTACCGGACCGCCCCAGGAGGAATCACAACTCGCTCGATCTCACGCTATCTGACCCTCGCTGGGCCAAACGTGAATTACCGCATCAACAGGTCGCCGGCATTGGCGCATGTCACAGACGGCAAGCTGAACCTACTACTGCTGCCCTGGCCCCTTCGTGTCCACGCGACCGACTTTCACCCGATGCCGGAATCGATCCAGCCGCGCCGAGTCGAGCCGTTTGGCTTCTTTCGGTTCGAGCCTTCCGAACCGTTCGACGTCGCGCTCATGGATCGGCTGTTGGAGTCAGCGACAGCCCAGACTGACCATGTCGACTCCGTCGTACTCCCCGAGAGCTCGGTCCCGCACACTGAGCTGGGCGCGCTCGAGGCAATTCTGTCCCGCCACGGCGTGACACTCGTGATCGCCGGACTCCGAGAAGAACCCGGCCCGGAAAACCCGCTCGGGTCCAACTGGGTCCACTTGGGCGCTTCGTTCGAGGGCCGCTGGTCGCACTATCGCCAGGACAAGCACCATCGGTGGTCGCTCGACCGCAGCCAAATCGAGCAATACCACCTGACCGAAGTCCTCGACCCTCGCGTGCGCTGGTGGGAGGCGCTCGAGCTGCGCCGCCGGTCCCTCGAAATCCTCGAGCGCGGCGACGGTGACGTGATCGCCTCCCTGGTCTGTGAGGACCTCGCCCAGCTCGACGACGTCATCGAGCTGATTCGCGCAGTCGGACCCACGCTTGTCGTCGCGCTGTTGCTCGACGGACCACAACTCGCTTCGCGATGGACGGCACGCTACGCGTCTGTCCTCAGCGACGATCCCGGATCGGCGGTCCTCACCCTGAGCTCGTACGGCATGGTCGCGAACGCCCGGCGCCACGGCGACCCCCCGTCCGCTGTCGTCGCGCTCTGGAAGGACAACGCCCGAGGCATGCAGGAGATAAAGCTCGATACTGATGCACAAGGCATCCTCCTCACGCTGGATCGACAACCCGCCATCCGGCGCGCGGCCGACGGTCGCGCCCCCAAGCACGACGCCATCGACCTGCGAGTCTCGGATGTCATCCAACTCCGGGCGCAAACCTGATTAGAGGTACACATGCGCGTGGAACCGCAGGAGAGTCACGCCTATGACTTCGCTCGCCAAGCCGCGCAACTGCGGCGCCGGCGTTCAGCGAACGGGCAACGGTCCGTTAAGCGCACCCGCGCACCCTTGTGGGCGGCGGTACGTCCCATGGATAAAGGAAGCCACGCATGTCACCGGATCTCATTCAGCTCCTGATGAGAGACTGCCACGGCGAGCGTCGCCGGCGCGCGCAGATCAGGAGCGCTCCCTTCGTTTGGAAACGAGCCTGAAATGGGTTTGTTAATCGCTCTCAACGGGGGCGTTCTCGTTTGGCGTAACCGTGCTGGCCGTCGCTCCACTCATCGGGGCGATCGTTACGCCGCGCCGTCCCAGCCGTTGCCCCGGCCGGCGCACGCTTCCTGCCGGGATCCAAACCACGGGTCCCGCCCTTGTGTGAACACCGTGCGCATGCCTCCGTCGCCTGATGACGAAGGTGCCGTGTTTCGATATCACCAGCACTACCGCAACGGTCGCGCTTGTCGCAGTGACGCCAAAACCAATGAAACGGCGCCTGCGGGCCGCGGTTCAACATCGACATCAGCGGGGCGGCGCCCGCGAAATCGCGATAGCGGGCTCGGATAAGGCCGTGACCGGCGCGCGAGCAATGACCAAGACCGCACCGCGGGTGGGTCTCGCGCTTACGCTCCTGCTCACAATCGTGCTCGGCGTGTGGCCCAGCCCGGCGCGTGCCGATGGCGACCCAGCGAGCGACGTACTCGCGAACCAGGTGCTCTTCCTCCCGGCTGCGGCGGGCATCTCGAAGCTCGAAGAGCTGCGCCTAGCGTCACTTATAGACGCCGCAAACCACGACGCTCTTCCGATTCGCGTGGCGATCATCGCCAGCCCGTCCGATCTGGGCGCGGTCACCGAGCTCTGGGACCAGCCACGCGCGTACGCGCGCTTCCTCGGCTTGGGGTTGGCGCTCACTCGCCAGGACGGGGTGCTCGTGGTCATGCCGAACGCTGTCGGCTTCTACTCTCCGGGCCACTCGGCACCGGCCACCTACGCCCTCGTCGGACGGGTCGCCTCCGGCCGGAGCGGGCCGGCGCTCGTCAGCGCGGCACAGGCTGCAGTGATGTCAGTCGTCCAAGCCGCCCGCGTCCGTCTGCGCGCCCCCGCGCGGATGGCACGCGTGGGGCTGCGCGCACCGACGCCGTGGCGACCCACCACCGATCGCGTCTTTGGGTTCGTCGTCCTCGCCGCAGTGGCGGTAGCAGGCGCCGCCTGCCTCTTCTTCACTCGCTGGCGCTCCGCCGTCCCGACGCGGGAAGGCTCCACCCGCGAGAGCTGTAATCGCGAAGTTACCACGGAGCCGGTCGCCGCGTACGCATCAACTCGCACATCGACCAAATGCACCCGCGGCGATCCACAGCTCAGCTCAAAGGTCATCCCAGCGCGAGACCACGACGTCCCGCGCGCCGCAAATCGCCATCCCTGACACAGACAAAGCCAGTGTGCGGCAGCGGACGGGCGCTCGCCTAAATCGGTCAGCAAGGATGCGAACCCTCACAGCCAGACGACCTCCTTCCTGATCCGGCGGCCCCGTGCCGGACGAGTGATGGATCGACGCACTCCGCACGCAGCGTCCGCCCGAGAGGCCTGCGAAGACGCCGGATGTCCGAGAGAGATCGAACGCCGAGCAGAGGCCGAGGCAGACTGCTGCTCGCACGGACCAGCGGGCACGTCGTCCGCCGAGACGAGCGGCACCGTGGCTTCCGCTCTGGGCCGCCGGCCAGCTCAAGCAGCAGTCCCGGCGGCGCCCCTGGTGTGGCGACGAAGCTGAAGCTACGGTCGGGATCGAGCAGAGCGTTGAGCTCGTCGATCGCGTCCGTCTCGCGGGCGTCGATCCGGACGCCTCCTATTGGGCGGAGCACAAGCGATGGCACTCCGACCCGCGGTGGCCCAAACGTGATTGAACGGCCGGGGGCGGCTGTGGTCTTAGCCGTGGCGGTGGTGGTGGCGGGCGATGAGTAGGTGGTAGATGCCAGTGTTGCGTTGGGTGCCGTTAGCGGGCGTGTAGCTGACCCAGAAGCGGAGCACGACCTGGTAGCGGCGGTGTGCGATCAACCTTCTGCCGCGCTGGTTAGGCGCGACGGTGACCTTGATCGCGCCCGCGCCGGTGACGTGCAGGTGCTTTCTCGCGAAAGCGAACCGGCGGGCCGCCGGGTTGAGCAGCGTGGCGGGCTGGGCGTAGTTGTCTAGCCAGGCGGTCTCCAGCACGTCCGCGGTCCCGGAGCCGGGGAACAGCGCCCGGAAGCTGACTTGCCCGTTTGGCTCGGTGTGCAGGTCGCTGATCGAGAACCGGTTGTTGGGGGACCTGACCGTGTAGCTGGCGGTCGCGGTCGTGCGCTGGCCGTCTCTCGAGACTGCGGTGACGGTGAAAGTGTGGTACCCGCGCATGCTGGTGTTGATCGCCGTTCCGGCTGGGACCGTCCCCGTGCAGGAGGACAGTCCTGGGCCGTTGGCGCCCTCCTGGCAGCGGTAGGCGGCGTCGACGAGCTGCCCGACCGTGTAGCTCGCCCCGCCCGCCGGCGATGAGATCGCGACCGATGGCGCGCCCGCGACCATGTAGCTGATGCTCGCGCTCGTGGTCTGCCCGTCCTTGCTGGTTGCCGTGATCGTGTAGGTGCGTGGCCCCGGCGTCGATGTGTTGAGCACACCCGGCGAGGTCGAGCTGCTTGAGTCGGTGCAGCTAGAGATCCCGGGGCCGTACGCGTCCGAACACGAGAATCCCGTCGCGACACGCTGGCCGAGCGCGTAGATCCCGCCCGACGCCGGCACCGAGATCGAGGCCGACGGCGGCGCCGGCGCGAACACCGACACCGTGCTGTCGACGTTGTTGGCGGCTGCGAGGAGCCCACCGCTGGGGCTAAACGCCACCGACTCGGGGCCGTTGCCGGTCGTAAACGGGGAGCCGCTGACCTGCGTCAACGCCCCATCCGAGGCGACCGAGAACACCGACACCGTATTACCCGTCAAGCCGGGAAACCCGATTAGGCCCGTGTTGCCGGTCGCGAGCAGCGTCCCGCTGGGGCTAAACGCCACCGAGGCCGGGCCGCTCCCGGTCGTAAACGGCGAGCCGCTGACCGCGGTCAGCGCACCGTCTGAGGCGACCGAGAACACCGACACCGTGTTATCGGGCGGAATGCCCCCGGTATTGGTGACCGCGAGCAGCCCTCCGCTGGGGCTAAACGCCACCGAAGTCGGGCCGTTGAAGCCGTTGGCGAACGGCGAACCGCCGACCTGCGTCAACGTGCCATCGGGGGCGACCGAGAACGCCGACACCGTGTTATCGCCCAGGTTGGCGGTCGCCAGCAGCCCTCCGCTGGGACTAAACGCCAGCGAAGCAGGCTCGCTCCCGGTCGCAAACGGGGAACCGCTGACCTGCGTCAAAACGCCGTCCAGCCCGACCGAAAACACCGACACCGTGTCATCGCCCTCGTTGGCGGTCGCCAGCAGCCGCCCACTGGGGCTAAACGCCACCGAGCTCGGGAAGCGGCCGGTTGCAAACGGGGACCCGCTGGCCTGCGTCAACGCACCACTCGGTCCAACCGAGAACACCGACACGAAGCTCGGGAAATCAAGCACCGGGCCAGTAAGGTTGGTGACTGCGAGCAGGCCGCCATTCGGGCTGAACACGGCGGAAGCAGCGTTCGTGGCGCCAGTCGCAAACGGGGAGCCGCTCACCTGGGTCAACGTGCCGTCTGACCCAATCGACAACACCGACACCGTGCCCGGCACCTTCTCGAAATCAGGGGCGTTGACGTTTGCGGTCGCGAGCAGACGATCAGGACTGAACGCCACCGACGCAGGGAACGTGCCGGCGCCGGTACTAAACGGAGAGCCGCTCACCTGTGTAAACGCAGGCGCCGACGCCCACGCGCCGGACGCGGCGAGCAACAAACCAACGGCCGCCGCCGCCACCACCCGCAGGCCCCCACCCACGTGTCCGAACACCCTCCGCTTGAGCATCCTCCGCTCCCTCCGAGGCCCGGCTGCGGCCCGTCGACGACCTGTGATCGCCCCAGCCCGAGCCCGTCATCGTTCCGGCAGTTCGTTGTAGCCGGTCTCAGAACTTAGTAGTACGCCGTCCCGAAGACCATGTCAAATCGACACACGCCAGGGCCACGCCCGCAGCCCAACAGAAGGTAACTTGCCTTACCGATCGCCCAGCGGAGCCAGCCCCGGCTAACCCGCCAGCAGTGTGTTGAACAGCCGCGTACGCCCGGGCGCCGAGGACGACGGAAGCGACGGCGCGTTCGGCCGTTGCCCCAGGAGCGACCGCCAAGCAATTTGCAGGCCACACCAAGCGCTGCTGCCGCATCCACGAACCACCAGCGACGTCACGAGCTAGGTGAGGTCGCGAGCGCACTGCTGCTTCAGCCCTAGCCAGATCGCAAGCAGCAATCCCAGATCGGTAGCCGGTCAGGCGACTGAGCGGAAGCGGCGGTGGCGAAGGCCGTCGCGGCCGAGGGCATCGCTCGTGCGTATGCACATGTTGGGCATCGCGGAGCGCGGCAGCGATGCTGGATCTCGTCCGTGGCAGCAGCGGCGTCGAGTTTCCTCGGCGCTTCCGCAATGCCTGGCTGAGCGGCGGCCTCAACCGCCGCCGCGATCTAAGTCCCCTCATGCTCAGGAGGCGGTGGGTGGTCGTCAGCGGCCGGCAGTCCTGTATTTCCCCGATAGGTGCGACCAGCAGAGCGTGCCCCGCTCGGCGTGGCAGGACGCCTATGGTGCCGATGGCGCTCAGCGGAATGTCGAATTAGGGGCTCAGATAGGCTCGACGTCGCGCGTGGCGAGGGCGACGGGGAGTTGCTCGCGGTTGGTGATGGCGAGCTTCTGGTAGGCGTGGGTGAGGTGGCCTTCGACGGTTCGAGCGGTGATGAATAGGTGTTGGGCGATGTCGCGGTTGGGGAGACCGGCGGCGGCGAGCTGGGCGACGCGACGCTCGCTCGGGGTTAGTGAGTCGAGCCCGCGGAGGACGGGCCGTCGGGGTCGCCCGCCCGCGGCGATGAGTTCGGTTCGGGTTCGCTCTGTCAGCGCGAGCGCCCCGCAGCGGTGGGCGAGGTCGAGTGCGGGCCGTAGGATCTCGCGGCTCTCCGTCCGTTGTCCCGCGCGGCGGAGGGCGGCGCCGAGGTCGGTCATGGCGCGGGCGTGCTCTAGTCGCGCGGCGGAGGCGTCGAGCACGCGTACGGCTTGCCGGAGCAGCTCGATGCCGCGATTTCCGCCCTCTGTCAGGCCGGCGGCGCGCAGGGCTATCCCGAGCGTGCGTGGGGCGTTGTAGGCCTGGGCGAGCGCGACCTCCTCGGCCGCGAGCTCTCTCGCTTCGGCTGGCGCGTCGAGGGCGAGTTGCGCGAGCGCGGCGTCGGAGCGCCACGGTGCGGACGATGGGGTGGTGATGAGGAGGCGAGTGAACAGGTCGCCGGCGGCGAGGAGGTCCTTGAGCGCCGCGGTCGGGCGAAGCTCGGCCAGGCGAAGCCGGCCCCGGGCGGCGAGCAGCCATCCTGTCTGCATCGTCGTCGGGAACTGCTCGGCGAGCCGGTAGCGGTGATCTGCCGCCTCGGCCGCGTCGAGCTCCCCGCGCTCGGCCAGCGTCTCGAGTAGCACGGCGAGGGCGACGGCAGCGTGGATGCCGGGCGGGCGGGGGCCGGTCTCGAGCGCGACGCGTGCGTCCGCCTCGGCGTCGGCGAGGTTGCCAATACGCAGATGAATCAGACCGCGGTAGCACGAGAGCCCGAGCACGTGTGGGAGCGAGCCGAGCCGGCGGGCATCCGCCAGCGCCTCGTCGAACCGCGAGCGCGCCTCCTCGTAGCGCTCGGCGAACGCGAGCGCGTTGCAGGCGTGGTAGAAGAACGGGGGTCGGTCGACCGCCTCCGGCAGCAGCTTCGGCGCTCCGTCAAGGGCGCGGAGCGCGAGGCGCGCCACTGCCTCCGCGGGCTCGTTCGCATTCGTAGCCGCGACCGCCAGCATGCCAAACACGCTCGAGGGAACATCGAGCTCATCCTCGGCCAGCCGGCGCAGGTGGGCGATCCGCTCTGCGGCATCGTCCGCGGTGTCTGCGTCGAATTGGGCCGCGCCGAGCGCGGCGCCATCGAGCGTGAGCGCCGCGCGTCGGTCGGTGCCGGCGAGGCGCGCGCGCGTCCGGTCGAACACCTCCAGCGCCTCGCGATTGCGGCCCTCGATCTGGAGCATGCGTCCCAGCGCGAGCGTGATCGAGACCTGAGCCGATGCGTCGGCTGCGGCGTCGAGCGCCGCCTCGAGATGAGCCGCGGCCTGCGGGTCTCCCGCGTATGACTCGGCGAACCCGAGCTCGAGCAGGACGTCGGGGCCCAGCCGCTCGGAGGGCGGCTCCGCCAGCGCGCGCCGCAGATAGGCGACGGCCGAGTCCGGAGCGCCGTTCGCGCTCGCGGTCCTGGCGGCCACCAAGAGTGACTCAACGACCCAGTCCTCCCCCACGGGGTCGGTCGCCAGCAGATGTGCTGCGACCCGGTGCGCAGACGCGCCCTCGTCCGCGAGACGGCGCGCGGCGGCCGCGTGCAGGCCGGCCCGCCCACCGGGTGAGAGATCTGCGTCGACCGCCGCGCGCACGATCGGGTGCACGAACCGCAACGGCCGACCCGCCTCGAGGATCCCGGCGGCGGCGAGCTCGTCCGCCGCGGTCATGGCGGCCCCGGGGTCCACGCCGGCGAGACCGGCGGCGAGCCGAAGGTCGGCCTCGCCCAGCACGGCCGCCGCTCGTGCCAGGTCGCGGGCGGTTGCGGAGACGCGATTCAGCCGCTGCACGACCGAGTCAGAGACCGCGCGCGGAGCGAGCCCCGCGACACGGGACGCGGCTGCCGCCGTCGGCGCGATGCCCTCCTCAACGATCGCGCGAACGAGCTCCTTCACGAGGAACGGAACGCCCCCGGTCACCTCATGGCACGCCCTCGCGAAAGCCGGCTCCACTTCGGCGCCGAGTCCCAGCCGCACGAGCTCGGCCACCGCCCCCTCGCTCAACGCTGCGAGCACGAGGACCTCGGCCGACGCGTCGGCGGCGAGCGCTGCGAGCAGCGGCGAACCCTCGGCCGACTGCGCCGGCCGTGCCGCAGCGATGACCGCGATCGGCAGTTCCTCGAGTCGTCGCCCGAGGTAGTTCAGGAAGCGCAGCGAGGCCTGGTCAGCCCAGTGGGCATCGTCGACGCAGAGCAGGACCGGGGAGCGCCGTGCGAGGTTCGCGCACAGCCAGTAGAGCCCGTGCAGGATCGCGAACGACGGGTCGAGCAGCGCGTCGGCGGCGTCATCGTCCGGCGCCCGGACGCCGAACAGCGCGGCCGCACGACCGGCCGCGCCCGCGAGAAGCTCCGCACGTTCCGGCGGCGACGCCGCGACGAGCGGCGCCTCGAACAGCTGGCGGACAAGGCCGTATGCGAAGTCTCGCTCCAATTCCGAGCCGCGCGCGCTCAGGGTCGCCAGGCCGAGCTCGCGACCATGCCGCCCCGCGGCCAGAACCAGGCGCGTCTTGCCGATGCCCGCCGGTCCCTCCAGCAAAAGCAGGGAACCACCCCCGGCGATCGGAGCGCGCAGGCAGTGATCGATCCGGGCGAGAGCGGCGTCTCGCTCCAGAAGCACTCGCCCGGCATCGACCGCGGCCACCAGCGCCGATCGTACCGCCGCCAAAGTCCTCGGTCCACCCCCGCAAAAGCAGGTGGTCTCCCACGTCGCGAAACCGACGCGGCCGCGTGATGCTCGCCGCAGACAACTACTAACGGAAGGAGACCCGATGGTCGACTACATCATCGTCGGCGCCGGCTCGGCTGGATGCGTCCTCGCCAACCGCCTGTCCGAGAACCCGCACACCAGCGTCCTTCTGATCGAAGCGGGCGGGGCCGACACTAGGAGGGAGATCCGCGTCCCCCTAGCTTGGCTCAAGCTGTTCAAGAGCGAGGCCGACTGGGACTACACGACAACCCCGCAGGCCGGGCTCGGCGGCCGCCGCATCTACTGGCCGCGTGGGAAGGTGCTCGGTGGCTGCTCGTCGACCAACACGATGATGGCGATCCCCGGACACCGCGCCGACTACGACGCCTGGGCCGACCGAGGAAACGAGGGCTGGAGCTTTGAGGAGCTCGCGCCGCACTTCGAACATGTCTACGACACGCTCGCGGTCGAAGAGCTGCGCGAGCCCAACCCGCTCACACACGCCTTCATCGAAGCGGCCGTGCAAGCCGGCATTCCACGGTCGAGAAAACTCGGACCGACTGATCTCGAAGGCGTTCGCCTGACGCCCGTCACACAACATCGGGGCCGGCGCTGGTCGGCCGCGGACGCCTATCTGCGTCCCGCGCTGCGGCGCTCGAACCTCACCGTCACCACTGGCGCCCACGTCACGCGCGTGCTGTTCGATGGCACACGCGCCGTCGGTGTTGCCTACCGCCGGGGCGCGGAGGAGAAAATCGCCCGCTGCGGGCGCGAAGTGATCCTTTCCGGCGGCGCCGTAAACTCGCCGCAGCTGTTGCTGCTCTCCGGTGTCGGTCCGCTCGACGAGCTCGCCAGGCACCGGATCACGCCGGTTCGCGAGCTCCCCGGCGTCGGGCTCAACCTGCAGGACCACCCGGTGGTCACCTCTCTCGTCGAGGCGGTCCATCCCACGACGCTGTACGCGGCAGAGACAGCCGGCAACTACGCACGGTACCTGCTGCTCCGCCGCGGAATGCTGACCTCCAACGCCGCCGAGGCTGCCGCCTTCATCCACAGCCGTCCGGGGCTGCCGGCGCCGGATCTCGAGCTGATCTTCGCTCCTGGTCTCTTCCAGAACGAGGGCCTCACGCCGGCCTCGGCGCACGGCTTTACGCTCATGGCTGTCGCGCTGCAGCCACACAGCGTCGGCAGCCTCCGCCTCCGCTCCGCCGATCCGCTCGCCAAGCCCGAGATCGATCCCTGCTACCTCTCCGACCCAGGCCGCGACGACCTCCGAGTACTGACGACAGGCCTCGAGCTGGCGCGCCGGATCATCTCCATGCCCGCCCTCAACCAGCTCGCCGGCGACGAACTCGCGCCTGCCGCCACCCCCCTCCAAACCCACACCCGCGACACCGCGCACGGGCTCTATCACCCCGTCGGCACCTGCCGCATCGGCTCAGACGAACTGGCCGTTGTCGACCACCAGCTGCGCGTCCGCGGTCTCGACGGCCTGCGCGTCATCGACGCCTCGACTATCCCCAGGATCCCGCGCGGCCACACCAACCTGCCGACCATGGTCATCGCCGAGAAGGCCGCCGACCTGATCCGCGGCACCACACGCACCAGCCGGGCGATCGCAGGAACCGAGTTGCCACTCGCAACGACCTCGGCCTGAGGAATCACGAATGAAGGGACGCAGCGCCATGCGCACCGAGCACACGCACACCATCACCAGACACCGGGGCGGAGAGCCAGGCCGCACGCATCCTGCCCATATGAGCGACGTCACGCACACCCACGTCGAGCCAAGCGACCACCCGGACGTGCCCGTGCCGGTGCTGTGGCAGCTTCAGATCTCGCACTACGTCGAGAAGGTGCGCTGGGCGCTGGACTACAAGCGCGTCCCCCATATCCGTCGTACGCTGCTTCCGGGTCTCCACGCCGTGAAGACCAAGCGCCTGACCGGCGATACCCCCACGGCGCCGGTGCTCACGATGGACGGGCGGTCGATCGGCGATTCGAAGCGAATCATCGCCGCGATCGAGGAGAGCTGGCCGCAGCCACCGCTATACCCGGAGGACGCGGCGCGGCGGCGTCGCGCGCTCGAACTCGAGGCGTTCTTCGACGAGGAGCTGGGACCGCACATCCGCCGGGCGTTCTACCACGAGCTGCTTCCCCAGCCAGAGTTGGTGGTGCCACTGTTCACCCACCGCCGGCCGTTCCCGGCGCGGCTCCTGCTGCGGGCCGCCTTCCCAATGCTGCGCGCGGGCATGCGACGGAGATTCGAGATCACCGCCGAGTCAGCCACGGCCAGCCGCGCGAAGATGGTCGCCGCGATGGATCGGCTCGAACGTGAGATCTCCTCCAGCGGGTTCCTCGTCGGCGAGTCCTTCACGGTCGCCGACCTCACCGCCGCGGCACTGTTCTACGGGGTGGCGCGTCCTCCCGAGTTCCCGTATCCAATGATCGCCGACGACGACCTGCCGGATTCGTGGCGCGAGTTCGTCGACTCGCTGGCCCAGCGGCCGGGAGGGCGGTGGGTCGCGGAGATCTACCGTCGCCACCGCGGCCGGTCGGCCGAGCTGAAGCCCGGCGGTACAAGCCAGCACGCGACAAGCCTGGGCACTGCGCCGCCACCAGCGAGCACGACAGGCAGACAGCGATGAAGACAGGGTGTGGTCCGATGGCGGGATCTGGCGATTACGACCTTGTCGAACTCGCGCCGCCGCGTCACGCCCGACAGCGTGCGCAACTGCGCCGCCTCCGACCGTGGGCCCGTTGGTTGCACGCGGCACTCGCGCTGGCGGTCGTCGTGGCTGTCTTTGTCCAGGTGTATCTGATCGGCGCCTACATCTTCGGTGCCGGGCCCGGCGCGCTGAACGCTCACCGGGAGGTCGGCTTCACGGCCAACGAGCTCGAGGGCGCGGTCCTCATCGCCGCGCTGCTGGCGTGGCTTCCCAGGACCGACCTGATCCTCTCGCTGTTGCTGGCCGTGATCGGGACGGCGCAGGTCGCTCTTGCCAACGGGCATCGTTGGGTGGGCGCCCTTCATCCGCTAGGAGCGCTCTTCGTGCTGACGATAGCCACCGTGTTGGTGCGCCGGACCGCGTCCTGGCGACGGACCGAGCGTTAGCGCATGACGTTTGATCGAGGCTGGACCAGAACAACATGGCCGCAAAGGAGATCAGCATGTGGAGGCAGCGAGCCCCCCTGAGCGATCCGCAATGCCGATCGGCTATCGCCGATCAGAACATACCCACCAACGCTCCCTTTTCTTCCTTCCCCGTCACCCACGCTCGCTGTGCCCGGCGGCCAGGGAAGCGAAGGGCGCAAAACGCAATGGAGGACTCACACCATGACACACCGGCTCACATCTCAGCTTAGGGAAGCTCGGCGCAGTCCAGCCGGACCGATCGCGTTGCTTGCGAGCGTCTTGCTGACACTGGCCGTCGGAGTCCCCCCGGCCGGCGCGAAGAGCGTAACCCTGCACTATTTTTCGCGGACGACGAGCGACACGTTCGTCAATCCCCAGGGCCAGCCGCTCGCGCCTGATAGCCAGCCCACGATCGGCGATGTCATCGACGACACGGGAACCACCTACGTCGGGAACCACAGGCATCACGCCACCAAAGCCAAAGGCTCGGACCACCTCCGCTGCACGATCACGAGCATCACCAGCACCGGTCCGACGGCGCTGTGTAGTGGCCAGATCGCGATCGGCGGGTCGATGATCCTCGGCAACGACGAGACAGTCACGCTGTCGCAGAGCGCACCACCGGTTCGGATCAACGGCGGAACCGGCATCTACGGCCACGCGCGCGGGTTGATCAGGCCCACGAACATCGGTAAGAACACCGACTTCGTCATCAACGTCACGTATTGAACCGGTCCCGGGGCGACGCCCGCCGGCGTCGCCCTCACTCCGCTCGCGCGGGGCTTCGCCAGCACAGCCACATTCGCAGCGATCACCGCCGGTGATCTCCCCATCGTCCTGCTCGACTACAGCCTTCCCCACAGCCTATGAACGTGTCTGAGCTCCACATCGACGTCGACAGCGCACGTTGCGCCGTCACGCCTTACCGACCGGACCGACCGCGCGCCCGTACCTGCTGTTTGAAGCCCCGCTGGCTGTCCGGTACTACCTGCCGCGCGAAGATGTTGTCGACGGGCTCCTTCGATCTAGTCCAACGAGGACGGCTTGCGCCTACAAAGGGCAAGCCTCCTACTGGTCGCGGGAGGACGAAGAAGACAACGCATGGAGCTATCCCAAACCTCTCCGCGAAGCCGCTGAGGTGACCGACCGCATCGCGTTCTTCAATGAGCGCGTTGACCTTGTGGTGAACGGGACTCGCCTGGCCGGTCAACCCGTGGTCACCGCATTGACCGGCGCGACTCGCGCTCGGCGCAAGCAGCAGCAGGCCGCGTAGCCCCGCAACCGCCCGACCAAGCTGTCGCTCAGAAACGTCTCCAGCGCTCGCGGCTCGGGCTGACTCGGCTTCGGGTTCGCGACCACGGTCCGGCTCGAGCGATGGCACCACCGCCCTGAGGTAGCGCTGGTCGCCCTCATCGGGCCACAGCGCGACCGAGACTGCGTGATCTCGATCAGTGCGACGTCGGTGCTGCGACAAAGGCGCCGCGCCTGCCCGCGGTGTTCTAACGTCGCGCGTCACCTTGCTCGAACTCGATCACGTCTTCTGGATGGTGGCCGATCCGGGTCAGCCAGCGCGCCGCCTTGAAGACGATGGGTGGGTGCTGGACGCCGGTCAGGCGCACCGCGGCCAGGGCACGCGAAACCGGCGCTTGGCGTGGCGCGAGCAGTTCTTCGAGCTGTTGTGGGTGACCGACGCGGCGCAGGCACGCGCCAACCCGTTGCGGTTAGACCGTCGCGCCGATTGGACCAGCACGGGCGCCAGTCCGATCGGTCTGGCCTTCCGCGGCGAGGTCGAGCCGGCGCACCGCGATGAGTTCTGGCTCTACGACGCGCTGGGACCGCGCATCTGGATTCACGGGGACAACGAGCGCTTCCCGGAACGTCCCCTGGTCTTCGTGCTCGAAACCGGCGAAGAACAGATCGAGCAGCGCCGGCGACGGGTCTCGACGCCCGAGGCCGTGGCGCATCGCCGTCCCGGTCAACTCCGCGAAGTCCGCGTCCGCGGACCGTCCGCGCCGTCCATACCCGTGTGCGCGGGACCATCGATCGTCTACGAGCAAGGCCCGCACGCGCTGGAGCTGGTAGTCGGCAACGGGGACTCCGCACTGTCAATCAGCGACGGCTTGACCATTCGTTATTAGCGCGCCATCGTCGCAGCCGCATTCCACGCGAAACGAGGAGCCTCGGCTGTCACCGGAAGGCGCACTCTGGCTGCCGCCTCGGAACGCAGGCAGCACTCTCGTCGCTGTCGAGCTCGCGTCCCCATTGTCGCCTCAGGGGCAACGTTGCCGCTGAGGCCGCTTGAGACTGCGATCGTCTCCAAGCAGAAGCGGCGGACCTTGGCCAGGCAGGCCGGGATGGTCGGGCGCGGCGATCCGCGTCTCCGCTGATCCCAGGGCGGTACCATGTTGGTATGAGCAAGCAGATTGCGGTGCGGCTCGCCGATGAGCTCGTCGACTTCGTCGACGCAATCGTCGAGAGCGGCACCGAGCGCAGCCGCGCCGCCGTCGTGACACGGGCGCTCGAGCGCGAACGCCGCCGGATGGTCTCGGCCCGTGACGCCGAGATCCTCGCCGCCACGGGACCGGATCCCGAGCTTGCCGGCCTCGCCGAGCACGCCGCTGGCATCCCACTGGATCGCTGATGCGGCCGATTCATCTGGCGCGGCTCGACAAGTCGCGTCCGGTGCTCGTGCTGACCCGTGAGCTGGTGCGCCCGCACCTCAACACGGTGACCGTCGCGCCGATCACGACCACGATCCGCGGCCTGTCGAGCGAAGTAGTGCTCGGCACCGACAACGGACTTGAGGAACGTTGCGTGGCGGCCTGCGACCACGTCACCACCATCCCCGCCACGGCCTTGGGAGACCAGATCGGCCGCCTTCTCGATCATCAAGAGGCCACTCTCACAAACGCGATCCACGCTGCCTTCGACCTCGACTGAGCCACAAGCGTCCGAAGACCCATACGCCAGGCTTCCGCTTCGTCGCCAAGGCAGCCAGGAAGCCGAGACTGCCCCTTCCCCCCGAGCGGGCCCGTTGGTTGGATCGGTCAGTATTGGTACAAGGCAACGACGTCCTCGATCACCGCAGACTGCTTGCTAGGTCCGCTTGAAGCCGGTTCCTCAGCAATCGCCCTGACCGCTGCTCCACCACGGGAGCAGGCGTCGATGGCGGCACCCACGTCGCTCTCGCAGCGGACGAGATCCAGCAGCGCTGCGACGCCTCGGTGGTGCAGACGCTCTGCCTACGCACGCGAGCCGAGCTCGGCAGGTCCAGCGACATGGCGACGCAGTTCTGCAACCACGAATCACCAGGTGCGTCGCACCCCGATCCGCGACGATCGATCACTCCTGCTCCGGCCCAGCCGGCTGACGAAGCGGCAGTCGGGAGCCCGTAGCCGGTCGGGCGACAAGGCGGGAGCCCACCCGACAGGGCGCCGGCGAGCTCCTAGTACGGGAATCGACGGGATCGAAGCATTCGATTGCCACGCGCCAGATCGACACTTTGCCTACGCAAATGTGTGCAGCGGAGGTTCGTGTTCACCGTCGAGCTTTCGCCGGGCGCTGAAAGGCAGGGGCGCCATGCTAGCCACCGCGATGCCCTTCGTGACATGAAGGCGGGTCTGGCTCTACGCCGGCTCCCGCGCGGCGAGCTCGGCCGGCGTGACGGTCTCGATCCGGGCGGCCAGCATCCACTGGTTGCCGAACGGATCGCCGAGACGGCCGCCGCGCTCGCCGTAGAACTGGTCGGCGAGGGGGTAGATGATCTCGGCGCCGGCGCGAACGGCGCGATCCCACGCGGCGTCGACGTCGGGCCAGTACGTGCAAAGCAGCGCGTTGAACTCGTCGTCCTGGGCGTCCTTGACCATCACCACCGAATCGCCGATCAGCAGCTCCGCGTGGACGAGCGCCCCGTCGGGCATGTAGTAGCGCTCGCCTAGCTCCTTGGCGTCGAACGCAGCCTTGTAGAAGTCGATCCCGGCCGCGCCATCGCTCAACGCGAGCCGCGGCGTGATTGTGTGGAGGTGCTCGGGCACCGGCCGCACCATCCGTTCGCGCTCAGCCAGGCCGGGCTGCTGATAGATCCCGATCACGTTGCCGGCCGGGTCGCGAACGTGCCCCACGCGCTCGCCTGGCGCCGCGTCTTCGTTCAGCACCTCGCCGCCAGACGCGCGGACGGTCGCGAGCGCCGCCTCTAGATCGGCGACCATGATGTGGACCATGATCCCGGGCTCAGCCGACGGCGGTCGGCCGGTGACCCACGAGCCGCTCACCTCCTTGACCGCGTCGTCGAATGCGATCGCGCCGTCGCCGCGGGTGCGCAGCTCCCAACCGAAGGTGTCGCGGTAGAAGCGCGACGAGCGCTCAACGTCGGCTGCGGGGATCTCGAGGTAGCAGATCTTGCCGGTTGCCAGCGTGGGGGTTCCGTGTGCCATGCGGATTAATATACACGTAAAGCAAATGTCGGCAAAGTCGTCCAGAGAGCGCTCGTCAGGCGCCAAGCGCCACAGAGGTCGCCCCAACGGCGATCGCGAATCGGCGCCCGAGATGGCGGCACGTCGGCCCCGAGGTCGCCCGCCGACGATCGATCGCGAAGCCGTGCTCGACATGGCGATCCGGCTGCTCGACGCCGAGGGCGTCGAGGCGCTGACGATGCGCCGGCTCGCGAGCGAGCTCGGCGTGTCCGCGATGGCGCCCTACCGGCACGTGGGCAGCAAGGACGAGCTGCTGATGGTGCTCGTCGACCGCCTCGCGGCCCGGCTCGTGTACCCGCCGCGCCCGCCGGACCCGAAGGGCGCGATGCTGGTGCTCTGGTCGACGATCTACGACAGCCTCGCGAAGCACCCCTGGGTCCCTGAGGTGCTGGCGCGGCGCCGGATGATGGCGCCGTCGGTGCTCGGCGCGATCGAGGAGATCCATACGGCGCTGCGCGACGCGGGTCTGCCGATCGACGCGGCGGTGCGCGCGTACCGTCTGATGTGGAACTTCACGCTCGGCTCGCTGCTCGTGCGCGCCGGCGCGAGCTCCGAGGGGCCAAGCCAGCAGCGAGAGCTTCGCGGTGCCCCCGATCCCGAGCGCTACCCGATGCTGACCGCGGCCGCCGCGGCGTGGACGACGGCGCACGACCGCGACACGTACCGCGAGGATCTCGGGGCGCTCATCGACGCGTTGCTGGCGGATGCGCGCCACTTCTGAGCCTAAGCACGACACGAGCCGCCGATCGCAAGCACAGGGAGCGTCGCAGCCCCGCCGCGACGAACTCGGCTGGACTGAGCCGATCGCTGGGACGCGCCTTCCGCGGCTACACGGACCAGTAAGGACCGTATGTTTTGAGATGGCTGCTTCACGAAGGCTGAGCCACCCGAGCTTTGGGCCGCTCGTGACTGCTGCTCTGGATTTCCAGCCGGCGGGAGCAGCAGCCGGCGGTTTGGTTCTCCGTCGGCGACGATGCGGCAGTCTCAGATGACTGCCTCTCAGCCCATCATCGCCCACGGCACCTCACACGGCTCGGAGGCCGAGATACCTTGGCACGACGGAATGGCGTCTCGTAGGCGGCTGCCGGGTCGTCATCCGGGTTCAGAAGGCCGCGTCGAGGCCCGGATGCTCCGCGTGTCGTCCGCAGCGAGCGTCGAGCCGTTGCGGTCGGCAGATGCGTGAACGGCGAAGAAGAAGCGGCGCTGCTGTCCCGCTGCTTCGCCGGTCCGTGGTTGTGGCGTCGCGCGGAGCCCGGTCGCGCTGGGTCGTTTCCGAACCGCGGCGCCAGTGGTCAAGCGACCGCGCTACACGATATCTCGGACAGCGTGGACACGCCGTCGCAGGTCCCGACGACCGGCTGGAAGCCTTCGCCAACACAGATCCCCGCGTCATCCGTGAACTCACAGACCATCTCCCCAGGTCCAGCGCAGCCACCGAAGTAGTAAGAGCAGTCGGCAGGCACGATGGTCAGCCCTCGCATCGGCCGTGCCGGCGTTCGCGCCGGCACCATCGTGCGTGTCCGAAGAGCTCGTGAGGCAGTGGGACATACAGCGAGTTCCGCCGTAAATCCCGGCGCAGTCATCGAAAGAGCCCTGTCGATGGGGACAGAATCGGGAACGTCGGCTGAAATACCGGCGGGACCAGATAGTGGCAGCACGGACAGCCCTCCTCGGCCACGCAGATGCATGGCAAACAGTCTCCGTCACCGCGGCTACCGATCGTGATCGATGCCGGCAAGATGTGCGCATCGTCCCGAGCAGGCGACCAAGCGCCGCGATACCTTCGCTCGCGTGCATCGAGTGCGTGCTCAGCTGAGAATCCCGGAGTCAACGCCGCCATCTCCTGTTCGTAGATCGTTCACTCACGCCCGATCACGCCATCATGACGCGCGGTGGATTTGCCGTCTGAATGGCGACTGCCAGTACACAGGCGGCACAGTAGATGCCTGCCGGAGGGAAGATTGGATAGGTGAGGCATGCGAGCTGACAGTCGGTCAGCTGAGGGACAAGACGGTCCGGACGAACCCGCTCCGCCCGTGCCTCGATCGGATGTTGGCTACTTGGTCGGCTGATCGCCCTGTCTGCCGTGAAGCACGGGATTGCCATGTCAGTCTCCTCGGTCGCGTTGCCTTCTGTTGCGTGGCGTTTGGCGCGCGGGGGTCACTTCCGCCTCCTTGCGAAGACGACCCGACTGTTGAGCCAAGCCGCCCGGTCCGAGCACCCTCCACATGGCCTAAGCCCGGCGGCCGACGTCGCGCGCTTGACGACGTCTCCCAAGCCGACGGGCTCGTCGGAGACGAACGCCGGCAATCGAACGGTCCGAGCCCTCGGTCCTGGCTCATCGTCCGCGCCCGATCGGTTACTTGCCATGTTATTTGCGGTCCTTGGTCGTGGTTAGCGGTCGTAGTACGGGCTCAGCTTGGTCACCAGGAACGGGAACTCTTCGGTGACGTCGACCCGCGCGAACAGCTTCTCGACGACGTCGGTCTCGCGGTGTCTGTACGAGAAGATCACGTCGACGATCGAGCGCACGCCGCTGAGCCGAGAGTCGGCGACATCGACGCCCGCGAACGAGTAGTTGCCCTCGAATCGCTCGTACATCGCGCCGTAGATCCGGGGATATCGAACCGCGAGGTAGTTCACCGCTCGATGTTCGTCGATAGCGCCGGCGTTGTCGGCCATCTGCATCAGATCGTCGAAGAGCCCACCGGCTGCCGCACGGAACTTGTCACGCGACTTGGCTGACACCGAGTCAGGCGCCGGAATGGACTCGATCAGCGCTTCTCGGTCGAAGGAGTACAAGTGATCGAACACAACCACCGGAAGTGCGAGCCCGTTGCACATCTCGGGCGGAGCTATGTGCGTACGCACCCCGATCACGAGGTCAAGGTCGTCCCAATGCGACTCCTCGCGGTAGGCGTCGATCAAGAGATCGATGTCACCTGGATCGCGCGGAACGACAATGTACGTATCTAGGCCCTCGATCACGAACACCCAGCACAGACCCCGCGCCAGATATCGGTTCTGCCGCTCGGAGACCGCACGCTTAAGCGACTGACGGTCCGTCAGCCCCGCGCTTTCCGGGCTCCCCACCGCTTGCGCAAACTCCTTCTCGATGGCAACGCTCGGGAACCGAGGATCAAGCTGTCCAAGCGCGTAAACGAACACGGGCTCCGGGGCCGCAGGCGCAGTCGAAACATCGACTGGTGCTGGCGAAATCGGCGCCGCCGATGCGGACGCGGACTCATCGCCTCCCGTGGACGGCTTCAACGATGCCTCTCCCGAGCGCAGCGCCGACGGATCGGCTGCTGCTGGCGATGACTCCCCAGTACTCATCGACTCACGACAACCCTACGCCGACCCGGGGTCCTACGTCAAGCAAATCTGTCGAGCTCTCACCGGGAATTACGCGCAAGCAATTCATAGGCAGCCCACGCATCCATCACCGGCGGCGTCACAGAGGTCCGCCGGACACCTCCCAACAGCGCATGACGAATCGTGCCCACAGCAGCTTCTGGAAAGAGCGACCAAAGCAGTGCGACGGCGCCGCTGACGAACGCCGCAGCGAAGCTCGTTCCTGAGCGCGGACCCGGAGCTCCGACGGTAACCAGACTCGTGATGCCGTCGCCAGGCGCTGCCAGGCCCCGTGCCCCCGGCGAGCGACCAAGATTCGTGTGCGCCAGCGGCCGGCCTTGCAAATCGCACGCAACCACCGGGATCACCGCAGGATGGCGCGTGACCTCGGATCCTCCGAGTGTCCCCTGATTGCCTGCCGCCGCGACGACAACAACCCCACGGCGAGCAGCATGATCGAGCGCCTCGCGCAGCTTCCCCGCGGAACGCATCGTCGGTCTCCCCGTCGCCGCGCTCAGGTTCACGATCCTCGCTCCCGAGTTCACGCACTGGACGATCGCGCGGCTCACGTCCTCAAGGCTCGCGCTCGGCACCATCCCATCAGAGTCCGTCTCCCGGAAGATCGGTCGAACGAGCAACGTGCACGCCGGACAGATCGACGGTGCGGACGATCCCCGTTCAGCGACCAAGATGCCCGCCACAAACGTGCCGTGTAAACACGCCGGGGTCCCCAACCGCGAGCATGCGCTCGGATCGAGCCCCGCCGCGCGGATTGCGGCGCCCGACAGAGCAGGGTGGTCAACCGCCACCGGCCCATCAACGAGCGCGACTGCGATCTCGGCGATGCCGCGAGTCAATGCCATCACCGGCGCAAGCCCCACGAGCCGCAGCGCCTCGCTCGAATCAGCCGCCACGGCATCGATCATGAACACCTCCAAGTAGCCATCAGAGGACTGTATGCACAGTCTCACTCAATTGCACATGCGATCGCGGACAACTCCGGTCAGAACAGCTCATCCGAGCGGCTCCCAGCGGGTCACCCCGACCCATCTGTGCTGCCCGTAGTCGAAGTAGACCTGCAGCACAGCTCCGCTTCGGCCTACAGGCAAGAGCCAACCGCCGCCCGCCGAGGCCGCTCCTGTGGCGAAATACCGCCCACGGACACCCACTTCTGGTCCGTCCCGCTAGCCGTGGGTCGCCAGACGGCCATGGCTACCTCACGAAGGCTTAGCCATCTGGCCGGCGCGTCGACGGCGCTGCACGACTTCTCCTTCGCGCTGGCGAAGCCCCAATGCAGGAGCTGCTCGATCGTCGCCGCCTGGGCGACGAAGCGACACTCTCCGTCGCGAGCCAGTATCAGGCGGGTTTCCGCGATGCAGTGACCGCGGCGCCGCGGCGGCGACGGTCCTGAAGCAGAGTAGGACTGGCAGCCACGATCACAACCCGCCGGCGCGAGCCACGACACGCTGCTGGATTACCCCTTTGGGGTCACGCGCGCACACCTGCCCTTTGCGCTCCTCGGCGAGGAGCGCGCCGGCGCGGCTGCGAACAAGGACAGCTGCGCAAGGGTCGCGGTGAGACCCCGGCGTCTGGGTGCGTGTGGTGCTGGCCGTTGCGCCATCCCGCCGACCACTACTTTCGTCTGGGTCGCGCGGGCAGGCGTGGATCAGCGCCCGTGCGAGTTCCTGGACGCTCACGTCGCGCGGCTGGCGAACGGTGATTTCCAGGCCGGGCGCTCGCCTGGCAGGCCTAGTCCTCGAGCGGCAGACCGTGGGTTCGCAGCTCACTGGGCTGATTGCGTCGCAGCTTGCGACGTTCCCAGCTGTTGGGGTGCCGGATCGTGACACCTGCTGTTCCGCCGGTCCCGGTGAGGCGGAGCAATGGGGTTCCCGGGAGCCTTTCGGGAGTGGTCTTGTCTCTCAGTCCGCCGATCCCAGGGTCCAGCCCGCCGGTCTCTGCACCCCAGCTATCGGGGATCACGATCGTCACACCGGCCCACTGTCCGTGCGCTTCTACTTCGACCTCAGCCAGTCGGGTGGCCGTTCGGGTGAAATCGAGCCTGGCACCACCCATCCCGCCGTAGACCGTGATGCGAGCGGGTACCTGCCAGCGCCCAGTGCGCGCCGCGCCATTGACACCGCCCTTGAGAAGCAGCGGCTCTCCTGGCTCCGCCGAAGGTTCCGGCGGCAGGTCGGCGGTGAGAGCGGCAAGATCTGCGTAGGTCTTGGCGGTCAGGGCCCGCTCTACCCTCGCGTCTAACTCGACGTTCTCAAGACGACCCTCCGCCGCCGCGTCTCGCAACCGCTCGACCACCGCATCGCGGTCGGAGTCCGCTGCACGTAGCTGATTGCGGCGATCAGGCTCAGGACCCGTGACGGACACGACTTCGATCATAGGAAATGCTGGTCGGGCCACCCCCTGCCGCTGCGCATCATGAGGTCCGGCTGGCCGAGCCCTTACGTCCAGGCGTAGCGGTGTTGAGCCTCACGTCCAGGCGTAGCGGGTCTTGAGCCGGTGCCCGTGGCGCTCGAAGCCGACCACTCTCACCCCCGACGGCGACTTTGCAGAATCGAGAGGTGTCGTCTAGACTAGGTCGTTGGCGCTCGAATTCATGCGGTAGCGAGCGGCCTCCGGTCGGTGGTGGTCAGGCGCCCTTGGTCCTGGCGGCGTCTCGATGCTGTGAACGCTTCGATGGCGGCGGCGACGGGCGCGCTGCGGAGGGTCTGGAAGTGGTCAAAGGCGTGCTGGGCGCCGGGCAGCTCGACGAGCTCGACGGGGGCGTGTGAGATGGCGCGCAGGGAGGCGGCGAACTCGCGCGCCCATTGGACTGGAACGACCGAGTCGCGGTCGCCGTGCAAGAGCAGGAAGGGCGGCGCGTCGTCGCGCGCGTGGGCCAGCGGGGAGGTCTCGGGACGGGCGGCGTCGAGGGGTCCGTAGTAGCCGCCCAGGCCGACCACCGCGATGACCGTCGTGTCGGCTTGCTCGAAGCCGGGCTGGTAGGTCGGGTCATTCGCGGTCAGCCCCGCGAACGCGGCGAGGTGCGCACCCGCGGAGTCGCCGGCGATCACGATCGTGCGCGGGTCGCCGCCGAACGCCGCGACGTGCTCACCGACCCAGGCCAGGACCAGCTTGGCGTCGATGTGGGCGTCGGGGAACGACGCTGCCGGAGCGAGCCGGTAGTTGGCGCTGATGACGATCCAGCCGTTTGCGGCCAGCCGGTAGAGCAGCGGCAGCGCCTCGCGGTTCTTGGAACCCGAGTGGAAGTGGCCGCCGTGGAAGTAGACGAACACCGGCGCGCCGTCTGGGCGCGAGCGGTGCCGGTAGAGGTCCAGCCGCTGAAGTCGCCCCGCGCCGCCGTAGGCCAGATCGGCGATGCGTTGCACGTCGCGGCGGCGTCTCAAAAACGGCACCAGCAGCGCAGCGGCCACCGGGCGGGTGCGCCGCAGCGCGGCCACCGACGGCGGGCCAGGTGCGCCGGACCGATCCTCCGCCGGCCCGTAGGCGACCAGTGCCCGCTCGATCACCCGCCGGGTGGGCAGGGCACGAGCCACCAGCGTCCCCAGCCCGGCCAACGCGCACATCGTCAGGGCGAGGCCGACCAGGCCGGAGGCCGACCACAGCTCGCCCTGCGCCAGACACAGCGCGGTGGACGCCAGCAGGTAGCACGCGACGGGGACCGGCAGCTGGGTGGGCGCAAAGCCCGCGACATAGGTTGCCGTGCCGAGCCGACGAACCGCGCCGCCGATCGGCCACACGGCGCACGCCGTGGCGACCGCGACCGGGAGGACGGAGAAGACGTATCCGGAAGCTTGCATGCCGACAGGATCCGACCAGCAAGCCCATAAGTCAAAGACCTATCTCAGCTAAGCGTTATAGTGATCCGCTATGGAGCTGCGCCAGCTTCAGTACCTCCTCGCCGTCGTCGAAGAGCAAAGCTTCACCAAGGCCGCCGCCCGTCTGCACGTCGCCCAGCCGTGGGTCTCAGCCCAAGTCCGCCAGCTCGAGACAGAGCTCGGACAGACCCTGCTGGACCGCTCATCCAGCGGCGTGCGCCCGACCGCGGTCGGTGCCGCCGTGCTCCCCCACGCGCGCGCCGCGCTCGCGGCCGTCACGGCGGTCAGCGACACCGTCGACCAGCTCGCAGGTCTGCTGCGCGGCCACGTGACCGTCGCCACCGTCCCGTCTGTCGCGTCGCGCGCCGTGAACCTGCCGCGCGTACTGGCCGACTTCCACCACCACCATCCAGATGTCGAGATCGCGCTGCTCGAAGACAGCTCAGACCAGATCATCACCGCACTCCAAGACGGCCTGATCGACCTTGGGCTGGTCGGTGACACCGGCCCCCCACCCGCCGGCATCGAAACCCAGATCGCCGCCGACGAGCCACTCGTCGCCGCCGTCAGCCCCGATCACCCGCTCGCGACGCAGACCACGGTCGCGCTCGGCAAGCTCAAACACCAGCCGCTGATCAGCCTCCCGCGCGGCACCGGACTGCGCCTCCGGCTCGAACAGGCATGCGCCAGCGCAGGGTTTACGCCCCGGATCGCTTTTGAGGCCTCAGACCCCCAGACGCTCGTCGCTCTCGCCGCCGAAGGACTCGGGATCGCGATCATCACGCACGCGGCCGCCGACACCTACGCCCCTCATGTCCAAGCGGCGAAGATCACCCGTCCCGAGCTGCGAGCCCGCCTCAAACTCGCCTGGCGCTCCCAGCAAGAACCCACCAGCCCCGCCGCCCACGCGCTCACCGACCACGCCCGCCGGCAACTCAGCAGCCAAGTAGGCGAACCCGGAGTGGGCGTGCCACAGGCGGCTGCATCGAGACTCCAGGCAACCTTCACCGGCGGCTTCCGCCCCGAGGCCTCCGGACTACCGAAGCGGTAGCAGCGATCTCGCGCCCCGGTCCGACGACGATCCGGCAGTCTCGGCCCGACGGTTCTCGTCGTCGTGAGCGGACGGAACCTGTCGCTTTGGCTGGGTAGGACTACGGTGCTCGCATGCATGGCAGCGCCCTGACCGCCGAGTTGCGCCGGCGGATCACGTTCCCGACGGCCACGCCGACGTGTGGGCACTGTTCTATGACCCTGTCTTGTTTAACCGGGTCATCGACGCGCTTGCCGCGCCTTTGCGACATGACGTGTCGAAGATCGCGGGGATCGAAGCCCGCGGCTTCGTGCTCGGCGCCGCGGTCGCAGCTCGGCTGGGCGTCGGGTTCGTCGCGATCCGCAAGCAGGGCGGCTTGTACCCGGGACCCAAGCTGACCACGTAGGCCGGAGCCGACTATCGCAACCAACAGAACATCCTGCGTCTGCAGCGCGGCGTGCGGGCGCGGCGACACCGTCGCGCTCGTTGACGATTGGTTTCAGACCGCCAGCCGGCGCTGGCCGCGAAGTCGCTTATCGCGCAGTCAGGGGCTCGCTACGTCGGCGCCAGCATCGTCGTCGACCAACTCGTCGACGCCACCCGGCAGGCACTGGCGCCGTGCCACATGCTCATCCGCGCGGACGAACTGGGCTGAGCTCAACTGAAACCGCCTGTAGCTGCTGCCGCTGCGCGAAAGAGTACGTCTGCGCGGGACTGCTCCTCCCGACCGCCGCTCACGCACAGCTGTAGCGCCAGCAACGCGGCCGGTCCGGCGACGAACCGGAAGCGACGTCGCTCGCGCCCCGCGGGTGGGTTCACGAGCGATGAGCGGCGATCAGCTACCTGGCATCGCCCAGATAGTCGTTACGATCAGTGGACTGGACGGCGGACTCTCGATATCGCCGTTGCTCTTGGACACCTCACTCGGCTTGTCCGTGACACCGGCCGCGGCGAGCTTGTGGCAGGCGGGGTCAAGCATGGGGCCAGGCGGTCCGAAGTCCGGCGAGCAGTCGTGATCTCGGCCGGTGACGAGGATGGTGTGTGTCGCACGGGGTATAGGCATTCTTGCCCTGTACCCAGCCACGGAGCGACGCGCCATCCGCGGTGGCCAGTCGGCCATGAGCGCGCGCGGGGTGTGCTTCGTCATGGCGGAAGCGTGACGCTCACGATTTGATGTCGTAGGTGACGAGCCACCGCGGCGACAGGGTAGCGGTGAAGGCGTTGTTCCTCACGGTGATCGGGGTCCGTGGGGAGAGCTGGTGGGTTGTGTCGGTCCCGTGCCGCTTATCGCCTCGGTCGCGATCGGCGCCTACCTGTTCCCGGGGCGCTTCCCCAACGGGCTCTCAACCGGACGGAAGGTCGCAGTCAGGCTGAACTCGGCAGGGCCTGATTACCGCACTCGCGCCTCGAGCCCGTCGAGGACGGCCGCGAGACCGAACTCGAAGTTCTCGTCGCTGACGGCGGCTTCGATCACGTCGGCCTGCTGGTCGTAGAGCGCGAGTAGGCGGGGATACCCGGCGGCGGCTTCACGGGTCCGGGTTATCACCTGCTGGGTGTACTCCTCAACGTCGTGGCCCTCGGTGCCGATGCGGGCCTGCCAGGCCGCTTCGCCGACGGTGGCGCCCTGCACGTAGGCGAACACGGCCGACACGGCCCAGTTGAGCTCGTCGCCGGTGAACCCGGCGGCCTCGAAGATCGCCAGCGAGTGGTCGTACATGCGAGCGGCGGCCGGCCCGTAGCTGGCGTAGGCGATGCTGGCGAGCGCGAACCACGGATGGGCGGTCACGAGCGCGCGCAGACCGCGGGCCAGCGATTCGGCGGCGGGGCGCCAGCCGGTCTCGGCGAAGTTGGTGAACTCCAGGTCAGCCAGTACCTGATCCATCACCGCTGAGGCGAGCTCGTCCTTACTCGGCACGTGCCAGTACAGCGAGGTCGCGCCGGCTCCGAGCCGGGCCCCCAGACGTCGCATGGACAGCCCATCCATGCCTTCGGCATCGAGCAGATCGACCGCCGCGGTGACGATCATGTCGCGGGTCAGCTTGGTCATCGCGGGCAGTGTAGCGACCAGACTTGAACACTGTGCGAGTTTCTCGTACACTGTGCGAGTTTTCTCGTACACTGTTCGAAAGGAGTAGCTTATGACTTCCTCCACTCGACGCGGGCTGATCGTGGTCGTGATGTGTCTGGCGATGCTGGTCCTGCAGATGGACAACATGGTGCTCAACGTCGCGCTGCCGACGCTGGCTCGGGATCTCGGCGCCACCGAGCAGCAGTTGCAGCTGATCCTCGCCTCCTACATGGTTCCCTTCGCGGGGTTGCTGCTGTTCGCCGGCAGTCTGTCGGATCGATTCGGGCGCCGGCGGTTGCTGATGACGGGCCTGGTCATCTTCGGGGTCGCCTCGGCGCTTGCCGCTGCCGCCACCAGCCCGCTCTGGCTGATCGCGGCCCGCACGGCGATGGGTATTGGCGGCGCGCTGATGATGCCCAGCACGATGTCGATCCTGATCGTCACCTTCCCCGACGAGACCGAGCGCCGCAAGGCGATGTCGGCGTTCGCGGTTATGTCGGTGTTGGGGCTTGTCGGTGGCCCGCTGCTGGGCGGCGTGCTGCTGGCCAATTTCTGGTGGGGCTCGGTGTTCCTAGTCAACATCCCGCTGGTCCTGCTGGCGCTGCCGGCGGTCGCGCTGCTGTTGCCCGAGTCAAGAGGCCCGAGCCGGCGATTCGACCCGCTGGGGACGGCGACCTCGGTCGTATGGACCGGGTCGCTGGTGTGGGCGATCATCAAGCTCCCCGATGGACTGACCCCGCCGGTGCTGACTGCCCTGATCGCCGCGGCGGTGGGGCTTGCTGCCTTCCTCGCCTGGGAGATGCGCGTCCGCGAGCCGATGGTGCCGCTGCAGCTGTTCCGCTATCGGAACTTCACCGGCTCGTGCCTCTCGATCGTGCTGCTGATGTTCGCCTTCGGAGGGGTGCTGCTGGTGCTCACCCAGTACCTGCAGTCCGTTCTCGGCTACACACCGCCCGACGCCGCGCTGGCCCTGCTGCCGATGGTGATCGCGATGATTGTCGTGCAGCCGGTAGCCACTAGCATCGGAGCCCGCATCGGCCAGCGGGCGATGCTGGTAGGTGGGCTGATGATCCTGGCCGCAGCCTTCGGGCTGCTGACGACCGCCGGCCCAAACTGGCACTTTTGGACGGTGGGCGGAGTGCTGATGCTGTTCGGCATCGGGGCCGGTGTCGCGCAACCGGCCGCAATGACCCTGCTCACCGGCGCGATCCCGGAGCAGTTCGCGGGCGTCGGCTCGGCGCTGAACGACACGATGCTCCAGGGCGGCACCGCCTTTGGCGTCGCGGGACTCGGAAGCCTGCTGGCCAGCGGGTACGCCGCTGGGCTGCCGACCGACGCGCCGCACGGCGCACACAGCTCGCTCACGCAGGCACTGACCATCGCCGCCCACACCCACGACGGCGCCCTGGCCACCGCTGCCCGCGGCGCCTTCGTGCACGGCATGGGCACCACCTTGATCGTCAGCGCCATCGTCGTCGCTGCCGGTGCCCTGGTAGCTCGGCTCGTCGTTCAGGAGCAGACAGCTCCCGGAGAGGCAACCCCGACCGCCGCGCCGGCCGCGCATCCCGTCGCTGGGACACGCTGACTCCTACGCTCAGGCGCGTCATCGCCCCGAAGGCCGGGGTATTCGCGGAGGAGGTGGCAACCTCGGAGTGGCCATCTCCTCCAGCCCCGGCGAATCGCGTAGCAGGTGATGTCGACGCGGTCGTGCGATGCCGAGCTTCTCGAGCATGCTGGCCCGGTGGCGCTCGACGGTCTTCTCGCCTCACCAAGGCCTCGGCGATCTCCTTGCTGCTGTAGCCCTCGGCGATCAGCTTGACGACCTCCTGCTCGCGGGTGGTCAGCCGTGCAGCGGGCTGGGGCCGATTAGCGTGGCGGTCGATGGGGCGGGGAAGTGTACGTCGACTACCCCGGGCGCGGGACGGGCTGCCGGTCGGCGGCTCGCAGCGGACGCTGCTTGTCGGGCTGGGCGAGGTGACTGGCGTGGCGGTCGATGGGGCGGGGGATGTGTTCGCCGCCGACTACGAAGGCGACCGGGTCGTCGAGCTGCCGGTCGGCGGCTCGCAGCGGACGCTGCCGTTCAGCGGGCTGATCGAGCGGGCGTGGCGGTCGGTGGGGCGGGGGACGCATACGTCACCGACGCGATCGGCGACGTGTTCGAGCTGCCGGTCGGCGGCCGGCAGGAGGGGCTGCCGTTCAGCGGGCTGAGCGGATCAGTCTTCGGGTTCGGCGTGGCGGTCGGTGCGGAGGGGGACGTGTACGTCGCGGACACTCTCAACGATCGGGCGGTCGAGCTTGCGCCGATTGTGTCGTCGCGCTCGTGCGTGATCTCGCCGGGGCCGGGTCCGGCGGACTCCTCAATGGCGTGAGGTCGGTCACGGCGTGCCCGCTCGATAGCCCGTTGAGGTCAACCGCGGCGCAGCTGGCGTTGTACTCCACATCTGGAGCACTGGTGCAGACCACGACCGCCTCGCTTGACACATTCGGGTTCCGGGCGGGCGCGCTTAACGTTCCCGCCTGTGCGACGGCCGGCACGACGTTCGTGGTGCCTGCCCGCTGTACCGCCGGCGTGGCGATACCGCAGAGCCAGGCTCCGGCGACGTTTGAGGTCGAACCCCCGCTCACCGGCCCTACGGGTCCACCGGGCTCGCAGGCTTCGCCAGGCCCCGCCGGCTCGCAAGGGACACGCGAGCTCGAGACGAACTACGCGACCGAGCTCGACCAGGTGCACGAGCACCTCACCGCACAGACGCCTGCCGGCGCCGCCGATCCCGAGGTCGCCGCGGCGCTCGCGCCCCTGAAACCGCTGCCTCCCATTCAGCCCGGCACAATCGACGCGCCCCAGCACACTCCGGCAGCCCGGCGCATAACCGACACGATCCAGGATCGGCGACGACCGCGCGGGAGGTAGGGGACGTCGGATCGAACGTGTGGGCTGCCGCGCAACGGGCCCTCTACCCGGGCGGCTCGCCTGATCTCAACGGTCTGGCCTACGAGTCGTCAGCGGCGTGTCCGGGTCAAGTCGTCTACTTCGGCGGAGGTCCTTGGGTTCGCCAGCGGCCCTCGGGCCATTTGGCGCGGATCTCTTCTGGGACCAGGCGCCAGACGCTCTCGGCCGCGATTCGGTACTGACCGCCGATCGCAACCGCGCTCAGCTCGTCGCGCTCGATCGCGGCGATGACCGCGGCTCGACCGATCGCCAATAGCTGCGCTACCTGGCTGACGCTGAGCACCTCGGGCCATTCGTTGGGCCTATGTAACGACAGGTCCGCTTTCGCCAAGGCTTCTCCGTTCGGGGCTACGATTCATAGCCGCCAGCGGTCGACCTCGGTCACGCTCTCAACCCACAAAATACCTGCACATGGACGGCTTTTCTGGTGCTCTAACGGAGAGGGAGGGATTCGAACCCTCGATGGACGAAACCGCCCATACCGGTTTTCGAGACCGGTTTGTACCTCCCGAATCGTCCGTGAAATAAGGCTGTCGTAGCTGGAGGGAACGGCAAAGGGAACGAAATCTCATCGACGTGCAGCCTTTGCGTCCTGCGCATTGGCGAGATAGGCAGCGAACTTCGTCCGCGCCTCCTCGATGTCCTCCGGTAGGGCATGCGTGTACCTCGCAAGGGTGATCTGTGCGGCGCCAGGCTGACGGTCAGGCGTGGCGTGTCCCATGAGCACGGAGGCGATCTTAGGAGTGACTCCGGCGGCATCGAGCCATGTCGCCGCTGTGTGGCGCGCTTCCTGCAGTGTGATCGGCTGAAGCTTCGCGTCAGTCCAGATCTGCTTCGCGCGCTTAGCGAGCCAGCCCGTGTTGAGCAGACCGGTCGTTGCCCATTCTGTATGCGGTCGGCACACGAGCCCGTCATTCGGACGACCCTGCTCTAGGTAGACACGCTTGAGGTGCACGAGCAACGGCGGGACGATCGGCACCACTCGCCGTGAGGCCTCGTACTTCCGTGCCTCCCACTCGACGCCCCATTCGACCGCACCGACTTTGAGGTCGACTTCTGGCCATGTCAACCGCACGATCTGCGCCCGGCGCCCCATGGCGTAGCCCGCGAGGGCATAAGGCAGGGCGTCCTCGGGCTCGAGCGCGGCAAGAAGCCGCGCAAATTCGGCCGGGGACGCGACACGCTCGATCGGCGTCGCGTCCATCGCCGGCAATCTGACAAGGGCGGCTGGGTCGTGCGAGGTCAGTTCGCGGTACTGAGCCCATCGGTATAGCGAGCGCAGTCCGTTGACGATGGAGCGGACTCGGCTGCCCGATAGCACGGGGGCGAGCTCATCCACAAGCGCCTGGATGTGACTGAGCCGGATCGTCGAGATGCGCTTGGCGCCGAGCGTCGGTTCGACATGGACGCGCAGGACCTCGTCGATGTTGTCGATCGCCCGCGGCTTGTAGCGCCGGCCCTGTTTGTTCAGCGCGCGCCCCTCGCGCGCTGCGGCGACGAATCTCACGCGAGCCTCCGCAAGACGGATCGAACCGGTGTCCGGCAGCTCACCCCGCTCGACCTTTGCCGAGAGGTCGCTCCGAGCGTTCCGCGCCGCCTCGAGCGTGGCCAGCCGCTTCGTCTTGACGTGAAGCTTCCGCGCGCGGTCCCAAACGACTCCGTAGTAGCTCGGGTTGCAGTTGCAGCGGCGGTCTTCGTCGATCGCGCAGTGGTGCTGGTGTCGTGCGAACACGCCTTGAAACCTGGTGCGGGTGTCTTTTCCTGGCATGCGCGACATCTTCTACTGCCCTGCCTCGTTGCGCCAGCCTTGCTCCTTGATCCAGCGCTCGAGCTCGGCGAGCGGGTAGAGCCGAAGCTGGCCCGAATAGATGCAGCGGAGGCTGGGCTGGACATGGCGCTGGAAATGGCGAAGCGACATGCCGAGCGCGGACGCCGCGTCTCGCCGGCTGAGCGCGAGGCGCGGCGGGGCGAGTCCGTCCCGCGACGAGGTCACCTCACGACCTTCTGGCCCCGGTGAGGCTGTTGCGGCGGGTCCTTGCGAATGAGCACGGCTGAACAGGGAAGAACGGGTCGCTCAAGGTTCCGGATGATCACGGCGCTACGTCGATCCCAGCGTCGGTTCCGCTCGTGTCCAAAGGGCTTTCCCGTCATATCACAGGGGACTAATACGTCCGCAGACGTTACGGACTAGGAAGCCCTATTGTCAAGGCCGAATTAGCCCCCTATATTCGGTCCTGGCCTAATGGACGCGCTCGGCGACATCATCAAACGCAGACGCCAGGATCTCGGGATGTCACAGGCGGAACTCGCGGGCGCTGCTGGTGTGCACCTGCGCCAGATCCGCCGGTACGAGAGCAACGAGCAACAACCAGTCCTTCCGGTTGCAGTGCGGCTGGCAGACGCGCTGGGCATCAGCGTAAGCGAGCTCGCCGGCCTCACGAGCGAGCGGATTCGACTCGACGGCACCTGGTGGGCCGCCTGGCAAACATTCAACGACGGGGCTGAGGTGGTGGCAACGCAGCCTGTTGGGCTGAGCCAAAACGGCTCTGCGATACAGATCGAGGCACTTGAGCGCAGCTCAGAGAACGAGCGCGGCGGCTACCTCTGGCGGGGCGAGCTGCGCCTTTGGGACGGGCAGCTCCTCGTGGGCTACTACGCCGCAGCAGACGGCAACGTGCGATCCAAGGGCACTATGTTCTTCGTTCTCCACCCTCAGGGCGAGTTCGCCGAAGGCCGATGGGTCGGGCTTTCCTACGACGGACCCATCGTCACCGGACAAGCCGCGCTCGCCCCCACGCAGGAGCAAGTCCAAACAGTAATGCGCCGCCTCCTGGCCGTCGAGCAGAGTCCAGCATGACGGCCGAGCATGATCTCTGCGAGATCATCATCACGGCGCCGAACGCTGACTGGCTCGAGGCGCTGTGCCGGGAGCTCGTTGAGAATCGCCTCGCCTCCTCCGCGAATGTGGTGCATGATGCAACGAGCATCTACCGATGGCAGGGAACGGTCCACGAGACCAAGGAGGCACGAGCCTTCCTCCGCTCCCGGATAGGCCTTCTCGACGCGGTTGTTGCGTACGTGGTCGAGCGTCACCCGTACGACGTGCCGAACGTTACGGCTCTGCCGCTCATCGGTGGCAACCCCGGCTACCTCGACTGGATTCGAGCGGAGACCACTCCACCTTCGTAGATTGCGCGATCGCACGGCGACCACGGCGGGAGCCTTCGACCATGGTGGCTTTCGAGGCCTCGTCGCCGAGCATTGCGCGCGGTATGGGCAGTGCGCCCAATGGTTCGAAGCGCCGCGGATAAAACGGCCGCCCGTTCGACTGGACTGGCGCTCGTCGCGCTGCGCTGCGGTGAAGTGTGGTGTCCCGACGCTGGCCGGCCTTCACGAGGTGGACGCTGCGAGCGACGCGGCCCGTGACCGCTGCGTCCTTTTCTGGTTGCGATCGATCCGCCCACGCTCGCGTTCGAGGATGAACGGGGAGCCGCTTCTCACGGGCCGTGAGTTCATTGCCGAAAGATGGGAAGGCGCCAGACCAAGCTGGGCCCCTGACCTCGCGTCCCGCTCCCGCGGACCTCGCTGCCCAGCCTGCGCCGGACGGCGGGGCTGTCACCGATGCGAAGCGAGGGGAAGGGAGCGGAGCGACCTTGACAGCGTCGCCGCCGGCGCTACCAACATGCGAGTCCGGGGGGGACTCCCCACCGGTCGGCGGGCGCCCTTCTGGTTGCGGCTACTGGAGCGTGGCGTACTGCTGGGCGAGCGCGAGCGCGGGGGTCAGGTCGAGCTCGGGGTTGGCGAGCTGGTGGGTGGCGAGGCCGGCCGTGAGTGAGCTCCATAGCAGCGCGAGGGCGTGGGGGTCTTGGTCCGGGGGTGCTGCCCCGCCGGTCTTGAGCTCGGCGAGCATCTCTGTGAGCTTGGCGATCAAGTCTTCCGTTAGAGCGGCTTGCTCGGCCCGCAGGTTGGGCATTTGCCGCGCCTCGGTCATTAGGCCGAGGCCTACCTGGTAGTGATCGAGGTCTTGGGCGAGGCCGAGCAGCGTGGTCGCTAGCTCGTCGGGGCTGTTGACGTCGCGCAGCGCGCGGCGAGTGTGGTCGAGCCGGGCGAGATGCTCGTGGCGCGCGACGTTTATAAGTAGCCGCTCGCGGCCGCCGAAGTAGTAGCGGATCGTGCCGAGTGGGAAGCCCTTGCGGCCGCCTGGGCGGGTGGCGGTGTCGTGGATCCGTTTATCGGTCGCCCATTCGGGGCCGCCTTGGGCAAGTAGGCGGCGGGTGGCTTTGATCAGGGCTTGTGCTGCGGGCGCTTGGGCTCGGCGTTCTGCGAGCTCGGGGGTGTCTGGGGCCTGGGGGCGGGTCGGGCCGCGTGGGGCGCTGGGGCGGTTCCGTCCTCGCGTCTTGTTAGGTTGCCCAGAGTTCATCGCCAAATGAATTTATTCGGAGGTTGATCAAACCTTGATCGAGGCCCCAGGGAACCTAGCTGACGCGCGACCGGCCACGCGTAGGCGCCGCTGCTGCTCGGCTCGGGGCGACGCAAGCTCGGCGCAATACCTACGAGCGATGGTCGGCCCAAACGGCGACGTGCCTTGAGGCGCTCCAGATCACAGCCCAAACGGAGGTCTAGATGCTCCATGTAGTTCTGTTTCATATCGCTGCCGCGGTTCCCGGCGGGAGCCCAACCGCGCCTCCGGGGCTGAGCGGCGGACTGTCGCACCTGATTGATTGGGGAAAGTGGATCGCCAGCGCAGCTGGCCTTGCCGGGGTCCTCTACAGCGGCGGGAAGCTCGCGCACGCGCATCAGTCCGGCGGCTATGGGGGTGGGCATCACGCCGGGTTGTGGATGTCGCTCGCGGGCTGCGCGGTGATCGGTGCGGCTCCTACTTTGGTCGGGGCGCTGACCTGAAATGGTCGCGCAGCGGCCAGTGACGAGCGGGTGGCCTTGATGAGCGTTCGATCTCGGGCACGTCGTGCTTACTGGTCGGCGCCGATCGGGGTGGTGTCGGCGTGTCTGCTGGCGGCGGTGGTGATCGGCGGCGCAGCTGCGCTGATCTTCGCCGGCGGAGGGTCGGCTCAGCGGAGGGCGGCGAGCCGGGCGTTGGCTCCTGTCCGGGCGAGCTCGTCGGGCTGCTCTTTGCCGGCGGGGAGTCAAGATGTCTCGTCAGTCGAGCTGTCGCCGCCGGCGATCGTGGGTTGGCATCAGGTCGGCAACATGCAGGTCCCCGAGGCCCCGGCGAGATTGGGGCCTGAGCACGAGAGCGGCGGCTGGTTTTACTGCTATCAGCACTCGCCGCCGGGCGCGTTGCTGGCGGCGATCGACGTGTGGGCGAGTGGCACCGCCGCCACTGCCGCGCAGGTCGCGCGTCACTTGGCGGTCCATATCACGCCGCGGGCGTTGGGAAGCGACAAGCTGCCGGCGGGCCTTTCGCTTGCCGGCTATCAGTACATGAGCTACACGCCGCACGAGGCGGTGATCGAGGTTGTCTTTGACGTCTACGGCGAGGGCGACATCGAGGTCACGACACCGATGGCGTGGGTGCCGGGTCTGGGGGATTGGCGGCTGGACGTTCCCACTTCGGGGGCTGTGAGTAGCTCGGTCGTTGATCCGTCTCTGGCGGGTTTCGTCGCATGGACGCTGTCGTGATCGCGGCCGGCGACATCTTCGGTGACATCGTCTCGACGGTTTCGAACGTGCTCGGGGGTGTCGCCAGCTCGGCGGCATCGGGGATCATCACCGTTTTCGCGCATGCGGTGCTGGGGTCGTTGACGCGCGCGATCGAGTGGCTGTCGACCGTGTGGATGAACACCCCCACGCCGAGACTGGTCAATGCTTCCGGGGCCGCCACGGGGACGGTGTCGTGGATGCAGCACGAGCTGTTGCCGCTCACCGCCGCGCTCGCGGTTGGCTCGATCATTGTCGGGGGCGCGAAGCTCGCGGTCTCCGAGGCGGGTCACACGCAGGCGCGCGAGTTCACCCGCTGGCTGTTCGTATACGCGCTCGCGTCCCTAGGCGGCGTCGCGTTCGCGGCGATGGTGATCACGACCTGCGACGGGTTCGCGAATTACATCGTCGCCCAGGCGACAGTCGGCTCGAATTTCGGCGATCACCTCGCCCAGGGGCTTGGCTTGGCGACCCAAGCGGTCGGCTCGGGCACGCTGCAGCCGCAGGGAGGGTTCCTGCTCGGGCTCGCGGGCACCGCTGCGAGCGCGATGCTCGCGATCGTGATCGGCGTGATCGCGCTGGTCGCGTCGTTTGTCGAATTCGTGTTGATGGCGTTTCGAGGCGGTGTGCTGGTGATCCTGTGCGGGCTGATCCCTTTGGCGGCGGCTTTCTCGAATGTCCCGACCGGGGAGCGCTGGCTGCGGCGGATCGCCGGGTGGATCGTCGCGCTGGCGCTGTACAAACTCGCGGCCGCGTTTTGCTATGCGGCGGCGTTTCGGCTCTCGGCTGGCACCAACGTGATCGCCGTCATGGACGGGCTCGCGCTGCTGGTCGTCTCAGTCCTTGCGTTGCCGGTGCTACTGCGGCTTACCCTCCCCGCGGCCGAGCACTTCGCGCTTCACCGGGGAGCGGCCGCGAGCGCCAGGACGGCGATCGGCGCGATGCCGACCGGAGCGATCACCCTCGCCGGAGGCGGGGGAGCAGCGATCGCAAACGGCGCGGGCGCGCAGCAGCGCGCCGGCATAGCCGGGCAAGCGGGCGCAGCGACCGGCGGGCCTTCCGGGGCCGCAGGCGCCGGGGGTAGCCGTGGCTCGTCGCGCGACGGCGGAGCAGGCGCGAGCGGCTCTCGTGGAGCTCCGCGGCCGGCTTCCCCGGGCGCCGCGGCTGGAGGGTCCGCGCGTGCCGACGACCGTCCGGGCGGGTCTGCGAGCCAGCCCGGGGTTGAGGGGTCGGTCGGGATCGCCGGCGCAACCTCAACCAGTTTTACGGTTCCCGGCACCGGAGCCTCCCCCGATGCCGCGAGCGGCGGGCCCGTGGCGCGTTCGGAGGTTCCAGAGGGTGGAGCGCCAGCGGGGGGCGATGGTGTTGGGGCGTCGCGTCTTGATCTCGAGTTCCCGGGCCAAGCGCCCCCGGGCGGTGCGCATCCTGACTCGACCCAGCCGCTTCAGGACTCGGATAGCGCAGAGGACTCGACCGGGATCGACGAGTCATGGCCAGGCGACTGAGGTGCCATGATGAGAAGACACCACCAGGTGTACGGCGCGCCCCGCAGCAGACGGCGTGTGCTCACGGTGTCACTGCTTGTGAGTGCGGTGGCGGCGCTGGCAGCTTTGATCGTCACAACCGGGCGCCATGACTCAAGACGCGAGTCCCGGTCTGCGCTACGCCTTCCTGCTCGCGTTGTTGTTGGGTGGGTGCCTCCTGCTCTCGCCGCTGTTGTTGTTGTTCGTCGGGCAGGCAGGGTGCGACAGCTCAGCGCCCGAGGTTCCGATCACTCCTGCGCCGCCGGGGGATCTGTCGGCGGGCCAGATGGTGCGGTGGTTTCAATCCCAGGGCGATTCGGCCAACGCTTCGGCGGGGATCGTGGGAAACCTCGAGCAGGAAAGCCACCTAGACCCGACGGAGGTAGGCGGCGGGCTGGCACAGTGGAATCCGGCGTGGTACGCCCAGATGATCGCGTACGCGGCGTCTGTCGGCCTGTCACCGACGTCGGATCAGGGTCAGCTGGCGTATCTGCAGTACGACCTGCGCACGAGCTACAGCCGGCTGCTGTCAAGCATGGACACCGCTCCGGACACGGGAACCGCGGCGGAAATGTTCGAGACCACCTACGAGCTGTGCCGGGGGGTTGTGGGCTACATGCACGTGCTCCCCGGCTCGCCGTGCGACGATGGCAACCGCAAGCTGTACGCGGTGATGGCGCTCGCGCAGGCCGGCGGCGGCTCGGCGAACACGGTGCCGGTGTCATTAGCGGTACTCGGCGGAGGTTGCGCGCGCGCCGCGGTGTTCGGGTCTGGCAAGAACCCGATCCCGTCACCGCCTTGGGTGCAGGAGCGCGACGACATGGGTGTCGACGCGTCCGCGCCGGTCGGGTCGCCGATCTACGCACCTGCCAGTTCAGCGCTGGTCGAGATCCTGCCGTGGTTTCGAGGTCCGTGCGGGATGCAGCCGCTGATGCTGTTTCACTTCACCGGCGAGCAGGCGGGGACCGAGGACGGCGATCAGTTCTGGTACGTCGCCGAGCAGATCAGCCCGGTCACGGAGACGATCGGCACGACGTTCGCCAAAGGGCAACCCGTGGCGCATTTCGCCGCGTGCGGGACCGGGATAGAGATCGGATGGGGGTCGCCGACTGCCGGCCAACGGACGTTGGCCGCGCAGATGGGCGACGGGGCGGCCGCGAACCACGCGCCCGGTTCGCTGACCCCGTGGGCGGAGAGCTTCAAGCTGTGGTGTCAGATGCCCGCCGCGTGGATCGGCACCTCACCCTGACCCGACCAGCCCGCTAGGAGGGCGATGATGACGCAAGCGCAAACGCATCGCACCTATGGCAACTGGCGCAGACCGCGCTCCGCGGGACTGTGGCGGCTGGGGCTGGCGCCGACGCTGTTGACCGTCGGTGTGGTGGTGTGCGCGTCGCTGATCTCGATGATCGCCGGCCTCGTCCCCGGGCTGGTGTTCTTCGCGCTCACCGTCGCGCCGTTGCTGGTGCTGCTGCGTCCCGCGTATGACGGGTACACGCGCCTGCAGCGGCTGGGTGCCTGGGCAGGCGGGGCACGCGCCCGCGTCGCGGGTGAGAACACCTACCGCTCCGGCCCGTTGAGCCCGATCGGGACCCACCAGCTCCCCGGTCTGCTCGCCGCCTCGCAGTTGTCTGAGACCCAGGACGCGCACGGCCGGCCGTTCGCGGTCCTGTGTCATCCCCACGTTCGTCACATGACCGTGGTGCTCGAATCAGAGCCCGACGGGGCGTCGCTGGCCGATCAGCGCCAGGTCGACCAGTGGGTCGCGCATCACGGCGAGTGGTTGGCGGCGCTGTCGCGCGAGCCGGGCCTAATCGCGTGTCAGATCTCGATCGAGTCCTCGCCCGATCCTGGCACCCGCCTACGGCACATGCTCGCCGGCCGCCGCAACGACTGCGCGCCCTCGTACGCCGAGGATGTGATGAGCGAGATCCGCGACACCTATCCCGCCGGGGCCGCGGAGCTCAAGGCGCGGATCGCGCTGACCTACCGGATGAACGCCGCCGGAGGGCGCAAGCTGTCTGCCACCGAGAAGGCCCACGAGATCGCGATCCGGCTCCCCGGGCTGTACGGCGCCCTGCCCAGCACAGGCGCCGGGGGGCAGCTCCCGTCGACGCGCAGAGACTGTGCGAGATCGTCCGCGCAGCCTACGACCCCAACGCGGCGGAGACGATCGAGCACTCCCGCGCGACCGGCGAGACGACGGTTTTGCGGTGGGACGCCGTAGGACCCGCAAGTGCGCACGCGCTGGCGCGCGCGTACTACCACGACGGGGCGATCTCGGTCACCTGGGAGATGGCCGACGCGCCGCGTACCGCCGTCGTGGAAACCGTGCTCGGGGAGCTGCTCGCCCCGCACCGCGACATTGCGCGCAAGCGCGTGACACTGCTCTACCGCGTTCTCTCCCCGGCCGAGGCGGCCCGGATGGTCGAGAACGACGTTCACGGCGCCGAGTTTCGCGTAAACACCCGGCGCAACCCCACCGCGCGGGACAAGCGCGAGGTGCAGTCCGCCCACGCCACCGCAGCCGAGGAAGCCCGCGGCGCCGCCTTGATCAGCGTCGGGATGCTCGTGACCGCCTCGGTGCTCGAGGAGGACGGGCTCGCCGCGGCGGTCGCGGCGATCGAGAACGTCGGCCCGACTGCGCGGATCAACCTGCGCGTCGTGGCGCACTCGCAGGACTCCGCGTTTGCCGCCGCGTTGCCGTTGGGCGTGTGGTTGCCCGAGTACCAGTCGCTGCCGAGGGTGATCAAGGACACGTTCTGATGCTCGCGCGTCTCAACTCGCTGCTTGACCGCGTCGACCGGGGCCGCTTCGGCCCGACCGCCAATCAGCGTCCCGAGGACGTCCCCGATCGCGGCGCCGGCCACGTCCCGCCGCTTCGCGGCTGGCCCGGGCCCGGCGGCGGGCGCTGCTCCTACCTGCAGCCTGAGCGCGAGTGGCGGGGAACGACCGCCCAGGTGTGCGGTCTATGGCCCTACAGCGTCGGGGCCGGAGCGCCCCTGATCGGCGCCCCGCTCGGCCGGCACCTGTTCTCCGGCGCGACCGTGTGCGGCGACCCCATCTCATGGTTTCAACATGCTGGGTTCATCCCCGCGCCGACGTCGTTCGTGCTCGCCCGCGAGGGGTTCGGCAAATCGACCGTCGTCAGACGAATGGCCACCGGCTGCGCGTACTTCGGCGCGATCCCGCTCGTCCTCGGCGACCTCAAACCCGACTATCCCGACCTCATCCGTGCGCTCGGAGGCGAGGTCATCCCCCTCGGCCGAGGACGGGGCTACCTCAACCCGCTCGATATGTCCGTCACGCACGATGCGGTTGCGCTGCTTGACTCAGGCGCGGGTCAGCTCGACAGCCATCAGCGGTCGAAGCTACGCAGCGAGCTGCTCTCCGACGCGCGCGGCCGGCGGCTGGCGATGATCTCGGCGCTGGCGACCCTGCAGCGTCACGGCCCGCTGTCAGATCACGAGGACACGATCCTCGGCGTCGCACTCGCGGTGCTCGACGAACGCCACTCGGGCGAGCCGGTGCTCGGGGACCTCATCGGACTGCTGGAAGCCGCGCCCGAGCGCGTCCGCGACGCCGCGTATGACCAGGGCTCCCTCGACCGCTATCACGAGCTGACCGCGCCGCTGATCCGCACGCTGCGCGGCCTGTTGTACGAAGGCCGGATCGGCGAGATGTTCTCCCGCAAGACCACCCGCCGAATGAATCTCGACCACCCAGCCGTGTTCGACGTGTCGAGCATTCCCGAGGATCAAAGCGAGCTGGTCGCCGCCGCGCTGACCACCTGCTGGGGGGTCGGCTTCAGCGCCGTGCACACCCGCGCGGCGCTCGGCCAGGCCGGCGTCATCCCGATGCGCCACTACCTCGTGATCCTCGACGAGTTGTGGCGCGTCCTGTCGGCCGGGCACTCGGGGATGGTCGACCGTGTCAACTCCCTGACCAGGTTGAACCGCCAGTGGGGCACGGGGCTGGTGATGATCACCCACACGATCAAGGACTTGCTCTCGGTCGCGCGCGAGCACGAGCAGCGCAAGGCGCTCGGGTTCATCGAACGCTCTGGCATGCTGATCTGCGGCGCGCTCCCACCCGAGGAGCACAAACACCTCCGCGGCATCAAGGGATTCTCAGACGCGGAGCTGCGCCTGATCACCTCCTGGCAGGACCCCCCGCCCTGGGGCGCAACTGCCACCGTCGCCCCTCCCGGTCAAGGCAAGTTCCTTATCAAGGTCGGCGACCGGCCCGGCATCCCCTTCCACGTCAGCCTGACCAGCACCGAGAAGCGCCTCGGGATCCACGACACCTCGAGGCTCTGGCACCTCGGGCGCCAGGCACAACCACCCATTGAGGCTCGGCTGAGCGGAGGGAAGCCGTGAACCCGACGCAGCCGGGCGGGGACGCGCGCGGCTTCTACGGCGTGCTCGATGTGCCGCTTCCGGGCTGGGCGCACACCGAGGCGCCGGTCCGCTGTTTCGCTAACCCCGACGCGCACGCGCACCACGACCAGCACCCGTCCTGCTCGGTCAACTTGCACTCGGGGGCGTTCAACTGCCACGGGTGCGGCGCCCACGGCGGCGCCTACGACGCCGCACTCGCGCTCGGCCGGTCCCCGCGGGAGGCGATCGACCTGATGATCGCGCACGGACTGACCGACCGCCGCCCGCGCCCACACCCAGCGCCCGGCGCGACACCTTCCCACGCGTCCGCGGCACCAACCGAAGCCCCTATCCGCATCCCTTCACCCGCCGCCGATGCGTCCAACCGCCCAGTAGCTTCATCGCTCTCGTGCAGCGGCGAGGACGTGCGCGGGTGGGTGCGGGCGCTCCGCGACGACGATGGGCTGCTGGCCCGCCTCCGCGGCGAGCGCGGCTGGGAGCCTGACACGCTGCGGCGGTGGGGGATCGGCTTCGACGGTGAGCGGATCACGGTCCCGATCACCGACCAGCGCGGAGCGCTGCAAGGAGTGCTGCGTCTGCGCGTCGACGCCTGGCAGAAGCCCAAGGTGCTCGCCGCGGCCGGTAGCCGGCTCGGCCTCATCCCTCACCCCGAGCTGGTTGCCGGATCGGTCGCGCTGGTCGAGGGGCCGAGCGACATGCTCGCCGCCCGCTCGGCCGGGCTGCCGGCGCTCGCGGTTCCGGGAACCCATGCCTGGCGAGCCGAATGGGCCAGCGCGTTCACCGGCCGAGACGTGACCGTAGTGATGGACGCCGATCGACCCGGGCGCGAGGCCGCAGTCAGAATCGCAGCCGATCTCCAACGGCACGGAGCGCGAGCTGCGATCGTCGAGCTGGACCCGGGCCGCGACGACGGCTACGACCTCTCAGATTGGCTGCGAGCAGGCAACAATCCTGACCTGATCACCGACCTCTCGCACGCGCGCGCGAGGCACACGCGGATCGCCCGATCGAGTGGCGACGTCTGGACTGAGCGGATCGGCGCCGCCATGCCGACTTCGGGCGGCGCCATGAGCGTGGACGGAGGAGCCGCGGCTGGCGTGGCGGGACCGGTGGGCGCAGGAAGGAGCTGGGGTTGCGCAGCGTTTTGATCGTCGAGGCGGACGATCGGCTGCTGCGCGAGCGCGCCGACCAGCTGCTGATGGACGGCTACGAGGTCGACTCAGCAAGTACGGCGCAGGCGGCGCGGATCAAGCTCGCCGAGGCGCCGGACGCGCTGGTGCTGTGTAGCGCCGGGACGGGGTCCGAGTCGATCGGACTGCTCCGCGAGCTGCGCGCCGGCGAGATCCCGCGGGCTGACTCCAAGCTGCCGGTGCTCGTGGTCGGCGCCGACGACGACTCCGCGGCGGTCCGCTACTACCGTGCCGGCGCCGACGTCGCGCTGCCCACCGGTAGCTCACCGCTGTTGGTTGCCGCCGGGCTGGAGGCGCTCGCCAGACGCGCCGGGGGCGAGCAGGAACGCCGGCGGATGCTGCGCGTCGGAAGCCTGACCGTCGACTGTGACGCCCGCGTCGCGCAGGTCGATGACCGGCCGGTGAATCTCAGCCGGCTTGAGTTCGATCTGCTGCAGACGCTCGCCAGCCAGCCCCACAAGGCGTTCACCCGCGCGGAGCTGACCCGCGAGGTGTGGGGGTACGACCCCGGGGCGGCGGGGCCGAGCCGCACGGTCGATACCCACGCCAGCCGGGTGCGCCAGAAGCTCGAGCAGGCCGGCGCCGAGCCGCTCATGCAAAACGTCCGCGGCGTGGGGTGGAGGCTGACCGAGTGACCACACCACGCCCCGCGGGGACCTCGCGGGCGAGATCGCGAAGGGAATGCTCGGACTGACGCGACGAACGACTATCAGCGCACGACACCACGGGTCCGCGGCCACACCCGTTCACAACCGGACGTCACAGGTCCGTGACAACACTGCAACGTTTCGCCGCAATAGCGGGCGCGTCGGGCTTCCGCCAGCGCGCCGGGAGGCACGATCAAAAACGTGAGCAATCTTCAGAAGATCATTCACAACGGACGCGTGGCGGCGCTAGTCGTTGCCGACCAGGCGATCGTGTTGAACGGGCTGGCTGAGGACGAGGAGCGCACGGTGAAGGCCATGTGCCTGTACGCGCTGGACGTCACCGCCGGGCGCCAGCTTGGCCCATACAGTGACGAGCGCGCGCTCCAGTATGCGCGGCGCGCCGCGCTGGAGGCACCGCAATGAACGCCAGACCGGCCACCGGACAGCTCGGCATCCTCGACCTGGTAGCAATCGGTGTGGCGGCGCTGATTGTCGTTCTCGAGGCAGGGCTATGGCTATGGGCCGGCGCGGCCGGTGTGCTGTTCGGGTCAGGCTGGCCGCGGCTCACCCCCGGCGCGCTGCCCCCCGCGATCGCCGGCGTCGCCGGTCATCTCTCCGACCCCCGGCAAGGATTCCCGGCGCGGCTGCGGCCAGGGTTGCCGGGCCCCACCGGGTTCTACCTCACGCTTGCGCTGCTCGCAGTCGTGCTCGGCCTCGCGGCCGCGGCCGCGATCAAGCTCCGCCAGCGCGCTCGCGTGAGCGGCTTGGGCGACCCCAAGCGCGATGGCGCTCGCTGGGCCCGGAGGGGCGACCTGGATCGCTTACGTCGCACCCGCCGCGGACGCCAGGAGACCGGGCCCCCCGGTGCCAGCGGGCGGACGTCGGCCGGCGCGACGGGGCGCGGACTCGCGCTCGGCTACCGGGGTACCCGGCTGCTACGCGCGGAGGATCGCCACGCGCTGGTCGTGTTCGGCCCGACGCAGTCGGGGAAGTCGGCGGGGATCGCGATCCCGAACATTCTCGAATGGGCGGGGCCGGCGGTCGTCGTGTCGATCAAGCCCGACCTCCTCGACGCGACGCTCGCAGCCCGTGGGCAGCGCGGCGAGGTGCTGGTGTTCGACCCACTCGGTCAGTGGAAGCAGCCGAGCCACACGTGGTCGCCGCTCGCCGCCACGAGCAGCTGGAATGGGGCGCTCCAGACCGCGCAGCGGATGGCCTCCGCCGGCGAGACCGACACCAGCACCGTCAAAGGCGGGAGCTTCTGGTCCCAGGCCGCCGAGCAGCGGCTCGCCCCTCTCCTCTACGCGGCCGAGCGCACCGGTCGCGGGATGAGCGAGGTCGTGCGCTGGGTCTACGGCCAGGGCGGCGCCGAGCTTGACCGGATCATGCACGACCTCGTCGAGAAGAGCCGCGACCCGCTCGAGCGGGCCGATGCCCAGCAGGCGCACGATGCCCATCTGGCCTTCTGCCAGCTCGCCGGGGAGACCAGGGGATCAATCGAGGGCACCGCGCAGATCCTGCTCTCCGCCTACCGCTCCCCCACGGTGGTGCGCTCCGCCGACGGCACAGACATCACCGGGCGGCGGCTCCTCGAGGGCCAACACACGGTGTACGTGATCTCGGACTCTCGCCGCTCCAAGCTGCTCCGGCCGATCCTGATCGCGCTGCTCATCGAACTGCTCGACCACGCCTACGAAACCGCCAACAGCTCGCCCGGCAGGCGGCTGCCTAACCCGCTGCTCGTCTGCCTCGACGAGCTCGGAAACGCCGTCCCGCTGCCCAACCTCGCGGAGATCGCCTCCACCGCCGCCTCTCACAACATCCAGCTGATCTCGATCTTCCACGACATCGCCCAGGCCCGCACCCGGTACCGCGACCAGTCGCTGACCGTGATCAACAACCATCGAGCCAGGCTGCTGCTCTCCGGCGTCGCCGACATGGAAACGCTTCGCTACTTCTCCGAACTGGTCGGCGAGGAAGAGGTCAAGGACCGCTCGGATCCCGGCGCGTCCATCCGCCGCAGGCCGCTTGCGCCAGCCGACCAGCTCAGGCAGATCAAGCCCGAGCACGGCCTGCTGATCTACGGCAGCCTGCGCCCCGCCATGCTGCGCCTGCGCTTGTACTTCAACGACCGCAAGCTCAAGCACGCCGCATGACCGTCCGAAGCTTCGTCCCCACGGACGCGCACGCCGACGTGCTGATGACCGCCGACGTCGCGGTCGCCGGCTGGCGCAGCCTCCGCGAGCCCGAGCAGCGATGGAACTGGTTCCAGACGCTCTACCACCAGGCCGCCCACCTCGACCGCCGCTACCGGCTCGCGCTCCGCAGCGGCTGGTGGGAAGACGAGATCCAGGTCGAACTGCTCGCCACGCTGGGCGCCTGGGTCGGCATGTTCGACTATGCCAACTGGGCCGACCCGGAAGCCAAGGCCCGCCTCCTCCTCCAACTGCAATCCATCCGCGAGCTCGTACGCGGGGGCGCGCAGCAATTCGATCCCGAAGGCGACCGTGAAGCATTCGAACGTCACCTGCGCGCCCAGCGCGAGTGTGAGGCACCCCACGATGTTCCGTGACAACCAGGAGCACGATCCCGAGAGGGAGTTTTCGCTGCCGCCAGCCCTGGACGAGACGATCCGCGTGGTCATGTGCACCTCGGGCAGCCCCGAGGACCTCGCCGGCCGAGTGCAGCGCGCCATCGGCGAGTACTCAAGCGCAAGCGACGAACTGCACGTCTCGCACGCGATCGCACCCGACGCACGCACCGGGCAGACGCTCTACTCAGCGCTGATCGTGCTCAGACCGGGCCCGGGCGACGGCTGACCTCGGCGAAGACGAGTACCTGACGGTCGCCGAGATCGTCGGCGAGCTGAAGCTCAACCAACAGGCGATCAGGAACTGGATCGACAACGGATCACTTCGTGCCGTCCGCGTCGGGGCGCGGCGCGTCCGCGTCCTGCGCTCGGATCTCGACCGCATGCTGGCCGGTGGAGCCACCGCGCCAGCACCCGCCGACCAGGTACGGACGGATCCCCTCGGCGAGGTTCGCCAACGACTCGACCCCGCCCTGAAAAAGACGCGGATGCCCTCGCCGCGGACCGCAAGAGCGACCTCACCGCCGCCTTGAGCGCGCTGGTCAACGCCGCCGACGAGGCGATCGCCCCGCTCGAGCAATCGGCGGTCAGCCCGCCGCCCGATACCCCTGGGCAGGAGCTGCCCGACGGGCGGGATTCGGTTGTCTGACCCAGCACCGCAGTTCGCGACGGGCATGCGCCTGATAACAGGCGTTACGACTTCTTACCTGCAAATTGGCTGCTTTCTTGCAGCAGCCGCGGGCCCGGGTCGGGCGAGGGTCTCTACCGGTGCAGAGCGTCCTTGAGGTGCCCCCAGCGCTCGCGCGGCCGGCCGCGGGCTTGATCGGCGCGGCCCTGCCTCGCCTGGCGGCGATTGCCCGTCAGCGCGCCGATCGCCTCCTTGAGCCGTCCGTGGGCTTGCTGGCTCGCGCCCTTCGTTCGCTCCTGGCTTTCGCTTCTGGCCATGTCGGCCTCTTCGATCACGTGCTCGCGTTAGGACGGACCCTCGGCTCGGCAGGCCCAATCGTAGTTCGCGCCGGTTCAGACCGCAGCTACCAGATCCACGCAAGGTGATGGTCGATCCGAGAAGCGTGAGCGTGAGCGCCTTCCACAGGGGAGCGGGCCCTCCCCGCGATCGCCGACACGGTCGATTCTCTACCGTCGATCAACTCCCTTCCGCTCGCCCCGGGAGAATGGGGCGAGGAATTCTGTCGATGGCGCTCGCTGAAACCCAACAACTGCGGATGCTCGAGCGGCTACGGAGCGCCGGCCAGGAGCCGGTGACGCTCGACCAGCTGCGCGCAGGCGGAATCGACTTCCCCCGCCGTCGTCATCGGCGAGCTCGAACTCAACGGGTATGTGATCGAGCGCGTCTACGAGCACGGCCGGCAGATCGGCGTGCGCCTGCTGGAGACCGAAGCCCCTGATCCACCGGCCTCACGTCGGCGCCCCCGATGGCGCCGAGTCTCGCGGTAGCGACCTACGCGGGAGCGTCAACCATGACTGCGCTGCAAGACCGCCACCGCGGCAGGCGGCGAGGTCTCGCTCGCATCGCTGCACGAACTCGGGTGCGGCTTGGCGCGATCACCCGCCGACCATATGAGCGTTCAATCGTGTGCACGAACCCTCGCTAGGGCCCCGTTCGAGGCGGTTGGCGCTGTCAGTTGTTCTCCCAGGTTGGAAGCGGTGGGGACTACGGATGCGGGCGGCACGCGTCGACTGGGAGGATCAACGAAGACGGAAGGTCGTCAAGAAGATTCTCCCAAAAGGAGAGTCAACCGGGCGGCCTTTCGCCGTGCTTGGGGCAAAGTTGGCGACAGCGGTCAAGGGCGCCTAGCGAGCTCCGCGCGCTAGCGCTCGCTCAGGCCACCGAACGTCTTGCTGGGCTAGACCCGGCAGTCGTCGGTGGGGAACGATGAAGCGAAGAGTCAAGTCCGGTTCGCGCTCCGTCGCAGCCTGATCATCTCCGGTGGCCAGGAGGACCCGTGTCCAAAATGAACGTCGCATATCTTGTGTCGTCGCCAGCGCTTGTTTGCATTCATCTTGGCGCCCTCCCGGGTTGGCGCGAAGCATCTGATCGACCGGTCGCGGCAGCGCCGCGGAGCACCCGCTCGGCGTGCTCGCGCGCCGCCCGCCCGGCGGCCTCGAGCGCTCCTGCGCACCGCTCGAACCGTCCGACCCCCGGACTCCCCGCCGGTAGCCGCAGTCCGTAGAGGAACGGGCCGTCGGGCTGCGGCGCGTCGGTGGCCGCCGCGAGCTCTGCAACCGCGTGGTCGTAGTCGGCAGGCCGGCGCTGATAGAGGCCCGGCAGCGCGGGGTTCAGGGCGCGGAGCCGCCTGGTGATGATGCGATCGGCGAACGACGCGACCGGCTCGACGCCCACCCCATGCGGCCGGGTCTGCAGGACGAGCACGTGCGTTGCGCCGAGCGCTACGGCAGTCCGGTACGGGATCGATTCGGCCAATCCGCCGTCTAGGAAGCGCCTGCCGCGGAACGGCACCGGGGGGCCGCCGACCCAGGGCATCCGGGTCGATGCCAGCAGCGCCGCCCGCAGGTCCTCGACGCAGTGAAGCTCCGAGAGCAGCACCGCAGCCGCCTGATCGACGTCCACCGCGACGCAATGCAGCGGGATCGCGCTGGCCGCTGTCCGCTGGTGCCGGGCGGCGTCGAGCGCATCGTCGGCGTGGTCGAGTGTGAATGCGACGTCGACCGCCGCGCGCCCGATCAACAGGCGGTACGGGTTGATGAACCGCCGCGTGGTGAACACAGCGTGATACGCGCTGCAGCATGCGTCCGCCACCCCTGCCAGCAGCCCGGCGCCGTTCAGCGCGCCGGCCGAGGTGCCGACGACGAGGTCAAAGCAGGCCGTCAGCCCGAGCAGCTCAATCGCAGCGGTCATTCCAGCCGAGACCACGCCGCGCATCCCGCCGCCCTCGATCGCGAGCGCCAGCCGGGCGCCATCGGCCGGGGCCGTAGCCTGGTCGGCGCGCTCAGCCCGCCTGGCGAGCAACTCGAGCACGGGATGTCGCACGACGAGGTCGGCCATTGCACCCTGCAACATACCCGCGCATTCGCGCCAGCGGGCCCGCGAACGCGCGACGGTCCGCTGCCTCCGCCGCGCAGGCGAGAGATTCAACGCCTCGGAGACATTCGCAACATCGCCGGGCACGATCGGGAACGAGACCCGACGGAGGGACGAAATAGAGGAACTGACCCGCGGAGCCGACAGAACGGTGAAGACACTCTTCTAAAAGGGGGTGCGGACTTGAGTGCACATGGCAGGACGCCGCACGGGCGGTTCGCGTACGGCGCCCTCGTGTCTTCCGGACGCGGCCGGGCGGGTGCTAAGAGCGCACGGGAACTGCTGCCATCTGGCTCGGTCGTCGGCAGGGCGGCATGACAACTCCCCCTGCAAACGCTGTGAGGGGTTGGCGTATATGAAGGCTGACGCCCGCGCCCGGGCCTCCGGTCCCTCGGGTGCTGTTAGCCGCGGCGGCGGTAGATCTTGCCGAGCGGGTGGTCCTCGGGGCTGTTGAACAGGCCGCTTGAGGTGATGAGCGCGGCCATCTGCTTGCGGCCCTGATAGTCGCCGGCGTGCAGCTGCACGCTCGCGGTCGGCCAGGTGCCGGTCGTGGCCATCCAGCGGACGGCGTCAAGGCCTGAGTGGCCGTAGTCGGTGCGGGACAGGTTGAAGTCGAGGGAGATGTGCTGCACGTCGCCGGCTGCCATCCGGTCGGTAAACGCCTTGACGGTTCGCACCCACTCCCACTCGGGGACGGCGGGGGAGTGTTTGTCGTCGAGGTAGACGGCGTGTTCGGGAAGTGGTGCCCAGCTCATGCTCTCAGGGTAGGGCCGTCCGCGCGAGTGACCGGGCCGACTAGGGCAAATCGCGGGCGAGCAACGAGAACGCGACAAGCTCGACGGTCCGCCAATCGTGCGTCGCGTCCGCTGGCAGGACTTCCTCGCGAGTGAATCCGCAGCGCTTGGCTACGCGGGCGTTGGGAGGCGTAGTTGTCTGTGGTTGTGTAGAGGCCGAGACGTGCCAGCCCCAACTCGGCGAACGCCCAACTGGAGAGCAGCCGCACGGGCCGCACCGCCGCGCCCTCGCCCCCTGGGCGCGAGCCCGGGACGCGCTGATCGTGGCGGGCGAGCGTCTCGTGCCGAGGCGCTGCAGGGCGCGGAGATGGTCGCAGTGGGCCAACCACTCGAGTTCGGTCCGCCGGTCACCCGTGATTAGGCAGACAGTGTCGGCGTCGGCGTCAATGAACTCGCTGAGCAGATCCAGCAGACTGACGTCGCGTGCAATCGCCGCGGTCTGAGGCGAGAGAAACCTCAGCGTCATGCGGCCACGATCATCAGCCCGACGGCTGCGCATCGCAAGGACCGAGCCCCCACGACCCCGCAGTTTGCGACGGATTCGATCCGGCGGCCTAACCCCTGAGCACCCGTTCGCGCGGACAAGCAACCACCAGGGGGCTACTCCAGCTCACCAGGTTCTCGTGAGGAGACGGCGCACCGGAAGGGGCCTTCCGCCGGTCTCCATAACCCACGCTCGATAATCATCATTCGGTTCGCTGTGGTTGGGCTGGCGGCGAGGTTCATCCGGGCACGCTCGGACGGTCGCTATCCGAACCAGGCCGGCTACCCCACCTGACGGTATCGATCGGCGTGCTCGGTTAGTTGCCGACTCGCGTCGCGGCCGCTGCGAGACTCCACCAGGGTCCGGAGCGCCGTCAGTGCTGGTCGCCGCCGGTCGCCGCCGGCGGGCGTGACTCCTCCGCGAGCGACGTGATCGCCAGCGTGCCGCGCGCCGCCTCCTCGAGCACCTCGGTCGCCTCCTCGCCAGAACGCGCGTAGAGCTCGACAAGCATGTGGACGATGATCCGGTCCTCGTCGTGTTTGTGGAAGCGCACGTGGGTGAAGAACTCGCGCGTTCCGTGGTCGCCGAACGAGGCGTGGGAGAGCGCGTCCCCGGCTTCAGGGCCTGAGCACGTCTCAACGTCCTCGGCGTCGACGGTCACGGTGCACGACGCGACCCACGGCGCGCCGGCGATCATCCGCTCCCAGCTGTCCTCGACCGGCTCGACGCGCCCATTATGGAACCCGAGATGGGGTTGGTCGTGCATGCAGTCCACGCATTGGACCACAGCCTCTTGCATCTCGTCGACGACCTCGCCGCGCTCGCCGGTGTCCGCGTCGATCCGGTGTATCCCCTCGTAGTGCACCTGCACTTCGAGGTTCTGGGACCAGCAGCGGTAGCAGCGAAGCCAGCTCCGAACCTCGGTGGAGCCCTCCATCACGATGATTCTATTGGCCCGCGTCCGCGCCGCGTCTATGCTCGCATCGTGAGCGAGCACCTCCGCCGCCATCGGCGGCGGAGCCGCGAGGGCTCACGGTGGGCCGCGGCGGTGGCCTGCGCGCTGGAGACGCTTGAGAGGATCAGGGGTGGCGCTACCACTCGGCGTCAGTGACAACAAACACTAAACGTTGGATTTCGCGCGGATGATCGCGCTACCCCGCGACGTGACGCCTCCGAACCGGTCGGGTCAGCAGACCCATCAGACGCCGCGTCCACCCGCTCGGACCGGAAGGCCTTCGGGATCACCTCGGCGGAAGTGCTCTGGAGTGTCGCGCAGCTTTAGCGCTTCGCGGAGGTGCTGAAGCTTCTTGAGCGACTGCTTTTCGATCTGCCGGATCCGCTCGCGCGTGACGTTGAACGTCCGCCCGACCTCGTCAAGCGTGCGCGGGTGCTCGCCGCCGAGCCCGTAGCGCAGCTCGAGCACGCGACGCTCGCGATAGCTGAGCTTCTCCAGCGCGTCTCGCAGCGCTTCGTTAGTGAGGATCTCGGCGGCCCGCTCGTACGGCGACTCGGCCCGCTCGTCGGCGATGAACTGGCCGAACTCCGCTTCCTCGTCGTCGCCGACCGGCTGCTCGAGCGACACCGGGGCCTGCGCGGAGCGCTTGATCGACTCCACCTCCAAGGGCTCGATGCCGGTCACCTCGGCGATCTCCTCGGCTGCCGGCTCGCGCCCGAGCTCGGTCAGTAGCTTGCGCTCGGCACGCCCGATCTTGTTGAGCTTCTCGACCACGTGCACCGGGATGCGGATCGCCCGAGCCTTGTCCGCCAGCGCACGCGCGATCGCCTGGCGGATCCACCACGTCGCGTACGTCGAGAACTTGAAGCCCCTGCGGTAGTCGAACTTCTCGGCCGCACGCACGAGCCCGAACGTCCCCTCCTGGATCAGGTCAAGGAACGGCAGACCCTGGTTTCGGTAGTTCTTCGCGATCGAGACGACGAGGCGCAGGTTGGACTCGACCATCTTCTGCTTGGCATCGAGATCGCCGCGCTCGATCCGCTTGGCGAGCTCGACCTCCTCCTGCGCCCTCAACAGACGCACCTTGCCGATGTCCTTGAAAAACAGCTGAAGCGAATCGGTCGTCATGTCCGGCTTCAGATCCAGCGCGGTCTTCGGCTTGCGGCGCCCACGCTTATCCGGTGCGCGCCCGAGCTCGGTTGTTGCAAGCGCCGGATCGAGCTCCTCGACCAGCTCGATCTCAGCCCGCTCCAGAAAGCCGTGCAACTCTTCGACATCCGCCTCGTCGAGATCGAGCTCGGACACCGCCCCGGCACCTCGGCGTAAGTCAGGACACCGAGCTGCTGCCCGCGATCCACCAGCCACCTGATCTCATCAAGCTCCTGAAGATCCGCTATTGACATCCGATCGCTCGCCGCGTTCACCCCCGCACCGAGCAAACGAGCCGAGGTCGGGGCGTGGCTTGCCGAGAAACACGTCAACCGTAACCCACGGGCGCCACTCTTGCAGGTGTCCTCATACAGCCAGCGCGACGGCGAACCGCGAAGCCACCGCGCTGACCTCTCTCTAAGCCAACCTACCCATTCGGGCGGCAGCTCTGTTCTGCGGGCTGAACGACCCATCGAGACAGCCGTCCTCGGACGCCAGGTCTGAGGTGGGGCAGTACCACGTCGTTGCGCCTGGCGAGCGCGAACATCAGCTCCGGCCCCAGCGTCCCCTCGATGCGGACGCGCAGTTCAGCCTCGTCCAGCACATACGCGAGGTCGACGCCCGGCAAGATCGGCGTCGAAGCCCGGAAGATCACGGAGCCGTAGGTATTGATTGCAAAGCCACGACACCGCCGTCTCACAGGGCGCAGGAGCTGAGGCGCCTACCGTTGAACACCGTAACCCGCAGAGCCGACGGAGGTATCCATAATCCCCGCTCGATAACGGGGATTCGGTACATCGTTGGGCGCCCCCTCGCTCGGCGTGACCGGGACGCGACCCGCGCGTTGCTGGAGATCCTCTAGGGCTGACGTCGAGTGCGACGATTGCGTCGATCAGATCTGCGAAGGTGATCGGCTTATGCTGATCGCGCGGCGGGTGGGTTAGGGGACGGGCATGTGACGACCGGAAAGACGCTGGTGATCCGGCCGATCTCCAATGAGGACAAGCAGCTGCTGCGCGAGGGTTTCGAGCGGCTGAGCGAGCGTTCCCGCTATCAGCGATTCCTATCGCCGCAGGAGCGGTTGTCGGATAGGGAGCTGCGCTATTTGACCGAGGTCGATCATCACGATCATGAGGCGCTCGTCGCGATTGATCGGGATACCAACCAGGCAGTCGGCGTCGCCCGTTACGTTCGCTCCAAGACCGATCCGACGGTCGCCGAGCTCGCCGTCGCTGTCGTCGACGAGCGGCAGGGCCAAGGAGTCGGCGGCCGCCTCGCGGCTGCGCTTGCAGATCGCGCACGCGTAGTGGGGATCACCAGCTTTACCGCGCTCGTGTTCGCGGACAACGAGCTGATGCTCAAGCTGCTGGGTGATCTGGGACGGGTGCGAGTTGTGCACAGCGAACAGGGGACGGTCGAGCTGAGGGTAGCTCTACCCGAGACGGGTCTCGGTCATGTGAGACGGCTGTTGAGAGCGATCGCGCGCGGAGAGATCAAGCCGGTTTTGCCGTTTTGGAGGGGGAGCGGGCCAGGCCATGGCCAGCGTGGGTGAGGACCCGATCGCAAGATCGTCGTTTCCGAACGAAGACGCAGCGACGGGAGGAGAGACCGCGTGATTCTGCTCTGTTACGACGCGGCTCGGCTCATGCCCAGCGCGCGATCGTTTGCGCGGGTGAGCTGCTGCCCGGGCAGCAAGCGATTGTGCTCACCATCTCGGAGGGAATTGGCTATCCATTTCTCGCCGCGGGGCGACGACCGGCTCGATTCTTCAGCGCTCGATAAGGCTCGTATGTCTAATAGGCCTGCAAATCGGGCCGTTTTCGAAGGCTGTTATGGAGAGTCGGGCCACAAGAAAGGAGCCGTGAGGCACGGGCTTCCGGCGGTCGCCTATATTCAAAGGCGGTGAGCGCCCAACCGCCGTCGCTGAGCGACCATCGCGCGCCCGGCGAGCGCGCCGCCGCGCTGGCCGCGTCGTGGTGCACCCGCCGCCTCGGGCGGGCCTACGCCCAAGCCGCCTGGCAGATGCTCGCCGACGCGTCCCGGATCGGTGTCATCCGCCGCGGCCGGCCGGAGGCGTGGGCGGCGGGCGCCGTCGTCGCGCTGGCTCGCGTTAGCGGCCCGCTCGGCGCCGATGGAGCGCTCACCGCTCAGCAGGTCGCCGACGAACTTGACGTGACCCTGGGTACGCTCGCGGTCACTGAACGAGAGCTCGCGCGCGTGCTCAACCTCTCGCGCTACGCGCACCGCTATTGCGGTTAGTCGTAACGTTGAGCCGCGCCAGGTGGGCAGCACTGAAGCCAGCGGAAAGCGGCACCATCAGTCATGACCTTGCGCCCGCTCGCATCGCTCGCAGATGCAGTGGCGCCCATGCACAGGGGAGACGTTGAGCCCGGCCATCGCGGGGTGCTGCTGCCGTCCCCGGCGCTCGGGGTGCGTTGCCGGCTCGGCGATCTCTGGCGCGGGCCGCGAACGGCGTCCGCGACCGATGTGTACGACGCGACTGAAAGCTGGGAAGGCCATGACCTCTCGTCAACCGAGGACGATACGAGCTAGATCGGCAGAAAACTGCCACCGCTAAAGCACCCCCAGTGCGTTTTCTTACCACCTTGCGGAGTGCGTATGCGACCATCGTTGAACGGCAACGTAGTCGGCCGCTATTTGACCTCATGCAGACAACCGTGCCGGCGCCAGCGCCAGCGTTTCGTCCGGCCTCCCCACGGAGCCGCCCGTAGCCGGTCGAGTGCCGTAAGCAATGCACTACCTCGACATCGTCGGCGATCGCTACAGGGATCCTGCGATTGGACGAGCGATCCTCTTTGCTCCTGGGCGAACGCGCGCGTCCGGACTTGCTCCCACTTACGATCCCTTCGTCGCCGTTGCACTTGCCCGGCCAGAACCCGTCCCGGAAACAAAAGCAGTCGTGCCGACACTGGCGAGGGTGCCGCGGTGGATGCTGAGGCCAGGGTTGGGTGTATCGCGTGGGCGCTCTCGAGGTGTCGGGGCGGTCAGCCTGTCAAGGTGTGAACATCTTGTGAACGAGGGACGGGAGGTGATGCGTTGGCAGTCCACGCAGACGCGGTCGAGGCGATCGGACCGAGACGTCCGGTGCCGAGCGGGTTGTCGCCGATGTCTGTGCGATCGGTGCGCCGGCTTTGGACGCTGAGCGTGTCCGTGATTCGGTTCCGCTTTGGCTTCACACGTTCGCGCTTGCGCCTGGGATCTACACGCCGGGCATTGCCCGCGATCACGGCTACCGTCTGGCGGTGCTCGGCGCAGATCGGTTTGCGGGCCGCAGCGTGCTTGACGTGGGCGCGTTTGACGGCTTCTACAGCTTTCTCGCGGAGCCCGGGGTGCGTGCCGGGTTGTCGCGATCGACAATGAGCAGTACGTCGACTGGGTGCGTGCTCGCTTCGGCGTGACGCTTGAGGGCGGCGGGGGCTTTCGCGCGATCGCTGGCCTGGTGGGATCCCGGGTCGAGTACCGGCGCATGGACGCGGTCGATGTGAACGAGCTCGGCGAGCGGTTCGATGTTGTGTTGTGTTTCGGTCTCTTGCACCGGGTGACCGACCCGATCGGGTTGCTGCGGGCCCTCGCGGGTGTGCTGGATCGGGGCGGCGAGATCGTGGTCGAGGCCTACGGGTCGCATCTGGGCCCCGCCACGCCTGCGATCGAGGTTCACGAGCGGGGCGACGTGTACGCGCGCGATGACTTTGTCTACTGGGGTTTCTCGGCGGAAGGTCTGCGGCGATTGGCGAGAATCGCTGGCCTGGACGAGATCGAGGTCGTCGACGAGCTAAAGATCGCTGGCCACCCGCGGATCCTCGCGGTGCTGCGAGCGGCCGGCTGACCGTGCCCTGCGGTCACGGGTCGCGTTCGCCGCTCAGGCCGCGTGCGACGTCGGCGACGAGCGGCTGGGTGTGCTCATCGACCTGATGTTGTTGTGGCTCCTTGCGGTTGGGCGGCGACTGGCGATGGTTCGGGTCTCGTCGTCCGATCGCAGTACCTGGGTGGATGGGCTCAATATCCAGTGAGCGGCTGGCCCAGTTGTCGATGCGGTCTCCGGGGTCGCGGTTTGGGTCAATGATTCCGGCGCGGGCAAGCTGCGTGGGGGACGAGCCGGCCACTGGCGATGAATCGGCCGATGCCCGCGCCGCGGACGAGCCCGAGCAAACCTTTCAGGGCAGGTTCACACAAACGCCCGCAACAGGAGTACAGTCGTGGACAGGCTGGCCCTGCGGCCAGGATTCTCAGCCCAAGCCCGGCAGCCACCAACGGCGCTTCTTGCGCCACGAGGCGTGAGGCGGGGGTTACTGGTTTTGACTGCGGGGCCGGTGCGGTACTTCTACGGGCGTTACCCCACCGGCCCGGTGGTCGCGTCCCTACGTGATTGAACGCGCGGGGGTTCTAGCCCTCTTCCTTTCCGCGCGGACCCACCAGAGGGACGGGAAGGCTTGACGACCATGACGCAGACCGAACACGATTCGGCAGCGCGTAGGCGTGGCGAGTTGACTCGCGATCGCGGATCGCGGCGGCTCTCGGCCGCGATCGATGCCCGACGACGCCTGAACACCCGGCCAGCCGATGGCACCCGGACCAACGCAGACCCGCACCGTCCGAGCGCCCGCCACGCGTACCTGACACGATCGTCCGACTAGCAAGGCCTGTCGCTGCCGCATGTCGAATGTCTGGCCTGCAAAACGCGTCTACACAACACTGAAAGCCAAAGCCAGAGCCGATCCGGTCGGGGGTTTGTGCCCCGTCCGCGGCTCGCTTTTGGCGCTGTCGGCAACTTGAGTGAAATCGTCCGGGTACCGCGTAGTCGAGTCATACGGCGTCACGTCGCACCGCGGCGGATCAGGGGCGGGGCAGCTGATCGCCGACGTGGTCGGCGAGATCATCGCTCGACGCGAGCTCAAGCACGCACGCGTCCAGCTCAAATCGAAAGCTGCGACGCTCACTCTCTCAGCCCACAGGTCAAAGCCCTCAGCACTCGCGCTCCCGGCAGCGGCGACGAAGCCGTGAGACACCGCCGCCGCGCGCCCACCACTGGTACGCCGCCGCGACTGCCGCCGTCCCCGAAGCTTTCGATGCGGGGCGCCATCGGCGCGAACGGTGCCGCCAGACGAAGGTTTGCCCTTCGCGCTCGGCGCGGGCCGGGCAGCGACGTGAGCCGGTTGAGCCACGCGGGCTGAACGCGAAACGCGACCACATGTCAGCAGCGGAACTTCAGGAGCTGGAAGAGGTCAAGGGTCTGATCGCTCGCGGGCTGCACGTCGGCGTGCTCACATACGCCGAGATCGCGACCGCCACGGCAGAGCTCGACCTTGAGGACAGCGACGTCGAGGAGTTGCACGGCCTGTTCGAAGACCGTGAAATCGAGCTAGTCGAGGAGATCGACCCAGCCACTGCAGCGAGTCTGACCATCGAGCGCGCGACCGAGCAGCGCACCCGCCGCAAGGCCCCGCTGGATCTCAGGCCGGAGGGGACGACCGACGGTCTGCAGCTGTTCCTCAAGGGCATCGGCAAGGTCCGGCTGCTGACCGCCGAGGAGGAGGTCGACCTCGCCAGGCGGATCGAGCGCGGCTCGTTCGACGCCAAGCAGAAGATGGTCGAGTCCAACCTGCGCCTAGTCGTGTCGATCGCGAAGAACTACCGCAATCAGGGCCTGCCGTTTCTCGACCTGATCCAGGAGGGCACGATCGGGCTCGTCCGCGCGGCGGAGAAGTTCGACTACCGCAAGGGCTTCAAGTTCTCGACCTACGCGACTTGGTGGATCCGCCAGGCGGTCGCCCGTGCGCTCGCTGATAAGGCGCGGACGATCCGGATCCCCGTCCATATCGTCGAGAAGCTCAACCAGATCGGCCGGGCGGAGCGCAAGCTCGTGACCGAGCTCGGCCGTGAGCCGACGGCCGAGGAGATCGCCGAGGTGACCGGCATCGAGCCCGAGGAGATCGCCTCGATCAAACGCTCCGCGCAAGCGCCGATCTCGCTCGAGAAGCCCGTCGGCGACGATGAGCAGTTCGAGTTCGGCCAGCTGATCCCCGACCAACAAGCCGAGTCTCCCTACGAGCGCGCCGCCGAAATCCTGACAAACGAAGCCCTGCGAGACGCGCTCGAGAACCTCAGCTACCGCGAGCGCCGCGTGCTCGAACTGCGCTACGGCCTCGGTGGCGAGCGCCCGCGCACGCTCGACGAGATCGGCCGCGCGTTCAACGTCACCCGCGAGCGCATCCGCCAGATCGAGAACCACGCGCTGAAGAAGCTCCAAAACCTCCGCGAAGCCCAGCAGCTACGAGACGGCGAGATCGCTTCCGGCCACGCGCCGCGCGGGCTCGGGCACCGAACCTAGACGCCCATCGAGATGATCCTGGATCGCGGGGCTAGGGGCGACGCTGACAAGGCGGGACCGTCGCTCAGCCGACCAGCCAGATCGCGCCGTCGCACACGTTGACCGGGAAAGTCTTCAGCGATCGAGCGCCGGTCGTTACAGCGCCCACCAGCGGCTTGAACACGCGCTGAGGACCGCGCACATCACCCCCGTACCGACGTCGTACAGCGCCGGGTGCCACGGGCACCGCAGGCAACCACTGCCACTCATCCCAAGCGCGCGGTTGTTATCGTCGCGGATGGTTCGAGCACTCGGCTCGGGCTGACACGGTGCCAGCGCTCGCAGCGGTCGCTTTGGCTTCCTTCGCTGTCGCGGCACCAGAACACGGAGGACCAAACATGGCCACCGGAACCGTCAAGTGGTTCAAAGCGGACAAGGGGTTCGGCTTCATTAGCCCCGATGACGGCACGGAGGATGTCTTCGTCCATCAGTCGGCCATCAACTCAAACGGCTATCGGGACCTTCGCGAAGGAGCCAAGGTCTCCTACGAGACCGAGGTCGGCGAGAAGGGGCCGAGAGCCACAAACGTAACCGCGCTCTAGCCGGAAACCTCTCGTAGAGCGCCTAAATCTCGCCCGGTGCTGCCGAATTTGGGTGTTTGGGGCTGGTTGGACGTTGGCTAGGCGCCGGGGTTGATGTCGATCAGGCTGAGCGCGTGGCGCTTGGTGGGCTCCTGCGCTCGTGGATCGGGCTTGCTATGCGGACGCCGGGGCGGTTTGCAGTGGCGCGCACTCGGCGAACGCTTCGACCAGTCGCGTGCGTTGGGACTCGGCGGTGGTCGGGCCGACGTCTTGCCAGCGGTTGGCGGCGAGGCCCTGCATCAGCGTGTCGAACGTCGTGCGAGCCTCGACGGCTTCAGGGTCGGTCGGGGAGTTTGCGAGCAGAAGCCCTTCCGCTGCCCACAGGATGCTGTCGGCCTCGGCGTCAAACAGCTTTACGTTGCGGAGCTCCTCAACCAGACCGCGAACTGCTTTGTAAGCGTCGTAGCGGTTTGTGCGGGTGCTGTCCACGAGATGCTCTCTTCGCTGAAAAGATTCGCAGGGTGTTCATTGACTGTAGTCAGTACCGGCACGCCGGCCGGAACAATGCGGCCGGATTACGATCCACGAAGGCCGTGTGGGCAGTGTCCAGACCAGGAAGTCCAACCTTCACCGCGACGCCGCCATCGACCTTCGGCCGCTCCCTGATTGAGAAGCAGTAGAGCTGGACTGGTCGCGCGCGCGCGTGCTCCCGGTTCCGAAGCGGTCGTGTGACGACCATCGCCGGAGACTCCCCATCGGGCGGACAGGCGCAGTCAGACGGGCTCTCGGGAAGCGCGGCGCCACCGTCGAGCTGACCGAGAAGGAGCGGGTGCTCTTGCCGCCCAGCCTGCGGCTGTCAGTGTCACGAACGGCGTGGGCCGTCGGGGCGCAGGCTCCACGCTCGCCGGTCGGGTGCGAAGCGCAACTCCGGCCGGCAGCCGCATCCAGCGGCTGGGGATCGACGAGCGCTAGTCGCGTGTGACAATCGCCGGGCGCCATGCCGAGGTTCGGTGGTCGGCAGCGCCGACAAGTCACTCCGCGTGGCCGACCGCGTCGGCGACGATCTCGGCGACTCGCTCGGGTTCCTCGTCGGGCAGGAAGTAGCAGGTGCCCGGAATCGTGATCACCCGCGCACGCGGACAGGGTTCGAGCGTACGGCGCTCTTCGTCGGTCAATCGACCGTCGCCCTTTTCTGCGTGCACGATCCACGTCGGCACCCCGCCGTCGCAGAGACGGTCAGCGGGCGACTCGTGCCTACCGAGGTACTCCAAGTAAGCACGCAGCCCGCTGCGAAGGACCCGGGGATCGTTGCTGCGGAAGTCAGCACGCATCTGGGCACGATGCTGATCAGACATCCGCGCCGACCTCACCGCGACGGCCGTCATCCTCATCAACATGGCCGATGGAAGACCACCCATGACGGCACCGAGCCGAACGATCGCCCGGAAGAACGCCGGTTCGTCCCGCGCTGACAGGCTAACCCCGAACAGCACCAGCGGCCCCCTAAAAGCCCCCGATGCTGCCATCTCAAGCGCAACGCTCGCTCCCATGCTGAAACCCACGACGACGTCGCAGTCGTTGTCCGCAGCGAGCTCCGTGGCGAGCCGCGCATAGTTCTCGATGGAAAAGTCGTTTGGAGGCGGGGTGCCGACGTGCCCCGGCAGGGTCGCGGCGACCAGGCGAGTCCCGGCAAGCACCGGCTGCGCCATTACCTCGCCGTACGACCTCGCCCCGTTCGCGCCACCCGGCAACAACAACACGCCATGATCGGCGGCATCCGGACCCGACCGGACAAGCTCCCAATCAACACCCATCGCAACCGCCTCCTCAGTCATGCGAATCGGCGGCAACGTCGGCCACCCACCGCGAACACTAGCCACGGACGGCCGCGTCATCATGGGGCGATCGCCTCATCTCGCGGGCATAGCCACGAGTTGGTCCGACCGACCCGTCACCGGCCCGAACTCGCCCCCGCGGCGGACGAGTCTCGCAAGCCGACATCGTGCTCTCGCGCGCTTCCGCTGCGCCATCCTCAGGCGAGCCGACCGACGATCGCGTCGCTCTCGGAATTTAGGAGGACCAGGCACTGACATGCCCAAGCGGCCTCACCTCCGCAACCACGACCACCCGGCGTGATGCAGGCCGATGGCGCCCCTGGCCGCGCTGTAGGTCGCCGCGACCCGCGCGCGGTTCCGGGTCTCGGGCGGTAAGTCCGACCGGTTCGACGCGTTCGTGCTGTGCGAGCTGGCGCGCACCGATCACCATCGCTTCCGGGTGCTCGAGCCCGACACCGACGAGACCAAGGCGCTCAGAGCGCTCACCGCGCGCGCGAGGATCTGGTAAAGGCGCGGGTGGCGGTGAGCAACCAGCTGCGCGCCGAGCTCGAGCGGTTTTGGCCCGGCCCGATCGGGCTATTCACCGATCTGGACAGCCCGATCTCGCTCGCGTTCCTGGAGCACTACCCCAGCCCCGCGGACGCGCGGTCGCTGGGCGAGAAGCGCCTGCAGGCGTTCCTGGCCCGCCAGCATTACAGCGGCGGCCAGAAGCCGGCGCGGCTGTTGGCCAAGCTCAGGCGCGCGCCCGAGGGCCGCGTCGGCGAGGTCGAGATGAACGCCCGCCGGCAAATCGTGCTCTGCCTGGTCACCACGCTCAAGACGCTTGCCGCGCAGATCAAGACGCTCGAGCGACAGATCGAGGACTCGGTGCGCACGCATCCCGATGGTGAGATCTTCACCTCGCTGTTCAAAGATCCGAACAGCTTCATCACCGCGGCCGAGATGCTGGCCGAGATCGGCGACTGCCGCACGCGCTACCCCGCCCGTGACGCACTCGCCGGCGACGCCGGCCAGGCCGCCGTCGCGATCGAGTCCGGCAAACGCAAGACCGCCTGCTTCCGCTGGGGGTGCAACAAGCGCCTGCGCGCCTCGTTCTCCAGGCTGGCCGACAGCACCCGCCACTGGCACCCCTGGGCGGGTGACCTCTACGCCGCCGCCCGCGCCCGCGGCCACGACCACCCGCGCGCGCTACGCACCCTCGGCCGCGCCTGGAGCCGCATCGTCTGGCAATGCTGGCAAGACCGCACACCGTACGACCCCGCCCGCCACCGCAGCCTCCAACAGCATGTCTCGGTGACGGTCCCTACACCGTCGGGCCCTGTGCCCGACACAGCCGCCACCCAGCGGATGCTCGGCGACGCCGTCACCAAAATGGCGGCCCGCAGGGCCGAGCGCGAAGCGCTTGACGGCAAGCCGACATCCGCTATCGCACTCGGAGGTTGACACAGGACGTCTGCTTAGGCGCGGCCACCCACCGATGCAGAAGCCACGTCGCGAGACCCGCCTGGGCGACTTTGCAGAAGTCTCGGCGATGTTGCCCGTGCTGCTGCTCCTCGTCTCTATGAAGGCGGGCCCGTTGTCAAGCCCTTGTGTCAGATCGCTGACACTTTCACTGTCAATTGCCGGGTGAGCGCTGTCGTGTCAAGCGCCTGAGCAAGCGCACTTCAGTGAACAGTGAAGGCCCACGGCGCTTGACACGACAGCGTAAACCTGGCAGGAAGGTTAACTGTCACGGTCCACGGAGTGGTTGGGCCGTTGGAGTGGTGCTCATTTCTCTATCGCGCTCATCAACTTCGAGGACTGGGTGTTATCGGGGCTCGCTCCGGTGGCGCAATTCCAAAATGGGCTGTCAGGCAGCCAGACGAAAAGTGGCGCCTGCCGGAGCGAAGGGTTGGTTGCGGATCAGCATGTACCAGATCGCGGTCGCGAGCTGGCGGGAGAGATCGATCTGCGCGACCTTGGCGCCGCGCTGGCGGCCGTGACGGCGCTTGAGGCGCTGGTAGCGCTCCTTGTAGAGCGGATACGGGGCGGCGTGGACCGCGGCCTCCATCAGCCCCCAGCGCAGGTATCTAGGTCCGCGCTTGGACACCGGCCCGCGCAGATCGACGTCGCCGGACTGGCTGACACGGGGGCACAGACCGGTGTGGCCGACGAACTTGGTCGGCGTGGAGAAGCGCGTGATCTCGCCGAGCTCGCACGCGACCGTGAACGAGGTGATCCAGCCGAACCCGGGCGCGGTCATCAACAACGGCACGTAGCGGTGGTCGGCACCCGAGCGCTTGAGCTCATGCTCGATCGCGGCGATCCGCAGCTCGAGCTCGTCGATCAGCTCGATGCTCGCGTCGACGTGGCCGCGCCACGGCTGCGGGATGTCAAGCGCGCGCAGCATCTCGCGACCGCCGTGACCGAACAGGTCGGCCATCGGCACCTGGTAGCCGAACACGGGTCAGCGTCGAGTGCACCCGATTCTTCAGCGTCGAACGATGCTTGACCAGATGCAGCCGCCACCTGGAGCGCTCACGCTCCCGGCGCAGCTCCGCCGTCGGCAGCCAGATCGCCGGCACCAGGTCGTGAAACGACAAGGTTCGCCAGCACGCGCGCGTCGATCTTGTCCGTCTTGCACGCCAGCGGCACCAGCCCCTTGACCCGCTGCGCATCGGCGACCAGCACCTCCCACCCATGCCCCACCAGCTCGTCGTCCACGAACCGCGCACCATTCATCGACTCGATCACGCCCCTGACCGGCCGATCGTAGACAGCCACACGACGCGCCAGCCCATACAGGCCGTCGCGATCCGCCGGCACCGGAAACTGACCGATCAGCTCACCGTCGCTCGAGATCAAGCAGACATCGACGCGCTTGCGACTGAGATCGAGACCAACACGCAACACGAACTCTTCCTCTCTCCCGGCAACCCCGTGCGAGCAGGATCAGACCAACCCACCGCGTACCGTGATGCCAGGTCGGCTCTTCACTTCGGATGGCCGGCTCGCGCAGGGGCTACCGCGCGCGCCTACCTATGCTGTTCGAGACGGAGGGCCGACCGCCTGCGCGGCTACCGCCGCCCCGAAGGAGGCCCGCCCGCCTTCATCGCTATTCCGTTGCGGGCACCCGACCCGCCGTCTGGCTCGCTCCGCTCGCCGTGGCAAAGCAGGCGCCGCGGCCCTCCTTCGAAGAGCCCCCTGGGCGTCGGCGGAGAGATAGAGCTCCGGCCTCGTCGTCGAGCGCGAGGGCATCGAGGTCGGCCAGCGCCGGCTCGTGGAAGATCATCGGGTAGTTGGTGGCGAACAGGACCTTGCGGCGGCCGTTGCGGGTGCGCATGTAGGCGGCGAGCTCGGGAGGGATGCGTTTGCTGACGATGCATGTGGTCGGGGCCGGTCTGGATCACTTGACCGCCAGGAACAGGTAGCGGTTGAGACTGAAGAAGTACTCGCGCCCGAGGCCAGTCAGATCGGCCGCCCACGCTTGCGCCTCGGCCTCGGTCACGCCGCGATGGCCCGGGACGAACCCGGCGACGAACTTGATCACCCCTGCGCTGAACGTCTGCGAGTCGTAGCCGGCGTTGAGGATCGGCAACACCTCGCGGCGCGCGACCGTGAACCCCGCTGCCTCGAGCAGGCCGGTCAGCCGGCGCGGCAAGTACGGATCGACGAGATGCTCGTCCCACGCCGCCAGGACGCGCAGCATCCGCCCGACATCACTCGAGCGCCACACGATCGAGTCCCAATCGGTGTCGACCACCAGCAGTCGCCCGCCTGGCCGCAGCACCCGGTACGCCTCAGCCAACGCCGCCGGCATCCCGGACACATACTCGTACACCTGCACCGCCGCGGCGGCGTCGAAGCCCTCAGCGGCGAACGGCAGCGCACACGCGTCGCCCGCCTGGAAGCGCACCGGAGCCGAGCCCGCCACCGGCTCACTCCAGCGCGCGGCGATCGCCAGCATCTGCTCGCTCGGGTCGATCCCGTGCACCGAACCGCTCGCCCCCACCGTCGCCGCGGCTTGTGCAGCCAGCAGGCCCGGACCCGAACCAATATCGAGCATGTTCTCGCCCGGCTTGAGATCGAGCGCCGCCAGCTGCAGCCGGCGCTGCTCGACGATGTCGGGGGTCAGGTAGGTGGCCTCGAGTTGCTGCGAGACCTCCGCGTCGAACTGCATCACCTCTGGCATCTGCATCTCCAGGTCGCGGCCCTGTACGCACACGATCCGGCCGCGACCTTTGAGAAACGTACCGAACGGTCGGGGCTAGGCGGGCAGCGCCGGCTCGAGCCGGTCGCGCCCGACGCGGAAACGAACTCCTCCACCGCCGCGAGGATGTCGTCGGTCGCCCCGACCCCCGGATCAGCCACCGCCGGACTCACGCTTTAGCCGGCCCGTCAGCCGCCCGCCGCTGCCCGGCGGGCGGCCAGGACGGCCCAACAGCGGCTTCTGCTCTCCGCGCGCCAGCTGCTCGAGCAGCAGTCGGCCTTCGACCGCCGGTACGGCGACAAACGGGAACTCTGGTAGGCACCTCGTGAGACCCCGCTGCAACTCGACTCAGCACTCTCCGCTGGAGAGGAGAGAGCGTTTGGGTTCGTCTGGAGCTGGTTTCAGTGGGGCCGGTATCCCCAGGCGCCGATCGTTGCCTGCGACATGAACGCTAGCCGTGGATCGTCACAGAGTTCGATTATCGTGTCGATCTCGGCGGCGGTTACGCGACCGTGTGCGATTAGCTGCTCGCGGAGCTGGATCAGCGTCAGTCGCCAAACTGTTCCTCCAGGCTGGCCGCCACGCCAGATCGATAGGCGTCCTTCAGACCCTACTCGCGCCAGTCCTGCGGTCGAGAGTGCGCGGTCAAGTCCGCGTCCGCAGAATGGGTCAAACGCATGTTGCTCTGTGAGGACTGCGTGGTGGGCGTCGATCACGCGGGCGAACAGCGCCCGCGTCGCGGGGTCGAGCTCCGCGTCGGGCGCGATCGAGTGGAAGTCCATCTCCTCGACCAGCATGCATCCCCCGGTCTCAGCGCCGCGAGCATGCTTCGCAGTCCCCGCTCGGGGTCGGCCAGCCACACGAGCAACAGCCGTGCGTGAACGAGGTCGAACTCGCGCTCTGGCAACTCATCGGTGAGCACATCGTGGACTCGCACTTCAAGGTTTGGATGCTCCAATTCCCGCAGGACCGTCGTGTCAAGGTCAGTCGCGAGCACCGATCCCCCCGGGTCGGTGCGGTCGCACAACCAAGCCGCCACGGAGCCACTGCCGGCGCCTACCTCCAGGCAGCGCCACCCCGGCCGCACACCAAGCCTCTCAAGCAGCCTGAACGTGCCGTCGTCCAGCAACGCCGCCAGTAGCCGAAGCCGCTCCGGCTGCACCGCCCGCGCGTTCTCGAATGCATATGTAGTCCGATTCACCTGATCCCCTCTCCGGCGCTCGGCAGCCTAGGGAGTGCTTTAGCTCAATGGAGACGCGCACTGAAAGAGGAAGTCGCCCAGTGGCCCGCCGATAACCGTCGCTGCCTGACGGCTTATTGATGCGACCAATCGTACGTCCAGCTTTCCTGCCCGACCACGGTGTCAAAGCCCAAGTCAAGACCACCTGGTCACGGCCCGCCACACCGCTCTGCATAAACCGGTCAATACGGGAGGCGAGGATTCTCGTTTCGCGCCTGGGCTCGGGCGAACGGAAGCCGTGACGACCTTCGCGAGACAGTTGCTCGGGGCTACGAGGCGAAATGAATCTCAACCGCGCGAGACGGCTGCTTCCACGAGAACCAGCAGCGGTGCGGTGGCCGCCCTACCGAGCTCGCGACGCTGCCGCTTCCGGCGCGGAGCGGCCGTCTCGACCAGCACTGACGATAGGGCCGGCGGCCGATGCAATCGCCGGCTGAGACGACCGTCGGCACGACCGCTCCACCGGCGCGCTGACGGTCGTGACGGACTCTGGCGATCGACGGCTTCTGGACGCGGTCCACCCGGCCGAACACCTCGAGCACGCCTGCGCGCTGACCGGCCATGGCGCCCATGGGGCGACCGTCGAGTGGGCAGGCGTGATGGGCTGGCCGTCGGAGTTCGGGCGCGAATGGGCCTACGCGTCTCTGTCGTGGGCGCGTGCGCGTGCGCCTACCTACGTGGTCGCAGAAACGACGGCGCGACAACGCGAGCGTGAAGAGGTACGCACCACCCGAGCCACGACGCACCGGAACCGAGGCAATCGAAATTCTGACGGGATGTATGAGGCGCATCGAGGCGAAACCGCTTGCTGTTGGCCAAATCGTCGCGGCGGACATGAGCCATTCACCCATGCAGGTCTCGTACTGCTCACCGAGCTGCCTGGAGCTGGAGCTGAACGCGCGGTTCTTGTCGATGCCTGCGCTCGCGGACCGGGCCCTCACGCCATGCGCGACGAACATAGACGTCAGACCGACCGTGGACTCGAGCGCTAAAGAACCCCTGCCGAGGCGAACTCGCAGCGACTCAAGAGGCGGAGCTGGACCGCGGTCGCGGATAGCTGGCACATACGATGACGACATCCACAAAGCGACGGAAATGAGCGATGCAATGGACCCCGTCCTAGACCTCCGGGAGGAGGCACTCCAGCACCTCCTCATGCACTTCACGCGCCACGGCGCGTTCGGCCCCGGGCGCCAGGAGCTGGTCGTGCTCGAGCGCGGCGAGGGCCCGTACGTGTTCGATACTCATGGCAACCGGTACTTCGACGCGCTCTCGGCTCTGTTCTGCTCGCAGCTTGGCTACTCCTACGGCGAGGAGCTGGCGGCGGCCGCGGTCGAGCAGATGGCCAGGCTCCCGTTCGCGACCACGTGGAGCTTCGCCCACCCGGCGGCCGTCGAGCTGGCCGAGCGGCTCTCGCAGTTGGCGCCGCGTGGCCTCGGGCACGTGTTCTTCACGAGTGGCGGTGCCGAGTCGGTCGAGTCGGCGTGGAAATTGGTGCGCCTGTACCACAACGCCACCGGCGGTGAACGGCGCACTAAGGCGATCGCCCGGCGGGTCGCGTATCACGGCGCGAGCCTCGGCGCGCTCGCGCTCACCGGAGTTGATAGCTACAAGGCCCCCTTTGGTCCCGCAGCGATCCATGTCCGCCACGTGTCTGCGACCAATCGTTTCCGGCTCGGCGAGGCCGAGCGTTTCGGCGCCGCGGTGGCGGATGACGCGACGTTCTCCCGCGCGCTGCTGACAGAGATCGAGGACGTGGTGCTCGAGGAGGGTCCGGACACGATCGCGATGTTCATCGCCGAGCCGGTCCAGAACGCGGGCGGCTGCTTCGTTGCACCGGCCGGCTACTGGGAGGGCCTGCGCGAGCTGGCGGACCGTTACGGCTTCCTGCTCGTCGCCGACGAGGTGATCACTGCCTTCGGCCGTTTGGGCGAGTGGTTCGGGTCCACCCGAGTGGGCGCGCGGCCGGATCTGATCACGACCGCAAAGGGCCTCACGTCCGCCTACGCTCCGATGGGGGCCGTGTTCGCGAGCGACCGCGTCGTCGCGCCACTGTACGACGATCCTAAGCGCTCGCTGGTGCACGGGATCACGTTTGGCGGACATCCCTTGTGCGCGGCGATCTCGCTCCGGAACCTGGAGATCTTCGAACGCGACGGCGTCTTCGAGAACGTCCGGGCGCAGCAGGGACACCTGGAGGACCGGCTGCGAGGGCTGCAGTCGCTGCCGATTGCTGGCGACGTCCGGGGTGCCGGCTTCTTCTGGGCGGTGGAGCTGGTCGGCGAGGAGAACAGGCGCTTCGACGCCGATGAGCGGGAGCGGCTCCTGCGGGGGTTCTTGTTCGGCAGGCTGCTGAAAGCGGGAATGATCGCGCGCCCGGACGACCGCGGAGACAGCGTCGTTCAGGTCGCCCCGCCGCTCATTTCAACCGCCGAACAGCTCGACGAGATGGTGGATAGCCTCGCCGAGGTCCTGACTGAGGCCGGCGAGTTCATGAACGTTGGCGCGGGGACCTAGACGAGATCGCCTGAGGACCCAGAGCCCACTCCAGGCGAGCATCCTGAGGGGACCAACGGTTGTGCTTATCGCCGATTGCAGGGCCGGCACCGCGCCGTGCAAGAACGGTCGGCTGCCTATGCAGAGTCTCTTCGGCCGCTCCACGACCAAGGGCCAGCTGGCCAAGTCGAGAGATTCGTTTCCCGTGATCGGAATGTCGCCAAAGGACTCGTCCCCTTCGGGAGTGTGCAGATCGTGAAAGCACTCGTCGGCGAGATGCCATTTCGCGTGGGCGGGTAGACGTTTCGGCGACTTCGAAGATGCGTGGGCCGGCGCGAGGCTCTGGCTTCGATCGAGATGATGGTTACGAAGATATGGCGGATGCGGTGTGGTGCATCCGGTCGATTTCGGCGTTGCGGCCAACCAGTCCGACATGCCGTGCGAGCTCGACCAGGGCTGACCGTCTGCTGCGTGTAGGGGCACGCGGGCGCGGCGGCTGGCGTGCGGGGTGCGCCTGCGGGCCTGGCGCTGAAGCAGCAATCCCTTTTCGCGGCCTCGCGCGACAGCTCGTACGGCACGGGCGGTTCGCTCGTTGAGGACGGCGCGTGCGAGCCGGCCGCCCTTGCACCGCCCGTACCACGGGGGAGTTGCGAACGCGGTCACCCTGCCAGAGGATGCCGCTCGGCGGGACGGCCCGGGGGGTAGGCGCGCGTGCGGCTCGCGAGCCGGGGACGTAGCAGGCCCAGGGTGATAGTGCTATCCGAGCCGCGATCGTCGCGCCGGGCGAGCTGCCAAGTCGCTTGAGGCGCGTAAGAGTTCGCCGTTGTCCGCGTCGGGGCTCGGCCGACGTTGCCGTACCACGACCGCTGGGACCAGCTGAGCCGCGAGCCAATCCGGTGTGCACGCCTGGGAGTGCACCGCGCCTGGCGGCGGGACTAGGATCACGGCATGCCTGAGCTCGCCGACTTCCGCGCTGCGGTGGATACGCCGTTCAGCCTCGGTGACGGGAACGTGCTGCGGCTAGTGGAGGCGGAGGCTTCGGGAGAGCGCGCGGTAGGGATGGAGCGCGACCCGTTCCGGTTGGTATTCCTTGGGCCGGTCGACCCGCTCCTCCCGCAGCGGACCTACCGGCTCGAGCACGAGGCGTTCGGCACGCTTGACATCTTCATCGTGCCGATCGCCAGGGACGCGCACAGCACGACCTACGAGGCGATCTTCGCCTGAGCGCGGATCAACGGTTGTGCTTGGCGCGTAATTGCTTCCGGTGTTGATATGCCCGGCGACGGGCGAGGTGCCGGCGCGCGCGTCGGCGGTGGTGGGGCGACCCAGGCCCCGATGCTGTAGGTGCAGACGCAGAGGCGGTGGCGGGTGCGCTGACAGGCGGGGTCGAATTGGCGGTTGGGACAACACGCGGCACGCCGACGGAGCGGTCGACCACGACTTCGTAGCGCTGCTCGCTTGCTACCGCCGTGTCCACCGGCGACGCGAACATCTCAAAGCTCCCGAGGGCCGCGTGCTGGAACGGATGAGTTCCGCTGTTCAGCGCCCCAGGGGGGCCGGTGAACTCCAACGCGAATGCGTCGTCCCGGCCTGCGAGCTGTGGGAGGTCGGCGACCTCGGCGAGCCGGAGCGTCACGCCCTCCACATCCACGTTGCCGCCAACTAGCGGCAGCCACGGCTCGCGGCGCAGGTAGTCGGCCACGGTTGCGTCCGCCTCCGCCGCGCTCGCCGATCTCACGTGGCCGAGGATCGCGACGAGACACGCGGCGGCGCCAAGCTCCAGGACTTGGCGGCGGGTCAGCATGCCATGAGCACGTACATCCCATGCTCTCCCACGGCGCGGAACCCGAGCCGCTCGTAGAGGTTCTGCGCGGCGTTGCCCCGCTCGACGTGGATCGACACCGAGCGTCCGCTCGCGCGGCCCGCATCGAGCAACTCCCGCAGCAATCGGGTGCCGATCCCCCGGTCGCGGAACTTGGGCAGAAGCGCGATGTCCATGATCCGGATATCGGAATTGCCCCAGTGCACGTAGAGCCGGCCGGCGGGCTCACCGTCGGCCTCGATGACGTCGAGTGTCGCGCCGGGGTAGTGCTCGCGGTAGTGCTTGTTCTGGGCGGCGAACTGCTGCGCCACGAACGCGTGCTTGGCGGCATCGTCCCATTCCACGAGCGCCAGCTCCGCCTCTCGCGTGCTCGCGTAGACCGCTTCGAGGAGCGGGCGATCGGCGGCCGTGGACGGCCGCAGCGTGATCGCGGCGGTCACGGTCAGGTGCGTGGTGGATAGACGCCCTGGAGCGCGATGCAGAAGTTGAGCGTGAGGTATGGCTGCATGTTGTTGTGGGGCTGGTCCCCGCCGGCCGGCGTCAGAGCATTCTCCGACATGGGAGTCAGCGGTGGAGTCGGGGCGACGTAACCGGTGGCGCCCGTGGTCGCGGCTAGGACGGCACCTTGCTGCGGGAGGCTGACGTCGCCGGGGTCGGCCACCGCGCGCAGAGCGTGGGGGTGGGCGGGTATCTCGGATTCGAGCAACGTGACGGTGTCGCTCCCGCCCGTCTCGCCCAGGTCGTGCAGCGAGAGTCCTGGTCCCTGGCCGGGATGCATCGGGGCGTTGCCCTGCATATTCGGAAGCGCGAAGTTGGATTTGCCGTCGCCACCGTAGGTGGTGCCGAGCAGCGAGAACAGCGCGGTATTTTGCGAGAGCGGCAAGATCTGCCCGTCGCAGAACGCCCAGCCCTTGGGCGCGAAGTTGAACGGGAAGATACGAATCTCAGCGACGAAAGGGTCCATCGTTCTTCTCCTCAGGTCTGCGACGGGAAGATTCCGAACAGCGAGATGATGAAGTCAACGCAGAGGTACGGCTGGAAGTTGTCGTGGGGCTGACTCCCGCCGACGGAACCGATAGCGCCCGGGTTCATGTTCAATGTGGTCTGCTCTACTGTGTAGGGCTGGATGGTGGCCGCGGGTTGGGCCAGGAGGTTTCCGCCGGGGTTCGGTGACGTGCCGTTGGCCGAAGTCCCTACCAGCGCGTGTGTATGCGCCGGTATCTGCGACACGGTGAGCGTCACAGTCTCGGCGCCGCCGGTCTCGGCCAGCGTGACGCCGTCGCCGAAGTGGATTGGGACGCGCCCGCGAAGGTCGGGGAGAGCGAAGGTGGATTGGCCGTCGCCACCGTAGGTCGTGCCGATGAGGTTGAACAGTGTCTCGTACTCTGAGATCGGCAGCAGTTGCCCCTCGCAGAACATCCAGCCGGCGGGGGCGAAATTGCCTGCGAACATGCGAATCTCGCCGACGTATGGTTGTGCCACTGTCAGACCTCCTTAGGTTTGCGACGGGAAGATTCCTTGCAGCGCGATCGAGAAATTCAGGACGAGGAACGGCTCCATGTTCTGGTGCGCCTGGCTCCCCCCGACGGTGGTGACGCTCGTCGGGTCGAAGGCGACGAGGCTGCCGCCCTGGGCGAACATGTTATTGACCGCGCCGATGAAGTTGTTGTTCGGGTTGTTGACCGCCCCGTTGTTGTTCGTGCCGCTGAGGGCGTGTACGTGCGTCGGTAGCTCCGAGGTAGAGAGCGTGTGACCCTGCTCGCCACCCCTCTCGCCGAGCGTGTGGCCATTGCCCATGTGAATGGGGACTCGCCCTTGCAGATTGGGCAGCCCGAAGTTGACGCGCCCGTCCCCGCCATACGTCGTGCCGAGTAGCGAAAAGAGCGCCTGGTTCTGGTTGATGGGCAGCAGTTGGCCGTTGCACAGCGCCCAGCCCTTTGGTGCGAAGGTAAACGTAAAGAGCCTGATCTCACTCAAGAATGGCTCAGCCATGACATGGCCTCCTCGAACTGTTGATGCTTCGGGATGAACAGTCGCATGGTCCTAGCGACGAGCAGTTGCTCGTCTTCAATGGATGGAGATCTTGTGACTGCAGCGCCACTAAAATTGATTCGCAAAGTTCGCGACGTCGACCGGTGGGTTGGCTGAGCGCGAACCCGCCGTAGTCGCTGGAGAGCATGGCATGCGCTAGCCAGCCCGGCGGGCTGATCGCTGGTTTGGAATTAGAGGATGAAGTGAACGACGTACAGCACACAGGCTGGTACCGGCCCAGAACGTCAGGCCGGACACGACCCAGTCCAGCCGGAACCCGTGCCGGGGGGGGTCGCGGTGGGAGCGTCGCCCGTCGCGTTAACTCCGCCACTGCCGATGGTGTTCTGGCTGGAGAGAAAGTTATTCATCGCCGTGTTGTCGTTGGTGGCGCCGGAGTAGCCGAGGACGCCGATGAGCGTTCCGAACCTGACCCGGAGCCGCAGGTCAGCGCCTCCGTTCTGCCCGCCGGCGAGGTTGTTCTTCAACGCAGCCGTTGAGCCGCCGAGCGTCAGGCAAACCTTCGGGTTATCGGTGCTGACGGCACCAAACTGCGCAAGCAGGCCGTTCGTGATGTTCCCCGCTCCGACATTCGGCGTGTCGACCGTATTCCCCTGGACCACGGCGTCGTAGGTGCCCTGCCCGCCGCCGGCGACCGAACTGTTCGCGCCGATGCTGATCGCGTTGAGCGCGCCGTGGATCGTGTTGTTGGTGATGTTGTTCGTGATGCTGCCGCCGCCGACGAGGATGGAACCGATGCCACCCGCGCCGCTGGAGGTGGAGTTACCGCTCACGCCGAAAGTATTGCTGTCGATAATGCCAGGGTTAGCCGTCGTGCCGAAGGTGCCGGTGCCCACGCCGCCCTTGCTGATGCTGACGGCCGTGCCCAGCGCGTCCCTGAACGTGTTGTTGTGAATGTTGTAGGTCAGGGTCGGGTTGAGCGTGTTGTCAGCGCAGCCGCTGCTGGGGCCGCCCGCGCCCACCGCCAGGTTCGAGCCGCCGCTCACCTGGTTCGCATCGCTGTTGCTGAACTGGCTGTTCGAGACGACGAGGTCATCGTTCGACTGCCCCCGGACGCTCACGTTGAGGTTGTTGGAGCGCGCGGCGGTGAACACGGACGTGGCGACCGTCGCCTTCAGCTGCGCCGTACAATCGGCCTGCATAAACAGGGCCGAGGCGCTCGTGGCGTTCAGCGTGTCGCCGAAGTTATCGCCCGTGAACGTGACCCGGTTGAGAACCTGACTGCCGTCGTTCTCGAGGTGGAAGCTGTCGAGCGCGCCGCCGGAGAAGAACGAGTTCGTGACCGAGGCCGAGCCGCTGAGGCCGAAGAAGTAGACGGCGCCCTCGCCGCTGCCGTTCTGGTTCGTGCCGTTGGAGCCGTTGAACAGCGAGTTGGAGATCGTCAGGTCCGACACGCCCGATCCGGAGATGCCGAAGTTGTCGAAGTCGTGCAGCCACATCCGATTCAACGACACCATCGCGGTGTTGTTGAGGTAGATGCCGACCCCGGAAGTGGTGCTGCCGTCGGAGCCGGTCTTGTGCTGGATAACGCCTCCCGTGCAGTCAGCGCTATTCGGCGCAGTGACTGAAAGGCTTGGCGTCGACCCGCTCACGGAGCCGCCGCAGGCGCCACTGGAGTTGCCAGTGACGGTGAGTCCGCCACTCGATCCCGTGGTGTCGAGAACGATCCCGTCGCCCGAGCTTCCTGCGCCGGTGCCGGCGCTGATCGATTGGAACGTCAGGCCATTCGAGCCGATGTTCGTGTTCTGAACGTTGAGCGCTGTGCCGGTCGTGGTCGTCAGCGTATTGCTCGCGCCCGTGACGCTTATCGTGCCGCCGCCGGTGGCGTTGAACGCCGTGTTGGCGCCGGTGCTGGCAGTGACGCCGCCGGTGAGGTTGATCGTGGTCCCGGTGTTGCTGGTCATGGTGAGTCCAGTGCCGACATCCTTGACGCTGCCCGACTGGGTGATGGTGCCACCGCTGTGGCCGGAGATGTCGACGCTGTGGCCCGTGTTGGTCACGCTGCCGTTGATCGTGGCGTCGGATGAGATGCTCGCCGAGCTGGTCCCGGTGACGTGCAGAGCTGTGCCGGATCCGTTGGTGTCGATCGTGTCGCTACCGCCGCTGACCGTGACCGTCGCCGCGCCGCTAATGCTCAGACCGTCTCCTGAGGTGGCGTCGACGTTCAGGCCGCCGCCGGTGAGGTCGACCGTCTGGGTGCCGCTGATGCTGATCGCGGGGTTCGTGCCAGTCTTGATCGTCTTGCTCGCGCTGTTGATCGTGGTGGTGCCGCCGGTGTTGGCGGTGATGGTGATGCCGGTGCCGGTGTCGTTGATGGTCGACTCGACATCGACGGTCCCGCCGCTGCGGCCGTTGACGTTGACCGAGTGCCCGGCGCTGTTCGTCTCGGTGCCGCTGTAAGTGACGTTCGCGTTCCCGCCGGAGGCGAGGATCGCGTTGGTGGTGGTTCCGCTGAGCGTACCGCCGTTGAACGTCAGCGAGCCGCTGGCGCCCGAGATGTCGATCCCGTTCGCGGTCCCGCCCGTCGAGGAGGTGGCGCCGATCGTCCCGCTGTACGTGGTGGCGCCGGCGTTCCTGAACGCGCCCGCGCCCAGGCCGGTGAGGCTATTCGTGCCGGTGAAGTTAACGGTACCCGCCGCGGTCGCGTCGAACGCCGCGCCGCCGGTGCCGGTCGCGGTCAGATCCGAGACCGCCCAGGTGCCGCTGGTGCCGTTCAGCGTCAGCCCACCCGCCCCGGAGGCGCCGTGCAGCACGTTGTCCGCGATCGTCCCCGACGTATCGCCGGAGCCGCCGGCGATCGCGAACGTGCTCGCGCCGGTGCCGGTGATGTCGAAGCCCTTGACCGTATCGCCGGACGCGAGCGTGACGCCGGATCCCGCGCCGTTGCCGATCACGGGCCGGTCGGCCGGGATCCCGGTCGCGAGCGTGTGGCCGCCGACGACGAGGTCGTACTTGGCGCTTAGCAGCGTCTGATTGTTCTTCAGCGTGATCCCGGCGTTCTGACCGGTGTTGCTGCCGTCGCCCTTGAACACGTAGATGAAGTCCCCGGCCGCCGACCCGGTCGCCGACTCAGCGCTCGCGAGCGTATTGAACGGTGAGCCCGACCGGCCGTCGTGCGCGCCAGCCGCGTTGTTCTGTACATACCAGACCATGTTGGAGACCACGATCGTGATCGTGCCCGTGGCCGACTCCCCGTGCGTGTCAGTCACGGTGTAGTGGAAGCTGTCGGTGCCGGTGAACCCGGCCTTCGGCCGGTACGTGAACCCCCCGGTCGAGCTATCGACGTTGACCTGTCCCCCTTGGGCGCTGGTGGCGTCGAACGCGGTGACCGTGATCGAGTCCCCGGGGTCGGGATCGCTCGCGTGGCTGAAGATGCCGTCGGCCGGCTGCACCACTTTCGGTTCGCTGGAGGGCGCGCTGACCGGACCGACCTCCAGCAAAGTGTTCCCGACGGCCCCCCCGGTTACGGTGTAGTCGGGCGCACTCGGAGGGGTGTCGGCCGAGGTCACGGTCACCGTCACGGTCGCCGTGGCCGTGCCGCCGTGCCCGTCGTTGGCCTCGTAGGTGAACGTGTCGGTCGTGGTCTGACCGATCGGCAGATCCGGGGGAGTCAGCGCCGGCGCCCGGGTAGGGTCATACGTGAACGACCCGTCGGCGTTCATCGTCACCGTCGCGCCCTTGCTGCTGGTGCCGGTGAACGGGGGCGTCCCGCCGGTCCCGTTGAGCTGATCGACCGTGAGCGTGTCCCCGTCGGGGTCGGTGTCGTTGGCGAGCACCCCGCCCGCGACGTTCTCGGTCAAAACCGCGTTGCTCTTGGCCGCGTAGCTGTCGGGGTTGGCGACCGGCGGATGGTTGATCACGCCGGTCACGGTGATCGTCACGGTGGCCGTGGCGGTCCCGCCGTGCCCGTCGTTCGCGCGATACGTGAACGTATCGGTCGCGGTCTGTCCGCGCGGGATCGCCTGCAACACGGCAGATCCGGTCGGGTCGTACGTGAACGACCCATCGGCGTTCATCGTCACCGCCGCGCCCTTGCTGCTGGTGCCGGTGAACGGGGGCGTCCCGCCGGTCCCGTTGAGCTGATCGACCGTGAGCGTGTCGCCGTCGGGGTCGGTGTCGTTGGCGAGCACCCCGCCCGCGACGTTCTCGGTCAAAACCGCGTTGTTGGTCGCCGTGTAGCTGTCGGGGTTGGCGACCGGCGGATGGTTGATCACGCCGGTGACGGTGATCGTCACGGTCCCGACCGCCGTCCCACCGTGCCCGTCGTTCGCGCGATACGTGAACGTGTCCGTGGCGGTCTGCCCGCGCGGGATCGCCTGCAACACGGCAGATCCGGTCGGGTCGTACGTGAACGACCCATCGGCGTTCATCGTCACCGCCGCGCCCTTGCTGCTGGTGCCGGTGAACGGGGCGGTCCCGCCGGTCCCGTTGAGCTGATCGACCGCCAGCGTGTCGCCGTCGGGGTCGGTGTCGTTGGCGAGCACCCCGCCCGCGACGTTCTCGGTCAAAACCGCGTTGTTGGTCGCCGTGTAGCTGTCGGGGTTGGCGACCGGCGGATGGTTGATCACGCCCGTGACCGTGATCGTCACGGTCCCGACCGCCGTCCCACCGAACCCGTCGTTCACGTCATACGTGAACGTGTCCGTGGCGGTCTGCCCGCGCGGGATCGCCTGCAACACGGCAGATCCCGTCGGGTCGTACGTGAACGACCCATCGGCGTTCATCGTCACCGCCGCGCCCTTGCCGCTCGTGCCGGTGAACGGGGGCGTCCCGCCGGTCCCGTTGAGCTGATCGACCGTGAGCGCGTCCCCGTCGGGGTCGGTGTCGTTGGCGAGCACCCCGCCCGCGACGTTCTCGGTCAAAACCGCGTTGTTGGTCGCCGTGTAGCTGTCGGGGTTGGCGACCGGCGGATGGTTGATCACGCCGGTGACGGTGATCGTCACGGTCCCGACCGCCGTCCCACCGAGCCCGTCGTTCGCGCGATACGTGAACGTGTCCGTGGCGGTCTGCCCGCGCGGGATCGCCTGCAACACGGCAGATCCCGTCGGGTCGTACGTGAACGACCCATCGGCGTTCATCGTCACCGCCGCGCCCTTGCTGCTGGTGCCGGTGAACGGCGCGGTCCCGCCGGTCCCGTTGAGCTGATCGACCGCCAGCGCGTCGCCGTCGGGGTCGGTGTCGTTGGCGAGCACCCCGCCCGCGACGTTCTCGGTCAAAACCGCGTTGTTGGTCGCCGTGTAGCTGTCGGGGTTGGCGACCGGCGGATGGTTGATCACGCCCGTGACCGTGATCGTCACGGTCCCGACCGCCGTCCCACCGAACCCGTCGTTCGCGCGATACGTGAACGTGTCCGTGGCGGTCTGCCCGCGCGGGATCGCCTGCAACACGGCAGATCCCGTCGGGTCGTACGTGAACGACCCATCGGCGTTCATCGTCACCGCCGCGCCCTTGCTGCTGGTGCCGGTGAACGGCGCGGTCCCGCCGGTCCCGTTGAGCTGATCGACCGCCAGCGCGTCGCCGTCGGGGTCGGTGTCGTTGGCGAGCACCCCGCCCGCGACGTTCTCGGTCAAAACCGCGTTGTTGGTCGCCGTGTAGCTGTCGGGGTTGGCGACCGGCGGATGGTTGATCACGCCCGTGACCGTGATCGTCACGGTCCCGACCGCCGTCCCACCGAACCCGTCGTTCACGTCATACGTGAACGTGTCCGTGGCGGTCTGCCCGCGCGGGATCGCCTGCAACACGGCAGATCCCGTCGGGTCGTACGTGAACGACCCATCGGCGTTCATCGTCACCGCCGCGCCCTTGGCGCTCGTGCCGGTGAACGGCGCGGTCCCGCCGGTCCCGTTGAGCTGATCGACCGCCAGCGCGTCGCCGTCGGGGTCGGTGTCGTTGGCGAGCACCCCGCCCGCGACGTTCTCGGTCAAAACCGCGTTGTTGGTCGCCGTGTAGCTGTCGGGGTTGGCGACCGGCGGATGGTTGATCACGCCCGTGACCGTGATCGTCACGGTCCCGACCGCCGTCCCACCGAACCCGTCGTTCGCGCGATACGTGAACGTGTCCGTGGCGGTCTGCCCGCGCGGGATCGCCTGCAACACGGCAGATCCCGTCGGGTCGTACGTGAACGACCCATCGGCGTTCATCGTCACCGCCGCGCCCTTGGCGCTCGTCCCGGTGAACGGGGGCGTCCCGCCGGTCCCGTTGAGCTGATCGACCGTGAGCGTGTCCCCGTCGGGGTCGGTGTCGTTGGCGAGCACCCCGCCCGCGACGTTCTCGGTCAAAACCGCGTTGTTGTCGGCCGCATAGTTGTCCGAGTTGGCCACCGGTGGGTGATTTACCCCGGTGATCGTGATCGTCACGGTGGCAGTGGCCGTCCCCCCATGCCCATCGCTCGCCTCATACGTGAACGTGTCCGTCGTGCTCTGCCCGCGCGGGATCGCCTGCAACACGGCAGATCCCGTCGGGTCGTACGTGAACGACCCATCGGCGTTCATCGTCACCGCCGCGCCCTTGCTGCTGGTGCCGGTGAACGGGGGCGTCCCGCCGGTCCCGTTGAGCTGATCGACGGTCAGCGTGTCCCCGTCGAGGTCCGTGTCGTTCGCGAGCACCCCGCCAGCCGCGTTCTCGGTCAAAACCGCGTTATTCGCGGTCGCGTAGAAGTCCGGGTTAGCGACCGGCGGATGGTTGATCACGCCCCTCACCGTGATCGTCACCGTCGCCGTCGTCGTACCCCCGTGGCCGTCGCTCGCGCGATACGTAAACGTGTCCGTCGTGCTTCGCCCCCGCGGAATCGCCTCGAGGACGGCCGATCCCGTCGGGTCGTACGTGAACGAGCCGTTCGCTTGCATCGTCACCGTCGCTCCCTTGGCGCTCGTCCCGACGAACGGCGCGCTCCCACCAGACCCGTTCAACCGATCCACGGTCAGCGAGAAATGCCCGCTATCGCTGTCGTTCGCCAGCACGCCGCTCCCAGCGCCAACCGACAGCGCCGAGTTGTTGCTGGCGGCGTAACTATCGCTGCGAGCCGTGACCACCGGCGTAGCCGGAGTACAGCCCGACCCGCCGGCGTCAAACCCCCGAGTCTGAACCTGCGGGGGCGAGCCCACCCCCGCGTTCGCCACGAAGTCGACCGCACCCCCCCGCTTGAAGCCGCGCGAGAGCAGATATGCCAGCGCCGAACGCAGCTTCCCCGACTGCGACAGAGCCTCCAACCGAGAGACCTCGCATGAATCGCCAATCGCGTTGTCAAGGCCATACGCCAAGCGGTCGGTGAGCTGCAGCAGACGCAGTGGATTCGTGTCGTTGCCCACCAGCTTCCCACCGATCCGGGCATCCGGCAGGTACGTGAAACTTCCCCCGCCAGGCGCCTTCGGCGTCGCCACCAGAAGCACGTTCGCCAACCCCACCAGCGCCTGGAACCCGGACGAATGAGGCGCGTCGACGACAAGCTCGAACGTCACGTCAGGATGCGCCTTCGCCAGGCCGCGCAGGTCCGCGAGCGTGACGTCCTGATGGACAATCTTGGAGGGGCCCACCCCCATCCCGATATTCACCGCGGTCGAGCCCGCATAGCCGCCTCCGGCCAGATACAGCGCCACGTCCCGGCAGCCCTGCGCCGCGATCTGATGAGCGACGAACCCCGTGGGCGAGAACCCACTCGAGCGCGAATAGATGAAGGACCGGAAAGCGGGCGCCAGCCGCCCCAACTGCTCGAAGCGGTAAAACAGCGCCGCGCGGGACTGGGCGACCGCCGCAAAGGCGTAGAACCCGCCCTTCACGGTGTCGCTGAACCGCACCGCGCACGCACGCTGCAACGCCAGTAGCGAAGCCACCCGAGCCGCTAACGACGGATCCAACGCGGCGGCCATTGCGCGCGGAGTGACCCGCTTCATCTGCCGGATCACCAGCGAGTCCGCGCCCGTATACGGGCGGTAGAACACCCGATACCGAGACCCGTCATAGGCGGTAGGGCTCTGCAGGAACACCGGCCGATTCCCATCCAGCGCCGGTGGCCAGGAAAGCACCCGGCTCACCGAAACCCGGCCCGTACGCACATCGACCAGCGCTACCCGGCCCGGATGCTGATACTGCTGAAACGGAGCCAAATCCTCATAGAAGAACCAAGCCGGGCCCGCCAACCGCGCGATCACACCACGCGCAGATCGCGTCGTCGAACCGCCCGACCCCGGGCTCGACGGACCACCCTCAGCGACCACGGTGCCCGCCGCCACCGGCCGCGGGAGCCCGAACACGATCACCGCACCCGACCCGCGAGCCGTCCCCAAAGCGCCCAACGCCGCCCGCGCCGCCGCTCGCCGCCCAGAGGGCCCACCACCCTGCGCGGATGCCACCACGACCGAAACCGACAGCATCAACACCACCACCAGCAGTGGCTTCACGCGGGACCTAGCCCCGAGCAATCTGAGAACGCGGCCGAAGATGCAACACCCCAAACCCAATCCGGCCGCCGGCCCACAACCGGAAAACGACAGGCTCGCACACCTCGACCCGGAGCGCAAGCGTCGACGCATCAGCCAGCGCTGGCAATCCTCAACAATGATGACAATTCGAGAAGTTAAGTGCACGCAGCCAGTCCTGCTCCAGAGCGACAACTATGCGGCGACACCATCCCGGACGATCACTCACAGACAAGCTGTGGTTGCCCCGATCGCCTGCAAGGACACGATGTCCTCGTCTTCGTCTGCGACTGCCAGATGCACAGCGCGTTTCGTCAAGTATTCGCTGCGGGCGACCTCACACTCGCGGGCCATCGCGTGTTCGGCACCAGGCACGTACCGCTGCGAACCACCGCCTTACGCAAGGACCCCTCGCGGGCGAAAACGGACTCGACGGCTCGCGAGCAGCCGCCGGGCCTCCGTACCCAAGTCGTCCTCGACCGGGAAACACGCCGAACCACCAGTTTGACTCTGCCGAGCGATCGATACCGAGAAGCTAGGCCGCGCGCCGAACCTGAAGTCCGGTCCCCGCTCCTCGCTCATCATGTGGGCACGCGGGGACCGGGGGAGCGCGCTGGCTTTAGACGACCGGAGGACTCCCAACACGGTGTGGAGCTCGACGATGCAGGTCGGCGCCGTGCGCCTCGCTCGGTGGGCAGTCAAACTACATCTTCGAACTGGGCGAACGGTCGACTGCAGTGCGGCGGGGCATTGCAGGAGAGCGACCCGACCGAGATCTCGTTGCTGCTGCGGACGCCGAATCTCAGCAGCGCTGGCCTGTCCGCCGATGCCCAGCCCGTGCGTGGCACCGATGCACTGGTCGACGCTTGCGACGCTGGCAAGCGCGGCGTTCGCTCGCCCAATTCGACGGTGCGGCCTAGCGGCGGGACGATCGCTTACGTTCTCGAGCCGCGTCCCGTCGCGCGAGTCCTTTGGC
>CAVXAO010000020.1:0-69672 GCA_963759695.1 uncultured Solirubrobacterales bacterium
CTGTCCGGCGAAGCAGGAGACTCGCGCCCGCTCCGGTGTCGATGGTGTATCGATCGACGACGCGGAGCGCCTTGGGGTCGATGTTCAGACCGCTCGGTATCCCACGTGTGGCCGACCGGTTCTCCCGACCGACCGTAGTGACGGCGTGGAAGCCTGCATGTTTGTACGGATGACGGGCCGGGCTCCGCGCTTTACAACGGTTCGGACACGGTGCCGCGCGAGCGGGTGATCTGGGTGATTGACCGGAGTCGTGGTGTTCGTCATGCTGGGCCCGGCTGCCTTCCCTCGCGCCTATCAACGGAGGTGGTCGAGATGTCGATCGGGTCTCTTGCTCGCCCGGCCAGGGATTGCGTCCCACGTCTGGTGGATATCGATGCGGAGCGCGCCAGCTACCGCGTCAGCGTCCCGGAGCGGTTCAACGCCGTGCGGGACATCGTCGACGTGTGGGCCTCGGAGGATCCCAACGCGCTCGCCGTGCTGTCCGTCAACGGCATAGGGGAGGTTGTCGCGGAGCAGTCTGCGGCCGACCTGGCATGCGCCTCTCGCGAGTCGGCGCGGGTGCTGTTGGATCTCGGCGTCGGGAGGGGCGACCACGTGTTCGTGATGCTGCCGCGGATTCCGGAGTGGTATGCAGCGATGCTCGGGGCGATGCGGATCGGTGCGATCCCGATGCCAGGGCCGAATCTGCTGACTGCGAAGGACATCGCGTACCGCTTCGATCAGACCGGAGCGACGGCCGCGATCACCGATGAGGAGGGCGCCGAGAAGGTCGATGCTGCCGTGCCTGATCTTGGCACCCGGCTGTGCGTGGGAGGCGCGCCCGGCGGCTGGCGCTCGTTTGAAGAGCGCTGCCGGGCGGTCGGAGATGGTCCCACGCCGGAGGACCCGACCCATCGCGACGATCCGCTTCTCTTGTATTTCACGAGTGGGACGGTCGCCTACCCGAAGATGGTCCAGCACTTGCAGACGTACGCGCTCGGGCACATCGGAACGGCGCGCTTCTGGCAGGACCTGCGCCCAGGTGACCTGCACTGGACCGTCACCGACACGGGTTGGGCGAAGGCGGCCTGGGGCGGGCTGTTCGGGCAGATGCACGAACGCGCTGCGATTCTCAACGTCGCGCTCGGCCCCCCCGATGCGGACACGATCTTCGGTATTCTCGCCCGCCACCGGGTGACCTCGTTCTGCGCGCCGCCGACGCTCTATCGGCGGCTGGTTCATGCGGATTTCTCCAAGCACGACCTCTCGGCGCTGCGACACTGCACGAGTGCCGGCGAACCGCTGAACCCGGAGGTCATCCGCGAGTGGCAAGAAGGGACAGGCGGGCTGACTATCTACGACGGCTACGGCCAGACGGAGACGACATGTCTCGTTGCCAACTACCGGGCGATGAAGGTTCGCCCCGGATCGATGGGCCGCCCCGTCCCCGGCTACGACGTAACGATCGTCGATGACGACGGCGAGACGATCCAGGCGGGAGAAGTGGGCAACATCGTCGTTCGGTGCGAACCGGAGCGCCCGATCGGCCTCTTCCCGGGCTACCACCAGGACCCGCCGGCTAATGACAACGCATTCCGAGGACCGTTCTACTTCACCGGGGACAGGGCCGCGATTGACGAGGACGGCTACTTCTGGTTCGAGGGCCGCGACGATGACGTCATCACTTCCAGTGCGTACCGCATTGGTCCGTTTGAGGTTGAGAGCGTGCTCGTCGAGCACCCCGCCGTGATGGAGGCAGCCGTGGTCGGCAAGGACGACCCCGAACGCACGCAGATCGTCACTGCCTTCTGCCTGCTCGTCCCCGGCCAGAAAGGATCACCAGAGCTCGCCCACGAATTGCAGGAATTCGTCAAACAGGGAACCGCCCCCTACAAATACCCTCGCGAGATCCATTTCGTCGACGAGTTGCCGAAGACGATCAGCGGCAAGATCCGGCGCTCCGAACTACGCGCAGAGCTCCGTTCTGAACGTTGACAGCTAGCCCAAAAGCAACGGACGCACTGAGCGATGCCGACGGGATTGGTCCTACGGAGCGTCCTGATGCGCATTAGGCCTCCTCCAGCCGATGCATGACGGACGGATTCCACCGAGGTGGAAGACGGTCGGCATCCGCATTAGCCGCCAGTCGTGCTCCGTGGTATCAGGAGCGCGCGTTGCTTGCCCGTCGCTGTGGTCCGGCGTGCCAAACTCCTTGGCTCCCAGGCGGAGCCGACCGTCCGCAACGACAAGGGGAAGCAGCGCTGTCCGAAGCTCGCGAACAATCGTCAGGTGGTGCGGCCGCGCGCCATTCGGTCGCGGGCGGGGTCGGTGGGGCGAGTGTGCCTGATTCGCCCGGCGAACCCGTCCGGCTCGTTCGCGACGTTTTGCTTCGCGATGGCTCGACGCTGCGGCTGCAGGCGCCAGGCCCGGCGGATTATGAGGACATAAGGGCGTTCTATGAACAGCTCTCTCCGCAGAGCACGTACTTCCGCTTCCACGGGATCGGACGCGCGGACATCGTCGCGCGAGCCGCCGTGGAATCGAGCGGCGTCGACCGCGTTTCCCTGATCGCACGTCACGCCGGGCGTGTGATCGCGGCGTGCAGCTACCAGGGGCTGCGCGAGCCGGGTGTGGCCGAGATCGCGTTGGCGGTGGCGGATGACGAGCAGCGGCGCGGGATCGGAACGCGGATGCTCGAGCAACTGGCGGCGATCGGGGCGGAGCGCGGGGTGCGCCGCTTCGATGCGGCGGTGCTGTCGGCGAACCGTGTGATGCTCAGCGTGTTTCGGAACGCCGGCTTCGCGGTCAACCGTGCGGGCCTCGAGGAGCTCAACGTGTCGGTTGACATCAACCCGGTCGAGGCGGTGGTGCAGCGGATCGATGAGCGCGACCATTTCGCTGCGCTCGCTTCGCTGCGGCCGATCCTTGCCCCTTCATCGGTTGCGGTCATCGGGGCCGCGGACACGCCGGGAAATGTCGGGCGCGCGTTGGTTGAGAACATCAGCAACGGCGGCTTCGGGGGTGTGGTCGAATGGGTTGACCCGGCGAGTGCAGTCGTGTCCGGGGGGCGGTCATTGCGGAGCCTGGGCGAGCTTGAGGTCGCTCCGGATCTCGTCATCCTCGCGGTCGAGGGCGATGCCGTTCTGGATTTCGCGGCCGCGGCTGCCGCCAGGGGGGCGAAAGCGTTGCTAGTTGTCCCGGCTGGCCGAGAGCAGGACATCGAGGGATCGTCCTGGCTTGAAGCCAGGCTGCTGGACGTCGTCCGGGATGCTGGGCTGCGGCTGGTCGGCCCCAACTCGCTGGGGTTGATCAACAACGCGCCCGAGGTTCGCCTGAACGCGACGTTCACGGGCGCCTCCGTCAGCTCGGGGGCGCTGGCGATCTGCTCACCCTCAGGCGCGGTGGGGATCGGACTTCTTTCTCATGCGACAGCCCTCGGCCTCGGCGTCTCGCTATTCGCCTCGCTCGGTAACCGGGCCGATGTGTCGACCAACGACTTGCTCGAGTGGTGCGAACAGGACGAGCGGACAGCGGCCGTCATCCTGTATGTCGACACGTTCGGCAATCCCGAGCATTTCACGCGAATCGCGCGGCGGGTGTCACGGAAGAAGCCCATACTTGCCATCAAGGGCCGACGGAGTGCCGCGCGGGTTCTCGCCGAGGCTCGCTCCCACACCGCGGCGGCGCTGCACGGCGACGAGGTCGTCGACGCCCTGCTGCATCAAGCTGGGCTGCTCCGGTTCCGCAGCGGCGATGAGCTGTTCAACGCGGCCGAGTTCTTCGAGCGCCAACCGCTGCCCGCCGGTCGGCGGATCGGAATCGTGAGCAACTCCGTTGGTGTAGCGACGATCGCCGCCGACGCGGCCGCCGCGCGGGGGCTCGAGGTGAGGGAAGCGGGCGACGCGCCAAACCCGCTCACCATGCCAATCGGCGCGGGACCGGACGATTACGGAACCGGAGTCACCAGGCTGCTTGGCGAGCCCTCGATCGACGCGCTGATGGTGTTCTACGTGGACGTTCACGAGGGAGACCCAGACGCCGTGTTGCAAACCATCTCGACGGCCTGTGCCGGGCAGCCCAAGCCGGCTGTCGCGTCCGTGGTGCGCTCCGACGGACGCCGGCGACCGCGCGCCCCCGCCGGAGTCCCCAACTTCTTGTTCCCGGAATCCTGCGCGAACGTGCTCGCCAGCGCGGTCGAGCGTCGCGAATGGCTGTCGCGGCCGCTCGGCGAGGTCCCAGACTATCCCGATCTTGACGGACCGGCGGCGCGGGCGATTGTCGAAGCATTCCTCGAGCGGAACCCCGCGGGCGGGTGGATCTCGCTCGGCGAAGCTGAGACCCTGCTGGCCACGCACGGGATTCCGATCGTCGCGTCGTACCCCTGCCGGGATCTCGAGCGCGCGGTCGCGGTAGCGGCGGAGATCGGCAAACCGATCGCCCTGAAGGCAGACTTCGAGGCGCCCGGTCCCGCGGGCGACATTGATGCCGTCCTACGTGGGCTGCTCGGTAGCGCAGCAATCAGAGCCGGCTGGCGGGAGCTGCAACGGCGGATGCGAGTCGCCGGGTACCAATGGATCGGCGCGATCGTTCAACCGCTTTACGACCAAGGAGTCAGCGTGCTGGTAGGCGCGGTAGCCGATCCCGATCTTGGGCCGGTGCTGGCGGTAGGCCCAGGCGGACGCCAGGCAGGCCTCGGCCGCGGCACCGCGTTCCGGCTGCTGCCGCTCACGGACGCCGACGCCGACGAACTGATCGATGCCTCGCGGAGCGTGGCCGCCGAGCTGGATGGATTTCGCGGCAGCGAACCGCTCGATCGCCAATCCTTGCGCGAGCTGATCCTCCGTCTAGCGCTCCTGCTTCGACGCGTTCCAGAGATGGTCGAAGCCGACCTCAATCCGACCCGCTGCACGACGACCGGTTGCCTGGTGCTTGACACGCGAGTGCGGATCGAACGCCGAGGCCCGATCGAACGGGTCAAGACGTGGTGAGCCGCTAGGGACGGGCCATCACGCCGGTCGTGTGATCCCGGCCCGCTCGCGCCGCCGCCGAGGTGGGCAGGGGGTCTCGGGCGACGATCGCGGCCTGCCTCATCGCCTGTGCGCGATCCAATCCCGCCCCGGCGCGTCGGCGAACAACCCGCTCAACACCTCGATCACCGATGCTGCTCGCGTTGGCTGAGGGTGCCCGCGTCGCTGCTTGCCTGGGTCCAGCTGGGTAGTAGGTCTAGTTGCCAGAGGTCGGCGGGGTGCTCGTCGATCCAGCGCCGTGCATAGCGTCGGCACCGCCATCGAGGATCATTCCGAGAAGTTATAGATCGCGCGCAGCGGCGTTCCACGGGCGCCTGTAGTGCTCGCGGTAGACGCGTCGGGCGATTTGCGGCGGAGGGTCGGTTCTGTACTACCGGACGACCGTGGGCGACCGGCTCGCCCACGGTCGGTCAGCGGGGAGCGCCAGCTCGCGATCGGGCGCCAGGCGCGCCTGCAGGCGCGCGTCGTGGCTAGCGATGACCAGCGCCCCGGGCCAGGTTGCCAGCGCGGCCTCGAGCACCTCCACCGACTCGATGTCGAGATGGTTGGTGGGCTCGTCGAGCAGCAGGCAGGCTGCTCGACGGTGGGCGAGCACGGCCAGTTCGGCCCGGGTGCGCTCGCCGGGTGACAGGCTCGCTGCGCTGCGTTCAGCCTGCTCGGCATTGAGCCCGAACCAGGCAAGCGCACCGCGGGCGTCGGTCTCATCCAGTCCGGTGAGCTCGCGGACCGCAGTGCTAAGGCGACGCTCGGTGTCCAGTGTCGTGCGCATCTGCCCGAGTTGAGCGATGACCGCGCCGGGCGCCACACGGCGCACGCCTCCCATGGGTTCCAGGCCTCCCGCGAGGGTCGCCATCAGGGTCGACTTCCCGCTCCCGTTCAGGCCGCTGATCAGCAAGCGCTCGCCGTCCGCAATCGTCAGGTCGATCGGCCCCAGGGTCCAGTCGCCTCGTTGCCACTCGACGCCCTCGAGCGCGAGCACCCAGGACCGTCGCCGCTCGGCTCCAGTCAGGCGCAAGCGCAGCGCCGGGTCGATCCAGGGTTTGTCCGGGATCTCGACTCCCTCGCGGCGTGTGCCGACCTTGCGCGCGCGGCCGGCCATCTCCTCGGCGCGCATCTTGACCCACTCACGGGAGTGCTTGTCATTGTCGTGGCCGGTCCGCGAGCGGTTGATGCTGGCTTGGCTCCGACGGCGCATCTCACGCTCCGCGGCGACCAGCCTTCCACGTCGCGCCTGAGCCTGCTCGTACTCGGCAACCGCCCGTGCGCGAGCGGCGTGGCGCTCCCGTTCGTAGCTCCCATAGCCGCCGTGGTAGGTCTTCGCTTCGCCGGTGCGGTGGTCGAGCGCGACGATCTCCGTGCACATGTCGGCCAGTAGTTGGCGGTCGTGGGCGACGATCACGATCCCGCCGGTGCGTGCGCCGATCAGGTCGCGTAGCCGTTCCAAGCCATCGGCATCGAGGTGGTTGCTCGGCTCGTCGAGCAGAACCACTTCGTGGCGGGCCATTGCGATCGCGGCCAATCCGACGCGGGCCCCCTGACCGCCCGACAGCGTGCCCATTGGTCGGGTGAGCAGGCCGGGTTCCAGGCCGAGGTCTCCAGCTACCGCCGTCAACCGTCCCTCGGCGTCGGCGCCGCCGAGCGCCAGCCAGCGCTCGAGCGCCTTGGCGTGCGGGGCTATCCCGTCCAGGTCACCCTCCTGTAGCCGCGCGGCCCACCGATCCAACTCCGCGCTCGCGGCGGTCAGTCCGACCGCCCCGAGGATCGCTTCGCGACCGGTCGGCGCTGCGTCGGGCGTTGCGCTCAGATAGCCAACTGTCCCCAGCGCCCGCACCGATCCAGCGTCGGGTCGCTCCGATCCGGCCAGGATCCGGAGCAGGGTCGTCTTGCCCGACCCGTTGGGACCGATCACCCCGATCCGGCTCTCGGCATCGACTCGCAGGGTGACGTTCTCGAGCACGGGACGATCGCCGTAACGTCGCTGGATGTTCTCGGCCACGAGCAAGGTCGCGGACATACACGCTCCTTCCGGGGTGAAGACACGTACTGGACACCCGCGAGCCCGCCGCGTGCGGCGAGATCAATCGTGGCGGATGTCAGCGAGCGTCACGCATGAAACGGCCGGAAGGCCGAGAGTCAAGATACCAAGCTGACGCAGCGCTGTGGAGCGACTGTCAGGTGACTGACACCGCCGGCGATCTCGATCTCGTAGCGGTCGCCGGCATCCGCCGCACGGAGCGTCTCGAGTGCCACCACACCGCCGAGCGGTGCTGGTCATTTGGATTCCTTTCACCCGCGCCGGTACTTGGCGACGGCGATTGGTAGGGACACGGCGATGATCACGACCGTCCAGATCAGGGCGCGGGTCACGTAATACGAACCGGGGTGACCGAGCAGCGCATGCGCGTGCGATCCGAGCGTGAGCGACCTGACCGAGTCGACCATGTAGGTCAGCGGCTGGTGCTTGGCGAAGACCTGCAGCCAGGCTGGCATCGAGCTCACGGGCACGTAGGCGCTGGAGACGAACGCGAACGGGAACACGATCATGCCCATACCCTGGGCCGCCTGCGCGTTGCCGGCGAAAAGGCCCATAGTGATGAACACCCACTCGAACGCGAACCCGAACAGGATCACTAGCCCGAAGGCGGCCAGCCCACCGACCGGCGACCCGTGAAGGCGAAACCCGACCGCGTACGCGATCGCCGTGGTGACCATGGTGCTCCAGGTGAAGATCGCGGTGTCGGCCAGGACCCTGGCGATGAGCGCCGAACTGCGCGGTATCGGCAACGAGCGCAGCCGGTCGATGAAGCCCTGCTCCAGATCCTCGGCCATTGCCGCCGCGCTCCCGATCCCCAGGAAGAGCACGCCGGTGGCGATGAACCCAGGGACGAGGTAGTCGACGTAAGGCATCCCGGCGATGTGGATCGCGCCGCCAAACATGTAGCGGTAGATCAGGAAGAACAGGCCCATCTGGACCGTGGCCAGCACGATGAGCTGAGGGGTTCGCACGTAGCGGAGCAGCGCACGGCGGGTCACCGTCAAGGTGCTCTTCGCCAGGCCCGTCTGACGGCCGCTGGCCGCCGCGGGCGGATCGAGTGACGAGGTGATGGTTGTCATGAGAACGTTGCCTTTCGGTGTCGTGTGTTACGCCGCGCGGGCGGCGGTCGCGTCGTGGTTGTCTTCTGTCCGGTGTGCGGTGAGGGCCAGAAAGACCTCGTCGAGGTTCGGCTGGCGCAGGGCGATGTCGTCGATCTCGACGCCGGCGAGGTGGACCGACCGCAGCGCGGTCATAAGCCCGTCGCCGCCCGAGTCGACGGGCACGCTCACCCGTCGGGTCGCCTCGTCGATGTGCGCATCACGCTGGTCGAGCCGGCCCAGCATCTCGGCGACGGTGCCGAGGTCCCGGCCGTTGCGGACGTGAACCTCGACGACCTCGCCACCAATCCGGCGCTTGAGCTCGATGGGAGTGCCCGTCGCCACGGCTCGGCCGTGGTCGACGATCACGATCTGGCTCGCTAGATTGTCCGCCTCGTCGAGGTACTGAGTGGTCAACAGCACGTCGGTCCCGGCCTGCACCAGTCCCCTGATCGCGTCCCACAGCTCGATCCGGCTCCGCGGGTCAAGGCCGGTCGTCGGCTCGTCGAGCAGCAGCAGACGTGGAGACCCGACCAGGCTCGCGCCCAGGTCCAGCCGCCGGCGCATGCCGCCCGAGTACGTACGCGCGAGACGATCGCCGGCGTCGACCAGGCCGAGCTGCTCGAGCACCGCGGCAGCGCTTGCCTTGGCGGCTCGGCGGCGCTGCCCGAACAGACTGGCGACCATCTCGAGGTTCTCGCGTCCGGTCATCGCCGGCTCGACGGCCGCGAACTGACCGGCAAGCCCTATCGTGCGCCGCACCGCGGCAGGTTGTCGGCGCACGTCATACCCCGCGACCAGCAACGTTCCCTCGTCGAGCGTCAGCAGTGTCGCCACTGCACGCACGAAGGTTGTCTTGCCAGCGCCGTTGGGACCGAGCACGGCAACCACCTGGCCGGCGTCGGCGACGAGGTCCAGGCCGTCGAGCGCCTGCGTCTTGCCGAAATGCTTGGTGAGGCCTCGCGCCTCGATTGTCGGTGTCATCTAACTGTCCTCCGGGTTCTGGTTGTCGTTCTCGTCGATGAACGCGGCCGCGACCTCACGCAGCCACTGCTCACTCCACGTCAGTCGCCCCGCACACAGGTCATCGATCACGCCCCGGACCCAGCCGAGCTCGGCCCGGAGCATCGCCTGCCGGTACTCCTCCTCGAGCAGGAACAGCCGCGGTAAGGCGGGAGGGGCGGCGGTCAGCTCCGCCTCGGTCTCGGCCAGCGTCGCCGCGAGCTTGGCCGCCCGCAGTTCCAACTCTGCCTGTGCCTCGGCAGGCGCCAGGCCGAACAGGATCGACACTGCGGCGATGAACTCGGGATACTCGCCTTCGGTGGCGGAGAGCATCTCGCGCAGCCATTGGCGGGCCAGCTCGCGTCCGGCGTCGGTGATCGCGTACACGGTCCGGTCCGGATAGCCCTCGATCCTCACGATCTCCGACACCTCGACCAGACCGTCGCGGACCAGACGCTCGATCGCCTGATACAGGCTCGCGCGTGAGCGGACGTTGACCACGCGGTCCTTGCCCGTGGCTTCGAACAGCTTCTGCATCCGGTAGACGTGCGTCGGCCCATCCATCAGCTGCCAGAGCACGATCAGCCCGAGCGAGGAACGGCGGGGAGTCTTCTTGGTCGTCGGCATGGCGAGCACCGTACTAGTTTCTTCATGACTAGTCAAGTCATTACTAGAAGATCTCCTTCGGGCCGGCTGGACTAGCGCGCCACCTTCATCCGCGGGCGGGCCGCACGAACGACTCGGGCCCGGGCCAGAGATAACACAAATTTGTGACATCTCTGGGATGTGTGCTAAGCTCGTCGCATGCCGCGCGATGAGGAAATCACCTTCGCCGATCACATGGGCCGCCACTATGCCCGCCGCTACGCGTTCCCGCCGATGGCCGGCCGCGTGCTCGGCTATCTGCTGGTGTGCGATCCGCCCGAGCAGACGATCGCGGAGCTGAGCGACGCGCTGCTGGCCAGCCGCAGCGCGGTCACCGGCGCACTGGACGTGCTGGAGCGTGTGCGCGCGATCCAGCGCTCACGAGCGGCGGGGGAGCGGATGGACCGCGTCCGCGTGGACTTCGCGTCCGCCCAGTCGCACGGCTTCGACGTCTCCGAGTACCAGGAGTTGGGCGACCTCGCCAGGGAAGGCCTCGAGGTACTCAGGGACGCGCCGCCCGAGCGGCGGGCGACGCTGGTGGAACTGGCGGCGTTCTCGGACTGGCTGGTCGAGCGGACCCGCGCCCTACAGGAGGAGTGGGAGGCGCAGCGTGATGCGCTGCGGAAGTCGGGCGAGCTGCCCGAATAGCCCGAGTGTCGATGCCGAACCAAACCAGAACCCGACGAAATCACTGAGAAACCATGACCGACGAAACCATGACCGACATCTCTTCCTCATCCGCGATCACCGCCTTCGACGTACGCATGTCCTTCGGCGAGAACGTCGTCCTCGACGGTGTGGACCTGACCGTTGCGCAGGGCAGCGTCTTCGCGCTCCTCGGACCCAACGGGGCAGGCAAGACGACGATGGTGCGGATCCTCGCCACCCTGCTCCAGCCCGACCACGGCGAGATCCGAGTCGCGGGGCACGACGTGGCACGCGAGCCCGACGCCGTGCGCGACGCGATCGGAGTTACGGGGCAGTTCTCGGCCGTCGACGAGCTGCTCACCGGACGCGAGAACCTGGTGCTGATGGCCGACCTTCACCACCTCGCACGCGATAAGGCGGCCCGGCGAATCAGCGACCTGCTTGAGCGCTTCGAGTTGGTCGAGGCGGCTGACCGGGTGGTCGCGACGTATTCCGGCGGGATGCGCCGCCGACTCGACCTGGCGATGACGCTGATGGGCAGGCCACAGGTCATCTTCCTCGACGAGCCGACTACCGGCCTCGACCCGCGCAGCCGCCGCACCATGTGGGAGATTGTTCACGACCTGGTCGGTGACGGCACCACGGTGTTCCTCACCACGCAGTACCTCGACGAGGCCGACCGGCTCGCCGATCGCATCGCGATCCTCGACCGAGGACGCATCGTCGCTCAGGGAACCGCCCAGGAGCTCAAGCGGCGGATCCCGGGCGGCCGCGTCGACCTGAGTTTCGCCGACGCCGCCGCGCGGCTCTCGGCCGCCACTGCTCTCGACCTTCCAGTCCGCGACGACGAGGCCCTCACCCTGCAGATCCCCACCGATGGCAACGTCGCGACCCTCCGCCGCGTCCTACGCGATCTTGATGAGGCTGCGGTCGACGTCGACGGTCTCGCCATCCACACCCCCGATCTCGACGACGTGTTCTTCGCCCTCACCGGCAGACAAGACCACGCAGAACAACCCACAAACGACGAGGAGGCCGCCTGATGACCGGTGCCTATGCGCTGCGCGATTCGAGCACGATGCTACGACGCAACCTGCGCCACCTGCAACGCTACCCCGGCCTCTCGCTGTTCCCGATCTTGGGGCCCGTCGTGTTCCTTCTGCTGTTCGTCTACGTGTTTGGCGGCACGCTCGGCGACGGCATCACCACCGGCGGGGGACGCGGCGCCTACGTCAACTTCCTCACCCCCGGGATCCTCCTGTTCACCGTTTTGGGCGCGGCCAATACCACCGCGATCTCGGTGGCCAAGGACATGAGCGAGGGCATCATCGCCCGCTTCAAGACGATGCGAATCTGGCGACCCGCGGTACTCGCCGGCCACGTCCTCGGCAGCCTGATCCTGACCCTCATCAGCCTCGCGGTCGTCATCTCCGTCGCGCTACTCATCGGCTATCACGCCAGTGTGAGCCCACTCAGGTGGCTGGCCGCCCTGGGGCTGCTCGTACTGCTCGCGATCGCGCTCATCTGGCTGACGGTCGCCTTTGGCCTAAACGCCAAGAGCGTCGAGACCGCGAGCAACATGCCGATGCTCCTCATCCTCCTGCCCTTCCTCAGCAGCGCCTTCGTACCAGTCGCCTCCATGCCCGCAGGCTTGCGCTGGTTCGCCGAGAACCAGCCCTTTACGCCGATCACCAACACCCTGCGCCGCCTGCTCGCCAACCAGCACGTCGGCGGCGTCGGAATAACCGCGATCGTGTGGTGCCTCGCCATCACCGCCGCTGCGTATCTGTGGGCGAGATACCTCTACAACCGCCGAGAAGCCAGATAAGTGATCGGACCGTACAGCCAAGACAGCACGCTGAGCGGCCCGTCCACCCCAGTATCGCCCGGGATTCCAGCAGCGAGGCCCGCTGCATCTGCCGGATCGATGCACCACCGGATTCTGCCTAAGCAGCTGACGGGCAACGGCAACTCTCGCCACGCGCGCAACAGCTCTCACCAAGCCGCGCGAATCGCTCTCACCGAGGGGCGCATCCCTACGGTGGCGCCGACCCTCGCCGGCAAGGCAGCTGCCCTCAGCGCGGAGTAGAGTCGGCGTCGTCCGGTCCGAGTGGTGGGCGCGAAAGGCCCGACGCAGTTGAACACGCACGACAGTGACATCCGAGCCCGCCCGCCCGCCAGGCGGTCCGCGCCCGCGCGGCCCGGCGCGGCCGCGAGCGCCGGCGCGTCCTCGGCGAGAGTCCTGGCGCTGCAGCGCAGGGCCGGGAACCGGGCGGTTAAGCAGATCGTGGCGCGGACTCCGGAGACGTGGTACCGGGGCGAAGCGCCGGGCGTCCCGCGGGCGCGGATCGGCGGATCGGTGCACGATCTCACCGACGGCCTCTACTTCACCGACAGCGCGCAGGCGGCACAGGGGTACGCGGACCTACGGGCCGGCAAGGCCGGAGGCGGCAACGCGCTCGAGGTGACGTTCGAGCGGCGCTCGCTCGGCAAGGTGCTGGACCTCCCGGCCATGCCCGCGTGGGAGCAGTTCCTGGCGGGCAAGCCGCCCGTCGCCTCGATGGGCCGGACGTGGCGCGAGTACATGGCCCGCGGCACGGAGCCGTACAACGGCGGCTTCCGGACGTTCCTGGACCAGCAGAAGCTCACGCTGGCCGACTACGATGCGATCGTCGCCGAGGACCTGATCCGGAACCCCGGCGCCCGCCAGCTCGTGATCGTGAACGAGAAGGTCGCCGAGCGGATCGACGACCGGCTCGTGCGCGTCGCCGGCTCCGGCACCGCGCCGCCGGCGACCACGCACACCCCCTCCGGGGGCGGCGGGGGCGGGGCCGGGGCCCGCGGTGGCGCCGACGCCGCGGGTCCGGTGATGGAGAGCGCCGAAGGCCGGGTGACGATCTACCGGGCCATGGGGGGCGACGAGGCCGCCGAGCTGATGCGCTTTGGGGAGTTCGGTTACTCGCCGCACGGGGCGGGCAAGTACTTCGCGTTCACGCGCCAGGATGCCGTCAACGCCGGCGCGAAGCTTTACCCCGAGGGGGCCACGATCGTGAAGACCACGGTGCCGCGGTCCTACCTGCCGGCGTCAATCGATACGCCCGAGATCGTCAAGCACCCACACATCCCGGCGCGCGGTGGCCCGGCGGCGATGGCCGAGGGCGAGGTGCACGTCTTCTACGACCCGCGCGCCGGCGGCTGGAGCGTGCATGTCGACGATGGTGCACTCGATGTCCTCAACGCCGAGATGACGCACCCGGAGATCCTCAGCTCACCGGCCGCCACCGTCCCGGCCAGCCCGGCCCCGCCCGTGTCGACGCCCCCCGCAGGGAGCGGTGGCGCTACCGACCGCGTTCCCGATGAGGCCACCGTGGCCGCCGAGCGGGTCGGAGACGACGCCGCCGCGGATATCGCCGAAAAGGCCGCCGGTACGGCGGCAGAGGGCCTGACCTTCGCTGAGACAGTCGGGGCTGCGTTCGAGGCGATCAGCCCGCTCCTCGACGTGCTGTTCCTGGCCGAGGCCGGATACGCGATCGGTAAGGCGCTGATCTTCCACAACCCGGCGGAGCTGGACCCCGAGCAGGTGAAGTTGATGCACCTGATGGACACGAACGTCATGCAGCCGGCGTTCAAGGCCCTACAGCCGCACGAGCAGGAGGCCCGCAAGCTCGCACTGCACGACCCCGAGCGCGACGTCTACGCCAAGGTGACGATGACGATCACCTACGGAGCCGACGGAGCCGTGTCGCAGGACAAAAGCGCCAGGATGGTGTACGACGACGAACACCTGGAGGATGTGCAGTTCGACACCGTGTCGGTCGGCTACGACTCCGCGACGGCGAAGAAGGACGGCGGCGAGACGCACCACTACGCCGATTACAAGGACCACCGGCGTCGCATGCAGGTCGTCACCTTCCCGATCCTGCTCAACCCGCTCGGCCAGTCGCGCGCCCTGCGCCGGTGGGCCGCGATGCGTGCGAACGCCGCCCATGCGATCGCCCACGGCCTCTCCGCCCGCTCGATCGCCGAAGGGACGCATTGGGTCGGCGACCACATGGGCCCGGGCGGCTACGACTGGACCTACCTCGACGACCGCGAGGAGGCCCACCGCAAGAAGGCGATGGGACCGTCGCACCGCGCCGAGGTCGAGCTGGCGGCGAAGGTCGCGTTCACCGAGGCGTACATCGACGCGGCGAGCGATCACATGGACCAGCCAGCGGTGAAGAAGCTCTACGACGACGCCGTGCAGTACTACGCGGAGTTGAAGCTGACCACGATCGACCCGTTGTACGGGCCCGTCACCAAGAAGCCCCAGCAGAAGGGCTTCCCGCTGAAGCCGCGCTAAGGGCCCTCTAACGCGTCCCCGCGGCGTCCTTGTCAGCCGGTGTCGTGCGGTCCGAGCAAAGCGACTCCGGGCTGATCACGAGCACGAGCGCGTCGCTGCCCTCCACCGCCCGGCGCAACGCCTCCGGAAACACCTCCGCGTCGCGGATCCCGTCCACGTCGATCCAGACTTCCTTGCCTCGAGCACGCAGCGCAGCCGCGAGACGGCCGACGAACTCCCCGTCACGCCGCGAATAAGAGACAAACACCTCCAGCACGCTGCTACACCCCCCGATCGCGAGGCTCATGCTCGCGCCGAGCCTTGTCAATGTGCGTTACCGATCAAACCCGCACCGACGCCCAGCCCATCTGAGAACGGTCGTCCGCATGGGCGAATTCTCACGGTTGACTGACCGCCGGCTTAGCCGCGCCGGGTACGATCCGACCGGATCTTGGGCCTACCGTAGTTCTTCGCACGACCTCGCCGACGATGTCCCAAAGCTCGATCGAGAACGAGACGGCGCCCGGCGCCGATGTCGCTTTGACCGCTCAGGACGAGCCGTCCTCATCGGCCGTTCCGATGCGCCCTGCCGACATGGCGGCGCGTCGGGAGCGGGAGCGCGAGCTTGCGACGAGACGAAGGCGACGACGCCGACGCATCTTGATCGCATTGCCGTTCCTCGGCATCGTGTCGTGGGCAGTCGTTTCGTACACGGCCTGGATGGTGCTGCCTACCAGCATGTCGTGGTCAGAACGCAGCGTCGAATGGGTGCGAGCTGATGTGCCGTTTGGCAACTGGCTGGTCGATGAGACGGAGCACATCTACTACACCATGAACGCACCACAGAAGGGCGGGCCGCAACTGAAGAGGTTGCCTGGAATCGGGCTGACAAGCGGCGCACCCGTCGCGACGCGGCGTGCACCATGGCCGCCGCGCATCAGGCCGATCTTCCCCCACCCGCTGCCCGGTGAGGGGGTTTGGAGGCCGACCGGTCCTGCGGTCGACGGTGCCCCACCGGTGCTGGTGACGACCTTCCGTTCCGAGCTCGATTATCCGCGGATCGTCGCGTACGTCGCCTGGTTCGATCACACGCGCACGGCGATGGCGTACTACCCAGGTCGCTACGAGCCCCCGAACGCGGCCGTACGCGGGCCGATGATGGTCCCGCACGACCAGCGTTGGAGGCTACTCGCGACCTTCAACGGCGGCTTCACGTACGTGGATGGCGACAACGGCTCGGCCGACAACGGCCGCACGAACGAGCCGCTCAAGGACGGCAATGCGACGCTCATCGGCTATCGGAACGGTCGCATCGCGATCGTGAGATGGAGCGGCGGCCCGAACGCCGGACCGGACGTCGCGTGGGCCCGCCAGAGCCTCGCTCCCATCGTGTGGAACGGACACCTGAACCCGCTGTTGGACACCGACCCGAACAGTCCGCAATGGGGATACACACTCGGCGGCGTCACCCGCGTCTGGCGCACGGGCGTCGGCGTCGACCGGCGCGGCAACCTCATCTACGCCGTCGCTAACGACCAAACCGTTATCACCATCGCAAAGGTCCTCCAGCACGCAGGCGCGGTGCGGGCGATGGAGTTCGACATCAACCCTGAATGGCACACGCTGATCACCTACGGCCACCAGTACGGTCTCGACCCGAAGGTGGTCGAGCCCCAGCCGATGCAGCCGCCCACCCGCTATCTCGTCCCAGACGACCGTGACTTCATAGCCGTCTACCGGCGGCTGCCCGGTCCGATCTCCGTGCCCTTCCAGTAGCGAACTGCACCGCCGGGCGAGACAACCCGAAACCCGACAACGCGTGGCCGACATTGTCCCGGAGCGTCAGCTTTTGGTCTTCGACGCCGCGAGATAGGCCGAGCCGCCACGAGTCAGAGCGAGTGGATTGACCACTCGGTCGTAGAGCTCCTCGGTGACTCCGTTGTCGAGCGCAGCCTCCTTCAGTGTCAGGTCATGGTCGATCGCGTAGTGGGAGATGACCGACGCCTCGTCGTAGCCGATGATCGGCGACAGCGCGGTCACCATCATTACCGACCGCCTGATGTTCTCGTCGAGCTTCGGCTGGTTGAGCTCCGCGCCCTCGATCATCAACTCGCGGAAGTGGTCGCACATGTCGGACATGATCAGCGCCGAGTGCGGGTAGTTGTTGATCAGGATCGGTCGGAACGCGTTCAGCTCGAAGTTCCCCTCCGAGCCGCACACCGTCACCGCCACGTCGGAGGAGATGATCTGAATGCAGACCATCGGCATCGCCTCGGCCTGGGTCGGGTTGACCTTGCACGGCATGATCGACGAGCCCGGCTCGTTGGCGGGCAGGATCAGCTCGTGAATCCCGGTCCGCGGGCCCGAGCCGAGCCACCGCAGGTCGTTGGCGATCTTGAACAGCGTCACCGCCGCTGCCTTCAGCCCCACGTGCGCGCGAACCATCCGATCGAGCGTGCCCTCAGCTGTGAACTTGTTTGCCGCGGTCTCAAACGGCGCGCCGGTCATCGATGCGATCTCCGCCGCGACCTGCTCACCGAACCCGGCCGGAGCGTTCAGTCCCGTCCCGACCGCGGCCCCGCCCATGGCGAGCCTCAAAAGCCCGTGGGTGGCGTGCTCGACCTCGGCGATCGCCTCGTCTAGGGCTCCCACGTATCCGGACCATTCCTGGCCGACCGTCAGCGGGACGGCGTCCTCGAGGTGGGTGCGGCCGATCTTGACCACGTCGGCCCACTTGCGCGACTTGCGCTCGATCGCGTCGCGCGGCGCCGGCATAACACCGCCTACCTCAGCGAACAGAGCCAATCATCTGTCTATTGGGCGCGACGGTCAAGACTACGCTCGCTAAACGCGTCGCCCGGCGGAGCACCTCGCCCGAGCGAGCAGCCTGTCCGCGGTTCTGCGGCTATACCTCGATCAGAAACTCGTGGGATTGCGCGGGCGGAGACTCCATCGCTGCTGTGGCGTCAGCGATCATGCGCCGAAGCGCTCCCGGCTCGCCGGCGTTATACAGCGGGCTTCGGTCTCCGTTCGTGATGATCTGCTCGGCTAGTGCGATGCCTTTCGGTAGCACCGGCTCCGAGCTTGTCAGGTGCTCGATCATCGCGGTGATCGCATCTTCGGCGTCGAGCACCGCCGCTCGACGGATGATGACCACGCGCGACCGGGACATCGCCGGCCGACGCGCCTCGGCGACGATGCGGCGCATCGTGCGGGCGAGGGTGTTGCGGTTCCGTCGGCTGGTGAGCTGAGCGGCACGTAGCTCAAGCTCGGGCCGAGTGCTCGGTTCGGCGCCTTCCGCCAGCGCGCGGGTCAATTCGCCGCGTCGAGCGGCGGTGCGGATCCGCAACGACACCGAGCGCGAAAGGCCTGTGCCGGAGCCGGTAGGACGAAAGTCGTCAGGCGACGCGTCGTAAGGACGGCCGCGGTGAGGATTTGCAATCGTGGGCATTGTGAGACTCCTAAAGACGAGCGGTACTGTGGTGAGCCTCGTTCCACGGATCCCGCGTCTACATCCGAGGCGCACCCTTAGGAGTCTCAGCGTAGGTGGGGCGCTGTGACGAAACCGTGAAGATCCGGGCCGGGCGCATACCGATTCTGTGAAGGCGCAGCAGCTCGTTGACCGCCCAGTGAGTTGGGTCGATGGGCGACGATTCGGCTGAAAGGATCGAACTCAGACTGATCTCGTGACGGGAGAGCGGTCCGGTGTCGATAGCGCTGGTGCTTCTGCCCTCACGCAACGGGCTCGCGGAGCGCTCCCTACCGAGTCGTTGCCCTAGCGCGCGAGGAGGGGGATACTCGGCGCGTGCGTAAATTCGAGCTCGAGCGTGACGAGCGGCCGGAGCAGCGAGCGCGCGCTATGCCGAAGCGGAACGGGTACGAGGTGCTCGCGCTTCAGCGCTCGATCGGCAACCGCGCTGTGCGGCAGTTGCTCGCCCGCGACCCGAACGTCTGCGTGGACGTGCCGCAGCTCTGCCTGCCCCCGCCTGAGAAGAACGCGTGCGTCGTCGGCGAGCCCGACACGCCGACGCCACCCGTGCCGACGACCGTGCTACCGACCGCTCCCACGACCGGGCCCGTCGCCGACGTCGCGATCCCCGTCCCGTTCACGGAGATCGTCGACGACCGCAAGGTCAAGGAGCTGACCCCCGACGGCGACTTCACCGCGATCGCCGAGCTGAAGCGCTTCGCCGGCGCACTTGCGGACGAGTACCTGAGCCGCCAGCGCGCGGACACCGCCTACGGCAAGGCGACGCGAGCGAAGATCGCCGCCACACTGCTAAAGGCGCTGCAGGACCAGGCACGTGCCGACGCCGGCGGCAAATACGACACCGAACTCCCAGAGGGAGCGAAGGCCGACAAGAAAGCTCGCGACGCCGCAATCAAGGCGGCGGTGAAGGCCGTCGTGGCGCCCACCGACGCGGCCGTCGACGCGAGCCTGGCGACAGCGCGCGACGACCAGGTGAAGGCATTCGCCGAGAGCTGGGACGCCCACATCAAGAGCCCACAGGCACCGAATCTGAAGGTCTCGACCCTGGCCAACGCCTGGATGCGCAATCGACAGGAGGAGCTGCTGGTTGTCACCGAGACGGTCAAGCGCGCCGCCGGACAGTTCAACATGTGGGGCCGCAGTGCGATCCCCGGGCTGGTTGGCTTTCCCGAGCACCTCGACGAGGACGAGACCGCGCACTCGCTCTCCGAGGCGCCCGGCGGTCACGACGGCGGCAAGCTGGGACACGTTCACGAGGCGACGATCAAGTTCGTGACAGCGCTCAACAAGCGCGCCCCGACCGCAACGTTCGAGACCTATCACAACCACGGCTCGTGGCCGCTGATGGGCCGCGGGCTCTCGGTCGACTGCTACATCAGCGCCGGCGTCACCTCGCGGCAATTCTGGGAGCGCCCGAAGGTGGCCGGGTTCCTCGACGCGATCGAGGAGACCGCAAAAGACCTCGACTACCGCTACTTCGCGATCTACAACGATTTCGCCGTCGAGAAGTACGTCAACGAGAAGGCGACGTACGGCAGTGCCGGATTCGCCGGCGGCCTGGACAAGGGCAAGTCGCTGAACTACCACGGCGGCGGGCTGAAGCTGCACGTGCACCTCGACCTCGTCCCGCCCGAGATGCGAACGGCTCCACCCGAGCCGCCGAAGTCGCCCTAGACAGACGATCGCCGCGAGCCAGGCCGACTGCCGCGAACTAACGGTCGGCGCGCCCAGCCCTTGGCTTATCGTGCCGTTGCGGCCGCGGCTGGCCGACCGCGCGATGGCTCCTTCGGCGGGTCTTCGTGTCGCGGCCGGTCCGGTCCCCGCAGTGGAACCTCCCTGATCGCGATCACCGCGAGCAGGGCGAGCAGCGCGATCGGCGCTGTGACCAGGAACACGGTGTGTACAGCGGCGATCACATCGCCTCGCCCGGCTGACCCGACGGCGATCGTTCCGGTCCCGGCGGTCCCGACGCGGGCGGCGAAGATGGCTCCGAGGATGGCGGCGCCGACCGCTCCGCCGAGGGCGCGGAAGAAGCTGGTGACGGCCATCGCGACGCCGAGCTCGCGTCGATCGACGCCGTTCTGGACGGCGATGATCAGGACCTGGCCGACCATCCCGAACCCCAGACCGAACAGCGCGAGCGCGAGGCCGGTGATGATGCGGGAGGGATGCTCCACGACCAGTGCCAGCGCCACCATCGCGGCGGCGATCATGGTCAGGCCGGCGAGCGGGAAGAGCTTGTAGCGGCCTGTGCGCTCGATGATCCGTCCCGACAAGTTGGTCGAGAGCGTGATCCCGACCAGCATCGGAATCAGCCAAAGGCCGGCCTGGATCGGGGTCGCGCCGGTGGTCGTCTGCAGGAACAGCGGAACGAACACGGTGATCGAGAACATCGTCGCGGTGACCAGGAACAGCGCCGTGCTCGACAGCGCCACGACGGGGCTGCGCAGGAGCCCGAGGGGCACGATCGGGTCCTCGGCCTGGCGCGTGCGCGCGATGAGCGCCAGAGCGCTGATGGCCAGAACGCCGAGCAGGCCGATGATCTCGGGCGAGACCCACGGGTATCGCTGACCGCCCCAGACGCAGACGAGCAGCAATCCGGCTGTGGCGGTCGCCAGAAGCGCCGCGCCCGTAACGTCGAGCGCTGCCTTCGGCGACTGGGTACCAACGGCGGGCAGGCGCAGCCGGAGCCCCGCGAGTGCCAGCAGGCCGACGGGCAGGTTGACGTAGAACACCCACCGCCAGCTTGCGTGCTGCACGAGCACCCCGCCGAGCAGCGGCCCGATCGCGGCTGCCCCGGCGAACGTGGCGGCGATATACCCCTGGTAGCGGCCGCGCTCGCGTGGTGAGACCAGGTCGCCGACGGCGGCGTAGGCCAGGGTCATCAAGCCGCCGGCCGCGGCGCCCTGGACGGCCCTTGACACGATCAGCATCGGCAGGCTCTGGGCGATGCCACACAGCGCGGAGGCGGCAAGGAAGATCGCCAGCGAGGTCTCGAGCAGCCGCGTGCGGCCGTGCCGGTCCCCGAGCTTGCCCCATAGCGGCGTGGCGGCCGCGGCGCTGACGACGTATGCCGTCACCACCCAGGAGACATCCGCCAGGCGCCCCAGATCGGTGGCGATCGTGGGCAGCGCCGTGGCCAGGACCGTCTGGTCGAGCACTGCCGGGAGCATCGCCAGCACGATCGCGACGAACCCGAAGCGGATCGCCCTGGCGTCGCCGCGATCGGCGACACTTACATCGCTCGATGGAGTCCGCATTCTCGACACCTCCAAATGCTTGTGTGGCATGAAACTTAGGGTTACTCTATCATTCGTGCGACTATGAGTCAAGAGCTTGGTCTGCGGGAGCGCAAGAAGCAGCGCACCAGGGAGCTGATCGCGGCGACGGCTCGCGACCTGTTCATCGAGCGCGGGTTCGAGGCAGTGCCGGTAGCCGAAATCGCACGCGCCGCGGAGGTGTCCGAGGCGACGGTGTTCAACTACTTCCCGACCAAAGAGGACCTCCTCTACAGCCGCCTCGAGGCGTTCGAGGACGAGCTCCTCACATCGGTCCGCGAGCGCCAGCCCGGCGAATCGGTCCTCGCCGCGTTCGGCGGGTTTCTGAGCGTCGCGCGCGGGCTTATGGTTTCCGAGGACCCAGACGTTGTCGAGCGGCTCGCCGCGATCGTCCGCGTGATCGCCGAAAGCCCCTCGCTACTGGCGCGCGAGCAGCAGATCTATGCCAAATACACCGCCTCGCTAGCCGCCGTGCTGGCCGAGGAGAGCGGCGCGCACGCGGACGACGTCAGACCGTGGATCGTCGCCAACGCGCTGATCGGCGTCCACCAAGCGATCGTCGACTACTCCCGCGAGCAGATCCTCGCCGGAACCCGCAACCCCGAGCTCCTACGCCGAGTCCGCCGCCAGATCCGCCGGGCACTCGACCTGCTCGCCAAAGGACTCGGCGACTACGGCGCCTGAACCTCGACGAGCCCTTTACAACGGGGGCATCGAGGCAGATCAATCGGCCGTCGTGTTGCTGACTTTCTTTGACTAGATTGAACCGGGATGGCGAGGACTCTGGCGTGGATTGGCGATGGTGCGCCCAGGATGGAGGTCGCGCACGTCGAGCGGCACGGCAACGGGCTGACTGCCGTCGGGACGCAACTTGGCGCCGTCTATGAGCTGCGCTACCGGCTCGAACCGCGCCTATTGTCTTTGGAGCTCGTCGGAGAACGCTCGCTCGACGTGCAACTCGGTGATGCGGACTATTTCGACCTCGGGTGGTCCCCACTGTTCAACTCGCTGCCGGTCATCGGTGACGAGCTGCTTCAGCTCGGCCCGCCGCGCGAGTACAAGATGCGTTGGGTCGACGTGCCCTCGCTTGAGATCAGCCACTCAGAGCAGCTATACGAGCCGCTTGGGAACGGTCTCGTTCGCTTCACTGCCGGGAGCTTCACCGCAGACATCCAGTTCGATGAGGACGCGTTTGTCGTTCACTACCCGGGCATCGCCAACCGACGTTGCTCGCGAACGTCCGACGAAGGTCTGATCCCGGAATGAGGCGCGGCCTCGGCGCGGGGGCGGCGCCTGACCCCACTAAGGTCTGAGAGGATTGCGCTGCTGGGTGGTGTGTCAACGAGAGATCGAGGGGTAGGAGTGCGGAACATCAGCGGCAGCGCACGGAGAGGGAGGTTCTGGGTCGGTCTGGCGGGAGCATTACTCCTGTGTCTGGCCGCGGTCCCCGCGGACGCCGCGCGGCACGGGAGACCGGCGCTATCGATCTTTGTCCTCTCGGGCCGCGCCGATCTCGTCAGCGGTGGCTCCGCGCTGGTGGCGATCAACCTGCCGCGCTCTGACACGCGGCAGATCAAGGTCAGGCTCGGCCGCAGGGATGTGACGAAGGATTTCGCAATCCGCCGGGACGGCCGCTTTGAAGGTCTGGTGACCGGGCTCGCCTTGGGGCGAAACGTGCTGCAGGCAACGCTCCGCAGTGGCTGGGCAACGCGGATCACGTTGGTCAACCATCCAATCGGTGGACCCATCTTCTCAGGGCCTCAGCTCGAGCCATGGATCTGCGAGACGGGAGCGGTTGACAAGAAGTGCGATGAGACGGCGAGCTTCAAGTACGTCTACATGTCGACGAATCCGGCCAAGCAGGGGTTTCAGTCTTACGACCCGTCCAACCCGCCGTCTGATGTCGCGCAGACGACGACGGACCAAGGAGTCACGGTGCCGTTCGTCGTGCGGATTGAGACCGGCTACATGGATCGCGACCAGTACCAGATCTCTGTTCTCTACCAGCCCGGCAAGCCGTGGAGCGCGGTCGCGCCTCAGGGTCAGTTCGATCACAAGCTGCTGATCCTGCACGGGGCTTCGTGCGGTGTCGATCATGAGACCGGCTCCGCTCCGGGTACAACAGGCGACGACGCGGGCGATTACGCGCTTGGCAAGGGGTTCATGACGATGTCGACCGCGCTCGACAACAGCGGTCACAACTGCAACCTCCCACTTCAGGCTGAGTCGCTGGTGATGGCCAAGGAGCACATCATCAAGTCCTACGGGACGATTCGCTACACGATCGGCACGGGATGTTCGGGCGGCTCGCTGGCGCAGCAATGGATAGCGAACGCTTACCCGGGGATCTACCAGGGAATCCTGCCGACCTGCTCGTTTCCTGATGCATGGAGCACCGCGACGCAATTCCTGGACTACCACCTCCTGCTCGCGTACTTCAAGAACATTTCCAAGTGGGGGCTCGGCGTCGCGTGGACTCCGACTCAGGTGGGAGACGTCCTCGGGGGGCCGGACGGCGTTCAGAACGCCGAGGTCTCGGACGCGGCACAGTTCCACGTTGCCGTCCCAACCGACCCGTGCGGGGGCACGACAAGCGCCGACCGCTACGACCCGACCACGAACCCGGAAGGCGTCCGCTGCACGATCCAGGACGCAGCCATCAACGTCTTCGGGCCGGAACCGAAGGCGCTCTGGTCCGCCAATGAAAAGAAGCTCGGCCACGGGTTCGTGCGGCCACCGATCGACAATGTCGGTGTGCAGTACGGGCTCGGCGCGCTGCAGAAAGGTGAGATAACCCCCGCCGATTTCGTCGACCTCAATGCCAAGATCGGCGGGCTCGACCTCGACACCAATCCGATCGCGGCCCGCAGCGACGGCGCCTCGCCGTCGCTGGCGAGGGCGTACCGCAGCGGGATGATTAACGAGGCCAACAACCTCAACCAGACGGCGATCATCGACTGCCGGGGTCCCAACCCGGGGCTCTTCCACGACGCGTATCGTGCATTCGCCGTCCGCGCTCGCCTCGACCGCGAGCACGGAACCCACGCCAATCAGCTGATCTGGGAGGGCCCCGTCCCGCTGATTGCCGACAAGGACTGCGAGCTGAACAGCTTCATCGCGATGGATCGCTGGTTGACGGCGGTCGAGCGGGATCACGGCCGCGCGCCGCTGGCGCGGAAGATCATTCGGGATAAGCCATCAGACCTCACGGACGAGTGCTGGGACGGAATCGGGAACAAGCTCTCGAACAGCCTGTGCCCAGCCGGTGTGGTGAACGTAGAGGGCACCCCGCGGACCGTGGCGGGCGACCCGATTACCACCGACGCGAACAAGTGTCAGCTGCAACCGCTCCGCCGCACCGATTATCCCGGCATCACGTTCACTGACGCTCAGTGGACCGAGCTCCAGAAGACGTTCCCCACAGGCGTGTGCGACTACTCAAAGCCGGGTGTCGACCAGCAGCCGACGATCCCGTGGCTCACCTATCAGAACGCGAAGGGACACGTGATCTATGGCGGCAAATCGATGGGGAAACCGCCAACGTCGCGTGAGTTTCGCGTGGCCGGCGGGCGGGGCGGGAGATAGAGCACAACGCTCGTGGCGTGCGCGCCGGATTCACGCGCTCTCGGCGACGAGCGAGTCGACGAGCACTGCGTACACGTTGATCGGCTCGGTCTTTCCCTTCATCAGCAGCTCGCCCTGTGGCTCGGCGGCGATACCGTCGCCCAGACCGCGCCGCGTGTACTCGTCGATGAGGATCGGCCGGTTAACGACCTTGGTGTGCGATTCGAGTCGCGCAGCCACGTTGACGGTGTCGCCGACGCACGTGTAGGTCGCGCGCTGGTGCGTCCCGGTGTAGCCGGCGACGACCCGCCCCGACGCGATTCCTACACCGATCTGGATCTGCATCCTGCCTCGCGCCGACTGCTCCTCGTTGAACAGGCGGATCAGGTCGATCATCTGCCGGGCCGCGAGCACCGCCGCCCGACGATGGTCCTCGCGCGGCAAGGGCGCGCCGAAGATCGCCATGAGGCCGTCGCCGACCATCTGATTCACGATCCCGCCCTCGCCGTTGATCGCGTCGATCATCAGCGTGTAGTAGTCGTTGAGCAGCTCGATCGTCTCTGCGGGTTCTAGGGCTTCCGCGATTGTCGTGAACGAGCGGATGTCGCAGAACATCGCCGAGGCGTCGACGTACTTGCCGCCGAGCGAGAACCCTGACGTGAGCAGTTCCTCCGCGACTTCCTTGGTGACGAACTTGCCGATGAGCTCGCGCTGTTGGTCGCGCAAGCGCTTCTTCTCGAGGCTCGCGTTGATTCGTGCATTGAGCAACACGGGGTTAACTGGCTTCGTCAGGTAGTCCTCCGCTCCCATCTCGAGGCACCTCACGACGCTGTCCAGCTCGTCAAGCGACGACGTCACGATCACCGGGATGTCTCGGAGATGCGGGTCTCGCTGCAGCTCCTCCAGGACTCCGTAGCCGTCGAGCTCGGGCATCAGGACGTCGAGCAGCAGCAGATCGAAGTGCCGGCGGCGGAGGAGCTCGAGCGCTTCTTCGCCGTGTTCGGCGAAGACGACGGTGTGTCCCTTGTGCTCGAGCCCCCGGCCGAGCAGGAGCTGGTTCACGCGGTTGTCGTCGACGATCAGGATCGTGCCGGCCGCGGGGGCGGAGCCGTTCACGAAACCGTTTCCGACCGAAGGGAGGCGAGGGCTTCCTTGAGCGTCCGGTACTCCTGCTCGATCCGATCTACAAGCTGCGAGACGCCGTCGAGGCGGCCGTCCTTGGCGTGCTGTTCGACGATGCGGCACAGCTCCGCGAACGCCGCCGCACCCAGCGTCGAGCCGTTCGACTTCAGCGTGTGCGCCGCTCGGCGGAGCTCGTCGGTGTCCTGCCGCTCGAGCGAGCTCCGGAGGCTTGTGATCAGCGCCGGCGCATCCGCGAGAAAGACGTCCACCACCTCCGCGAGGAACTCGACGCCGCCGAGGTCCCGCAGGTTCTGCAGCGCGGCAGCCTCGAGGCTAATCCCGCTCTCCACCGAACCGGTGTCACCGTTTCGGAGCGGCGGCGCGCGCTTCAGCGCCGCTGCCAGCTCGTCCGCGCGGATCGGCTTCGCGACGTAGTCGTTCATGCCGGCTGCGAAGCAGGCCTCGCGATCCTCCGGCAGCGCGTTCGCCGTCATCGCGATGATGCGGGGGCGGCTCTCCGGCGGCCACCGTTGGCAGATCCGGCGTGAAGTGTCGAGACCGTCGAGCTCCGGCATCTGCACGTCCATCAGGACGACGTCGTAGGACTGCCGCTCGAGCGCCGCCAGCGCCTCGAGACCGTTCGACGCGACATCCGCCCGGTAGCCGAGCCGCTCGAGGAGGCGGAGGGCCACCTTCTGGTTCATCGCGTTGTCCTCGGCGAGCAGGATCCGCAAGGACGACATCGCCTGCCTCCCGTCCGCCACCACGTCGGCCGTCTCCTCCCCTCGCTCTCCGACGGTCAGCAGGCGCACGAGTGTGTTGTAGAGCTGCGAGGCCTTGAACGGCTTCGCGAGCTGGGCCGAGAAGACGCCGCCGGTCGACTGCACCTGCTGGAGGCGGCCGAGCGAGGTCAAAAGCAGGAGCGGGAGGTCCTGCTCGCTCCGCCGGCTCCGGATCTCTTCCGCCAGAGCGAGCCCGTCCATCTCGGGCATCATCATGTCCAGCACAGCCACGTCGAACGGCTCCCCTGCCTCGACCAGCGCGAGAGCCTCGGAGGGCAGCTCGGCCACGACCGGTTCCATTCCCCACGATCGCGCGTGCCGGGTCACGATCTCCCGGTTCATCGCATTGTCGTCCACGACGAGGATCCGCTTGCCGGTGAGATGCGGGTGGCCAGCGCCGAGGGGAATCGGGCTCGGCGCCTCGCCTGCCTCGACCTCGAGCGCGATGCGAAAGGTCGAACCGCTGCCCTGCTCGCTCTCGACCGAGATCCTCCCGCCCATCAGCTCGACGAGGCGCTTCGAGATAGCGAGGCCGAGCCCGGTACCGCCGAACCGGCGCGTGGTCGACGTGTCCACCTGGCTGAACGACGTGAAGAGCCTGTCCATCCGGTCCGGGGCGATTCCGATCCCGGTGTCGCGTACCGAGAGCTCAAGCCGGTACGAGCCGGACCCGCGCGGCTCGGCCTCGACGAGGACGACGACCTCGCCCGACTCGGTGAACTTGACCGCGTTCGAGAGCAGGTTCAGCAGCACCTGGCGGAGGCGCGCCTTGTCGCCCAGGACCGCGGCCGGGGCGGGCTCCTCGATGAGACATCCGAGCTCGATCCCCTTCTCCCACGCGCGCGGCGCGACGATGTCAAGCGCTCCCTCCACGCATTCGCGCACGCTGAACGGCTCGCGTTCGAGATCGAGCTTGCCGGCCTCGATCTTCGAGTAGTCGAGGATGTCGTCGATCACGTGCAGGAGCGCGTCTCCGCTCGAGCGCACAACCTCGGCGAACTCGCGCTGCTCGCCCGTCAACTCGGTGCCGAGCAGGAGATCGGTCATGCCGATCACGGCGTTCATCGGCGTCCTGATCTCGTGGCTCATCGTGGCGAGGAACGCGCCCTTCGCCTGCGTCGCCGCCTCGGCCTCCTGCCGCGCGCGCTGGAGCTCGGTGACGTCGTGATAGATGCCGAGGAACCCGACGTGAGAGCCGTCCACAGTGAGCGGGACGAGCATCAGCTCGACATCGACCGGCGTCCCGTCCTTCCGCCGGCGCTGTGTGATCCGGCCCGCGCGACCGGCCGCCATGGCCTCCCGCGTGACCTCGCGTCCCTCGTCGAGGTGCGTCTCGTCGAAGACGAGGTCATCGATGGGCCGACCGAGCGCCTCCTCGGCCGAGTAGCCGAAGAGCTCGGCCGCGGCCGGGTTCCAGTCGGTCACCCGCTCATCGGCGTCCATGACGACCACCGCCGCGGGACTGATCGCGACGAGGGACTCCAGGTACTGGCGCTGGCGCTCCACCTCCGAGAACAGGCGCGCGTTCTGGATCGCCACGCCGACATTGGCTGCGATCGTCGCCAGCAGCCGGGAGTCGGTTTCTCCGAATCGGCCCTCCACCTCGATGCTTTGGACGCTGATAACCCCGATCGCGGAGTCGCGGACGAGGATCGGCACGCCCAAAAACGACCGCACGCTGGTGCCGACCCGCGTCGCTTCGTGCTCCTCGAACTGCGGCGAGCGGTTTAACAGCAGCGGCGCACGCGAGTCGAGGATCCGGGTGCTCAGCCCCTCGCCGTAGGCGATCGACGGCTCGTCCCGGCGCCGCCCGTTCTCGTAGTAGTAGGCGAAGTCGATCCGTCCCGACGGTCGGTCGTGGAGGGCGACGTACGCGATGTCGGCCTCGAACGTCTCGCGCACCTGCTCGCCGACGAGCTCGATCAGCGCGTCGAGGTCGAGCTGCGACGCGAGCGCGTGGCCGACGCTGTTCACCGTTGCCAGCTCGGCCACGCGCTGACGCGTCTCCTGGAGCAGGCGAGCGTTGTCGAGCGCGACGCTCAGGCTGCCGGCCAGAGTGGTCAGGAGCCGCTGGTCGTCCTCCCCGAACGCATGAGTGCGGTCGACGTTCTGGAGCGAGATCACGCCGGTCGCGCGCCCGCCGACGACGAGTGGGACGAAGAGGTTCGACTTGGGGGGCTCCCCGCTCAGCACGTGAGGGTTGCCGTAGCGATCGGCCACCTCGGGCGTGCTCTCCTCGATCATCAGCGGCTCGCGCGTCTCCATCACGTGCTTGCGGAAGCCGATCAGCTCGATCGGCTCGTCCGCGAAGCGCACGCCGCGCTCGACCGCATACGGGAAGTGCAACAGGCCGGAGGTCTCGTCGAAGACCGCGATGTCGACGACCTGCGCGTCGAAGACTACCTGGAGCTGGTCGCCGACGAGGTCGTAGATCGCCTGCGGATCGAGCTCACCGGCGATCGCCGTCTGCACGCTGTTGATGAGCGCGAGCTCCGCGTTTCGCCGGCGGGTCTCGTCGACGAGCTGTGCGTTGTCGAGCGCGACTCCCAGGCTGCCGGCGATCGTCGCGAGCAGCCGTTGATCGGACTCGTCGAACGCGTGCTCCCGGTCGAGGTTGTGGATCGAGATGACGCCGGTCGCCTGGCCGCCCACGACGAGCGGCTGGAAGATCGCTGACCCGTGTGACGGCTCACCGGTGACCGCCTCCGGATTGCCGTACTCGACGAGGGCCGCGTCCATATTCTCGAGGATGGCGAGAGGTTGCCGCGTCTCCATCACGTGCTTGCGGAAGCCGACCACCGGCAGCGTCACGTTTGGGAAGTGAACGCCGCGCTCGATCTGGTAGACGAAGCGCAGGATCCCCGCGGTCTTGTCATACACGGCGATGTCGAGCGCCTGCGCGTCGAACACCTCCTGCAGCTGCTCGCCGACGACGTCGTAGATCGCCTGCTCGTCGAGCTCGCCCGCGATTGACTCCTGCACGCTGTTGATCAGCGCGAGCTCGGCGTTGCGCTGTCGCGTCTCCTCGATCGCCCGCGCGCGCGAGAGGGCGGCGCCGACATGCTGGCCGACGAACGCGAGCAGCTCCTCGTCCTGCTCCGTATAGCGAACGTTCGGCAGGTAGGACTGCACGGTGAGGACGCCGACCGTGCGGCCGTCGTCGGACTTGAGCGGGACCCCCAACCAGTGCGCGGCCAGATCGCCGATTATGTCGATCTCGCCGAGCTCGGCAAGCTTCTCCATCCGCTGTGACGAAAGGTGCTGTGGCTTCCCCGTCCGGAGCACGTAGGCGGTCGCGCCCCGCGCGTCGCCGCTGCCGAAGTGGTCCCACCTGTTCGGATCAGGGAGATCGGTGTCGACCTCGTCGACGTAGTATGGCCAGCTGATCAGCCGGCGCTCCTCGTCATACACCGCGATATAGAAGTTGTTCGCGTACATGAGCTCGGCGATGACACCGTGGATCGCCCGGTAGAACTCCTGCAGGTCGCGGGCTGCGCTCGCCAGCTCGGCGATTCGGTACAGGGCCACCTGCACCTTGGCGCCGTGCGCGTGCTCGGCCTCGACGGCCTCGAGCTCTGCCAGCCGGCGGCGCGCCTCGGCGAGCTCGGCCGAGACGTCGGCGGAGGGATTCATCCCGCGTCGATTCCGAGGCTGGGCATGACGGGAAGTATCTCGCGGGGCCGAGGAGCCGTCCAGGCACGCTGGGATAGGGTCGGCAGCTGGGCGGAGATCGGGAGATCCCGGATTTCCTCCTCGGTTGTTGCACTACGCGGCGAACGCGTGCTCGAGCCAGCCACGGCTGGCGTACGCGTATGGGTGGTAGAAGGCGATCAGAGCGTCCTCGGGATCAACAACATCGAGCTCGAAGAACTCGCCCGTCCGCTGGTCCTCGACTGCGACGAAGACGCGGTTCGTGAGCGAGTTCCACAGCAGCCTGACATCGGTTCCGTCTTTGATGCGCTGATCCAGCTCGTGGATCGTGGGATCGGTGGTTGTGCGCATGTTGGTGTCCTCCGATGCTCTCACTTGTGGTCGTGGTCTCTGGTGGTTAGGACTGCGTTCGGGGCCCGAACTCATCTCATAACGAGAGACGCAATTGCGCTCTCGAATGTGACAGCCGCGTGGCAGGTTGGATGTGTGAGCCTTGCTCAGTGCATCGCGCTGGCGGGAACGGCGTCGAGCAGACCGACGGCGCGAGGCGCCCGGTCGTCCTCCAGGATCACGGCCCCGCCGGGCCAGTACGGGTGCGGCGCGATGGCCTTGTGGACGAGCAACGGCTCGTAGACCCAGGAGCCGGTGTTGAGGAGACGGGGCTGGCCCTGTGGTCCCCGCCAGCGCGTCTGGAGATCGTCCGGGAGCGGGCCAAGCCGATGCACGTGACCGAATAGCACCCACTCCGCGTCAACGCCGAGGCGCCCGACCACGTGCGAGAGAGCCGGGAGGCTCGCAAAGCGCATCTGCGCCCCCAGGACACTTGCGGTGAGCCGCGCCATCCCGGGGCGGAGCAGGCGGCGGGGGCCCAGCGGCATCGTCGAAGCCCGAATCAGCTCAGCGACCTCCTCTGCCAGCGCCGCGAGCGGGCGCGGGAGCGCCTTAATCACGAGCGCTTCGAGGCGGGTGAGCGACGGCCCGCCGGCCAGCTCGTAGTCAATCGGGAGCGCCCCCGGTCGCGGGACATGTCCGAGGAGACCACGCGTCACACCGAACGCGGCCTCAGGCAGCAGGTGGCGATCGAGGTAATGCCCGTGCGTCGCCCACACTCCCGGGGCGAGCCACACGCCCGGGTAGTGCACCCGGATGCGCGCCGGCGCAAACCAGGAGGCGACGCGGGCCAGCTCCCGCGTCGCGTCAACCGGAACGGGGCTGTCAGGAGCGAGGGCGGCGCCAACCCGCCGGATCCAGCCGGCGACCAACGCCCGATCGTGGTTGCCGGGCACGAAGATCACCTCCCGGCCGACCCCGAGCGTCCTGCCGATCAGGCGGAGTATCGGCTCGGCGACATCCATCGCGCGCTCGGCCCGCTCTTCGAGCACCTCCACGACGTCCCCGAGCAGCACAAGCCGGTCGATACCGTCAAGCGCCTCCAGCAGCCGGTGCAACGGCTCCGGGTGCGTGAGGACGTCGTGCCGCAGACGCGATCCCAGATGAAGGTCCGAGAGCACGAGTGTCGACACGCCCGCTCACGATATACAGCGGCGGCCACCCGGGAACGCGAAGTCCGCCCGGATCCCTGCCGCGAGCGGTCTCGCGCTGAGTCGCGTCTTCTCGATCGACGGGTAGAGCATGCGGCGACGCGCCGCCGCCCGCGGCCCCACGCGCTGCAGTTCAAGAGGCTTGTAGTCTGGGGTCGTCGGGGACGCACCCGGAAGCGGATGCCCAGGCTGGTGCGACTGCGGTCGTTCGAAGTGGGAAGACCAGACGGACGAGAGGGAACATCGATGAGCGAAACCAGTCAGTTCATTATTGGAAGCGAAGTCGCTTGTACCGATGGGGTTTGCGGGGATCTGAGACGCGTCGTCATCGATCCCGTCGCCCGCGCAATCACCCACCTCGTCGTCGAGCCAAGCCATCGGCGAGACGCGGGTCATCTTGTGCCGATCGATCTCGTGACCTCGACGGCGAACGTGATCCAGCTGGCGTGCACCACGTCTGAGTTCGACGCGCTCGAGGCCGCTGACGAGTCACAGTTCCTTTCGGGGGGCGACGGGCAGTTGGGCTACAGCGAAGACCAGATGCACTCGCTGCCTTACTACGGCCTTGCCACGCAGGACATGGGCACCCGTGTCACCGGTTTGGGGATCACCGCGACCGGAGGAAACACCGATCCCGAACCGGCCCGCTACGACCATATACCCCTGGGTGAAGTCGAGGTGCGCCGCGGCGATCACGTATATGCCAGCGATGAACCTGTCGGGCGGGTCCAGGGACTTGTCATCAACCCCAGCGATCATCACGTGACACACATCCTGCTCGACGAGGGGCACCTATGGGGCAAGAAGAGGGTCGCCATTCCGATCAGCGCCGTGAAACGTGTCGGCGCGATAATTCGACTGAACCTCACGCAGGACGAGGTGCGGGACCTGCCACCGGTCGACGTCGATCACCCGGCTTTCGATACGTGACGCGCGCACGCGCCGACGCCGCCAAGGAGGGGAGGCAGACGGTGCCGAACTCATCGAACGGGGAGCACGTAGACCACCATCGTCCGGTCGTTGCCGAAGCGGTCTGTGTGTACTCGGGTTGGGATTCGCCGGGCTGCACCCAAGCGCTCGGCGACGCGTATCGAGGCAACGTTTCCCTCTTCGATGTCAAGGACCAGTGACTTCAAGCCCGCATTGGCGGCGATCTTCACCATCTCGGTAACGGCAGTGAACGCCAGTCCCCGTCCTCTCGCACAGGGAAGGAGCCAGTAGCTCAGCTCACCAGCTGGCTGATCGCTTGTCTGCACCGCTTCGCATCGGACCGCTTCCGATGCGAACTGGGGCACACGTACGGCCACCCTTCCGAGCGCGCGGTCGTCGTCGGGGAGACAGACCGCGCGGGTGGGACCACGTTCCTCGGACATCTCCTTGCGGAGCCACGCTCGGAGGTCATCCGCCATCCACCACCAAGGACGGAGATATTCGTCGTTGGTCATCTGGGCGATCTGGTCTATGTCGGCCATCCGCCACGGCCGAAGCCTTACTTCTGGCACCGCGAGGCAAGCTAGCGGATAGTCAGCGAGTCGCCTGGTGGGCTGGCAAGGCTTGAGCCTTCAGGGCCAGCTTGAGGGTCTGATCTTGGCTGTCCTTGGAGAGGGGCCACTGCACGGCTATCCGATCGCGTGCGAGCTCCGCGAGCGTTCGGGAGGAATGCTCGAGGTGGCGGAGGGGACGTTGTATCCGATGCTGCATAAGCTCGAGAAGGACGGGTTGATCCACATCGCTGGGAGCCGGTCAATGGCCGTCGTCGTCGCGTCTACGCGCCGTCGTCGTCGCGTCTACGCGCCGTCTTCGCGCGCCGACCGCGCGGTTCGCGAGCGGTTTGAGAGTTGGCGGCGTCTAAGTCGCGCGATTGATGCGGTGTTCGTGTCGTCTCCGGGGGGCGCGGGTGACTAGCGCCGACCCGCGCGGGCGCCTCTCTATGCTCTGGCTGGTGAGCTGCACGGCGGGCCACTGGCGCGCCGGCGGATCCTCAGAGAGGTCGCCGATCACATTGACGATGCCGTAGGTGATCTGCGCGGCGCGGGAGTTCCCCGGGAGGTGGCGATCGAGGAAGCCGTCAAACGCCTAGGCGATGCGGACACGATCGCGGAACGCTTTCGGTGCCTCGCGTGCCTGAACCGCGGGCCGTTCGAGAAGACGCACGCGGCACTCACTCGCTTGGATCGCGGTCGTTGCGATGTCGGTGGTGACGGCCGCGGCCGCCGAGCTTCCCCAAGCGTCCGGAGCAAGGGCTCCAGCGAAGGTGTTGCCTCCCGCGTCCCGCCGCCTCGCCCCACCCGGCCACCTGACCGTCCGCTGTCCAGTTTTGCGAAACACGACCGTTGCGCGAGCCAGGCACAGCCGCCTCGCTGATCGCGGCTAGCTTTGGCCATCCATCGTCGGACGCGAGCGCTGTTCGAGCTCGCCCTCACCGTTGCGGTGGCTGTTGGCTTGGCCTTTGCGGTCCAGGCTTGGGCGGTCAGGCCATACAAGATCCCCACCTCTTCCATGCTTCCGACGCTCGAAGTCGGCCAGCGGATCCTGGCGAATCGATTGAGCAACCACTCCGGCGTGGGCGACATAGTCGTCTTCCACCCTCCTGCCGGCGCCACCCCCCGAACGATGGCAGTCCGGTGTGCGGCAACCCGAGTCAAGGGAGCAACGGTGGCCCTGCGGCGGAGGCGTGCGACAAGCCGACTGCGCAGGAGTCCAATCAGACGTTCATCAAGCGCGTGGTCGGTCTGCCCGGCGATCGAATCCAGATCATAAACGAACGTGTGTACAGGAACGGCGTGCGCGAGCACGATCCGTACATCGATCCGTGCGCGCAGGGAGAGACTCCGTGCAATTTCCCGAGAACAATCGTAATTCCGCCCGAGGAGTACTTCATGATGGGTGACAACCGTGGAGAGTCGGACGACAGCCGCTTCTGGGGCCCAGCCCCTGGCAGCTGGATCATCGGCATGGCGTTCTCCACCTACCGGCCACCCGACAGAATCGGCTCCCTCTAAGCACGCCGCGAGTTGCGACCCGGTCGTCACCTCGGTTCGATGAACGTTTGGTTTGGACGACGGCCGAGGCGGTTTATCGCAGTACGGTTCATCTGTGGTGAGATTCTGCGTCAGACGCTGCAGCGCCTGATGAGCCCGGCCGCTAGGGTCGACGGATCGGCGGCGGACCCCGTCTATCTCGAGTTGCGCGGCGCGCGTCGACCTGGTTGCACCCGATGATGGCCGCCGCGACCGCGCATACCACCCAGATCAACGGCGGCATCCGCCTTCACGGCCTCGCCAAGTCCTACCGTGGCCCACAGGGCCCCATCCGCGCGGTGCGCGGGATCGACGTCTCGATCGCGGCTGGCGAGACGGCGGCGCTGCTCGGCCCCAACGGCGCCGGCAAGTCGACGACGATCGACATGCTGCTCGGCCTCTCCAAGCCCGACGCCGGCACCGTGTCAGTGTTCGGCCGCCCGCCGCGCGAGGCCGTCGACGCCGGCCTCGTCGGCGCGATGCTGCAGACGGGCGGGCTGATCCGCGACCTCTCAGTGGGCGAGCTCGTCGCGATGATGGCCTCGCTTTATCCAGACCCGATGGACGTCGAGAACGCGCTCGAGGTCACAGGGCTGAAGGCGATCGCCGGCCAGCGAACGCAAAAGCTCTCAGGCGGTCAGACCCAGCGCGTCCGCTTCGCGCTGGCGATCGTCAGCAACCCCGACCTGCTCGTGCTCGACGAGCCGACCGTCGCGCTGGACGTCGAGGGTCGCCGCGAGTTCTGGAGCATCATGCGCAAGTTCGCCGCCCGGGGCAAGACGGTGCTGTTCGCCACCCACTATCTCGAGGAGGCCGACGCCAACGCCGACCGCGCGATCCTGATGGCCCACGGGCGAATCGTCGCCGACGGCCCGACGACCGAGATCAAGGCGCGCGTGGGAAGGCGGACGATTCGGGCTACCCTGCCGGACGTCGATCCGTCGACCCTGGCCGGCCTGCCCGGAGTCGCCTCGGCCGAGAGGCACGGCGACGCGGTGATCCTGAGCTGCGTCGACTCGGACCAGACCATCCGAGCGCTGCTCGAGCAATATCCGGCGGCGAAGGACATCGAGATTGCCGGGGGAAGCCTCGAGGAGGCGTTCCTGGAGCTGACGGGCGAGCCGGACGCCGACGAGTCGGAGCTCGTGGCGCGGTGAACGGGATCGCGTACACCCGCTACGAGCTGCTGCGCACATTCCGCAACCGCCGGTTCCTACTCTTTGCGCTCGGCTTTCCGCTCGTCTTCTTCTGGCTTATCGCGGCGCCGCAGCACAATAAGATCATCAGCGGCACCGGGCTCACCTTCGCCACCTACTACATGGTCTCCCTGGCGTCGTTCGGGACGATGGCGTCAATGATCTCGACCGGAGCCCGCATCGCCGGCGAGCGCGAGACCGGGTGGACAAGGCAGCTGCGGATCAGCCCGCTGTCGGTGCGCGCGTACTTCCGTGCCAAGCTGCTGACGGGATACGTACTGGCGCTGTCGAGCCTCCTCGTCCTCTACATCTCGGGCTCGCTGCTCGGCGTCAGCCTATCGGCCGGGCGCTGGCTGGCCATGACCGGTCTGATCATGGTCGGGCTATTGCCGTTCGCCGCGCTCGGCATCCTCGTCGGTCATCTCGTGAACACCGACTCGGTCGGCCCGCTGATGGGCGGCCTGGTCTCGATCCTCGCCTTCCTCGGCGGCACCTGGTTCGCGATCAACAGCGGCTTCCTGCATGCGTTCGGCCAGTTTCTCCCCTCGTGGTGGCTCGTCCAGGCCCGTGACGTGGCGCTCGATGGCCATGCCTGGGGCGCCCGCGGCTGGATCACCGTCGCGGCGTGGACGGCGATCCTCGTGGCCGGCGCAGCCTGGGCGTATCGTCGAGACACGGCCCGCGTTTAGCGTTTCGCACCCTGGCCGCCTCTTCAGACTTCCCGCCCGCGGTGACGGGCGAGGCCTGCACGTGTGCAGCAGCGCAGCTCCGCCGGGAACGCCGGGATCACCCTCGGGGAGTGCCGCCGTTCGCCGGCAAACCAAGGATGCGTCCACGGGCGGACTCTTGCCCGTGGACGCACCCGATAATCCGCCCCCACTGGTTCCTATCTACGCCCCCTGCCATCTCCCTATCGGCATTCCGTCGAAAACCTTGAGTAAGAATTGTGAAGTTCTCATAGGTTCCCGCGCCGGGGTCCCGGCCAGGGCATGACGTCTTTTCATCACTTGTCAGGCGCGCTGACAAAGTGTGGTACAGTTTTGGCAGATGTCAGACGCACTGACAAGTGATCTCAAACCGGACGCGAACCTGGGCTACCTATTCCGACTCGCCTACCAGCGGTTCCGCGCCGCCCTCGACGACACCCTGCGGGACGTCGGGCTCTCCGCGCAGGAGTACGTCATCCTCAGCGTGTTCGAGACCAGGCCCGAGCTCTCGCCCTCCGAGCTCGCGCGCCTGACACGAGTCACGAGGCAGACGATGCACACCGCCGTCCTCGGGCTCGAGAGCGCCGGCCTGCTAGAGCGCCGATCTCAGAATCAGAGGGTCGTTCTCGTCCGCCTGACGAACCGCGGGGGCGAGGTCCTCGCGGCCGCAACGGACCGCGTCCGCGCGGTCGAGCGGAACGCGCTCACCGGCCTCAATCGCGACGACGAGCGCGCGGTGCGGAGCTGGCTGGCGAGCGTAGCCGCGATCACTACAAAGCACTCGACAGACCGCGGTCGAGTGAAGGAGGAGCGCATCGGATCATGACTCTCGAGAAGCGCATTCACAGGGCCGAGGCCGATCTATTCCACGCCGTCGGCGCGGAGGTTGAGGAGTCCTTTCTCGACCTCGCCAACACCGGCTTGCGCCTCCGATTGCTTGCGCACGGCAGCGGCTCGCCAGTCGTCCTGTTCCACGGCGTGTCCCTCAGCGCCGCCGCGTGGGCGCCCTTGTTCAACGCGCTCGGTGGCTGGAGATTGCTCGCGGTCGATCTTCCCGGTCACGGGCTGTCTGACCCCGACCGTTACCGAAGCGGGCACGTTCGCCAGCGCGCGCGTGTGTTGATCGACGACATCTTCGACGCACTCGGGCTCGACGACGCGCCAGTCGTCGGACACTCGCTCGGCGGCATGCTCGCGCTGTGGCACGCGGCCGCTGGCGCGGACCGGATCTCCAGGCTGGTCGCGATCGGCGAGCCGGCAGTCGCGCTCTCCGGGGTCCGCGTGCGTATGCCACTGTCGTTGCTGACGGTCCGCGGCCTCGGTGTGGCTGTCTTGCGCTCGCCGAGTCCCCGCCCCGTCTATCGACGCCTGCTCGCCCAGGGTCTGGGCAGCGCCGAGGTCGCCTCCGCACCAGATTCGCTGATCGAGGCCCTGCGCCTCTCCGCCCGTCGGCCCGGGAACGCGAGCACCATCACCTCGCTGATGCACGCGATCGACCACTTCCGCCGGCCGCGGATCGAAAGTGTCCTCACTCCTTCACAGCTCGCCGCGATCACGATACCCACCATGTTCATATGGGGAACGAACGCGCCATACCTCTCCGCCGAGCGTGCTCGGGCGTCGATCGACCAGATCCCGAGCGCGACCCTTCACGAGGTGCCCGGCGGACACGGCCCGTGGCTCGTCAACACCGAGCGCAGTGCGGAGCTGATCCAAACTCACCTCACCACCATCGCGGTCATGCCCCGGCCCGCCGTCGACCGCGAGGTCGTTGGCTGACCATCCGTCGGCGCGGGATCGGCATATCTGATCGCGTTCGCGATGCCCGCGCGCGCTGATCACGATCGCCCAACGGCGATGGATGTGTTTCTAAAGGTCCCGCTGACGACGCGCCCGGACCTGCTCCTGCTCGCGCTCGGTCCGAAGCTTGCGAGCCCTCTGGTGGGCCGCCTCGTTGCGTTGAGCGATCTCCTTGCGAACTTCGTCGAACGCCGCCGCTGCTGTCGACCGTCCGGGGCCTGGTTCTTGAATCTGCTTCGGCATAGCACTGCACTCCTCGTCGCTCCACTAGGAAGACTGGCCACAGGAAGAATGCGAGAGCGCGGCACCCAAGCGGTGGAACTGCTTCTCACACTGTACTCGGCCGCTCGCGGTTCGATCCGCGGACGCCGGTGGCATCGGCCGGTTCGACCCGATTATCGGCTGAGTGGGAGCGCTCGGCCCCTTGGTGCGGCCGACTCGGTTCAGGTCTCAATTGCAGTCGGAGGTGGCTCAACTGCGGTCAGTAGGCGCATTCGTCGGTCAAGAAACGCGGTCTCCACCGTGATGTCGGGATCAATGTGCGATTGGGAGAGCAGTGCGAGGACGTTGCGGCCCGTAGCCCTATTGATTACCTGCTTGTAGCGCTCGGCCATGATGTTGTCGAAGTCCGCGCGCAGGGCGATGACACCCTGAGGCTCGCCACCGTCGATCATTGCTTTCTCCAACGGTGTGAAGCCGCGGCCGCGCATCACGACGACGATCATGTCCTCGAGCGCGTAGGCCTTGACCTTGATCGAGTCGCGACCGTAGTGGTCACGGACTAAGCGGGCCATCGAAGCGGAGATCGCCGCCAGTCGCTGATCCGCCAACCCGGGGTCGAAAATGTCCATCGCAACTCCGTCTCCGACTCTTCTCCTAGGGAGATACCACCGTTGGGCAGAGAGAGGGAGAGACCCCACGAAGGCGTGGACACTCAACTTAGCGCGTTCCCAGAGGATTGCGTCGATCTGGACAGCGCCCGGAGGAGATCGAGTTCGCCGCTGAGCCTGCAAGGCAGCCCGACCGCTGCGAAATCGGTCGATCGGCGGGGCTCATGCACAGAGCGAGAGCAACGGGCAACTCGGCCTGACGCCGTGGCACTCTCATCACACATATCCAAGCTTCGCCGCATCAATCCGCGTGGGAGAGGACCATGTGGCGATCGGCGAGGTCAACCCAGAGGAGTCGCTCGAGATCGGTCGCGGCGTGTTCAAACGGCTCGGTGATTGCACTGGCCCGGAGATCGAGTCCGCGATAGGTTTGATTGCCCAAAAGCGGATCGCCCGCGCCTGGGTTGCCGAGCAGGCGGCAGGACCCGATCGAGGCGAGCTGATGATAGCCCGCCGCTTTTTCGCTCACACGACCGAGGCAGAGCGGGATCTCATCGCGTACTGGCAGATGGTCAAGCTCGTCGAGGAAGCGCTTCGTCGTTACACAGAAGGGCCTGATACTTGACGGCCGCGGGGCCGGTGGCGTATTTCTACGGGGTTATGACTGAAGTAAAGGAACGTGCCCGAGGTCATGCTGAACGAGCGTGTGCCGTCGGAGGCGTTCGCCAACGAGCGGTACGCTGACAGGCTGGCGAAACGGCCGGCGACGGAGAAGGAAGGAATATGGAAGGCCGCAAGAACGAAAGCGAGTTTTATCGGGAGCTCCTCCGCCGCGCCAACAGGGTTCGCGAGCGCTCTGCCGAGTCCCTAAGACGCTCCCGCGTGTTGCGCAAGAGACAAGGAGATCTTGGGGAACAGTCTGACGCCACTCAAGAGCGACGAAAGGGTCGGCGGCAGGATTGACTGCGCCGCGAGCGGCCCGTTCGCGTCCACCGGGCGTGCGGGCGAGTTTGCGACGGTAGTCAAATCGGCGCGGGAACCGGGCCCATGTCCAAGTGATGCAGACAGCGCCGCGGCCCACGGCGCGATCAACCAGACCGCACGCAGCTACAGCGTCAAGCAGCGCCAACTCTTTGAGGCTGTTGGATCAGGTTTGCGTGAGTGCGTGAGCCGCTCTGGTGGCGGGATCAGCGTGGCGCTGGCGATTTGGCCACCGCCTCACTGCTGAAGCTGCCGCCCTCATCCAACCAACGCTCGGCGTCGTCGTCGTCGCTTGCAGGATCGCGACGCGCCATGAGATCGGCCGGAAGTGCCGCGGTATCGCGTCGCTGGAACCGCGCCGAGGTCGCCGCGTCGCGGACACGCTGCGCGGCCTGCTCGGCGTCTTCGTAGGAGGCAAAGCCCCCCGAGCGCGCGAGGGTTGCTCCGTCGCTGGCGACGATCGTCCAATGGTAGGCGCCGCCGTTGTCCTCGAAGAAGAGGAACTCGATCGACTCCGGCGAGCGCGTGCGAGCTGGACGGCGCGCGAGCTCTTTCGCAGCTCGGGATTTCTTTGTTGCGGTGGCCACGGCCAACCGCCTCTCTGCTCCTCTGGCCGAAGATGTCGCCCGGGAAGCGAGAAGAGCTAGCGGCTCACTGAGCGCGCGAATGACGCTAGCACATTCCGACCCTCGGACTCGGAATTACAGCCGATTCGCGCTACGTTCATGGAGCTTGGCGTCCGTTCGGTTCTCTGCCAACCCTCTTTTAGGCCCGAGCCCGGCTCCAGCTATCGGGCGGGTTCTCGGCGGCTCGACGCTCAGCCGGCCAGAAGCGCTCCCGAGCGCTCGGCGGCGGCAAGGGGCGGCTGGCGATCGGACGGCCGCGCCCGTCGAATTCGAGTGGGTGCGTGGCAGACGACGTCCGCGCTCGCGGCCCAAATCCGATTGGCGCGACCGCAGCTCGCTCCTTACGACACATTAACCGCGGACGACACCAAACGCTGTCTTGCTCCCGAGGCGCTTTGCGTCACCAGCCTCCCAACTCGCCGGCGCCGACGGCAGCCAGCGTGAGCCGAGCATCCTGGCGCTGCTCGTCGACGTCGCGCAGCGACCAGGCGAGCAGCCACACCGCGGCCTTGTGCACGGTCGAGAGCTCGCTGGCATCGATCAGGTCCTCGACGTCCGAAAACGCCGTACCCTGCTCCATCATGGCCTCGACCTGCTCTTGGCTCTGGTCGAAGCTGAGTGGCGCGCTCCGTGTCATGGACGCGCCTCCTTTCCTGGGTCCCGCGGCCCTGCCCTTAGCGTGCAGTCCGCGGTCCCGCTAGACGAAGGGTTGGCTATCACAGATCGAGGGGCTCCGCCACCCCGGACCGCGCAATTTGGCGACAAAGAACCGCCGAGAGCCCACCGGCTCTGGAGGAGTAGGCTGCAGGGAACGCTGCCTGCGGGGCTCCAACGCTTCCTCTCCCTCTCGTGGTGCCCGACACCCGCCCGAGGACGCGGCTGAAAGGTGTCCCATGGACCCCCAGCACCAAAGCCAAAGTTCTTCGGCGAAGATCGCCACCTCAGCAGTTCGGGTACTTCACGAGTACACCGGTCGAGGACCGACGAAGGCGAAGACCACGATCAACGAGACCGTGGTGACGATTCTGCTCGCGGACACGCTCACGACGGGCGAGCGCACGCTCGTCGACCACGGCCATGGCGATCGCGTCCTGCAAGTCCGCCACGACTACCAGACCGCCATGCGGGACGCCCTGGTAGGAATCGTCGAGCAAGAGCTCGATCGCAAAGTGATCGCGTTCATGAGTCAGAACCACATCGATCCCGACCTCGCAGTTGAGATCTTCGTACTCAAGCCTGCCGAAGCGGTCTAGCTCTGAGATGGATGCGCGTGCCCGTCCTCAGTGCGGGTGCTGCGCTGGTGGAGTTCGCGGCGGCTGACTAGCGCTCTTTCAGGTCCTGAACATCAGGGCGCTTTGGGGGTGTGAGCGTGTTTGGGGAGGAGCTGGTGGCCATCGACTACCGCTGTGGCGAGGTCGATCAGTTTCCGGTTGGCGGTGCGGGAGTGCTCGCGGAGCATCTCGAAGGCGTTTTCCTCGTTGATGGTGTGGCGCTCCATCAGGATGCCTTTGGCCCGTTCAATCGTGGCGCGACGTCCGAACGCCCCCCGCAGATCGTGGTATTCGGCGAAGCGGCGTAGCACGATGTCGATCGAGCTTTGCCAGTCCTCGACGTCGTCGTCGCTGATATGTGCAAAAACGCCTCGCTTCGATGCTTCTTTGACGAACTCGGGGTCGGGTGCGTGCAGGAGCACGATCACCGGGCAGGCGGCTTCTCGGACGATCTTGTCGATCAGTGCGAGCGCGTGCTCGGAGCTCTCGCCGAGCCCGACGAGCGCGACGTCGGGTCGCTCCCGGGCGGTCACCGGTCCGACGTCCTCGACCTCGATTTCGCGCGCGATCACCTCGTGGCCGAGCGCCACGACGATCGGGGCAACAATCGCGAGCCGGTCTTTTCGCTCGTTGGCGATCAGCACGCGCAGCTGCTCGGTTTCGCCATGGTCGGTGCCGTGAGGCACGGGCCTATTCTAAGACCTGGTTGCGCCGCGCGGATGTCGTGCCCGCCCCGCAGGAGGAGTAAAGTGTGGGCGAGCCCCGCTTCAACCTTCGGCGGGCTTGTGCTTTCCGGCTTCGACACTCGGCCGGCGTGGACGTGGACCTCAATGGTCAACGCCATCCCGAATGCGTCAGGAGCCAGTCGTGAGCACCCTCGTTGAACTACCCGCTAACCCACTGGAGCGGCACCGTGCTGCGGTGAGGAGAAGCCTACGGTGGGCGCAGGAATCCGCAGATTGCGGCGACTACGCTGACGCGCTCCTATGGATCCGGGTGCTCGACGCGATTGGCGAACAGCTCCCGCCCGCGTACGAGGCTAAACGGCGAGCGTGGGGCGATCAGCTGGTCACGAGTGGCGCCAAACGGGGACGGTTGTGACGACCGTCCTTGTGACGACCGTCTCGAGATCCGACACGCGCCTCGTCGTGCCGTACCTCAACTGTCCGCGGTGTGGCCTGAGCATCGAGGTGCGATCGCGCTCGCTGGCGATCAGGCACTGCCCGCTATGTGTCGCGTGTAGTCGTACGGTCGTCGAGCTTTTCAGTTCTGGGCTCGCAGCCGACGTGCTGTACGCGACGCACTCGCTTCCCAACGCGGGCATCGAAACTCGAACTACGACGGCCAGGGTTCCGGATTTGCGATGAGAACGCTTATAGCGGCGGCGGGGTTGCCGCCGGTGACTGAATCGGCAACATCGGAGGTGCGGGTTCCGCGGCTGCGCGGAGTTTCGCATGCGGTGGCGTTCTTCCTCGCCGCCGGCGCGGCGTTACGGGCGGTCGCGGTTGCCCCGGCTGGACCTGCGACGGTCGCGGTAGGTTTCTACGGCGCCGGTCTGGTCGCGCTGTTCGGTGGCAGCGCTCTCTACCACCGCTGGCCGGCCCGGGGACGCTTCAAGGCGGTGCTTCAGCGGTTCGATCACAGCACAATCTTCGTGTTCATTGCCGCGAGTTACACGCCGATCGCGCTGATCGTGCTTCGCGGGCAGCTTGCTTGGGTGATTCTCGCGATCGCGTGGACCGGTGCTGCGGCCGGCGTCACGTTCTCGCTCGGTTGGATCGAAGCCCCTCGTCGAGTGATCGCGGGGAGTTACCTCGCGCTCGGGTGGGTGGCGCTTCTCGCACTGCCCAAACTGCTTGAGCAGCTCGGGCCGGAGCCGCTGTCCCTGCTCGCCGGTGGCGGCGTGCTCTACTCCGCGGGCGCGGTCGTCTACGTTCGCCAGCGGCCAGACCCGTGGCCACGGTGGTTCGGCTTCCACGAGATCTTCCACGCGCTCGTGATCGTCGCGGCGGCCGCCCAATACATCGCACTTGTCGGCTGGGTGCTGCCTTCGGCCAGTGCCTGATGTCTGCGGCTGGGACCCGCGTCTGAGATGGCGACTCCGGAGGCCGATCCGAGGAGGCCGATGCCACGCGATGAGCGCGGCTGGCAGGTCGCGCCGGCCCCAGACGGGCGTGGAAGGCCGGATGCACCGCCTCCGCGAGCGCCGCACCGCTCGCGCGGGTTCATGGTGATCGCGCTCCTGCTCCTCGCCGTCAACTTAGGCTCGGTGCTACTACTCTCACGCGGCGGACAGCAGCGCGTGAAGGTGCCGTTCAGTCCGTACTTCGTATCGGAGGTGCAAGCCGGACAGGTCGCCTCGATCGCGTCCAAGGGCGACACGATCCAGGGCACGTTCAAGGCCGCGGTGCGCTATCCCAGCACCGACGCGAAGGCCACGCCAACCACGCTGTTCGCGACGCAGGTCCCAGCGTTCTGGAACAACGATGAACTGACGTCGCTACTCCAGGCGCACGACGTCCAGATCAACGCCCAATCGACAGTGCAGACCACGTCTCTGCTCGAGTCGTTGCTGTTGGGGTTCGGCCCGACGCTGCTGATCGTCGGGATCATCATCCTGTTCATGCGGCGAGCCGCCAAGAGCGGCGGTGGCATGGGCGCGCTTGGAAACTTCGGTCGTTCGAAGGCGCGGCGCGTCGATCCGGCGACGATCCGCGTGACATTCGCCGACGTGGCAGGGATCGACGAGGCCAAGTCCGAGCTGACCGAGATCGTCGACTTCCTGCGCAACCCCATGGGCTACGGGCGGCTCGGCGGACGAATGCCCCACGGGGTACTGCTCTCCGGAGCGCCCGGTACGGGCAAAACGTTGCTCGCCCGGGCGGTCGCGGGCGAGGCGCACGCGGCGTTCTTCTCCATCTCGGCCTCGGAGTTCATTGAGGCGATTGTCGGCGTCGGCGCCTCGCGCGTGCGCGACCTGTTCACCAAGGCCAAGGAGGCGGCACCATCGATCATCTTCATCGACGAGCTCGACGCGATCGGACGCTCGCGCCAGGGATCGGTCGCGTTCAGCGGCTCCAACGACGAACGCGAGCAGACGCTTAATCAGATCCTGACGGAGCTGGACGGGTTCGAATCGATCGAGGCCGTGATCGTGCTCGCGGCGACCAACCGGCCAGAGATCCTCGACTCAGCCTTGCTGCGCCCAGGACGCTTCGACCGTCGCGTTGCCGTGCAGCCCCCCGACCGGATCGGCAGGCGCCAGATCCTCGAGGTTCACACTCGCTCGATCCCGTTGGCCGCCGGCGTCGACCTCGAGGCGCTCGCGGCGACAACCCCGGGCATGGTCGGCGCCGACCTGGCCAATCTCGCCAACGAGGCAGCACTGCTCGCCGCGCGGCGCAACCACCACACCGTCCAGACCGCCGACTTCACCGACTCGCTCGAGAAGATTCTGCTCGGCGCCCCACGCGGGATCGTGCTGTCGGCAAGCGACCGCGAGCGGACCGCCTACCACGAGGCCGGCCACGCGCTCGTGGGAATGCTCACACCGGGCGCCGACCCCGTGCGCAAGGTATCGATCATCCCCCGCGGCGCGGCGCTCGGCGTCACCCTGTCCGCCCCGGACGACGACCAGGTGTCCTATACGCGCGAGGACCTGCTCGGCAAGATAAAGGTGGCGCTCGGGGGTCGCGTCGCGGAGGAGCTCGTCTACGAGACGATCACCACTGGAGCCGAGTCGGACATCGAGCACGTCACCGCGATCGCGCGGCAGATGGTCGGACGGTGGGGAATGAGCGAGGCGATCGGCTTCGTCACGGTCCTGCCCGCCGAAGCACGCGGGCCATTCCTGACAGGCTCAGGCGAGACCTCCGAGGCCACCCAGCGCATCGTCGACCAGACAGTGCGACAGCTAGTCGACACCACCCACCAGGACGTGACCGCCCTGCTGACCGCGCACCGCGAACAACTCCAGACCCTGGCCCAAGCGCTGCTCAAACACGAGACGCTCGACGAGCCAGACGCATACGCCGCAGCTGGCATGCCCAACCGACCGGCAGACTCACCTCAGCTCACGGCCGCCGGCCTAGCTACCGGACGCGGCGACCTCGACCCGCCGTCGGTCAACGGTCGGCCTGTCACCGTGGGTTGACCGGACGCGAGCACGACTGAGATTCGTCGTCGCACGCGGCCGGCGTGGCGATCGTCTCGCGCGCCCACGTCGAGCGACTCCTCCCGGCGGAAGGCAACCACCCGCGCCGCTGGGGTACGCAGCGATAAGCAGTTGGACCGCATCGACGAGGAAGCGGCGTTCTCCTGAAAGATCAGCGAGCTCGGTGAGGTCCCGCGTCAGTGACGTCGTCGAGAGGCTCGGACAGGAACGCGGCGAGCGCTGCGTGGGTCTGCTTGGGGCGCTCGATCTGCGGCACGTGTCCGCAGTCGAGTTCGAGATGGCGGGCGTGGGGAAGAGCTTCGCTAACGTGGCGCGCGAAGGCGATCGGTACGAGCCGGTCGCGGCGGCCCCAGACGAACAGCGCATCGGCCTCGAGTGTGCGCAACCGCGGCCAGAAGCCTGCCTCCCCGTGCGGTTCCTCGAGATAGATCTGACGGGCGGCGGCGTAGAACGCGGCCCGGCCAGCCGGTTTGAGATAGGCGCGCAGGAACTCATCGACGCCGGCGGCGGTCCAGCCCTCATCGGCGCCCGGGATGACGCGGCGCACGATCGCGTCGACCAGGGGCCGCGGAGCCAGCTGGACGAGTCCAAGCTCTGGCCGGGTGAGGCGAAGCAGCGGAACCAACGGACGATCGCGTCGCCAAGCCAGCGAGGGAGCCAGCAGCCCGAGCCGGCCGACACGGCCAGGATGACGCAGCGCCATCTCCAGCGCGACGCGTCCGCCAAGACTGTTGCCGATCACGTGGACGCGATCCAGTCCGAGCGCGTCGAGCAGATCGATGCCCGCGCTGGCGAAGAAACGAGCGTCGTAGGCGGCGCCGATCGGCTTATCGGAATCGCCGAACCCGGGCAGGTCGACGGCGATGACCCGAAAGCGAGGGGCCAGCGCCGCGACCGTCGGCAGGAACGACCCCTTGGTACCGCCGAGCCCGTGTAGAGCCACGACCGCCGGCCCCGCGCCCGCTTCGAGAATCGATAGCCGCGCGCGGGCCGTGGCGATCGTGCGAAACCGCAGGCGCCCAGGCTCCGTTGCTCCACTCGTCGCCGCGAGGAACCCCACGCCCACGTGCAGGTTGTAGCGCACCGAGAGACGCCCCGACCCATAAGCCTCCATCCCGCCGCGTAGATCAGCGGCGATCTGGCGCCACGTCTCCGCGTCGGCGCTCAGCAGCGCGTCCACTCGGGCATTCGTAGGCGCGATCGTGGCCGCACCGTTCGCCACCACCACGTCCCACGCGTCGTCGCCGGGCACGACCAGACGGATCCGAGCATGCCCTCGCCACGCGTCGAACACAGCCGAGTCATATCGACCGACGAGCGTCCGTATCGAGTCCGGCGCCGATGGCATCGAAGCCCGAGACTAGTCAGTCGTGTCGATAGTTCCGAGCACCGAGCTCGTGGGGGATCGTCGTCGGCTTACTACGCGTTGACCCCGCGCCAGTAACCCCGTCCTGAGCTTTCGCGATCGAAATCGACAAGGCGGCGGTCGGGCCGCGGTGCTGGACGGGGCGTCCGATCGGGACGCTGGGTTGCAGGGTTTCCGCATGAGACACCGGGTCTGATACCGATGACATGGCGGCCGAACAGGGGGATCCTGTGCGTTGAAGCTCTCGACATGCTAGGAGGAGGCATCGATTATGCCAACCAGCTCCGCACCATCGCCGCGGTCCGGCGCTCACAGCGACGCGGCGCTACGACGCGCAACTCCTGAACGCAACGGCGCACCACCGCGTGTAACGGCTCTAGACAATGGCAACGGTCGGGAGGTTCACGATCTCCCTTCACTGGGAGCGGCCGCGGGCGCCAAGCGACGGTCCAAGGGTGGGATCGAAGGTCTGATCGGCAAGCGGGTCGCGGCGGCTACCGAGCACGCCCTCGATGGCCCCAACCAGACACTGATGCGCGCTCAGAATCCGGTCTGGGCTGCCCTGTGCAAGCACTACTTCCGGCTCGAGACGTCGGGTTGGGAGCGACTGCCGCAGGAGACCTCGCTGCTGATCGGAAATCATTCAGGAGGGTCGCTGACGATGGACGCCTGGACGTTCGTGTATGACTGGTGGCATCGATTCGGGACCGAGCGGGTGCTTCATGCGACCGCTCACGATGTCCTGATGGCCGCGCCTGGTCTCGGCGATTACTTCCGCCAGGTCGGCGTGATCCCCGCCTCCCGCGAGGGCGTCACCGCGGCGCTCAGCGCCGGGTGCGACGTGATCATCTGGCCGGGGGGCGAAGTTGACGCGATGCGCAACTGGCGCCGGCGCGATGAGGCCGTTCTCGGCGGACGTCACGGGTTCGTACGTCAGGCGATCCGCTCCGGCGTGCCGATCGTTCCTGTGGCCAGCGTCGGCGGGCATGACACCGCGTTCGTCCTTTCCGAAGGCCGCTGGATCGCGAACGGCCTGGACCGGGTCTCGGGGCTGAAAGCAAAGCTTCGCGGCTCGCAGCTGCCGATCGTGCTCGGGGTGCCGTTCGGGCTGACGATCGAGACGATTCCGACGCACCTTCCGCTGCCGGCGAAGATCCGCACCGAGCTGCTGGACCCGATTCACGTCGACCACGACCCGGAACGAGTCAACGATCACGATTACGTGGACTCGATTTACCGCGAAGTGCACTCCGCGATCCAGCACGGAATGGACCGCCTCGCCGCCCAACGCCGCTTCCCGATCTTCGGCTAGCTTTGCCACCCCGAGGAGAACGACGGCGGCCCCTGCGCCCGACGAGCCCCGACTGCCGCGTCCTCGGGCCCGGCCAGCACCGCATAGCGTTCCGGTGGGGGCGCCCGATGGAACTGCAGCGCCGCCTACGATGAGACTCGCTGTCCTGCTGAGGATGAGACCCAAATGGTGATGCATCTTGCTGCGCTGCCCGACAAACGGGCCGCGTCGGATCCGGGTGGCTTGTGCCTTGCTGACGGCCGCCGAGAGCTCGACAACGCGACATTCGCCGCAGAGGTCCGCGGCGTGTCCTCCGCGCTCATCGAGAGGGGTATCGGGGATGGCGATGTCGTGGCGGTCGTGCTTCCCAACAGCGTCGAGCTGGTCACGATCATGTTCGCGGCTTGGCGGCTCGGCGCGGCGCTGACGCCGGTGAACCCGGCCCTGACGGAGCACGAGGTGCACCATCAGGTCAGCGACTCGGGCGCCAAATTGGTCGTGGCGGATGATTCGTCGTTGTCGAAGGTCGAGGGCGGCGTCGCTCGGGTGTGCGTTGCCGACGAGCTGCGGCGAGATCGCCCAACTGACGTTGGGCCGGCGACGATGGAGCCAGAGAAGCTGGCCTTGGTCATCTACACGGGGGGCACGACCGGACGACCGAAGGGGGTGATGCTCGACCACGCCAACCTCACCGCGACGGCCGCGATGATTATCGACTGGTTTGAGATGACGACAGCCGACCGCTGCCTGCTCGTGTTGCCGTTGTTCCATGTCAACGGGATCATGGTCAGCGTCGTGTCGCCGCTGGTGGCGGGCGGCTCCACGGTGATCGCGTCCCGGTTCGATCCGAAAACGTTCTGGGATCTGGTGGAACGCGTCCGGCCGACGTTCTTCTCGGCGGTCCCGACGATCTACGCGATGCTGACGGGACTGCCGGTGGAGGCCCGGCCGGATACCTCGTCGCTGCGGTGCGTGGTCTGCGGAGCCGCGCCCATGCCCTCGGCGGCGATCCGTGATTTCGAGGATCGCTACGGCGTTCGCATACTCGAGGGATACGGCCAATCCGAGGGGACCGTTGTGACCACGGCAAACCCCTTGCACGGCATGCGGAAGCCCGGCACGGTGGGTCTACCGTTGCCGGGACAGGAGGTCCGCATCGTCGGCGGCGACGATGAGCCGCTGGCGCCAGGACAGGTCGGCGAAGTGACGGTGCGGGGTCCGAACGTCATGCGGGGCTATCTCGGCAAGCCCGAGGAAACGGCTGACGCGCTGCGCGGCGGTTGGCTGCACACCGGCGACGTCGGACGATTTGACGAGGACGGCTACCTGGTGCTCGTCGACCGGCTCAAAGACATGATCATCCGCGGCGGCGAGAATATCTACCCGAAGGAGATCGAAGACGCCCTTTACACGCATCCGTCCGTAGCTGAGGCGGCGGTAGTTGGCCGGCCCGATCAGCTGTTCGGTGAGGAGCCTGTCGCGTTCGTCGTGCTCCGTCCGGGCCTCACAGCCGAACCTGACGAACTCATCGAACACTGCAGGACACTGCTGGCAAGGTTCAAGGTGCCGCGCGCCGTCTTCATTGAGACCACCCTCCCCAAGACCCCCATCGGCAAGATCGCCAAGCCGGTCCTGCGCGACCGCGTCCCACCCCCCAGCGAGCGACCAGATTAGCGCGCCGCGCCAGCGTGACCTGCCTTGGATTCGCTCCATAAGCAGCCACTTTGCGGCATGGAGCCAGCCGGGATCGAACCGGCGACCTCGGCGAGGCTGCAGATCGTCTGACGGTCGTTTCGTGGCGTAAGGGGTTCCACGAAGCTTCCATCGGCCCATGTTCTGCCCAAGACCGGCCCGCCCCGATCAAGATGTGCGTCTGGGTGACCGCACTCGTGACGGTTGCGGACGTGATTACGGCCGCAGACGCCGAGGGTACCGGCACCGGCAACGCCACGACGTGTTCGGTCGAGGCGGCGTGTTCGATGCAATGATGAGAGGCGTGGTGTTGAGTGCCTGAGCTCAGCGGCCGGGAGTTGCTCGGCGAGTGGCGGAAGCTGATGGATTCCGTGGTCGCGTCTGCGGCGTCGGCTGGGAGCCGTGCAGAGCTTCCGCGTCAGCTGGTCGAACCGATGCAGCGCCAGCTGGAGCTGGTGCAGGAGGTGATCGAGCGCGAACGCCGACTCCAGAAGCAGTTGGCGGGTCACTTGCTCTCGCCTGTCGAGGCGATCTTCGACCTCCTCGAGGAGAGCGGGCTGATGTTGCGCAGACAGGCGGAGGCTTTGGAGGCCGCGGGGCGCGCGCTTGAGGAGACCGCCGGGCTCGTGAAGAACCAGGCGGAGCTATTTGAACGGACGATCGGCGCGCTGCGCCAACCGACCGAGGTCGCAAAGGCGGCCGCGGGACTCGACCGACGGCCGCGCAAGAGCGACGGTCGCAAATCCCGTCGCGGCACCGGTCGACCCAGCCCATGATCGCCTAGCGGTCACCGGCGTTGTCCGCAGACGGAACCCAGGCGGCTCGGGGACCCGGCCCGCTCGGCACCACCCAATTACCAGGAACTTCCCAAGTGGAGCCAGCCGGGATCGAACCGGCGACCTCCTGCTTGCAAAGCAGGCGCTCTCCCAACTGAGCTATGGCCCCGCCTAGACGCCGAGTTTAACGCGCCACCTACCGGCCACCGAGGCCCCCTGCGCCCAAAGAACCCTTCGCCCACGGACCGGCACTCATGTATCGTCTCCGAGCCGTCACCGAAGACTGGTGACGCCGGGGTTGGGTGGTGCAAAGGGGGAGGACTGGGTGCGTTACAGGCGGTGCCGTGGGATTGCTGGCCGCGCGTTGGTCGCGACCTTCGTGGCGTTGAGCGTCACCGCGCTGGCGGGCGCAAAGACCGGGGCGACGCCGATCACGAGCTGCACCACCGCCAACGTTCAGTCGGCGATCGCCGCCGGCGGCTCGTACGTGTTCGATTGCGGCGGGATCATCGCGCCGCCGGTCGTCGACGGCCAGCAGGTGCCATTCACGGTCCCGAGCGGAGACACGGTGTCGTTGGATGCCACCGGCGCCCCCTCGGCGGTGACCTTTGACGGCGGCCGCGCCTCGCAGCTGTTCGCGGTCAACGGCGGCGACCTCACCTTGACCGACGTCACTATTCAGGACGGCGTCGCGTCAGGTACACCAGGCACAGCGGGCCCCGTCGGAGCCGACGGCACGGACGGCGCGGACGGCCCAGGTGGGAAGGCCGGCACTGCGATGACCGGCCCGACCGCCGGCGGCAACGGCAAGCCCGGCAGCGTCGGCAAGGCCGGGACTGACGGCTCGGATGGAGGCGACGGCCTCGGCGGCGCAATCGACCAGCTCGGCGGCAGCCTGACGCTCGTCGACGACACCGTCCAGAGCAGCGTGGCGCAGGGCGGGCAGGGTGGCGCCGGCGGCAGGGGCGGCAACGGTGGTGAGGGCGGCACCGGCGGAATTGGCGGCTCCGGCATCGTGGACCAGGCGAGCGGAACAACGGCTGCGGGGGCGACCGGCGGAATGGCCGGCGACGGCGCCCGCGGTGGCAATGGCGGCAATGGCGGAGCGGGCGGCGCCGCGTCGGGCGGAGCGATCTACAGCACCGGCCAGCTCACCGTTACCGACACAGCCTTCAGCGACAACGAGGCCCAGGCCGGCGACGCCGGTGCCGGCGGTACCGCCGGAGGAGGAGGCATCGGCGGGCAAGGTGGCGAGGGCGGCTCCGGGGGCAGTCAGGCTGCCGGCACCGGCACCGACGGCGGGAACGCAGGTGGCGCCGGCGACGCCGGCGCGGCGGGCGATGCCGGAACCAACGGAGCGGGCGGTAGCGCCGCCGGCGGGGCGATCTACGCCACCGGCGAGCTCACGCTCACCGGCGATCGGTTCGACGGGAACATCGCGGACGGCGGCGACGGCGGGAATCCGAGCGGCAGCTCTCCCAGTGGCGGCACGGGCGGCGACGGTGGCGGTGGCGGGATGGGCGGCAGTTTTTGCGGCAACGGCGGTGACGCCAGCGGTCCCGGCAGTGGCGGGGACGGCGGGGAAACCAAGGCGGGCGGCAACGGTGGCAAAGCCACCGGCGGGGCGGTCGCCACCGTCCAATCCGCCTCGGAGTCAGGCGTGCAGTTCGGCGACCCCGACTCGGATGAGGTCAACGCCGGCGCCGGGGGCCGCGCGTCGAGCGCGTCGGCCGGCGGCGCTGTGGGGACTGACGGCGGCCCCGGGCAACCCGGCGCGGGCAGCCAGACGCTCGACTGCATCGGGTCGCCCGGCGCGCCGGCCACTACGGGTGGAACAGCCGGGACCAGCGGCAGCCCGGCGCCGGCGGGGTCGAACGGCACGGCGACCGACCCCGACTATTCGGGTCCGCCACCCCAGGGGGCGCCGCCGGTCAACGACACGCTGCCGTCGATCAGCGGCGTCGCGAAGGAGGGCCAGACGCTCGCCGAGGTGAACGGCACCTGGACCCCCACACCCGACTCGCGCAGCTATCAGTGGGAGGACTGCAACACCTCGGACGGTGGCTGTTCGGCAATTGCCGGTGCGGACAAACAGACCTATGAACTGACGATCGATGACGTCGGCAGCACGATCCGCGTGACGGAATCGGCCACCGTCGCGGGCGTGACGAGCGATGCCGTCGCCTCGGATCAGACCGCAGTGGTCACGCCGCTCCCGCCGGTGCACACGGCGCTACCGACGATCTCGGGCAGCCTGACGGAGGGTCAGTTCCTCACCGAGTCACATGGCACGTGGACCAACGACCCCACGTCGTACTCATACCAGTGGGAGGACTGCGACGCCGGCGGCAACAGCTGCTCGTCGATCCCGGGCGCCACCGCGCAGAAGTACCGGCTCACCTCCACTGACCTCGGCCGCACGATCCGGGTGGTCGAGTCGGCTGCCAACGCCGCCGGCGCGGGTCTGCCGGTGAGCTCCGCGCCGACCTCGATCGTCGAGGTGCCCGGACTGACTCCGTCTCTGCCCGCCGTCAGTTCGCCACCGGCCATCTCCGGCAGCGCGACCGTCGGCACGCGCCTGACGGCGTCGAGCGGAGCATGGTCGGGAAACCCGGTGCCCGCCTTCAGCTATCAGTGGCAGCGGTGCAAGCCCGCGTGCACGGACATCGTTGGCGCGACCGCCAACACTTACAAGCTCCAGGCCGCGGACAAGGGCGCGCGGCTCCGGGTCGTGGTCGCGGCCACCAATACCGTCGGGACCTCGCGAGCGGACTCGGCAGAGAGTGGGACCGTCACCGCTGCGGGCCCGAGCACGGCCAGCATCGAAGCGCTGCTGCGCCACGTGCTCGAACCCAAGGGCAACCAAGCCAAGATCGGCGCGCTGCTCAAGAACGGCGGCTACCGATTCTCGTTCAAGGCCCCGAGCGCGGGCCGGCTGCGGATCAGGTGGAACCTTCCGTCGAAGGTTGCAAGCGACGCCGGCAAGCTGGTGCACCCTCCGGCGGCCGGCCTCAGCGTGATCTTCCACAAGCCGGGGACCGCGAAGCTCAAGGTCCTGCTCAGTGCCACCGGCAGGCACCTGCTGAGGCACGCCGAGAAGCTGAAGCTCGTCGCGACGGGTGTGTTCACCGTCCCCGGCGGAAACACCGGGTCCGCCAGCAAGGCGTTCACGTTGAAGAAGTGACGCCTCGCCGTGGCGGCAAGGGCGCGCCGAGGAGCGAAACCGGCCGGTTATGATCGGCTTCATGCCTGATCGCCTCCACTTCACCGATTCCGACGAGGCCAACGAGCTGATCGCTACCGACCCGATGGCGCTGCTGATCGGGTTCGCGCTCGACCAGCAGGTCACCGTCCAAAAGGCGTTCTCGGGGCCCTTGGCCCTGCGCCAGCGGCTGGGGACGCTCGACGCCGACACGCTCGCTTCGACCGACCTCGAGCCGATCTTCCGCGAGCCCCCCGCCATTCACCGGTTCCCCGGCAACATGGCCGCACGAGTACGGGACCTGGCCGCGTACGTTCGCGACAACTACGACGGCGACGCCGCGCGCGTGTGGACCGACGCCGCTGACGCCGACGAGCTGCGCGCCAACATCGGCGCGCTCCCCGGCTTCGGAGAGATGAAGATCAAGGCGCTCGGCGCCGTGCTCGCCAAGCGTTACGGCGTCGAGGCCGCACAGGAGCTCATCCCGTGGCACCCCACGCTCGGGGATGTCGATTCCGCGCAGGCGCTGGCTGACTACCAGGCGACCAAGAAGATCCACAAGGCCGAGTGGACGAAGGCCCGGGCGCGGTCCTAGCCGCTCGGGACGGGCGTCCGCAGGGCGTCGATGAGCAGCTCGAGCATCCTGCGCCAGGCGGTGGGCTCCAGCTGCTTGGCCGCGCGCGTGGCGGCGAACAGCAGCTTCAGATCCAGCGTCGTCGCGTCCGCCCTGAGGCTCCCCTGCCCGCGCGCCAGGGTCAGCAGCCGATTCAGACTCCGCGTGGTCCGCGCGGTCGCGCGGCGTACGTCGGGGTGGTCGGCGACGATCACCCGGGCGTCGCCAAGGAAGTCGTCGCATGAGTCGCGCTCGACGATCGTCCACAGCATCTCGACCAGCGCCGACCAGTGGTCCCCGTCGGCGCCACAGGCCGCGTTGGCGGCGTCGTTGATCTGGTCCAGGCGCTGCACCACCAGCGCCGCGAGGAGGTCGCGCTTGGACGGGAACAGCCGGTACACGCTGCCGACGCCGGCGCCTGCGGCGGCCGCCACCGACGGCATCGGGGCGTCGAGCCCCTGCGTCGCGAACACCACCCCGGCCGCTCGCAAAAGCCGCTCGCGCTTCGCCTGGCGATCGAGGACGGACCAGGACTCGCGATCGGGACCTGTCGGAGCCACAGGCCGGACACCTACCGGAATGGTCATTCCGCTAGATTAGCCGGATGCCCTCGGAGTCGCACGCTGAGCGCGTTCATCCGAACGTCATCCTCGCTGTGCTGTCTCTGGCTGGGCTCGCCTACGCCGTCCTGAGCTCGGCCGTGATCCCGGCGCTGCCGACGATCCAGCGCGACCTACACACGACCGAGACGGGGGTGGCGTGGCTGTTGACCGGTTACCTGCTGTCGGCATCGGTCGCCACCTCGATCATCGGCCGGCTCGGCGACATGTACGGCAAGGAGCGCCTGCTGTTGTGGACGCTGGTGGTGCTGGCGGCGGGGACCCTGCTCGGGGCGCTTTCGCATTCCCTCGGCGTCCTGATCATCGCCCGCGTGATCCAGGGCAGCGGCGGCGGCATCTTCCCGCTCGCGTTCGCGATCACCCGCGACGAGTTCCCGCGCGAGCGCATCGCCGGAAGCATCGGCTTGATGTCGTCGATCCTCGGCGTCGGCGCCGGCTTCGGGATCGTCGCCGGCGGGTTGATCGTCGAGCACCTCAGCTGGCAGTGGCTGTTCTGGCTGCCGCTCGTCGTCACTCTGATCGCGGCCTTCTGCACGTGGCGCTTCATCCCGGAGTCGCCGGTGCGAGTGCCGGGCAAGGTCAACTGGCTGGCGGCGGCGCTGATGAGTGTCGGCATCTGCTGCGTGCTGATCGCGGTGTCGGAGACCACCACGTGGGGCTGGGGCTCGCCGAAGACGCTCGTGCTCCTGTGCGTCGGCTTCGCCATCTGCGCAGCGTGGGTCTACGTTGAGGTGCACAGCCGCGAGCCGCTGATCGACATGTCGATGATGCGCATCCGCGGCGTGTGGACGACCAACCTAACCGCGTTCCTGCTCGGCGCCGGCATGTACTCGTCGTTCATCATCTTCCCTGAGTTCGCGCAGCTCACCGGCGTCGGGTTCGGCGCCTCGGTCGTTGACTCCGGCCTCTACCTGCTGCCCTCGGCGCTGGCGATGGGGTTGCTCGGATCGTTCGCCGGTCGCTTCGCGCGGCGGTTCGGTTCGAAGTTTGCGCTCGTCCTCGGGAGCGGGATCACCGCCACGGCATTTCTCTGGTTCGCGGCCGTCCATAGCCGCCCCATCGACATGCTGATCAGCGCGGCGCTGCTGGGGGCCGGAATCGGGCTCGCGTTCGCCGCGCTCGGGAACCTCATCGTGCAGGCCGTCCCTCCGCATCAGACCGGGGTCGCCAGCGGCATGAACACGGTGATGCGGACCCTCGGCGGCGCGCTCGGCGGCCAGATCGCCGCCACCCTGATCGTCGACAACACGCATCACGGCACGCCGGCGCTGGCGGGCTTCATAGAGGCCTTCCTGCTCGCGGGCGGGTTCCTCATCGTCTGCACGCTCACCGCCCTGCTCGTCCCCAGCACGCGGCCAACGCGCGAAGAGGTGCCGGTCGAGGGGCAGTTGGTCTCGGTTCAAGAAGCCGGCTAGGGCGAAGCGCCAGCCGTCACTGGACATATGTCCGACAAGGCTGCATTCGCGCCGCCAGGGCGCCGATGCAGCCGGAGCATGTCATCGCGTGGGTGTGAGGAAGATCGCCGCGGCGATCGCATCTGGGTGGTCTACGGACTGCTCGCGGTGCTTCTGGTTGCCTACTTAACTTCAGAGATAGCCCGGCCCGACGGCGAGACCTGGCCGTGGCTCGATAACTGGGGCGTGGCGCTCTTCGAGGTCGTCGCGAGCGCCCTGTGCATCCTCCGCGGCCTCACCGCGCGCCGGGCCCGGGTCGTCCCGATAACGCTGGGTCTCGGGCTGATGGCGTGGTCGCTCGGCGATCTCGTGCTGGCGATCGAGTCGGCCGGCGGCGCGACGCCTCCCTCGCCCTCGGCGGCCGACGCGTTCTACCTCTGCTTCTACCCGATCACGTACATCGCGCTCATGCTGCTCGTGCGCCGCAAGGTCGGGGGACTGACCGCCGCCACGTGGCTGGACGGGGCGGTGGCGGGCGTCGGCGCCGCGGCGATCTGCGCGGCGTTCGCGTTCCACGACGTGTCGCTGTCGGCCGGTGGCGGCACGGCGTCGGTGGTGGTCAACCTTGCCTACCCCATCGGCGATGTGTTGCTGCTGGGGATAGTCGTCGCCGGCACCGCGATCCTCCCGGACCGGACAAAGGCGCCGTGGCTGATACTGGCGATCGGGTACGCGATCAACGCCGTCGGTGACACTGCCCACCTGTTCCAGTCGGGAATCGGGTCATCGCGTGTCGGCACCTTGCTCGACGCGGTCGCCTGGCCGACATCAATCCTGCTGATCTCGAGTTCGATGTGGATCAAGTCGAGCGCTCCGAAGGCCCTGACCCACGAGCGGGCTCCGGGCTTCGTGCTGCCCGGGCTCGCCGCCGCCACCGCGCTGATGATCCTGTTCTACGGGTCGATGCACCATGCCTCGCGCGTCGCGCTGGCGCTGGCCGCGGCAACGCTCGTGATCGCAGGCGTTCGGGCCGCGCTGGCGGTGATCAGCCTCCGCGAGATAACCGAGGAGCGCCGGCGGCAGTCGATCACCGATCAGCTGACCGGCCTTGGCAACCGCCGGAGCCTGTCTCAGCTGTTGAACGCCGTGCTCCCCCAGTACGCCGATCCGCTGAATCAGGACCGCACACTCGCCTTCCTGTACGTCGACCTCAACGGGTTCAAGGAGATCAACGACTCGTTCGGTCACGCCGCCGGCGACGAGTTGCTGCGCCAGCTCGGGGCACGGCTGAAGGGATCGCTGCGCAACTCCGACCTGCTCGTCCGCCTCGGCGGCGACGAGTTCGGGGTGGTGCTCATGGACTCCGACGCCGATCTCGCCGCGACCGTCGCCGAACGGCTGTCCGCGAGGCTCGAGGAGCCCTTCATCGTCGCCGCCGTACGGGCGCGGATCAGCGCGAGCATCGGCATCGCCGTCGTGCCCAACGACGCGACCGGCGCCGATGACCTCCTGCGGTGCGCCGACGTCGCGATGTACCGAGCGAAGATCGAGGGCAAGAGCTTCGCCATATACCAGGAGGACCTCGACGGATGCGGCAACCGCATGCGCCTCGCCGAGGAGCTCGAGTTAGCGATCGCCAAGCGCGAGTTCGAGCTCCACTACCAGCCGCAGGTCTACCTCCCCTCCGGGGAGATCGTCTCGGTGGAGGCGCTGATCCGCTGGCCGCACCCCCGCCTCGGGTACGTGCCGCCGCTCGAGTTCCTACCGCTGGCCGAGGAGGCCGGGCTGATGGGTCCGCTGACGTCGGTCGTGCTCGACCAGGCCCTCGAGCAGTGCGCCGCCTGGCGCGAGCGGGGGCAGGACCTGACGGTCTCGGTCAACATCTCCGCCTCGAGCCTGCTCGATGTCGAGTTCACCGGACTCGTCGCCCAACTGCTCGAGCAATACAAGCTGCCCGCGCAGGCGCTGGTGCTCGAGGTCACGGAGACGACCGCGATCGTCGATTTCGAGCGCTCCAAGCTTGCGATCGAGCAGCTGCGCGATCTGGCGATCATCGTGTCGGTCGACGATTTCGGCGCCGGGTTCACCTCGCTGGCCTATCTCTCGAGCCTCGCGGTCGGCGAGCTGAAGCTCGACCGCAGCTTCATCAAGGGCCTGTCGACGGCTGAGAAGGGGCGCGACCTGGCGCTCGTGCGCTCGACGATCGAGCTCGCGCACTCACTCGGGCTGCGCGTCGTCGCCGAGGGCGTCGAGGACAACTCCTCACTCGACCTCCTCACCGGACTCGGCTGCGACCTGGCGCAGGGGTACCTGATCAGCAAGCCCAAGCCGCCCCACGAGCTCGAGCTGACGCCGAAGGCCATGCCGGCGTCCCCACCGACGGTCGCCAAGGGCCGTCAGGTCCCCGGCGGCGCCCGGCCCGCCCTAAACACAGGGCCGGCGTAAGCCGGCCCCCTTAAATTTCCCTATCGAGCTCCTCGACGATCAGCGGGAAGACATCCCGTGGACTCGTCTTTCCGAACAGCACGTCGAGGTGTGTCATTCCCGGAAGCTCGTGGAACGTGTGATAACCGGGCCTGTACCTGTCGAAGTGCAGAAAGGATCGTCGCTGACTGACAGGTAAGAACAACCGGTTAGCCGAGCCGGCCAGAAACGAGAACCGGGCGTCCGTCTGTGGCGGATGGTCGACGAGGCTCGCGGGAAGCTCGCGTAGCTGGCCCGTGGGCGCGATCACGCCCGTTCGCTGCGCCCTCCCGATCTGACGCAGCAGCGAGAAGGGACAAAACCCGAACTCGCGCGAGACCCACTCGTGGGTCTCGGGATCGAGGTTCACGTGGCGCCACAGGATGTCCGGTCCCACCCCGTACATGTAGTTCGCGAACTGGCACACCTCGTTGTCGCAGTCGCGCCCGCGGATCAGGTGGGCCAACCCGGCCACACCGCCCGCCAGCGCCGACGGGGCACGCACGCCCCACTGCGCGTCGAGCCCGTTCAGACGAACCGATGACACCGGCACGAACACATGGAGCTTGATCTCCGACGCCCGCGGCACGTTGACGTACAGCGAGACTGCGTTGGTGACGATCGTGGTGATGTCGGGGACGAGCCCGGCGATCGCCGACATCGTCAGGCTCGTCGATCCCTGGCACTGCACGACCGCCTTGAGCTTCTCGGCGCCGGTGCGCCGCTTGATCTCCGCCACGGCGGCTGGGTGGTCATAGACGGCGCCCTCATCGAGGGTGTACTCGCGCGCGGGGAGGTCGATCGACGCGCGCCAGTTCTCGAGCCAGACGTCGTAGCCGTGGTCGACCAGCACGTCGACGAGCGTCGTCCCCGGTGAGCCGTAGAACAGGTTCGCGCGCACGCCGCCGCCGTGGATCAGCAGCACCGGCCCGCGAGTCGGCGTCTCGGGTCCTGCGATCTGGTGGAGCGTCAACGGCGTCTTCACCGCATCGGCCGCGTGGAATCCGATGATCCGGCGGCGGAGACCGGGGTGACCGTCGAGGTCGTGCCACTCCCCCGGCGGATGGCCCTGCCACCGGGTGTCGAGACCCGTCGGCGAGGGAAAGTCGTCGGCGTTCACCGTCTGGTCGCGACCGGCGTAGACCTTGTCGAGCTCGCGGACGAAGAACTCGGTGAACCGCGCCGAGCTCCTGATCCCGCCGTTGCCCCGAAACGTCGTCAGCATCCTCAGCACGCCGAGGTGCGAGATGTAGAGGATCCCGGTGGCGACGGTCTGCGCGTCCCCGGCCGGATCGCTCTCCTGGTGTCCCTCGAGGATGCGCACGAACAGCCGCGAGGTGTCACCCCACACGTCGAGGTTGGGGTCGTCCTCAAGGTCCTTGAAGCCGCTCAGCGTGAGCTCGCGGCCGCTGGGGCCGGTCAGCATCAGCCGGTAGAGCATCCGCTTGTGGCGCTTGCCGCCGTCGTCGACGAACAGGTTGAACGACGAGCCCGGGCCCACGGGCAGATCCCCACCGAGCTGCGCGCACTGCACCACGCCCTCCACCCGGGCAACGTGTTCGGGATCGTCGAGAAATCGATCGAGGTCGTCGATCTCGATCTCGAGGCTCTGCGAGCAGTCGTTCCCGAGCCGCTTTCCCTGGTTGGCGGCCTGGTTGTAGCTGCGCTCGTCGAAGGAGATCCAGCCCGACATCCGCTCGTGGAAGCGCAGCGAGCCGTCAGCCAACGTGCACCTCCCAATGGACGGGCCTGCGTGGGTCGGGCTCGTGGCGGCAGAACAGCCCCGTGTGGACGGTCGCGTCGAGCTCGGCGCCGAGCTCGGCGTCCTGCGCCCCGAGCCGGCGGACGGCTGTCTTGATCGCGCGCGTGACATTGACACGGGCGCGCTCCGCGTCGGATGCCTGCGGCCGGTCCCGTCCCCCGAGCCCCACCGCGGCGGAGAGCTCGGTGGCGATGAAGTCGATCTCCTCGCGCGCACTCGCGACCCGCTCCGGGTCTCCCCACCGCTCCGCCTCGTCGAGCTCCTCACGCAGGTCCTCGAGCCGGCGGCGGTACGCGGCCTTGGCGGCGCCGTCGAGCGCGGACCCCGCGCCGGCGCCGGCGTCGAGCGACAGCCCGGCATCGGCGGAGGCCGCCGCGGAGCTGCCGGCGCCACCCACCCGAACGAGGTCGAGCGCGTGTACCTCGACGCCCGGCTGCGAGAGGAGCTCGGCGAGGTGGCGGATCCCCTTGCTGTCGCGGACACGGACCGTGCGCCCGGAGAGCTCGAACGCCCATACCTCACCCTCACGCGAGACGAAGGCTGTGACGGGTTTTATATATAGGGGGGATTTCGCCTCGGCGGGCCCGGCGCCGTCGAGGACACTCCGGACGCCCGCGGCTCGCTCGGCGATCGCGGGCGACTCGAGTTCGTCCGCGAGGGCCTCCGCCTCGTCGAGCAGCTCGAGTGTTTCCGTAGCCGCGCCCGGGCGGCCCGCCAGCGTGCGGGCGAGGTCGATCGCGATCATCGCGACCAGCGGCCGGGACCGGTGGCGGCGGGCCAGCTCGAGCGCCGCGCGCAGATGGCGCTCGGCGGCAGCGGCATCGCCAGTGGTCTGCGCCAGCAGCCCGAGGTAACGGTGGACCGGCCCGGCATAGCCGCCCGCGGGCGTGACCGAGCTCAGCTCCGCGCATGGCGCCAGGAGGTCGTAGAGCGCGGGCGCGCGGGCGACGTCGCCGAGCTGTGCGCAGAGCTCGGCGGCGAGTGTCAGCGTGATCATCCACTGGTTGTTGCGTGGGATGTCGGCGAAGTCCGAGGCGGCGAGTCCGTTGAACATCCGCTCGGCTTCGGCGCGATCGCCTTCGGCGGCCCGGATCATCGCCAGTCCGAAGCGCCACACCTGCATGTACGGCAGTGCCTCGGCGACCTGGCGGAGCTCCTGCTCCACCCCGCCGGGACGTCCCTTGGTCCACTCGAGCGTGAACAGCTGGCCGGTGGCGATGAGCGGAATCGTCGACTCCTCGATGTCCTGGCTGATCGCGAACGCTTCGCCGATCAGCCGCTGCGCGTCTCGGTGGCGACCGTCCATCATCGCGCGGCGGGCCCGGTGGACGGGGACATACGAGCGCGCGCGGAGGTCGCGCAGCCGCTCGGCGTGGTGCTCGAGGCTGTCGATCGCAGCGTCGGCCGCGGCGATCGCCCCGCGCTCCAGCAGCAGGTCGATCTCGATGCTCCGGGCCAGCACGACGAGCTCCCCGGGGGTCGTCGTCAGCGACAGCAGCTCGTCGATCCAGCCGAGCTCGAGCTCGGCCGTGTCCGGTCCGCGACTGGCGGGGATGCAGTTGCCGAGCGCGATTGCCAGCGCCTCCTCGTCGTCGAGCCGGCGCGCCATCGCGATCGCCTCGTCGATCAGCCCGCGGCGGCGATCCGCATTCTCTGACCAATAGAGGGCTCGGGCGAGGCGGCCGAGCAGGTGGACACGGAGCGTCGAGTCGTCGGTCCCGATGCCCGCCAGGGCCTCTTCGAGCAGGCCGGTGAGCTCCTCGTCGACCCGGCGCGGCGACAGCGCGAACGCGCCGAACGCGAGCGCCACGTGGGCGAGCGCGCCGGGCGAGCCCGCCGCTCGCGCCGCGCCGGCGGCCTCGAGCAACGTCTCGCGCGCGTGTCCGTCGCCGATCCGGTGCTGGGCCTGGCCCCGGCCGAGCAGCAGCGCCGAGCGGCGCCCCGACCGCTCGTGATCGGAGAGCCCGTCCACGAGCTCGAGCGCCTCGCCGGCCGCTTCGTAGAGCCGGGCGGCGCGCTCGTGGGCGAAGCGCTCCATGGCGTGATCGGCGGCGCGCTCGGCATAGTCGGCGGCGATCGCCGGATCGCCCGCGGGAAGCGCCTCGAGGAAGTGATGGGCCAGCTCCTCGACATGCCGGTCGGCCGTCCCGACGTATCTCCGGGCGAGCGCCTCGCCGACCGCGGCGTGCGCGCGTGCGCGCTCGAGCGATCCAAGGCCGGCGTACGCGGTCTCCCGGATCAGGTCGTGGGCGAAGCTGAACTTCGCGACCTCGCCAGGCGTGGCGTCGATCAGCCGCGCGTCGATCGCCAGCTCGAGCGCCTCGAGCAGTTCCGCGCGCTGGCGCCCTGTGGCCTCGGCGAGCGTCGCCAGCGCGAACCGGTCGCCGAACACGGCCCCGCTGCGCAACGCCTGCTACGGCCGGCTCGGGCAGATCCGCCAGACGCTGCTCGATCAGGGCCCTGACGCCGATCGGCACCCGCAGGGGCAGGGCTGGATCCTGCGTCAGGATCTCCAGGCCACCCTCGCTCTGGAGCATTCGCAGGACCTCGTCGGCGAAGAACGGGTTGCCGCCTGTGGCCCGGTGGAGGTGCTCGGCGACCTCGGGCGCGCCGGCGGTGCCGCCCCGATGCTCGATCAGACGCCCGATGTTGTCGGGTTCGAGGCCGGTCAGCGGGATCCGCTCGGAGACCCGGAGGAGTTTCGAGAACAGCCCGGCGAGGCGCGACGCGCGCATCTCGGCCTCGCGATGGGTCGCGATCACGAGCACGCCCATCTCCGCGAGTTGGCGCGCGACGAACAGCAGCGCCAGGAGCGAGAGCTGATCGGCGGCGTGCAGGTCGTCGAACACGATCACCAGCGGCCGCGGCGTGCTCGTCCGGCGCAGGAAGCCGGCGAGCGCGTCGAATAACACGAATCGCGACTGCTCGGAGTCGAGCGCGGGCTCGGCCTCGAGCTCCGGGAGCGCCTCGCGGAGCTCGGGAACGATCGCGGCGAGCACCGGCGCTGCGGAGCCAAGCTGGTAGCGGAGCGCCTCATCGTCGGCGGACGAGAACAGCTCACGCAGGACGCAGGTCCACGGCCATAGGCTCGGCGCTCCGCCGCTGTCCCAGCAGCGGCCCCAGACCACCCGGGGAGACGCGTCGTTCGCGGTGCTCCGCGCTCCCGCCTGCAAGATCGCCTCGGTCACGAGGCGCGTCTTGCCGATTCCGCCCTCGCCCCCGACCATCACCAGCGTTCCGTGACCGGCGGCGGCACGCTCGAACGCCGCCTCGAGCGCCGCGAGCTCGCGCGCGCGGCCGAGGAATGGAGTGCCGTCGATCGTCGCAGCGGCGGCGCCCGGAGTGGTGGGACTCGGCACCTCCGTCAGCTGCACCGCCCGCCCATCGGGCTCTGAGGACTTCGTCGATCTGTCTGGGTTTGGCACCCCTCGACTCCCCCGCAGTGTTACGCCGGATTCAGGTCCCGCGGCTCAATCGTACCCGGGACCCGAGCGATGGTAGGTTGCCGCGGGATGGATCGGCATGGGCGCGCGCAGGCGGTGGTCGTGATCTCTCCGGCGCGCCGCTGGTGGGCGTGGTGGCTGCGGTTCAGCTGGCCGCTGGCCGACCGCACCCCGCTGATCAAGCGCACCCTCGTCCGGCTCGCGTTCATCCACGTCGCGCACTGGGCGCTGGTGGACAAGGTGCCGGCGCAGGACCCGGGAAACGGAGGGCGCAGGCTCCCGCACCCCTACCTGCTGTTCCAGAGCAACTTCAACGACGACCTCGCGGCGTACATCGACGCGTTCGCGTTGATCGTGCCGTGGCGGATGCGCCTGATGTGGCATGGCGTCTACGGCTTTCCGGGACCGGCGGTGGTCGATCGCTTCCTGAGCTACGTGCTGGGCAACGCGACGCCGGTGCAGCACTACTACTGCGCATACCCGGAGGGGTCGTCGCGGATGATCGGGCACGCCCTCGAGCTGAGTGAGCGACACGAGGCGTTTGCGCGGCTGGCCGAGGGCGTGAGCGACGCCGAGTTCACCGCTGCCTGGGAGCGCTTCGTGCAGGACAACCAGCTGCTGCTGTGAGCGGCATTGCGGCATCGTCACTGGCGGTGATAGCTCCGGTGCGAGCCGGCGCTTCGGAGGAGCTGCTCGGGGCGCTCGAGGGGCTCGGCAACGGGGGCGAGGGTCCGTTCGCCCGCGTTCCCGGCACCCACTTCGGCCGCTTCGCGTTCATCCCCGCGCTCACGGGCGTCCGCGGCGAGGCGCTCCAGTCCGAGGGCTCGTTCCTGCTGATGTGCGCCGAGTTCGACTCGGCACCCGCCAGTTGGGCGGCGTCGGTGTGCGAGCGTGCCGGCGCCCAGCTCGATTCCGTGATGGGGTACTGCGAGGGATTTCCGGGGAGCGGCGATCCGAGCCGCGGTCGCCGAATACTTCAGCGCTCACAACGCGCGACCGGGCTTCACCGTCGCCGGATACCGCCGCATCCGGGTCGAGGAGGTGCGCGAGGCGCTGCGGCTCCAGCGAGCCCTCGGGCAGCTGGCGATGCGCACCCAGGCAGAGGGGCTGGCGGGCGCCGCGCTGCGAGCCGCCTGGCTCGAGGCGGTCCGCGGATGACGCTCGCCGACGTGCAGGGCAACGTGATGTGTGGCTACGGCACCACCTTCGCCCGCTACGTGTTTGCCGCGGTGACCGACCCCGCCGCGGCACGGAGGTGGCTGGCGGAGATCCTCGAGCGGGTCACGTTCAACGCGAGCTGGGAGGCAACTCCGCCGGACTACACGCTGAACATCGCGTTCACGCACGCGGGGCTGCTGGCGCTGGGAGTGGCCGCGCAGAGCTTCGAAGGGTTCGACGCATTCACGCACGGGCATGGCGGCACGCGCGGCAGCGCTCGGCGACACCGCCGACAGCAGGCCGGAGCACTGGCAGCCTGGCCTCGGCGACTCGCACCTCATCGTGGTCCTGACCGCGTGGCAGCGCCCGCCGCTCGAGAAGGCGGCGGCCGCGCTGGAGGCGGAACTCGGAGAGAGCGGGAGCGGTCTCCGGCTGCTGTTCTCTCAGCAGGCCGCGGTTCTGGAGGGCGCGCGCGAGCATTTCGGATTCGGCGACGGCTTCTCCCAGCCGGCGATCGCCGGGGCCAGTACGGGGCCGCGCCACGGGGAGGGGACGCTGACGAAGTGGCGACGGTGGCGGGAGTTGGCGCTCGGCGAGTTCGTCCTTGGCCACGTCGACGAGGGTGGTCAGCGGCCGCTCGCTCCCGCCGGAGCGCTCGGCCAGGACGCCACGTTCATGGTCGTGCGAAAGCTCGAGCAGGACGTTGCGGCGTTTCGGAGATATGTGCGCGCGGAGGCTCGGCGGTTCGGACGCGACGAAAAGTGGCTTGCGGCGAAGATGGTCGGCCGCTGGCAGAACGGGTCGCCGCTGGCCAGTCATCCGGACCGCCCCGGTCCCCCCGCCAGCGATAACCGGGAGACGATCAACCAGTTCCGTTACGGCGAGGACCCTCACGGTGTTGCGTGTCCGCTCGGGGCGCACGTGCGCCGGTCCTACCCTCGCGACGCGCTCGGATGGGAGGGCCGCCCGACCCAGCGCCACCGGATGCTGCGGCGCGGAATGAGCTACGGACCGGCGTTGGCGGCCGGCGCAATCGAGCCCGACGGCCGCGAGCGCGGGCTGATGTTCGTGTGTTTCCAGGCCTCGATCGAGCGTCAGTTCGAGTTTGTCCAGCAGCAGTGGCTGGGCGACGGCAACGTGTTCGGGCTCGGCGATGACCGGGATCCGCTCGCGGCGGGCGTCGCGCCTGGCGCGGACGGAGGCGGGGACCGGATGGTGATCCAGGGCTCGCCGCCACTGTTTCTGAGCGGCCTGCCCCGGTTCGTAACGACGCGAGGCGGAGACTATTTCCTGCTGCCGGGGCGCGCGGGCTCGAGGCGCTCGCCGGCGGGGCGTGATCGCCGGCTCGCCCTAGCGTTCTCCACCGCCGCGGCCCTCGCCGGGGGGCGAGTGAACAATGTTCACTCGGATCTCACGCCCAGAGGGCATGGTTCTCCCTGTCTACACCTTCCTCTTTGCGGATCTGTGCGATTACACCGAGTGGACGTGGATCAATGGCGATGAGTGGTCGGCCGAGGTCGCCGTGGGCTTTCAGGAGCTGTGCATGGACCTCGCCGCCGAGGAGTCCTGCGAGTTTGTGAAGTCCTCCGGCGATGCGGTGATGGTGCGCGCCGGCGACGGCGAGCAGGCGCTGCGTCTGGCGCGCCGGATCCACGCCGCCAGCGCCGAGCGCGCCTACCCCAAGGTCAGAATCGGCATTGACACCGGCCCGGCCGTGCCACGGGCCGGCGACTGGTACGGCACCACCGTCAACACCGCCGCGCGCGTCTCCAAAGAGGCCGCCCCCGGCGAGCTGCTGATGACCGAGCGTGCCCGCGCGGCCGCCTTCGATTCCGACGAGCTCGAGACCCACGCTCTCGACCAGCAGCCGCTGAAGGGCCTGCCGAAGTGCAGGCTCCACGCCACCGTCGGATTTGGCCGCAAGGCCGAGCTGGCACTGGCATAGCGACGGGCGGTTTGCCCGTCGTGCCCGCCCGGACACGCTAGCCGTCGAAGTCGAAGTCCCGCGGCGGGCGCTGCTCGAACCAGAGCCGGTCGTGCTCCGGCGTGTCCTGGAGGAACTCTGGCGTCTCCTCGAGCACGTCCTCGCCCTCGGCGTGCTCGTCCGGCGCGGCTTCGGGGTGATCCTTAAGGTCGTACTCCACGGTCTCCTGGCCCGGATGCTCGGCTTTAGGCGCCGGAGGCTCGTTCGCGGGCGGTGGCTCGTCCGCGGGCGGTGGCTCGTCCGCGGGCGGTGGCTCGTGCGCGGGCGGCGGTGACTCGTCCGCGTGTGGTGCGTCCGCGAACGGCTCGTCTTCCTCCGGCGGCTCGCGGTATGGCGGCGGTTCGTGGTAGGCCGGCGGGTCGTCGTAGGCCGGCGGCTCTGGCTCATGCGTGTGCGGGAGCGGATCGTGGCCTGGCGGCTCGTATTCGGGCGGTTCGGCGTCGTACGGATCGCTCTCGTGCGGCGCCAGCGCCTCCTCTCCCTCCGGATGACCGGCCTCGTCCTCACGCGCCCTCCTCGTACTCGTACTCCGCTTCATAGTCGTCCGCCTGGTCGGCCCCGTTGTGGGGGTCGAAATCGGTCGGCTCGAGCTCCTCGGGCCCCCGGCGGACGGGACCAAGGGCCTCGCGTTCGGAGCGTTCGATTTCGGCTGGATCGGCGCCCCGGCGACGCTTGAGCTCGAGGTGCTCGCGAATTGCGTCATCCAACAAACCCATCGCTACAGCCTACTCGGGTCCGACCACGTTCGCGGTCTCCGGCACTGACCGGATCGTTCGGTTCTTCCCCTGCCTTTTGGCTGCGTAGAGAGCCGCGGCGGCCTCGGCAATGAGGGCGTCCTCATCCCCGTCCGTCGACGTCGAAACGCCAACGCTCGCCGTGACGCGGAGCTGTCCGTGACTGGCATGCAGCCTATCGACAGATTTCGGGTAAATCGCCGCTCCGCTGCCGGGGGAGGCGCCCCTCGGCGCAGCCGGGCGCATGCGGTGCATCGCGAGCGGAGGTGCCGCGCTCGTCCGGGCGGAACGGCGAGCCGCGGCTAAACTGTCCCCACCGCGCGGCACACGCCGCCGCACGGGGCTATAGCTCAGTTGGGAGAGCGCCTGGATCGCACCCAGGAGGTC
>CAVXAO010000021.1:0-73259 GCA_963759695.1 uncultured Solirubrobacterales bacterium
CCTGTGACGGTCGCTGGCAGTGATCGGGTTGTTCCGCTCCTGCGGACGAAGCTCGCGGTTCCTAACTCTCCGCGCCTCATCGTACGTGAAAGCCTGATCGACGCACTTTCCGCGGGCCCGTCGCGACCGCTTACGCTGGTCTACGGTCCCGCTGGTAGCGGAAAGACGATGCTCGTGGCGCAATGGGCGGCGTCCGCGAGAGACGCGCGTCCGGTTGCCTGGCTCTCGCTGGAGACGGGCGATAACGATCCCGCGAGGTTCTGGATGTACGTCGTCGAGGCGCTGCGCTCGGTGCTGCCAGGGATCGGCGAAGCCTCGGTGGCGCTGCTGCGCGCACCCGGCGTCAACCTCGTTGACGAGGCTCTCCCGCCGCTGGTCAACGAGCTCGCAGACGTGTCGGATCAGCTCGTCCTTGTGCTGGACGACTATCACGCCATCGAAGACGAGCGGATCCACCAAGGCATGGCTTCGCTCATCGAGCATCTACCGGCCACCGTCCGCATTGTCATGACATCACGCGCGGAGCCGCCGCTCCGAGTCGGAACGCTGCGCGCGCGGGCCCAGCTCAACGAGATCGATGCTGTGCAGCTGCGCTTCTCAGTTTCGGAAGCGGAATCGATGCTCAACGACGTGCATGATCTCGGCCTGACCCCCGAGACGGTCAAGCGCTTGCACGACCGCACCGAGGGCTGGGCAGCCGGCCTCTATCTGGCCGTTCTGTCGATGCGCGGGCGCGAGGATCCGAGCGGCTTCGTCGCGTCCTTCACTGGTAGCGATCGACGGGTCGTCGACTATCTCGCAGCTGAGGTACTCGGTGAGCAGCGTGAGGCGGAGGTGGACTTCCTGCTTCACACGAGCGTGCTCGACAGTTTCTGTGCGCCGCTATGCGACGCCGTCACGGGCGCGCGAGACAGCAGGGCGATGCTTGACCGGATCGAGCGCGTCAATTACTTCCTGATCCCTCTCGACCCAAGGCATGAGTGGTACCGCTACCACCACCTGTTCGGCGGGTTACTGCGGCACGAGCTCGAGCGCAAACAGCCGCGAGGCGCGGCGGAGCTCCATCGTCGGGCCGGGCGTTGGTTTCTCGATGCCGGGATGGTGTCCGAGGCGATCGGACACCTGACGGAAGCTGGAGAGTTCGATGCAGCCTCCGGCCTGATCGACAATCACTGGCTCGCGTTCACGAACGCCGGTCAGCGGGAAACGGTCGCGCGGTGGATGGATCACCTCCCGCACGGCTATATCGCGGGCGACGGCCGCTTGTGTCTGGTCCAGGCCAGGACTGCATTAGCAGTCGGCGAGCGTAGCCAGGTGCTGCGGTGGGTCGACCTGGCCACGCAGGCGCCGATAAACAACCCGGGTGACGACGCAGAGTTGGGGGAGGAGGTAACCGTCATCCGCGCCGCGGCATTGCAACTTCTCGGCGACATGCGTCAGGCCGAGCAGTTGGCCCAAAGACTCGCGCCTCTGGACGGGAGCTCCATCTGGCACTCGCTCGCCGCGTGTCTCTTAGGCACCTCTGCGCGATTCTTCGACGCCACCGACGACGCCCGAGCACTGTTCGAGACGGCGATCAAGCTCGGCAGCAACTCGCAGAATTTCATCGTCTTGATGCTCGCGCTCGGACGGCTCGCCCTCATCGCCGCCGATCGCGGGGACTGGCTGGGATGCACCGCGAAGATCGAAGCCGCGTTTGATGTGGTCAGGACAAATGGTCTGGAGGAGTACTGGATCTGCAGCTCGGCCCACATCGCACGGGGGCGGCTCTTCCGCCACGAGCGCCGACCGACGGAGGCGCGGGCCGAGCTGGAGCGCGCGGTCAGCCTCGCTCGGCGCGGTGCAGGCTTGGTCGAATTGTCATACGCGTTGACGACGCTCGCCGAGCTGCGCCGCGAGCTGGGCGATCGCCCCGCAGCACGCGAGCTGGTCCTCGAAGCTCGTGAACTGCTCTCACGCTGTCCTGAGCCCGGCACCCTCGCGCCGCGACTGGCGGAGCGCTCGGAAGCCTCGCTGCGACTCGTAGTCGATCTATCCGGCGCGAGGCCGGTCGTCATCGACGAGCTGACAGCGCGGGAGCAGTCAGTCCTTGGGCTTCTCCCTACCGGCCTCTCGGCGAGGGAAATCGGAGACGAGCTGGGCATCTCCCGGGACACGGTCAAGACGCACACCCGGCGCCTGTACCAGAAGCTGGGTGTGTCAAGCAGGCGCAGCGCCGTCACGCGCGGCCGGGAGCTGGGACTGCTCTAGCCGCGCTTCGCCCCTCACACCGGGGTGACTGTGGTCGGGGTGATGACAACTCACCCCAGCCGGACACATCCTCGTGGCCTGGCGCATCACCAGACACGAGAGAGAAGGCATAGCCATGTTCGAAAAGCTCGCGACATTCGCATACTCCAACCGACGCCGCGTGCTGTTCGTGGCGGTGATCGGGGCCGTGATTGCCGGCGTGTTCGGCACCAGCGTGTCGAGCCATCTGAGCCCGTACGGTGCCGATGACCCCGCCACGCAGAGCGTCCAGGCGACCAACCGCTTCCAGGCCGCGACCGGGCGCCAGCTAGATCCCGGCGTCGTCGCGTTGGTCTCGAGCGGTGACGTCCGTAGCCCCGCCGCGCGACAGCGAGTCGGAAGTGTCACGGCGGAGCTCAGGGCGCAGCCCGACGTGGCGCGTGTCGCGAGCTTCTACACCACGCACGACCCGGCGATGGTGGCGCGCGACGGGCGCTCGACATATGTGGTCGCGTACTTCAAGGCGCTGTCGGACAAGCGCCTATCCGACGACGCCCAGCTGATCGAGAGTCGCTTCTCCGCCCAGCAGGACGTCAAGCTGGGGGGCGACGCGATCGCCAACGCCCAGGTAAACACGCAAGTCGGCAACGACTTGGCGCATGCCGAGCTGCTCGCGTTCCCGGTCATCTTCCTGCTTTCGCTTCTCTTCTTCCGCTCGCTCGTGGCGGCACTGCTGCCGCCGCTTCTCGGTGGACTGGCGATCCTCGGCACGTTCTTCCTCCTGCGGGTCGTATCGACGTTTGCGGATCTGTCGGTGTTCGCGCTCAACCTGACGACCGGACTCGGACTCGGACTAGCGATCGACTACAGCCTGTTCATCGTCTCGCGCTACCGCGAGGAGGCCGCCCGCGATGGCTTCGGCCTCGCAACGCTGCGCCGCACGCTCCAGACCGCCGGACGCGCCGTGCTGTTCAGCTCAGTCACGGTCGCGTTCTCAGTCGCCGCGCTTGCGATCTTCCCGCAGCGGTTCCTGTACTCGATGGGGATCGCGGGCGCGATCGTGGCGCTGCTGGCGGCGGCGCTAGCCCTCACGGTGCTGCCGGCGCTGCTGGCGGTGCTCGGCCCGCGCGTCAACGCTCTCTCACCCCAGCGGCTGCGGCAAGCCGCCGAACGCGACGCGCGGCCCGAACGCAGCGGCGCCTGGTACCGCCTCGCGCACTTCGTCACGAGGCGGCCGGCGCAGGTCGCGGTCGCGAGCGCCGCGGTGCTCATCGCGCTCGGCATCCCGTTCTTCACGCAGATCCGGTTTATCACCGCCGACGCCCGCGTGCTGCCGCAGAGCGCAAGCGCCCACCAGGTCCAGAATGCGCTCAACGGGCAATTCCCGCCCAACCGCACCACGCCGCTCGAGGTAGTTCTCGGCGCCCCATCGTCCGCACCGGAAGTTCGGGCGCTCACCGAGCGGATCGCCCAACTGCCGGATGTATCCGCGGTCGCGCCGGCGCAGCCGGCAGGTCGCGCGACATCGCTGCTTGAGGTCGCGCCCGTGCACGGACCGCTGACCGGCAGCACCGAGCAGCTCGTGCGCGAGGTACGCGCGATCCGCACGCCCTACTACGTAGGCGTCGCCGGGGAAACGGCGTCATACCTCGATCTCGAGCACAGCATCGGCGCTCACCTTCCGGCCGCGCTCGCCATCGTGGTCGCCGCCACGCTGATCGTCTTGTTCGTAATGACCGGGTCGGTCGTCTTGCCCCTGAAGGCGGTCGTGATGAACGCGCTCAACTTGAGTGCTGTATTCGGGATCTTGGTGTTGATCTTCCAACATGGGAACCTCCAGGGGCTGCTCGGCTACCACAGCACGGGCGCCCTCGACGCCACCCAGCCGATCCTGCTGTTCGCGATCGGCTTTGGGCTCGCCACCGACTACGGCGTGTTCCTCCTGGCCCGGGTCAAGGAAGCGCACGACGCCGGCGCGGCGAACGCGGAGGCAGTCGCACTGGGGCTCGAACGGACCGGACGCATCATCACCGCCGCCGCACTGCTGTTCGCCGTCGCGGTCGGGGCGTTCGCGACCTCAGAAATCGTGTTCATCAAGGAGCTCGGGATCGGCACCGCGCTCGCCGTCCTGCTCGACGCCTCGGTGATCCGAGCGCTACTCGTGCCCTCGCTCATGGCCTTGCTCGGCCCGCTCAACTGGTGGGCCCCGCGACCCCTACGCCGGCTGCACCAGCGGATTGGACTCCACGAGGCCGCGCCACAACCAATGTGACCCGCAGATGCCAAACAAACCCCCGCCGCATCAACACCAGCACTATCGACCGGATCCACCCTCTAGCCACGCGAGACCAAACACCATGAGCAAACAAACCCCCGCCCACGTCAGCCCCAGCTCGGCGCAGCGCGAAACGACCCGGTTTGACCTGACGGGTCGCGACGAGCCCGCCGCCGGCACGATCGAGACGGCGATCGAACGCAACCGCGCGTTCGCGGCCGCCGGTGGCCACAAGAACGCCGTCGTGTTTCCCAACCTGCGCCTGTTCCTCATCACGTGCCTGGACCCGCGCGTCGACCCTGCGCACTTCCTTGGCCTCAGGCTCAGCGACGCGGTCGTCGTGCGCAACGTCGGCGGTCGGGTCACACCCGATGTGATCAAGGACGTTGCGTTCATCGGGCAGATCGCCGAGAACGTATTGCCCGACGGGCCGCTGTTCGAGGTCGCGGTGATCCACCACACCCAATGCGGAGCCGGCGCGCTGGCCGACGCCACGTTCCGCCGCGGCTACGCCCAACGAATCGGCGCCGACGAGTCTGAGTTGCGCGACCACGCCGTCCTCGATCCCGCGGCGACGGTCACGAGCGATGTCCGGCGCCTGCGCTCGGCAGCCTCAATTCCGGCGCGCGTCACCGTCTCCGGGCACGTCTACGACGTCGTCACCGGCCTGGTGCAGACCATCCTCCCCGCCGGATTCCAAGCCCCCAGCGTCGAACGACCCCACCTGCCCCAAGGAGACCAAACGCCATGACAACCGCCGTTGAACCACGCGGCAGCCCCTATGCACCTATCCCCGGCCTCACAGCTCAGGCTTCGTGACTGGGGAAGTGCCGGGTGGAGCCGACCGCGGGTTCTCGTGGCGATCGCGTCTGAGGCGAAGCGAAGCGCCGGGTCCCGCGCGCGCGGACCACTCCTTCGCCCAGAGAGCGGTCACGGCTGAGCGTGGTGAACTCGTGACCAGGCTGTCGGGTTAAGGCAGCCCGAGGCGTGGCTGGAGGCGCTGCTGCGTGTCGTCGGCGACAGCGTTTTCGTCGAGCTTGGGGCCCGGTAGTTAGCCGCGGCCCGAGTGCGAAGCGTGTCCGACGGTGGCATACCTGAGCATGTCGATTAGGACTCGGTATTCGGCTTGGGTGAAGTGGATGCCGGGCGGAAGCCCGCCACGTTGGGTCTGGGGTGGCGCGACACGCCAGCCGGGGCCGGGCCGGGCGCCGTAAACACCCGCGCCGATCGGGGCGTTCAGATCGCCGTTGTGATCGCGGCAGCTGAGCCCGTGTCCGGCGTTCTGGCAGACGAGGATGTTCGGTTGCGCAGCTGGCGGAATGATGTTCTGGCCGTGGCTGTTGGAGGATCCGGAGCCGTAGGTTCCGTACCGGCTCGCGACCCGGTACTCGGTGAAGAAGCTGTCGGGCACCGGTGCGAGGTCGGCACGAAATGTCGCCGCGGCGGTGGCCGACATTGCGCCGGTACCCCGCGCGTGCGCGATGCACGCGAGCAGGGTCCCGCGGCTGAACGACGACCCGACCGGTGCTTGGATCGCGTCGAACCTGTCGTACGCCAGTCCGCTCCCAGTCAGGACACAGCGGAACCGGCCGGTGCTGCTCTGCCCGCAGCGCTCGTGCTCCTCGATGCGCGAAAAGCCGCCAGAGGTCGCGAACGGTCGGCAACGGATCTCCTGTGCGGTGGGCGTTCGGAGTGGAGCATCGGGCTAGCGCCGTACCTCGCCTCGCCCGGGTTTGAGCTGAACCACCCCAACGGATCGGTCGCCGCGACCCGGGCCGCTTGGCCGGCGGATCGGATGGTCGGTAACGCCTCGGCTCTCGCTGGGAATCACGCCGACCGAAATAGAATCAGCGGATACATCGCGTGGTTGCGCTCGTCGTGCCGGACGTGATCATCTTCGACCTTGCGATCCCCCTGGAGATCTTCGGGCGGGCGGTCGAGCGGGACCGTTACTCGTTCGCGGTCTGCACCGAGCATCCGGGGACGGTTTCGTCCGCGTCAGGGTTCGATGTGCGGGTCGACGAGGGTCTAGGGGCGCTCGAGCACGCTGACACGGTGATCGTGCCTGGGTTCTTTCCCAGGGACGACCCATCACTACTCGTGATCGACGCGCTCCGGAGCGCTGCGGCACGGGGAGCCCGGATTGCGTCGGTGTGCGTGGGAGCGTTTGCGCTGGCGGCCGCGGGTCTGCTCGACGGTCGCAAAGCGACGACGCACTGGGAGTTCGCGGATGAATTGGCCACGCGGTTTCCGGCTGTCCGGGTGCTCCCGGAAGTGCTATATGTCGACGAGGGGCAGGTTCTTAGCAGCGCAGGGATCGCCGCCGGGATCGATCTGTGCCTGTACATGGTCCGAGGCGACTACGGGGCGGTTGCGGCGACGGAGGTGTCGCGGCGGATGGTCGCGCCGGTTCACCGTTCCGGCGGCCAGGCGCAGTTCATGGAGCGACCCGTTCCAGAAGACGGGCCGGGTCTGGCTGCGACGCGCGCTTGGGCGATCCAGGAGATGCATCGCTCGCTGACGGTCGCCGAGCTCGCTCGGCACGCGGGCTACTCCAGTCGGACGTTCGCGCGGCGCTTCGTCGCGGAGGTGGGGGTCACACCGCTGCGATGGCTGACCGCCGAGCGATTGGCCGAGGCTCGGCGGCTGCTCGAAGCGACCGAGATACCGATTGAGGAGGTCGCCTGGCGCTGTGGTCTGGGTACGGCCGCCAACCTCCGCCTGCATCTGGCGCGTGACGCAGCGACGACCCCGACCGCCTACCGGCGGGCGTTCCGCAACAACGGAATCTCGGGGACCGATCCGCGGCGCCCGGCGGCCGCCACCCAAAGCACACACGACGATCGCAAGGGATGCCATGCTTGAGATGCGCGACCACTGTGAACGATGCAATCAGTCGCTGGCTGCCGACGGTCCGGCGATGATCTGCAGCTTCGAATGCACCTTCTGCACGACATGCAGCACCGACATGGCAGATACGTGCCCCAACTGCACGGGCCGGCTGGTTGCGCGACCGCCTCGTACCGCGGCCTCGGCGGCCGCCGCAGCACAGACTGGCCGGGCGGTCCCGTCCAGTTGACTTGCGGCTGGCCGGCTCCGGCCGCTGGGCGCGCGCCATTGATGAGGGCGCAATCCTGTTGCTATGTGGCAGCCTTACATCTTGTCGGGACTGGTCGATCGACATAGCGTGCATCGCAAACGCTCCCCGAGCCAAGGGGACAGAAAGGCACTGTCATGTCGAAGATCGACTCGCTGCGTGCGCGCAACGCAGCGTTTGCCGCCACCGATGTCCGTCATCACACCCCCCGCTTGCCGTTTCTCCCGCATAAGGGTCTATATGTCATTACCTGCATCGATCCGCGCACCGACCCGGCCGAGTTCCTGGGTTTGGAGTTCGCGGATGCGATCGTGGGGCGCACGGTCGGCGGTCGGGTGACACCAGCGGTCATCCAGGACGTCGCCTACATCGGCTATCTGGTCGAGTCCAAGGCGCCTGAGGGACCCTACTTCGAAGCGGCGATCATCCATCACACCGACTGCGGCAGCAGGCTGCTGGAAGACGACGAGCTGCGCCACGGCTTTGCGCAGCGCAGCGGCTACGACGAGGCGATGCTCGCCGACCTACCTGCCACCGATCCCGCGAAGACGGCGGCGATCGATGTGCAGCGGCTCGCCTCTGCGCCCCAGGTGTCACCACGGATCACCATCTCCGGTCACGTATACGACGTCGAGACCGGTCTCGTGACAACGGTCGTGACAACGGTCTCGCCTGGACAGCCCTGACCAGCCTCAGAGGACGTGCTCGTCGCTGGTCGCCATCTCCAGATCGGCTCGCCGCTGTTCGGAGCTCTTCGGGGCGACCACGATCGATCAGCGCCTGGTCATCGACGGCGACTGGGTGTTCGCTGTGGGCGTGACCGCCGGAATCGACGGTGCTCTGACCTTGGCCGGGCGACTGCGGGGAGAACGCGCGCCCCAGACCATCCAGCTCGACATGGTGTACGCGCCCGATCCGCCGTTTGATGGCGGCACACCACAAACCGCGCGTCCAGACATGCTGAGCGCCGCCCGAGCCGCGGTCAGCGAGATCAAGCGTCAGGTAACACGGAAAGGAGCAGAAGATGAGCACCACCGTCACCACTACCGTCGACATCCCGGCGGCGTCCGAAGCGGTCTGGGAGGTGATGACCGACTTCGCGGCCTACGGGGAGTGGAACCCGTTCATGGACCGCGTCGAGGGCACGCCGCTGGTCGGCAGCAAGCCCCGCGTCCACATGAATCCTCCCGGCGGACGGGACGTGACGTTCCGGCCGACCGTGCTCGCCGCCGTCCCAGGTCGCGAGCTGCGGTGGCTCGACACGCTCGGCGTCCGCGGCCTGTTCGATGGCGAGCACTCCTTCACCTTGACCGCCGACGGGAACGGTGGTACGCGCCTGACCCACGGCAAGAGGCTCAGCGGCGTGCTCGTCACGCTCACACGTGACCACTATCGAGCGCCGCGTGCAGCTCATCGCGGCCGCCCGCAGGTGCTCGAGACCGAGGGTGCCGAGGCGATCACCTGGTCGGGAGAGGTAGAGCCATTGACGCCTCGCCGATGCGCACTCGCCAGCAACCCAATTCCACGCTCCAGGCCTCAACCGGGCTAGGTGTCGTGGGCTGAGCAGCTAAGCCCGGTGACATACCGGTGCTCATTGACCGCCGCCGACTGCCGGAGGGCCTGTGCTGCCGCTAGAAATCGTCCACGATCACGAGCCGAACTCATCTCCAGCTCGTCAGCCATCCGTTCGAGCAGATCGGCAAAAGAGTCTTGCGCCTTCGCCATCTCCCAGTGATCGTTTGCGGATCTAACGGCCAAGATGATCCGCTCTTGTTCGTCGCGGATCTCAGAACGCAGGCGTTCGTCACCCATCTCCACATTCTCCTCCATCCGCCCGCGCTCAGCACTCGTTCTCGCCGGCAGCACGAGAGATCGTGGCGCATCCGAGAGTCAAGCGGCTGCCGGATGGAGCGCCAGTTCTCGTCCCTTGCCTCCACGGAACCCCGCACGGCTGTGACGGCGTCGTGAACGCGAGAGTGCGCGTCGGTCTGCCGCCAATGTCCGACCGACTCTGCTGGGCCGATGAGTTTGGCGACCGGTCCTGGTCCTATTGTCAATAGCTATTGCGGAGGTGGTGATGGGCAACGTCTTCGTCCACACGATGATGTCGCTCGACGGGTTCATCGCGGGCCCAGACGACGACATGAGCTGGGTCTTTCGGCACGCCGGCGACATGCCCGGCGTGGTGGTGGACGAGGTCATCGCCAGGACTGGGGCGGTCCTGGCAGGCCGCCGTGTCTACGAGGTCGGCCGGCGAGTGCAGCGACCCGACGCGCGCGGGCTGTTCGACGGACGCTGGACGGGTCCGCATTTCATCCTCACCCACGCGCCGCCGACCGACGAGACCCACCCGTCCTACAGCTTCCTTTCCGGTGATGTCAGGGACGCGGTGGCGACCGCGCTGACGGCTGCCGGCGGCCGCGACGTGCTCGTGCTCGGGGCAAACGTTGTTAATCAATGCCTCGGGGTTGGGCTCGTCGATGAGATCCTCATGCACGTCGTCCCCGAGCTTGTCGGGGACGGGGTGCGGTTGTTCGATGCCTCGACGCTTCGTGCTTCGCTCACGATGCTCGACGTGTCGGCATCCGGTCAAGTCGTGAACCTGCGATTGCGAGTTGATAAAGCGGCCGCGTGAGTACGCCCATGCCTGGGCGGTCCTCGGGAGTGTGGGGGAGTACGAAACAGGCACCACCGCTCTGCCTTCACGGCCGCACACGCGCACCTGGCCGACGCCTCTGTGAGACGCGCTCCGCGCGGACAGTAGGAAGTGGTAACTACTCGGACTCCACACGCTCGAGGCGATAGGCGAGCACCGCGTCAGCCTGGGCTCGGGTGATGACGCCGGCGGCGGCGAGCTCGGTGACTAGGTCCTTGACCGGCCCGAGGTCGCCGAGCCACCTCGCGACCCCCCACACGTCAGACCCGCCGATCAGTCCCGCTCGCCGGCCACGATGCCCGCCTGGGAACTCGAACAAAGCTTGGGCCTCGGCAGCCGCGAGATCCGGACGCGTACCTGCGGCTGCTCGATCGAGCATGCCCACAACGGTAGCCTCAACGGAATGTTCGATCATGTCGGAATTGCAGTCGCGGACCTCGCCGCGTCCGAGCACTTCTACCGCACCGTCCTCTCCCTGCTGGGCGCCGAGCCCAGTCACGCGGACGCCGAGCTCGTCGAGTGGGAGGACTGGGACATCGGGGCAACGGACCGCGAGCACCCCGTGACCCGCGGCCTGCACGTCGGCTTCCGAGCGCCGTCCCGAGAGGCCGTGGACGCCTTCTGGCAGGCGGGGATCGACGCGGGCTACCGCGACGACGGCGCGCCGGGTCCGCGCACGATCTACGGCCCGGACTACTACGGCGGCTTCCTACTCGACCCGGACGGCAACAGCGCGGAGGCGGTGCACACTAAGCGCGAGGACCCCGTGCCCGACGGCAGCGTCGACCACCTCTGGATCCGCGTCCGCGACCCCGCCACGTCCAAGCGCTTCTACACGACGATCGCCCCGCACGCCGGGCTGCGGATCGGCGTGGACAAGCCGGACCACGTCCAGATGGTCGGCGAGAACTTCAGCTTCTCGCTGATCGACGACGAGCGCCCGCTCACCGAGCACGTTCACCTCGCGTTCCCGGCGCAGGACGACGCGACCGTGCGGGCGTTCCACGACGCCGCGCTCGCCGCGGGCTACGAGGACCACGGCGGTCCCGGCGAGCGCGCCGTCTACCACCCGGGCTACTACGGCGCGTTCGTCCTGGACCCCGACGGGCACAACGTCGAGGTCGTCAACCACAATCGCTGAGCCATGGCCGACGACGCCGCCCGCCACATCTCGCAGGCCAAACGTTTCAGACGGTCGCTCGCGACCGGTCCAACAACGTCGTCGGACTCACCGATCGTGCGCCGGTGACGCCTCAGCGATAAGAACCGCAGATGACTGATCAATTCCTCATCCGGCCCGCGCACGAGGGCGATTGCGAGTTCATCGCGGGACTCGTGCCAAGCCTGTTGCAATTCGGTTCCCCGGCTTGGGACGACGCGGCGGCCCTCACTTCGGGATTCCGCGACGTGCTGGTCAGCGCAGTGCGCGCTCAAGACGCGCAGTCAACCGTGTTGGTCGCCGAGGGAGCAAACGGGGCGCCGCTCGGGTTCATCTCGCTGAAGGTGGGCGAGGATGTCGTTGGCGTCGCTCGCGGCCACGTGGCCGACCTGGCCGTCACCGTGGACGCGCGCAGAATCGGCGTCGGCACGGCTCTGATGAGGGCCGGTGAGGCGTGGGCACGCGACCGAGGATTGCCGGCGCTCAGCCTCGATGTCTGGTCTACGAACGAGCGAGCGCTGACGTTCTACCTGCGCCTGGGCTACGGCGCCGAATCGTTGTGCCTGATCAAGCGCCTTTGATTGATCCACTTCCTCGTCGGGTGCCAACGCAGATCAGAGTCATTCTCTGTGATCACTGACGGACTCGCCTGGCGCCCATTGTTCCTGCCGGCGCTGCCGGCGACTGCGCGCTCAGATCGACCGGATGGCACCGCCATCAACCGGGATCATCGCGCCCGTGATGTAGGAGGCGGCGGGGGAGAGCAGGAACGCTGCAGCTCGCCCGAACTCCTCGGGCTCGCCGTACCTCCGCAGCGGGATGTGCTCAGACTGGCGGGCGCGCACCTCATCGGGATCGCCACTGAGGGCATCGAACTCACGGACCCTGTCGGTGGCGATCCTGACCGGCAGCAGACCATTGATCCGGATCCCGGCAGGGCCGAATTCGTCGGCCAGCGTCTTCACCACGCCGGCGAGGCCTGGGAATAGCCCATTGGAAATGGGGAGTTGCGCGAGCGGCACGCGTACCGACGAGGCCAGCACGAAGACGAGCGAGCGACCCGTCCCGGTGATCGAGCCGGTCACCGCACCCCCCTCGCTTTGGCCGCCCAGGTCTGCCGCGAGAATCCGAGCCAGCCGGACGGCACCGAGGAAGACGCTTTCGAACGCGGACCGCCACGCTTCGTCCGTTGTGGTCGCGACGGTACCCGCTGGCGTTCCGCCCGCGCTGATCAGCGCGCCGTCCAGGCGGCCAAAACGGTCCTTAGCAGCGGCGATCAGCCGGCCCGGGGTGGCGGGATCGCTGTTATCCGCGGCGACCCAGCTGGCGGTGCCAGCCGTTGCGGTTTTCTGCGCGAGGCGAGCGGCGGCCGCAGAGGCCGTAGCCTCGTGCGGAGCGCTGACCACGACGCGTGCCCCGTCTGCGATGAGTGCCTCGGCCGCAGCGAACCCAAGGCCGCGGCTCCCGCCGGTCACGAGGTAGACCCTGTCTCGCAGTCCGAGATCCATGCGGCCATTCTCCCCCAGATGTCCCTGAACAAGTCGCCGATGCCCGACGCATGCCCATGCCAGGCCGTGTGCAGCGGCGACTGCGACGCCCCGCTTACCACGCTCGCGATCGGCCCACGATCCAAGCACGCTGACTGTTGTCAAGACGGTCGGGCGCCGCTCAACGATTATCGCCGGACCAGCGGCGACGCCGGGACTGCTGCTCGGGCCGGCCGGCGGCCGAGAGCAGCGGCCAGGGTGCCGCGGTTTCGGCGCTCAGCGCCTGGCGGCCAGGCCTGTCGGAGTGTGGACCTCTCTCTCAGACGGCTTTCTTATTGGATCCCCAGCGTGGGCTGCCACCGAACGCTGAGACAACGTCGAGCGTCGAGATGATCCCGACCGGGTAACCACCGGACGGATCAACGACGACCAGATGCGAAACAGCATGATCGGTCATCATCTGCGCAGCCCGCTCGAGCGGCTCGCCAGCAGCGATCGTGTTCGCCTCCGTGGCGGCCACCTGATGGGCCAGCACATCCTGGCCAGTCGCGATTGCGGCCACGACGTCCATGTGGGACACCAGACGCCAAGTGCCATAGGGACGACCATGGCCGAGGTCGGCGACGGCGACGACGTGCACTCTGTGGTCTCCCATGATCCGCGCTACCTCAGCGAGTGGCGCGTCGGCCGCGCAACTCACGACGCCCGCGTGCATGCAACTGCCAACGCGCACCTGGTCACCGGTCATCAGACGACCTCGGTCTCGGGGAGGTATCCCGCCTCGGTTCTCGTCGCAACACGAAGTCGCGCAAACCTTCCTGCGGCGTTCTGTCGCGGGCCCTGCTCGCGTGCTCCCGCGACCGGTCGCAGACGGCTACCAACCAGGGGACCACACCTTTTACGCTCTCGGGGCATCATGCTCAGCAGGTTACGGCAGAGTACACCTCGTAGGCATCGCCGGACCCTCCGAGGAACCGCACGTTCGACGCGGCGCTCGTAGATGCCGCTCGAGTTGGCTCTGCAACGACCTTGCCGGCTTGAAGGTTGGCGTGCTGGCGATTAGTGAGCGCCGCCGTGGTCCTGTGCACGCCGGCGCTCGCCGCACGTGCCGATGGCGCGCTTGGGCGGCAAAGCCGATCGCCGTTCTTCGCGATCTCTTCGGCAGTGGCGGGAAGATGACGGCGTACTTGTAGCTGCCTTGGATTGAGCTGTTCGTTGGGAGTCACGTGCCTGGCCCGGATTCAGCGGATGTGGGTGACTGTTGTTTTGGTCCGGGGTTGAGGCGATGTCTTTGCGTCATCGGCTAGCTCTGCTGTCGGCGGCGGGGGTTGCGGCGGCGCTGGTTGTCGCGGCCGTTGTCTGTTATGTGGTGGTCCGTCGTGAGCTTCGCAGTCAGGTTGATGACTCGTTGAAGGCTCAGGCCGCCCGGATCGCGGGCGGTGATCTCCGCGCCCTTGGCGACGAGGGCATACCGGTGCCGTCTCCGAAGGCAGGTGGGCCGGCGCAGTACTGGCAGATCGTTGCCGCGGATGGTCAGATCGTGGGCTCCTCGGGTGGCGTCATGCTGCCGTGGGATCGCAGCATCCAAACGGTCGCTCAGGGCCGCCGTTCCAGCCTGTTCGCAGACATTCACGTCGATGGCAGCCATCTTCGCCTGCTCGCGTTGGGGCTTCCGGGTGGTGTGGTCGAGCTCGCGCGCCCACTGGACTCCATCGACACTGTGCTAGCCAAGCTGCGGGTCGTCTTGCTGCTGATTTGCCTGGCCGGGACGGCGCTGGCCGCTGGGCTGAGTCGGCTGGCAGCGCGGCGGGTTCTCGCGCCGCTGGCCGAGGTCGCGGGCACCGCGAAGTCGGTCAGCGAAACCGAGGATCTCAACCAGCGCATCAAGGTTCGCTCCGCTGATGAGGTTGGGCAGCTGGCAGGTCGTTTCAACACGATGCTTGACCGCCTGCAAACCTCGCGCGCGGCGCTCGACCGGTCCGTCAAGGACCAGCGCCAGCTGATCGCTGATGCCTCGCACGAGCTCCGCACGCCAGTCACCAGCCTGCGCACCAACGCCGAGCTGCTGCTCGAGAACCCCGACCTCGACCGCTCAGGCCGCGACGAGCTGCTCACCGACGTCGTTGAACAGAGCGAGGAGCTGACCACGCTCGTCGCCGGCCTGATCGAGCTCGCTCGCGAGACTCCTCAGGACGAGCACTTCGAGCGGGTCCGTTTCGACGAGTTAACCGAAGACGCCGTCACCCGCGCGCGCCGCAACAGCCCCCAGGTCGCGTTCGACGCCTATCTGGAACCGGTCATCGTCTACGCCATTCCCGAGCAGCTGACGCAAGCGGTCAACAATCTGCTCGACAATGCCGCGCGACACTCCCCGAGAGGCGCGGTCGTCGAAATTGCCCTGTCTGAGGAAGGGCTGTGGGTCCGTGACCACGGGCCCGGGATCGACGAGACAGACCTCCCGCACGTCTTTGATCGCTTCTACCGAGGCACCAGCTCCCGCGGTCAACCGGGCAGCGGGCTTGGCCTCGCAATCGTCCAACGCATTGTCGAACAGCACGACGGCACCGCGACAGCCAGCAACGCGCGCGACGGCGGCGCGATCTTCACGATCATCCTCCCCACTATCCAAGCGATCCACCCCAACTCCCCTTGACGCACCAGCGAAGGACTCGCCAATAGCTCGTTAGCAACGGATGGGGCTGCTCAACTCGGGACGGAGCCACCGAGGCGACGCTGGCGTCGCCGGCGGGTGCTGGAAATCCAGGTCAGCGGCGACCGTGCCAAGGCGCCTGTAGCCCGTGACGGCAATCTCACTCCGGCCGGGGTGACTGCCGGATCGCATCGGATGCGGGAACGCGCGCTAAAGCAGCGGCGGACGCCTGGCGTCTGTTGCGCTGGGATATGCGCGTACCCTCGCGGGGTGAGCTACACGAAGGACCCACGCGTGGACGCCTACGTCGACGGTTTGCCGCAGTGGCAGCAGGCAATCTGCCAGCGAGTGCGCGACCTGGTCCACGCTGCGGATTCTCAGGTCCAGGAGACGATCAAGCGCAGGGTGCGGCCCTACTTCGTGCTCGAGGGCAACATCTGCGCGTTGCTGGCCGCCAAGGACCACGTCAACGTCTTTCTCTATGACGGCGGGATCGTGCCCGACCCGGAGGGCATCATCACCGGCGGCCACGAAAACAAGACCGCGCGGACCGTGGCGATCTACGAGGACGAGGCGATCAACGAATCGGCCTTGGCGGCGATGTACCGCCAGATCATCGCCAACAATCGGGCCGGCGGCTGGCGCAAGCTCAAGACCGGGCGAGCTAACGGGTGACACCACTGCCGTTACCAGACGCCGCTCTTTCGCACGTCTGTGAGACGGTGGCGAAGCGGCGCTTGTCCTCAGCCGCACACTTCCCGTTTGTCGCCACGGCGGCGTCCAGACCGCTGAGTCTTCGTGAAGGAAGATGTCTTCGACCTCTGGCACGATCACCGAAGGGGCGCGAAAGCAGGTCCACCGCAATCGGGAGCACCGGTCTCGGTCCTCGCCACGAGCTGGTCTGTGACGGTGGCGGTGCAACCTCAACGCGATGACCAAGCGCAGTTCTAAAGACTGGGCCCGAGGACCGGGACCCGCCGGGGAGTACGGTGGAAGGATCGAAGATCAACTACGCAAGCCTCGGGCGACCGCGCGGCAGGTCGCCAGGGCCGTCGATGACGGGCGTAACGTCGGTGCCGCGCTGCGACATCTCGACGGCCACGGGTCCGAGCCCGGAGCGGTCGGGGTGGCAGAGGCGCTCGCGCGATTCCTTGTAGCGCGCTGCGATTCGCATCATGCAGGCTGGCGAGTCGTACGTCAGGTGGTTGTGGACTCGGCGGCCGACGCACCGTGGGAGAAGTGCGCGCGGCGGGCCATGCCGTTGGTAGCTGAGGACCTGATCAGCCTCGCGTGCGACCGTGGCCGAACGCAGCTGGCGGGCGCTCAACATGTAGCGGCTCAGCGTCGTGCCGAACAGATCGCCGTTCACGTTGATCAAGCCGCGGTACTTGCGGACCTGGGGCTCGAGCAGTCATCGGCGTCTCCTGAGCGCTGGCGCGCTGCCCTCCGTAGCGCGGTTTCAGCCCGCTCGCGCGAGCAGGTCGCCCGCGCGGTGGATCGCTCCCTGCGCGCCTGAACGACGCCCGTTTCGAGCCATCGCCGTGCCACAAGGGGCGGCCATCCAGAATTGTGGATACGGCTCTCTGACAACGAGCGTCGGCCAGCGGCCTCAGGCTGCGCCACTACGGCTCTTCGGCCGCAAGCGCCACGGCGATCCACACCACGTCGCGGGGATCCGTTCGCTCAACCGTCTCAATCGCACACCGACACGAGACGGCTCGAAACGGCCCGATCGAACAGGCATGCTCTCGCGAGTTCCCGAACATCCGCCTCTGCGCGCAGGCGCCCTCCTCAGCGCGGAAACCAAGGCCCTGGGCAGACTGCCCGTTGGTCGCCGACACGGGTCTGGTCGCGGCACTGCCGCTCTCGCTGTCCACCGGGCCGAAGTCAGATCGCACACGCGAGGAAGCTCGACGCTACCTGGTCGTTCGTGAACGCGGCAGCGGATCGACCTGACACCGGCCGCCGATCGGACGGTTTCGCCGTGGATCAAGCAGTGGGGCCGTGGTCGCATTACGCTTCCTAATGGTGCCGGGCGCCAACCCTGAGATCAGTCGAGTTAAGGACGGCCGCAGGTGGCGGATCGGTGGCGAAGACACCGTTGCCTGGATCCAGGACGGCACCGAGGGTGGAGTGGCGATCACCTCTGCGGTTCCGTCCGTGTTCGAGGCCTGTGCGACCATCGTGCTCCCTCTGGGGGACGAGGCGCAAGATCCGGAGGACGCGGAGCGCCAGGATCCGGCCATGCTGGCAGTGCTAACAGAGCACACGACGCCTCAGCCGTGGTGGTTGGGTTATCTCGAGACGGGTGCATACGAGATCCCCTTCAGCGATGCACCGAAGGTGATCCTCTACGCGGGTTGGCGCTACGTGCTGGTTGAGGCCGGGCCTGACCAGGCCGCTGCCTGGCGCCCCGAGCCGTATTGGAAGGGCGCGCTGCCAGACCTGATGTTCCCGGCCGATCGCTCATGGCTTGTCTCAACGCTGTGGGACGATGACTGGACCTGCGTCGGTGGGTCCCGGGCATTGGTGGACGCATTCCGACACCATCCCGATCTTGGACGTCGCACCCGCCAAGTTGCACCGTCCGGGGAGGACGCGACCCCACCGGGGCATGTAGCGCGGTGACCGGAGGCCCTTCCGCTGTTACGCCGAACGGCAGTGGGTGTTGGCCAGACCGTCGCGGTTGGCCAGACCGTGGCGACATTTGCGCCGTCCAGAATGGGCATCGAAATCGGCTGGTGGGCGCCGAACCCTGGCTGGCCGCGCGGCAGGGTGGAAGGCTACACCGAAGGGCATGGCACGCCCGCCGGCGCGGACTTCCGGTGCCTGCTCGAGCAGCTTGGCGCGAACCCGAGGGATGGCGCTCGGCGTTCGCTTTTCCAACGGCTGGAGCGACGGTGTATGCGGAACCGTGATGCGCAAACCTCTGTTGATCCCTCTTGTGGCCGTGTCACCCATCAAGCCTGCAAGGACAGAACGCGCAATGAGTAGCCACAAACCCGGAGATCGCTACATGGAGTGGCTGAATATCGCAGACCATGGCGATCAAATGTTTAAGGCATCGCGCGAGGCATACGAAGCAACGGGGCGAGGGTTCTGGGTGACGAGTGACGAAGAGCAGGTCAAGGCGTTGGGAAAGCGCGATGCGATGTACTACGCCGCTTCTCGGATGCCAGACCTGCTGCGCCGCTTTGTTGACGACGGACTGGTAGGCGCTGGAGACCCGGCAAGTGGCAACTTCAAGGCGATGGTCGATACCTACGATCCGACTACGCAGTTTGTAGTTGTCGGGTTTGACGACGACCAGCTGTTCGTTCACATCGTGACGGGACACCAGGCGGGAGAATGAGCTGCCGATCGGCCTACCTGCCCCGGGCCCTCCAGATCATGCCGAGCTGGCGCTGATCAACCGTAGCGCTCGCGTCGACCTCGATCTGATCCTCGACCTGCCGCACGGCGGGCCGAGGCTCGAGTGCAACCGGTCGGCGGCCCGTGCGGGACCATGAGAAGCTTCTGCGTCAAGACACTGTGGAGTTTAAGCAGCCGGGGAGTCCCGGCCGCCGACATACGCCGCCGCTGGCCGCCAGCTGGGGCGGTGCAGGAGTCCCGATCGTCGCGGATCGGGAGGCGACGCGCTTGGTGATTCGTGAATCGGGCAGTCTGGGCCGTCGCGACGGAGGATCGCGGGGGGCATGCTCGTCAGCGGTTGCTGGTGATGATCCAGACCGTGTGGTGTTGGGCGTCGAGTGACGCGGCGGGGTCGGAGATGGAGCTGCCGGTGCCCATGAACCTGGCGCACGCGCCGTGGTTGCTGAGGCGTGGCTGGATTGCCGCCCGCCAGCCGTGCCATCCGAGTCGCCCCAGCACGTGTCGTACGCCGGCCAGAACGGTGCCAGGTGTTACGCACCCACCGCCTGGATTGACGGCCTGGAGGGCACGCAGCAGCGTCCGTACCGCTGCATGGGCGACCGCATATGACCTCGATTGCAGCGGCTTCATTCCGAGCTGCTGGCACTGCCGCGTGGAGCTGTCGGACTGGAAGACGGCGATATAGCCGTGAGGGTCGGCGCACGCGACTAGGCGTACCCCGGGAGTGGCCAGCGCGTGGGGGCCGCTGCTGTCAAACACGTGTGCGCACGCGGCTTGTGGCGAGCGCCCGTTGGCCTCCACGTCGTAGTAGGCAGAGGCATTCGTGCCCGTGCCCTCGTAGCACGCCAGGCCGCTGATGGCCAGCGTCGTCGAGTTCTGCTGGGTGGCCGCGAACGCGGCGCCACCGAGCGCCAGTGCCGCCAAGGCCACGACCAGCCGACCGCGACCGCGCCACGCCCAGATCCTCGATCGCCGGCGAGCGCGCACAGGCTCCTCGTCGGTGATCGCTGCTTCGATCGCGTCACCGAGCGCGTTGAGGAATGGGATCTCGCTCATGAACTTGCCTCCATCAGTCGGCTCAGGCGCGCCAAGCCCCGATGAACCCGGGTGCGCGCCGCGCCCTCGCTGCACCCCAGGCGCGCGGCGATCTCGCTGTATTCCAGCTCGCCGATGACCCGCAGCTCAACCGCCGCCCGCTCACCGTCAGACATGCGGGTCATCGCCTCGCGCACGGCCGCCCGGTCGGCGTCTGTCTGGACCAGCGCCTCGATCGCTCTCGCCGACTCCGCATCGAGCAACGGAACTTCGATGCCGAGCCGCTGCACCGCACGAAACTGCACTCGCTCGCGGCGGAAGTACCGAGACAACTCGTTGCGGGCGATGCCATACAGCCACGCACCGCCCGGCTTGCCCACATCCCGAAACCGCTCGCGCTTCTCAAACGCGACCGCGAACGTCTCCGCCAGTAGATCCGTGGCCACCTCGGGGCTGTGCACCCGCCCGTAGAAGAACCTCAGCAGCGGCTCGGCCCACCGGTCATACAGCTCCCGAAACGCCTGCGGATCCCGCCGCGAAGCGACGATCAACTCGGCGTCAGACCTCAAACCAACCCCAGATTTCGCGGTCATCGTCTCAGCTCTTAACGCCACGAGCCCCCGCCGGCGTTACAACAACCGCTCAAACGATCGGAACGGAGGCGGGCGGGGTAGGTATCCCGCAGCCCCGCGGGACTCCCCGACAGCGACCGTCCCGTCACAGCTCAGACGCAAACCTCGCCCGGAGCCACGCCGCGTGGATCACGGTCCGTCGTGTCTCGGTGTCGTGGACCCGTCATGCGCCCGTGAATCGATACTCGGTCTGCCAGGCGTCGGTGGGGTCGGTGTGGGCGGTCCAAAAGAGTTCCGCGATGTTGTCCGGATCGAACGGCGTCCCACGAACGACCGAGCCGGCGATCGTGACCGTCGCGGCATGGATGCCGTCCTCCTGGACACCGGCGGCGATCAGGGTCGCCGCCGAGCGCAGGGCGGCCTTCCCCATAGAGAGGCTCGCCAGTGCAGGGACCGGATGGTCGGCGAAGCCGCCGCTGGTGAAGAGCAGCGTGCCGTTGCCGGCGGTCCGCAGGACGGGTGCGGCGACCTGTGCCATGACGACGGCGCCGAGGACATCGACGTCATATGCGGTCCGGAGCCGTCCCACCGTCGTGTCGAGGATCTCGCCAGGATCCGGCAGGGCAGCGTTGTACACGGAGACGCCGGGGGCGCCTGGGGCGTGGAAGATCCGCTCGAGCGTCGCACGGTAGCCGTCCAGGTCTTCGATGTCTGCGCCGACCGCGTCGATCTCAATCCCGTCGCTACGCAGCTCAGGGGCGAGTTGCTCGAGCGTTTCGCCGCGGGAGATGAGTGTGCTGCGGAAGCCTTCGCGGCCGAAGCGCCGAACGACGCTGGCGCCGACGCCGGGCCCGGCCCCGATCAGCAGGAGGTGACGAGGGTCAACAGATTCGGGCATATGCCGCCTCCGGGTAGAGCTTCGCCCGGCTGTCGGCTCGGGCCACGTGTCCTTGGGGTCCAATCACCCGACGAACATTCACCAAGGTTCGGGTGAGACGTCATCACCGCATCACGGTGATTCGGTCCCGTCGGCATCTGAGAACTCATACGCCTGCACCGCCTGGCAGCAGTCCGCGTCGTCATGAGCGCGCTGAACGGTCTCGGCCGTCGGGAACCCCCGCTCGAACTTGTAGCTCGTCTCGCTCAACGTCACCCGCTCCTTCACATGGCGCAACACACGATCCAAACGCCCGCGATCATAACCCTGCTCAGCATCAGTACAGCGACGTGGGGCAGCATTACGCCCCGGCTGAACACCAGCGCGCCGCAACCGTCGTCGGCTGCCTGCCCGAGCCGCATGGGATGGGACCGAAGGCGCTTGCAGCCCCGCGCGCCACGATCGCGCGGCGCGAGCAGCCGAATCGACTCCGATACCTCGGGCACGCAATGACGCGCCGTCGCCGGCGTGAGTCGCGGTTTCGATGTCGCGCGATACTTTCTCCCCTCCGGCATACGAGCGCGCCATGCCGGGAGCGACGACCAGAGAGGAACCGCCGTGTCCGAACCCGTCGTGTTGATCAACGCCTTCGAGGTCCCGGTGGCCGACGCCGAGCAGTTTGTGGCGGCCTGGGAGAAGACTCGCGACTACCTGCAGCGCTATCCCGCACATCTGGACACCGCGCTGCACCAGGCACTTGGCTCAGATGCCGACTTTCAGTTCGTCAACATCGCGCATTGGAGCAGCGCCGAGGAGTTCACCGAGGCGGTCAGCAGCCCCGGCTTCCGGGAAGCCAGCGCCGACCTGCGCTGGCGCTTTCACCCTGCTCTCTACCGTGTGGCCCGTACCCAGGTGAGCTCGCCCTGAGAACACCACGCGGCTCGACGCGCTCGTCCTGCGTTGGTCCCGCCTCGACTACTTCCGCAGGCTCGGCCAACACCTTGCTTCGCACGCTGAAACCGCTGTGGGCAAACTGCCCGTGAGTCGGGTTTGAGCGACCGTGCCGCGCTCCTACCGAAACCCGAGGATGCCCGACCTGCTGTAGGGGACCCGTGTTGCGCGGTCCGCCGAAAACCTTGGGTTTCCGGAACCCAAGATTTCGTCACTCGTGCGCAGCCTGGGCGTGCAGGCCGGAGCCGGCGCCGGCAGGGCTCATGTGACCTATCGTCGCCCTCTGAGCTTTGCGTCCCGCGCCTCGATCCATCGCGCGAGATCCTCGGCCGCCAGCCGTCGCTTGACGATGAACTCGCGCACCCTGGCGTCTGCGATGCGATCCGGACCGCCTCGGAGCGCAGCCGCCAAGCCCGTCCACTTTCCAACCAGCGGCGAACTAGCCGGGAGCGACGACGCGTGCCGCTCGACCGTCGCCGCTAGCGCCTCTGTGGGGATCATGCCCTTGGAGACGCGGAGGAGCGCTTCCAAGTCCGCGATGACACGCAGCAGGGCCTCGTGCTCGCGGATCCTCCTCTCATGCGGCGTCATCTGTCCTGTGCCCTACTCCTCGTCTTGCCGTTGGTCAATTGCGCTTGCCAACGACTCGGCTGCCGCCGACAGATGACGAAGCGCAGCGGAGAGCACTACGTGGTCATCGTGCGTCGATGCGGTCGCTGCCCCAAGTAGTGCCTCGCCCAACCTCCTCGGCGTGCGACCGTCGCTGGATCTGACGGTTCTTCGACGTCCTCGTGAGCGTCGCCGCCGGCCCGGATGAAGCGCTCCAGTTCCGATTCCCGCACGCGCACTCGTCAAGAGCGATGTAGAAGAGTGCCCAAGATCAAATCGACCCGCTGCTGAAGGCGCGCGGCCGACTGCGTCCCTTGTCGCCGACCTTTTGGAACTCCCCCAAATTACGTAGGTTCGCTTCGAAAACGGGCTGCCCGCCCGCGAGGAGGGTCCTGTACTCCACTTCGACCGCCAGGTCTCCGGCGTGTGCGCTCTGAATCGGCTCCTGCCGATACCTTGCGGGCATGGATGCGACGTAGGTCTTGGTGATCTTCCGTATGCCCCCCCAGAAGAGAACGATCTCGCGCTCCTGGCGAACCGCGTCCCGCTCCAGCAAATAACCGTCGGTCCGTGGAGGACTCAGCCCGTAGATCAGCTCAGCTTGTTCCACCCCGTTCTCTTCGCCTGGCTCAGCGATGCCGTTGTTGGTCAGATACGTCAACATGTCCGCGAGGTCGTCGAACGCGAGCAGCGACAAGGGGCGCGTGTTCTGGAAGTGGTGGAAGTGGGTTGCGGCGCCGCGGTAACGGCCACCGGCGTGAGCCGAAAATGTCGAAGCCTCGGCAAACCATGCGGGTACGTCTGGCTTGTCTTTGTCCTGGGCCCCCGGGTTCGCGCCCCCTCGAATCTTGAATTGCTCGACGGGCGATCCGTGAATCAGGCGCGTGCCCGCGGCGAGCGTCACGTTTCCGGCGACACCCGCCTGACCCCCATACCGCTGGATGACGCGGCTCGTGGCGCGGTTCCCGACCGACCGCTGCATCTGGAGCACGTGCGCGATCGACATGGGCGAATGAGCGATCGCCGCACGGCTTGGGTCGCGGCCATCGGCATCCCGAGCAGGCCGCGCGGCTGGCCGCCCCGCGTCGACCTTCCGTCCGTTCATCTCGACACCCACCCCTTCGACTGAGCGCCTCGCCGATCGGCGCAAAGACAGCTGGAGTCTACGCCTCTCAATCGCGGACACCAAGCACTTCCTGGACGAGAGTTACGTCAATGCCCCCGCGTGGGCCATCCGCGCCCAGTGGGCCCGAACGTCGGAGCTTGACCGCTATACGAACATATGTTCGATGCGCGACTTCGGCTTCACGCTCACCGAGCACGACCCCGAGCGGCCGTGGATCGTCGTGGGCAGCGAGCACCACACGGCTACGCTCGAGGACGTTGGGAGCTTCTTCGAATGGGCACACAAGCGGTGGCCGGCGCCGCGGTGGACCGTCGAGCTCGATTCGTGGCAGCTAGCGCCCTCGTGGCCGCGATAAGAGCTCCGTCCTGCACGTGATCGATCCGCGGGATCGCCAAGCCAAAGACTCCTCTTTTTCGATCCTGCAGCACTCGCCCGATGGTGACGCTTGTAGGTCTCGTCGGTCGGGCGTAGGCTGCTCTAGCCCTTGGTCCGGCCGGATCAGGCTGTGTGGTGGCTGCCTGACCGACCGCGGCGCGTGAGCGCGGCGTATGCTTGCTCGCGCCGTGAGTCCCGCCGGCGCTGGCACGAGCACATACCGCATCGCCACGATCGACCGCGGCGAGGCGCTCACCGTCGCGGGAGTCTTGGCGGCCGCGCTGGCGATCGTGGTCGCCGCGCTCGCGATTGGCGCGAGCTCGAGCGTGCTAACGAGCGTCCACGATCTCACCCCTGTGCCCGGGGCCACGACGGCGGGCGAGCAGGACCGGACGGGCCCGTTCCCGCTCGGGGCTGGGATCGACCAGATGACCGCACTGGATCAGGCGCTGCCGCACGCCGTCGACCCGATCATCGCCCAAGACCAGCTCGGGGTGACCGTCACGTCAGCCGACTGCCTCCAGGGCATGCCCGACCAGGCGGCATGCGCGATCAACTACTCGAACGGGATGACCCAGCTGCAAACGATCGGCGTATCGGCGGACGGGCAGACCTTTACGCTGCCCGCCAGCTTCTACCCGGCGACCATCACCTACGGGCCATAGTCCGGCCGGACCGGGGCCGCACGCGTGCTGGGACACGAACGCCCCCGCTAGATCTGGACGGGGGCGTGGTGCAGGCTGGGCCGCCGCGGCGCTCCCCGGCCTTGTGGAGGTGAGCGCGGATGAAGCGCTGCCCATGCCGGGTACGGGCCGGGTCGGCGTTTCCCGGGCGACATTGAATGCGTAAGGCGAGCCGCCCGGAGGACGCTTGGGCGAAGCGCTACGCGGAGGCCGTCGCGGTCATGAGGTGTTCGCGACTTCCTGCGCGCGCTGGCGTGTCTGTTCGACCTCCTTCATCTCGCCGAGTAGCTCCCCAGCCCTGCCGAGATCCAGGTCCGCCAGCGCGACGTCGAGCAACGCGAGTCAGTACCGGCCAATCGGATCCCGGTCGACGCGCGGGTCATCCAAGAGGCAGCATGCGGCGAGCAGAGCGAGCGCGTTCTCGTTCACGGGGCGCATCCTCCGACCCCTAGACACCCTCCACGGTCCGCTCGCCGTCTTCTGCCGGCGCCGCGTGAGAGGACACGACGTCGACAAGCTGTGGTCCGGACTCGGGCTCGGCCGTCGCCCTCAACTCGGCCGGATCATTCATCGTGGCCAGCGTCGACGAACCGCCTCGGCGGCCGCATACGACTTGCTTGCGTACGGCCGCATCGGCGCGCGGGCAGCTCGGCCGGTCCGATGAGGGGCGTTTACGGCACAGGCGCCGCCGGCTCGGCGACGGGCGTCGCCGGCTCGAGGCCCCAGACGGCGCGGGTGTTGAGCTCCTCGAGCCGGGCGCGTTCCGCGTCAAGCGCGAAACGGCCGCCGGCCCGGCCCGCGACCTGCCAAGCGGCCGTGCAGGTCTCAGCGACGCCAAACCACGGCCGTTCGACCGGCCACTCGCCCAACGAGCCAGCAGAGCTAACGGGAGCAGGGCGTGCACATAGGCGATCGCGACGGCGGCCGACGCCAAGACCGCCTCGGCAATCTCGGGCGGAACGTCATGGGGAATCGCGCCGGCTCCGTGGCCGGTCCGCTTGTTGCGAGGGGTAGAGGCCGCCAACACGGCCTTCTCCATCAGCCTCAGAACGATGCCGCCGTCAACGAGGCGGTTGAACAGAGGCGATGCCGTGTCGGTCTCCTCGTAGTCGAGCCCACGTTGTGGAGTAGGACCTTCATCGCGCTTTCGACGGCCGAGCCGGCTTCGTAGACCGACTGCTTGAGGGCTGTGGGCGTGCCGAGAGCAAGTTCCGCGCGTGCGCTGTCGAACTCGCTCTTCACGCCTCAGCAAAGCGTGGATCCTCGATGGCGCTCAGCGCGGGCCGAATCGCGTGATGCTCGACCTCCCGGTCACCGATCCATCGAAAGCCCTCGTTTGGGTCGAACTCCCACGGGATGCCGCGGTTCCGACACACCTCGTTCAGGGACGGTGCAAGTGCCTCGGCGTTGAGGCTCCTCTGTGCCGTCTTCCAGATGGCTTGCCGGAAGTCGGGCTCCGGCACCTTCAGCAGCAACTGCTGCGCGACCACGTTCTCGACGGCACGATCCGCACCACGAAAATTCATCGCCCGGTACTTCTCCTCGGCATCGGCTGACGCGACACTCACCGTGAGGCGCAACTCCCCGGCGACCGAACTACCCCAGACCTCATCGACCGCCTGTAGATAGTCGTCCAGGTCGCCGAATCGGCCATCGAAGAAGTAGTCGTGGACGGTTGACGAGGGGTCCGCCACCCCGGCGATGACGTTGAGCATGAGTTTCCGCGCGCCCATATCGAAGCCTGTGGCTTGGCGCTGCGAGGCGGTATCGAGGAACGGATCAGGCGTGGTCATTGAGCACTCTGTTCACGCATACGTCCACGCACAGTCGGTCTCACAACCCTGCCCTCGGCCTGATTTGGCCGATTTACAGGCCTTTCTCAGTGGGCCGTGGAGGACTCGAACCTCCAACCTTGGGATTAAGAGTCCCCTGCTCTGCCAGTTGAGCTAACGGCCCTCTGTCCGGCGGGCGATGTTAGCTGCCAAGTGGCGCGAGCCGGAGCTTCCTCGCCACCGAGGCCATTAGCACTGCTGCGCCACCGTGGGGCTCGTCTTGGCCGCGTCGATCGCCTGCTTGAGCGCGGCCTGGGAGGCCTTCGGAACGAGGCTCAGCGCCTTCGCGGCGGCGAGGTCGCCGGTTCGGGTCTGCTTGGCGGCGTAGGCGGAGGCGGCGAGGCACTCGTAGCCCTTGACCTGGCTTGGATTCGCGAGCGTGTACATGTCCCAGGCCTGGGACTGGTTGGAGTAGTCGCTGAGCTGTCCATACGCCCTCGCCGCCATCACGGAGAGCGTCGAGTCGGGCTTGTTCCTGGTCAGCTTGAGGTAGTGCTGCCAGTCCTGGGTCATCCGCTGGAGCTCGGCCTTGCCCTGGGACGTGAACGTCCCGGTCGTCGAGTTGTAGTTGGTGCCCTGCTCGGCGTTCGTGAACCGGGCCTCGACCAGATTGCCCCAGGCTGGGGCGCTGTTGGGTTGTAGCTTCACCTGCGCCAGCGCGGTCTTCTCCTGCTGGCTGACGACCTGCTTCTGGGCGCTCGAGCCGCCACCGCCGTTGAAGGCGTTGAGGATGCCGCCGAAGCCGTTGCCGGCGCCAACGCCAAAGAGGATCAGGCCGCCGCCCATCAGCACGGCGAGCCCGAGGTAAACCGCCTGCACGGTACGGCGGCGGCCGCGGCTACGAAGATCGAAGAGCATTCGGCTAGGTGGGATCCAGTCCGTCGTTCATCTGCGCAAGCTCGCGGGCCGCGCGCGCGGCGGCGCGCCGGTCGGCGATCTTGAGCATCACGATACTTGCCAGGAAAAGAACTACCAGGGGAAGCGTCTCGAGTCCGGTCGTGACGGGATCGGCCCCCGGCATCGCCGCCGCGATGATGGCGATGATGACCACAGCGTAGCGCCAGTGCCGGGTCAGGGTGGTGCCATTGATGACGCCGATCCGATGAAGTCCCAGCAATCCCAGCGGAAGCTGGAAGGCGAGACCGATCCCGAGCATCGTCAGGATCTGGAATGTGTAGAACTGCTTCGCCTGGACGAGGATGTTGAACTGTTCGCTGTTGTAGCCCTGGAGGAAGTGCACGGCGGGTTTGAGCACGACGAAGTACGCGAACAGAGCGCCGATCAGGAACATGGCGGGGGCGACCGCCATGAGCGGGAAGGCGACTCGACGCTCGCTGGCGTTCAGGGCCGGGATCACGAACGCGTAGCCCTGGTAGATCAGGATCGGCAGCGAGAACAACAACGCGAAGTAGGCGCAGACGGTGAGGGTGGTCGTGAACGACTCGCCGACCCCGATCGTGATCGGCTTCTCCTGCTGCGGGACGGTGCTCGGCAGCGCTTTGGCCGCCTCGTTCGCTCCCTGAGCGACCTCGGCCTCGGCCCTGCGGTCGGCGGCCGAGAGCCCCGGCGAGGCGGCGAGTGCGGCCGCGCCGGCCGCGATCTTCGAGAACGCCTGGCGCTCCTTCACCGCCTGGGTCGGGATGGCCGCCAGGCCATGCTGATCGGCCGCGCTCGAAGAAGACGGCAGTGCCCGGTTGAGAATGTGCAGGAGCGCGTGGTTCTGCCAGAAGCAGAAGCCGAAGGCGACGATCAGGACCGAGCCACAGATGATCAGTCGCGTCCGCAGCTCGTCGAGGTGGTCGACGATGCTCAGTCGATCCTCGTGCCCGATCGGCCGTAGGACCTGCGCCATGCCTACACCGTCCGATCGAAAGGCCGCTACGAGCGGCGCTCGGACCCGACCTCTGTCGACTCGCGCTCAGGGGTGGTCACGGTCGGCGGTGTCGCTGTCGAGGGCGCGATCGCAGGTCGCTCGGCGTCGTCGTCCTCGGGCTCGTCGTGGCCGGTGATCGAGTCCTTGAAGTCGCGGATCCCTTGACCGAGTTGCTTGCCCAGGCCGGGCAACCTCTTGGGACCGAAGATCAACAGGACGATCAGCAGGACGACGATTAGATCGGTGGTTGGGTTGCGGAGCATTCCTCAGACCTCGCTGACGGTGTTGAAAGGGTAGCGGTCCAGATCGCCCGTGGAGAAGGCGGGGGTTAATAAGACTCGAAGAACGGCTCAAGGTCCAGCCCCCGCGCGCCGATGGAGAAATTGATTCAGGAACCACCCATGAACGACCGCCAGCGCCAAAACCACCATTCAGTCCGCAGGATCGTCCTTCCGAGCGGTCGGTCGATCGAGGTCGTCAGGTTCCACGAGCCCGACCAGGTCGGTCCACCAGCTGCATGTCTGCCCGGACTGCGACTCCGAACTCGTCCAGCCGCTGGCTTGGAGTGAGGCGGCCGAAGACCGGTGGGAGCTCACGCTCGAGTGCCCCAACTGTCGCTGGAGCACGGACGGCGTATTCACCGAGGAGCAGGTCCACGAGCTCGAGGACAGGCTCGACGAGGGCCTCGCCGATCTCCTTGGCGACCTGAGGCGGCTCGCCCACGCGAACATGGCCGAGCACATCGACCGCTTCGTCTCGGCGCTCGAGCAGGACCTGATCCTCCCCGAGGATTTCTAAGCCCGCGGGCGCCCCCGCGGCCGCTGTCGCCGGCCGGTGCCCTACGAGTAGCGATCGACTACGCGATCGGCGACCAGCTCAAGCGCGACGCGCTGGCGCTCGGGCAGCGCCGGCAGTTGCTGCTTGGCGCTGCGCACCAGCCCCAGCGCCCGTTTCCGGGCCGGAACGAGCGCGCCGCTCGCCTCGATCCGGTCGCAGACCGACGCCGCCCGCGCCGGCGTGGTGATCGAGCGCAGCTCGACGCCGGCGAGCTCCGAGTCTCGCCCGCAGGCAAGGATCATCGGCAGCGTCACGGTGCCATCCAGCAGGTCGGCACCGCGCGGCTTCCCGGTGCGCTCCGGCGGCCCCGACACGTCGAGGATGTCGTCCAGAATCTGGAAGGCGAGGCCGATCTGCTCGCCGAACGCCGCGAGCGACGAGACCTCGCCGTCGCCGGCGAGCGCTCCCAGCTCACACGCCGCGCGGAACAGCACCGCCGTCTTCAGGCGGCACCGCGCCAGATAGCGATCGACGGTGACGTCGACGTTCCAGGCGTCGGCGCGCTGCATCAGCTCCCCCGCGGCGAGCTCCGAGCTGGCGCGCGAAAGGATCCGCACGCCGTCGATGGACCCGGCGCCGGCGAGCTCGGCGAACGCGCGGGAGAACAGGAGATCGCCGGTCGCGGTGGCGAGCTGGCGCCCGCCGGCGGCGACCACCGTCGGCCGGCCCCGGCGAAGCGAGGAACCATCGAGGACGTCGTCGTGGACCAGCGTGGCCGCGTGGACCAGCTCGACGGCGACGGCGGCCCTGACGAGCGCGTCGCTCTCGGGCGGAGGCACGCCCGCGGCCAGGCACACGAGCAACGGCCGCAGTCGCTTGCCGCCGGCGGAGATCGTGTCTCCGGCGTAGCGGGCCAGCAGCGGGCCGTGGCCGGAGCTGAGCGCCGCCATCCGCGCCTCGACCCGGTCCATCAGCCCGGGGACGGCGTCACCGCCGGCTTCGAGAACCTCTTGGACCGCGTTCATCGCTCGACCACCCCGACGTGCAGCGCGATGATCCCTCCCGCCGTGAGCACGTAGCGAACCCCGGTGAGCCCGGACCTGGACATCACCGCGGCGAGCTCCTCCGGCCCCGGGAAGCGCCGGACCGAGCTCGGGAGGTAGCTGTATGCCTGCGCGTTTCCCGCGAGCCGCCCGAGCGCCGGCACCACCCGGTCGAACCACATCCGGAAGAACGTCGACAGCGGGGGGCGCCGCGGCGTCGTTATCTCGAGGATCACGACGTGGCCGCCGGGCCTGACGACGCGAGCCATCTCCCGGACTCCCCGCTCGAGGTCTGAGAAGTTGCGCGCCCCGAAGCCGACGGTGGCGGCATCGAACTCGCCGTCCCGGTACGGGAGCGCCAGCGCATTCCCGGCTTCGAACCGCACGGCCCGCTCCGAGACGACGCCCGGACGATCCGCCGCTTTGACCCGCGCAAGCTCGAGCATCCGCTCCGAGAAGTCGCTGCCGACGACCTCGCCGCCGGGACCGACGCGGCCGGCGAGCTCCAGGGCGAGATCGCCGGTTCCGGTCGCCACGTCGAGCGCGCGGTCGCCGTGCCCCACAGCCGCGAGGTCGGCCGCCCGCTCGCGCCAGCGGTGATGCAGGCCGGCCGTCATCACGGTGTTCATCCGGTCATAGAGGCCGGCGATCCGGTCGAACATCGCCCGTACCTGTTCCTCTTCCAGCGTGCCTCGGCCGTTCCCCAGTGCCAAACCGTGCGCTCTCCTCTCTAAAGCCGAAGGAGGCCTACTGAAGCATCGACAGGAAGTTGACCAGGTTATTGAACTTCTGTGGATACTGCTGGGCCAGGCTCTTGAACGACGGCATCGGCGCCGTCGGGTTGCGCAGCGTCTGGCCGATCGCCGCCGCCGGCAGCTTCGAGCCGACGTGGGTCAGCGGCGGTCCCGGTCCGTTGTTGCCGTTATCGCCGATGACGTGGCACGCCAGGCAGCCCGACTGTCCGACGACGAGCTCGCCGGCGCGGAACGTCGCCGCCTGTTCGCTGGATAGCCCGGCAGGCGGCTTCAGGTCCACCGAGTTCGGCGACCCGGTGTTGGCCCCGGTATACGTGAGATAGGCCATCGCCGCGATCGTCGCCACGCCCGCCGAGAGCGCGATCGGGCGCCGCCAGATCAGCCGCTCCGGGCTGCGGTCATAGAACGGCAGCAGGAACAGCAGGATCATGCAGATCGTCGGAACCCCGATCGTCGCCATCGGGGTGAAGTCCGGCACGTTCTTCATCACGCGCAGGACCTCGAACAGGAAGAAGAAGTACCAGTCCGGGCGGGGGACGTAAGTCGTGGTGGTCGGGTCCGCCTGCTGCCCGAGCTCGGCGCCGAACATCAGCGCCAGGAAGATGATCACGAAGATGACGATCATCGCCATGATCGAGTCCTTCGCCACCGCGTACGGAAAGAACGGCTTGCCCTGGTTCTTCAGGATCGAGTACTGGCGGAGATACGCCTCCTTCTGCTCCTGATTCATCGCGTCCGCCTACCGATCATCGCGCCCTCACCGATCAGGCTTCCGCTCGCTGGAGCGCTTCCGGCTCCTCGCCCTTCAACCACGGCGGGGACGAGATGCCCAGCTTCGTGACCAGGAACAGGTGTGCGCCGATCAGCGCCGCGATCGCACCCGGGATCAGCAGCATGTGAATCGCATAGAACCGCGACAGCGTGGTCGCCCCGAACTCGGGCCCGGCCCGCAGGAAATCGGATAGGAACGGGCCGATGAACGGGCCCGTCCCGTTGATGTTCACGCCGACGATCGTCGCCCAGTACGCGCGATCGTCGAACGGGAGCAGGTAGCCGGTGAAGCCTTCCGCCAGCGTCAGGATCAGCAGCACGACGCCGATCACCCAGGTCAGCTCCCGCGGGTACTTGTACGCGCCGAAGAAGAACACGCGCCCCATGTGCAGGAAGATCAGGATGATCATCACCGACGCGCCCCACTTGTGCATTCCGTGCACGAACTGGCCCAGCCAGACGTTGTCGTTGATGTTGCGGATCGACGCGTACGCGCCACCGTTCGCATCCGGGCGGTAGTACATCGCCAGGAACACGCCGGTGACGGCCTGCGAGAGGAACGCGAACATCGTCGCCGACCCGAGCGTGTACGCCCAGCTGATCCCCTTCGGAACCTTGCGGAACAGCAACCACCGGATTCCCGGCGAGATCGACATCCGCTCGTCGATCCAGTCGACAACCGTGATCCCCGTTTCGGCCGGCGTGGCCGGGCTGCCATTGCCGTTGTCAGCGGGCCGCTTCGGCTTCGGCAAGAGAATTTTGGGGAGCGGTGCAGCCATCGTCAGGGCTTCGCGGTCGAGAACCTGGCGGGATAGAGGTACTGCCCGATCCCGTTCAGCGGCTCGCCGGGGTCACGGGGCGAGAATCGCTGCAACTCGAAGTTGACCGAGTACCGCGGACCGACCTGGATGAGGCCGTTTTCGAGGCGCGTATAGAAGCGATCGAGCGGCCGCGGGGGCGGGCCACCAACGGGTATCCCGCGAAAGTTGTAGACGCCGCCGTGGCACGGGCAGATAAAGCGCTCCGCGGCAGACACGTAGCGCACGGGGCACCCCAGGTGCATGCACCGCGAGGAGAGCGCGATGAAGTGGTTGTACTGGTCCTCGGGCTCGGTGTCGATCGCGGGGTTGCGCGCGCGGACGTAGGCGATCGTCTTGCCCGCCTGCCCGATCTGCGGGTCATACGTGATCACCGCGATCGTGTACGTGCTCGCCGGGAACATCGACGGCGGACCGATCGACTGCCACGTAACCGGGTCGCGCTTGAACACGGGGGCCAGCGCGAAGCCGAGCGCGGGGAGCGTGAACGAGGCCACGGCGATCAGGCCGGCGCCCTGCGTCGTGAGGTTCATGAAGTTCCGGCGCGTGACCGTCTCCCCTTCGAACGCGCCCGGCATCTGCCGGTCGAGCGTGTACTTGGACTTCCGTTCTTCGTGTCTATCGGGCAACTGTGCCTCTATATGACGGCCGGGAGCTCCATTGAACGCCGCCCGCAGCTTATCGTCAACATCGCGACGGTCGTCACGATCCTCCGCGACGGCGCGCGGCGGCCGTTCGAAGCGCCTCGGACGCGCCGCTGTCGCCTGATCGCGCCAGCTCCTTCGCGGCGGCGTGGTCGCCACTGGGCCCCCATCCGATCGCGGCCGCCCCGGCGTCCCAGACAGCGTCGGCGAGCTCACGATCCCAGGATGCGTGCGCCTGGGCGACCAGCGAGATGACGTCGGCCAGCTCGTCGACGGCCTCGAGATCGTCGAGCGCGGCCAGCCGGGCGAGGCCCAGGGCGTACAGCTGGTCTCCGAGCAGCAGGGCCAGATCCGGGTCGTCGGTACACACCACCCGCTGGGGCCCGTAGTGCAGGTGCGAGCCCTCGAGGATCATCTCCAGCAGCAGCTCGTACTCGCCCTCGCGTTCGGCCGCTCGGGGCCCGGCGGCCGCGAGTTGGGGCGGACCCGGCTCGCCTTCCACGTGCTCGGAGCCGGACTGCTCGGCGGCTTGCGCCAGCGCGCCACCGTGCTCGCGAAGCGCCTCCCGCAGCGATGCGACGCCGCTCATGGCGGCGCCATCTCCGCGAACGCCAGCCTTGCCGCCTCGACGGTCCGCTCCACATCCTTGGGCGTGTGCGCCACCGAGGGGAACCACGCCTCGAACTGTGACGGCGGGGGGTAGATCCCCAGCGCTAGCAGCGCCCGGCACCAGGCGCCGTACGCGGCGAGATCGCACGCCGCCGCGTCGGCGTAGTTGCGAACCGGCCGGTCGGTGAAGAACGGGGTGAGGAGTCCCGGAGCGGTCTGGACCTGCAGCGCGACGCCCGCCCGCGCGGCGGCGCCGCGCAGCCCCTCCGCGAGCTGCTCGGTGGTCTCGCCGAGGCGCCGATAGGCGCGCTGCTCCAGTAGCTCCAGCGTCGCCAGGCCCGCCGCGATCGCCAGCGGATTGCCCGACAGCGTCCCGGCCTGGTAGACATCGCCCGCCGGCGCGATCCGCTCCATCAGCACCTCGGGTCCGCCGTACGCCGCCGCGGGAACGCCCCCACCGATGATCTTGCCGAGGATCGAGAGGTCGGGGGTCACGCCGAACCGCTCCTGCGCCCCTCCGCGGGCGACGCGGAACCCAGTGATCACCTCGTCAAAGATGAGCAGCGCCCCGGTGCGGTCGGCGCGGTCGCGCAGCAGCCTAAGGAAGCCGGGTTCCGGCGGAACGACGCCCATGTTCGCGGCGATCGGCTCGGCGAGGATCGCCGCCAGCTCGAAGCGCTCGGTCGCGTCGACCACGGCGTCGGCGTCGTTCCAGGGGACGATCACCGTCGCCTTCGTGGCCGCCTCAAGCACGCCGGGACTCGACGGGATCCCCTGGGTGGCCAGGCCGGAGCCGGCCTGTGCCAGCAGCCCGTCGACGTGGCCGTGGTAGGCGCCGGCGAACTTCAGCACCGGCTCGCGACCGGTGGCGGCGCGCGCGAGCCGGATCGCGCTCATCGTCGCCTCGGTGCCGGAAGAGGTCATCCGGACCATCGCCACCGACGGGATGCGGCTCACAACCTCGGCGGCGAGGTCGACCTCCCCCTTGGTGGGCGCGCCGAAGCTCGTGCCGTTCAGCGCCGCCTCGACGACGTTATCGACGACGGCCCTGTGCGCGTGGCCGACGATCAGCGGGCCCCACGAGCACACCCAGTCGACGTACTCGTTCCCGTCCACGTCGAAGATTCGCGACCCCTCGCCGCGCGCGATGAAGATCGGCTCGCGGCCGATCGATTGCATCGCGCGAACCGGGGAGTTGACGCCCCCGGGAAGCACCTCGAGCGCGCGTTCGTACAGCTGCGCGGAACGGAGGTCGTTCAGGGGAGCGAGCGTCAAACCCCGGCGTGCTGGCGTTCCCAGGCCCGGTAGTCGTCCGTGAAGTACAGGAGCCGAATCTTCTTGAACTCGGTCGACGAATAGAGGGTGGAGCGGTCCGTGATCCCGGTCTCGGTGGCGATCGAATCGAGGATCGCGTCGCACTCCTCCTTCGAGCGGCCGTGGGCCATGGTGAAGATCGAGTACGGCCAGTCGGCGTAGGTGGGCCGTTGGTAGCAGTGCGAGATGCCCCGGAACGCCGCCATCCGCGGACCGAGCTCCATGATCCGCTCGTCGGGGACCTTCCAGACGCCCATCCCGTTGGCGCTGAAGCCGGCGCGGCGGTGGTAGAGGATCGCCGCGACGCGCCGGAGCAGCCGTCGCTCGCGCATCCGCTCGAGGTGGGCCAGCAGCTGCTCCTGCGCAATCTCCAGTCGCTCCGCCGCGGGCGCGTACGGCTCGGGGATCACCGGCATATCGCCCTGCGACGCCCGGATCACGGCCTTGTCGAACTCGTCGTAGGGCTGCGGCGCGGTCTCGGCCGGCTCGACCGCGTCCGCCGCCGTCGCGAGCTGCTCCGTGCCGCCTTCCATCTCGAGGTCCATGCGGATCTTGAACAGCTTCAGCGTCGGCAGCTGGCGGATCGAGTCGGCGCCGGCGATCTCCGCCAGCACCTCGAGCGTCCTCTCAGCCCGAGCGGAGAGTCGGGCTCGGTCGCGATCGTGAACCAGATGTTGAACTCGTGGTTGCGCAGGTAGTTGTGGGAGACGCCGGGGTGCTCGTTGATGATGTTCGCCGCTCGCCACGGATTGTCGGGATCGACCTTGGCGGCGACCAGCATCGACGAGTAGCCGAGCGCGCGCGTGTCGAAGATCGGCGTGACCTGGCGGATGATCCGCTCGTCGAGCAGGCGCTGGACGCGGTCCATCGCCTCCTGTTCCGCGATGCCCGCTTGCGTCGCGACGTGGTGGTAGGGCCGCGGGGCGATCGGGAAACTGCCTTGCATCAGGTTCAGGAGCCGCTTGTCGAGGTCGTCGAGCGGGATCGCGGCGCCGTCCTTGCGGCTGCGCAGCTTGGGCCCGTGCCTAGTTACTGAAGCCATCCGGCAGCGTCCTTTGCGTGGTAGGTGATGATCACGTCGGCCCCAGCGCGGCGGATCGCGGTCAGAATCTCGAGCACGGTCGCCCGCTCGTCCATGTAGCCGGCCGCGGCCGCGGCCTTGACCATCGCGTACTCGCCGCTCACGTTGTAGGCGGCCAGCGGCATCTGCGTGTCGTCCTTGATCCGGCGGATCAGATCGAGATAGGGCAGCGCCGGCTTGACCATCACGATGTCGGCTCCCTCCTCGACGTCGAGGCGCGCCTCGCGGACCGCCTCGTTGCCGTTCGCCGGGTCCATCTGATAGCCGCGGCGGTCGCCGAACGCCGGCGCCGAGTCGGCGGCCTCGCGGAACGGCCCGTAGAAGGCGGAGGCGAACTTGGCCGAGTACGCGAGGATCGGGGTATCGGGCAAACCGTCCTCGTCGAGCGCCGCGCGGATCGCCCCGACCCGTCCGTCCATCATGTCGCTCGGGGCGACGATGTCGGCGCCGGCCCTCGCCTGGGAGACGGCCGTCCGCGCGAGGAGCTCGAGCGTGGCGTCATTGTCGACCGTCCCGTCGGGACGGACGACCCCGCAGTGGCCGTGGCTCGTGTACTCGCACAGGCACAGGTCCGTGATCACGAGCAGATCGGGCTGAGCCTCCTTGATCGCGCGCGTCGCCAGCTGCACGATCCCCTCGTCGTCCCAGGCTCCGGAGCCCTCCTCGTCCTTGGCGGCCGGGAGGCCGAACAGGAGCACCGCCGGGATCCCAGCGCTTGCGGCCTCGCCGGCCTCCGCGACCGCGTGCGCGATCGAGAGGTGGTCGACGCCCGGCATCGCCGGGATCGGCTCGCGCCGGTCGATCCCGTGGGCGACGAACATCGGGTAGACGAAATCGCTGGGCGCGAGCTGGGTCTCGCGGACGAGGCCCCGCAACGCGCCGGTGGCGCGCAGCCGGCGCAGGCGAGTCTGGGGGAACGGCATCGATCTGAGAATACCCCTGGGTATGTCCGGGGGCCGCATGCGGCCCCCCGCGGCGGGGTGCATGCACCCCGCCGGCCGGCGGCGCATGCGCCGCCGGCTTCCCTATATGACGTTCCAGAGCTCGACCCGCCGGGCGCTGACGAGCCCCGCCTTGACGTACGGGTCGGCCTGAGCGAACTGCTCCACCGCCTCAGCGTCGTCGGTGCGGAACACGATCGCCGCGCCGTGTGGCGGATCGCCGAGGGGGCCCGCCATCACGATCCGGTCATCGCCGTGGACGTGGGCCAAATGGGCGTCCCGGTGGGGACCCCGGCGCTCGAGGATGTCGTCGACGTAGTCGTATAAGAGGATGTGATGAGTTTCTGGCATCGCGTGCCAAGCCTATAGCTCGGCGCGATACGCTCTTCTCATGGCCGATCTCCAGAAACGTGGCGGCTACACCCCGCGCCGCGCTCGTGAGCAGCGTGCGTACCGGCTCGTCGTGACCGGCGGTGTCGCCGGAGTCGTCGGCGTTGTCGGCTTGGTGCTGGCAGTCGCCGGCGTGATCGGCGCAACGCTGCCGGTGATCGCGCTGATCATTGCCGCGATCTGCGTGGTGCTGTTCCGCCAGGCGACGTCTCGCTGAGTCGGGCGTAGCCGACGCGAACTGACAACAGCGGCAAGACCAGCAGCGCGAGCAGCGCGGCGTACAGGAATGGTCGCCTGAAGACATGGGTGGCGGCGCGCTCGATGATGTCGTTGAGCCGCTTCTCGAGCCCGGCGAGGGTGGCCTTCTGGGACGGAGTCGCCGAGGCGCTCACCTCGTCGAAGGCGGGCGCGATGTCAGGTGGGCTGCTGAGCGGCGCCGACGCGACGGCCGACGCCAGGCGGGCGCCGAGCTCCGTCTTCATCGTAAACGGGATCGGGGCGATCAGGACGTAACCGGCCGCGGCCTTCGTCGCCTGGTCGGGCGCTGCGTTCAGCTGGTTGACGAACACCGGGGTGAGGAGCAGCAGGCCCAGCACCAGTCCGGCGTCACGGGCCGCCACGGTCTTGGCGGCGCGCGCCGCGAGTACGCCCCGGCTTCGGAGCGCCGCCGTGGTGAGTCCGGGGAACCCGAGGCCGAGGCCGGCACCGCACAACGCCAGCGCGAGCACGACGATGCCCAGCGCCTTGTGGGTCACGAGGCTCAGAATCACCAGCCCGACCCCGACGAGCGTGGCGCCGACGGCCCCGAGCACGAGCGGCGGGCGGCCGCGGACCAGGCGCTCGGCGATCGCCGTCGCCACCGGGATCGTCGTGACCACCGCGGCGGCGCCGATCGGCGAGACGAGCCACGCATTGATCAACTCGATCACGACGAGGAACAGGGCGCCGATCAGCCCCGCGGACAGCAGCGCGAGCGCCACGTTGGCGGTCAGGGGGTCAAGCGCCGAGCGCTCCGTCGGGGGTTCGGCCGGGAGCTCGGCGGCCGCCGGCGGGTGGGCGACGAGCACGGCGACCGCCGCGAACGCCGCCACCGGCGCCTGGGCGAAGAAGATCGCGCGCCAGGTGAACAGCTGCGTGAGGATGCCGCCGGCGGCCGGCCCGATGGCCGCCCCGATCGCGGCGGCCGCCGCCCAGCCCACGAGTGGCGAGTCGCCCTGACGGGCGGTCCCGGCGAACAGCACGAGCGACGAGCACAGGATCAGCGCTCCGCCGAGCCCCTGCACACATCGAAACGGGATCAGCACGCTGAGGCTGTTGGCGGCGCCGCAGCCGATCGACGCGAGCCCGAAGACCACGAGTCCGGCGACGAGCGCCGGCGCCGAGCTCACCCGGCGGGCCACCGGGATGATCGCGACCGCGCCCACGATCAGCGCGAGGTTGTAGGCGACGATCACCCACACCACATGCGAAATCGAGCTGTGGAGGTGATCGACGATCTCGGGCAGCGCGAGGACGACGATCGACGCATCGGCGAACGCCAGCGCCACCGCCAGGCGGACCCACAGGTTCTGCCAGAAGGCGGGGCGATCCTTACGCATAACGCCTGAGGGCGAGGCGGGCGAGGGCGCCGAAGACCACCGTGAGCGCCGCCAGGTGGATGAGCGGTCCGACGATCCCCGGCGCGGTGCCGCTGAATGCGTTGTTGACGGCGTCGAGGGCCGCCTTGAACGGGAACACGAACGAGACGGCGTCGAGCACCCGTTTCAGCGTCCCCGACACCGCGTCCGCGGGGATCAGGGCGATGAACGCGATCGGCAGCGAGATAAGGAACGCCATCAGCGAGGCGACGCTGACCTCGCGCGCCAGCCCGCCGATCGTCACGCCCAGTGCTCCGAAAGCGAGGCCCCCCAACGCCAGCGCGAGCACCCACAGCTCGAACCGTCCCCAATCCAGGTGCACGAACAGCGACACGAATGCCGCCATCAGCAGCGTGACGAGCGCCGCGCAGCCGGCCGACAGGACGATCTTCTCCGAGAGCAGCCCGCTCGGCGAGATCAGCCCGCGCACCAGGCGCGAGTAGGCGTGCTCGGAACGTTCGAGCGCGAGCATCGCCGAGGCGAGCAGCAGCGTGACGAACATCAGCGAGACGATCACCGCGATCGCGATCGCGTACTGATCGGTGGGGGTCGTCTTGCCCGAGAGCTGGGTCAGGTTGACGGTCAGCGGGTTGCCGATCGACCCGAGCACGGGCGTCGCGAACCCGAGCCCACCGATCGCCAGATCGAAGAACGAGACGACCTGGCGCAGGGCCACGCGCAGCGATGAGTGGGGCGGCAGCGAGGCGATGCCCCCCTGGATGATCGTGCGGGAGTTACGCAGGCCGAGCAGGGGGATCTTCTGGCCGAGAAAGTCGAGGGTGCCGCCGTTCAGCACCTTGCCGAGGTCGGCGACCGCGACGCTGAGCACCTCCTTTGAGACGGCCTGCTCGACCTGACTCAGCCTCGAGGTGATCGCCTGGTCGACGAACTGGCGCTCGAGCGGGTCCTTGGTGTTGAGGACGACGTCGACCGACGGGCTGCCGACGCCGGTCGTGATCAGGCTCTCGATCTGGCGGACGATGTCCGACGGGATGATCAGCGCCGCGAGCGCGTCGCCGTCCTTGACCTTGGCGATGGCCTGATCGCGCGAGCTGACCTTTATCGGCTGGATCGACTGGAACAGCTCCTTGGCGTAGCTCGAGATGTTGATCTTCTGGTTGCCGAAGCTGATCTGTCCTTTGCCCGCCGGCACCGCGCTGTAGTAGGCGACCCTCGGCTTCCCCGGCGGGCTCGAAAGCGCGAAACCGATCATCAGCGCGATCGCGATCGGGTAGATCGCCAGCAGCGCGGTGAGCAGCGGCGAGCGCTTGAGGATCTGGAGGTCCTTGATGAACAGCCAGCGCACGCGATCAGTGGCCGCGGTCGTGGAGGAAGCGGACGAACGCCGCCTCGAAGTCGCGCGGATCGCCGCCGACGGCCCGCTCGAGCTGCGCCGGTGTCCCGGTGAACAGCAGCTCGCCGTCGACGAGCACCAGCACCCGGGACGCGTAGCGCTCGGCCTCGGCCACGTTGTGGCTCGAGAAGACGACCGAGGTCCCGCGGCCCGCGAGGTGGCCGATGAACTCCCACAACCGCTCGCGCTGGCGGGGGTCGAGCGACGCCGACGGCTCGTCGAGCAGCAGCACCGACGGCTGCGACAGCAGGCCGATCGCGATGTTCACGCGCTGCTTGTTCCCGCCAGAGAGCCGGCCAACCTCCTCGTTCGCACGATCCTCGAGTCCGGTCTGCTCGAGCATCGCTTCGACCGCCTGGTCGGGATCGGCGACTTTCTCGAGGCGGGCGAACAGCCGGAGGTTCTCGGCCACCGACAGCTTCGAATACAGCGCCGGCTGCTGGGGCACCCAGCCGATCTCCGAGGGGCTCTTGGTGATCTCGCCCTCGCTCGCCGGCAGCACGCCGGCGAGGATCGACAGGAGCGTGGTCTTGCCGGCGCCGTTCGGACCGATGATCGCGAGCAGCTCGCCCACGAGCAACTCGAAGCTGACCCCCTGCAGTGCGGTTCTCGTGCCGAAGCGCTTGGTCAGCGAACGAGCCGCCAGGGTGGCGGACGCGCCCCCGGTGGCGGTGCTGGTCGACACGGCCCGCAGGCTAGCTCAGCTGGGCGTGTGGACGCGTGGCTCGAGGGAGGCGCCGCAGGCGCGGCAGAACGTGTCGCCCGGGCGGGCGGCCGTGTTGCAGTCCGGACATCGGTCCGGGCCGATGTGGAGCACGCCCGTGTCGGGGGAGACGGTGCCCCAGGGCTCGAGCACCAGGTGCCTGCGGAGATAGACGACGGTCTGTCGGATCACCGCGGCGACCGGGAGCGCGACCAGCGCGCCGGCGATGCCGTACAGCTGATAGCCGATCAGCAGCGCCAGGATGATCAGGATCGGATTGATCCGCAGGGAGATCCGGAAGACCTGGGGCGCCACGAAGTGCCCCTCGAGCTGCTGGAGAGCGACGAACAGGAGGACGACCCAGAGGGCGCTGATCGGGTCGTTGAACAGCGCCACCAGGATGGCCGGGAGCGGCCCGATGATCGGGCCGATGTAGGGGATGAACTCCATCAGGCCGTAGAAGGCGCCGAAGAAGACCGCGTAGTGCTGCCCAGCGGGGAAGATGCCGAGGACACCGAAGATCCAGAGCGCGACGGACGCGCTCGCACCCATGATGAGGCTGAACAGCAACTGGCCACGGACGTAGCCGAACACCGCCCGCTGGACGAGCAGCGGGAAGTCGTCCTCGGGGGTCCCGTCGCCAGGCGGCATGATCCGCCGCACGAGCTCGCCGATCTGTTTGCCGTAGACGAGCAGGTAGATCGAGAGCACCAGAACCAGGATGAGGTCGAACCCGATCGTCACGATCTGCGAGAGCAGATCGCGCGAGTAGGAGACGATGCTCCCCGAGCTCTTGACGACGCGGTGCTCCAGCGTCTGCAGCGCGGTCTGCCCCTGCTGCTGGATCTGGACCTTGATCCCGTGGCGGTTGAGCCATCGCTGGAAGTCGGCGAGGTCGCGGTTGGCGTGGTCGACGATGTGGGGGACGTCGTTGGCAAAGCGGTTGACCTGCGTGCCGATCGGGTCCGAGAGCAGCACGCCGATGCCCGCGAGCGCGCCAAAACCGGCGATGTAGATCAGCGCGATCGCCAAGCCACGGGGCATCCGGCGCTCGAGCAGCCTCACCACCGGGTTGAGGATCAGCGCGATCACGCTCGCGGCGATCAGGACCAGGAGCACGGACCCCGCGGCCCGGGCCAGCGCCCACAGCCCGAGCAGCGCCAGCGGCAGGAGCACGAGCTGGATCCAGCGCGGGACTACGACGGGCGGCGGAGGAACGCCGGCGGGAAGCGCTCGCCCCTCGGACTCGAGCGCCTCGTCGGCGCGCTCGTCGCGTTCCGTCTCGTCCTGCAGCTCGCCTTGCGCCTGCGGAGCGGAACTCTGCTTAGAAGCCCTTAACCGCATACTGGTGGAAGTATGCGGGTCAAGTGGACATGACCAAAGACGAGATCGGGATCCTGTTCGTCGGCGACATCGTCGGCGGGATCGGGAAGCGAACGCTGCTGACTTTGCTGCCGACGCTGCGCGAACGGCTCGACCCTGAGTTCGTGGTCGCCAACGCGGAGAACGCCGCCGGCGGAATCGGGATCACGCCGAAGATCGCCAATGAGCTGTTCGCGGCCGGGGTTGACGTCATAACGCTGGGAAACCACACGTATCGCCACCGGGAGATCTACCCGTATCTCGACGCAAATGAGCGGATCCTGCGACCGGCGAACTTCCTGCGCAGCCAGCCCGGCCACGGGTGGTGCGTGGTCGCCCACGACGGCGTCCGCCTCGGCGTCGTCTCGTTGTCGGGGAACCTGTTCATGAACGCAGGCCGCCCTGCGTTCGCCGAGGTCGACGCCGTGCTGCACAAGATGAGGGACGACGTCGACCACGTGCTCGTCGACATGCACGCCGAGGCGACGAGCGAGAAGGTTGGGATGGGGTGGCACCTCGACGGGCGCGTGACCGCGGTCCTCGGGACCCACACGCACGTGCCGACCGCGGACGCCCGGATCCTCCCCGGCGGCACGGCCTACATCACCGACGTGGGCATGACGGGGCCACGTGGCGGGGTGATCGGCGTCAAACGAGAGCTCGCCATCGAGTCGATGGTCACGAAGATGCCCGTGAAGTTCGAGACCTCGACCGAGGATCCTTGGCTGAATGCCGTGCTGGTGCGAACGGACGGGGCCTTGCGAGCTCGGTCGATTGAGCAGGTGTTGGAGCCGGCGCCGGGCGTGGCCTGACGCGGGGAGGGGTCCGGGGCGCGCCCCGACCCCTCCAGAACGCCCATGCGGCGCTCCAGAGCGCGGTACATGGCTGGCTAAGCGAGGCGCCGCCAAGTGCATGACGTACGGCACGCCACACCAACGCCGGCGCCTCGGTCGAGGCCTCCCCGTCGCGTGCGCCGGTCGCGCCCATGGCCTCGAAACTCGCTTAAGAGCACTGGTGGGTGACGCTGCACGCGTCCCGTGATGGGCCCGGGGGGCGGGGGGTCTGGTAGGCGTCCCGCGCCCCTCGCGTTCCGAGCAGACCACCCCTCGGCCAGGTCCCGAAACGCGCCGGGGCGCCGGGAGGCCTTGCCAGACCCCGCAGCTACGTAAGCGCCGGCGTCATCGGCGGCGCTGCCTCAATCGCGTCCTCCCGGCGAAGTGCCCAGCCGATCTCCGAAGGGAACGCACCGATCAGAGCCACGATCACGAACGGGAAGAACCACGGGATGTAGAGGTAGAACCAGTGGGTCAGGCCGAGCTGGAAGGCGATCAGGATGGCGGCGCCGAGCGCGCCTACCTCGACGATCGTGCGGTGGCGGGGGAAGAAGGCGGCGGCGATCGCCAGCGCCACCGCGAACGCCTGGACGAGATGCTGCTCGACGTTGAGGCCGCCCCACAGCCCCCACACCGAAAACGGCGAGGTGCGGTCAATCTGGGACTCGAGCGAGTCGTGCCAGAACGTGTGGAAGTTGTTGTCGAGGATGACCGGCAGCATCACGACCGCCGCGGTGAGCGCGAACGCGCCGGTGAAGGCGACGAGCTTGCGCTTGGGCGGCCAGGTCGAGCCCTCGCCACGCGCGAACAGCGGGAACAGGATCAGCGGGGCGAACTTGGCGAAGCCGGCGAGCGCCGTCGCCACGCCGCGCGCCGGCGCCGAGGTGATCACGAGCATCGCGAGCACGAGCAGCATGGCGACGAGCGAGTCGTTGCTGTTCGAGTTGAGCGCGTAGAGCGTGAACGGATAGGCGGCCCACAGGTAGGCGAGGATGACGCCGGTCGAGGGACCGCGGATCCGGCGCCCGAGGAAGAACAGTCCGACCAGCGTCAGCAGGTCGAACGCGATCGCGGCCGCGTGGGCGGCGGGCAGCTGGTCCCAGGTCCCGCTCCAACCCCAGATCGCCGTGAACGGGACGTAGGCGTAGTAGTTGACCGGGCCGTAGGTGTCGCCGTGCACGTTGTCCGACGGGTAGTTCCCGTACAGGGGCTGGTCGTGCAGCAGCTTGGAGGAGCCGATTACGCCGGCGTAGCCGACGTCGATGACGTTGGAGTTGGTCACGTTGAGGCCGACGCGAAAGCCGACGAGGAACACGACGCCGACGGCCAGCCACGTCGCCGGGACGAGCAGCCGCAACGGCTCGCGAGGTCGGCCCTTCCCGAATGCAAGCAGCAGCATGCGCGCGAGGAGATAGAGCAGGAACGGGTATGCGAGCGGGACCGAGAGGCCGATCTGCGCGTGGTTGAAGAACGCCAGCGAGACCGAGAAGCCGAGCAGCATCAGCAGGTCCAGGTGCAGCAGCGTCAGACGGCGATGGCCGCGCCGCAGGGGCAGGAACGGGGCGATGAACAGAAGGCACAGCGGGAGCCAGACATAGACGGCGTTGACCCGGCGGCCGAATGCCCCCGAATACCCGCGCGCCATCGTCCACGCCACCTGGAAGCCCGTCCACGCCTCGGTGACCTTGCCGGTCGCGTCGTCGACGTAGACCTGCGCCAGCTCCTTGCCGTTGGGGCCCGGCGAGAACCAGCTCACCTGCCACTGGCCCGGCCCCTTCGTGTACTCGTAGGGGCGGGCGGTGGGGTGGCGGTGGCGCTCGGACACGATCTTCGGGACCACCGCCGCGATCCGCTCGACCTGGGCCGCCGTCAGGCGGAACCCGCTCGGGGGCTTGTTCAAGTTGGTGATGAGGACCGGGGCGCCCGGCTGGATCGGCGCCGTGGCGGTCGAAGCCGCGCGGGCCAGGCCGGGGGCGAACAGCATCGCGAGTAAAGCCAGGGCCGCGATCGAGGACGCGCGGCGCGCGAGGAGCTGGCTTACGCCCGGAAACTCCAAAGCTTCTGCCCGAGGAACGACAACGGCGTCCCTGCGGCAATCGCAATCGCCTGCGCGAACACCTTCTCCATGCCGGTGCTGCTCACCAGCCCGACCAGGATCACGTAGGTGAAGCCGAACGTCAGCAGCGAGACCGCGAAGAAGCGGGCCGCCTGGTCGGCCGGATGGTGGTGCTTGGCGTCGAAGGTCCAGTGACGGTTCCACCAGAAGTTGTTGGCCACCGAGACGACGAAGGCGATCACCGCTGACAGCCGGTAGTCGATCGCGAAGACGTGCACGCACACTGCGAACACGGCGAGGTTGACTACGTAGCCGGTCGCCCCAACGGCCGCGAACCGCATGAGCTGGACCCAGTTGTGTGTCCGGCGGATCCCGTGCCGCACCCGCGCACGGAACGGGAGCTCGACGGTGGTGGTCAGTTCATCGGGCATCGGGGGAATTTATCGGCGGTACGTCGGGCCTACCTAAGAGTTACCGGCCCTAACCGGGTCCTAATCGGAGTTTCTCACGGATTTAGGTTCTGCGGGCCTCAGGCCGAAGTGTGCACGAACAATAGGCGCGACGTCGCGCAGCGACCAAAGTTCCCGGTCCAGCCGAGAATCCGGCCCCGTGCCGCACCACATCAGCGCCCCGAGCGAATCGGAGCGGTGGAGTGACCCGTGGGATCCGCCGCCGACATGGTCGGCGCCTCCCCAGTCGACGAACTCGTAGCTGGGCGCGGCCGAGAGCAAGAGATCGCCGGCCGTCGGGCAGCTCAACGCCGACCAGATGCGCGCGAGGGCATCGGGGTACTCGGTGCACAGGAACTGCCCGTCCTGGACCTCGGCGCGAAGCGCGGGGAGGTCGCCCTCGACGCTCCAACGCTCGCCGCGGCGATCGACGAGATCGCCGCCGGGAGCGAACCGAAGCTCGCCGCGGGCGCTACGGACGACCGCCTCGCCGTCCCTGCGCCACATCGCCAGGTCGATCCCCTCGAGATCCTTGACCGCCTCCACCGAACGCTTCACCAGCTCGTCGCGACGGTCTGGGTCAAGCGCGTAGATCATGGCTGCTCGCTGCGCGGGGCTGAGGGCCACCTCGGCGTCGGCCGACCGCGAGGCGCTGGGCGTCGCGACGTCGAACTCCCCGAAGGCCTGCTCCAGGCGGATCCGCTCCTCCACCGGCGCCTGCGAGTGATCGGATGTGACGACCACGGCGTGGGTTTCGAGGAACGCGTCGGGCCCTCCGGCGGCGTGCATCAGCCGCTCGAGCTGGCGGTCGGCAGCGGCGATCGAGGTGACCTGCGCATGCGGCCCGTTCTTGTGCGACCACGCGTCGTTGTCGGGGAGCGAGAACAGCAGAAAGTCGAACAGGTCGTGCTCGACCAGGTAGGCGCCGACGCACCCGGTGTGCTGGTCGCGAATCCCGGGCATACCGAGCTGCCCGCGGCACCCCGTCTTCCGGCTCGCGTAGAGGTCGGCGTAGAACAGCTCCTGCGGCCCGTCGATCGTCCGGCGAAACAGCGTCGAGGTCACGATCCGTGCCAACGCGGTCTCGTTGGAGACCTCGTGGTGATGGCGCCCGCGGTAGATCAGGTAGGTCGTCCCGGCGGTCCGGACATCGGCGTCGTCCAGCGACTCGAAGACCGTGTCCACGTCGTGGGAGAGGTGCTCCGCGTTCATCCGGTAGACGGTGTCCGTCAGCGACCGGAGCACGCCGAACTGCCGCGAGGCCGAGAAGCTCGAGCCGTACTCGACGTACCTGGCCTCCTCGCGGTGGTACCAGTTCATCGAAGGGATCAGGTGCTCATCCGGTCCGACGCCGGTCGTGATCGTCGCGGCGCACACCGGGGTCACCGACGGAAACGCGGCAACGCAATCGTCGACGTAGACGCCCTCGTCGCGGATCCGCTGGAGTGCGGGAGCGCGTCCAGTCGCGATCGCCCGGTCGAGCATCGCCGGCTTGAGCGCGTCGATCACGACGAGGACGAGCTTCTTCGTGCTCGGCTTGCGCTTCTTGGCCGCTGGGCTCACCGAAGGATCCGCAGCCCGGCGTACTTCTGGTCAGCTCGCTTGCGGCTGGCGAACAGGAGCCACAGGAGCAGCACCACGCCAATCAGCCCGACGGGCGGCGCGACAACCGACAGTGCGGCCAGGGCGACGGCGGCTGCCTCGGCGAACAGCGGGACCGCCGCTGCCGCCTCGGTGTCGAGCCGGGCACGGACGCGCGCCAGCAGCGGTACGGTCGCGGCGATCCCGATCGCAGCGCAGATCACTCCCCCGATCAGGCCGGGCCAGGCGGCGTAGTGCCCCCGGGCCAGGGATCCGGCGAAGAACAGGGCGCCGAGCGCCAGCGATGCGACCGCGAGCACGATCACGAGCGGACGATGACCCGCAGCCTTCTCCGTGACGCGCCGTTCGAGGAGCGCGACCACGATCACCACGACGACCAGAACCAGGAGGAACACCGTGCTCTGGAGAAATGAATAGCCCGTGTGGTTGAAGTGGATCTCGACATCGTCGGCGGCGAGGGCGCCGACCACCACCGAAGGCAGGAACGGGCGGATTCCCACCGCCGCGGCTATGCCCATGCCCTGGAAGATGTCGAAGACGAGATGCACCGTGGTGTACCGTGAGTGAACGTGACGATAGACAAAAGGGCAGGAAGAGCCCTGGGCGCACGGATGCGATGAGCTCTGGCGGAGGTTTCAGCCGGCGCACGCGGTCCACGGCACGGGACATCGAGCGCTACGCGAGTCTGTTCGCCGAGCGGACGAAGGTCATGAAGTCCTCGGCGATGCGCGACCTGATGGCGCTGACCGAGCGCGACGACGTGATCTCGCTCGCCGGCGGCCTGCCCGACACCTCGACGTTCCCGCCCGACTCCTACGCGGCGCTCATGCGCACGGTCGCGGTCGACTCGTGCGCCCGTGCGCTCCAGTACAGCCCGACGGAGGGGCTCGAGCTCGTCAAGCGCTGCATCATCGAGGTGATGGCGGCCGAGGGTCTGGAGATCGAGGCCGATGAGCTGCTCGTGACGACGGGCGGGCAGCAGGTGATCGATCTCGTCTGCAAGACACTGCTGGACCCCGGCGACGTGGTCGTGACCGAGGCCCCGACATATCCGGGAGCGGTCCCCACGTTCTGTGCCTATCAGGCCGACGTGGTCCAGGTGACGATGGATCGCGACGGCATGCGCGTCGATGAGCTGGCCGCGGTGCTGGAGGAGCTCGAGGAGACCGGTAGGCGTCCCAAGTTCATCTACACGGTTCCGAACTTCCACAACCCCGCCGGCGTGACGCTCACGCTCGAGCGCCGGCGCGAGCTCGTCCGGATCGCCGCCGAGCGCGAACTGCTGATCCTCGAGGACAACCCGTACGGGCTGCTCCGCTACGAGGGCACGCCGCTGCCGACGCTTCGCTCGCTCGACGACGAGTTCGTCATCTACGCGAGCACGTTCTCGAAGATCCTCTCTCCCGGCGTCCGGCTCGGATGGACGGCGGCGCCGGCGCCGATCCTCCAGAAGATGAACATCGGCAAGCAGGCCTCGGATCTGTGCTCGTCGTCGATCTCCCAGCACTTCGTCGGGGCGTACTTCGACTCCGGTCCGTGGGAGGACTACGTGCGGTCGCTGATCGAGATCTACCGTCGCCGACGCGACGTGATGCTCGACTCGCTCGCCGAGGACTTCCCGCGCGAGGCCGAGTGGACTCATCCGGAGGGCGGCCTGTTCATCTGGGTGACGCTGCCCGACTACATCGACACCACCGACTTGCTGGCGCGGGCCCTGGAGGAGCACGTGGCGTTCGTCCCCGGCCGCGCCGCGTTCGTCGACGGCCGCGGCGGGTCGTGCATGCGGCTGAACTTCTCCGGCGTCAACGAGGACGAGATCCGCGAGGGAGTTCGCCGGATCGGCGAGGTCGTATGCGAGCAGGTCGCGCTCTACGGCACCCTGACCGGCGCCCGCGCCCCTAGCCCGCGCCGGACCGAGCGGGTTCCAGCCGCGGCCGACCCCGAAGCCGAATCGGAGCTCGCCAAGGTCCTCCACCTCCGGAGCAAACGCACGCAGGCCGGGTAGTGTGCGCGTGGCGGTGCTCAAGGGCGGGCGCTCGCTCGAGCGCCAGGTCTCGCTGAAGTCCGGGGCGCGCGTCGAGGACGCGCTCAAGCGCCTCGGCCACGAGGTGATCCCGATCGATGTCGGCGGCGACCTGGTCGACCAGCTGACCGCCGCCGCGCCGGAGATCGCGTTCATCGCGCTGCACGGACGGGACGGCGAGGACGGAACGGTGCAGGAGCTGCTCGAGGTGCTGGCGATCCGCTACACGGGCTCGGGCGTCTCGGCATGCATCCGCACGGCGGACAAGGTGCTCGCCAAGCACGCGATGCGCGACCACTACATCCCGACTCCGGATTTCTATGCATTCAACGAGACTGCCTTCGGGGGGCTCGGCGCGGCCCAGGCCCTCCCGGCGATCGAGGAGCGGCTCCAGTTCCCGATCGTCGTCAAGCCGGCGGGCCAGGGCTCGGCGCTCGGGATCAAGTTCGCGCGCACGCCGTCCGACGTCCCGACGGCGCTCGTCGCGGCCTTCTCCTACGACCGCAAGGTGCTCCTCGAGCGCTACGTTCGAGGCCGGGAATTGGCGATCTCGATCATCGATGAGAATGGCTTGCCGCTGGCGTTGCCGATCGTCGAGGCGGTCCCGCAGCAGGAGGACTTCTACGACTTCGAGGCGCGCTACGAGATCGGCCGGACCCGGTTCGTGTGCCCGGCCGATCTCGATGGCGCTGTGGCGGCCCGCGCCGGCGAGATGGCGCTCGACGTCTACCGCCTGCTCGGGTGCGCCGGCTTCGCGCGCGTGGACCTGATGCTCGAGGACGACACCGGCGAGCTCTACGTGCTCGAGGCGAACACGGTCCCCGGGCTGACCGAGACGTCGCTGCTGCCACAGGCCGCCGACGCGGCGGGCATCGGTTTCGACGAGCTGATCGCCCGGATCCTGACGGCGGCGCAGGCAGACTGAGCTCGCCGGTACGGCGGTCTGGTACCAGGCTGGGAAGGGGGAGCAGAACGGGCGAGATCGCTTCCTTCGATGGTGCACAACACGCCAACCTTGAGCCGGATGGCGAGCCCTGTCGGGCTATGCACGAAGAGTGTGCTCAATACGACAGGGCTCGGATCTGGCGCCAGTGTTGACGCGCTATGCACCATCCCCGTGACACACTCCGGGCACAAACTCGGCACGAAGATCCGCATGAGCGCCCAACCAGGTCGACCATGGGCTCCGGCGACCCGCCGGAGCCGTCCCCACCCTCCTTCCCTGCTGCCGTTTTACCGAGCCGCGCGCCAAACCAAGGCTGCGGGGGCCGACCACCGGCGATACACACCGCCACACGCTCCCGGCCCGCGGGGTAGAGCCCCCTATTCCCCGGCGAAGTCCTCCGGCGTGACCCGGTCCAGAAAGTCCTTGAACTTCTCGACGACTTCCTCGGTGTCCTCGACCTCGTGCTCGAACTCGATCGCGGACTCGGCGATCACGTCGTCGGCGGCGAAGATCGGGGCGCCGGCCCGGACTGCCAGCGCCAGAGCGTCGCTCGGCCGGGAGTCAATCTCGAGCTCGCGGCCGTTGACGCGGAGGCTGATCGAGGCGTAGAAGGTGTTCTCGCGGAGCTCGGTCACGGCCACGCGTGTGCACTCGACGTCGAGCTCGCCGAGGACGTCGGAGAGCAGGTCGTGCGTCATCGGGCGGGGCGTGGATGCCCCCTGCAGCTTCATGAGGATCGCCGCGGCCTCGGGATGCCCAATCCAGATCGGCAGGAACTTGTTGTTTTCGACGGTCTTCAGCAGGACGATCGGCTGCTTGCCGACCATGTCGAAGCTCACGCCGTAGATGACCATCTCCTGCAAACGCCGCTCCTAACTCCGGGTCTGGCAAGTATAGGCCCCTCTACCACGGGTCCCGAACGCCTTCAGTTCGCCCTGCGGCGGAGAGCGAGTCGCGATCCGCGGGTGGTTGTGGGGCCACTTGGGCAGCCCTTGTCGGCTCCTCGGCGCCGGAGTTATTCTAACCGCCGAAGTCGCTATGACTGGTGAGAGCACTAACCCATATGGCCGGCGATCGGTGCAGCCTGGAGGGCGTGAGCCGGCGCCGGGCGAGCTGTTCCTCGTCCAGGCTTTCATCAACACCCACTACGACCTCGAGCTCGAGCACGGCGCGGAGCTGCTGTCGACACCGGCGGCGGCGTGCCGATGGCTCTACGTGCACGACCTGCTCGCTCGCCCCGGCCGAATCGACCCGCGGGGGTTGCGCCGCCTGCGCACGGTGCGGGAGGCGCTGCGGGAGCTCGCCGGCGCCGACGGCACCCAACCGCTCGGCGCGCTCGACACCCTCAATAAAGCCGCCCGCGGCGCCGGCGTCGAGCTCCGCTTCGGCGCCCATGGACCCTACTTCGTGGCATCGGCGCCTGGCGAGGTCGGTGGCTCGATCGGCTTGCTCCTGGCGATCACCGTCCGCTCGATGCTCGACGGCAGCTGGTCGCGACTGAAGGTGTGCCCCGGCGACGATTGCGGCTGGGCGTTCTACGACCACTCCCGCAACCAGACGGGCCGCTGGTGCTCGATGGCGGTGTGCGGCGGCCGAGCCAAGGCGCGCGCGCACTATCGGCGTACTCGGGGCGAAATCGGCTGAGATGAGCGGGCTCGGTGCGATCGCGACGCTGGTGCTGGCGCGGGCTCGCCGGCGGCCGGGTCGATGGCTGCTGATGGTGGTGGGGCTCGCGCTCGCGACGGCGTTCGCCGGCGCCGTCGTCGCCGAGAGCACGATCGCCGGTGACCAGGCGGCGCGTTCGGATCTGGCAGGCCTCTCACCGCTGTCGCGGACGGTCAGGATCACGTGGCCGGGAGTCGTCACCCCGTCGGTGGAGCGGCGCGCCCGTGGCGTCATGCGGTCACTCGGGATCGGACAGCCGACCGAGGTCGCGCTCCTCAATCCAGTTCGGCTGAGCGGCATCGTTATCGTGCCCGCGGCCATCGCCCCACTGCCGGCCTGGGTCGAGTCACGCGCGAGGCCTGGGCCCTGCCACGCGGCGTCGTGCCCGATGCTGCTCGCGGGCACCAGACTGCCCGTCCATGTACTGACGGCTCTGGGAGTCCGCATTCCGATCGCCGGCACGGCCGTCGTCCGCTCGGCGGCGCCGCTCGGATTCGTTCCGGGGCAGCCTCGGGGGCAGCCGCCACTGCTGCTGACGGGGGACGTTGCCGGGCTTGAGGCATTCCCGGGGCTGAGCAGCGTGTACCGCAGGCACGACTGGCTCGCACTGCTGCCAACAAGCGGGCTGCACTCGTGGCAGCTCGCGCAGCGCGAGAGACGACTGCTCCAGGTCCAGGCGGCGCTCGTCTCAAGCGGCAGCCCCTTCAGCCTCACCGCACCGTTCGCCGGGTTGGAGGCCGCACGGTCGGCCGCCGCGGCGGCCCCGAAACGGCTGTTGCTGGCCGGCGGAGGTGCGCTCGCGGCGCTGACGCTGTTCGTCGTTCTCGCCGCCGGAGCCTTGCGGCGCGACCTCGACGCGGAACTGGGAAGACTTTCGGCCGCCGGCGCCCGATCGCGCCAGTGTGTCACGTTGGTCCTCATTGAGAGCGCGCTGCTGTGCGGTGTCGCCGTGCTGATCGGTGGCGGCCTCGCGGCCGTTGCCGGGGCGGTTCTCGCGCACGCAGCAGGGGTTCCGGCCGGTGGGGTGCTGTCGCACAGCCTCCTCACCGCCACCGGCGGCGTAGCCCTGCTCGCCGGGTGGCTATGCGCCACCGCACTCGTAGCGCTATTGCTACTCGTGCGCGGACAGCGTTTGGCGGAGCTGCTCGCGGTGGCGGCTGCCGCCGGACTGGCGCTCGCGTTGGCTCGCGGCGGGAATGGGAACGGCCCTCTGCCGGTGCTGCTGGCACCGCTGTGCTGCCTGGCGGCGGGTGTGGTCGTCGCGCGGCTCGCCGCGGTGGCCCTGCGCGGCGGCGAGCGCGTCGCACGGCGCGGCCCCGTGATGACGAGGCTCGCGTTCGTCGGACTGGCACGGTCGCCGGGACCGCCGTCGCTGGCTATCGCGTTCATCGCGGTGAGCATCGGCCTCGGTGGATTCGCCCTCGCCTACCGCGCGACGCTCCTGCGCGGGACCTCCGATGAAGCCGCGAACCAGGTCCCGCTGGATGCGACCGTCTCAGCCGGCGCTGACTTCACGACGCCGCTCCAGGTCGCGTCGCCGGCGACATGGGCAAGCCTCGCGCACGGCTCGATCACGCCCGTCCGGCGGACCCAGGCAAGCTTCGTGAGCGGCGCCAGCTCGGTGACGGTGCCGGCGCTCGGGATACCCGCAGCCGCGATCCCACGCCTGCACGGATGGCGCTCCGGCGACAGCTCGGTTCCGTTCGCGGCCCTGGCGCGGCGCCTGGTCTCGTCCAGCCCGCCTCACGCCTCCTCTCCTGTGCTCCCGGCGGACACCAGGGCACTTAGCGTCCGCGCCCAGTCTTCCGTGATCGCGGTCTCGGTCACCGCGGACTTCCTCGATCACAACGACAACCTCGAGCAGGTCAGGCTCGGTCAAGCCGGGCCCCGATCGCAGACGCTGGTGGCCACGCTGCCGCGAGTGCTCCGGGCGCCGGGGCCCGGTGGCGGGTGGCGTCTGGCTGGACTCGAGCTCCACGAACCCTCCGGGCTCGAGGCCACCAATGGGCACCAGAACGCGGAGAACCCAGCCGGCGCCACTCAGCTCACGGGAATTGTCAGGCTCGGCGAGTTGACGGAGCTGGGTTCGGGCGACCGGCCCCCGGGGCGCGTGCCGCTCGGCTCCTGGCGGGCGGTCGGCGCGGCGCACGGAGCGCGTGAGCACCGCCACGGCGTTGTCGTCCGCTTCGACTCCACCGGAACGCCCGGGCTGCTTCGGCCGGCCGCGGCCAGCGACAGCCACCCAGTTCCGGTTCTGGCTGATCCGCTTACCGCGGCTGCGGCGGGGTCCGGAAACCTGATCGCGCTGGACGTCGACGGCCTCCCGGTCTCCGCGCGCGTGGTCGGAGTGCTTCGCCGCTTTCCGACGGTCCCCGCCAGCGACGCGGGCTTCGTGATCGCCGATGAGCAGACGCTGGCGTCGGCACTCGACGCTCAGCTGCCCGGTCAGGGCCGGCCAGATGAGATCTGGATCTCAACCACCCGTCCGCAAACGCTCGAGCGCGCGCTCACGAGAGTGCCGTTCACGCAGTTCGCCGCGTCGTTCCGCGGGCAGATCGAGCGCGAGCTCCGGGCCGCTCCCGTAAGCCGGGCGGTGCTCCGAACGCTCCTTGCGGCGGCGGCACTGTCCGGTGCGCTTGCACTCGTCGGGCTACTGGTCGCCTTGCTCGGCAGCGCCCGGGACGAGCGGGTCGAGCGCGATCTCGTCGCCCAAGGACTCGGGCCGCACGGGCTGCGCGCCGAACTCCTCATGCGGCTCCTGCTCGCCGCGTCCATCGGCGTGGTCGCAGGCCTCGCGATCGGGCTGCTCTTGACGCGGCTGGCCGTGGCCACCGTCCAGGCCGTCGGCCCGGTGGCGGTTCCCGAGCCGCCGCTCGTGACCGTCGCGCCGTGGGCGGAACTGGTGCTCTGGGGGGCGGCGGCGATGGCGCTGCTCGCCAGTGCGAGCTGGCTCGCGGCACGGGCGCTGGCGGGAAGGACGGCGCTGTGACCGCCCCCGCAGAGACGACGCGCAGGGCGACGTCGAGCGCACCGGGCGAGTGGATCGTCGACGCGAACGACGTGTTCTGCGTCCATCGCACCGGCCAGGGCGACGCCGCGGCGCTCCAGGGCACGACGTTTCGCGTCCGGCGGGGCGAGCTCGTGTGCGTGCTGGGGCCGAGCGGAGCGGGCAAGAGCACGCTGCTGCGCGTGATCGCCGGCCTGCAGATCCCGTCCGCCGGCGTGGTCAGGTTGGACGGGTGCGACATGAGCCGTCTGTCGAACCGCCGCCGCGCGCGCCTGCGGGCCGAGAGCATCGGGTTCCTCGGCCAGCGGGCGGATCTGGCGCTGGCGCCCGAGCTCCGCGTCCGTGAAGCAATCGCGCTGCCGCTTGCGCTCCGCGGGCGTTCGAGCGAGAGCCGGCGCGCCCGAGTCCTTAAGCTGCTGGAGGCGGCGGGGCTCGAGGGGCGGGGTAACGCACTGCCCGCTGAGCTCTCAGGGGGTGAACGGCAGCGAGTGGCGCTCTGCGCGGCCCTGGCCCATCGCCCGGCACTGCTGCTCGCCGACGAGCCGACCGGCGAGCTCGATCCGGCCAGCGCGGAGCGGATGCGGAACCTGATCGCCGAGCTCGCCCGCGCCCACGGCACGACCGCAATCGTCGTCTCCCACGACCCGGACGTGGCATCGTTTGCCGATCGGACGATCCGGCTGCGAGACGGCCGCATCGTGGCCGACGATCGTGGCTGCGACGGCGGGCTCGTGGTCGGCGGCGGCGGCTGGCTGCAACTCGCGCCGGAGCTGCTGCGCGACGCAAAGATCGCCGGCCGCGCGCGCGTCCGTCTCACCCCGGAGGGCCTGCTGATCACCCCGGCGGCGAACACGGACCACGCGGCCGCGGGCGCCCCGTCCGTGGATGAGCCCCCGCCGATGACGACGGCGGATTGGGACCCCGCGCTCGCCGAGGTTCGCTCGCTGCGGCGCAGCCGCGGCCGCGGGGCGAATCGCCGGGTCGTCATCGACGGTCTCGACCGCGCCTTCTCGCCGGGGCGAATGACGGTCGTCACAGGCAGGTCGGGAGCGGGGAAGACGACGCTGTTGCGAGTGCTCGCGGGACTGGACCGGCCGGACGCCGGCGAGGTGCTGCTCGACTCCGAGTCACTCGCCTCCTGCGACACGGAGCAGCTGGCCGCAGTCCGGCGCGAGCGGGTCGGATACCTGCCTCAGGAGCCATCGCCGATCGGATTCCTGAGCTCCCAGGAGAACGTCGCGCTCGCCTTGCGGCTGCGCGGTTGGAACGGCGCGCAAGCTGACCGGCGAGCGGCGGCGGTGCTCGGCTGGGTCGGTTTGTCGGAGCGCGCCGCGCAGCGCGTGGCGAGGCTGTCCGCCGGGGAGGCGCAGCGCGTGGCGCTGGCGCGGGCGCTGGCGAGCGCGCGCGGGTTGCTGATCGTCGACGAGCCGACCTCCCGACTCGATCAGGCCACCGCTGCGAACGTCGCCGAACTGCTGGCGGCGGCCGCGGGCGAGGATCACCAGACGGTGATCTGCGCGACGCACGACGCGGAGCTGATCCGCCGCGCCCACGACGTGCTCGAGCTCGGAGCCGATTAGTCGATCGCGCCCTGCTCGCGGAGCACGGCCTTGGCGGCCGCGAACGCGGCATTCGCGGCCGGGACGCCGGCGTAGATCCCGGTATGGAGGATCACCTCGCTGATCTCCTCGGGCGAGAGGCCGTTTCCCAGGGCCGCGCGTACGTGCATGCCGAGTTCGTTCTCGGCGCGCAGGCAGACGAGCGCTGCGAGGGTGATCGCACTGCGCGTGCGACGGTCGAGACCCGGCCGCGACCACACCTCGCCCCAGGCGTACCGCGTGATCAGATCCTGAAAGGGCTGATCGAAGGCGGCTGCCGAGGCGAGCGCGCGGTCGACGTGTTCGTCGCCCAACACCTCCCGCCGTGTTCGCATGCCGGTGTCGAAATCGCTCATCTCGGCTCCTTTTTCAGTTGGCTTCAAGCTGACCGGCGATCAGCTCGCCGACCATGGTGGGCTGCTCGATATTTGCCACGTGAACCGCTTCGGGCACGACCTCGAGGCGGGCTCCCGGGATCGACGCTACGAGCGTTCACGGTCCCGGTGTGCGGCCAGCGCTCGGTCGATCAGCTGCGGGGTGGCGCCGAGGTAGTTCTCGGGCGCGAGCGCGCGATCGAACTCGTCAGGCCCGATCGCGCCGGTCACTTCCGGCATCTCGAGAAGTACGTGCCTCAGCTCGCGCTGCTCTCGCGCCGCGTGCCGTGCCGCGGTCTCGACGAGCTCCTGGGCGCGCAGTCGCCCGAGCGACTCGGCGAGCGCCGAGGCCACGCTCTCGCTCATCAGCAAGCCGCGCGTCAGGTCGAGATTCGCGCACATCCGATCGGCATGCACCTCGAGGCCTGCGAGCACGTCTCGTAGCGCGGTGGCGGCCGAGCCGGTGAGGCGCAGCAGCTCGAGCAACGGCTCCCACTCCGCCTGCCAGGCGCCCGCCGCACGCTCGTGCTCCTGCCCCATCGCCGTCAGGATCGTGGCCACAAGTCCCGGCCCCCGCTCCGCGCACGCGAGGACGGCCACCGCGCCGACGGGATTGCGCTTGTGCGGCATCGTCGATGAGCCGCCCCGTCCGTCGCCGCCGCCCTCGCTGAGCTCGTCGACCTCGGTCTGGGCGAGCAGGACAACGTCACGTGCGACCTTCGCCATCACGCCGAGCGCGATCCCGAGGGCGCCGGCGAGCCGTGCGGGGCGGATCCGGATCGTGTGCCACGGGAGCTCGGGCTCGGCGAGCTCCAGCTCCGCGGCCAGGCTGGACGCCACCTCCAGCCTGTGCTCTCCGAGCGAGGCGAGGGTGCCCGCGGCACCGCCCAGCTGGACCGCCAGCTGTCGCGTCCGGATCCGGGCGAGCTCGCCCCACGATTCGTCCAGGGCAGTCAGCCAGCCCGCCGCCTTCAGGCCGAACGTCACCGGGACGGCCTGCTGAAGCAGCGTGCGACCGGCCTGGAGGGTGCTTCGGTGCTGCTCGGCGAGGCCGGCGCACAGCTCCGAGGCACCGGCGAGGTCGGAGAGCAGCGGCTCGAGCGCTCGGCGGGCGACGAGCATGATCGCCGTGTCGACGATGTCCTGGCTGGTCGCGCCACTGTGGAGGACCGTGGCGGCCGGCCCGACGCCCAGGCGCTCGCGCAGCGCGCTGACCAGCGCCGGCACGGGGGTGCCCTTTTCCGCGGTCGAACGGCCGAGCGCTCCGAGGTCGAGCGCACCGGCGTCGGCCACGGCATCGAGACCGCGTTCGGCTTCGGCAGGCGCAAGTCCGGAGCGGACGAGCGCCCGAACCAGCGCGAGCTCGACGTCGACCATCGCCTGCAGCAGCGCCTGGTCGCTTACCTGCGCCGCTACGGGCCCGCGCGCGAACAGGCCGGAGAAGAGACCGCCGGGGGAGGGATCAGCCACGACCGGCACCTTAAATGAGACGCGCCCCGGAAGCCGGCGGGATATGAGGCCGGAACCAATGGGGCGCGCTCGAGGGGGAGGAGAGGGTTGCTGCGCCGATCATGATGGCTGAGAACGCTCTAGATGTCCAAGACGAGTATCTACGGATACTTATAAGCTTCGCTTATGGAACTGCGCCAGCTTCGGTACCTCGTCTCGCTGGCCGAGGAGCGGAACTTCACCCGCGCCGCCGAGCGGGAACACATCGCCCAGCCGGCGCTGTCGCAACAGATCCGCCGGCTGGAGCAGACCGCCGGCCTGCCGCTGGTGGAGCGCAGCACGCGTCACGTGGCGATGACCGAAGCCGGGAACCTGCTCGTGGCCCGGGCGCGGCGGATCCTGGCTGAGCTCGACGCCGCCAACGCCGAGCTGCAAAGCCTCGCGGGCGTGCAGACCGGTCACGTCATGGTCGGCACGATCCACACGATGGGGCCGATCGACGTCTCGCTCGCGCTGGCGATCTTCCACGAGCGCCATCCGGGCGTCGAGTTGACGATCCGCGAGCAGTCCAGCGAGGAGCTCGCCGAGATGCTGCGGGTAGACGAGCTCGACCTCGCGTTCCTGTCGGTGACGGAGCCGATCGAGCGTCGCGGGCTGGCGCTCACGCAACTGATCTCCGAGGAGCTCGTGTTGGTCCTCCCGGTCGATCACAGGCTGGCGAGCCGCCGCCGCGTTCGGATGGCGGAACTGGCGGGAGAGCAGTTCATCAGCTACCGCACGGGGTCCCGGCTGCGCGAGTTGCTCCTCGCCGCCGGACACCACGCCGGGTTCGAGCCCCGCGTGACGCTCGAGTTGAATGAGAGCCAGCGGATCCGCCGGCTGGTGGCCAGGCGGATGGGGGTGGCGATCCTGCCGCGATCCGACGCCGATGCGCCCGGGGCCGAGGTCGCGACGGTGAAGCTGATCGATCCCTCGCTGCGCCGGGACATCACGTTGGCGTGGCGCGAGGATCGTGGCCACGCCCCCGCCGCGGCGGAGTTCCTGCGCCTCTCGCACGAGCTGTTCGCCGGGGCGGAGGGTCAACGGGACCTGGATTCCGGCTTGAGCGCGACCAGTCGCGCGTAGAGCGAGCCGCCCCGGGTGTAACCGATAGACCGCCTGGCAGTAGGGATAAGTGAGGAATCGGATGAGCGTGTAGACCCAGTCGGGTTCGCGAGTTCGGCCGCGCCGGTGGAATCGGTCGAGAAGTATTCGGCCGGCCTCGGGTCGACGTAGACCTACGGGTTTCATCGGCGCCAGATCACGGCGTTTCATGCGCCCCTGCCGAGGGGCGAATCGGCCGATTCTTGCGGGATTGCCGCCGCTCCGATTCTTCTCAAACTCTTCGCGCGCACTGGTTGTATATCCAGTGGACGGTTTGTTCGATAGCCATCGAACAAATGCTATAATTCGACGTGTATCGAACATACGAATATGGACATCGATTTGAACACTCTTGAGAGCCAGCACGAGGGCACGGCCCGCGTGCGAGGCGACCACTACGAAGCAAGCAATAATGAGCACAAGCGCGAGCGCCGCACAAGGGGTGCTGCCGTGACCGGCAACACGCGCCAGCGTCGGCGTCGTGCTTCGCATTCCGCCCGCGCCGCGGGCGGGGCCGAGGGGTCAGCGATGGCCGACGTCAGTCGTGCGCCAGACTCGCTCGAGCTGTTTTTGCGCCAAGCCCGGAACCATCCGCTGCTGACCGCCGCCGAGGAGGTCGAGCTGACCAAGCGGATCGAGAAGGGCGACCTGGAGGCGAAGGAGCGGATGATCAACTCCAACCTCCGACTCGTCGTCGCGCAGGCGCGGCGCTATCAGGGCCACGGACTGCCGATGGAGGACCTGGTGCAGGAGGGCATGCTGGGGCTGATCCGCGCGGTCGAGAAGTTCGACTGGCGGCGCGGCTTCAAGTTCTCGACCTACGGCACCCTCTGGATCCGCCAGGCAATCCAGCGCGGCCTGCAGAACCACGGGCGGACGATCCGGGTTCCGGTGCACATCGCCCAGCGCCAGGTCAAGGTCCGCAAGGCGGAGAGCGAGCTGAGCACGAAGCTCGGGCGTGAACCCACCGACGAGGAGATCGCCGCTGTCGTCGAGCTCAGCGTCGATGAGGTCAACGAGCTTCGCGAGCTGAGCCGCGGCCTTGCCAGCCTCGATCAGCCCGTCAGCGACGACGGCGAGACCGCGCTTGGGGACCTCCTTGCAACCGAGCGCCCCGAGCCGAGCGAGGAAGTCGGCGCCGCGGACCGCGATCGGCGGGTCAACGAGATCGTCGGGCAGCTTCCTGAGGCGGAGCGGAACGTGATTCGGCTGCGCTTCGGCCTCGACGGCGACGACCCCCGGACGCTCAAGCAGACCGGGAGCGACCTGGGAATCAGCGCCGAGCGGGCGCGGGAGCTCGAGGAGCGCGGCCTGCGACGCCTTGCAGCGTATAGCGAGCTGGGCGAACTCCGCGAAGCCGCGTAAATCGCCTTTCAGAAACGCCTTTGCGGCGGCGGGCCACCGGACCACGGCGGCTCGCCGCCGCTGTTTCTTTCGCGGGGCGCCGGGTGGCCGGGGTGAGGTATGTCGCATTGCAGACCGCACCTTTCGCGCCTGGGCCGTGCTTAAGCTCATTCGGGGGAGACGAGCGCATTTGAACCAAATTGGCAGAGAGGAGCTTTGTACGTGAGTAATCGAGCCCGAAAAGCCTTGCTGGCCCTGACCTGCACGCTCGCGTGCGGGGCGATGCTGCCCGCCGCCGCGGGTGCGGTCGTCGTCGGCATCGGGGATCAGTCGCCCGCAATGTTCTCCGATCCTCGTTTTCTCGCGCTTGGCGTCCATGAGGCCCGGCTCACGGTCTCGTGGGACGTGGCGACCGCCCGCTCGCGGCGTGCGGAGCTGGCCGCCGTCGGTAGCTGGCTGGGCGACGCCTCCAGGGCCCATGTCACGCCGCTGATCTCCTTCAGCGGGATCGGCAACTACATCCCCAACGTTCGCCAGTACACGGCGGCGGTCGTGGCGTTCATGCACAAGTTCCCGAAGGTCAAGCGCTACACGCCCTGGAACGAGCCCGACTGGGTGTACCGCAGCCTCAGCAAGCACCCGCTGCTCGCCGCGTCGTTCTTCAACGCCCTCGTGCGGCACTGCCGTGGCTGCACCGTACTCGCCGGAGACCTCTACCTCCCGGCCAAGCAGCTCGGGCCGTGGGTACGCAAATACGTCAAGGGGCTGCGGTTCCGTCCCGTGGGCTGGGCGCTGCACAACTACTACGACGTCCGCAGCCACACCACCTCGCAGATGACCACTCTGATGAAGCTGACCAAGGGGCCGATCTGGCTCGACGAGATCAGCGGCGTGGAGGACCGTGGCCATTGGCAGTACAAGAACCAGTCGCCGGCGGCGGCGGGGCGCGACGAGAAGTTCCTGTTCTCGCTGCCCCGACGCTTCAAGCGGATCACCCACATCTACCATTACCAGTGGCAGAGCACGACGATGGCCGGCTGGGATTCCGGCCTGATTTCCCCGTCGGGATCGATCTGGCCGGCGTACTACGTGGTCAAGAGCGCCGCGGCCGCCCACTGAGCTCGAGCTTGCTGGTGTCGGGCTCAGGCGACCGGCACCAGCAAGCCGAACAAATGCTCCAGTGTTGCCGCGGGGTCGTCCGTCAAACCCGTGTGAACCTCGGACGGTTGGATCGTCGTCGAAGAACGGGCGGCGACCCAGCCGAACCGTTCTGAGGGGGTGAGCCGGGCGAGCGGGCCGGCGGCCGGATCGCCGGCGACGACGGCCGCGATCGCATCGAGCGCCGGACGCACATCCTCGGGATCGAGACTCGGCGCCAGCGCCCTGAGACGGACCGTGTCGAGCTCGATTCGCGCGCCCAGGAACGGCCATTGCGGACAGAACAGGACGACTCCGACGTTGATGCACTCGCCGCGCTCGATCCTTGGCACGACCCGGAGGATTGTGTACTGAAAGTCACACCGCTCGGGCACTCTCAGCCTCCTCGACAAAAGATCGCGGGGCCCGCAGCCGCTCTTCCAGGAACCCCAGGAAGTCGGCGCGGCGCTCGTCCGCTCGGTCGCCGAGCCAGTCCGCCGGCACGCTCGCGATGGCGGCTTCCGCGGCGCGGCCGGCGCTGGCAGCGAGCCGTTCGTCGGCTTCGGCAATCGGACCCGCCCGAGCGAGCGCGACGTGCTCGCCGATCAAAGGGAACGGCGCGCGCGCCGATGCAGCCAGGGGCGCAGCACCGTGCTGGCGGTAGAAGGACGCGCCGTGATCGATCAGCCAGGTCCGGCCGTGCCAGACGAGCAGGTTCGGGTTGCGGGGGGTGCGGTCGACGTTCATGACGAGCGCGTCGAACCACACCAGATCCGCGGCCAGCGCGGGGTCCATCGAGGTCAGCGCCGCGGGCGTGAACGGCAGCGCGCCCGGGAGGAAGTCGACGCCCAGGTTGTCTCCCACGCTGGCGTCCGCGAGCTCCTGGATCTCGATGTCCGGCTCCGCTCGCGCGAGCTCGGGCGCGAGCTCGGCGACCACGAGCTCGGGTACGAGCAGGCCGACCCCGCGAGCGAGCTCGCCGGCGACGACCTCGGCGACCAGCGCACCCGGTCCCTGTCCGGCCCCGCGGAACTTCATCACGTAGAGACCGTCATCATCGGCCTCCACCAGGCCAGGCAGCGATCCGCCCTCACGCAATGGCGCCACGTAGCGAGTCGCGATCACATGGCGCAGGGCGGTAGAAGTCTCAGCTGTGCCCATCGGACGCCGTGTCCTCCTCCTCGCCGACTGCTCGCTGATCGTAGTCAGTTTGCGCCGTCGGACCGCGGGCGGCACGTCGATCGGTGACACTCTGCCGCGATGGAGGATTGGCTACAGACAAACCGAGCGCTCTGGGACGAGCGGGTGCCGATCCATGTCCACAGCGAGTACTACGACGTGGACACGTTTCTGGCCGGAGGGTCGACGCTACGACCATTCGAGCTCGCCGAGGTGGGCGAGGTCGACGGCCTCACTCTGGTTCACCCGCAGTGTCACTTCGGCCTCGACACACTTTCGTGGGCACGGCGAGGAGCGCACGTGACCGGCCTCGATTTCTCCCATCCAGCTGTCCTCGCGGCGCGGGAGCTCGCCCGTCGAGCTGGACTGAGGGCCGAATTCGTGGAAGCGAACGTCTACGACGCAGTGAAGGCACTTGGGCGGCGCCGCTTCGACATCGTCTACACGGGCATCGGGGCGATCGTGTGGCTACCGGACATCAACCGGTGGGCTAGCACGATGGCGGAGCTTCTCGTTCCCGGAGGGTGTCTGTACCTCGCCGAGTTTCACCCCATCACGGAGGTGTTCGGCGAACAGGATCTCACGGTCACCGAGTCGTACTTCGATCGCGAGGCCAAGCTATACGACGAACCGGGCACCTACGCCGACCCCAGCGCCGACACCACCAACACCCGCTCGGTCGAGTGGCAGCACGGCATCGGCGAGGTCGTTTCGGCGCTCGCCGGCGCCGGGCTGGGGATCGAGTTCCTGCACGAACACGAGTTCACGCTCACCCCGCGGTGGCCGTTCCTGAGGCGGGGCGACGATCACACGTACCGCATGCCGCCCGACGTCGCCGCGCTGCCGCTCATGTATTCCCTTCGGGCGAGGAGCCCGAAGGGCGAGGCCTGAGGCCTTGGCGGACGCGGCCGGGGCAGGCGGGTCAGGCGGGTCAGGCGATCGCTCGTTCGCGACCGAGCCGAGCGTCGTCGCCGAGCAGGCGGGGATGGTGGCCGCGGCGTGGTCCCCTCCGGGGGCACCGGTGTCCTGGCGACTAACCGCGGCCCAGTTCGAGACGTTGGGCTCGGATCCAGAGCTGCTCGCAATCGCCGCGACGATCCCGCCGGACCGGCTCCCACCGCTGCTGTTCGAGGCGGCGGCGACGTTCCTCGTCCTGGAGCTCGCGCCGCGCCCGCTGCGGGACAGCTTTCCGCGAGTCGGCGAACCCCAGCCACCGATCGCCGCCGGCTTCCGCGAGGAGTACCGCGCGTTCTGTCTGGATCACCGCGAACGCCTGACCGAACTGTGTGCCGAGCATCGCTACCAGATGAACGAGGTCGGCCGCTGCGCTGACGTGGTGCCGGCGCTGCAGGCAGCGGCCGGCGCTCGCGAGATCGTGCTCGTCGACGTCGGCACCGGCGCGGGGCTGGCGCTGAACCTCGATCGTTACCGGTACGTCTTCCGTGGGGCGGGTGGCGCCGTGACAACGACCGGGAGCACAGAGTCCGACGTCGTGATCGAGACACAGCTCCGCGGCGACGGTGTGCCGCCGGTCGGACCGGCGCTGCCGTCCGTCGTCGACCGCGTCGGAATCGACGTCGAGCCGCTCGACCTTGGCGACCCGGCGGTGCGGGACTGGCTCGCAGCGTGCATCCCGCAGGAGATCGGCGCGGTGACACGCTTTCACAGCGCGATCGAGGTGGCACTCGCACATCCGGCGCGAATGTTGCGCGGCGATGCCTGCGCGCTGCTGCCGCAGGTGCTGGACGGCATCCCGGAAGGCCCGCTGGTGTGCGTGATGGACAGCTACGTCCACGTCTTCTTCGCGCCCGAGGATCTGCGGCGCTTCCGGGCGCAGCTCGATCGCGCCGGCTCGCGACGCGACGTCGATTGGATATCGATCGATCCGCTCGTGCCGATGGGTCGGGAGGCCACGCGCAGCGTGCTCGGTCTTCCGGTGCCGCCGTCGCTGATCGAGCGCAACCGCGAGGAGGGGGTGTTCGGCGTCGTCGGGCGGCTTTCGTATCGCGGCGGACGTCGATCCGGCGCCCTGCTCGGGATCGCTCACCCGTCCGCCGCCTGGCTGGAGTGGCTCCCCGCCGGCGGAGCCGGCTCGGCCCCGCCCGTGGTTGGCGATCGCGATGCGGTCGCATAAGCTGCCCCGGTATGAACGCGCTCGAGGGACCAGTGCTGATCGCATTCGACGGGTCCGGGCCCGCCCGCCAGGCGATGACCGACGCCGCCAGGCTCCTCGCTCCACACCGCACGATCGTGGTGACGGTGTGGGAGCCGAACCTCGCCTACATGACGGCTGCGGCCCCGCCGGACATCGCGATGACTCCGGTCGTCGAGCCGGAGGCCGTGCTGAGCGTCGAACAGAGCCTGCGGGAGAACGCCGAACGTGTCGCCCGGGATGGAGTCGAACTGGCCCGCTCGTTCGGCCTCGATGCCGAGCCCCTCGCCGTGTCCGACGACGGCGACATCGCCCACACGCTCGTCAACCTCGCCCACAAGCATCAGGCTGCGGCGATCGTCGTCGGCTCGCGCGGTCTCAGCGGCATTCGGGCGAGGCTCGAAGGCAGCACGTCGAAGGGCGTCCTGAAACGCGCGCCGTGCCCGGTCCTCGTGGTCCACGAAGAAGAGGAGTAGGCGCGGGGCGTCGGTGGCGGCGTTGCGCCCGGGTCCGGGCGGGGCTGTGGACTCTCGGCCCGCAGGCGCTTCGCGCCGTGTCGCGGGGATGGTGCTTTAGACGTCAACACCGCCGCCAGATACGAGCCCTGACGTATTGAGCACACTCCTCGTGCATAGCCCGCCAGGGCTCGCCATCCGGCGCGCCATTGTCGTGTTGTGCACCATCGAAAGGCCTCGATCGCGCCCGCGGGCCAAGAGTCGAAAGCCACTAAGCCCGCCCTCGACCGCCACCGAACCGAGCGCGAAAGCCACACCCAAAGGGCGCGCTCTGCGCGCCCCCTTAAACACCTGCTCGTAGACCCGGAAGCGCTTGACGATCCGACCGCCGATCTCCTCCATGGCGCGGTTCATCGAGTGGTTCGTCTCGAGGATCCAGCCCATCTCACCGCCCTTCTGGCGGGTTCGCTCACCGGCCTCGTACAGGGCGACGTAGAGCGCGGCGGCGACGCCGGTGTGCTCGTACTCGGGCTTGACCCCCAAGAAGCCGACGCGGACGCGGTCGATGATCCGTGACTTGTTCAGGAAGTACCACCAGCCGAGTGGCAGCAGGCGGCCACGCATCTTCTTGAGCACCTGATTGACATCGGGGACGGTGATCGCGATCGCCGCGGTCTCGCCGTTCACCTCCGCGACCAGGAACCAGTCGTTGCTGTAGACGAGATGCAGGTCGAGCGCGTAGGCGTCGAGATCCTCCTTCGAATAGGGCACGAAGCCCCAGTTGGTCGACCACGCCGAGTTGTAGACGTCCGCGAAATCGTCGAGCTCGCGGCGGAGGTGTCGGCGTGACATCGGCCTGATCGACACGCCGTATCGCGTACGGGCGCGCTCGGCAAAGCGCTTGATGCGCGGGCTCATCTGCTCTGGGTCGAACACGCCGCGTTCCCACATGAGGAGGTCCATGGCCTTGGTGAGCCCGGCAGCTTCGCACCGTTGGCGGTAGTACGGCGGATGCCACGGCTGCTTGATCATCGGCTCACGGTCGAACCCCTCGATCAGCACCCCGCTCTCGTCGTTCATCTGAAAGTCCATCGGCCCGACCATCCGGTCGCAGCCACGGGCTCTCAGCCAGCTCGCCGCCGTCTCGAGCAGCGCCCCCAGCGTCTCCGAGTCTTCCTCGAACTCGAGGAACCCGAACATCCCCCACCGGCTGTTGTGAAAGTCGTTGAACGCGTGATCTACCTGTGCCGTGATCCGTCCGACGACCCGCCCGCCGGACCAGGCCAGGAAGTACTCGGCCTCGCCGTGCTTGAAGAAGGCGTTGAGCTTGCGGTTCAGGAACAGGTAACGCTCGAGCTTGAGCGGCGGGATCCACGGCGTCCCCGCGTGCAGGCGGAATGGGAGCGCAACGAACGTCCGCAGGTCTCCGAAGCCTCTGACTGGACGGACGTCGACCGGCATGCGCCGAGCACGGTAACCGATTCATCGTCCGAGGCTGACCGTCAACTTCACTCTGGTCCCTGCCCTGTGCCTCGAGCCGGCGCGCGGGTGGCTTGCGATCACGTGTCCCTTGGCCAGGGCGGACGATTTCCGCTTCACGACCTTGCCGACCCCGCAGTGAGCTCGGCGCAGCGCCACCTTCGCCGCCGCGAGCGTGCGCCCTCTCAGCCTCGGGACCTTGCAGGCGCCGGACGGCTTGTGATGCCTCTTGTGGTTGGGCGGAGGTGGCGCTGGCGGAGGGGGAGGAGGGGGACCCGAGCCCGTCGGCTCGGCGACGGTGATCGTCACCGTCGCCGTGTTTCCCTCGAGACCATGGAGCGGCTCGGCGAAGTAGACGAACGTGTCGGTGCCGACGAACCCCGGCGCCGGCGTGTAGGTGATGCGGTCGCCCTGAAGCGACCAGCTGGCCGCGTGCTGCGGAGGTTGGGAGAGGAAATAGTTGAGCTGTTGGGAGTTTGTGGGGTTAGTGCACTGCAACTGGAGGGTCACCGGCTGGTTCGCGGTTGTCGAGGCGGACACGTCGCCGCACGTCGGTGTGCGCGAAGACAGGATCGACGACTGCTGCAGCGTCTCGGTCGTGGTGGCGCCGTCGGAGGCGGTTGCGGTGTAGCTGCAGCTGTCATTCCGTGTCTCCGACCCGTTGGCCGGAAACTCAACGAAATCGACCGGGCCGCCGGCGTAGTAGGGCCCGACGTGGCAGTCGACGCCGGTGAACAGCAGGTTGTTGGTCGGCTGATATCCGTTCAGCGGCTGGAAGCACCAGTCGGCGGTGTGCTTGTCGGTGGTTCTCAGGACACCGACCGGATCGCCGTAGAAGTTCGGCACGAACTCGTCCAGGAACCAGTGACGCTTCTCGAACACGCCGGTCGCCGGGTCTGTCTGGGTCAGGCCCGGGTACTCCCCCGCCGAGGCCGACTGATCGGAGAGGAAGTTGGTCGCGGCGTCGGTGGCGAGTTTGATCGTCGCGTTGCAGTCGGAACCGTCGGGCGGCGCACCCGTGCCCGAAAGCGAGGCAGAGCCGCTCGCGCGCTTGAGCGTCCAGCAGCCCGTCTCACCGTCGTAGGACTCGCTCCAAGAGAGCGATACCTGCTGGACTTCATTCGGTTCATCGCCGCCCTGAGGCATCTTGAACGTGTATGTCCAGGTGCCGGAATAGGTTCCGCTCACCAACGCCGTCGGGGCGTTACCTCCGCACGTGGTCCCGGCATGGGCGCGAGGGGCAGTCGCGAACAGCCAGACGCAGCTCGCCGCGACCAGTAGCGCCGCCGCCAGAGCAAGGCGACGCCCCGCCGCGCCCCCGCGGCGAGACAGCCACCGAACAAGTACTGCCACATCAGCCCCCGAGCACGAGACCCGATTACCCAGCGAAACGTAGCAGTGCAATGGCCGGGCGTCCCTACCCAAAGGGCCAGAGTGGACGAAAAGGCGACCGGGATTTGTGAGTCCCCGATCGGCTTTCGCTGATCCAGTCCCTCCAGGCGCCGAGTGAGCGGGCGCGGCAGTTCGTCGTGGGCGGACCGACCCCGCTGCATCACCCCCGTTGGCGGCGGCTATTTCTTCCCCGGCCAGGCGCGCACAACGCCTCAGACTGGGTGGGTCGGGCCTGTTCGCCGAGTGAAACTCTTCGGCGGCTCTTACGGAACGCCACTTCACTGAATGAAGCGGGTGCTAGCGCAAACTGGCTAGCGAGTTAGCAGCAGGGCCGTGCGAGCGGCACGCGCTCGCACGTCACCAGGCGTCGATGTAAATTCGGGCGGCGTGCTCACGCCTCGACGGCCGGTCAAGGCTCGACGCCTCGCCCGCGGCTGGCAGAGCTTCGCCAACGACTGCGCCGGCGCGATCGCCCGCCTGCACGCGCTCGCCCCAAAGCTCCCGATCCAGCTCGCCGAAGCCGCCAGCGCCGAGCAGGGCGGCAGCAAAGCCCAATGGATCACCCAGATGTTCACCTACCTCGCCCACCACCCCCAGGTCACCAGCCTCGTCTGGTTCAACGTCCAAAAAGGCGTCGACTGGCGGATCCAAAGCTCACGATCGGCAGAACGAGCCTTCGCCGCCGCAGCGAAAGCCGGGTGGGTGAGTTGACGCGTCAGTGGCGGGAGAGCTTGGCGACCAGCTCGCGGTAGGCGGCGAACGCCGGCTTCGGCGAGTAGTCATCCCGCATGAGCCCGTACTGGCTCTCGAAGCTCGGACTTGAGGAGTCCGCGTCGCGCAGATCGAACCACCGATACCCGGTGACGTTGTACTTGACCCTGGCCCGGTAGACCGCCGTCACCGCGGCCCTCATGATCGCGCCCTGCGTCGAGTCACTGCGGTCCGGGCCAGTCGGGTACCCGTTCTCGGAGACGTGCACCGGCACCCGGGCCGGGATCCCGGCGAGCGGCATGTACTCGTCGCGCAGATCCCTGAGCACGCCGTCCATGAAAGCCGCCGTCGCTGCCGTTGGGTCGCCGGCTGCCAGTGGCGGCCCCCACGTCCCGGGATAGGCATCGAACCCGACCCAGTCCAGCGAGCGCACGAACCGCCGCCCACCCTCGTTCCTGAGGTAGGCCCAGAACTCGCTCTCCGCAGGATCCGTGGCGTAGGCCCAGTTGAAACCCACCTTGACCTTCTTGAGATGGTTCGCGCGAGCGGTCCGCTTGGCCGCGATGACCCCTTCCACCAGCGCTTCCTTGGCTCCGCTGTAGTAGCCATCGGAGGCGTTCGGCGCGCCGCCGACGTTGGCCTCGTTGGTTACCTGGAGGTAGAGGAAGCCGCGGTCTGGCCCGAGCTCCAGGACGGTGTCGCGCACGAAGCCGACGAAACCCGCGACGTCGGCGGCCGATCCCCCGTCGGCAGGTCGGTAGCAGAGGGCGAGCTCGGTCTGGAACCCCTCGCTGCCGTAGGCGGCGATCTCCTGGCCGACCTGCTGCGCGGCCGATGGCCCGGCGGGACCCGTATAGCCCGCGTACAGATGCAGGACGAACGGGTGCCCGGGGGCACGCAGCTGCTCGAGCGCCGCCAAACGCTTGGCGGGATCCTCGGGCATCGTGGCCCCGCCCGGCCCAACGGTCCCCGCGGCCCCCCCGGGGTAGATCCCGAACACGAACGGCCGATTGGCGCTGACCTTGGTCCCCTTGATGCTCATCTTCTGATGGCGCCTCGCGGCCCTGTGTCCGGAACTGCCGGCCCGGCGATGGCGCGCGTCGACGCGCGCCTGGGCCCCAAACACGATGCTGAAGAGCGAAGCTACCAGCGCGCACGTAAGCGTGAGCGGCGCCGCGCGCCTGCACGCTCTCCGTCCAACCCTCATGGCGCGAAATATCGTCTTGCCGGGACCGAAGTCAAGTTCGGCGCCTTAACTGTCCAGGTTTCAGAGTTGAGGACTGCGCCCCACGGGTCCGGTTACCAGCCGGATCGCGGTTTGAAACGAGGGCTTGCGGGGCGCGACCAAGCGCCGTACCTTGTGTCCTGGAGGAGGCGCTCGGTGCGCTCGTCGCCCGGCGCGAAGAAAATGCTCTCGTCGAGTCAAGCTTCGCTGACGGCTTCCGCGGATGAGCGGGCTCCGGTGACAGGCGCGCCCGCAGTGCGACCGCGCGCGCACCGACGCTCGCCACGTCGGTGGGACCGCGTGTCGCTGCTCTGGCGAGTCTTCACGGCGAATGTGGTCGTGTTCCTGGTCGCATTCGCGTTGCTGGCGTGGGCTCCGGTCAAGGTGGATCGGGTGGCCACGCCGGATGAGTTGCTGATCCTGGGGATTGGCCTGGCTGTCATGGTGGCCGTGGATTTCGTCCTCGTCCGCCGCGCCTTTGGGCCGCTCCGACGGCTCGCAGCGGTGATGAGCTCGATCGATCCGTCCCGGCCGGGCCGCCGCGCGGAGGCCTCCGAAGGAAGCGGCCGTGAGGTTGTTGCTCTGACGGAGGCCTTGAACGCGATGCTCGATCGTCTCGAGGCCGAGCGGCGCGAGAGCACGAGGCGGGCCCTTGCGGCACAAGAGGCTGAGCGGTCGCGGATCGCGCGCGAGCTTCACGACGAGGTCGGACAGACGTTGACGGCGGTGGCGTTGCGAGCTGAACGGGCCGCCGGGCAGACATCGCGGCAAGGCGAGGCTCTGTCCGAGATCGCCGAGACCGTGTTACGCAGTCTGGAGGACGTCCAACGGATCGGGCGCGAGCTGCGGCCGGAGGCGCTGGACGATCTCGGACTGGTCAGTGCGCTGAGCGCGCTGAGCTCCCGCGTGGCCGGCCAGGGCGGGCTGCGAGTCCGTCGCGACCTGGATTGGCACCCACCCGCGTTGTCCGCGGAGCAGGAGCTCGTGATCTACCGGGTCGCGCAGGAGGCGCTGACCAATGCGCTTCGGCACGCGCAGTGCAGAGAGGTCGTGGTGGCGTTGAGGAAGGCCGACGGCGGCGTCGTACTCGTCGTCAGAGACGACGGACGGGGGCTTCCGGAAGTGCGGAGCGGGAGCGGGCTGTGCGGCATGCGCGAGCGCGCACTGCTGGTCGGGGCGGAGCTTTCCGTACGTTCGGTGGCGGGCAAGGGAACCGAGATCGTTCTAAGGGTGCCCGCTTCGCCCGGGTGACGATGGCGACACCACTCAAGACCCGGGTGCTGCTTGCGGATGACCACGAGGTCGTCCGCAGCGGACTCCGGGCCGTCCTCGACGCCGAGACCGACATCGAGGTGGTCGCCGAGGCCGCGGACGGCACCGAGGCGATCGAGAAGGCGCTCGAAAGCGACGTCGATCTGGCGATCCTCGACGTGTCCATGCCTAGGCTGACTGGCCTCCAGGCCACAGCCGAGTTACACCGACGCCGTCCCGGGCTGCGGATTCTGATCCTCTCCGTCCACGGCGGCGAGCAGTACTTCTTCGAGGCGCTCAGGGCCGGGGCATCCGGTTACGTGCTCAAGACGGCGGCCAATCGCGATCTGGTCGAGGCCTGTCGGGCGAGCATGCGCGGAGAGCCGTTTCTGTACCCGGAGGCGGTGACAGCGCTGATCCGGGACTACCTCGAGCGGGCGCGCCGCGGCGACGCGGTGCCAGATGATCCGCTGACTCCGCGCGAGCTCGAGATCGTGAAGCTGATCGCGGAGGGCCACACGAGCGACGAGATCGCCCGGACGCTGGTCATCAGCAGGAAGACGGTTGACCATCACCGCGGGCACATCCTCGAGAAGTTGGGCATGCGCAACGTCGCCGAGTTGACCCGGTACGCGATCCGGCGCGGGCTCGTCGAACCCTAGGCTTAAAGGCGCGGCCGCACTCCGCGGCGGCAGCGCAAGATCGGGAATTACACCTATGGCGCGGGGGCAT
>CAVXAO010000022.1:0-165416 GCA_963759695.1 uncultured Solirubrobacterales bacterium
GCTTCAGGTGAGCTGATCGAAGTCGCCTTGCACCCACCCGGAGTAGCGATCGGCCGAGCGGCTCACGGCCGCAGCGGCGTCAGCTTCGATGGCCCTGCCGAAGTTGTCATACAGCCGGTCAAACGGGAGCTGCGTGACGGCTCGTGCGATGCGCCGCACCACGGCGGGCGAAAGCGGGATCCGGTTCGGGTAGCTCCGTAGGAACGTCACCGTCGCCCGATCGGGATTGGCGTGGATCGTGTCCGAGACGAGCAACACGCCCTTGCCGCCGGCGCCCGCCGTCCAGTGGACGACCGAGCTTCCGGGGAAGTGGCCGCCGACCTGATGCAGAGTGAGACCAGGCGCGACAACGTACCGCCCGTTCCAGGTCTTGATCGCCGGATCGGGGCGCTGAACCCAGTCGGCGTCGGCCTCCGAGACGAGCACCGCCACACCGCCGAGCGCTTTGCTCCATTCGACCTGGACGCCGAACATGTGCGGATGGCTGGCGGCGATCGCTGCAACTTGACCCAGCTCCCGCACGCGGTTCACGGCCTCGTCGTCGAGATATCCGACCGGGTCCCACAGGAGGTTGCCGGCGCGCGTGCGGACGAGATGCGCCTGCTGACCGATCCCGACCTTCGGCTCGACCGTGATCCCGAACAGGTCAGGCTCGAGCTCGACTATCCGCACGCGGCGTCCAGCTTGGGTCAGCTCGTCGAGAGTCGCCCACTTCTGCCCGTCCGCCGGCACCCACTGGCGCTCATCGGCGCAGATCACGCAGACCCCGACCGCGTCCGCGTGCTCCACGCCGCACGTCTCGCAGACCCGCATGGCTCAGTCGCGTCGTTGGTGGCGGCGAGGCAGCATCGCCACGGGTTGTAGCGCTCGCGAGCCGCCGCGTCGAGGTCTGGATGCTGACCGCCTCGAGGCGTAATGGACTAGTCCGCCGCCTCGGCGCCCGCGGGTGGCTCGACCCGGCTGAGCCGCTCGAGGTCCGACCCGTCCAGCGAGATCTCGCCGGCGGCGAGGTTTTCCTCGAGGTGCGCGACACTCGTCGTACCGGGGATCAGCAGGATCCGCTCGTCGCGGTGCAAGAGCCATGCGAGTGCAATCTGCGAGGCTGTGGCGTTGTGCTCGGCGGCGACCGCTGCGATCTCGGGGTCGGCGGCGAGCTTGGTCGGCCCGCCCGTGAACGCCGAGCCGAGGGGAAAGAACGGCACGAACGCAAGTCCGTGCTCGCTGGCGAGCTGAAGGACATCCTCTGCCCCGCGATCGAGGATGCTGAAGGCGTTCTGCACGCAGGCCAGCTCGGTTACCCCGATCGCTCGCTGCAGCGTTGCGTGTGTGACGTTGCTCACCCCGATGAACTCGACCGCGCCCGCCTCACGCAGCTCCACCAGCGCGCCGATCTGTTCCTCTAGCGAGACTTCGGGACTGCCGTCCTGGTCATCCATCATCCGCAGATTGACACCGATCCGTTCGACCCCCAGCGTACGAAGGTTGTCTTGCACCCCCTGCTTGAGTTCCTCGGGGCGGTTCCATGGCAGCCACGCGCCCCGCTCGTCGCGCCGCGCGCCGACCTTGGTCACGAGCGTGAGGTACTCCGGGTAGGGCGCCAGGCTCTCGCGAATCAGCTCGTTGACCAGGTCGGGTCCGTAGTACTGGGAGGTGTCAATGTGATCCACACCCAGCTCGATCGCCCGCCGCAGCACCGCACGCGCGGCATCCGGGTCGCGCGGCGGGCCGAACACCCCAGGTCCGGCGAGCTGCATCGCGCCGAACCCGATCCTTGAAACCGTCCGGCTACCGAGCGCGGCGGGGTCAGACATTTTGGCTCCTTGAGGGTCGTGACCGGGGCAAACACTCAGAATAGGTTGGGACGCGAACCTGGCGCCAACGCGATAACCGTGAGATATAGCGGCGCGCTAGATTGTTATGAGCCTGTCGACGGTCACGCGCCACGTTGAGTTCCAGACGTGTTGTGTCATCCAATCGAAGAGGGATCAGCGGTGTTGGACGCTTGCGCTTCGCGCAACGCCGCTGCGCTCTCGCTCGTGGAGGAAGCCCACGCCTGGCCAGGCGTGGGCCCGCTTGAAGGAACCCGACCCAGAGCCAAACTCAACAGGAGGGACCATGTCTGACGACACCATGCTGCTGTACACGGCGGTGTATGACGATGTGTCGACCGCGCTGGCGGACCTGAGCGCCGTCGAGCAACTGCATCAGGACGAACTAATCGGGAAGTTCGACGCGGCCGTGATCGATCAGGAGAACGGCAAGCCGCACATCGCAAAGAGACTCGACCGACCCCGGCTACGCGTGATTCCCGAGGCGTTCGGGGGCGGAGCCCTGCCGCGCAAGGAGCTTCACGACGCCGCCGACGAGCTCAGTGCCAGCCAGGCCGGGCTGATCGTCGTCGGCGAGCCGACGATCGAGAAGGGCCTCGACAAGGCGATCGGCAGCGCTGCGCGCGTCGTCAAAAGGTCGGTCGACGCTTCCACCGACGAAATCGCCAGCGAGCTGCAGGAAGCGCTCAAGGGCTAGAGCCACACCGGCGCACGCGCCGCAGTCGGACGAGTGCCACGAGGTCTCGCCGGCCGCGTCGCCGCGCGGCTGTAACGTCGAGGCTCCAGCGCCCCGGCGGATCGCCTGGCTCAGTGCGCCGCTTCCTGCGCGCGGCGCGGCAGTTTCCAGCCTGGACGGACGAAGTGGCAGGTGTAGCCGTTGGGATAGCGCTCAAGGTAGTCCTGGTGCTCGGGCTCCGCCTCCCAGAACGGTCCAGCGGGCTCCACCTCAGTGACGACCTTGCCGGGCCACAAGCCGGAGGCGTCGACATCGGCGATCGTGTCCTCGGCGACGCGGCGCTGCTCGTCGTCGACGTAGTAGATCGCCGAGCGGTAGCTCGCGCCGACGTCGTTGCCCTGACGGTTCTTCGTCGTCGGGTCGTGAATCTGAAAGAAGAACTCGAGCAGGTCCCGGTAGGAGATACGGTCCGGGTCAAACAGGATCTCGATCGCCTCCGCATGTGAGCCGTGGTTGCGGTAGGTCGCGTTGGGGGTGTCGCCGCCCGTGTAGCCAACGCGCGTGCCGGTCACGCCATCGAGCTTGCGAATCAGATCCTGTACGCCCCAGAAGCAGCCACCCGCCAGGATCGCCTTCTCTGTTTCAGCCATCGCTCTGGTCCTCCTCGTTACGGTTCTTCGGTCGCGCGAACACTTGCTGACAACACGGTAGCCGCCAGGGGCTCCGCCTCGCATCGCGGATTCGAGCCGAAGCCGAGCAGCAGCGAGGCCAGCGTACCCCCGTCCGCGACATTGCGGAAGCCAGCTCGTTCCGCGCGACCATCCTCAACCTCGCGCGAGAGCGCAGGAATCGATCGCACCCACCGGGCTTGCCGGTGGTAGCCTCGCTCGCGGATCGTTCAAATGCCAACTCGAGAAGGGGTCGCGATGACTGAGACGCTCGCGGGAGCCTGCCTGTGCGGCGGGGTGGAGTACGAGGTCCAAGACCCGGAGGCCCTCGGATACTGTCACTGCACTCGCTGCCAGCGGTGGACGGGCTCGAGCCTGGCAGGGGTCGTCGTCGCCAAGGAGAACTTCAGGTTCACCAAGGGCGAGGACTTGGTCAAGCGCTACGAGAGCGAGTTCGCGCCCCGCAACTTCTGCAGCAACTGCGGATCAAGCCTCTATGACGACCTCGGCGAGAAGTACTTCGTGGCCGCCGGACTGATGCGCGACCTCGAGCTCGATCCGAGTTTCCACCTCCAGGTCGCGTACAAGGCCAGCTGGCACGACATCGGTGGGGACGCTCCGCAGTTCGCCGAGAATCCCCCAGCCTGACGCGAGGGTCCTGCCTCCCATCGTCGCGGGTCCGCCCGTCCTTGAATCGGTGGGGTTCAGCCTCCTGGCGAGGAGAGGATCTGGCTGTGGAGGTCCAGCAGCCGGGGCACATCGGAGCCGTCGACCCGGCCCATCCCGCATTCGGTGCAAATACCCCAGTGGCGAGCGCCTGCGGGGGAGTTGATCAGGGCAGCGTCGATGTGCTCGATCTGCTCGGCGGTCGTGCCAGGAGCCTGGTCATCAGGGTGGTAGGGGACGAGCGCGAAGTAAAGCTCGGTCTCAGAGCCGGTCCTCAGCCCGCCGAGGGGTTCGAAGTAGTCGCTGTCGTTGCGGCCCTGGGGCACCGTGAAGGAGACGAAGTTGACCGGGCGCTTCGCGGCGTCGGTCACGGCGTTGACGAGGTCGACCTGCATCTGCAGTGACTCCGGTTGTTTGAAGTGCTGGTGGCCGTAGTCGCCGTAACAGAGGTGCATGCCGACCGGGACATCGCCGGGAACGCGCTCCAGGCAGCGCACTAGGCCGGGCGCGATCTGGTCCACCGGCACCTGTGGCCCCATCGCTCCCTCCAGGGCCCCGAACTCGACCGCGACGTCCCATTGGACGGCGATCCGGTCGTGCGGGAGCCGCTTGAGCGCGGTGTCGAGGTCGGCGAAGAGCGCCTGCTCGTAGGAGGGCGCGACCTTGGGCAGGTCGTCCGGCACGATTGTTCCCGCCACCGAGGCCAGGGGCGTCGGGTACTGCAGCTGGAAGCGCACGTCGGCCGGAATCGTGCCCTCGTTCTGCATCCGCTCAAAGGTCGCAAACGACTCGGTGTATTCATCCGCATAGCCGAGGTTGGGCCAGTTGATCATCTCGCCCGACGCACCCTCGGTGAGCCGGAGCTGAGGCATCAGCGGCGCGTCGGGAGCGGTCTCGTACGCCTTCCCAACCGACACGGTCTCGAACTCCGGCATCCGCTCGAACTTCCGGGTCTGGAAGCTGATCCAATAGTTGCGGTCTCCCGTCTCGCCGTCGGTCATCCGACGGACGCCATTCGGGATGCGCGAGCTGATCTCCCGCATCACGGTCTCGGCGTCCGGCAGATTGACCGAACCATTGAAATGAACAGCTGTGGGTGGCATTGCAGTCCTCTCGGTGGTTCTCCTGCTCTGGCCGTCATATCACGCCGCGCGACGCTGTGGGGCGCGAACTCGTGACGGCATGGCGGCGTAAGCGCTCGGGCGTGCTCAAAGGTGCACGACCGATCGGCTGTGCGCCCGCTTCCCGCGCCGTCGCCCGTGCCGGTTAGCCTCGGGCGATGATCGCATCGGTTCCTCAGGCCGATCCGCCGAAGTTGGGTCCGCGGATCGTGCGTTTGTTTCGGCCGCATCGCGGTGCGCTGGCATTGATCGCCGCGATGATCTTGACGACGTCGGTATTGAGCGTGATCAGCGCGTTGTTGGTCCGTCGGGTGTTTGACGACGCCCTGTTCGTTCGGGGCGGACCCGATCTCCGAGCGCTGTATCCGCTGGTCGCCGCGTTGATCGCGATCCCAATCATCAACGGGGTCCTGAATGTTGGTCAGACGTGGGTGACCGAGGTCGTGGGCAACCGGGTGCTGCAGGAGCTCCGCGACCGGCTGTTTGAGCACCTGGAGCGGCTCTCGTTGGCGTTCTATACGGCGACTCGCAGCGGGGAGGTGCAGTCGAGGCTGGCCAATGACGTCGGGGGGGTGCAGACGACGATCACTTCGACCGCGTCATCGGTGCTCAGCAATTTCGTCACGCTGGTGTCCTCGGTGGTGGCGATGCTGCTGCTCTCGCCTCTGCTGACGGCCATCTCGCTGGCCGCGACGCCGGCGTTCGTGTTGTTCAGCCGGCGCGTCGGACGCGCCCGGCGAATCGCCCGTCGCGATGCTCAGGCTTCGCTGGCGGCGATGGGCTCGATCACCCAGGAGACCCTGTCGGTGTCCGGGATCCTGTTGGCCAAGGTGTTTGGGCGACAGGAGCACGAGGTCGACCGCTACCGCGCCGAGAACGCCAACCAGGCCGAGCTGCAGATCCGACAGGCGATAGTCGGGCGATCTTTCTTCGCGGTCACCCAAGCGTTCTTCGGGATCAGTCCGGCGCTGGTCTATCTGGTTGCCGGGCTTCAGGGCACTCGCGGCGACCTCTCAGCGGGGACGTTGGTGGCGTTCACGACTCTGCAGAGCCGGCTGCTGATCCCGATCAACCAGTTGCTGCAGGTGTCCGTCGATGTTCAGTCGTCGCTCGCGCTGTTCGGGCGGATCTTCGAGCTCATCGACCTTCGGCCCCGGATCACTGATCGACGCGATGCGCTGAACCTGGACGCGGGCGAGATTCGAGGTGAAGTCGCGCTCGAGCGCGTCTCATTTCGCTATGGCGGCGGCGAAGACGGCGGACCGCCCGCGCCCTCGGAGGCGCTGCGCGAGGTCTCGATGCTGGTCTTGCCCGGGCAGCTCGCGGCCCTCGTCGGGCCCTCCGGCGCGGGCAAGACGACGATCTCGTATCTGATCCCGCGGCTGTACGACGTCGAACGCGGGGCAGTCACGATCGACGGTCACGACGTGCGCGACCTCACCGCGGCGACGATCGCGCACGCGGTGGGGGTGGTGACCCAAGAGAGCTACCTCTTCGGAGGCACGGTCCGCGACAACATCTCTTACGGGCGACCCACCGCGACCGACGAGGAAATAGTCGCCGCCGCCAAGGCCGCGTTCATTCACGATCGCATCCTGGCGCTGGAGCACGGCTACGACACGATCGTGGGCGAGCGCGGCTACCGGTTCTCCGGCGGGGAGCGCCAGCGGCTGGCGATCGCACGCGTGATCCTCGAAGACCCGCCGATCCTGGTCCTCGACGAGGCCACCTCGGCGCTGGACACCGAAAGCGAGCGCGTCGTCCAACGGGCGCTTGAGTCGCTGATCCAACGCCGAACCACGATCGCCATCGCGCACCGGCTCTCGACAATCCGCAACGCCGACATCATCTTCGCGATCGACAATGGCGCGATCGTCGAGCGTGGCACCCACGACGAGCTCCTCGCTCAGGGCGGCCTCTACGCGCGGCTGTACGAGGAGCAGTTCGGCAACGGGGTGGTCGAAGCCCATTGCAGCGACGGCGTGATCCTGGCCAACGGCCAGCCGTGCCGACCTTCGAGCCAACGGCCGCGGCCGGGCGCACAGGTCCCGACACCCCAGTCCACAGAACTGCCGCAGCCGATAGTCGACGTCCCGGCTGAGCTTCGCACCGTCCTGACGGCGTAGCGCGGGCGCTGCCGAGTTCACTCTCGGTTTGACCGGGCCTGCTTCCGGCGCCCGGCGGCGTCGAGCAGCGTTTTGCGCAGCCTGACGACGTCCGGCGTGACCTCAACGCACTCGTCTGCTCGCAGGAACTCGAGTGCCTGGTCGAGCGAAAGTTCGCGCTTGGGGATCAGTCGCACGAGCTGGTCCGCCGTCGACGAGCGCATGTTCGTGAGGTGCTTTTCCTTGCAGGCGTTGACGTCGAGATCTTCGGCGCGTGAGCTTTCGCCGACAATCATCCCCTCGTACACCTCCTCGCCGGGTGACACGAACAGCGTTCCCCGCTCCTGCAGGTTGAACAACGCGAACGCCGCTACAGAGCCGCGCCTGTCAGCGACCAGCGACCCGGTCGGCCGGGTTCGCAGGTCACCTTGCCACGGTTCCCAGCGCTCGAAAACGTGGTGAACAAGACCCGTGCCGCGCGTCTCGGTCAGGAACTCGGTGCGAAACCCGATCAACCCGCGCGCCGGCACGAGGTACTCCATCCGAACCCAGCCGGTGCCGTGGTTGACCATCTGCTCCAGGCGTCCCTTGCGCATCGCGAGCATCTGCGCGATCGCGCCGACGTAGTCCTCGGGCACGTCGACACTCATCCGCTCGAGCGGTTCGCACAGCTTCCCGTCGATCGTCCTGGTAACGACCTGCGGATTGCCGACCGTCAGCTCGAAGCCCTCGCGCCGCATCAGCTCGACGAGCACGGCGAGCGCCAGCTCACCCCGGCCCTGAACCTCCCAGACATCGGGGCGCTCGGTCTCGAGGACTCGAAGGGAAACGTTCCCCACGAGCTCGCGATCGAGCCGCGCCTTGACCTGGCTCGCGGTCAGCCTGTCCCCGTCCCGCCCCGCCAGTGGCGAGGTATTGATCCCGATCGTGACCGAAAGCGATGGCTCTTCGACGGTGATGACCGGCAGAGGCCTGGGATCATCCCAAGCGGCCAGCGTCTCACCGATCATGATCTCCGGGATCCCCGCGACCCAGATGATCTCCCCGGCCGACGCTTCCTCAGCCTCGACACGCTGAAGAGCCTCCGTCACGTACAGCTCGCTCACCTTCACGCGCTCGACACGACCGTCGGCGCGGCACCACGCGACCGTCTCGCCGCGGCGGATCGTCCCGTGGCGCACGCGACAGATCGCGAGTCGACCGACGTACGGAGAGGCGTCGAGGTTAGTGACGTGCGCCTGGAAAGGATGTCCGGGATCGTGTTCGGGCGCAGGAACATGCTCGAGCAACAAATCCAAGAGAGGCCCGAGGTCGCGACCCTCTGTAGAAGGATCGAGCGACGCGCGTCCCGCCCTCGCATTGGTGTAGACGATCGGGAAATCGATCTGCGACTCGTCGGCGTCGAGGTCGAGGAACAACTCGTATACATCGTCGACAACCTCGGCGATCCGCGCATCCGGACGGTCCACCTTGTTGACGACCAGGATCACCGGCAGCCGAGCCTCGAGCGCCTTGCGCAGCACAAACCTGGTCTGCGGAAGCGGCCCCTCGCTCGCGTCCACGAGCAGCAGCACCCCGTCGACCATCGTCAGACCGCGCTCGACCTCCCCGCCGAAGTCCGCGTGCCCCGGCGTGTCGACGATGTTGAACTTGACCCCGCTGTAACGAACGGCCGTGTTCTTCGCAAGGATCGTGATCCCCTTCTCTCGCTCGAGATCCATCGAGTCGAGCACCCGATCAGCTACCTCCTGACCCGGGCGGAACGCTCCCGACTGCCACAGCAGAGCATCGACAAGCGTCGTCTTGCCGTGATCCACATGAGCGATGATCCCGACGTTTCGAATGTCCTCGCGACTGGCCATCGCTAATCACGATAGACACACCCAGGCCTAAGGCACGCGATCTCCGGTGGCCGGAGTCCGCCGCAAAGTAGCGGCGATCGGCTCAGTCACGTCGCCGGAGGCGATTGTTCTGCGGGGCGTGGCTCGACACGAGCCGAGAGAGGCGCTGCTATTGGCGCCCCTCGAGCGCTCGCGCACCATCGACGCAACTAGCGAGGCTCGAATCATCCTTCTATCGAATGGTCGTACCGGACATTGTTGTCCAGATACAACTCCTCCGGACAGTGATGTCCAGTAGCTCCCGATACGGGGAGCCACCACCTGAACGCGCGCGGCCGGAACTGCGCTCGTCAGGCGGCTCGGGAGGGCGTCAGGCCGTCGAGCAGAAGCGCAAGGGCACGACTGGCGGCACCGGCACGTCCGGCCGGACCGTCGGCTGCGTCGATCGCGCCTCGGACCATCAGCACGACCAGGAAGACATCGTCGATGGTGAGGTCGCAGCGGACCGTTCCTGCCGCTTTGGCCGCGCGGAGCGGCTCCTTCAGCAGCTCGCGCAGACGCCGCCTGCGCGACTGGAGCGCCGACCCCAGGCACGTATCCTCCCGCGCTAGCTCGCCCAGCGCATGGAAACGCGCGATGGTGTCAACGACGTTTCGCAGCAATACGAAGAATGCGTCGGGATCGCCGGCGTGGTCAGCTGCCAGCTGCTCGGTGTGCTCCATCTCCTCGAACAGAAGCGCAGCGGCCAGATCTCGACGGTCTGGGAAGTTCCGATACAGCGTCGCCTGCCCGACCTCCGCGCGCCGCGCGACCTCGTACATTGGAACATCGGCGCAGCCCGCGAACAGCTCCCGCGCCGCAGCCAGGATCGCCTCCCGGTTGCGCTGGGCGTCCTTGCGTCGCGGTGCCTGGCTCGTGGCCGTCACAGAAAGCAGTGTAGTGCGGAAGGCGCTGTCCGCAAGCGCGATTAGCAAATCGCGGATGTGCCCGCAATCGTCCATAACTGGACACGCTTCTCCGTTTACGCTATAAGTTGTGGAGAGCAATAGCCGAGGAGGCTGGCCATGTACGCACTCACATTGATGCTCAAACGGATCCATCGCGGCTGGGCGGTGGCGCTGAGCGACGGTCGCGAGGTCGTCCGCTTTCACGGGCTCTTCGCTAAACGCAGGGCGCTGGATTACCTCGCCGCCGCGACCGGGTCCAGGAACTGAGCCGCGCGTCGATCGACAAATCGGCACTATCTGGGCTTCGTCGCCGCCGAAGCCCGCCGCCTCAGGCGCCAACTACGACCACCCGCGGCGTTCTCGCCGCGCCCATGCCAGGACTGATCGAAGCGCGGGCCGGCTACCAGGTACCGCCGACACAACCACCGGGGCTCTCGGCGCCCGTGCCGCTCGAGCACGTGCGGGACACGCCGCCCCTGGCGTCCGTCAGCGTGAACGTGTCGCCCGTCGATGAAGAGGTCGAGACGAGCGTGTAGCCCGTCGTGCCGTTGCCCGTGACCGTTGTCAACGAGGCGCTGGCGCTGGTGTCGCCGAGCGTAGGCTCGATCGCGGTGAGGTCAGACAGGCTCGAGGTGTACGTGCCATTGTGGTCGGTCGCGTACGTCTCCATCGCCGTCTGAGCGGTCTTGACCTGCGACTTCGCCGCAGCGTCATACGCCTTGCCGCGCTGGTTGAGAAACGCCGGGATCGCGATCGCGGCGAGAATGCCGATGATCAGGATCACGACAAGGAGCTCGATCAGGGTGAAACCCTTTTCAGCCTCGGCGCGATAGTGGAGCTTTTGGAGCATTGACGGATGACGGTTGCGAAGGCTGTTCTCGCCTTCGTGCAAATACATTCCGACATATCATCGGCAGTTAGCTGTCAAGCGTGATTTGAAGGCCCGCCGACCGGACACAAGCCCAGTCCGAGTGAGTGAACCGCGCGACGGACTATGAAGATCCGACCTGCGGGACAGCGCGGTATTCTCCGTTCATGATCGGGGTGGCTCGTGCGTCCCGAAGGGCCCACAGGCAGGCTACGCACGCCGAGACATTTCGCGTTCGTCGACCAGCGTGGTCCGGCATGCGCGCCGACGCACCGACGCGATCGTGACCATCGTCCGATACGAGTAGGAGGAGCCGTGCCGACAGTCGAGGGGATCGAAAGCTGGCGGGGGCAGGATGTACTGGACAGCGCCGGCGAGAAGGCCGGCCGCCTCGAGGAGGTGTATTACGACGCTGACGGGCAGGAGCCGGTCCTAATCTCGATTAAACATGGACGGCTCGGCCGTCAGGTCAAGCTGGCGCCGATTTCCGACGCGGCGGTGAGCCGTGACTACGTTCGCCTTGCGTTCAGCGGTGATCAGCTCGGCGGAGCGCCCGACGTCACGGTCGGAGACGAGCTCACCGCCGAGCAGAGCGCCGCGGTGTGCGCCCTGTTCGCAGTGCCCTGCCCCTCGAGCGGCCCGCTGGTTAGCGCCAGCCGGCTGGCAGATCTGAACGACGAGGCCGAGCAGGCTCGGCGGAGCGCGGACGAGTTAGCGCTCACCGCCGAGGACCGCAAGCTGGAGGCCGAGGACGCGCGCCGCCGGGCCGGCGCCGCAGCCGAGGAGGCCCGCGCCGCCCAGCGCGCGCGCGAGCAGGCCGAGGCAGCCGCGTCAGACCCCGCCGGCCAGACGCCAGAGTCTTCCTAGCGCCGCTCGGCCGCGACCTCCTTAGCCCTGTTGCAAATCGAGGGCCCGAGCCCTGGCCGGGCCGCATCAGGCTCAACTCATTTGCGGCGGACCGAGTCTACGTTCAGTGCCACCGCCGCTTGGATGAGAGCCTTGAATGCCTCTTCATCAATCTCCTCGCCATCGTGAACATCGATGGCACGGCGGACGCTGCCTTCGAGGCTGGATTCCTCAACTACTTCGGGATCGGCCCGCTTGATCAAGTTGCGGATGCGGGAAAGCGTCGCGGCGCGCCAATCGTCGAGCTCCCTGATCTTCGCGTCTATCAGCTCGGAGGGAGACTCGCCCTCCAGCGAGCTGCTCGTATCCATGTCGTCGAACCCCCTTGGTTGCTCTTCAGCACGAGTGACAAGCGTACTCACCCCTGTCGCGATGCCAACGGTGGCGCGGGCGTGGTCAACGCGATGGCCGGCTGGCTGCTCGAGCTCGGCGAACTCGCACCCCGCGCCGCACGATGTATGCGACCACGAGCACACCAAGGGCGATCAACACGTACGTGTCGTACCTCGTGGCGTACCTGTAGATCGTGTCAATGTGGCTGCCCGAGAAGTAACCGATGCTGGTCCACACGACGACCCACAGCGCGGCTCCGATCGCATTGAAAATGAGAAACCGGACCCACTGCATGCCGGTCGTGCCGGCGATGATGCCGTTTGCCTGGCGCAGGCCCTCGATGAACCGCGCGACGATAATGATCTTGCCGCCGTGGCGGTTGAAGAAACGGGTGGTTTTGTCCAGCCGCTCCGGCGTGAGAAAGATGTAACGGCCATATCGCTCGGTGAGCGGACGCCCGCCGAAATGGCCGATGGCGAACCCGATGTTGTCGCCCAGAACTGCACCGCAGAAGCCGAGCAGCGCGACGAGCACGATGTTGAGTCGGCCGGTGGCGGCGTACACAGCGGCGAGGATCAGGACGGTCTCGCCGGGAACGGGGACGCCGAAGTCCTCGATCAATACAAGGCCCACGACCGCCAGGTATCCGAACCGGTTCAGCGTCGGCTCGAGTCCGTGCAGGACGCCGGGCAGATGCTGGGCGGCAGCGGCAATGAGCACGGCGAGCGCTCAGGTCAATGGCAGCGGCGTCGTCATGTTCTGCTCGCTGTCGCGGCCGGGGAGACGCTCATGTCTGTCCGAGGAGTGCCCGCACGCCGTGCGCGGGAACGGGCATAGTCGCGGCGGTCATGGTTGCTCCTATTCGGACAGGCTGGCCATCTGCGCGTCCATCGGTTTCATCGGATGGGGCATGCCGGCGATCTCCATTCGGAGCGCCATCAATGCCGCGTCGTAGATCCCCGAGAAGCTTGGGAAGGGCTGGATCGTGTCGCTCAGTACCTCGACCGGGACGTGTGCGCGGATAGCCACCGTTGCTTGCTGCAGCCACTCGCCGGCCTCAGGGCCGAGCGCGTAGGCGCCGGTGAGTCGGTCGCCGTCAGAGAGCAGCGTCAGGAAGCCATTGGACTGCGCGTAGGCGTGGGTGTAGGTGGCGGTCTTGGGCACGTCGGAGACTGGTGCGGTGGCGCTGTACGCCGCTTCGACGGCGCCCACGGCAGCGGCCTGCGGGTCGGTGTAAGTCACCCGTGGCACGGCTTCAAAGTTCGCCGGCCGGGGATGACCGGCGATGTTGTCCGCAACGACGTCGCCCGCATATTCGCCGACATGCGTGAGCGGCCAGATGCCGGTCATGTCCCCGATCGCCCACAGGCGCTCGCCGACGCGCATGTACTCGTCGACGCGGATGCCGTGAGGGTTGGCCTCGACGCCGACCGTCTCGAGGCCGATTCCCTCCACGCGCGGACGCCGGCCGGTGGAAACGAGCAGGTGGTCGCCCCGCACCTCCTTGCCACCGTCGAACTCGAGGACGTATTCGTCGCCCTCGCGCCGAGCAGCAGCGGCGTGCATCCCCAGCGTCAGCTCGATTCCGTCCGCGCGCAGAGCGTCGCCGAGCGCCTCGCCCAGCGGCGCCGCCTCGCGGGGGAGCACCCGATCGGCGCCCTCGACGATCATCGCCTCGCCGCCGAGCCCTCGCACGACCTGCGCCAGTTCGACGCCGGCGGCGCCACCACCGAGTACTAGCAGGCGCCGCGGGACCGCCTTCATGCTCGTCGCCTCGCGGGTCCCCCAGACGCCCCGAGCTCGCTGAGTCCGGGAAGTGGAGGCACGACCGGTTCCGACCCGGTCGCCACCACGACGTGTTCCGCGGTGTGGCGCACGCCCGCCACTTCGACCACGCCCGTGCCGGCCAACACACCGGTGCCGCGCAGCAGGTCGATCCCCCGGGCTCGCCAGCCAGCGTTCCTGGCCGGCGTCGGAATAGTCCGACACCATGAAGTCCCGCCATTTCAGTGCCGCCTCCACGTCGACGTCGGCCGTGGCCGCTGCCTGGCGCGCGCCGCGCACCGCCTCCCCCGGACGCAGCAGCGACTTCGACGGAATACACGCCCAGTACGAGCACTCGCCGCCAACCAGCTCCCGCTCCACGATCCCGACGCGCAACCCACGTGCAGCGAGCGCGCCGGCGCAATGCTCGCCGGGCGCCCCGCCACCGAGCACGATCACGTCATAGTCATAGGTCGAGCCCATCGTTACCTCCGTCGGTTTCTCGTGGTTGGATGTCGCGCTGTCGGACGCTTAATCGGGACATGACCCGCCCCCCGCTGTGATCACTGTGGCTCGCTGAGGAACGCTTCAAGGTCGTCAGCGAAGGCAGCGTGGTGCTGAACAAGAAGCCGTGCGGCGCGTCGGGGTAGATCTTCACCCTGTGCCTGCGGAATCAGGCCGGCGAGCAGATAAAAGTAGTGCGACAGGTTCGTCGGGTCGCTGTCGCCGTTCGCCACGAACACACGCATGTCGACGGCGCTGAGGACTCTGTTGGGAGCCGCCAGGTACTCCCCAGTGGTTGGTGACGTTGCACTCATGGGGTCCTCCCGTTGATCCGATTTCGGCGCCGTTCCAATTCACCCACCCAAACTGCCGGGCGAAGAATTCACAGGGCCTCGACGTGGAAGACCTCCTCCATGTAGCGACCCGCGGCCTCCGCTGCATCGTCTTGCGTCTCCCCACGCTGGCGCGCGTCCATGTATGCCGCGTACCAGTCCCACCAGTTGTGTGGGGCGTGGCTCTTCTCGTAAGGGTCGTGACGCTCGGCCGTTTCATGGAGTAGGCCTGCCAGGGAAGCGACGTCCATCATCGGTCCTCGCCGGCCTCCGGAACCGGCGTCGAGGTATCGTTGCTCAACCCGATGATGCTCACGTTGACCTCCTCGGTCGCTTGGTATTGACCGCAGCTTGTCGGCCGGCCTGATCCGTCGCGGCCGTGAGTCCCGGGTCCGTTCCCGGGTCTGGCCTTCCCGGATCCTTCTCGCGTTCGGACGTCGAGCGTAGCGACTGGGCAAAGGACCAGGGACTCATGCGAATGGGTACGCTCGCTAGGTGAGGCCTCTGGACGGCATCCGCGCGCTCGTGACCGGGGCGACCAGCGGGCTCGGTCAGGCGATGGCGCAGGCGCTCGTCGCGGGTGGCGCTCAGGTTGGTGCTACCAGTCGAAGCCGCTCTCGTGCCGAGGCCGCGGCGGAGCGCCTGGGACCGGAAGCGGTTGGTCTGGAGCTGGATGTCCGCGAGGAGTCGTCCGTGCAGGCGTGCGTGGACGAGGTGTACGAGCGATTCGGCGGGCTGGAGGTCCTCGTGAACAACGCCGGGATCGGGATGCGAACGGTCAACCCGGGGTTTCTGACCGACCCGCAGCCGTTCTGGGAAGTCTCGCCAGGAGGCTTTCGCGACGTGATGGAGACGAAGGTCACCGGAGTGTTCCTGGTCGCGCGCGCGATCGTTCCGCGCATGCTTGCGGCGGGCGCGGGACGGATCGTCAACATCTCGATGAATGCGGAGACGATGACCCGCCAGGGTTTCGTGCCGTATGGGCCGGCAGGTGCGGGCGTCGAGGCGCTCTCGCGCATCATGGCCGCCGAGTTGGCCGGAAGTCCGGTGACCGTCAATCTCCTGCTGCCCGGAGGCGCAACCGCCACGGGGATGGTCCCCGACGAGATATCGGCTCAGACGCGCGCGAGGCTCCTGGACCCCGGGATCATGGGACCACCGATCGTTTGGCTGGCATCAGCCGAGGCCCGGGGCGTCCACGACGAACGGATCCTTGCCACCGAGTTTGAGGACTGGCTCACCACGCGCTGAACCCATGCCGCGAAGCCGGTTTCGATCGCTGCGAGAACGACCTGGTCAACCACGCTTGAGACGGACGCGGTCGTGCACGCTAGCGGCAGACCGTTGGACGGGGTGAACGTGATCGTCAGCTCTGATCGGGTTGATTCTTAGCTCGATCGTCCGGGCCGCATCGTGAACGGCCGGGGCCACGGATGGGCCAAGATGGGTGCTAGCCACCATTGCCCGTCGGAAGCGTCTGCACGACTGTATGAGCGTCTCGCGGTCCCATGTGCGCCGTAGAGTGACCGCGAGCGCTCCTCACGCGCGCCACCTTTGCCCGAAATCACGGTGGCGCATCGAGACGGCCTCCTGTGATGGGGAGGCCGTCTTGTGCCGTCTTATAGACGGCGGCGCCGCCGCGGCGCCCGGAGCTCGAACACCCCGCAAGGCCCGTCGCGCTTCAAAGAACAGTCGTTGGCCTTCGCGGCGTGCATGCGCTCCCACGGATTGCCCGGCTACCCCGACGCGAAATTCTCGCTCTCAGCCGACGGGCGTGCAGGTGAGGATCTCGCCCGGCACCCTCGATCCGAACAGCCCATCGTTCACGTCTGCAGCGCCGGGCTGCCACCTCGCTCCCGGCGGCGGGTCTCCGGCCGGAAACCGGGCCAGCCCGCCGCAGCTTGCCCAGGACCTCAGATTCTCGCAGTGCATGCGTGCGCACGGAGAGCAGGCTTCTCGGCCAATTGGGATACTGGAATCGTGCAAGCGGCGCACGCCCGAGCCCGATGAGCGCAGTCATGTACATCAAGCCCCGCTGCCCCTACTGCCAGGCCGCGCGCGAGCACCTGGCTGCCGAGGGGGAGACGGTTGAGGAACGGGACGCAACGCAGAGCGACGTCTGGCGGGCCGAGCTCATGGGCTACACAAACAACCGCGGAATCGTGCCCACGATCATCTGGGACGACAGGCGCCGTCAGGTTGGCTTTCCCCCGGGGCGCGGCTGAACCGTGCACTGAGCGGTCGGTCGACCGCTGATACAGAGTCTCGCCGCCGCTCGATCGACCGGCCTGGCCTGCATACACTCGGCCAGTGAGCTTCACCGTCGGCGCTGAGGAGTACGACCGCTTCATGGGTCGCTACTCGGCACCGCTGGCGCCGGCGTTTGCCGACTTTGCCCGCGCCCAACGCGGTCAGCAGGTGATCGACGTCGGATGCGGTCCCGGCGCGCTGACGGCCGAGTTGGTAGCGCGGATGGGGTCCGCCAATGTGTCGGCGGTCGACCCCTCGGAGCGGTTCGTCGCGGCAGTACGCGATCGCCATCCCGGCGTTCGAGTGCAGCGGGCCGCGGCGGAGGCGCTGCCATTCGACGATGAGCTCTTCGACGCTGCTCTCGCGCAGCTCGTCGTCCACTTCATGGCCGACCCCGTGCTGGGGCTTCGCCAGATGGCGCGAGTGACCAGGAATCGCGGGATCGTGGCGGCGTGCGTCTGGGATCACGCCGGCGGCCACGGACCGTTGGGCGTCTTCTGGGACGCGGCGCACGAGCTCGACCCGAACATCGAGGACGAGTCGCAACTGGCAGGCGCCAGGCGCGGCCACCTTGTCGAGCTGCTCCGGGCGGCAGGCGTTCGTGAAGTCGAGGAGACGGCCCTCGTCGTGGACGTCGAACATCCGACGTTCGCGGAATGGTGGGAGCCGTTCCTTCTCGGCGTGGGCCCAGCCGGCAGCTTTGTGGCTCAGCTCGACCCCGGCCGCCGGTCTAGCCTGCGCGATCTCTGCCGGGAGCGACTCCCGCCGGAGCCCTTCACTCTCTCGGCCAAGGCTTGGGCGGCCCGCGGTCTCGCTTAGCCGCTACGGTGGCGGCGTGGACCGTCACGTTCGCATCCGTGAGCTGCTCGTTGGCGTGGAGGGCCTGGCGCTGCTTCGCCACCTCTACGACGGCACCGATGGCGCCGCCGATCGCCGGCTCACGGAAGTCCGCCGCATCCTCGATGACGAGCGCTTTCTCGCGCAGGCAAGGGTCCGCGAAGCGGACGCCTGCGACGGCTATCGCGGATGGTCCCACACCTATGACGAGCCGGGCAACCCGATCATCGCCCTTGAGCAACCGGCGCTCTGGTCGCTACTGGATGCGGTTCCGCCGGGGCGCGCGCTCGATGCCGCATGCGGCACCGGCCGTCACGCCGGGCACTTGGTGGCGCTCGGTCACGCGGTGCTCGGCATCGATATCAGGCCCGAGATGCTGGAGCGCGCGCGGATCAACGTCCCGGCGGCCAGCTTCATCCACGGCGACCTTCTCGCCATTCCGGCGACCGACGAGGAGTTCGACGTTGTCGTCTGTGGGCTCGCGCTGTCTCATCTCGTGGATCTCGACGGCGCCGTCCTCGAGCTCGCCCGCGTCCTGCGCCCGGGCGGGCACATGTTCATCTCGGTTCTTCATCCATTTCATGCGCACCTTGGCTGGCACGCACCGTTCACGGACGCGACCGGCGAGCGAGGCTTCGTGCGCGAGCATGCCCACGGTCATGCCGACTACCTGAGCGCATTCCGGGCGGCCGGGCTCGAGGCACGCGACTGTCGCGAGCCCGCGCTCTCGATCGAACACGTCCGCACTAAACGGCGCGCCTTCGAGCACGTCCCCGAGGCGGCCATCGAGGCGTACGTCGGCCTACCCGGCGTCCTCGTGTGGAGCGCGCGCAAGGTCTGAGCGGCTCGTCAGGACGGAATCCGCGCGACGGGCGCCGCCCAGCAGCTGCCGACGGTCGAGCGGAAGGCCGTGCGACGCGCCCGGGCGGGCGGCCAGCACCTGGTGCACGCTGATCTCGCCTGCTTCGAAACCCAGAGCCGAGCCGAGCATGTAGAGCCACCACACGCGCTCGCGCTGTGTGCCCGCCTCGGCAATCGCCTCGTCGCGATTGGCCACGAGATTGGCGACCCAGCGGCGAAGCGTGAGCGGATAGTGCTCGCGTAGCGACTCCGCGTCCCGAATCTCCAGGCTCGTGGCCTGCATGGCGCTCATGATGTCGGTGACCGGGTGCAGCTCCCCGTCGGGGAAGACGTATCGCCTGATGAACGGATCGGGTTCGGGTTGGTGCGGCATCAGCCGCGTGATCCCGTGGTTCAGAAACAGTCCGCCGGGTCGCAACAGCCTCGTCACCGCCTGCACGTAGCGGCCGAGCTCATCGCGCCCGACGTGCTCGTACATGCCTACGCTCGCGATCTTGTCGAATGGCCCGTCCGCGACCTCGCGATATTCCTCGGGCTGAGCGCCGTCGCGCTGCTGATCGGCGCCGTCGGCGTCGCCAACATCATGGTGATCTCGGTACTCGAGCGGCGCAGCGAGATCGGACTGCGCCGCGCCCTGGGAGCCCGCCGCGGTCAGATCCGCTCGCAGTTCCTCAGCGAGGCGGTGATCCTCGCAGCGCTCGGCGGCATCGCCGGCGTCGGGCTCGGCGTGCTCGCGACCGCGATCTATTCGAGCATCAGGGGCTGGACGATCGTGATTCCGGTGCTCGGCTGGGCGGGCGGGTTCGGTGCCGCCCTGGCGATCGGCGCGGTCGCTGGTCTGCTCCCCGCGATCCGCGCCGCGCGGCTGTCGCCGACCGAGGCGCTGCGGACGGCCTGAAAACCAAGACCCCCCGCCGGAATCGCTTCCAACGGGGGGCCATCACGTGCCGGTTGTTATTCGGGCCAAGCCGGCACGCGAGTCTGCCGCCGCCGGAGCGGCGCCACACCCCAAACAGCCGGATCGGCAGGAAGGAGCGGCGCCGCGCCGGATCTAATGCGATTGCGTGAGCCTCACCCTACGATGTGCAACAGGTATACCTCCGCATGAGCGCCACATCACCGCCAGGTCCAGACCAGGAGCACTTGACCACCGACTACGTGTCGAACAACGGCTCCGCGTCCAAGGCCAAGAGCGAAAGCGCCCGGCGCCTCGTCGTTCTCGGCTACATCACGGCGATCGCGATGCCGCCGATCGGGTTCATCCTGGGGATCGTGGTAGCGACGCGCCCGATCAAGGCGTACTCGAAGCACGGGGTCTGGATCATCGTCGTCAGCATCGTCGCGTCGGTCGTGTGGATCGTGGTGCTCGCCTCGGGCGTCTTTGCCGTGACGAACAACGATCTGAGCTACTGAGCTGCCGCCGAGCCGAAGGGGGTTCCGGTTGCGTCACCGAAGCTCTTCTCGAACCAATGGTCCGCGAAGGGCTCGTCGTTGAAGGCCGCGACCTCTCTGTAGCCGGACGACCGGTAGAGCGCGACCGCCTCGACCAGCGCCTTGTTGGTCTCGATCCGCGCCGCCGGCGCGCCCTCCTCGCGCGCCCGGCGCTCGAGCTCGCCCAGGAGCCGGCGGCCGATCCCCAATCCTCGGGCCGACTCGGCCACCCACATCCGCTTGATCTCGGTCGCGCGCCCCGGGTGGTACTTCACGGCGCCACAGCCGATCGCGTCCTCGCGCAGATAGGCGATCAGGAACGCGCCGAGGGGAGCTCGCAGCTCGTGCGGCTCGGCCGAGGGGCCCTTGGTGGGATCGAACGGAACCTCCGACCGACGGTCGAGCTCCGCGAAGTAGGCTCGCAGGCACCGGCGGGCGTCGGCGCCGGCCGGGTCGACGACACGGATGTCGATCATCGAGGTCGTGATCAACCGCTCGACGGTCCGCATCGCCGCGACCAGCTCGTCGCGTTGGCGCCCGTCCAGTGGCCCGAGGATGGACACGGCGAGCTCGTCGCTGCGCTCGTCGAGCAAGGCCCGCTCGGCGATGCCGGCTGGGGTGAGACGGGCGAAGCGGATCCTCGCGTCCGCTGGGCTCGGAGCCAGCTCGACCAGCCCATCGGCCTCCAGGACTCGGAGGAGCCGGCTGGTCTGGCCAGAATCGAGCGCCAGGCGCGAGCGCAACGAGCGCACCTCGCATCCCTCTGTGCCGATCTCCCAGAGTAGGCGCGACGCTCCCAGCGCATGGCCCCGCGCGAGATAACGATCGCTCAGCGCACCGACACGCTGCGTCACGGTTCGGTTGAAGCGTCGGACCTGGGCAATCGTCGCTGCTGACGGCATTCCTCTGACCTAGGTCAGAGAATACTGCGTGCGGCATCGCTTGCCCAAGCGCGGCGCGTCGAGTAAAACGGCTGCCGAGTTGCGGCTCTCGATGGTGATGATCGCGAGGAACGAGCGGGCCAACGTGCGCCCGTGCTTCGAGTCCTTCTGGGATCACGTCGACGAGGTCGTCCTGTGCGACACCGGTTCGCGCGATGACACGATCGGCGAGGCCCAGGCGTTCGCGCGTGAGCGGGGCCAGCCCAAGAAGCTCGTGGTCGGCCGGATCCAGTGGAGCGACGACTTCGCCGCCGCGCGCACTCAGGCGCACTCGCTCGCGACCGCCGGCGTCCACGTCACGATCGACCTGGACGACCGGCTGATCGGCGGAGCAAACCTGCGCGACGTCGCGACGCGGTTCGAGTCCGAGCCCCGGCTGACCGCGATCTCGGCGCTCTGGGAGGGGCAGCTGTACGGGGAGGTGTGGCGCCAGCGGCTACTGCGATCGCCCGTCGAGTGGTGTGGCGCCACGTGGGAATGGCCTTTGACGGACGGATCGTGGGAGTCTCAGATCCGATTCCTCGAGCCGCCCCCAACCCAGACCACAGAGCTCGTGAAGGTGCGTCACGTCCGGAAGGTCGCCCGGGGCAGGCGCGACCTCGAGATCGCGCTCGGCTGGGCAGAGCGCGAGCCCCACGACTGGCGACCGTGGTACGCGGCGGCGGTCGAGGCGCTCGACAACGGCGACTCGGACACGTTCGAGGAGACCTGTCGGCGCGGTCTCGCTCTCGATCTTCCCGACCGCATTCGGGTGCTGTTCCTCACCCAGCAGGCCCTGGACGCACACACGCACGGGGACCGGACACAGGCGGAAGCCCTCGCGCTCCGTGCGCTGTCGTTCGGCTCAGGCAACGCGCTCGCGCGGCTGATCTGCGCCTCCGCGGCGCTGGATCGTGATGATGTGGAGACCGCGTCGAGCCACTTGCAGAAGGCGCAGGAGAGTCCGTTGCCCCCGGAGCTAGCCGGAATGCATCATGCGGTGAAAGCGCGCGCCACGATGGCGCGGATGCTCGCGGCCGAGCCCGCCGTCCGGCCGGACGAGGGACGTCCATGACCGCCGACGACATGCCTGACGGCGCCGCTCCGAGTAGCCGGACACGCCACCATCCCCCCAACTCAGGGGCATCATCGCTCGCCACAAGGGTGCCTCCGCAGTGGCCATCGTCGTCGTGCTCCTGCTGATCGCGTTCACGGCCGCCGCAGCCATCTCCAGCTCGAGCAACGCGGCGCTCAGCGACTCGACCTCCTGCTCCCAGTGGGTTTCCGCGAGTCAGGCGCAGCAGAACGGCTATGCCCAGCTCTACCTCAAGGAACACGGCGCCCCGTCCAGCGGCGCCCGAAACGCCGACGGCGTCAGGTCAATGATCACGAGCACGTGCACACAGGCGGCATACCTGGGCGAAAGCGACGACGTCAGCGTCATCGCCGCGATCAAGCACGACTTTTGAAGGCGGCCCAGGGGCCCCGCCTCCCCACGGGAGGACGGGGCCCCTGATGCGCCACCTTGGTCAGCGACTCCGGTGACCGTGGTGCCGGGCTCTGAACGTGACGGTCTGGGTCGACACGGTCACGTCGTGATGACTACCGAGTGCCTGGGTGACCCGCAGCTCGGCCCTGATCACCCGGCGGGCCGCGAGCAGCTGCCTACCCTGGCGGTTGAGCGTGACTCGCACGGTGCGGGTCCCGCCGGCGTCGAGTCGGACGCTCGCGGTGCCGATGGTTACGACCCTGTCCCTCCTGCTGCGGCCGTGTCGAGCTGTGACAGCGATCAGCTTGTGACCCCTGAAGTGCTCGGTCACGCTGAGGCTCAGGGCGACGGAGCACTTCGCGCCCGCCGCGCCAGTGCAGGCCACGCGCACCCTCGCGGTCTGGCCCGCGACCTTCGCGCGGCCTACGTTGACCGCTCCCGGCGGTGGCGGCAGCGCGTTCGTCGTCAGCGTCTGATCGGCCCCGACGAACGTCCCGAAGTCGCTCGTGGCCACCGCCCGGTAGTGGATCGTGGTCCCCGCCGAGAGGCCGCCGAGCTGCGCCGCAAACGAAGTCGCGACGTCGCTCGGCGCGATCGCCTGCGCCGGCGTGACGAGGCCGTAAGCCGTCGTCGTCCCGTACTGGAAGGACACCTTGACCGGCCCGCCCTCGGGGTTGACCGTGCCGTTCACGGTCGCCGCCGAAGTAGAGATTCCACTCGCGGCTCCGGTCACCGGCGCATCGGGCTGATACGCGTCGGCGAACAGGCCGCGGGGGCTCGTCCCGTCTGTGAACAGGAAGAACGGCGTCCCTACGGCCCCGCCCTGGCACGCCGCTCCGTCGGCGTTGAACGGATTGGCGGTGCACGACGAGGAGATCGGCTCGCGGACGTCGGCCTGCGCGGTCGGCGTCAGCGGCACGTCGCTCTCGTCGAGCACGAACGTCGGGTTCGCAGGGTTCACGAAGTGACCCGCGAACGCCTTCTCGACGCCACCGCCGATGTCCTCGCGCCACGTGACATACGGCGTGTGGCCCGAGAACGTGATGTCGGGCCGGGTCGAGTCGTTGGCGCCGATCGAGATCGGCGCACCGTTGTTGACCAGCTCGAAGTGAGCGTTCGCGCCCGTGCCGACGAGCCTCGAGACGAACACCTGCTTGATTCCGTTCAGCTCCTCGTCCCATGTGACCCAGGGGACCGTGGGGTTTGCCGGATTCATCGTGCCGCCGGCGACTTGCGGATCCTCGGCGTTCGCGCCCGGATTCTTGTTGAGCGAGCACTTGGCCTCATTATCGGCCGAGGCGATGCACGTCCCGAAGCCGTTGCCCGGGGTGTCGAGGGTGCCGCTCAGCTGGCTGCCGACGGCCACCCAGTGAAAGCCGCCGTTGGCGGCGACGCCGTCGCTGACGCCCTTGGCCGCGAACACCATCTCTTTGGTCTGAGGCCCCGTGTTACTGCTCGGCCCGGTCTCGTACCACACGACCCACGGCACGCTGTCCTGCTTACCCGTGAACGTGATGTCGGGCTCGATCCCGTTCCGGCTGGGATCGACGTTGAGGCTCGGGTCCGCCGCGCTGGGACCGACGCGCGGGACTCCGGTCTGCTGGAAACAGAACCCGCCGATCGCGGGGATGTTCCCGCTTCCGTCCTTGACGCCCTGCGGCGTCACGTTGTTGCAGTTGGTCGCACCGGCGATTGGCCGGACCACGAAGATCTGGTCCTTGCCGGACACCGGGGAGGTGGTCGTCTCCTGCCAGGTGATCCAGGGTCCCGGCTTCGTCGGATCGACGGCCGAGCCGCCCGCCACCGCGGGATTCTCCGCATCCTGATTGGTGTGAATGTTCAGCGACGGGACGGGCACGCTGCCGCCACCCGTGCCGCGGCTCTGGCCGGCGAAGATCCACTTTCCCTGGTTCGCGTCGCCGGTGTTGTCGAACCGGCTGGCGAACACGTTGTTGTTGTTGTCAAAGCCGGCGCCGGTCGTCTGCTCGTACCAGGTCGCCCACGGAACCGTCCGTCCCGTGCCGGCGAAGTCGATCGCGGGGGCCTCGCCATCCTGGCCCTGGTCGAAGTTCAGCGACCCGCGGAACGTGGGACTGGCGCTCGAGCGGCCACCGACGGTCCCGATGCCGCGGGTGGTCCAGGCACCGTGCGCGAACGAGCGCACGAATACCTGGTCGTGGGGCGGCGGTGATCCGTTCGTCTCCCGCTGCCGGAAGATCGCCCACGGGACTGCCGGCTTCCCGGCCGTGAGCGAGCCGCCGACGACGTCGGCGTTCGTCGGATCGTCGCCGCTGACGCTGATCGCCTTGTTGATCCCGGCGGCGAGATCGTCATTCACCTGCCCGCCGGGCGGAAGCGCCTGAAACGCCGCCGCCGGGGCGGCGGCCGCGAGCGCGACCACGGTCCCGGCGAGAGCGATCCGCGCTCGCCGGGAGTTGCGCGTTTGCATCCCCATCAGTTCTCCTTCGGTTCGAGTTTGGGTTTCTCGAACGCATTACGGGCCGGCGCCGCAGACGGTTCGCGGCGGTGAGATCAGGGACGCGGCGCTTGGCCGGTCGAGCTACGACACCTTGGTCAACCGGTTGTAGGAGGACTTTGTCGTCATCGGACGAGGACCGTTCGGCACGATCTCGGTCCGGTGATCGTCGGGGATCGCCCGTTCCGCCCTGGTCATCTTGAAATAGTGGCCGGCGGGGCGGCTGCCGCCGCCCTGCTTCGGCATGCGCTGCTTGGTCGGCACGCTCGGCCCCGCTCCACCGCTCTCGGTCTCCTGGCCCACCGCCGCGCACGGCCCGTCCGGCGGCAGCAGCACAGCGGTACGGGGCAGCCTCGGGAACTCGGTCCGCTTCTTGCCGTGGAACATCGTCGAGGTCAGATCGCCCACCTTGCGCCGCCGCCAGTGCGAGACGTTGGGCAGCTCGACCCCGAACCGCTTGCTCACGAGCTTGAGCTGCGAGGTGTGGTCGAACAGCTCGGTCGCGATGTGCCCGCCCCGGCTGAACGGCGAGATGACCAGCATCGGGACCCTGACGCCGAGGCCGAGCGGCCCGGCGATGTTCAGCGTGTCGGGGTTCGGCTCGCCGAGCGGGAAGGCGCTTGTCGTCAGGTACTCGCCCTTGGTCCCCGGAGGCGCCGTCGGCGGTTTGACGTGATCGAACCAGCCATCGTTCTCGTCATACATCAGGAAGAAGGCGGTCTTCGACCACACCTTGCGGTTCGACGTGAGTGCGTCCAGGACCAGCGAGGTGAAGTACATGCCGTTCGCAGATGACGCGGACGGGTGCTCGTCGAAACCGAGCGGAGGGATGATCCACGAGACGCTCGGCAGCTTCCCGGACTTGACGTCGGCCACGAACTGGTTGGGGAACGTCTGTCCGAACGCCTTGCTGTAGAGCGGCGAGCTCGGGTTCCTGAACGCGGTGAAGTACGGCAGGACATGGTCCGATATGCCCATGACCTCGGGAGACTTCGTCGGGTTGTAGAGGATGGGGTTCCACGTCCCGTAGTTACGCAATGACGCGTACTTGCCGGTCACCCCCTCGTTGCTCGGGCTGTACACCTTCCAGGAGACCCCGGCGTCCTCGAGGATCTCCTGCATCGTCGTCCAGGTGCAGTTCCACAGGTTGTCGGGGCTGCCGTTCGTGTGGACGACAGGCCCGCCGTGCTGGCCGCTTGGGTCGATCGTGCCCGTGTTTGCCATCAGCCGGTTCGGGTGAGTCGGCCCGAGGATCGACGAGTGGTAGCCGTCGCACAGCGTGAAGTGGTCGGCGAGCGCGTAGTGGAACGGCAGATCCGCGCGCTCAAAGTAGCCCATCGTCAGCGCACCGTGCGCGCCCTCGTACTGCGACGAGGTGTGGACCTTGACCCACGAGTCCATCTTGCCGTTGTTCCAGCACAGGTGCATCGGGCCCCAGTCGTGGGTGAGGTCATCCGTGCACTCGAAGCCGGCCATGCTGTTGAGGTGGAAGGGCAGAAGCTTGTTCTGCGGGAACAGATTCGAGCCGCCGGGGAAGTCCTGGGCGAAAACGCCGAGCGAGTGCTTGGGGTGATCGTCGAATCCACGCCCCCGGGGATATGCGCCGAAGTAGTGGTCGTAGGAGCGGTTCTCCAGCATCAGGAACACGATGTGCTCGATCGCCCCCAGATCAGAGCCGTGCGGCTTCGTATGCGCGGCGCGCGTGATCAGCCGCGCCCAGCTGGGACCCGCGACCCACGCCGCCGCCGATTCGCTGACGAATGCCCCCGCGCCGACAACGCCCAGGTAGCTCATCAGCTGCCGCCTGGTGAGCGCACGTCCTTGCAGATCCTCAGGAAGCTCCATATCTCTCTCCTGTTATCGCTTCTGACTTCCGGCGCGCTTCGCGGCGGCGGTCCTGTACGAATGGGCCAGGCTCTAACGTGCGCCGGTCCCCCTGGAGCCAGGATAGCCTGGCTCGTCGGGTGAGTCAGCCACTTACCGGCTCGAGCAGCTCCGCGTGTTCGCTCTCGGGAGGGGTGCCGTAGGCGTAGACGACGAGGTCGTCGTTACCGTGATTCACGGTCTGAAGCGGGGTGCCGGCCGCGACGTGGATGAGACCGCCGGTCGGTACATCGTGGCGCTCGGGAGGGTCGCCGAGATACATCGAGAGAGTTCCCGAGAGCACGACGAACGTTTCCTCCTGTATGGGGTGCCGGTGGCGGCGTCCCCTGGCGCCCGGCTCGTACCGCCACACGTTTGCGCGCGTGTGGGCGAAGCCGGCGGTCTCGCTCAGCTCGGCGACGTGCCGTGCCGGCTCACCCGTCTCGTGGGGGCGGGTGATCCACTCGAACTCGTCAGGGCTGATGACGCGATATCCCATGGCGCCAGCGTACCGCGATCCGCGGGTTTTCCCGGAACGATCCACTACGCTCAACGACGGAGCCGTCACGGGCTCGACGCATCGTGGCGGCCCGTTTTGCATGGCCCGCAGTCACATCGCCAGAACGAGCCTCGCGCTGATCCTCGCCACCGCTTTCGCGGGGGTGGCGGTCGCCGCACGCGCGTCTGCCGCCACGGCGACCTCGACCGGGCACTCCCCCGGGGGACCGCTGTCGACACTGAACGCGACGCCGTTTCCGTCGAGCCGGGACATCGTCGCGGCTGCGTGGACCAGCCCGCGTTTCGACCCGCCACCCAACCAGTCGGGCGACATCCTGCCGACGGCCTGGAGCGGCAATGGCGGGACGTACGTGATGATGGATGACGGCGGCGTCGACGTTCCGTTGCCCGGAGGCCTGTGGCGCCAGTCGGTCGCCCGGGTCAGCGGCACACCGCCCCACCTGCGCTTTCACCACGTCGGCGACCCGTCGAAGCCGGCGCCGCGGACGTGGGAGCAGATCGGGGGTGATCGAGACAACGACGACGGTCCGCTCGGCCCGTACTACAGCATCGGGTTCACCGAGGCCGGCGGCGTCTTCTACGCGACCCAGCAACGCAACTGGAACTGGCCCGCGAACGGCCCGTTCACCGGGCTGGCGGGTATCGCCCACTCGACGAACCACGGCGAGACCTGGCATTTCGCCCGTAAGCCGTTCGGCGCCCCGCTCGGGAACCTGACCTTCATCGACAGCGGTGCCCGCGGCGGGGAGTACCCGGACGGGTACGTGTACGCGATCGGGTCCGACCGCGAGTTCAACGCGTCGAAGCTGCTCCTCGGGCGCGTCCGGCCCGGCACCCAGAACGTGACGGATCCGTCCCGGTGGCAGTGGTTCGCCGGTGCCCGGGCCGGAACCGACGGCGAGCGAACCCCGGCGTGGACGAGCTCGCTGGCGGATGCCGTCCCCGTGCTCACGTGGAGCTCCCACATCACGTACCCGGAGATGGCCTACGACAGGCCGCTGCACCGCTATCTGCTGACGTTCACCCACTCCTACTCGTCACAGCCGCCCGCCGTCTGGCGCGGTGGCGCCGAGCTGGTGATCCTCGAGGCGCCGACTCCGTCAGGGCCTTTCTCGTTCGTTGCCCGCTCGAGCGAGTTCGGTCCCTCGAATGGCTACAGCGCCGGCTTCCCGTCCCAGTGGATCAGCCCCGACGGACGAGACCTCTGGCTGAAGTGGGCGGCGAACTTCGCCGGATGCGCGCGCGGCCTCGACTGCTCGGGCAAATACGGCTTCAACATCGCGAGCGTGCACCTGGTCGCACGGAAGCCCGCCACCGGGTCGACCGCGCCGGACCACAGCCGGTCGGCGGCACGAAAGACGTCCGATCGCCGCGTGGTGACCGGCCTCTCGGCCGCATCGATGCTGTTAGTCCTCGGCTTCCTGGGGACGCGCCTGCGGCGCCTGCGGACTCGACTACCGCCATCCTGACCCCCACCGGGTGCAAGACTCCGCCGATGAGCGACCTCCCCCACCCCCACCCCGCGCCGTGAAAGCCGTCGTCTGCACCAACGCCGAGCTCGAGGTGATGGACCAGTCCGAGCCCGTGCCCGGACGTGGGCAGGTTCGGATCGAGGTCCTGCGGTGCGGGATCTGCGGGTCCGATCTTCACGCCCGCACCGGCTGTGATCAGTGGGCCGAGCTCGCCCGGCGAGCTGGGTATGACCGCTTCGCCCGGTCTGACCAGCAGATCGTGTTCGGCCACGAGTTCTGCGGCGAGATCGCCGAGCACGGCCCCGGTTGTCGGAAGACCGTCGCGAGCGGAAGCCGCGTCGTCGCGCTTCCGGTCCTGCGTGGAAGCCGCGGGATCGACATGGTCGGCCTGTCGGAGCAGGCCCCCGGCGCCTACGCCGAGCAGATGCTCGTTGAGGAGTCGCTGATGATGCCGGTGCCGAACGATCTGGGTACCGACGTCGCCGCGCTGACCGAGCCGATGGCCGTCGGGTGGCACGCCGTCCGCAGGGGGGAGGTCGGCAAGCGCACGGTTGCGATCGTGATCGGCTGTGGGCCGGTGGGCCTGTCTGTGATCTCGCTGCTTAAGGCCAAGGGCGTACGGACGGTCGTCGCCAGCGACTACTCGCCGGGGCGCCGCGCGCTCGCCACCGCGTGTGGCGCCGATGTCGTCATCGACCCCGCCCACGACTCGCCATTCACCGCCCGGGAGCGCCGCGGCCAGCTCGCCGACATCCCTTCCGCACTCGAGCTCGCCGTCGGCACGCGCGAGAAGCTCGAGCGACTCCCGATCGCCTGGTGGCATCTGTGGCGAATCGGCGAGGCGCTGGGCGCGGCGCCGAAGCACCCAGTGATCTTCGAGTGCGTTGGCGTGCCCGGCGTGATCGACAGCGTTCTCGCCGGAGCGCCGATGTTCTCACGCGTGGTCGTGGTCGGCGTCGTCGTCGGCGCCGATCAGATCACGCCGGCGATGGCGAACAACAAGGAAATCGACCTCCGGTTCGCGTTCGCATACACGCCGCTCGAGTTCCGCGACACGCTCCACATGCTCGCCGAAGGAAAGGTCGACCCGACCCCGCTGATCACGGGCACGGTGGGGCTCGAGGGTGTCGACGCAGCCTTCACCGCGCTCGGCAATCCAGAGCTCCACGCCAAGATCCTCATCGACCCCCGCAGCAGCGCCGTCGCGCCGCCAGGATAACCTCGGACGCCTATCGGATTCGCCGTCGAAGGAGTGCCATGGGACTCGGGGACAAATTCAAGGATCTCGCCAAGCAGGCGCAGGAAGCGGTCGCCGAGCACAAGGACGAGATCCACGACGCAGTCGATCGGGCCAGCGTCGCGGCCGACCAGAAGACCCACGGCAAGTACACGGACAAGATCGCGAAGGTGAGTCAGAAGGCGGGCGAGGCCGTCGACAAGGTGAGCGGTGGCGAGGGGCGCGCCTGCGGTGGCGAGTCCCCACCGGGCCCCGCCAGCTCGTAGCTCTCCTTTTTATGGGGGCGCGCATGGCGCGCCCTTTTTCGTTGCACTGTCGAGGGTCTGTGTGCCTCGGTCTGCCGCGGCTCGAATGGCTGTCGACTCTCGGCCCGCCCTGGTTGGCGGGCGACCCGGCAAACGGCGGCGGGGAAAGGGGCGGCCGGGCGCGATCGAGGGCCGTTCCGATGGTGCATAACACGTCAACGTTGCGCCGGATGGCGAGCCGTGGCGGGCTATGCACGAAGAGTGTGCTCAATACGACAGGGCTCGGATCTGGCGCCGGTGTTGACGCGCTATGCACCATCCCGGTGACACTCTCGACACACTCCTGGCACAAAGTCGTCACGAAGACCCGCGCGAGCGCCAACACTCCTCCGGCGCCCTCATCCACCCCCTCCCTGCTGCCTTTGCCGAGCCGTAGCCGCCCGCCACGCTGCGGGCGCGCAGCGCCCGCGGGCCGAGAGTCCCACAGGCCCTGCTCGGACAAAGGGCATGGCAGCCCACACCGCCAAACCGAAAACCCGCCCATCCCTCATCCCGCCTCCCCTCTCCGCCCCGGCCCCCCACGCGCCCGTAGGATCGCGCCACATCGTGGCCGACCGAATGGAGGAGCCCATGGAGCGGTGGTTCTCAGACGACGAACTCGAGCAGATGTCGCGCCCGACGATGGATCGGGCCATCGAGGCGCTCGACCGTGGCGACGTGGCCGGGGCGCGTGCGCTGTGCGAGGAAATGAAGCACGAGTGGCGTTACCTGCACGACCTGATGGTCGAGGGCATCGGCGGACTGATCTCGTTCGTCCAGGATCGGCTCGGGGACGACGGTGTCGCCGACGCGTGGACGTCCGGCCAGGGCCGCGGGTGGCGGCGCGACGTTGAGACGATCGCCGCCCGTGATCGCAAGCAGATCGTCCACGCACTCGCGGCGACGTGGCGCGCGCACTCGTGTAGCGGGACTGGGCCCCACCCCGGCGCGTTCACGATCAGCGAGGACGATGAGAAGTTCACGTTCGAGATGAACCCGTGCGGCTCCGGTCAGCGCCTCGTGCGCATGGGCCGCTATGAGGGCTCGAACGCTCTCGGGGTGACGCGATCCGCCCACGACTGGAGCTACGGACGCAAGGGGTTCCCGCTGTACTGCACGCACTGCTCGTTCATGAACGAGTCGCTTCCGATCCGCTGGATCGGCTACCCCCTGTACCCGAGCGACCCGCCGGACGACTTCGCCAGCGACCCGTGCACCTGGTACTGGTACAAGGATCCGTCCGACATTCCGGCGCGCCATTGGGAGCGGCACGGGTTGCCCCGGGCGGACGGCGATGCGGATGCCTGCTAGCCCGGCACCGAACGGCCGCCGTGTGATCGTGACCGGAGCCACCGGCGGCATCGGCCGCGCGATCGTCGATGCGCTCGGTCAGAGCGGCTGCCTGGTCGCGGCCTGCGACGCGCCCGGCGCACCGCTGGCGGAGCTCGCCGGCGTCGCCGCAACCGCGGCTTTCGACGTCCGCGACCGAGCTGCTCTCCGGTCCGGGGTCGCCAACGTCATCGACACGCTCGGCGGGTGCGACGCGGTCGTCGCCAATGCCGGCGTCGTCGACACGATCCATCGCGCCGAGCGCTTCTCAGACGAGGATTGGCGCAAGGACCTGGAGACGAACCTCTACGGTGCGTTCTATCTGGCCCAGTCCGCGTTCGAAGCCTTGGTCGCGTCGGGCGACGGCCGCGTCGTGCTGATCTCCTCGGCGGCCGCGGAGACCGGGATCCCGGGCCAGGTCGCATACGGCGCCTCCAAGGCGGGGCTCATCGGCATGGCGCGCACGCTCGCGGCCGAGTGGGCCTCGCGCGGGATTCGCTGCAACGTCGTGATGCCTGGGTTCATCGCCACGCCGAAGGTACGCGCGATGCCGGCGGAAGTCAGGAGCGCGGTCGTCGAGGCCGTCCCCCTCCACCGCTTCGGCGAGCCCGACGAGCTCGCTGGCGTCGTCGCCTTCCTGCTTTCACCGGCGGCCGCGTACATCACCGGAGGGGTCCTGCGCGTCGATGGGGGCTTCGGCCTGTCGCTTCGCTAGCGGTCTGTCCGTGTGCCGCTCCGCGACCGGCCTGTCCATCTTCAGCGAGCTCGTTCGTCGTTGGGGTGATGAGCAAGAACCGGCGAGGAGGTAGTCATGCACCCCACGATCAGGCGGGCGATCGCCGATCACCAGATTGAAGAGGCGCGGCTGGACGCGCAGACCCGGGCGCGGACCCATCGGGAGGCGCTCTCGAGCGCCCCCCGCCGGCGCTTGCGCCCGTTGCGTCGGCACCGCGTGCTTCGCCGGCTGGCGGCGACAATCTCTGGCACGCGCCGCGGGCAGAGTCGACTGGAAAGCGAGGCGAGGTGAAATACCTGTTGCTGATCTGTGCGGACGGGATCGATGATCCCGAGGCCGAAGCGACGATCGCCCGCGAAATGCCGGGCTGGTTGGAGGAGATGAGCCGACGGGGCGTTCGCCTGCAGGGTCACAAGCTCCAACCCCCGAGCGACGCGAAAACCGTACGAGTGCGCGGCGGAGAGGTGATGCTCACCGACGGCCCCTACGCCGAGACCAAGGAGTATGTCGGGGGCTTCGACATCCTCGAGTGCGCCGACGTAAACGAGGCGATCGACGTCGCGGCCAAGCACCCCATCGCTCGGTTCTGCTCGATCGAGGTGCGACCGTTCGCCGAGTCCGAGTCGTGATAAACACACCTTCATGGGCACCATTCACGTCTCCGCCGAGCGAACAATCGACGCGCCTCCGGCCACGGTCTACGGGTACATAGCTGACCACCGCGAGCACCACCCTCACTTCCTGCCGCCGGCGTTCTCGGATTTCCAGGTCGAGTCCGGGGGTGTCGGCGCGGGCACCATCACGCGCTTCAAGGTCACGGCGGGGGGGCGCCGCCGCGACTACCGGATGGAGGTCGCCGAACCCGAGCCCGGTCGAGTCATGACCGAGTCGGACACGAACTCGAGCCTCGTCACTACGTGGACCGTCACGCCCGAGAACGGAGTGTCGCGGGTCAGGATCTCGACGACGTGGGATGGTGCCGGTGGCGTCGGTGGGTTCTTCGAGCGCGTGTTCGCGCCGCGGGTCATGCACGGCATCTACGCCGACGAGCTGGAACGGCTCAACGCATACGCGCGCGAGCGCGCGGCCGCTGCGTAGAGTCGAGCGATGCCCCGGCCGCCGCTACCTCGGGAACTCGACGAGTTCCTGACCCGTCCCAACCCGGCGGTGATCGCCACACTGCGGCCCGACGGCAGCCCGCACACGGCGGCGACCTGGTACATCTGGGAGGACGGCCGTGTGCTCGTCAATATGGACGAGGGACGCAAACGACTGGAGCACCTCGGCGACGATCCGAGGGTGTCGATCACGGTCCTCGGCAGCGATGCGTGGTACCGGCACGTCACCGTCACGGGCCGGGCGACCCGCGTCGAGCCCGACGCCGACCTGCGCGACATCGACCGCCTGTCCCGCCATTACTCCGGCGAGCCGTTCGGGCGGCGAGACCGCGGCCGTGTCAGCGCGTGGATCGAGGTCGAGGCGTGGCACGCCTGGCACGGCAGCGGGCCGTGGACGGGCGCCGAGTGAGGTCACGGTGAGGATCACCGAGACCTTCACCGTGGACGCGCCCCCGGAGAGGGTGTTCGGCTACATCACGGATGCGTCGAACCTGGCCGACTGGCAGACGACGAAGACCTACGTCGAGCAGCTCACCGACGGACCGCCGGCTCTCGGTACGAGGGTCAAGGAGCGCACGAAACCTCCGGGCGCCAAGGAGTTCGAGCAGATCGTGGAGTTCACCGAGTTCGATCGGCCCCGGCGCCTGCACGTCCACGTGGTTGAGGGGCCATATCCAGTCGACGGCACCTGGACGTTCACGCCAGACGGCGAGCGGACCGTCGTCGGCTTCACCGCAGACGGCGCGCTGCGCGGCCCGATGCGCTTCGTCCAGCCGATTTTCCAGCTCGTCCTGGCGCGCCAGTTCCGCGGCTACCACCGCAACCTGCGTCGAAACGTGGCGTCGAGCTAGCGCGGGAGCCTCACGGCCGCGATCCTACGGCGCGCAACTCGTGCGCGAGCCCGTCCGCTCGCTGCGCTCCATCGCCTCCACCGCGCGGACATGGCGATGCAACGCGGCCCGGCCGACCGGCCCAGCGGGTAGCTCGACGACAAAGGCGGTCGTGCCGGGCAGCTTGTGGTTCGACCATCCAGTCGCGGTACCGGGGAGGAACGGCAGACAGGTCGCGCGCAGGCCGGAGAGCTGGGCGTAACGTCGCGCCACACCGCGATCGCCGCCGGCCATGTCGACCAGGTTCTCGTGCTGGTGATACCAGATGGTGACGGCCGGCTTGATGCTAAGGATCAGCCGCATGGCCGCACGCGTCTCAGGCTCGGACGCCGGGTACGGGCCCGAGTAGTAGGTCGGGTCGGAGATCCGCCGCCACTGATACGGGAAGTTCCGGTTGAGGTCGACTCCGTGCGCGTTCTGGCGCGTGTCAGCGGCCGTGCCATCGGGGTTCATCTCCGGGACGAGCCACAGTTGCACACCCCTGCGGACGCGCCACCGGGCGACGGCGGAGAGGATCGCGCGGCCCGCGCACTCGTTCCCGTGGATGCAGCCAACGAGCAGGATCTTGCGCGGCGCGCTGTTCGGGCCGATCACCTCGGCCTTGATCGAGCGGCCCTCGACCGAACGCCCGATCGCGACGATTCGTGCCTCCGCCACCGCGGCGAGGAGAGACAGGATCAGGGCGACGATCGAGACTACGACGCGCTTGGGCAACGGCTTCATCGGGTCCCCGACGAGTCGGTTGCGCGCCCGCGCCGAGGAGCTCGCCCCGGGACCGAACTCGTCCGGAGCGAGCCTTTCGGCGCAGTAACTCGATCAGTCAGGGTCGAACTTGAACGAGATGCCGAGGCGAACGCGAAAGTTCAAGACCGCGCCGTCCTGAATCGTCAGGTCCTGGCGGACGACCTCGGCGATACGAAGCTCACGCACACTCTGCGCGGCCGTCTCTACCGCCGTGCGCGCGGCGTCTTCCCACGATTCGCTGCTGACACCGACGACCTCCGTAACACGGTAGACGCTGTTGGCCATGCAAACCTCCTGGTAGTGGAAACGGGGACCAGAACTGCGAGTCTTGCAGCCTGAACGCCAAATGTGGAGCGGAGTTGGCGTGCGGAGGCTGGGGCGCCGGGTAGCATCGAGCCTGGTGGGGATGCTGCTCGTGACCAGCGGCACGAGCGCCACTGCCTCCGGATCTCGACCGCACGGCGGCCGGCATGGCCCGCGCCCCGTCACCCTCGAATGGGTCGGGGACATCGCACTAAGTACCCAGCGGGGGCTTCCTCCTGGCGGTCTCGAACGCTCGCTCGCGCCCGTCCGCGGTCTCCTGCGACACGCCGACGTGACGCTCGGCAACCTCGAGGGGACGCTGTCGGTCGGGGGGGTGTCCAAGTGCGCGCGGATCGGCGGCGGGGAGTGCTTCGCGTTCCAGGCGCCGCCGAGCACGGCATTTGCGCTGCGCGGGCTCGGGTTCGACCTTGTGAATCAAGCCAACAACCACTCGCTCGACTACGGGCTGTCCGGGCGCCGTCAGACCGTCGCCGCGCTCGATCGAGCTGGCATCGCCCATACCGGCTTCCCTGGCGAGATCACGTACCTGCACGTCGGGGGCGTGCGGATGGCGTACCTCGGTTTCGCCCCCTACCCCTACGACGCGAACCTGCTCGATATTCCCGCCGCCCGCGCCCTGGTCAGGCGGGCGCGACGGCACGCGTCGCTCGTCGTCGTGATCATCCACGCCGGCGCGGAGGGAGCCGACCAGCTCCACACGCCGTACGGCACCCAGTACTACCTCGGGGAGGATCGCGGTAACGCCCGTGCGTTCGCGCGCGCGGTCATCGATGCCGGCGCTTCGATCGTGCTCGGGTCCGGGCCGCACGTGATCCGCGGCGTCGAGCGCTACCACCGGCGGATGGTGGCCTACTCGCTCGGCAACTTCGTCGGGTACCACACGCTCGGGGGCGGCGGTGCCCTCAACGACAGCGCGATCCTTCGCGTGACCCTTGGCGCCGGCGGACGCGTGCTCACGGCGGACTGGATCCCGATCACGCTCGTGGACGGGCTGCCGCGGCCCGACCCCACCGACGCGAGCGCGAAGCTAGTCCGTGCCCTGTCCCGCGAGGACTTCCCGCTTGACCATTTCGACATCGGCGCAAACGGGGTTTTCCGTCACAGGATGCGGTGAGTAATCGACGTTCCCGAGCTCGCTCCGCTCGGTGCCGCAGCCGTCACAGACCAGCACGAGCCGCAACTGGTGTGTGTGGCGGCTGTAGCGGCAGGCGCCGCTGTAGGTCCCTGAGTGATCGCAGTTCATGCTGTCTCACCGAACTAACGGGGCTCGGGCATCAAAATGAACGCGCTCCAGTCGCGACCGTTTCGGCGGCCCCGTGAGTGGGTAACGGCCGAGCAGTCGTGTTGAGCTTGTCGGCGCTGATCGGTGCCTTCGGAGAGGGATGATGCAGATGCGCAACTGGCTCGTCGGCCTCGCGGCCGCGGTTCTCCTCGGCGCCGCGGCGCCATCGGCTCAAGCGGCTGGCTCGCTGCCGGTGATCTACAACGGCCTCTATGGCTACGCCCACGTCAGCGGGGCCGCGAGCCCCCCTGGCTCGAACAACTGGTCGTGCACGCCGAGCGCAGCGCATCCGCGGCCGGTGGTCCTCGTCCACGGGACGTTCGCAGACATGTCCGATAGCTGGCAGGCGCTGTCGCCCCTCCTGTACGACCACGGCTACTGCGTGTTCGCGCTCAACTACGGCTCATACGACGGCAGCGGCTTCCTCGGCGTCTACGCCACCGGGCCGATCGAGACTTCCGCCGCTCAGCTCTCGAGCTTCGTCAACCGCGTGCTGACGGCCACTGGAGCCAGCCAGGTTGACATCGTGGGCCATTCGCAAGGGGGGATGATGCCGCGCTACTACATGAAGTTCCTCGGCGGCGCGGCGAAGGTGCACACGCTGGTCGGCCTCGCCCCTTCGAACCACGGGACGACGCTCGACGGGCTGTTGACGCTCGCTAGCTACTTCCCGGGCGCGAGCCTGGCCCTCGCCGGCTGTCCGGCGTGCGCCGAGCAGGGGGCCGGGTCGTCGTTCATGAACCAGCTGAACTCCGGCGGCGACACGGTCCCCGGCGTCGACTACACGGTGATCGAATCCAGGAACGATGAGGTCGTCACGCCCTACCAGTCGGCGTTCCTGTCCGGACCGAACGTCACCGACATCACGCTGCAGGATCAGTGCGCACTCGACCAGGGCGAGCACCTGTCGATGCCATATGACCACATCGCTGATGCCGACGTCCTTACTGCGCTCGACCCCGAGCATCCGGTGAATCCGCCGTGCACGCCGGTGGCGCCGGTCACCGGCGGCTGACCAGCTCGCGCAGCGCCGCGAGCTCCTCGGCCGTCGGCGGTTCGGTCGTCTCGAGCTCGTCGGCGACCCGCAGCGCCCATCCGGTCGCCTCCTGGACCCCGGCCACCTCCACACCCTCGTGTACGTACGTCAGAATCAGCTGCTTGGACTCGGGATCGGGCTCGAGCACTCCGAGATCGGTGATCACGGCGGATGGGCCGGCACCGCGAAAGCCGAGTCGCTCCCGGGCGGTGGGCCCGTCGCCGTAACCGACGGTGGTACAGAAGTCGAGGCGCTCGACGAGCGTACGCCTGCTGTGTGCAGCGACGATGATCACCTCGCCGCAGTTGGCCGCGATCTCAGGCGCGCCGCCGGCGCCGGGCAGCCGGGTCTTCGGGTGGTCGTACTCGCCGATCACGGTCGAGTTGAGGTTGGCGAAACGATCGACCTGGGCGGCGCCGAGGAACGCGACGTCGATCCTGCCTGGGCCGATCCAGTAATTGAACATCTCGGGCACGGAGACGATCACATCGGCGGTCTCGGCCAGCTCCCCGTCACCGATCGAGAGCGGGATGTGGAAGGGCTTCGCCCCGATCGTCCCCGACTCGTAGACGAGGACGAGTCCGGGGTTGTGAACCATCCGGGCGAGGATCGCGGCGGTGCTTGGCCGGCCGACGCCGATGAACACGGTCCTCGCGTCCTTCAGCCTTCGCGCCGCCGCCACGGTCTGGACCTCGCCGGCCGTCGCTTCACCGATCCTCGCCGGGCGGGCGGTCACCTTGCTCATCGCACGCCAGCCTCCTGGCTCGCGATCACGTGTTCCTGCATCCATGCCGTGAACGCGTCGCGATCGCGGCTCAGCTCGTCCCAGAAGCGATAGAAGTCATTGTCTCGATCCGTGATGCCGAGGCTGTAGGAGGGACGGGACCCGCCGGGTGCAGCGGCCACGGCGTCGATCACCCAGCCGGGGATCACGACGCCGTTCGGGCGCGGCTCGAGCCGATCGACGATCCGCTCCACGGTCACGAGCGATCGAGCGGCGGCGAGCACCGCCTCCTTCTGGACGCCCGGGATCCCCCATAGCTGGACGTTGCCCGCACGGTCTGCCTCCTGAGCATGGACGATCGCGACATCGGGGCGCAACGCCGGCACCGCGATCAGACGCTCGCCCGTGAAAGGGCAGACGATCGGCGCCACCTGGGTGATCGCCGCCAGATCGGTGCCGCGATATCCGCGCATCACCGCAAACGGGAGATCCGCCGCCCCCGCCGCATAGCGATTGGCCATACCGGCATGGCTGTGCTCCTCGAGTTCGATCGGATGCGGCCAGCCGTGCTCGATCGCGTCGCGGAAACGATGCAACGAACCCACGCCAGGATTACCGCCGTAGGAGAACACCAACTTGCGGGCGACGCCCATCCCAATCAGCTGGTCGTAGAGGATGTCCGGCGTCATCCTGATCAGCTCGAGATCTCGCCGGCCCTGGCGCAGAACCTCGTGGCCGGCCGCAAACGGGATCAGGTGCGTGAAACCCTCGAGCGCGACGCTGTCGCCGTCGTGAACGAGGTTGGCGACGGCATCGTGGAGAGAAACTACTTCAGCCACGATGTGCGCATAGCGAACACCTGCACACCTTGCGAACAGGCTATAGGATCGCCCGTGATGGCGCAACCACGGGGAGTACGGTGGGCGCTGTGAGCCTCGACCTCGACAAGATCGTCGCGATCGATGTCCACACGCACGCCGAACGGAGCGATAGCCACCCCGAGGATCCGGTCACGGCCGAGGTGCTCGCCGCCGCCGGAAAGTACTTCGGCGGCAGCCCCATGCAGCCCACGGCCCAGGAGGTCGCCGATTACTACCGGGAGCGACACATGGCGGCCGTGGTCTTCACGGTCGACGACGAGGCCGGCATGGGCCGGGCGCGACTCGGCAACGACGAGGTCCTCGAGGCCGCCCGTGCCAACCCGGACGTTCTGCTCCCGTTCGGCAGCGTCGACCCTCACAAGGGCAAGCTCGCGGTGCGCGAGGCTCGGGAGCTCGTGCAGGCCGGCGTCCGCGGCTTCAAGTTCCACCCCAACACTCAGGCGTTCTGGCCCGACGACCGCGCCAACTACCCGCTCTACGAAGTGATCGCCGAGGCCGGTCTGATCGCGCTGTTCCATTCCGGCACCACCGGAATTGGGGCCGGCATGCCCGGCGGCGGGGGCGTGCGGCTGAAGTACTCCAACCCGATGCTCGTCGACGATGTCGCGGCGGATTTCCCGGCGCTCGACATCATCCTCGCGCACCCCTCCTTTCCGTGGCAGGACGAGGCGCTCGCGGTCGCCGTCCACAAGCCGAACGTCTACATCGATCTCAGCGGGTGGTCGCCGAAGTACTTTCCGGAGAACCTGATCCGCTACACGAACACGCAGCTCAAGCACAAGATGCTGTTCGGATCGGACTTCCCCCTGATCACGCCGGATCGGTGGCTGTCGGATTTCGAGAAGCTGCCGATCAAGGACGAGGTCAGGCCGCTCGTGCTCAAGGGCAACGCGGTCCGCCTGCTGGGCCTGAGCTAGTGCCCCACGTGGATTCGGGCCCGACGGTGCGCGACGCGACGTTTGACGTCATGCGTCAGTTCGGGTTGACGACGATCTTCGGCAACCCGGGATCGACCGAGATCCCGTTCCTGACCGACCTCCCGCCGGACATCCGCTTCGTCCTCGGTCTCCATGAGGGCTCGGTCGTGGGAATGGCGACCGGCTACGCGATCGCGCGCGAGCGGCCGGCGTTTGTGAACCTCCACACCGCGCCGGGGCTGGGAAACGCGATCAACGCGATCGCCAACGCGCGCGACTGCCGCGCGCCGCTCGTCGTCGTGGTCGGACAGCAGCATCGACGGCAGCTGGCATTCGAGCCCTTTCTGACCGGACGGCACCTCGATCGCATGGCCGGCGAGTATCCCGTGTGGACAAGCCTGCCGGTGCGTGCCCAGGACGTGCCGGGCACGATCGCCCGCGCGTACCACGAAGCGATCGCGGCCAGAGGGCCAACGCTCGTGGTCGTGCCGATGAGCGACTGGGCCGAGCCGGCCGACGAGCTGGCGGCCGGGGCACCGTCGCAGGTCGCCTACTCCAGCTCCGTGGCACCGGCGGACGTGGACGAGATCGCCGAGCTGATCGGAAGCGCCGAGTCGCCCGCGGTTGTCGTCGGGCCGGGTTGCGACAGCCGCGAGGGGTGGGAAGCCGTCGTCGCGCTCGCCGACCGGCTGCGCTGTCCCGTCTGGCAGGAACCGTTCAGCCGTCGCGCCGGGTTCCCGCAGGACCACCCGCTGTTCGCCGGCCCGCTGCCGTGGCAGCGGCGACTGATGCATGACGCGCTCGCCCCCCACGACCTGGTGTTGGCGCTCGGCACCAATGCGTTCCGCATGTACCTGTTCGACCAGCCGGTCGCGCCGGTGGGACCCGGAACGCGCGTCGCCGTGATCACGGATGACCCCGCCGAGGCACACCGCAGCCCGTGCGACTTCGCGCTCGTCGCGCCGGTGGCGGCGGCCTGCGTGACGCTCGCCGAGCTGGTCGCCGAGCGCGCGAGCGCGCACCCCCAGCCGCTCGCCCGACCGGATCCGCCACCGCCGCCGCCCCATGGCGAACCGCTCCGTCCCGGTCACGTGTTCGCGGCGCTGGCGGAGCGCCTCGCCCCCGACGCCGTGGTCGTCGAGGAGACGCCCTCGAGTCAGCCGGAGCTCTACCAGCGCGTTCCGGTTCGGGCGCCGGGTGGCTTCGTGGCGGCCGCGAACGGCGGGCTCGGCTTCGGGCTTTCGGGCTCGATCGGCCTGCGCATGGGGTTCCCCCACAGACCCGTGATCGGCGTGGTCGGCGACGGCGCCGCGATGTACACGATCCAGTCTCTGTGGAGCGCAGTCCAGTACGAGGTCGGCGTGCTGCTGATCGTGATGGCGAACGGGCGTTACGCCGTGATGGACGGTCTCGCGCGCTCGCACGGTGGCGAGGGCGCGTGGCCAGCGTTCGACGCGATCGACATTGCCGGCATCGCGCGCAGCCTCGGCTGCCCATCGCTCCGGATCGAGACCCACGACGAGCTGCTCGCGACGCTCGACGACGTACTCCCGGACCTCGCAGATCGCAGGGAGCCGCTGCTGCTCGAGGTGGCGCTCGCCTAGGGGCGCTCTACAGTTGGCGACAGGATGACCGTCTCCAGGACGAGGACGACTCCGGCGGACATCACCGCCACGGTCCTCGCCAGTTTCGCCGACTGTCCGGATCCGCGGCTCCGCGAGCTGATGCAGGCGCTCGTGCGGCACCTGCACGGTTTCGCCGTCGAGGTGGGTCTGAGCGAGGACGAGTGGCGCGAGCTGATCGGCGAGCTGACCGCCGCGGGCCACATCACCGACGACAGGCGCCAGGAGTTCATCCTCTTCTCGGACGCCCTGGGCCTGTCGATGCTCGTCGACGCGCTCGCCCACCAACTCCCTGCCGGCGCCACCGAGTCGACCGTCCTTGGCCCGTTCTACGTGCCGGGCTCGCCGCGACGTCAGTACGGCGAGAGCATGCTCGCCGAGACCACCGACGGCATCCCCGCGTGGGTGCACGGGCGCGTGCTCAATGTGGGCGGTGCTCCGATCGCCGGCGCCGAGCTCGACGTCTGGCAGAACGGCGCCGACAGGCTGTATACGGTGCAGCGCCCCGAAGCACCCGAGGATCACCTCCGCGGGCGCTACCTGACCCGAGAGGACGGCAGCTACGCGTTCGTCGGAGTCCGGCCCCTCCCCTACACGATCCCCGACGACGGGCCGGTGGGGACGATGCTCTCGGCCACGGGCCGTCATCCGTGGCGCCCGGCCCACATCCACATGATCGTGCGCGCGCCCGGCCACAAAACGCTGACCACACACATCTTCGACGCCGCCAGCGAATATCTCGACTCGGACGCGGTGTTCGCGGTCAAGCCCTCGCTGCTGCGCGATTTCGAGCTCCGCTCGGCGGATGACCCGGCGCGCCCCGCAGGCGTCGAGGGTCCCTGGGTCTCCGTCGAGAACGAGATCGTGCTCGTGCCCGAGAGCTAGGCCGTCGCGCCGGTGGCGACGCGGCTGAAGTAGCCGTGCTCGCCGGCGTCCAGGTATTCGGCGAGCCTGCTCGCCAGCGCCATGATCGTCAATGACGGGTTTACCGAGAGCGTCCTCGGGATGACAGAGCTGTCGCCGACGAACAGCCGCCGGACGTCGTGGCACTCGCCGTGCGAGCCCACGACCGAGCGCTCCGGGTCGTTCCCCATCCGGCAGCTCCCCTGCACGTGGGTGCTGAGCACGCCTGTCTGGTACACGCGCTTGGCGCCCGCGGCCTCGAGCACCTGGCGCGCGAATTGCAGCGACCGGTCGATCCGCTCGCGCTCGCGCTCGTTGAAATCGAACGAGTAGCGGTCGGCCCCTGCTTCGTCCACCCACGCCGTGCCGTTGTTCTCATCGTTGACGAGCGTCAGCAGTCCCGTGTAGTTGCGGTAGTTGTGCACCGCGTCGACGAGCTCCTCGCCCCACAGCGGCACGTCGTTCTCATCGCACAGGCCCGTGGCGAACCCGATCGGATCCTGGATCGTCGCCGCTTCGACCACGAAGCCACCGTCCTCGTCACGCTGGAACTTCATGCAGTGGGAGGTGATCGGATAGACCATGTGGGCGTCCTGAGGCTCGTCGAACAGACCCTCGACCAGCCGCGCCGGATGAAAGCCGAGATTGCGGCCGATCAGCCGGCCGCTCGCCGAGCCGGCCACGGCCTCGTGGGCACCGGAGCGGATCAGCAGCCCGGGCGTCGCCAGCGCGCCCGCGGCCACGACGATCACGTCCGCCGCCACCGTGTGTAGCGACCCGTCGGGCCCCGCGTACTCGACGCCGGTCGCCTCCGCCCCACTCCCGCGACCGTCGATCAGGACCCGGCGGACGTCGCAGTCGGCCATCAGCTCGAGCCTGCCGTCGGCCCACGGCGGATGGATGTAGGTGTTCAGCGTCGACTTGCCGGCATTGGTGGGGCAGCCCTGAAGGCATGAGCCGCACCGCATGCAGTTCGAATCCGTGTAGGAGATCACCGGCTCGAGCTTGGCGTCCATGGCCTCGAAGCCCGGGATCACGGTCCGAACGCACTGCTGCCAATCGGTCCGCTCGCGGACGCCAAGCCGGCGCTCCACCCGCTCGAGGTGCGGCAGCAGGTCGCTCTCGCCGAACGGGTCGCCGCCGCTGCCCAGCAGCCCCGCGGCAGCGTGCCACTTCTCGTAGTCCTCCTGACTCGGCCGCAGCGCGACCTTCGTGTTGATCGACGTCGTGCCCCCGACGCACCGGCCGCGGAACATGATCATCGGCGGCTCCTCGGGCCGGGGCGGCTCCGCGAACGCCGGCGGCCACCACAGCTCGTGAGTCGCCTTGGCCTCCCAACGCATGTAGTCGGCGGCGGTCTTGTGCGGTCCGCACTCGAGCAGCAGCACGCTCCGCCCGCGGTCGGCCAGTTCGCCCGCCACTACGCCTCCGCCGGCGCCGGAGCCGACTACGACCGCGTCGTAGCGTTCGCTCACTCGGTCACCCCAAGGTACGACCAGTCCTTGTCGAGACGGGCCGCCAGCGGAGGCTTGAAGTCGATCTCGTCCCACGCGCCCGGGCCGGGCGCGGTCGGCGCCACGAAGTCGCTGTAGTAAGCCTCGCACGCCAGCGCTCTGATCATCATGAACTCGGGCGTGAACGCATGCTCGCGGAGGGCGTCTGCCCCGCCCGCGGCGGGCTGCTCGAGTGCGTCGACGGCGGCGATCGCAGCCTCCCGTGCCGGCGCCGGCATCCCTCCCAGAAGGGCGTCGATGTACACCTCGGGACCGACGCGGCCCGACCCCGGAACGATCAGCTCGCACAACGCCCGGACGACGGTGCGGCGGTGATCGTCGAGGGCCGGCATCGGGCCAAAGCTTACGTCGAGGACCAGGATCGGCAGCGGGATTTGCGCTAATTGCCGCCTCGCCATGCACTCCGTGGTGAGGGGCAATTCCCCAGGTATGATCGCTATTACGGCTGTGGTTGACAGGATTGTTGACAATCCGCGCGGAAGTCCTGCGGACCAGCTCCGCGAGGCGATCGTCAGCGGACGCCTGCAGCCCAACGAGCGCCTCGTCGAGATGGAGCTGACCCGGGCGCTCGGCGTCGGGCGCTCGGCGATCCGGACCGCGTTGACGCGGCTCGAGCACGAAGGGCTCGTCGAGCATGAGCGCCACCGCGGCGCCCGTGTCCGCCTCGTGGCCGAGAGCGAAGCGGTCGAGATCCTCGAGGCCCGCGCCGTGCTCGAGGGGCTGGCCGCACGCCACGCCGCGACGCGGGCGCAGGACGGCGATGCCGAGGATCTTCGGGCAATTCTCGCGACCATGCGCCGCCTCCTCGACAGCGGCGATCTGCTGAGCGCATCGGACGAGAACGCCACCCTTCACCGCCGCGTGCTCGAGATCGCCGGGCACACCACCGCCACGCGCCTGATCTCGACGCTGCAACCGCAGCTCGTGCGGTTCCAATACCGGACGATCCTGCTGCCGGGGCGCAGCGAGCGATCATTCGACGAGCACCGCGCGATCGTCGAGGCCATCGCCGCGCGCGATCCGGACGCCGCGGAGGTGGCGATGCGCTGGCATCTCTCCCAGGTCGCGGAGACGCTGCGCGGAGCCGCGACCCGGTGAGCGCCGAGCCATCCGATCGTGCCCGGGAGCTCCTGCAGGGCGCGTTCGATACGCATATGCACATCGCGCCCGACGTCGTCGAGCGGATCACCGACGACCTGTCGCTGGCGCGCCGCTTCAAGGAGTTGGGGATGGCCGGCTTCGTGCTCAAGTCCCACTACGGCTGTACCGCCGAGCGAGCGAGCGTGGTGCGCGCCGCGGTGCCCGGCGTGGATGTGCTCGGCGCCGTGTCGCTGAACCGAGCCGTCGGCGGCATGAACCCGCTCGCCGTCGAGATCGCAGCGCGTGAAGGAGCACGGACCGTGTGGCTGCCCACGGTCGACTCGGTCAATGAGTCGCACGAGCGCGAGGCACCGTCCGGCGCCAAGGTGCCGGTCTGGGTCAAGCTCCAACTCGAGTTGCGTGAGGCGGGGCTCGAGATCGAGCCCGTTCCCGTCGTCGACGGCGATGGCGCGGTGCTGCCCGAGACCCGCGCCGTACTCGCGATGATCGCCCGCCACCGGATGGTGCTCGCCACGGGGCATCTCAGCCGCGACGAGATCTTCGCCGTCGTCGACGCCGCGCTCGAGGAGGGAGTCGATGAGATCGTGATCACCCATCCCGACTTCCCCTCTCAAAATCTGCCGGTCGAGGACCAGCGCGCGCTCGCCGAGCGCGGCGCACTGCTCGAGCGTTGCTTCACGACCCCGCACACCGGCAAGGTGGCGTGGGAGCGCTGGATCGAGAACATGCGCGCCACCGGCTCCGAGAACTCGGTCCTCTCCACGGATCTCGGCCAGGTGTTCAACCCGCCCGTCGAGGACGGCATGGCGCTGATGGTCGATCGGCTGCTCTCGGCGGGACTCGACGAACAGGAGGTGTATGTCATGGCGGTGGCCAACACGCGCCGAGTGGCCGGAGCGGGTCCCCTGTGAGCGCGTCCCGGATGATGGTGATCGGCGCCCACTCGGCGGACTTCGTCTGGCGCGCCGGAGGCGCGATCGCGGTCACGACGTCCGCGGGTGGGTCGGCGAGCGTGATCGCCCTCTCCTACGGTGAACGCGGCGAGTCCGGCGAGCTGTGGAAGGAGGAGGGCCAGACGATCGAGCGGGTCAAGGTGATCCGCCGCGGCGAGGCCGAGCGCGCGGCGGCCGCGGTCGGCGCCGAGTTCGACTGTCTCGACCTTGGCGACTATCCGCTCGAGATCGACGGAGACGCGCTGCGCGCGATTTCCGACCGTATCCGGGAGTTCGCGCCCGACGTGCTGATCACCCACACGGACACCGATCCGTTCAACCCAGACCATCCGGTCGCATTCGCCGCCGTCAACCGGGCTCGCGGGCTCGCTGCCGGGGCCGGGGTCGCGAGTGCTTTCGCCACCGTGAAGCCGCCTGCCCTGTTCCTGTTCGAACCCCACCAGCCGGAGCTCTGCAACTTCACGCCGAATACGTTCGTGGATATCACGCCGGTGATTGACAAGAAGCTCGCTGCGATGGCCGAGATGAAGGCACAGCGCTATCTGCAGACCTACTACACGCAGCGGGCCGACCAGCGCGGCAACCACGCGCGCCGCTCGTCGGGGGACGCCGAGATCAGGCAGGCCGAGGCGTTCCAGCGGGTCACGCCCCGGGTGGTGAGCGCGCTGTGAGCGACTCCTACGACGAGCTCGCTCAGCTCGGATCCGCGACCGTCTACGAGGCGGGCGGCCGGCGCGGCTACGTCGACGCCGACCTGATCCAGGTCCTGCCGGGTTCGAGGGTCGCCGGGCCGGCGCGGACCGTGCGCTGCGGCCAGGACGACAATCTAATGGTTCATGCCGCCATGGCTGAGGTGCAACCTGGCGAGGTGCTCGTGCTGACCATGCCTGAGCCGCGGGCGGTCGCGCTCGTCGGGGAGCTGCTCGCGACCCAGGCAAAGGCGCACGGAGCCGCTGGGGTCCTCGTCGACGCCTCCGTGCGCGACCTCGAGGAACTCGTCGACGTCGGCCTGCCGATCTGGGCCCGCTGGGTGCGCGTGCGCGGCGCCGGCAAGGATCTCGTGGGCGCGATCGGCGAGCCGGTCACCGTCGGCGGCGCGACGATCCGCCAGGGCGACATCATCGTGCTCGACGTGGACGGGGCCGCAGTGGTTGAGCAGGAGCGCATGGCCGAGGTCCTCGAGGCCTCGCGCGAGCGCGCCGAGCGCGAACGCGCCAAGCGCGCGAAGCTCGAGGGTGGCGCGCTGTCCTACGACCTCGATGGCCTGCGCGAGCGGGTCAACGCGCCGTCGTGAGCGAGCCGATCCAGGACCTCGCCCACATCGGGCACGCCGAGCTGCTCACGCCGTTTCCGCAGGACAGCCTGCGGTTCTTTGTCGAATTGTTCGGAATGGAGATCGAAGCGCGCGAGGAACGGTCCGTGTACCTGCGCGGCTGGGGCGACTATCAGCGCTACAGCCTCAAGCTCACCGAGTCAGCGCTGCCCGGTCTCGGTCACATCGCGATCCGCGCCTGGAGCCCCGAAGCACTCGAGCGGCGCGTGGCGGCGATCGAGCGCAGCGGCCTCGGGATCGGCTGGATCGAGGGCGACCACGGCCACGGCCCCGCCTACCGGTTCACCGACCCTGACGGCCACGTGATGGAGCTCTACTACGAGACCGACCGCTACGACCCGCCGCCGGAGCTCCGCCCGGCTCTGAAGAACGTCCCGCAGCGCTACGTGGGGCGTGGCGCCGGGGTCAAACGGCTCGATCACGTCAACGTGCTCGCACGAGACGTGCAGGCCAACCGGCGGTTCGCCGAGGAGCAGCTCGGCTTCCGGCTCTATGAGCAGATCATCGCCGACGACGGAAGCGAGATCGGCGCGTGGATGAGCCTGACGATCGCGGCGCACGAGCTGATCTACGTCGCCGACCACGCGGGCGCCACGGGGCGCTTGCACCACTTCGCGTTCTTCGTCGACACCCGCGAGGAGCTGCTGCGGGCGGCCGACCTGTTCCTCGACGCCGACGTCCCGATCGAAGCTGCTCCCTCGAAGCACGCCGTCGCCCAGGGGATGTTCCTGTACGTCTACGAGCCAGGCGGAAACCGCGTCGAGGTGACGACCGGTACCCACTTCATCTACGACCCGGCGTACGAGCCGGTGGTCTGGACGCAGGCGGAGCGGGCGCGCGGCCAGGCGTGGGGCGTCAAGACGATCGAGACGTTCCACACGTACGGCACGCCCGACGTGAGCGGTCGCGCGACCGGACCTCCGATCCCGCCAACCAGCCGGGTTCCCGAGCCGAGGGACGTATTCGCTTGAGCGACGACCGTGAGCTGATCGCCGAGCTCGTCCAGAACTGGGCCGTGTGGCGCGATGCCGGCGACTGGGAGCGGTTCGCCTCCCTCTGGCACGACGACGGGGTGATGATGGCCACGTGGTTCCAGGGCCCGGCGGCGGACTTCATCCGCGTCAGCCGCGAGGGGTTCGAGCGCGGCGTGCGCATCCTCCACTTCCTCGGGGGAACCTCTATCGACCTCGCCGGGTCTCGCGCGATCGCCCAGACGAAGATGACGATCTCCCAGCGAGCAGTCGTGCATGGCGTGGAGTGCGACGTCGTGTGCACCGGGCGCTTCTACGACTTCCTGGAAAAGCGAGACGGCCGCTGGGGCGTCGTCCTGCGCCAGCCGATCTACGAGCAGGACCGCCTCGACCCGGTCGACCCGGCGGCCCGCTTGCTGCTCGACGCCGGGCTCCTGAGCCGCTTCCCCCCCGGCTACCGCCACCTCGCGTACGTCCAGACCGCCATCGGCTACGAAGTCAAGCCCGACATGCCGGGGCTAACGGGACCCGAGGTCGAGCGCCTCTACGAACGAGGCGCGGACTGGCTCGCCGGCGGTGCGCTTTGACTGGACCGCGAGGCGCCACCGCGGGAATCGGAGCCTCGCCGAGAAACGCAAAGCATTTTTGCGTTTCTCGGCCACCCTTCCCCCCCGCCGGAGTCCGCTCGTGACCTACGCCACCTCGGCCGCCGCCTCGGACCCGCTCGCCGCCCGGATCAGGTCCGCCCCGCGTTCCGCGATCATGATCACGGCGGCGTTGGTGTTGGCTCGCGTGATTTTCGGCATCACCGATGCGTCGACCACGCGCAGACCCTCGAAGCCGTAGACCCGCAGCTGCGGATCCACGACCGAGCCCATGGCGCACGTCGAGGTCGGGTGGTAGACGCTCTGCCCGACCCGGCGCACGAACGCCATCAGATCCTCGTCGGAGTCCGATTCGGGGACGCTGAACGGCGCTCGCTCGACCGCGCGCAGCGCCGGCTGGCGCGCGATCTCTAGCGCCATCCGCATCCCGGCGAGCATGGTCTGTCTGTCCTCCTCCGTCGTGAGGAAGTTGCAGAGCACGCGTGGCTTGGAGTCGGGCAGCGGGCTGCGCAGCATCACCCGTCCGCGGCTGGTCGGCTGGATCACGACCGGTCCGAAGCAGTAGCCGTGGTCGGACGGGGCCGTCAGCCCCTCGTCGAAGAACATCGACGGCGCGAAGTGGAACTCCACGTCGGGCGCCGCGAGCCCGGGACGCGAGCGGAAGAAGCCCGCGGCCTCGGGGATGTTCGACGTTAGCGGCCCCCGTCCTTCGGACTCGAGCAGCTCGAGGTTCTCGGGCGTGATCGCCATGAACAGTGACTGCTCGTCGGTCAGGTAGTTGACCTGGGCCATGCAGTGGTCCTGGAGTCCGTGGCCGACGGGCAGCGGGGCGCGCACCTCGATGCCGAGCGGCGTCAGCTGATCTTCGGGCCCGATGCCGGACAGCATCAGCAGCACCGGCGAGTGGTAGGCGCCGGCCGCGACGATCACCTCGCGCTCAGCCCGGATCTGTTCGACCGAGTCGCCGCGCGCGATCTCGACCCCGACGGCCCGCTCGCCCTCGAACGCGATCCGGAGGGCCATGGCGTTCGTGATCACCTCGAGGTTCTCGCGGTCGGCGGCTGGGCGCAGGAACGCGTCGGCGGTGCTGCAGCGCAGGCCGTCGCGCTGGGTCACCTGGAAGCGACCGACGCCCTCCTGGCGGGCGCCGTTGAAGTCGGGGTTGTGCTCGTGCCCGGCCTCCCCCGCGGCCTCGAGCATCGTGTCCACGAGCGGGTGCATCGAGCGGCTCTCGGAAACTCGCAGGAGTCCTCCCGCGCCGTGGTACTGGTCCTCGCCGCGCTCGTTGTCCTCCGATCGCTTGAAGTACGGGAGCACGTCGTCGTAGCCCCACCCCTCGCAGCCCGCCGCCACCCAGCCGTCGTAGTCGGCCCTGTTGCCGCGGACATAGATCATCGCGTTGATCGAGCTGCAGCCGCCGAGCATGCGGCCCCGCGGGAGGTACAGGCGGCGGTTGCCCAGTCCCGGCTCGGGCTCGCCCAGCAGGTCCCAGTCGAGGTTCGACTTGAACAGCGCCGGGAATGCGATCGGCATGTGGATCTCCGGCTGCCTGTCGACTCCCCCGGCCTCGAGCAGGGCGACGCGGACGTCGGCGTCCTCGCTCAGGCGGTCGGCTAGCACACAGCCGGCGGACCCGGCCCCGACGATCACGTAGTCGTAGCCGCGGTGCTCACTCACCCCGGATCACCACCTTCATCACCTCGGTTGGGTTGGTCATTGCGAAACGAAGCGCGTCCGGCGCCCGCCCCAGCGGGAACTCGTGGCTGATCAGGTCGGCCAACGGCCCGGCGTTGCGCTCCACCACGCCGACCGCATCGGCGAACTCCTCGCTCCCGCAGCAGCTGACGCCGAGTAGATCGAGCTCCTTCTCGGTGAGGCTCCCGACGCGCAGAGGGACCTCTTCGTTCGACATCCCCACCTGCACCGCGCGTCCCGCCGAGGCGACCATGTCGACCATCGCCCGTACGGCCGCCGCGGCGCCTGTCGCGTCGATCACGACCGGCGGACCGGCCGGACCAGCCCACCGTCGAGCGTAGGCCACGACGTCGGTGGCGCTCGTCCACACGAGCGTCTCCGACCCCGCCTCGCGACTGAGCTCCAGGCGGCTCTCCTGCAGATCGATCGCCAGCGTCTCAGCGCCGCGCTCGCGCGCGACCAGGGACACGCACTGACCGATCGGACCGGCGCCGAGCACGACGACCCGCTCGCCGGCTTTGATCGCGGCGCGGTTGACCGCGCGGACCGCGATCGACACGGGCTCGGCCAGCGCGGCGACCGAGGGGTTCCCGGTAGTGATCGGGAACACGTGATCCTGTCCCGTGGCCAGTCGCTCCTGGAGGCCTCCGTCGAGGTGGATTCCGATCAGCTGGAAGTTGTCGCACGTGTTCGGGCGGCCGACCGAGCACGGATAGCACTCTCCGCACGCCTGCAGCGGCCACAGCGCGACGAGCTGGCCAACCTGCAACTCCTCGCGACAACCCGGTCCGAGCGCGGCGATCCGGCCCGAGACCTCGTGGCCCTGGACGCGAGGGAACTGCGATCCGCCCGCGGCATCGGACAACTCGCCGGCGAAGAAGTGGTAGTCGGAGCCGCAGATCCCGACCGCTTCCGGGCTCACGACGACCTCGCCGGAACCCGGCGCCGCGGGCTCGTCGCGCTCGACCACGGCCATCGACCCGACGGCCTCGGTGACGGCGGCGCGCATCAGTCGTCCACCCCCTGGCGACGTAGAGGCAGCTTCAGCCCCAGACCTCTGCCGCGGTCTCGACGATCAGCTCGAGCTTGGCCACCTCCTGGTCGTAGGTGAGCGCGTTGCCCTCGAACGTCGAGGAGAAGCCGCACTGGGGCGACAGGCACAGCTGCTCGATCGCGACGTACTGCGATGCCTGTTCGATGCGGCGCTTGAGCTCATCCTTGCTCTCGAGCTCGCCACGCTTGCTCGTCACCAGGCCCAGCACGACGAGCTTGTCCTTGGGCACGAACCGCAGCGGCTCGAACCCGCCCGAGCGCGCGTCGTCGTACTCGAGGAAGAAGCCATCGATGTTGAGGTCCCCGAACAGCGCCTCGGCGACGAAGTCGTATCCGCCCTCGGCCGCCCACGACGAGCGGAAGTTGCCGCGGCACAGGTGGGTCGTCACGGCCAGCCCCTCGGGCCTGTTCGCGAGCGCCTCGTTGATGTGCCGGATGTAGGACTCGTGGAGGTGCTCCGCGTCCTCCCCCTTGCTCGCCATCTGTTCGCGCTGCCCCGGATCGTTCAGGTACGCCAGGCTCGTGTCGTCGAATTGCAGGTACCTGCAGCCGAGATCGAACACCGCGCGGACCTGATCGGCGTACGCCGAGGTCAGATCGGTCCAGAACTCCTCCATGTCCGAGTACACGTTCGGATCGACGGCGGCTCGACCGCCCCGGTAGTGGACCATGCTCGGCGAGGGGATCGTCAACTTCGGCGTCACCCCGTCCTGGACGCAGGACTGCAGGAACTTGAAGTGCTCGGCGAAGATCGGTTGGTCGAGGTGGACCTTCTCACCGACGTGGATCGCCGCCGGTGTCCACTCGATGTCGCCCTGCTCGTTGTGGAACTTGACGCGGATGTCGCCCGGAGCCTGTTCGATCCCTCCGAGCGCGTAGATGAAGTCCATGTGCCAGGCGGCGCGGCGAAATTCCCCGTCCGTGGCCGACTGGAGTCCGACGTCGTGCTGCATCCTCACCACGTCCCGGATCGCATCGTCCTCCAGCGCCCGCAGCTCCTCGCGCGAGATCTTGCCCGCCGCGCAATCCTCGCGTGCCTGGAGCAGCTCCTTGGGCCGCAGCAGACTGCCGACATGGTCGGCCCTGAACGGTGGCGAGAAGCGCCGGCCCGACGTAATCTCGTTCATGGTCTGGGATTCAGCCATCACAACCTCGCTTGATCTCAGGGGTGTCTCACGTTGATCTCGACTCGGACCCCGTTGGGGTCCTCGATAAATAGCTGGCGTGGACCGCCGGGCACGTTGTTGCGGATCGCCGTCACCGAGTTGCGCTCGAGCCGGTCGGTCAGCTCGTCGTAGTCGGTGCCGTTGAAGGCGATGTGGTCCACGGGGCCGTTGGCGCTCATCCCGAGCCGCGCTGCGTGGGCGCAGTACCTCTGGCGCTCGGCGATGTGCAAGCAGGGCGTGCCATCCGCATACAGCCAGTAGCCGGGGAACTCCAGCGGCGGCCGCTCGCCGACGCGCAGGCCGACGACGAGGCAGTAGAAATCGCGGGTCGCGTCGATGTCATCGCTGAGGACCAGCACGTGCTCCATCCCGGTGATGCTCATCGTTCACTGCCAGTCAGCAGATAGGCGGAATGCAGCAGGTCGGGTCGCCCCCGAAGCTCGCTGGCCATGCCGGAGAACCGCAGCCGCCCGCCCTCCATCACGTATGCCCGGTTGGCGAGCCCGAGCGCAACCGACACGAACTGCTCGATCAGGAGCACGCCAATCCCTGCCTCCGCCAGCGACCGGATCGTGGGTATGAGTCGCTGGACGATCACCGGCGCCAGTCCTAGCGAAAGCTCGTCGATGATGATGAAGCGGGGACGCGACACGAGCGCCTGGGCGAGGACGACCATCTGCTGCTCGCCCCCGGAAAGTGACCGGGCGCTGCTCGTCAGGCGCCTTTGGAGCTCGGGAAACAACTCCAGCGCGCGTGCACGTCCGACCCGCGCGTCCTGACGCGAAAGGCAGTACGTGGCGACGGTGAGGTTCTCTTCGACGGTCAGCTCGGTCAGCAGCCGCCGTCCCTCCGGAACCACGGCGACCCCCGCCTGGCGAATCTGCTCCGGCCGCCGGCCGACAAGCTCTCGGCCGTCGAGCACCACCGAGCCGCCCTCGGGCCGCAGCACTCCTCCGACGGCGAGGACGAGGCTCGACTTGCCGGCGCCGTTCGGCCCCAGCAGTGCGGTCACCTCGCCCGCGGGAACCTCGAGCGTGACCCCGCGGACTACGGAGCGTCCGCCGCGCTGGACGACCATGTCCGAGAGCTTCAAGGTGCCGTTGACCGTGCCCTCGGTCACTGGTCTTCTGCGGCGCCGAGATAGGCCTGCACGACGCGTTCGTCGCGCAGGACCTCCGTGGTCGGGCCGGACGCGAGCAGCTTCCCGAAGTCCAGCACCGCGGTCGTTTCACAGCACGCCGAGACCAGGCTCATGTCGTGGTCGACGAGGATCGTGAGCGCGCCGGTCTGCTCGGGGATCCTGCGGATGACCTCGCTCAGGTGCACGGTCTCCTCATCGGGCAGCCCGGCCGCGGGCTCGTCGAGCAGCACCAGCCGGGGCTTGCCGACGACCGCACGGGCCACTTCGACCAGCCGGCGCTCGCCCGCGCCCAGAGTCCCGACCTTGGCGTTCGGAGCCGCCCGGATCCCGACGAACGAGATAGCGTCAAGAGTCTCCTGCTGCCGGGAGCCGCTGCTCTCCTTTGAGTGCTCGTGGACCATCGCGACGTTGTCGTACACCGACAGCTCCTCGATGGCCTGCTCGGTCTGGAACGTTCGCCGTACGCCCCACCGGGCCCGTCGGAAGTGGGTCATTTTCAACAGGTTCTCGCCGAAGGCCTCGATGCCCCCGGCGGCTGGCTTGACGAACCCGCTGAGAACGTTGAAGAACGTCGTCTTGCCGGCTCCGTTGGGGCCGATCAATCCGCATGTGCCCGCTTCGAACCTGACCTCCATGCCGTCGAGCGGGGTGACGCCGCCGAAGTGGACCGTCAGTCCGGAGACCTCGATCATTCGGCCTGCCCCCCGGCCGGCGCATCACGCCCGAACAGGCCACGCAGCAACCGCCCGAGGCGCGCGAGGTCCTTGGGCACCTGGTCGACGAGTCCACGCGGCGCGGTGGTCAGGACCTGAAGCACCCCGATGCCGAACAGGATCGTCAGCCAGTCGGGCGAGACGCCCCAGTTATTCAGCAGCGCCGGCAGGAACTTCAGCAGGGCCGCGGCGATCACAGCACCCCAGATGCTGTACGCACCCCCCATCAATACAACGGCCAGCAGCGTGATCGAATCCTCGGTCGCAAATGTCAGCGAGTTCAGGTACCGGAAGCTGCCGGCGACGAGCGCTCCCGCCACGCCGGTGACGAACGACGCCAGGGCAAACGCCCACAACTTGTAAAACGTGGTGTTGATACCGGCCGCCAGCGCGGCCGACTCGCTCTGTCGGATGGCTGCCCAGGCCCGCCCTGGCTTGCCGCGGATGTGGGCGAGCACGAGCAGGAACATCAGGATCGCGGCGACAACCGAGTAGCGGAAGAACGCGGGGTCCGTCGCCGCGATGCTCGGCCGCCGGATCGCCGGAATATGCACGGTGCTGCCGTTGTATCCCGTGAAGCCGTGCCCACCGTTGGGGAAGTTGATCGCGGAGAGCGCGACCGTGATCGCGCCCGCGAGCATCAGCGTGATCAGCGCCAGGTACAGACCGCTCATTCGCAGCGCCGGGAGCCCGACCAGCGTGCCCAGCACCATCGTGATCAGCCCCGCGAGCAGCACCACGACCGGGAACGGAAGCGCCGTGGCGAAGAGGATGCGCGCGGCAACCCAGGCGCCCATCGCGAGCACGGCCCCCTGCCCGAGCGACACCATTCCGACGCGCCCGACGAGCAGGCCGAGCCCGAGCGTCACGATCGAGTAGATCGCGACCTGGGTCCAGGCGTCGACGTAGTAGAGGCTGAAGATCGAGGGGAACGCCAGCAGTACGAACAGCAGCAATGCGGCGATCACCACCGGGCGCACCAAAGCCCGAGGCTCGGGCTTCGGACGCTTCCCCGACGCCCGTCCGGTCAAGTCGGTCGCAGCTGCGCCGTCCTTCGTGGTCGTGTCATCCGCGGTCTTCACGCCGCCGGATTCCAAGCCTAGTGCCCTTTCAAGAGTCGTTTGCGATAGCTGGCGCGAGCGGGCACTAAGGCCTCAAACCCCCTGACGCCCGACCGAGATGACGCGGTGGCGGTTGAACACCAGCAGCGCGATCGCCGCGAGCACGAACGGCGTCATGTCCCGGTAGTTGCTGAGCGAGCTGACGGGCGTGAGCTCAGCGTCGAGGACGCCGATGACCAGTGCCGCCAGAAACGTGACCCAGATCGATCGCAGCTGCGCGATCAGCGTCGCCGCCAGCGTGGAGATCACCAAGAACGTCAAAGTGGTTGCATCCAGAGCGACCAGATCCGCGAGCAGCACCCCGGCGATGCCCGACAGTATTCCGCACCCAAACCACGCTGCCGCGGTCACGCGTCGCACCGGGACGCCGAGCGTCGCGGTGATGTCTCGGTCGTTGGCCATTGCCCGCATGGCAGTTCCCAGCTTCGTGAACCGCAGGAAGGCGGCCGTAACGACCGTGATGATGAACCCCAGTGCGAGGGCGATCACGTTGGTATACGTGACGGAGATCTCGCCCACCTGGAACGAGTTGTTGTCCGTCGGGACAGTCAGCGCCCGTGAGGCGCCGCCGCTCGAGGGCCAGAGCAGGTCCATCACCCCGAGCAGGACGAGCGTCAGCCCCAGCGTCGCCGTGGCCTTGACCAGCGGGTCGCGGTGGGCGAGCGCGGGCCCGAACACCATCCCGTAGGCGAGCGTCACGACCCCCCCGAACAGAACGCACACTGCGAATGCGAGCCAGTCGTTCCATCCATTCTGGACCGACAATTGCCAAGCGATCAGGGCGCCCATTGCGCCCACAGCACCAAAGGCGAAGTAGAGCACCCCGGTGGCCCGATAGAGGACGACGACGCCCACCCCCGAGAGGGCGTACACCCCCCCGAGGGACAAGCCTGTTACGAGGAACTGCTCGAGGTCAATCAGGCTTGGCATCAGTCCTCAGGCGCCCTGATCGCTCATGCATCTATCTGGTCCTAGCCGGTGGGGGGATTCGTCGATGGAGCCGTACCGGCCACATGCCGGTACTGCGCGATCTGCGGATCCGCAGAGGAGATGTTGAAGCAATTCTGCACCGTCACCATCTTCCCGTTGTCCGGCGTCGTGGTGAAGTCGGCGTTGTTCGGGATGTGTAACGCGTAGTTGCCGTACACCCATGGCTGGCACAACATCTCAGTCGTGTAGCCCTTGATGTTCTTGAACGCCGCGTTGACGGTCTTGATCGTGTACGGGCCGGCTTTGATCGTGCTGAGCGCCTTCGTGGCGAACTTCGCCTCCACGAATCCAAACTGGCTGAAGCTGCCGATGCCGCCACTCACGGCCTGGCCGTACTTGGCGAGGATCGCCTTGTAGAGCTGCATCTCCGGCCCGTTGTGGTCATCGGGATCGGTCAGCTCCGCGTTCACGAACAGCTTGTGATTCCACTTCGGTCCCAGCGCCTTGGCCAGGAAGTCGGTGTTGCATGGCGTCGAGCAGCCCCACCCCTTGACCCGGTCCTCGACTCCGAGCTTCTGCGCGGCCTGGAGGATCACCAGCGCCTCGGGCGGCGTGAAGTTGAGCACGACCCACCCGTTCGAACCAGCCTTGTCGACGAGGTTCAGCGCCACCGAGCTGGCGTCGGTGATCGGCACGTTCTCGGTCAATTCGGTGATCGGAACGTTCGCGGCCTTCGCCAGCGCCGCGGGCCCCGCGGCGATATACCCGGTGCCGGGCACGTTGGACTGAACGAAGACGATCTTCGACGGCTTCTGGCTCAGCCCGTATTGCACGGCTCCGTCGGAGCTGTAGCGCGGCCCCATGTTGACGGCGGCGCTGTTCGGGGTCGACCAGCATTCAGGCGCGATTCCCGAATCGATCTCATAGATGCCGAGCTGCTTCCAGTAGGCCTGATCGATCGTGCATTCGAGCAGGTCGGTCACGCCGACGATCCCGACCACGTGATCGGTCTGGATCAGCTGCTTGGCCGCCGCCGCGATCTGCGCCGGCTGCGTCTGATCAGTCTCCACGAACAGCTTGACCGGATGGCCGTTGACGCCGCCGTTGGCATTGACGCAGTTGAAGTACGCGATCTCCATGTTCGGGATGTCGGTGAAGTCGGTTCCCGGCTGATGGGTGTTGATCGACCCGAGGTTGATCGGGGTGCCGGTTGCCGTCACGCCCGGCTTGGGCCCGCATGACGAGGTGCTGGTGCTGGCCGTCGCATTGCTGGTGGAGCTGGTGCTCGCCGTCGTCGACGCGTTAGCAGGCGTGGTGCTGCTCGAACTACTGCTGCTCCCGCATCCCGCGAGGACGGTCAGGCCAAACACCGCAGCGAGCGCTACGAACCAGCGCACGCGCGGTACATCGTGGATGATGCTCACCGATCTCTCCTCCTCGAGTGACCATGATTCGAACATGCCCCGGTCTCCGAGGCGACGGTCGATACTAGTTACGAGCGCGGATGCATGCAAGAAATGTCTAACACGACCCCAAAGAAGCGTTTTCGGGCCCTCACCTGCCGCCTTTGCATGCAGCAATTCGGCCCGTAATACACTCCGGACGTGGCGAACGCGGCCAACCGGACCCAGATCACGCGCGCGCTCCTCGGGCTGCGGGAATCGATCCTCAGCGGCGAGTTCGTGCCCGGCGAGCGGATGTCCGAGCTGCCGTTGGTGGAGCGTCTGGGCGTGTCGCGAACTCCCCTGCGACTGGCGCTCGCTGAACTCGAGCACGAGGGCTTGCTGCGGGGGCTCGCCGGTGGCGGCTACGTCGTGCGCGAGTTCACCCAGTCCGACATCCGCGACGCGATCGAGCTCCGCGGCGTGCTCGAGGGCACGGCCGCCCGGTTCGCGGCCGAGCGCGGCGCCACCCGCCGGGATATCCAGGCGCTACGGCGGATAAACGCGGCAATCGCCGTGCTTGTCCACAGGGCGGATTACGACTCGTTCGAGCGCTACGTCGACCTCAACGAGCGCTTCCACACCCGCATGCTGAAGTGCGCCCACAGCCCGCTGCTCGAGCGCGCCGTCGAGGGCATTGTCTCGCTCCCGTTCGCGGGACCGAGCGCGTTCGTGCTCACCGAGGCCCTGCTCCCCGAGTCCCGCGAGATCCTCGTGCTCGCCCACCGCCACCACGTCGGGCTGATCGAAGCGATCGAGCGCCGCGAGGGCAGCCGCGCCGAAAGCTTGGCGCGCGAGCACGCCCGGATCGCGATCACGAACCTCGAGATCGTGCTCCGACACGGCGAGGCGCTGGACCGCATCCCCGGCGCATCGCTGCTCGCATTGTCCGACGATGTGGAGCCGGCGCGGGCTTGAACAGGGTGGCGCGCCCTGTTGCGTCGAGGGGCCATTTGCTCGGTGGCAGTCGTCTTTCGGCCCGCGGAGCGCGTTCTTGGCGCCCATCGCCTCTGAATGGCGGGCAGCCCAGTAAACGGCGCTGGGGAAGGGGGCGGGTTGGGCGCGATGGCGGTTCTCCGATGGTGCTCAATACGCCACGGCTCGGATCTGGCGCCGGTGTTGACGCGCTATGCACCATCCCCGTGACACTCCCGACACAAACCCCGCGGGTTCGGGCAGCGGAGGAGGTCGATGGCGGGCTCTGGCGACCTGCAACGCCGCTCACCCACCCGCTTCCCTGCTGCCTTTTACGAGCCGACCGCCCAACCCGAGTCGACCGCCACCGGGGCGCCACCGCCACAAGCGCCCTACGCCACCCCCGCGCCAGCGACCACCCGCGCCGCTCGGTACACGTCCTCCGCCCCCGGACGGTACGCGTCCTCGAGCGGTGGGCTGAGCGGGACGGGCGTGAACGGGGCACCGACGCGCTGCAACGGTTCGTCGAGGTAGTCGAACGCGGCGAGCTGCAGCTGCGCCACGATCTCCGCCCCGAACCCGCCGTGGCTCACCGCCTCGTGGGCGACCACCGCGCGGCGCGTCCGCCGAACCGAGTCGACGATCGTCTCGAGGTCCAGGGGCACGAGCGTCCGCGGGTCGATCACCTCCGCCTCGATGCCCTCGCCGGCGAGCCGCTCCGCCGCCGCCAACGCTTCGCCCACCATGCGCGATAGCGCCACGATCGTGACATCGCCTCCGGGACGGACCACCGACGCGCGCCCCAGCGCCACCGGCTCCGGGTTCGCCGGCGCCATCTCGCGACGGAAGTAGAGGGATTTGTTCTCGACGAACACGACCGGGTTCGGATTTGCGATGGCGCTCAGCAGCAGACCGCCGGCGTCGGCGGCGCAACTCGGCATCACCAGGATCAGACCTGGCACGTGGGTGAGCCAGGCCTCGAGGCTCTGGGAGTGCTGCGCGGCGCCGCGACTCCCGGCGCCGCCCTGGGTGCGCAGGACGAGCGGCGCGGACAGCTGGCCGCCGGACATGAAGTGGGCCTTCGCCGCCTGGTTGACCAGCTGGTCGAGCGCGAGCGTGATGAAGTCGATGTACATGATCTCGACGACGGGGCGGAGCCCGGCCTGGGCGGCGCCGATCGCGACCCCGCAGACGGCGCCCTCGCTGATCGGCGTGTTCCGCACACGCTCGGTTCCGAACTCCTCGGCGAGCCCCGCGGTCCCGCCGTAGGGGCCACCCTCGGCGACGTCCTCACCGAGCACGATGACGCGCTTGTCCTCGCGCATCGCGCCGGCGAGCGCGGTGTTGACCGCCTGCACGAACGTAGTCTCGACCTCGGGCATCACGGCACCCCCCTCACCCCGCCGGCGTACACGAGCTGCTCCATCAGCTCGGGGTCCGGATATGGACTCTCGCGGGCGAACGCGACCGCCTCCTCGACCGCATCCGCGGCCTCGCCGGCGAGCGCCGCCACCCCGGTCTCGTCGAGCCAGCCCGCGGCGATCGCGCGCGACCCCAGCCGCGCCACCGGATCCCGGCGCGCCCACTCCTCTTCGGCCAGCTGATCGCGATAGGCCTCGGCGTCGCCCTCGTAATGGCCGCGGCGCCGATGGGTCAGGCACTCGAGGAGCATCGGCCCACCCCCGTGGCGAGCGTCTGCCAAGAACTCGGCAAACGCCGCCCATACCGCGCCAACGTCGCTGCCATCGACGGTCTGGCGCGCAAATCCGTACGGCGCAACCACATCGCTCACCCGCTCGACGGGCGTGTGCGCCGACCGTGGCGTGAACTCGGCGAAGCCGTTGTTCTCGCACACCAGGATCACCGGGAGCTCCCACAGCGCTGCCAGGTTGACCGACTCGCTGAAGTGCCCGGCCTGCACCGCGCCGTCGCCGAAGAACACGACCGTCACCTGGTCGGAGCCGCGCAGGCGCGCGGTGAGCGCGTTCCCCAGCGCGAGCGGGATGTTGCCGCCGACCACGCCGGTGGCGCCCAGCAGGCCATGGTCGCGATCGACCACGTGCATCGAGCCGCCTAGCCCGTGGCAGAGCCCGCCGACTCGGCCCATCAGCTCCGCAATCAGCGGCCCCAGCGGCACCCCCTTGGCGATCGCGTGGCCGTGCGCGCGGTGGCCGCTGTAGACGACATCGTCGTCGCGGAGCTGGGGGCAGACACCGGCCGCCACCCCCTCGCCGCCGATGCTGAGGTGGACCAGCCCGTGGACCTGCATCGTGCGCTTGAGCTGCGCGACGCGCTCCTCGAAGCGGCGGATCCGCCACATCGTCCGCAACAGCGCCAGCGCGACGTCCGGGTCGAGCTGCGCCGTGCCCACGGGCGGCTACGCGGTCACGGGCGCCGAGCCCAGCACCTGGTGAACAGCGCCGGCGATCTTGGCTTCGTCCGGAAGCACGTACGCTTCCATCGGCTCGCTGTAGGGGACCGTCGTGTCGAGACTAGTGACGTGCGTGATCGGGGCCTTCAGCGCCGAGAAGCCCTGCTCGGCGACCTCGGCGGCGATCACCGCGGAGGCGGAGGCGTGGCGCGTGGCCTGGTCCACGAGCACGAGGCGACCGGTCTTCTCGACGGACGTCACGATCGTCGCGATGTCGAGCGGCTCGAGCGTCCGTGGATCGATCACCTCGGCCTCGATCCCCTCGGAGGCCAGCGACTCGGCCGCCGCCAGCGCCTTGCCGACCATCCAGCCGGTCGCGACGATCGTCACGTCGCCGCCCGCGCGCCGGGTGTCGGCCTGGCCGAACGGGACCAGGTACTCGCCCTCGGGCACCTCGCCGGGCTCCAGGGTCAGCAGGTAGTGGTGGAAGAAGCACACCGGGTTATCGTCGCGGATCGCTGTCGCCATCAGCCCCTTGGCGTCGGCCGCGGTCGCCGGCAGCGCGACCTTGAGCCCGGGCACCCCCATGAACATTCCGTAGATCGAACCCGTGTGCTGGCCAGCCCAGCCGGCCGTGAAGCCGTATCCGGCCTTCAGCACCAGCGGGACCTTGACCTTGCCGCCGCTCATGTAGCGAAACCGTGGCGCCTCGTTGACCACCTGGTCCATCGCGACGAGCATGAACTCGGCCATGTAAAGCTCGACGACCGGGCGCAATCCGGCGAGCGCGGCGCCGACGGCCATCCCGATCTCGGCCGTCTCGGAGATCGGCGTCACCCGAACGCGATCGTGGCCGAAGGCCTTGACGAATTCGTCATTCTCAGTGGTCGCGAGGTTCTGACCGAAGTAGAGCACCGTGTCGTCGCGCGCCATCTCCAGATGGATCGCCTCGTTGATCGCCGCGATGTAGGGGATCTCCCTTGCCATGGCCGCCTCCTATGCGTAGACGTAGTTGAGGGCCGCTTCGGCCTCGGGATACGGGCTGTCGAGCGCGAACTCCACGGCCGCCTGCATCTCGTCGCGGACGTCGTCGGCGGTTCGATCGGCCTCCTCCGCCGTCAGGATCCCCTCGGTGACGAGGCGGGCGCGGAAGCGCGGCACCGGGTCGCCGCGCTTCGCCGCCTCGTACTCCTCGGGGGCGCCGAACACCTCGATCGCTTCGTGCTCGGGGAAGTGCAGCGGCACACCCGGCGGGGCGATGATGTTGCCGTGGGCGCTCAGCCGGTAGACCTTCGACTCGACCAGCGTCGGGCCCTCCCCCGACCGTGCGCGAGCCACCGCGGTGGCGACCTGCTCGTGGACGGCGACCGGGTCGCCGCCGTCGACCGTTACCCCCGGCATCGAGAACGCTTTCGCCTTGACCGCGAGCGGCTCGCCCGCGGCTGCGTTCGCGTCCTCCTGCTCGACCCGGGTGACGACGTTGTAGGAGTTGTTCTCCATTACGTAGACGATCGGGAGCTTCCACAGAGACGCCACGTTCAACGACTCCGAGAACGCGCCCTGCTTGGACGCGCCGTCGCCGAAGAAGGACAGGACCACCTGGCCTTGCTTGCGGATCTGGGCGGCGTACGCCGCGCCCGTCGCCTGCGGAATCCCCTGCCCGACGATCCCGGAGGTCCCGAGGAAGCCCCGCTCGGTATCGACGAGGTGCATCGAGCCTCCGTAGCCGCCGCACAGTCCGTCGCTGCGACCGTAGATCTCGGCCATGATCGCGTTCGGATCGGTTCCGAGCGCGATCGGATAGCCGTGGCAGCGGTAGGTGCTCAGCAGCTGGTCGCCGGGTCGTAGCGCCGCCAGCGAGCCCACGATCGACGCCTCGGCGCCGTCGGCGAGGTGGGTGTGACCACGGATCACTCCGGGGCTCTCCTCGAACGTCCGCTTGACCCGCTCCTCGAACTCTCGGATCCGGAGCATCTGCGTGAAGATCCAGACCAGCTGCTCGCCGTTCAGCGCTGGCGTCTGCTCGCTGTCAGTCACCGCCGACTCCTCTCTTACGCGACGCCGGCGCGGAACTGCGCGGCGGTCGTCTCATAGGCTCGTTGAAATGCTTGCTCCATCGGCTGGCTGCGCAGCTCCTCGGAAAGGACCTCGACGCCCCAGGGACCGCGGTAGCCGATCTCGCTGGCCACGGCCACGTATCCCGGGATGTCGAACTCCCCCTCGCCGGGCAGGCGGCGGTGGTTGACCGTCTCGTCGATCGGGTCCTCCATGTTCTCGAACTGGCCGTCGCTGAGCTCGACCCAGGCCAGGTGCTCGGGGGCGATGCGGCGCAGGTCGTCGGGCGCGATCCCGAGCTTCGACATGTGCCACGTGTCGATCGCGAGGCCGCCGTTCGGGGCGCCGGCGTTCTGCACGAGCTCGAGCGCCGCGTCGAGCGTGTTGACGTTCACGTCGAACGGCATGAACTCATAGACCACGGCGGCTGCCGTGTGGTTGGCCGCGTCGGCGCAGAGCGCCGCGAACGCCTCCGTGAGCTTGGGAAGCTCGCACGGCGTGCCGGGGATATTCCCGACCTTGATGTGATGGGCATCAAACGTCGCCGCGGTGTCGAACAGCAAACGTCGGCGAGCGTCGGACTCGGCCCGCGCGGGCTCGCCCGGGTCGACGAAGAAGTCGGCGAGAAACTCGACCTGCAGGTACTCGAGCCCCGCGTCGTCGAAGACCTTCTTCATCTCTTCAAGCGTGCTCGTCTCGAGCTGGTGCTCGATGTCCGCGTGCCACAGACCGAGGCCCTCGAAGCCGGTCCTGGCGGCCTCGCCACATCGTTCGCGCCAGTCGAACAGGCTCCATTCGCGGCCTACGTGCACCTCCGCCGGACCCGCCACGGTCCAGTACAGCGCCAACAATTCGGCTTCGGCCATCGTCGCTCCTCTCTCCTCTGAGGGACTCAGAGCAAGCTAGCGCCGCCCTTCTGTGCGGGCAAGCCATCGCGAGCAGCCGTTCTTGCCGATGAGCGCCGAGCGCCCGCTGCGCGCCTACCGCCCCGTCGCCAGGCGATCGAGCGCCTCCACGAGCTCGTCGGTGCGCGAGACCCAGGGCGAGTGATCGGTGTCGATCTCGATCACCGGATCGCAACCTCCCGCCTCGAACATGAGACGCTGCATCTGGGGCGAGATCGCGCGATCCTGGGTGCATGTGACGTACGCCCGGGACAGCGCCGCGAACGCGTCCGCGCCGGCGCCGCCGAGCGAGACCCGGCCCGCGAACGGTGCCACGGGCTGGGCGCCGAGGTGCTGCACTCCCCAAGCCAGCTGCTCCTCATCGCAGCAGCCATAGAGAGCGATCCGAGCCCCCTCGGCGGGCATCGTGGCCACGGGCGGATCGCCGTGGACGACGAGGTTGGCCTGGACCTGGTCGTCGGCCGCCTCGGGCAGCGAGACGAGGTCCACCAGGCGCTGGCCGTCGGCGGGCAGGAACGCCGCCACGTAGACCAGCGCCGCGACGTGCTCCGGACAGCGTGCCGCCGCCTGCGTGACGACCATCCCGCCCATGCTGTGTCCGACCAGCACCGCCGGCGGCCCCTGGGCCAGCACGCTGCAGACGTGGTCGGCGTAGGCGTCGAGCGACACCTCCGCGACGGGCGTCGGGTCCCCGGCCGATCCCGGCAGGTCGACCGCCTCCACCTCGTGGCCGGCGGCGCGCAGCCCCGGGAGCACCGGCTCCCAGCACCACGCTCCGGCGAAAGCTCCGTGGACAAGCACGATCCGAGCCATCTCTCCTCCTTCAAACGCCTATCCAGGCTGCTGGCGACAAGGGCGCCGCATCGTATTCACCGTCCAACTCGCCCCAGTGGCCCGGGGTCGATCGAGCACCGGTTCGCAAGCCGACCTGCGCGGAGCGGCAAGGGTATTGACTTAGGTACGTCGCGCCCCTATAAGCGAGACTGGGCCGTGGGGAGGCGACCCGTACAGCGAGGGAGGTTCCATTGTGAGCACGACGCCTGCACTCGGCGCTTTTCCCAGCCCGTTCTCGATCGAGACGCCGCCGGGCTGCGAGGGGTGGGAGGAGATGTATCCGTATTACGCGCTGTTCGACGAGCGGCGGCGCGACAGCGATGAGCATCGGTTCTGGTTCTGGAACTCGATGCACTTCCCGGTTCCGATGCCCGCGTTCGACGTGATCTGCATCGACGCCCCCTACCAGGCGGTCGGGTCGTGGCAGAACAGGGTGTTCGCGGTGCCGCCCGCGATGGGCATCGACTACAGGATCGTCAACGGCTACGTGTATATCTCGGGAAACCCCGTCACGGACCCGGCCAAGATCGCGGAGCGCGCCGAGTTCTTTCAGAAGCGGGCGGGGTACTACTACGCGAACTGGAGCGAGCTGTACGGCAAGTGGCGGGCGAAGATGGAGGCCCTGATTCGCGAGCTCGACGAGCTTCGCGTGCCGGAGCTGCCGGAGTACGAGCCCGACGAGGTGGCGTTCGGAGACGACCGCAACACCGCTTTCTACGAGGTGCTCGAGGCTTACGGCCGGGTTCTCCGGCTCGGCGACCTGATGTGGCAGCACCACTTCGAGTTCCTGCTGCTCGGGTACGGCGCCTACGGCACGTTCGCTGAGTTCTGTAAGGGGAACCTGCCCGACATCCCCGATCAGCACATTGCGCAGATGGTCGCCGGGATCGACGTCCTGCTGTTCAGGCCCGATGCGGAACTGCGCAGGCTGGCTCAGCTGGCCGTCGACACGGGCGTCGATGGTGCCTTCGTTCAGGATCGCCCGCCGGAAGCGGTGGATGCCGAGCTCGCGACGAGCGAGGCCGGGCGCAGCTGGCTCGGGGAGCTTAAGGTGGTCAAGGATCCGTGGTTCAACATGGCGACCGGCGACGGCCTGTACCACTACTACGGGAGCTGGCTCGACGATCCGAGCATCCCCTACGCGTCGCTGATCGGGTACGTGAAGGCGATCAAGTCGGGCGCCCAGATCGAGCGTCCCACCGAAGAGATCCAGCGCGAGCGCGACAGGCTCGCGGAGGGGTACGGCGCCCTGCTCGATGAGCAAGCGCGCCGGCCGTTCAACGAGCTGTTGACGCTGTCGCGCACGGTGTTCCCGTACGTCGAGGAGCACAAGTTCTTCTGCGACTACTGGTTCTTGACCAGGTGGTGGAACAAGATCCGCGAGTTCGGAGCGCTCCTAGCGACGGGTGGCTTCCTGGACGACGCCGAAGACCTGTTCCACCTCACGCGCCACGAGGTCGCCTCGGCGCTGGACGAGTTGGTTCTCACGTGGGCCACCGGGGGTGTGGCGCTGGGCCCGAAGCACTGGCCACCGATCGTCGCCCGCCGCAAGGAAGTGCTCGAGAAGTTCAGCGAGTGGACGCCCCCGCCCGCCCTCGGAGTCACCCCCGAGGCCGTCACCGACCCGATGACGATCATGCTCTGGGGCGTCACGACCGAGCGCGTCCAGGAGTGGGCACGGCATCAGGAAGGCGGCGACGAGCTGCGCGGGGCACCCGCGGCGCCCGGGGTCGTCGAGGGGATCGCGCGCGTGGTCAGATCCGTCAATGAGATCTCCGACGTGCGCGACGACGAGATCCTGGTCTGCGGGAGCACGTCGCCGGCGTGGGCGCCGATCTTCTCGAAGATCAAGGCGACTGTCACCGATGTCGGAGGCGTGATGTCGCACGCCGCGATCGTGTCTCGCGAGTACGGGCTGCCCGCCGTCGTCGGCACCGGCCGGGCGACCGCGGAGCTCCGCACCGGTCAGCGGATCCGGGTCGACGGGACCGGGGGCGTCGTGACGCTGCTTGAGTCTCGGGAGTAGTCCGCGGCGATGCCGTATACGCGGCGGCTTGACGAGCTTCACCGCCCCGACGAGCCGTCGTTCGGAGGCAAGAGCGCGAGTCTCGGCGAGCTGCTGGCGGCCAACATCCCGGTGCCGCCGGGATTCGCGATCTCGGCCGAGGCATACCGGGCGGCGATGCGGCAGGCGGGAATCGAGGACCCCACGCCACACGCGATCGAGGCCGCGCAGGTCCCGAGGGCGGTCCGCGACGAGATCGCCCAGCGCTACGACGAGCTGGCGAAGGCGCAGGGAGAAGCCGAGCCCTCGGTCGCGGTGCGGTCGAGCGCGGTCGGCGAGGACACCGCAGAAGCGACGTTCGCCGGCCTGCAGGAGACGAAGCTGTCGGTGCGTGGTGCGGACTGGGTCTTCGACGCCGTGCGCAACTGCTGGGCCAGCCTCTACAGCCCGCCGGCGGTTAGCTACCGGGAGCGGCTCGGCGCCAGGGATCCCGCGATGGGCGTCGCCGTCCAGCTGATGGTCGACGCCGCGGTCTCGGGCGTCATGTTCACCTGCAATCCGGTCAGCGGCGACCCCAGCATGGTCGCGATCAACGCCAGCTGGGGCCTGGGGCAGGCGGTCGTAGCGGGCGAGGTGACGCCCGATGATCTACTCGTCAGCAAGGTCACGGGCGAGCTTGTGCGCGAGCGTCTGGGCGACAAAACCGTCGAGTACGTGCCCCATCCCACGGGTCGCGGCACCCTCCGGGCCGAGATCACCGGGGAGCGGCGGACCGCGCGCTGCCTCGACGACGACCATCTGAGGGCGCTTGTCGATGTCGCGCGCCAGGTGCAGTGCCATTTCGGCTCTCACCAAGACATCGAGTGGGCGATCGCTCGCGACGGCACACTGTTCATCGTGCAGTCCCGACCCGTCACGGGCCTGGCCGAGCAGCGCCAGGCGTCCCAGCCGACGTCCGCGATTGCGCTCGTGATGAGCGCCTTCGGTGCCGATCGCGCGCGACGCGACACGTGAGATTCCCATGGCTCTGAGCGACGAAGACGTCCGCGAGATCCTGCGGATCATCGATGAGTCCTCGCTGCACGAGTTGCGGATCGAGACCGAGGGCTTTTCGCTGCACGTCCGCAGGGACGGCGGCGGGCCGGCCGAGCCAGCCGAGCCAGCCGCCCCGGTGCGGCCCGAGCAACCTCGGAAGGCGGACGAGCAGCTGGTGACCATCGAGGCCCCGATGCTCGGCACCTTCTTTCTCGCCGAGGCGCCCGGTCAGCCGCCGTTCGTCGAGGTCGGAAGCCGGGTCGGGCCCGACACCACCGTGTGCATCATCGAGGTGATGAAGATGATGAACTCGGTGGCCGCGGGCGTGACGGGAATCGTGGCTGAGGTGTGCGAGGAAAACGGTCAGTTCGTCGAGGAGGGCCAGCCGCTGTTTCGGGTGGCGCCGGCGTGAACCACCTCAGTTCCGAGACGCCGCCCCGGCTCGTCGATTTCGTCGACACGAGCACGCGCGACGGCAACCAGAGTCTGTGGAGCGCCACGGGCCTGACGACGCCGGACGTGTTGGCGATCGCCTCGACGATGGACCGTGTCGGCTACCACGCACTCGATTTCACCTCGAGCACGCACATGGCCGTATCGGTGCGCTTCCACCAGGAGGACCCGTGGGAGCGGATCAGGCTGATGAGCGCGGCGATGCCCGACACGCTGCTCAGCATGATCACGACGGGGATGCGCTTCATCTCGTGGGTGCCGGCCGCCCCAGACGTGATCGACCTGTCGTTTCGCCTCGTCGCCAGGAACGGGATCCGCCGTCTCCAGATCGCCGACCCGTCCAATGACCCGGCGCGCCTCACCCGGCTTGCCGCGATGGCTCGCGCGGCGGGGATCGAGGAGGTGGTGATCGGCCTCACCTACTCGATCAGCGCGGTGCACACGCACGATTACTACGCACAGCGCGCCGCCGCGCTGGCCGCCTGCGAGGACATGGATCGCCTCTACCTCAAGGACCCGGGCGGCCTGCTCACCCCCGACGCCGTCCGCGAACTGGCGCCGCACTTCATCGCCGCGGCCGGCGAGCGCCCGGTGGAGCTGCACAGCCACTGCACGATCGGCCTCGCGCCGCTGGTCTACGTGGAGGGCGTCAGGGCCGGCTTCCAGGTGGTCCACACCGCATCGGGCGCTCTCTCGCGCGGCACCTCACAACCCGAGGCGATCAGCACCGCGCGCAATCTGGTGGCGGCCGGCTACGACCATCCGCTCGACCTGGATGCACAGGCAGTCGTCTCCGAGCACTTCGATGGGCTGGCGCGGGCCAAGGGGCTGAAGGCAGGGACCCCCCAGGAGTTCGACGTCGCCTATTACCGGCATCAGCTCCCCGGTGGGATGGTCACCACGACGCGCCGGATGCTCGAGGAGCTCCACCGGCCCGAGCTGTTCGGCGCCGTGCTGGACGAGGTGACCCGCGTCCGAGCAGAGATGGGCTACCCGATCCTGGTCACGCCGGTCTCGCAGTTCGTGGCAAGCCAGGCGGCACGCAACGTGATCGACGGCGAGCGGTGGGTCAATGTCTCCGACGAGACCGTCCGCTACTTCCTCGGCCACTACGGCGAGCCGCCGGCCCCCGTGGACTTCGAGATCGCCGAGCGCGTGTTGTCGCGACCTCAGGCGGCCAAGCTCGACGCCCTGGAGCCGATCACGCTCGCGGGCGCGCGCGAGCGCTTCGGTCGCCGCATCGCCGAGGAGGAGCTCCTGCTCCGCCTGACGATGCCCGCCGAGCAAGTCGACGCGATGATCCGGGCGCGCGGCATGGCGACCGCCGCCGCCGCGACCCCCCGTCGGTCGCGAGCCCCCGTCGTCGCCCTCCTCAAGGAGCTCGCGGCGCGCCCATCGATCTCGCACTTCGAGCTCGTCAAGGACACCGATCGGGTGGTGTGGACCCGTGGCGGCTGACGGCCTGCGACTCGACGACGTGCGCGGCTTCGTGTTCGACGTCGACGGGACGCTCGTGCAGCGCGGTCCCGACGGACGCGGTCACCCTCAGCCGGGCGCGCGCGAGGTGCTCGAGCGCATCCGCGCCTCCGAGCGCCCGCTGGTGCTGTTCACGAACGGCAGCCACGTGGGCTCTGACGCGATCGCCCGCGGGCTGCGCGAGGACGGCCTGCCGGTGGGCGACCACGAGCTTCTGACGCCTGTCGAGAGCGCGATCTCCTACCTCCGCCGTCGCCATCCCGGGCGACCCGTGTTGGTGTTCAGCACGGAGGTGATCCGCGAGCGAATCGCGAGCGCCGGAATCCCGCTGGCCCGCGGCGAGGAGGCCGAGGTCGTCTTCGTGGCACACATCGACGAGGTCGAGATGGCCGCGCTCGAGCGGGCAGCGCGCGCGGTCATCCGTGGCGCGCCCCTGCTCGCCGGCTCGTACGCCCGCGCGTACTCGGGGGCGAACGGACCGATCATCAGCCGTGGCGCGATGGTGACCGCCGCGATCGCGAAGGCCGGCGCCGCGCGACCAAAGATCGTCGGCAAGCCATCCCGCGCGGCGGTGGCCGAGATCGGGTCCCGGCTGGGGCTGCCGACGCGCGAACTGGCGGTGATCGGGGACGACCTCGGGATGGACATCGCGCTCGGCCGGCTCGGAGGCTCGCGCACGGTGCTGGTCCGCACCGGCATCACCGGTCCGATCGACATCGGGCGCGTCCACGCGCGCCAGCGCCCCGACGCCGTGCTAGATGGTGTAGGCGATCTGCTCGAACGGCTCTGAGTCGTGCCCGAGATCGGACGCGGCGCGGATCAGCGCCGCACGCCGTATCTCGCTGGGGGTGGCGCCGAACTCACGCTTGAACACACGCGAGAAGTGTGCCGCGTCGCAGAACCCCCACCTGAACGCGATCTCGGTGACCGAGCCCGCGTTGGGCCGCCGGAGGTCATCGGCGCAGCGCGCGAGCCGTTCGCGTCGTACGAGTCCCGCGACGGAGGCGTCGGCGTCCTCGAACAGGGCGTGCAGCGCGCGCACCGAGATCGAGTACGCGCGGGCGATCGATGCGGGATCGAGCGCGGGATCCTGCATATGGGTGCGGATGTAGCGGCGGATCTCCGCACGCATCGCCTCACGCGTGGCCGAGCGACTCGTCGGCAGGCTCGGCTCGACCGTGGCGCGGAGCAGCTCCAGCGCGGCATCCGCGGCTGACATGCGCGCCGCCACCTCGAGTCCCGGAAACTCGGCCACGAGGGCATTTACGTAGCGGACCAGGAGCCGTGCCGGCCCACTGCGGGCGAGCGCCGGCATCGCGCGGACGTCGGCGAGGCGAGGGCACACCGCGAGCACGCGGTGGCGTGGGAACAGCAGCGTTCGCTTGTAGAACGACTCGATGATCTCGACGTCCGTCGGCTGGAGGCCGTCCCACAGCACGACGTCCCCGGCCTTCAACACGACCGACCGGCTGCCCTCGCGCACGAGCTCGACGCCCTTGCACACGAACTGGAACCCGAGGATGTCCTCCGGCTGCGCATCCGTGCGGCACCCGCCCATCAACGCGAGGCTACGGTGACCGAGAAACGGAGAGGCCGCGCAGTCGACGACGACGAGGTCGCCGATCGAGCGTCGCGTCACCGCGCCCCTGAAATCGTCCGGAGTCCGAGAGGTTGGGTGGACGTCAAATGCGAGGTGGGTGGTCTCGAGAATCTCCGACCACGACTCCAGACGGCTGGAGACGTTTGCGCCCCGAACCCGCCAGCGCTCCGGCTCGCGAATCACCGCACTCAACGACGCACCGGATGCAGGCGATGCAGCCACGGCGGGCCTATGGTAGTCAGCATCGACGCTCGCTTGTATCGAGGACGCCCCGGGGGCCCGCACGTCAGTCCCGATGCGCCGAGACCCAGGCGACAGATCCGGCGTCGACCGGCAGGGACACCCCGGTCACGAACGACGCCTCTGCCGAGCACAGCCAGACGACCGCGGCGGCTACCTCATCGGGCTCGCCGAAGCGCGTCATCGCCTGCGGGGCGAGAATCTCGCTCTGGCGCTCGGGAGGCTGCCCCGACATGAGCGGCGTCATGATCGCCCCCGGGCAGACCGCGTTCACGCGGATCCCGTCGTCCGCGTATTCGACCGCCGCGTTCTTCGTCAGTCCAAGGATCCCGTGTTTGCTGGCGGTGTAGGCACTGAGCAGCATCACGGCTCTCAGGCCGGCGTTCGACGAAGTGTTGACGATTGCGCCGCGAGCCGGCAGCTCGTTCTGAAGCATCTGCGCGATCTGGTACTTCATGCCCAGGAACGTACCTCGCAGGTTGACCGCGATCACTCGATCGAAGTCCTCATCGGAGGTTTCGTGCAGCAGCCCGTGGACGCCGATACCGGCGTTGTTGTGGGCGAAGTCGAGGCGCCCGTAGCGCTCGACGACGTGCGCCACCAATGCCCGGTTGTCGGCCGAGCCCGAGACGTCCGCCGGAAAGAACTCTGTCTCGCCCCCGGCCTCGACAATCTCCCGGACCGTCTCCTCCCCGCCCGCCCGGGCCGACTCGAGGTCTGCGACGATCACGGCAGCGCCCTCGCGCGCGAACCGGACCGCACAGGCGCGCCCGATCCCGCTCGCCGCGCCCGTCACGAGCCCGGCCTTACCGGCCATCAACCCAGCCATCGAGCGAACCCTACATACCGATAGTGCCCCCGACCATCGCCGCCCAGCAGATCGAACTCGACCTCCTCGAACGGGCCGGACTGTCCGAGGCCGATGCTCGTGCATGGATCGGCTTGGCGCCGGCGACCGAGGGCCCGGTCGGCCCTGCCAGCCGCAAGGTCAGCGCGTTTCTGACCCGCGGCCTCGCGCTCAGCGCGCGCCTGCCACCCCGGCCGCAGCGAACCGATGCGGAGCAGCTGGCATGGACGACGATCCTGGAGGCCCTCACCCTGGCTCGTGAGCGCTACCTGCGCAGACACGTGATCGAGCTCTACGACGCGCTCACCTCCGGCTGCACGAAGTCGGTGCGGATCGAGGAGCTGGTCTACGAGGCGGCGGAGCGCGTTCCGGGACTGACGCCGAGCCGCGGCGAGATGGAGGCGGAGCGAGAAAGGACACTCGCCGACAAGGAACACCTGGAGCTGGCTCAGGGCGTCCTCCTCGCGCACGTCCTCGGCTCCCCGCGCACCGGCCCCCACCTCCTCGGCTCGATGCTCGAACCCACCGCCGACGCGCTCGACCATCTCGACGAGCTCCTCGCCACCGGCGAAGCCGACCTCGGTCCAGTGCGTGTGACCCGCCGCGGCCGCGCCGGCATCCTCGAGCTGAGCAACCCCAGGCACCTCAACGCCGAGGACGGGGTGACGCTTGGTCCGACGGAGTCTGGAGTCGACCTGATCCTGCTAGACCCGGCGATCGAGGTCGGAGTGCTCCGCGGGGCCGTCGTCGACCGGCGGCGGTATAGCGGCGAGCGCGTGTTCGGCTCGGGCATCAACCTCACCCACCTCTACTACGGCCGGATCGATTTCCTCTTCTATCTGATCCGCGACCTCGGGTACGTCCACAAGATCTATCGCGGGATCCGCGCCGGTGACGACGAAACGGCACGGGCCGGCGACGCCACGACGGAGAAGCTGTGGATCGCCGCCGTCGAGCGGTTCGCGATCGGCGGACACTGCCAGCTGCTGCACGTCGTCGACCACGTGATCGCGACGCGCGGCTCGCGCCTGTATCTGCCCGCCCGCAAGGAGGGGATCATCCCCGGCGCGTCCAACCTCCGTCTGCCCCGCTTCGTCGGCGACCGGGCCGCGCGCCAGGCCATCCTCTCGGGCCGCGAATGGACCGCCGGGGAGTCCGACGCCGCGTTGCTGTGCGACGAGGTCGTCGGACCGGCGGAGATCGATCGCGCCCTTGAGCACCGGATCGACGCGCTGACGAGCTCCGGTCTGATCAACGCGACGGCTAACCGAAGCGCGATGCGAGTCGGTGAGGAACCGCTCGATCTGTTCCGCGAGTACATGGCAACGTACGCCCGCGCGCAGGCCTACTGCCATCTGAGCCCGGCGCTCGTGCGAAACCTCGAGCAGCACTGGAATGCCCACCAGCGCAAGCTCTGAGCCGCGCGTCTGGGACGGCGCCGAGACGCTCCCGCGCGAGCAGCTCGAGATCCTTCAGCTGGAGCGCCTGCGGCTGACGCTCGGGCGCATCCTGAATCACCAGGCGGTGGGCGCCGAGCGACTTGCCGGCGCGGGGATCGAGGCGCCGGATGACGTGCGAGGGCTCGACGACCTCGCGCGGATCCCGTTCGCCACCAAGGACGACCTCCGAGCCCACTACCCGTTCGGCCTGCTCGCGGTGCCCAGGGAGCAGCTGGTCCGCGTTCACGCGTCGAGCGGGAGCCACGGCAAGCCGACCGTCGTCGGCTACACGCGCACCGACCTCGAGGTCTGGACCGAGCTGATGGCAAGGTGCATGACGATGGCCGGCGTGGCGCCGGGAATGGTGATCCACAACGCGAACGGTTACGGCCTGTTCACAGGTGGGCTCGGCTTCCACCAGGGCGGGGAGCGGATCGGGGCGACGGTCGTGCCCGTCTCCGGCGGACACACAGCGCGCCAGGCGATGCTCCTACGGGACTTCGGCGCCCAGGTCCTGGTCTCGACGCCGTCGTATGCGCTGGTCATCGCCCAGGCGCTCGCCGATGCCGGTGGCGGCGAGACGCGGCTGGAGCTCGGCCTGTTCGGGGGCGAGCCGTGGACCGAGGAGCTCAGAGCCGAGATCGAGCGCGCGCTCGGGATCGTGGCGATCAACTTCTATGGGCTGTCGGAGATGTGCGGGCCCGGCGTGGCCGCCGAGTGCCGGGTGGCGCGGCGTGGACTGCATGTCAACGAGGATCACTTCATCGTCGAGGTGATCGATCCCGACGACGGGCGTTCGCTCGGGCCGGGGGTCGAGGGCGAGCTGGTGTTCACGACGTTGACCAAGGAGGCCCTGCCGCTGCTCCGCTACCGGACACGCGACATCGGCTCCGTCCTCGACGAGCCGTGCGAGTGCGGGAGGACCACGGTTCGGCTGACCGGCTTGCGCGGACGCCACGACGACATGCTGATCGTGCGCGGTGTCAACATCCATCCCACACGGGTGGAGGAGCTGCTGCTGGGCGCCACGGGCACCGCTCCCCACTACCGCCTGATCGTCGAGCGCGAGGGTCCGCTGGACGAGCTCACCGTCGAGTGCGAACCGGAGGATGGCGTGAGCGACCGTGAGGCCGTGCGCGCACGACTCGCGGAGCTGCTGCGGGACCACACGGGTCTGCGAATCGCGGTCTCGCTCGTCGAGCCGGGAACCATTCCTCGCAGTGAAGGCAAGGCGGTCCGCGTCGTTGACCGCCGCACCAGCGCCTAGACCGCGGGCCGCTCGCGCGCGGCCGCGTACGCCACGAACGCATCGAGCGCATCGGGCTCTGCGAGCGCATCGCGGCTGGCGACGTCCTCCGGCGGTGTCCCCACCAGGATCTGCTTGACCGGCAGCTCGAGCTTCTTGGCGGTCAGCGTTCGCGGGATCGCGGGCACCGCGACGATCGCGTCGGGTACGTGCCGCGGCGAGAGCTCGGTCCGCAGCGCGCCGGAGATCCGTGCCCGAAGCGCATCGTCGAACGAGGTCTCGGCCGCGGGAACGACAAACAGCAGCAGCTCGCCGCTACCGCCGCCGTCACCCTCCAGGTGCACGACGAGCGAGTCGACCACCTCCGGCAGCTCCTCGACGACCGCGTAGAACTCGCCGGTTCCGAGCCGGACGCCACCCCGGTTCAGGGTCGCGTCGGAGCGGCCGGTGATCACGCAGCTGCCTCGCTCGGTGAACTTGATCCAGTCGCCCTGGCGCCAGACCCCGGGATAGCGACTGAAGTACGCGTCGCGGTAGCGCGAGCCGTCGGTGTCGTTCCAGAGCCCGACCGGCATCGAGGGCATCGGCTCGGTGATCACGAGCTCGCCAAGCTCGCCGATCACCTCGTTGCCGTCAGGGTCGAAGGCGCGGACGTCGACTCCCAGGCACGGGCCTGAGATCTCGCCTTCATACACCGGCTGCGCGAATGAGCCGGACACGATTCCCGTGCACACGTCCGTGCCGCCGGAGCCGTTGATCAGCACGACCTCGGGGCCGAGCTGCTCGTAGGCATACGTGTAGCCGTCGGCGGGCAGCGGCGAACCGGCCGTGCACAGGGCGCGGATGCCGTGCAGGTCGCACTCGCGCCCGAACTCCACACCCGCCTTCCGGCACGCCATCAGGTACGCCGGGCTGACCCCCATCACCGACGGCTGGGCCTCCTCCGCGACCCGCCACTGCTGCAGCAGATCCGGCCACGCGGGGTCCCCGTCGAGCATCACGACCGAGGCGCGCAGCAGCAGCGCCGAGACGAGCGCGTTCCACATCATCCAGGCCGTCGTCGAGAACCACTGCAGCCGGCCTCCCGGCTTCAGGTCCCACCCGAGCCCCTGGTTCTTGTGGTGCTCGATCAGCTGGCCGCCGTGGCCGTGCACGATCGCCTTCGGCAGCCCGGTCGTCCCCGAGGAGAACAGCACATACAGCGGGTGGTCGAACGGGACCGGATCGAACGCGAGCGGGCCGTCCTGCGCCACCAGCGTCTCCCAGGTGGTCGCGTCAGGGACCTCGGCCTCGCCGTACGGAACCCACACGACCTGCTCGAGCGTTGGCAGTCCGTCTCGGATCGCGGTCACTTCCGGACGCCGGTCCACGTAGCCGTCGCGGTAGCCGTAGCCGCCCACGGTCAGCAGCACGCGCGGCTCGATCTGGGCGAACCGCGCGACCACGCTGCGCGCGCCGAATTCCGGGGCACACGTCGCCCACACGGCGCCGAGGCTCGCGGTCGCGATGAACGCGACCAGCGTCTCGGGAATGTTCGGTAGGTACGCGACGACGCGATCCCCGGGGCCGACGCCGAGCCGCTGCAGTCCCACCCGCGCCCGCGCGACCTGATCGCGGAGCTCTCCGAATGTGAGCTCGCGCGGGGGCCTCGTCTGCGACTGCGCGAGCACGGCGACGCGGCCCTCATCGCCATCGTGGCCGACCATGTGCTCCGCGTAGTTGAGCCGGGACCCGGGGAACCATTCCACGCCGGGCATCGAGCGGCTCCCCATGACGCGCTCGTACGGTGCGTGCGCTCGTAGCTCGTAGAACTCCCAAACCGACGACCAGAACTCCTCGAGCTCGCCGACCGACCAGCGCCACAGCTCGTCGTAGGACGCGAAGTCGCGACCGCGCTCATCTCGTAACCAGTTCAGGAAGCGGCCGATTTCCGTGTTCTCGCGCAGATCAGCGGGCGGCGTCCAGAGGATTTCCCCGATCATCGGTGGCTCGGCAGCATAAGGGTGGCGGGCTCACGGAGGCGACATCCCGAGCAGCGCGAGGTAGCGCGTCACGGCCTCGGCCCGATTGGCGGCGCGCAGCTTGCGCAGGATGCTGTTGACGTGGAACTTGACGGTTGCTTCGGAAAGGACGAGCTCGTCGGCGATCGCCCGGTTCGTGCTCCCTTCGGCCAGCAGCCGCAGGACGTCGAGCTCGCGCCGCGTGACCAGGCCCGCGAACACGACGCGATCGTCCCGACCTGCGGACGGAGCAGTACCCGCCAGCGGCTCCCCGGCGCCGTCGCCGTCGTTCGGCGCACCGCCGGGCAGCGGCGCCGGCTCGCTCCGGGCGAGCGTGATCGGAGCGTCGGTCAGTGCACCTGAGCGAGCGCCGCACCACTCCAGGAACACGCGCATCTGCTCGCGCTCCCGCCGGAGCGTGCGCCGTAGGCTCGCGCTTTCGTAGGACTGAGCCAAGCCGGTGGCGAATTCCCACAGGACATCGCGGTCGAGCGCGTCGAGCTGCAGCTCGGGTCCCCGATCTGCGTGGATCACGCCGATCACGTCGGCCCCGATCACGAGCGGCGCGGCGGCATACGAGCGCCACCGCATCAGCTCGGCGGTCCGTCGGTCGACGCTGGGATGGACGGCCGCGTCGAACACGATCGTCGCTCGCCGGCGTCGCAGCAGCTCGTTCTCGATCAGCGGGTGCTCCAGCACCACCGGATTCGCCTGCAGCTCCGCGAGCACCGCCACCGCCGCCAGGGGGTCGCCCACGAAGTGAGCGGCCTCTGGAACCATCGTCGCGTCGCGGATCACGCTCAGGATCACGCGAGTGAACCTCGAGCCGGCGCACAGCGTCATCGGCGCGCGCGCGAGCATCGCCCCGGGCGAGGTCACCTCCCGCAGCCGCGTAAGGACCGCCTGCACGCGCGCGAGCGCCTCGGACCGTCCTTCAAAGCGCTGGCGCAGCCGCTCGAGCGCCGCTTCGTGGTCCGCCAAGCTGGCCTGCGCCGGGGCGATCGATGGGTGCTCGCCGATCGCTGCGATGAGGGCGCGCACGCGGCTCAGCTCATCCGGCGGCGCCGACCCCGGGTCGATGCCCAGCAGCACCTGCGCCTCCGTCATCGCCCGCTGCAGACGACGGTGCAGCTGCACGCCGAGCGGGCCGGAGGAAAGCTCGGGCGTGCCATCGGCCGCGGTCACCGCACGGCCTCGCTGGCGCGGATGTAGCGGGCGACGGCGTCGGCACGGCTCGTGGCACCCAGCTTTCGAAGGATGTTCTTGACGTGGTACTTGACAGTTCCCTCGCGCACGACGAGCGCGCTCGCGATGGCTCCGTTGGTCTTGCCCCTCGCCATCAGCCGCAGGACATCGAGCTCCCGCGGCGTGAGCGCATCGACCGCGGCGAGGCCGGGATTGCCCGCCGCCGAACTCCCGACGTCGACGGCCGCGTCCGATGTCAGCCGGCCCAGGCGTGCGCTCATCCAATGGATCGCCGACCGCAGCTCGTCGCGATGACGTTGGAGCGTCTCGCGCAGGACGGCGCGCTCGAACAGGCCGGCCAAGCCCTCGCTGTAGAGGGCCGCCACCTCTCGATCGAGCTCATCGAGAGCGCGTCCACTGCTCTGGGCATCGGCGTGCAGCAGCCCGATCGTCTTGCCGTCGGCCGTCAGCGCCGCCACGACGTAGGTCTCCCAGCCGAGCACTTCGAGCATCCGCGGCGGCGTGCGCCGGCCCACCGAGGACGCGGCCACGATCTCGGCACCCTGACGACGAACGACTTCCTCCTCGATGAGCGGATACTCGAGCCTGATCGGCGCGCGCTGCAGCTCCGTGAGCGACAACTCGGCCGCGGGGCGGTCCTCGCGCGCCCAGATCCCGCGGGCCCGGAGGAGACCGTCCGCGACCTCCCCGATCAGCACGCGGTCGAACTGCGAACCGGCGCCGAGCTCGTCAGCGGCGCGGTCGAGAATCCCGGCGGGCGATCCCACCTCGCTCAGCCGCCGGACGGCGTCGCGGACACGCTCCAGAGCATCCGCCCGGCGTACGTATTGCAACTCGACGATCTCGCGTTCGAGCTGGAGCAACTCGCCGCGGACGCGCCCGAGCGTCCGGACATCCGGCTGTTCATCGGGTCCCTCGCGGGCGGTCACCGGCGAGCGGAATTATATGTTCGAGGGGCCGGGCCCGAGCAGTGTCAAGCCGCCGCCGAGCGCTCCAGCAACGCGTACCGCCGGGCCGCCTCGTATCCGACGCAGCTGATCCCGAACGGGCGTCCGGCGTTCTCCAGCGCCCGCCACAGATCGGCGGCATCGGCCCGCGCCACGAGCGCCAGGGCCCTCCGATCGGACTGCATCAGCCACATCACCTCGACGCCGTCGACGGTGCCCGTGCCGAACGGGGCGATCAAGCGCGGATCGCCGGCCTCGCCGTGGGCCCCGATCGCCCGTAGCAGGTCCGGGGTGCCACGGCCGATCAACCCGATGGCCGCCCACTCGTGCGAGAGGTCGAGCGTGGTGAGCGAGACGTGATGGAGCACCTGCGCCTGATTGTGGAGACGGTCGCCCAGGCGCACGCCGGCGACGGGCTCGGCCAGCACGATCACCCGGTCCTCGGCGGCCCGGTACCACCACCCGTCGTCGGTCTGCAGCGCGCCGCCGACCGCCACCACCCGACCCGTGAGCCGGACCAGGAGGTGGCCCAACTGTGCCGATGGGGCCTCGAGCGCGAGCTTCGTCAGCTCGGATCGATCGACAAGGCCGACGGCGCGCACGCAGACGGCAAGCTCGCCCGCGGCGGAGCCGTAGTTAGCGGCCACCGTCAAACCGTTGTGGCCGGCGAAAACCGCACCCGCCCGCCGCAGGACCTCGTCCAGCTCGCCGGAGGAGGGAGCGTCTGAGGTGGACACCGACACGCCGCGAAGATACCGCCGCGTGCCGGCGACATCCCTGCCCTTTAGATCTAACTTGCTCGATAGATCGGGAGGGGCGGGAGCGTCCAGAGCCCCGCTCACCCTTGACAGTCGACTGCGCCCACCCGAAAGATTGGGGACTGACCATGCTTCTGGACGCCGACCGGTTGGAGAGTCGCTACGCGCACGTGCAACGGCTGATCGCGACCGACCGGTGCGTCGTCCTCGACGGCGCGATCGGGACGGAGCTGATCGAGACCGACGGCGAGCGGCCCGAGGTCGAAGAGCATCTGTGGGGGCTGACGGCGATTCTCGACGCGCCATCCGACGTCAAGGCCGTGCACCGCCGCTACGTCGATGCCGGCTGCGACGTCGTCTCGACCAACACCTGGGGGTTGCCGACCGCCCTGCGCGACGGTAACCCACACCAGTGGGTATCGCTCGGGCCCGTGCACTGGATGGACGTCGCGCGCCGCGGCGTTCATCTCGCGCGCACCGCGGCCGCCGACGGGGGGCGTGCCGACGACGTCGCCGTCGCGTTCAGCATCAACGGCGACGTCGACACCCCCGATGGCCGCGAGACGATCCGACTGCTGGCACGGGCGTTCGAGGAGGAACCGCCCGACCTGATCCTGATGGAGACGTTGTCGCTCGTCCGGACCTCGACATACGCCACCGTCGAGGCTCTCCTCGATACGGGCCTGCCGGTGTGGCTGAGCTTTCGTCGCTGTCGCCACGGCGTGTGCGGCGTCTACGGCGAGCACTGGGGCGGCCCGGAGGGCGATGCGTTTGGCCGCGCCGCGCGGCGATTCGAGGAGATGGGGGTCGGCGCACTGGCGATCAACTGCATCCCCCCGGATCACGTCCCCGGAATGCTGTCGTGGCTGCGGGACTTCACCGATCTGCCGCTCGGCGTCTACCCAAACCTCGGCTACCTCTCGTCGGCGGGGTGGCGCGTCGAGACCGGCGTCGGCGGCGCCGAATACGCGGCCCTGGCGCGGCAGTGGCGAGACGAGGGCGCGCAGATCATCGGCGGCTGCTGCGGCGTCGGACCGGATCACCTGGCCGCGACGCGGGCGGCGCTTGAGGGCACCAAGCCCGGCCACGTTCGCCCCGCGGCGCTCCCCGACGAGAGCCGGCCAAAGCCATCGGAGTCGCGCGAGGCGCCGGCGTGGAGCGACGCCCGCGGCCGTCGCATGTTTCCGCTCGACTTCCCGGACATCACCTGTGATCCCGGCGTGTTCGTCCCGACGACGGGCAGCTTCCTGGCTTGGAAGTACCTGTACCGCGAGGGGATCGGTGCCCATCAGCGCTGTGTCGACATCGGCTGCGGCACCGGCCTGCTGACGGTGCAGCTGGCGCGCAATGGCGCGGCCCACGTGCATGCGATCGACATCGACGAGACCGCGGTCAAGAACACCCTCACAAACGCTTTTCGAAACGGAGTGGCCGATCGCGTCAGCGCGCTCGCTCAGGACCTCTACCCGTGGGTGCCGGAAGAGCGATACGACGTGATCGTCGCGTCGCTGTATCAGATGCCTGTCGATCCGTTCGAACAGGTCGTGACCCACCGGCCCCTCGATTACTGGGGGCGGAACCTGATCGACCATCTCATCGGCCTGCTGCCGCAGGCTCTCTCCGAGGACGGAACCGCCTACCTGCTTCACCTGTCGATCATCGGCGAGAAACGCACCGCGCAGCTGCTCGACCAGGCGGGCTACGAGTCGCGCGTGGTCGACTACGAGTTCTTCAAGTTCAGCGACCTGTTCGGCGACAAGCGCGAGCAGATCGCTCGCGTCGAGGCCCATTCGGACGCCTACCACCTCAAGCTCGGCGACCACGACGTGACGGTCGCCTACCTGCTCGAGATCACGGCTAAGCGTCGTTAGATGATCGATTCCGCGCGGTCAGGCGCCGGGAAAGGAGAGGGGAATCGGGCGCGATCGGGGACCGTTTCGATGGTGCCTAGCACGACAATCCCAAGCCCGATGGCGAGCCCTGTCGAGTTGTGCACGAGGAGTGTGCTCAGGTCGACAGGGCTCGGATCTGGCGTCGGTGTTGACGCGCTACGCACCATCCCCGTGACACTCTCGACACGCTCCGGTCACAAACTCGCCACGAAGACCCGCATGAGCGCCCAAGCAGGTCCGCCACAGGCTCCGGCGACCCGCCGGTGGGTTCTCCCCCCCCGCTCGCACCGCCGTTTAGCGAGCCGATCGTCAGCCAAGGCCACTAGTAGCGGCCGGCGTCGGTCCACGCGGCCCGGTACGCCGTGGGAGTGCAGCGCACGGCCCGCCGGAAGTGTTCGCGAAGCGACGGGGCGCTGCCAAACCCGCACTGCCGCGCGATCGCCTCGACCGGCAACTCGCCGGCCTCGAGCAATGAGCGCGCCTTCAGCGTTCGTTGGGCGATCAGCCACCGAAGCGGCGTCGTGCCCGTCTCGGCGCGAAAGCGACGAGCGAAGGTCCGTTCGCTGTAGCCCGCGTGACGCGCAAGTCGCGCGACGGTCAGCGGTTCGGCGAGGTGCTCCAGCGCCCACAGGCGCGTGCATTCGAGGTTCCCACCCGGCTCGGTGGGCACGGGCTGCTCGAGGAACTGGGCTTGGCCACCCTCGCGCTGCGGGGCGACGACGATCCGGCGGGCGATCGCGTTCGCCGCTCGCTGGCCGAAGTCGGTGCGCACCATGTGCAGGCAGAGATCGATGCCCGCGGCGACGCCCGCCGATGTCAGCACCCGCCCCTCGTCCACGTAGAGGACATCCGGTTCCACCCGGATCGCGGGGAAACGCCGGGCCAGGAGTGCGGTGGCGCGCCAGTGGGTGGTGGCCCGCCGGCCGTCGAGCACGCCGGCCGCGGCCAGTGCGAACGCGCCCGTGCAGATCGACACCATCCGCGCGCCGCGCTGGTCGGCCGCGCGGAGCGCGTCGAGCACCGGGTCGGGCAGCTGGGCACTCGGGTCCTCGAACCCGGGGACGAGCACCGTGCCGGCCCGCTCGAGTGCATCGAGGCCGTGCTCGGCAAGCAACGCGAACCCGGTCGTCGTCGGTACTGCTCCGGGCGCCGGCGCGCACACGAGGAACTCGTACAACTCCTCCTCGCGGTGCCCGAACACCTGCGCCGCGATCGAGAGATCGAACGCGACCACCCTGGGCAGCGCCAGCGCCACGACGCGATGCATTGGCAGGAATCTAGCGAATATCGACGTTCCTGCCACTTGTGTGCGGTGGGCCATAGCGTCACGATGGGCGCCATGAACATCGAGGTGGTCCTGTACGACGGATGCGACGAACTCGACGTCTTCGGGCCGTTCGAGCTGTTGGCCGGCGCCGGCGAGGCGACCGGCTGCTTTGGCGTGCGGCTGGTAACGCTCACCGAGCGCCCGACCGTCACCGCCTCTCACGGGACCACGATCGTGCCCCACGGCGTCCTTTCGAACTCCCCCGACCTGCTGATCGTCCCCGGCGGCGGGTGGAATGATCGCGCCCCGCAGGGGGCGCGCGCCGAGGCCTCGCGAGGTGAGTTGCCGCGGGCGATCGCGGCCCGGCACGCCGCCGGCACCACCATCGCGTCCGTGTGCACGGGGGCGATGCTCCTGGCGGCGGGCGGTTTGCTGGACGGACGGCCGGCGATTACCCACCACATCGCGATCGACGACCTCCGGGCAGCAGGCGCCAACGTGATCGACGACGCCCGCGTCGTCGACGACGGGGACGTCCTGAGCGCGGGCGGCGTGACGTCCGGGCTCGACCTCGCCCTCTGGATCATCGAGCGGGAGCTCGGGCCCAGCGCGGCGGCGGCAGCCGCGCGTGAACTCGAGTACGAGCGGACCGGAAGCGTATGGCGATCGCAGGATCAGCTGCGACCGGCCTGACCTCGGTCCCCAGCCCCAAAGCGGAACAGCTCGAAGCCAACGTCGTTCGGCGGGTTCGCATTGATCAACGTCTGCGCGAGCATGCGGTGCTCGGACTCCACACCGGCGAGCTCGGCAGAACCGCGCGAACCTCGCCCGCCCAGCCCAGCAGGACCCTACTCAGTCCTGGAGCTCCAGCAACTCCTCATAGAACATCAGCGACGCCTCGCCGATCCGTTGCACGATCGCTTCGAGGCCCGGGCCGGCCGACACGACGGGCAGCGACAGCACCCCACGGCCGTTGAAGTTCACGTCTGCCTCGCGGCCCACGAGCTCGGCCACGGCGTGCCATCCCGGGACATGTCCGGCTTTCGCGATCGCGATGCCATCGTCGCTGACGAACACGCGGTGCTCGCGCCGGATCACATGAACCAGCACCGGCTCCCCGGGCCAGTATTCGAATCCGGTGTCGGTGACCGTCTCGGTGTGCATCGAGCCTCGCCTCGAAAGTGCACCGCTGATCTTACGTCTCACCGCGTCCAGATTGCGACCTCCCTCGCGGCTGGAGCAACGTGGATGACGCGCAGGAGCCGCAGGCTCAGGTTGTAGATCGCGAGCGTCCCGCGGAGCAGCGACGACGTGGCCGCATAGCCGTCGGCGACGTCGAGTTCGAAGGAGCCGTATGGGGACCGCGCCCGTGCCAGCACCCGGCCGCTGCTCGCCCTCACCTCCTCGAGCACTCCGCCGTACCCGCTCGTCAGGTACGCGTAGGCACCTGCGAACGCGATGTGCTGCGGCGACGGGCCCACCGGCACCCGGAAGAGCAGGCGATGGCCGCCGGCGCCGAACACCGACACGTCCGGACCGTCGGCCGAGCTGATCCACACCGTACGTCCGTCGGGCGAGAACGACAGATCGTGCGCCGGAAAGCCCGGGTGGAACACCCCCGCCACGCGCGGGTGTGCGACGTCCGTGGTGTCGAGGATGACGATCGTTCGAGCCGACTCCCCGAGAGCCACCCACAGCTGGCGCTGATCGGGCCGGAAGCTCATGTGATGCGCTCCGGGGCCGACCGCGACCCTGTCGACGATCGTCGCGTCGCTCAGCTGGACAACGGTCACCGTGCCGCTGGCATCGCTCACGTACGCGTATTCCCCGTCGGGCGAGATCGTCGCGATCTGCGGCGAGACGAAGCCGTGGAGCTCTTTTGCCACGCGCAGGGATCCCGCGCTGACGAGGCTCACTGTGTGGGCGGCCGGGCTGACGACTACCGCGACGCCGCCGGCGGCGACGTTCTGCGGGTCGGACGGCATGGCGACCCGCCGGAGCACGCGTCCGCTGCGCACGTCGACCGCTACCAACCGGTTCTCGGTCTCGGCTGTGACCAATGCCTCAGGAGCCGGAGGCGGGGATGGCGCGGTCCTGTTCGCGCCGGCGGGGCCATCGGCGGCGGGGCCATCGACGGCGGGGGTCTGATTGCCCGCGACGGGGCGCCGTGTGTGAACCCCGGTACGGCGCGGCGCCGCGCCGCTACCGCACCCCGCGATTACCAACGCGGCGATCGTCACAGGGAGGACGAGTCCCATCGATCTCGCAGCCATTTGAGCCTCCGCAACTCGGAAATCCGAAGTAGTTACGGCCGAACGTCAGACACAGGTCCAGGGAGGGCCAGAAACGCGCTCGGACATCCGGCCAATTCCGCGAGTTCCCCAAACCTCCCTATAAAGGTGTATTCGTCGCGCGCCGATAGCTCATCCGTCGACAAGGGCAAACCCGTCGCGAGGCGGGGACGCAAAGCCAGGGGTCTCTCCGAGACAGCCCAGCTGCCGAACTCCTTCTGCCAAGTTCGGACAGGGAGGTCCCATATGCCTTACGTGATGGATTGGCCGCCGAAGCGAGTCCTTGCTGTCGCTCTTGTCGGCCTTGCGATGCTGATCGCCGCGCCGGTGGCGTCGGCGGACAGCGGCAGTTGTCCGGTACCGCCGTCGTCGCCGGTCTTCTCGCAGTTCGGGGACAGCGCCTCTTACGCGCTGGTCCCCGGGGGCAACTTCGAGGGGAGCACGGCGGGTTGGATGCTCAACGGCGCATCCGTGGTCAACGGAAACGAGCCGTGGTACGTCGGCAACTCGAGCGACTCGCAATCGCTCAACATCTCCGCGGGCGGAGAGGCGGTCTCACCCTCGTTCTGCGTCACCAACGCGTTCCCCAACTGGCGCTTCTTCGCGCTCGCCAACCCAGATCAGTGGTGGCACTCGGGACTTAGGGTCTCGATCCAGTGGACGGACGAGAACGGGAACAGTGGTCAGGTCCCGGTCACCTATCTCCCCAGCGACTCCTTCGGCCAGTGGGAGCCCACGCGCTCGCTGTTGCTGGGCGCGCTGTTGCAGGACGGAACGACGATGCAGGCACGTCTCGTCTTTGACGCCGGCAGCGGCGGTTCATGGAACATCGATGACGTCTACGTCGACCCTTACGCCAAGCGATAGCGAAACGGAGGAACGGCACTCCGACGGTGCCGTTCCTCCCAACTCGCCGCCACCGGACGCCGCGGCCAGCGTTCGGATGCAGCACGGCGAACTCGACGACGCCCGGGCAACCGACCCCGTCGAACGTCTGCTGGAGGATTCCTGGGAGACGCGCAAGCAGCGCGCGAGCCGACGCGAGGTTCTGGTTGAGGCCGTCGCGGCGGCGCTGTTTCTGAGCGTCGCCACGCCGCTGGCCGCTCCAGATCTCGCCGGCCACGGACTCAACTTCGTCCTGGCGGGGATGCTGGTCGCGCTGTACGCGCTCGTCGCCGGTTCGGTCAGGTTCCCGATCGGCGCCGGCTATGTCGTGCCGACGTACGTGATGCTCGTGCCGATGCTGCTGCTGCTGCCGCCCGCGACGGTGCCGCTGTTCGTCGCCGCCGGGCTGGTGGTCGCGAGCCTCTTCCGCCTGGCGGCGCGACGGGTGTCCGTCGATCACGTGCTGTTCTCGATCCCGAACGCGTGGCACGCGCTCGGACCGGCGGTCGTTCTGATCCTGCTCGGCCTGCATCACGACGCGCCCCAGCTGGCGGCGATCTACCTGCTCGCGTTCCTCGCCGGCTGCGTCGTCGACCTCGTGACCTCGACGATCCGCGAGGCGGCCGCGCTGGCGGTGGCGCCCCGCCTACAGCTCCGCGTGGTCGCACTCGTGTGGCTGATCGACGTCTGCACCGCGCCGATCGGCCTCCTGCTCGCCTACAGCGCCCGCCGCGACCACTTCAGTCTGCTGATGGTGCTTCCCCTGAGCGCGCTGCTACTGCTCCTCGATCGCGACCGGAGTAGCCGCATCGCCCAGGCACAGCACCGCCTGGAGCTCGTCGGACGCGAGCGCACGCGCCTGCAGGCGGCTGTCCGCCGCCTCGGCGACGCCTTCGCCGCGAAGCTCGACCTGCCCGCGCTGACAAGCATCGTTCTGCACGGATCGATCGATGCGCTCGACGCCGACGCGGGCCAGCTGACGCTCGATGTACCCAGCCGCCCGCCACTGACCGACACCGCCGGCCCTGCGGGCTTCGCGCCCCTCTTGGAAGAGGCCAATCGCCGCGCGCTGCGCTCGCACAAGCCCGAGCAGCTCGAGCGCGACGGCGTGTGGGCGCTCGCGCTCCCGTTCGGCCCCGAGAGCAACGCCCAGAGCCGGGGGGGCGCGCTGGGCGTCGCCCGCCACGCTCGCGAGTTCCGCGCCGACGAGCAGGCGCTGATGCTGGGCCTCGTGGACCGCGCCCACACGGCGGTGATCGAGATCCTCGCCCATGAGACGCTGCGCGAACAGGCGCTGACCGATCCGCTCACGGGCCTCGGCAATCGCCGCAAGCTCGCGACCGACCTCACCGAGCGTCTCGGACGGGCCTCGAAAGGCACCGATGAGGCGATCGTCCTGATGCTGCTCGACCTCGACGGCTTCAAGGCCTACAACGACACGTTCGGGCACTTCGCCGGGGATGCGCTGCTCTCGCGGCTCGGCGGCAAGCTCGCCGCGTCCGTCTTCCCGCATGGGACCTCCTACCGCCTCGGGGGCGATGAGTTCTGCGTCTTGCTGCCGGCGCGCCCCGGGGAACTGCACCACGCCATGGCGCGCGCGGCCGGCGCGCTCCGCGATCGGGGCGAGACGTTCTCGATTCAGGCGTCGTGCGGTGCCGTCCTGTTGCCGCACGAGGCGACCACGCCGGATTACGCGCTGCAGCTCGCCGACCAGCGGATGTACACCCGCAAGCAGGGGCGACCGTCCGCCGCGCGCGAGCAGACCCGCGACGTGCTCGTTCGGATCATGCACGCCAAGCAGCCCAGCCTCCCCGACCACTCGACCGGCGTCGCCCGGCTCGCCGTACTCGTCGGCCGCCGGCTCGGGATGGATGCCGAGCACATCGATGAGCTCGCCCGGGCGGCCGAGCTGCACGACATCGGCAAGGTCGGAATTCCCGACCAGATCCTCGACAAGCCCGGCGAGCTCGAGGCCGATGAGTGGGAATTCATCCGTCAGCACACGATCCTCGGTGAGCGCATCCTCTCCGCGGCTCCCGCGCTCCGACCCGTCGCCACGATCGTGCGCGCGACCCACGAGAGGTGGGACGGCCGGGGTTATCCCGACGGCCTGCGCGGCGAGGAGATCCCACTCGCGGCCCGGATCGTCGCCGTCTGCGACGCGTTCGAGGCGATCACGGGCGATCGCTGCTACCGGAAGGCCCGCACCGCGGAGGTGGCTCGTTGCGAGCTGCTTCGCGAAGCCGGCTGCCAGTTCGACCCGGCCGTCGTCGCCGCCTTCCTCGACGAGCTCGACCAGCCTCAGGAGTCGCTCGCGGCCACGGACGAGGAGAGCCCCGGGCAGTTCGCCGAGGAGGTGGCGGAGCGCTTCCGCCAGCTTCTCAAGCACCCCGCTTCGCCCTGATCGGAGTTCGGCGGCTGACGGACCTCTTGCGTCGCCCCATCCGTACAAGGGACGATGCGCGTCGATCGTGTCGATTGAAGCTCACTTGGTGTCCGCAGCCTCGGAGAGCGTCGCCGTGGAGCCTTCGCTGCCCGCCCCCCGACGGTGGCGTCAGCGGAGCGAAGCCGCGCTGATTCGAGGGGCCCAGGCCGGCTCTGAAACCGACCTGGAGGAGCTCTTCAGACGGCACTGGCGACGCGCCTACCGTGCCGCGTTCCTGATCGTTCACGATCACGCCGCAGCCGAGGACATCGCCCAGGAATCCTTCCTGGCCGCCGTCCGCACGCTGCATCGCTTTGACAGGCGCCGGCAGTTCTCGCCCTGGCTGGCCCGGATCGTCGCCAATCGCGCGATCGACTGGACGCGCGCTCGCGCCGCCCGGCGCGAGGTGGACCGCGAGCTCCCCGAACGATCGGCCCCGCCTGAGCAATCCGCCCCGCCTGAGCTCGCCGGCTACTCCGACGACCTCCTCCGGGCACTCGCGACACTCACGCCCGAGCACCGGGCGGTGGTGGTGCTCCGCTACGTGCTCGAGTACACGCCGGGCGAGATCGCGCGGGTGCTTGATCTCCCGCGCGGCACCGTCAACTCCCGGCTGCGCCGCGCGCTCGACGCGCTGGACGCCCAGCTGCGCGAGGTGGAGCTCACATGAGCGTCCGGAACCGCACTGCTGCCGAGCGGCTGCGAACCGCCCGCGCTCCCGGCGAGGCGGAGGCCGAGCAGCGGGCGTGGGAGGTCGTGCACTCGGCCTACGCCGAGCAGCCGACGCCGCCGCGGTCGCGCCTGCGGATCCGCTTCGCGCCCGTCCCGATCGTGGCCGTCCTCGTCGGGGTGCTCGCGCTGACGCCCGCAGGCGCAGCCGTCCACCGCTGGATCGAGCAGACCATCGGCGTCCGTCACGCCCGGGCCGCGCTGTTCTCGCTGCCGGCGCCGGGCCGGATCCTCGTCTCGGGCCCCGGTGGCGCGTGGACGGTCGCGTCCGACGGCGCCAAACGTCGGCTCGGCCCGTGGCGCCAGGCGACGTGGTCGCCGCACGCCGAGTACGTGGCCGTCGCCGGTGCGAACCAGCTGATCGCGGTCGATCTCCGCGGCATCACCCGCTGGGCCGTAGCTCGCCCGGGAGTGCGGTTCCCGGAGTGGTACGCCCCAAACGGCTACCGGGTCGCGTACCTCAGCGGCACGACGCTGCGGGTGATCGCCGGCGACGGCGTCGGCGACCTGACGCTCGCCCGCGGCGTGGCCCCGGTCGCGCCGGCCTGGCGGCCGGGCCACGAGTACCAGCTCGCGTACGTCACCGGCCGCGGCGGGGTCGCGGTCCGTGACGCCGATAGCGGCAAGCTCGAGTTCGCGCTGCCGGAGCAGTCGACGCCGCGGCTGCTCTCCTGGTCGGCGGACGGTCAGCGGTTGCTCGTGCTCACCCGGGACGCGGCGATCGTCTACACCGGCGTTGGGCGCACCGTGATCCGCCGCGCCTTCGGGCCCGGCCAGGGCGCGCTCGACGCGGCCCTCTCGCCCGACGGGAGCGCGGTCGCGCTGCTCGCAGCGCGGGATCTCACGCTGATCGACCTGGCCGCGCACCCCGGTCCGACCCGTCAGGTCTTCAGCGGGAAGGGGCTTCGCCAGGTCGCCTTCTCGCCCGACGGCCGGTGGCTGCTCGTGAGCTGGCCCGCGGCCGACCAGTGGATCTTCATCCACGCCACCGGCGCGCCGCGGCTCATCGCCGTCTCGAGGATCGCCCAGCAGTTCACGCCCGCCGGCAGTCGCCCGGCGTTCCCCGAGCTCGACGGGTGGTGCTGCACGAGCGCGGGCGGCTCGGGCTAAGGGTTGCGGCTCCGGATCGTCGGGCGGATACTGGGTCGATCATGCGCCGGATGATCAGAGTTGGAATCTGCGCGATCGCGGTCGGGGTGATCGTCGGCATCTCGGTCGCCGGCGCGGGCTCGAAGACGCTGCGGGCAACGCCGGCAGCCGCTCGCGCCGCGACGGCCCCGCGCCTAGGTCCGCTGGCGCACTCCGGCGTCGCCTGCCCGATCGCGACGAGTTCTCCGTCGGTTTGCTCGGCGACGCCCTGCACGGTGTACATCCAGTCGGCCGCGGGTCAGACCGCCGTGTTCAGCTCGCGCGCCCCGGCGACGCTCAGGGGACGGCTCCACGTGCTCGCCCGACAGCTCGCCGGCGGCCAGATCGCGCCCAAACGGATCATCACGGCACCGGTGGTCCGCCGGGCCCTGGCGCCGCGGAACCCGAGGTGCGTCGCGAAGGCGAACGCCCTCCCCCGCGCCATCCCCATCAGCGCTCCGGTGGCCGGCGAGACCGTTACGAGAACGGCGGGTCGGTAGGCAGGATCATCGGTGGCCGCGGCCGCTGGCGGAAGTCGAAGTCCTTGCGCAGGTCGCCGAGGATCGAGGCGTCCTCACGTACGTCCGGACGGGGGTCCGGGCGTCCGTCGGTATGAGGGTTCAGACGCTGCCCGCCGAGGAAGTCATCCTCGATGAACTTCAGGTACGCATCGGAGCTCAGGACCTGATGGTCGATGTAGCCCTTCCTCGCGTACGGGCTGATCACTAGACCGGGCACACGGATGCCGTAGCCGTTCTGATCGACGCGCGGCGGAGCCACGTTGTCGTAGAAGCCGCCCCAATCGTCCCAGGCGAGAAAGATCGCGGTGCTGTACCAGTCGGGGCTGCGCATGATCGCGTTGATCAGCCCCGTGACGTAGGTCTGACCGTTCGTGATCAGCGCCGGGGGGTGCTCGGAGACCCTGTCGTTGGGCACGATCCAGCTGACCGCCGGGAGCTTGTCGCGCGCGACGGCTCGGTAGAACGAGTGCAAGGGCCTGATGTCTTTGAGCTGACGGTCCTCCTGGACCGTCGCGAAGTGCGGAAGCGGGTTCCAGATCCCCGGGGTGCCGGCGGACTGGGAGACGTACGCGCACGTGATCGCCCTCGGGTTCTCGCAGTCAGGCTCGCCGCCCTGGAACACGTAGTAGCGCCAGCTGACATGGTGGCGGTGCATCAGGTAGGTGAGGTCCGTCCAGTTGTAGAACGGGCCCGGCTGGTGGGCTCTAGCTTGGCGAGCCCGGCCGCGGCCGAAATCCTTCGGCAGCCCCGGCCTCATGGGATCGTTCACGCACGCCATCGGGTTCCGCGGCACGGGGCAGTAGGCGGACCACGCCGAGACCTCATAGAGGTGCGCCGGCAGGCTCCAGGAGCTGACCGCTTCGAACATGTGGTCCTGGAGCACGAAGTCCCGCGCGTAGGTCCAGTAGTTCGGGATCTCGTCCGCGTTGTGATAGCCCATTACGTCGGTGCACGACGTCTCCCCCGCCCGGCATCGCCGCCCGCACGTGGGATCGTTCGGCGCGCAGATTCCGCCTCGCTCCGCCTGGGCGATGAACCCGTCCATCCGCCCACCGTCGATGTCGGTCGCCGAGTTGACGAAGGCGTGGGGACCGCCCGTGTCGCGATCGGAGCGGTCGTGATATGGCCGCATGCACCTGCCGGCAGCGGGGTCGGGCACGCACACTGTCGGCACCCCGTGACGCATCGGGATCCCGTCGGCCCCCGGGAACGTCCCGAAGTAGTTGTCGAAGGAGCGGTTCTCCTGCATGATGATCACGACGTGCTTGATCTTGCGGATCCCGCCGCGAGCGCAGGCTCCTGTGCAGATCGGCGGTTGCTGCGAGATGGTCTGCGTGCCAGTGGGCACGCGGTGGGGTGGCGCGGTCGACGGTTGGTGGCTGTGGCCTCCGCGGTTGAGCACCGCGATCGTCCCGATGACGACGACCCCGAGCGCCGCCACGACGATCCCGAGCGAGCGCCACCGTGGGCGGAAGCCTCCGCCCGGAGCCGGGCTGCTCAACGGATGGCTGTGGCGGTAGGGATGGTCATTCGGGCGTGGGCGGGCGCAGATCGATGCGATCCTGTGCCGAAGCGCGTATAGCACGACGGCGGCGACCGGCGCTGCGCCAGGCCGGGCCGGGCCGGTACTACTCTTGGACGCGATGCGTCGAGTAGTGCTCCCGGCAATCGCGGTGACCATCGCGGCCGCGCTGATCGCGCTGCTCGCGTTCGGGGTCTCGGGCCAGGGTCCGAACGGCTCGATCGACTCGGACCTGGCGCGCGGGCTGCGCCCGGTCGTGCCCGATGCGCAGATGGCGCTCCCGAAGCTCGGCGCACCCGGGAGCGAGAGCATCGCCGATCTCCGCGGCAAGGTGGTGGTCGTGAACGTGTTCGCGTCGTGGTGCGATCCGTGCAAGGCCGAGGCACCGATCCTGGAGCGGGCTCAGCGCCAACTGGTCCGCCACGACGGCACCGTGCTCGGCGTCACCTACCTGGACACCTCCAACGCATCCGAACAGTTCGTCCGCCAGGAGCACATCACCTATCCCGTCGTACGCGACATCGACGCCAATTGGCCGCAGGCACTGGGAATCGACGGGGTTCCGGAGACGTTCGTGATCAATCGGCAGGGCCGGATCGCGGCCGTCCGCCGCTACCAGCTCAACGGCAACTGGCTCCAGCAGACGCTGTCGCGGGTAGTGGGTGGTGAGCCGGCGTGAACCGCGCCGTTCTGACGCTCGCGGCCGTGCTCGCGCTGACGCTCCCCGTGGCGCCGGCTGCCGTGGGAGCCGTGCAACCGCGCGCGTCGTTGACGGACGTCGAGAACGACGTGATGTGCGTCGCCTGCCACGAGCCGCTCGCGGTCGCCGAGTCGCCGCAGGCGTACGCCGAGCGCGACTACATCCGGTCGCTGATCGGTCAGGGCGAGACCAAGGCCCAGATCGAGCGCGCGCTCGTTGCCCAGTACGGACCGGCCGTGCTCGGCCGCCCACCCGCCCACGGCTTCAACCTGACCGTCTACATACTGCCGCCGGCGCTGGTGCTGATCGGAGCCGCCGTGCTGGCGTTCACCCTGCCGAAATGGCGTCGGCGCTCACGTGCGGCCGCGGCGGCGGCTCGCGCTCGGACGGCGCCTGAGCTGTCTCCCGAAGACGCACAGCGGCTCGAGGACGACCTCGTCCGCCACCAGTAGTCCGAGCTGCGGGGCCGCTGCCTACATCGACTCGGGCGCGCTGACCCCCAGCAGCCGCAGCGACAGCGCGATCGTCCGCTGCGCGCAGAGCGACAGAGCAATCCGGAAGGACTCGACGGACTCCGGCGTGACGCCCACCACCCGGCAGTCCCTGTAGAAGGCCGTGAAGTCCTGTGCGAGCTCGAGCGCGTATGCCGCGATCCGGTGCGGCCCTCGGCGGTCGACCGCCTCCGCGATCTCATCGGGCAGCGAGGCGAGCTTCATGATCAGCGCTCGCTCGGAGACGTGCAGCTCGGCGTCACCCCAGTCCGCGTCGGAACCGAGCGCTTCGGCCATCCGCGCGCGCGGGAAACGGCCGAGCATCGACGCAATTCGGGCGTGGGCGTACTGGACGTAGTAGACGGGGTTCTCGGCAGATTGACTGCGTGCGAGCTCGACGTCGAGCTCGAGCGTGCGGTCGTGCGAGCGTTGGAGCATGAAGAACCGAGTGGCGTCGACCCCGATCGCATCCAACAGGTCGTCCAACGTGACGAAATCGCCGCGGCGCTTCGACATCGCGAAGACCTCATCGCCGGCGACAAGGTGCACGAACTGGAGGATCGGCGATTCCACGGTGTCCGGATCGCCGCCGAGTGCCGCCATCGTCGCCTTGAGCTCCCGCGCGTATGCGTAGTGGTCGGCGCCGAGCGGCAGCAGCTGCCGCTCGAAGCCACGTTCGCGCTTGTTCTGTATGTAGGCGATGTCCGCTGCGAGATAGGTGGGCTCCCCGTTGGAGCGGATCACGACACGGTCCTTGTCATCGCCGAAGCTCGTCGTCCGCAGCCACGTCGCACCTTCGGAGCGGTAGAGGTGCCCCGCCTGTTCCACCAGCGACAGCGCCCGCTCGAGCCCACTCGGTGATCCCTCGTGCAGGGTCCGCTCGCTGAAGAAGTTGTCGAAGTGCACTCCGTAGCGCTCGAGCGTCGCCTTGATCTGGGCGAGCAGTACCTCTACGGCCCGGCGGGCAAGCTCGTCGGGGTCGGCATCGGCCGCGCCGGGAATCTGGGCGGCGAGCGCAGCCACGTAGTCGCCCTGGTAGCCGCCCTCGGGAACGTCCTCGCCCCGCGCCCGCGCCTGCACCGACTCGCCGAGCAGTCGGATCTGATTGCCGGCATCGTTGAAGTAGTACTCGCGGAATACGGCGTTCCCGTGGTACTCGAGGATCCGCGCCAGCGCGTCCCCGTACGCGGCGTGTCGGCCGCTCGCCGCCACCAGCGGTCCAGTCGGGTTCGCCGAGACGAACTCGAGCAACACCCGCTCGGGGCGGACGGCCCCGCCCGAGGCGAACCGCTCGCCGGCGTCGAGCACCGCGCGCAGGGCGCCTCGATGCCATCCATTCGACAGCCACAGGTTCAGGAAGCCGGGACCGGCGACCTCTACCCGCTCGAGATCGTCCCCGAGCACGTCGGTCAGCTGGGCCCCGATCCGCTCGGCGATCACCCGCGGCGATGCGTCGAGCACCGGCGCCAGAAGCATCGCCGCGTTCGTCGAGTAGTCACCCTGACCGGCGCGCTTCGGTCGTTCGAGCTTGGGCTCGACGGGCAACTCACCGTTCCCGCCGCGTACGCTCGCGGTCGCGGCGCGCACCGACGCGCGCAGACTCCCGACCGGGTCCTCGGTGGCGATCCCGCCGGCCTGTAGATCATCTGTGCGCACAAGGCGAGCGTACCTGTGCGCGGCGCTCAGGCGCCGGCTCAGTCTCAGTAGTGGTAGGGCTCGCCGGCGAGAATCTTGTGCGCTCGGTAGAGCTGCTCGAGCAGAACCACCCGGGCCAGCTGGTGCGGCAGCGTCATCTCGCCGAGCGAGAAGCGGCTGTTCACATTGTCGACGTCGAGGCCGTAGGGCCCGCCGATCAGGAAGACGAGGTCCAGGCCACTCTGTCGCCGTTCCTCCAGGAACCGGCTAAAGGCGACCGAGTCCATCGTCCCTCCGTCGCGGTGAAGCAGCGACACGAACGCCCGCTCAGGAATCCGCCTCGCGATGTGGTCCTCCTCTCGCACCTCGATCACCTCGAGACGAGCGTGGCGTGCCAGCAACTTGCGATAGTGCTGGACATCGTCCACGAACGGCGGCCGCAGCCTTCCCACAGCTACGACGACGATCCGCACGATGCTGGGATACTACGGTCATGGACGATCCCAATACGCCCGAGCGCCACATCAACATTCACTTCTCGCCGGAAATCATGGCGGGGGTATACGCGAACTTCGCGAACGTGAGCCACTCGGATTACGAGTTCACGATTACGTTCGCGCGCGTCGACCACGAGGTGGAGGACGAGGAAGTGCCGGGGGTGGTCGTCTCACGAGTCAACCTCTCGGCGAAATTCATGCGCGAGCTGATCGACGCCATGCAGGACAACTACTCCAAGTGGCAGACTCGCGAGGGAATCAAGAACCTCCCCGAATTCAACGGCCCGAGCGAGGAGCCGGAGCAGTAGCGACGGGCACCTGCGCGCCCGCCCTGTCCAGGAAGCGAACCGCAAACCCGATCCGCTCCGCAGTCGACGGGTGGGTCGCGATGACGCTCTGCACCCATCGCGGCGGATCGAGATCGGCGACGTTCTGGAGCGCGATCGAGCGCTCGAATGAGATGAACGCCTCGGGAGCCTGGGCCAGCTCGAGCGAGAACGCGTCCGCGCGGCGCTCGATCGCGCGCGACAGGCCGTTGCCGATCAGGCCGAGTGGAGCCGCGACCAGTACCGCCGCAAGCGCCAGCGCGGGCAGTTGCGCGGCGTTCCCGCGCTCGGGCGAGAGCTCGCCGCTCAGGTGCTGTACCGCCAGCGCGGCCGCCGGCGCCACCAGCGCCGCGTACAGAACCCCGCGGGGTACGTCACGGTGGCGGACGTGGGCGAGCTCGTGCGCGACGACGACCCGGATCTCGTCTCGACTGTAGCGATCGAGCAGCGTGTCGAACAGGACCACCCGCTTCGTCGGGCCGAGGCCGTTGACATAGGCGTTGGCCGCCGTGGTCCGCCGGCTGGCGTCGACCGAGTACACCTCCCTGACCTTCACTCTGGCGGCCTGGGCCAGCGCGAGCACGTCGGATCGGGTCTCGCCCTCGGGCAGCGGGGTGAAGTCGTTGAACACCGGATCGAGCACAACCGGGGCGAGCGCAGCCAGCAGCGCTCCGAACGCGACTGAGCCGACGGCCGCTGGGAGCCACCACACGCGGGGATAACGCCGCGTCACGAACACGACCGCCCCGCTGACCGAACCCGTCAGGACAGTCTCGATCGCGGCCGACTTCAGCAGATCGCCCGCCCAGCCGCGCCACGGCTGCGTGACCAGCCCGACGCGTATTGCGCGCTGGCGGGAGACCGCCGAGATTGGCAACGGCGGGAGCGACAGGGCAAGGCTGAGGCCGGCACCGGCCGCCGCACCCGCCAGCAGCGGCCGCTCGGATCCCCGGCGCAGAACGTTGGGAGGACGGCGCACGATCGCCGCCAGCGCCGCCAGATCGACAACCGCGCGGCCGATTGCCAGGGCCAGCTGCGGCCGCGCGAACCGCGCCCCGCGATCGATTTCCTGAGAGCTGAAGTAGTCTCCCAGGTCAACCCGGGACCGTTCGATCGTGCCGCTCCGCGGCGAAAGCACACGCCTTCCACCCTCCGCCACCGTCAGCGCGAGCGCCATCGACCCGATCACGCTGGCTCCTCGACGCAGAGTCACCGATGAGACTGTAGTAGGTGGCAGACCCCCTGATGAGGCTCGCAATCATCTCCGACATCCACGGCAATCGGCAGGCCTTCGAGGCCGTGCTGGACGCGATCGAGGCATCGACGTGCGAGCAGATCTGGTGCCTCGGGGACCTCGTCGGCTACGGCGCTGACCCGGATGCCTGCGTTGAGCTGGCCCGGCAGCACGCCGCGATCTGTCTCGCCGGCAACCACGACCTCGGCGTGTGCGGAGTGCTCCCGCTCGAGCAGTTCTCGCGCGGTGCCGCGCTCGCCGCCGAGTGGACCCGGAAGACGATCACCGCCGAAACCCGCGAATTCCTCGAAGGGCTCGAGCCGGCCAAGCTCGACGAGGAGGTCGGGCTCTACCACGCTAGCCCTCGGGACCCCATCTGGGAGTACGTCCTTTCCCCGCTCCAGGCAGAACTCTGCCTTGATGTCCAGCCCCACCGGGTCTGCCTGATCGGCCACTCCCACGTGGCGCTCTCGTTCTCGCGCCGGGACGGGGTGGCGGCCACCGGCGAGACGCGCGGCGCGGACGAGGAGCTCGACTTGGAAGGGGGCGAGTGGCTGATCAATCCCGGCAGCGTCGGCCAGCCGCGCGACGGCGATCCCAGATCCGCCTGGCTCGAGCTCGATTTCGAGGAGGGCACCGCGATCTACCGCCGCGTCGAGTACGACATCGCCGGGGCGGCGGCCGCGATTCGGGCGGCTCACCTGCCTGATTCTCTCGCCGATCGGCTTGCGTACGGCCAGTGAGAGTCCGCTCACGGATCCCGCCTAATCCGACCGCAACCGGGACAGCCTCTAAAGTGGGGCCGCGGATGCGCCTCGCGCCCCGCGCTCTGCTTGCCGGCGGACTCGGCTTCGCCGTGTCGTTCCTAGTCGCCTGCGGCGGCGGCGCTGGCCTGCTCTCGGGGAGCCAGTCCTCGAGCCTCAACAGCCAGCTCGACTCCGTTTCCTCGGCGGTCGAGTCGGGGCAGTGCGCGGCCGCCACGCGGGCCGTCGTGTCCTTCGCGGACCAGGTGACGAACCTGCCCTCCGGGCTCAGCCGGACGCTCCGCACGAACCTCCTCCAGGGGGCGAGCACCGTCGGCGTTCTCGCCCAGCGCGACTGCGAGACGACGTCGACAGTTCCGAGCACCACCTCGTCCTCGACGACGACCACGACGAGCACCACGCCGTCGACGAGCACGAGCACGTCGACCTCGACAACCACCACCACGCCGTCGTCGACGAGCACGACCACCACCACGCCTGCAACCAGCACGACGACTCCGGGTACTTCATCTACCACTCCCTCCACAGGAGGTGGCGGGATCGGCGGGGGAGCTGGCGGTGGGAACGGCACCGGCGGAGGTGGCACCGGCGGCAACAGCGGGAATGGTGGTAACGGCACATGAACGCAACGACGATCGCAGGGCGATACCGGGTTGAGGGCCGACTTGGCGTCGGCGGGATGGCGACTGTCCACCTCGCGTTCGACCAGCGACTCGAACGTTACGTCGCCCTCAAGCTCCTGGCCGAGCACCTCGCCGACGATGAGGCTTTCGTCTCGCGCTTCCGACGTGAAGCGCTCGCCGCGGCCCGGCTCGTCCATCCCAACATCGTGCAGGTGTTCGACTTCGGGTTCGATGACAGCCACCACCAGCACTTCATCGTGATGGAGCACGTCCAGGGCCAATCGTGCGCCGAGCTGCTCCGCGATCACGGCCATCTCGAGGTCAACGAGACCGTCGACATCATCAGCCAAGCGTGCCGCGGCCTCGACTACGCGCACCGTAACGGCGTCGTCCACCGGGACGTGAAGCCCGGGAACCTGCTCGTCGCGGAATCAGGAAGCGTCAAGCTCGCGGACTTCGGCATCGCGCGCGCCACCGACCAGTCGAGCATCACCCAGGTCGGCTCGGTGCTCGGCACCGCCGCATATCTCGCTCCCGAGCAGGCCCGCGGCGAGGAGGCCGGCCCGCGCGCGGATCTCTACTCGCTCGGAGTCGTCACCTACCAGCTGATGTCCGGCAGGCTCCCATACGAGGCGGCCTCCCTCTCCGAGCTTGCGCTCAAGCAGCAACGCGAGTCTCCCACGCCTCTCGACGAGCTCAATCCCCAGGTGCCGCGGGAGCTCGCCCGAGCCGTGGCGATGGCCCTGGCGATGGATCCCGAGTCCCGTCCGGCCGACGCGATGGTGTTTGCCGACGGCCTGCGGAAAGGATTGCGGGGCCTCGCGCCCGTCAGCGCCGCGGCCCCGACCGCGCACCTGGGCACCGGCGCGGCGACCCGCGTCCTCGGGGATGAAGAGACCGCTGCCACACGGGTGACTCCGCGGACGCCGCCACCGCGCGCCAGGCAGCTTGAGCCGATCCCGGCTCCGCCCCGGCGCCAGGCGCCCGCGGCCTCCCGCGGCCCGGTCGCGGGTCAGGACGAGTGGCGGCGGCGGCGCGGCGCCCGGCGGTTCCTCGTCTTCCTGATGCTGCTGCTCGTGTTTGCCGTCGCAGTCGTGGCAGCGGTCGTGATCGCGACCAGCACCTCCAACAACGTCGTCCACTTCCGGACTGTGGTCGGCCACGACACCCAGAGCGCGATCAACAGCCTGCGGAGCCTGGTCAATCAGTACACGAAGTAGGGGTGAGCCATCCGCTTGGTGGCACCGGCGCTTCGCGCGAGTGCCCCCATCGGAGGCCCACCCCTCAGCCAGTTCCTCCCACTCGCTCGCTTGCTAGCGCCACCTCGCCCCCGTGCCGGACGGGACCGCCCGGCCCAACTCCTCAGCCACGGGCCGTGCCGGACCGGACCCGTCCGCCGTAGTTCCTCAGCCACGCGCCTGGCCCGACCCGACCGTTCGGACTAACTCGTCCAGCTGGGCGCCGCGCCCGATTGGACCGCCGCCGCCACCCCCTCCAGCCGCCCCTCCTCGATCCCGGTCCGCAGCTCCTCCATCAACTTGGCGATGAAGGTGAGGTTGTGGACGGTTATGAGGCGCAGGGCGGTCAGTTCTCTGGCGCGCAGGAGGTAGTGAAGGTAGGCGCGCGTGTAGCCGCGCGCGCAGGCGGCACACGGGCAGCCGTCGAGGATCGGCGCGGTGGACTCGCGCCAGCGCGACTTGACGAGGTCGGTGCGCCAGCGGTTGTCGGGGTCCGGGACGAGCGCCACGCCGTGGCGACCAAGCCGGGTCGGCAGCGCGCAGTCGAACGTGTCGATCCCCTGCCGCACGCCGGCGACGAGATCATCGACGTCGCCGATCCCGAGCAGGTGCCGTGGCCGCTCCGGGGATCGTCGCGCGAGCTCGGCCGTCGTCCACCCCACCACCTCGCGCATCTGGTCCTTGTCCTTGCCTAGCGAGCCTCCGATCGCGATCCCGTCGCAGGCGCTCGCCGCCACCGCGGCGGCCGACTCGAGCCGCAGGTCCTGCTCGACGCCCCCCTGCACGATCCCGTAGACGACCTGCGACTCGGGCCCGTGCTCTACGTGCCACCGCAGGCATCGCCCGAGCCAGCGGTGGGTTCGCGCGGTCGAGCGCGCCGTGTACTCGCGGGTGGCGTGGAACGGCGTGCATTCGTCGAATACCAGCGCGATGTCCGACCCCAGCGCCGCTTGGATGGCCATCGAGCTCTCGGGCCCCAGGAACATCGGGGCGCCATCGACGTAGGAGCGAAAGCGCACTCCCGCCTCGTCGATCGAGAGGATCGCGCCGTCGCTGCGCTCGCCGCCGCGACGACGTCCCTTGATCTCATCCGCCACCCCGCCATGCCCCATCGAGAACACCTGAAATCCGCCGGAGTCCGTGATGATCGGCCGCTCCCACCGCATGAACTCGTGCAGGCCCCCCAGCCTTTCGATCAGCTCCGGCCCCGGCGTCAGGAACAGATGGAACGTATTGCCGAGGACGAGCTCGTAGCCGAGCGCCGCCACCTCGTGCGGCTCGACCGTCTTGACGGCCGCCCTCGTGGCCAGCGGCACGAACGCCGGCGTGCGCACATCGCCGTGGGCGAGGTGCAGTGTGCCCGTGCGGGCGAGTGAGTCAGACGAGAGGGTCCGGACCGAAAACACCGGCCCGGACCCTACTCACAGCTGAAGCTAGAACCCCGTTACGCCCGCCCGGCGTGCCGCCGGCGGCGTTCAGGAACGGGTGTCCTACGCGGCGATGTCGTCGGGGCTGCCGCCCGTGCCCTCGATCGCCTTCGGCTCCTCGCCACCGACCGAAATCTCGACCTTGTGGGGCTTGCGCTCCTCGGGCTTCGGGATCCGTACCTCGAGCACGCCGCGCTCAAAGTTCGCCTGCACCGACTCGGGGTCGACGCCCTCCGGGAGGGTCAGCGACCGACGGAACGAGCCGGAGGCGCGCTCGACGCGGTAGTAGCCGTCCTTGCGCTCCTCGCGCTCGGACTTGCGCTCGCCAGAGATCGTGAGGACGTTGTCCTCGACCTCGATCCTGACGTCGTCCTCGTTCAGGCCCGGCAGATCGGCCTTCAGGACGAAGTCGTTCTCCGTCTCGACCAGATCCATCGCCGGGATCCAGCGGCGCAACGACCCGCCGTTGCCGGCGGTCGGCGACGCAAAGAATGTGTTGAAGAGCCGGTTCATGTCGGTCTGAATCGTGTTCAGCTCTCGGACCGGCTCCCAGCGGATAAGTGCCATCAAAAAACCTCCAAGGGAAGACTCAACGTTGCTCGTTTCATTGTAACAAAATCTGAGTCGGTTCCTGTCAAGTCTTATTCAGCGGCCGGCTGAGATCGGGGAGTTCGGTGGCGTGTCCTGTCGGCCGCGGGCCCGGATGAAGGGCTGAGCAGCCCACGCCGGCGAACACCGGCAGGGAAAGAGGGCGGGATGAGCTGCGATCGGGGGCGATCTCGGGTTCAGGTGCTCTTACCTTGTGCATAGCTCGACAGGGCCCCCGCTTCAAGCCGGCGTTGTCGACTTACGCACCATCATCAACCGCTCGCGGTCCCAGGTCGACACCGAGCGGCCGCCCCCCATCCGAGCGCCGGGTCAACGCGCGTCCGCGTCCGACTCACCCTCCTTCAATGCGCCGGTTTCGGCCCGCCCCGGCGCGCCACCGTCCCGGCGCACCACCGTCCTACCCCAAGATCAGGCTCCACCACGCCGCGGCTGAAGACGCGCTCACTCGGGCAGCCACACCGCACGCCCGCTCGCGATCAGCTCGGTATGGGGGTACTTCGCGCGGGGCTCGTCGAACACCGGCGTTCTCGCCAGGTGAGATCGCGTTCCCGGGACCATCGGGCGCGATTCCCCAGCCGTCCAGGACGATCAGAGCCCGTGGACCGCGCGGGCAACCCGCGAGGGCCCTCCGGAAGCGCCATCAGCCGGCGGCGGCGACTATCTGCGCGAGCGAGTCGGCTTCGAGGCTGGCGCCACCGACGAGCGCGCCATCCACATCGGGGAGGGTGAGCAGCTCCCGGGCGTTGTCCGGCTTCACGCTCCCGCCGTAGAGGATCCGGGTTTGGTCGGCCTGCTCGGGAGAGCGGTCGGCCACCAACGCGCGAATGAAGGCGACGGCCTCCTGCGCCTGTTCCGGCGTGGCCACCAGACCGGTTCCGATCGCCCAGATCGGCTCGTAGGCGATGACCACCGTGCTGAGCTGTTCGTTTTCCACCTTCGCCAGGTCCTCCTGGACCTGATGGCGCAGCTTCCGTTCGGTGTCGCCACGCTCCCGTTCTTCCTCGGTCTCCCCAACGCACAGGATCGGCATCAGTCCGGCTTCGAGCGCCGCCGGCAGCTTAAGTTGCAGCGCGCGATCGGTCTCTCCGAACAGCTCGCGTCGCTCCGAGTGTCCGAGGATCACGCCATGAACCCCGATCTCGGTCAGCATCTGGGCCGAGATCTCGCCTGTGAACGCGCCCTCCGTGGCGTAGTGCATGTTCTGCGCATACACCTGGACACGCGAGCCACGCGTCGAGTCGACCGTGGCGCGGAGCGCGGTGAAAGTCGGGCAGACCGCCACGTCAACCCCATCGGCGGTGGAGACGCGCGGCAGCAGCGCCTGGATCATCTCCTCGGCCGCAGCGATCGTTTTGTACATCTTCCAGTTGCCGGCAATCAGCGGCATGCGTGGCGTTCCCGGGCTCATGCGAGCGCCTCCACTCCCGGCAGCGTCTTGCCCTCGAGCAGCTCGAGCGACGCGCCCCCGCCGGTCGAGAGGTGTGTCACCTCGTCCGCCAGCCCAAACTGCTGGAGCGCGGCCACCGAGTCTCCGCCCCCTACGACCGTGATCCCGGGAGCGCGGGCCACGGCCTCGGCCACCGCCCGGGTCCCGGAGGCGAACGGTTCGACCTCGAACGCCCCCATCGGGCCGTTCCAGAACACGGTCCCAGCGCCGGCGATCACCGCCGCGTACGCCGACGCCGTGCGCGGCCCGATGTCCAGGCCCATCATCCCGTCAGGGACGTCGACTCCGTCAATCGTCTGGATGTCGGCGTCAGCCGCGAGCCGGTCAGCGATCACGAGATCGCCGGGCAGCTCCAGCGACGCTTGCGTGTCGCCATGGCCCTCCAACAGCCCCCGGGCCAGCTCGACGTCCTCAGCGGCGCACAGCGACAACCCGACCGAATGGCCCAGAGCGCCGAAGAATGGGAAGCACATCGCGCCCCCGATGAGGATCGTGTCGGCAACCTCGCGGAAGCGCTGAATCACGGCGATCTTGTCGCTGACCTTGGCGCCGCCGAGCACCGCGACGAGCGGCCGCGCCGGGTGTTCGAGCAGCCCGCTCAGCGCCTCCACCTCGCGCTCGAGCAGCAGGCCGGCTGCGTGTTCCGGTACCAATCGGGCGACTCCTTCGGTGGATGCATGGGCCCGATGGGCGGTCCCGAAGGCATCGTTCACGTACACGTCGGCGAGCGTGGCGAGCTCCGCGGCGAGCTCCGGATCGTTCTCGGTCTCCCCCGGCTCGTAGCGGACGTTCTCGAGCATCAGCACGTCTCCCGGCCCCAGGTTGTCGGCAAATGCCCTTACGTCGTCGCCAACCACGCCGGGCGCGAGCGTCACGTCTGCGCCCGTCAGCTCGGCGAGCCGGTCAGCCGCCGGACGCAGCGAGAATTCCGGCTCGTGATCCTTGGGCCTTCCGAGGTGCGAGACGAGGACGATGCGGGCACCGTGATCGCGCAGATAGGAGATGGTCGGCAGCGCCGCGCGGATCCGGGTGTCGTCGGCCACGTTGCCGTCGTCGAGCGGGACGTTGAAATCGACGCGCACGAGTACCCGCCTGCCCTCCAGATCGCCGAGGTCCGCGAGCGTCCTCATATCAGCCTCTGAACGAGATCCACGACGCGGTTCGAGTAACCCCATTCGTTGTCATACCACGACACGACCTTGACCATCGTCCCCTCCATCACGGCGGTCAGCTGCGAATCGAAGATCGACGAAGCCGGGTTCTTGACGATATCGGTGGAGACGATCGGGTCCTCCGTGTACACGAGCAGACCAGCCATCGGCCCACTCGAAGCCGCCGCCCTCATCGCGTCGTTGATCTCCTCGACGGTGGTCGCACGCTTGCACTCGACGGTCAGGTCGACCACGCTGCCGGTGGGCACCGGGGCGCGCACCGCAAAGCCGTGCAGCTTGCCGTTCAGCTCCGGGATCACGAGGCCGATCGCCTTCGCGGCGCCCGTCGTCGCCGGAATCAGGTTGACCGCCGCCGCTCGCGCCCGCCGGAGGTCGCGGTGGGGCATGTCCTGCAGGCGCTGGTCGGAGGTGTAGGCGTGAATCGTGGTCATTAGCCCGTGCTTGATCCCGACCGTGTCGTGGAGCACCTTGGCGATGGGCGCCAGGCAGTTCGTGGTGCACGACGCGTTCGAGATGATCCGATCCTTGTCGGGGTCGTAGACGTCGTCGAAGTTCACCCCGAGCACGACCGTCACGTCCGGATCGGTCGCGGGAGCCGAGATCACGACCTTCTCGGCGCCGGCGGAAAGGTGCTTAGAGGCGTTCTCGCGGTCGGTGAACAGCCCCGTCGACTCGATCACCACCTCAGCGCCGAGCTCACGCCAGGGCAGCGCCGCCGGATCGCGCTCGGCGAGCACGCGGATCTCCTTCCCGTCCACGACGAGGCCCGTGTCGGTCGCGCTCACCTCGCCGGGGTACGGGCCGTAGTTGGAGTCGTACTTGAGCAGATGCGCGAACGTCTTCGGGTCGCCGATGTCGTTGACGGCGAGCCACTCGATGTCGGCTCCACGCTCACAGGCAGCGCGAAACACGTTGCGGCCGATGCGTCCGAAACCGTTGATCCCCACCCGTACCGACATTTGCGTCTGACTCCCCTTTCAGGTTCGGCGGCAAACGCCGGCGCGCGCCGGCACGGCGAAATCTACCTAAGAGACGGTCGAAGCCCCATCTCAGCGCCGGGAGACGACCTCGACCCGCAGCCCGTCGGGGTCGCGCAGGTAGGCCGCGTAGTACCGGCGGCCGTAGTTGGGACGCAGACCCGGAGGGCCATCGTCCGCGCCACCGTTGGCGATTGCACCGCGGTAGGCGGCGTCGACCGCCACCTTGCCGCTGGCGGCTAAAGCCAGGTGCCCGTAACCGGGCGCCGGGTCGCGACCCCGGACGACGATCCACACGTCCGGCCCGTTAACCCCGTAGGCGATCGCCCCGGGCGACTCAAACACCCGCCGGGCCCCCAGCGCATAGAAGACCGCGTCGTAGAACCGGCCGGAGCGCTCGAGATCGGAGACCTCGAACCCGACGTGGTCGATCACGGCGGCCGCGATACGTCGCGGTGGACCGCCTCGACGAGGTACTCCTCGGCGCGGCGGTAGCGATCCGCAAGATGCTCCGCGATCGCGACCGAGCGGTGGCGCCCGCCGGTGCAGCCGATCGCCAGCACCAGGTGGGCCTTGCCCTCCGCCAGGTACTGCGGCAGGAGATAGTCGAGGAACGGGTGAAGGCGCTCGTAGAAGGCATCCAGCTCGCCATCGCGGTTGATGAACTCGACGATCCGGGGGTCGGTGCCGGTCAGCGGGCGCAGGTCGCGCTCGTAGTGCGGATTGGGCAGGAACCTGACATCGAGCATCACGTCCGGGTCACGCACCGGCCCGTGCTTGAAGCCGAAGCTCTCGAAGGTCACGGCGAGCCGGCCCGGCGTGCGCGAGGGCAAGACCTCCTCGGCCAGCCGCCGTCTGAGGGTCGCTGCGGTCAGGCCGGTCGTGTCGATCACGATGTCGGCCCGCTCGCGGAGCGGCACGAGCAGCTCCTGCTCACGCGCGATCCCGTCGACGACGCTGCCCGACGGTGTCAGCGGATGGCGGCGCCTGGTCTCCTTGTAGCGCGTCAGCAGCGACTGCTCGTCAGCCTCCAGGAACAGCAGGCGATAGCGGACGCCGCTCGCGCGCAGATCATCCAGCATCGCCGCGAGCCCCTCGAAGTAGCTGCCGCCGCGCACGTCCGAGACGACGGCGGCCCTCGCGACCTTCGAACCCTTGTGGTGGAACAGGTCGATGAGCGAGCGGATCATCTCGGAGGGCAGGTTGTCGACGCAGAAGTAGCCCTCGTCCTCGAACGCGGCCATCGCGGTCGACTTCCCCGCTCCCGAGAACCCGGTGATGATCACCAGGTCGACCAGCGCCGAGCCGTTCTCGTCCTCAGAGTCCGGTTCGGCAGCGGCCTCGAGATCGGCCGGTGTGGATTCCATGCTCAAAGCTTGACGGCAATTGCGGACACGCGTATGTCACCATGATCGCGTGCCGCGCCGCCGAGCCCGGAGCCTGGCCCTGGTGGCAGTCGTGGTCCTGCTCGCCGCAGCGGGGCCCGCGTCCCAAGCCGCCGCCCAGACGCCGCCGACCTTGGCGGCGACGGTCTCTGGCACCCCGACCGGCCAGGCGATGCCCGCCGGCTTCCTCGGCTTGTCGCTCGAGTACAAGGCCCTCCACCAGTACACGGGGCGCAACCCGCTCGCGATCAACCCCGTGATGATCCAGCTCATCAAGGATCTGAACCCCGGTCAGTCGCCCGTCCTGCGGATCGGCGGCGACAGCACCGACTGGACGTGGTGGCCAATGCGGGGGGTGATCCCGCGCGGCGGCATCAGCTACCCGCTGACCAAGGGCTGGCTGCGAAGCACCCACGCGCTGGCCGCCGCCCTCGGGGCGAAGCTGATCCTCGGCATCAACCTCGCGAGCGACCGCCCGGCGCTCGCGGCGACCGAGGCCCGGGCGCTGATCCAGGGGATCGGCCGCCGCTACATCTCCGCGCTCGAGATCGGCAACGAGCCCGACCTGTACGGCGTTTTCGCCTGGTACCGCGACCGGCTCGGCCACGTCGTCCACGCCCGCAGCCGTCGCTACAACATGAACTCGTTCATCGCGGAGTACACGAAGTGGCGAAGCGTGCTCCCGAAGCTTCCGCTGGTCGGCCCGTCGTTCTCGGCGCTGACGTGGATGTCCGGCCTCAGCCGCTTCCTCTCGACCGAGAAGAGCGTCCGTATTGTCAGCGTCCACCGCTACCCCCTGCACAACTCGACCACCGACCCAACGAACCCGACCTACCCCTCGATCTCCAACCTGTTGGCAGACACCGCATCGAGCGGCATCGCCCAGGAGGTGGCGCCGTACGTCGCCGCGGCGCACGGTCGCGGGCTTCCGTTCAGGGTCGACGAGATGAACTCGGTCTCGGGCGGTGGCCGAACGGGCGTCAGCGATACGTTCGCGTCGGCGCTCTGGGTCCTCGACACGCTGTTCAACATGGCCGCCGTGGGGGTCAACGGAGTCAACATCCACAGCTTGCCGAACGCCGGATATCAGCTGTTCAATTTCTCTCAGACCCAGACGGGCTGGCAGGGGCTGGTCCATCCCGAGTTCTACGGGATGCTGCTGTTCGCGCAGGCGTTCCCGCCCGGCGCCCACCTGCTCCCGGTGTCCGTCGCGTCCGGCCCGGTCAAGGTATGGGCGACCGCCGCCCCCGACGGCAAGACCCGCGTCGTGCTGATCAACAAGGAGGCGACCACGCCCGTCACGGTGCAGGTCAACCTGGCGAACAGCAACGGGCCGGCGACCCTCGAGCGGCTGACCGCGCCGAGCATCGACGCGACGAGTGGCGTGACCCTCGGCGGCGAGAGCTTCGGCAACTCGACCCAGACCGGGACGCTCGCGGGACCGCGGCAGACCGCGCCGGTCCAGCCGCTGCTGGGCTCCTACGCAGTCACGCTCCCGGCGGGCAGCGCGGCGCTGCTCACGCACTAGATCCTGGTGCCGGCCGGGGCGCATGCGCGCCGGCCTACACGCCCGTTTTGTGGAACTCGCGATGCAGCTCGCGCGCCAGCTTGCCCGAGATCCCCGGGACGGCCTCGAGCTCCTCGCGACTCGCCGCGAGGATCGCGTCCGGCGAGCCGAAGTGGTTGAGCAGGGCCCGCTTGCGGGCCTGCCCGACGCCCGGCAGCTCGTCGAGGATCGAGGCGGTCATCGCCCGGTCGCGCCGGATCCGGTGGTGGGTGATCGCGAACCGGTGGGCCTCGTCGCGTACGCGCTGGAGCAGTTGCAGCTCAGGGGTGTCGTGCGCCAGGCGCAGCGGCGCCGGGCGGCCGGGGATGAACACCTCCTCGATCCGCTTCGCCAGCGCAATGACCAGCACGCCACGCTCGCGGAACTCCGGCAGCGCCCGCAGTCCCGCCGACAGCTGGCCCTTGCCGCCGTCGATCACGATCACGTTGGGGAGCGCCGCGAAGCTGGGGTCGTACTCCTTGTCGTGCGGTGAGACGTCGCGCTGGTGCTGCCAGCGCGCGAGCCGCCGGCTTAGGACTTCCTCCATCGCCGCGAAGTCGTCGTGCCGCGGCGGGCCGCCGTCGCCGTTTCGATCGCCCCAGATCCGGAAGCGGCGGTAGTCCGACTTCTTCGGAGCGGCACCCTCGAACACGACCATCGAGGCGACGGTGTTGGTGCCCATCAGCGTGCTGATATCGAAGCACTCGATCCGCAGCGGGATCGTGTCGAGCCCGAGCGCGGCCTGGAGGCCGTCGAGCGCCTCGACGCGCTGCTGTCGCCGGCGCTCGGAGCGGAGCTTCTCCTGATCGAGCGCCAGGCGGGCGTTGCGCTCGGCGAGCTCCAGGATCCGTCGCTTGTCGCCGCGCTCGGCGGCGCGGATCTCGACCGGCGCGCCCCGGCGATCGCCCAGCGCCTGGGCCAGCGCCGGCGCGGCTCCGACCTCGCGCTGCACGACGAGCAGCGGCGGGATCATCATCGCGCTCGCGTAGTACTGGAGGATGAACGCCTCGGCGACCTCGGCGACTGTGCCGCCCGCCTCGTTGTCGAGATAGAAGCTCTGGCGGTCCGAGAGCACCCCGTCCCGCACTTGGAACACCTGGGCGTTGGCCTCGTTGTCCGCCACCGCCACGGCGATCGCATCGAGCGTTCCCACCGACTCGTTGGCGACGCGCTGGCGCTCGAGCAGCGAGCGCACCGCGCGCAGCCGGTTGCGCTCACGGGCGGCGTCCTCGAAGCGCTGCTCGGCCGACGCCTCGTGCATCGACTGCTCGAGCGCCTTCTCGATCTCGCGGTAGCGGCCGGAGAGGAACGCGATCACGCCATCGATGCCGCGGCGGTAGTCCTCCTTGCTGACGTAGCCGACGCACGGCGCCTCGCAGCGCTTGATGTAGTAGTCCAGACACGGCGAGCCGCTCCGCCGGCCGGGCTCGGGGCCCTCACACGAGCGGAACATGAACACCTTGCCGAGCACCTCGAGCGTCGAGCGGACCCGTTTGGCGTTGCTGAACGGGCCGAAGTAGGCGCGGTCGCGGCGGTGGCGCTCGCGGGTGAAGTAGACCCGGGGGAAGGCCTCGTCGAGGCTGATCGCGATGTACGGGTAGGACTTGTCGTCGCGCAGCCGGATGTTGAAGCGCGGCTTGTACTGCTTGATGAAGTTCTGCTCGGCGAGCAGCGCCTCCGCCTCTGTATGGACGACCAGCGCCTCGATATGGTCGATGTCCTCGGTGAGCACCCTGCCGCCACGGGTGCTCGGGTTGCTGAAGTGCGACGCCACCCGCTTGCGGATCGACTTCGCCTTGCCGACGTACAGCACTTTGCCGCGCTTGTCGCGGAACAGATAGACGCCGGGTTCGTCGGGGAGCTCTCGGCGGCGGTCGGCTGGGGTGATCGACATCTTTGTTTCGAGGATAGGGCCGTGGGAGGGTCTGGTCGCGCCGCTCGCCCTTCGGGGGCTCTGGGTCACCGCCCGGCGCCCTTCGGGGGTCTGGGTGACCGCCCAGCGCCCGCCGAGCGTGCCGGAACGCTCTCGCCGGCGGGCTGCCCCGAACGCGAGCGGGCGCGGGCGGCCGCCCAGCCCCCTCGTTAGCCATGAACTACATGCCGATGGTGCTTAACGCGACAACCCCCGCCGAAATCGGGAGCCCTGTCGAGCTGTGCACAACTGTCGTGCATAGCTCGACACGCCTCGGCTCAGCGAACGAGATTGTCTCGTTATGCAGCATTTTTCGGGCCATTCGCGCCGGCTACTGGGCCCACCCACTCCCTTCCCAGCAAAATCACCAACGCCGCGGCCGCTCGGCCCGCGCACCGCCGCCGGCCCGCCCCTAATCCGCCGTGAACGACAGCGCCAGCCCGAGCGTTGCCAGCCCGAGCCCGATGACCGCCACCACCTCCCCCGCCCCGGACGCCGGCGAGTTCGGGGCGTAGGCACCCGTCGAGGGATCGAAGATCGTCGCGCCGTTCGTCGGCGGCACGCTCAGCGCGTGGATCGTGAAGGCGAGTCCGACCCCGGCGGCGGCGAGCGCGACGAGCCGCACGCGAGGGCCGCCGCGTAACGCGACGGCGACGAGCGCCACCGCGAGCACCGCCAGGACGATGTCGACCGCCGAGTACACCTGCCATGCCGTCGGGTCGTGCGGAACCCCCTGGAGCTGCGGCGAGGTCCCCCACTCGGCCAGGAACGCGGGCGAGAACTGGTGGCTCCACGCCAGGAACAGCGACGCGAACAGGCCCACGGCGCCGACGACGACCAGCAAGTCCGCGGTTACCTCTCGCCGTTGCCTGCTCACCGAGGAGGAACTAGTGCCCCGAGTCATAAATTGGGCGGCATTCGAGCGGCCCCCGTCGGCGCTGCGCGGCGTCCTCGTCGCCTCGCGCAGCGCTGCTGCGCGTCGGCTCCTGCGTCCTGGCGCAGCATCCGCCGGTGACCACTCTCGGTGCCACCGAATTTATGACTCGCGACACTGGCGCGTCAGTACTTCCGCGCCGACCAGAACACCGCGAAGACGGCGTAGACGGCGCCGCCCATCAACACGAGCCAGGCGATCTCGCCGGCGGCGGTGGCCCACAGGCGCGACGTGCCCGTGAGGGTCAGCGCCGCGACCGCCGCGGCCACGTACAGCGTGCCGCGCTTGAACTCGCCGAGCGCGTACAGCTGGATCCTGTGCTGGCGGTACATCAGCGCCGCGACCCACCCGATCGAGGCCACGAACGCGAGCGACACCGCCTGGATCGCAAAGTTGGCGCCCGTCGTGCCGCCCTTGATCAGGCCGACGAGCGCGGCCAGAACCAGCACGATCAGGATGTTGCGGACGTTCTTGTTCACGACTCTGTGGATGTAAGGGTACCGACCAGATTGGGCGTTCCGGGGGCGTTGGCTTTGACCTCCGGCGCGGGCCCCGTTGCGTCCATCGGCTCGGCCGCGAACCGATACCCCACGCCGAAGTGCGTGTGGACGTAGCGCCACCGTGGCGAGATGCGCTCGAGCTTCTGCCGCATCTTACGCACGAACACGTCGACGGAGCGGTCGCCGCGGACCATCAGATAGCCCCACACCCGCTGGTAGACATCCTCGCGCTGGAGCACTCGCCCTCCGGCCGCCGCCAGCTGGTAGAGCAGCTCGTATTCCTTGCGGGAGAGGCCCGCCGCCTCCTCGCCGACGTAGGCATCGAAGCGGTCGGGCCGGATCGCCACCTCTCCGTCGATGATCGGCTCGTCGTGGACGGGCAGCTCGCCGGAGCGCCGGCGCCGCAACACCGCCTGGATACGAGCGACGAGCTCCTCGGGGTGGCACGGCTTCGTGATCCAGTCGTCGGCTCCGCCGCGCAGCGCCCGCACCCGGTGCGCGAGCGGAGCTGGATCGCTGCAGACGAGCATCGCCAGACCGGGCAGCGCGAGTCCGATCCGCTCGACGTAGTCGAGCCCGGTCAGGGCCGGGTTGACGACCAGCGCGTGAAGCCGAAGCGCGGTCAGCTGGTCCGGCCCGGCGGCGTAGAAGAGTGCCTCGCGATCCCAGCCGAGCGCCGCGAACCGCCTGTCGAGCACGGCCAATAGACCGCTGTCTTCGTCGATGAGCGCGACCCGGACACGCCCCGCATCGAATGGCGGTGCCATCTGGAACAGAGTGTACGAGGGCGGTAGGACGCGGCGCGGGTCAGCCGGCGCTGGCCTCCCACCTGCTGTAGAGCTCCTCGATCGCCCGCTTGGCCCGTTCGTGGCGGGCCGTGGAGTCGGCGCTCTTGCGGGGGGTGGCCCAGGCGGCCGGGTCGGCGAGCTCGTCCTCGAGCGCGCGCAGGGCGGCCTCGGCAACTTCGATCTGCTGCTCCAGCTTCTCGGGATCGCCGGCCGGCTTCGAGCGCCGGGCTGGGCGTGGCCGAGCCGCGCGCTTCGGTCGCGCCACCGGCTTCGCGGCCGCCGCCGCAGCCCTCTCGTCGCGGACCCGCACGTACTCGGGCCAGCCACCGACGTAGCTGTGAAGCCGCCGGTCCTCGAGCGCGATCGTGCGGCTCCCGACCGCGTCCAGCAACGCCCGGTCGTGCGACACGAGCAGCAGCGATCCGCTGAACGCCTGGAGCGCTTCCTCCAGCGCCTCGCGGCTCTCCAGGTCCAGGTGGTTGGTCGGCTCGTCGAGGATCAGGACGTTCGCGCCGGAGTGGACGAGGATCGCCAGCGACAACCGCCGCCGTTCCCCCCCGGAGATCGCCTCGAGCGCCTTCTCGGCGTCCTCGCCGGAGAACAGGAACCGTCCCAGCAGCGCTCGCGCCTTCGCCGGCGTCAGCCCGGTGGCGTGTTGCGCGGCCTCGAGCACGGTTCGTGCGGTCGGTGAGCCGAGCTCGTCCGCGTGTTGGGAGAGGTAGCCCACCTTGACGTTGTGGCCGATGCGGAGCTTGCCCTGAGCCAGGTCGCGGCGCCCCGCCAGCGTCTCGATCAGCGTCGTCTTTCCGGCGCCGTTGGGCCCGACCAGCGACACGTGCTCGCCGCGCTCGAGCCACAGCTCGGCGTCGTCGAGCAGCAGCTTGTCACCGGCCGAGATCCGAGCCCCGTCCAGCTCGAAGACGACCCGTCCGCTGCGCTCCGGCGGTTTGAAAACGAACTGAAGAGACGCCGAGTCGCTCGGCGCGCGGTTGATCCGCTCCATCTTGGAGAGCTGCTTGGCCCGCGACTGAGCCTGGCGGGCCCGCGTCCCGGCGCGGAATCGAGTGACGAACCGCTCGAGTCGTTCGATCTCGGCCTGCTGGCGCTCGATCGCCCGCCCCAGCGCGAGCTCGCGCGCGGCCCGCTCGCGGCGCCACGCGTGCCACGGCCCCGGGAAGAACCGTCCCCGGCCGGCCTCGAGCTCGAGCACCGAGGTCCCCACGGCCTCGAGGAACCAGCGGTCGTGGGCCACGAGGACGATCGCCGCGTCGAGACTCGTGAGATGCTGCTCCAGCCACTCCAGCGAGTCGATGTCGAGATGGTTCGTGGGCTCGTCGAGCAGGAGCAGGTCGGGATTGCCTGCCAGCGCGCGGGCCAGCGATGCCCGGGTCAGCTCGCCGCCGGAGAACGTGCCCAGCGAACGATCCAGCTGCAAATCGTCGCGAAAGCCGAGTCCGTGCAGGGTGGCGAGCGCCTCGTCGCGCCAGCGATAGCCACCAGCGTGCTCGAGCCGCGCCTGCGCCTCGGAATAGCGACCGAGCGTGCGCTCGTCGTGGGCGCCGCCGGCCATCGCCTGCTCGAGCGAGGCGAGCTCCTCCTCGATCGCGACCAGCTCGCGAGCGCCGGAGAGCACGTAGTCGCGCAGCGAGATGTCGCGCTCCCGCGGCGGGCGCTGGTCGTGGAGCGCCAGCTTGACACCCTTGGCGAGCACCAGCTCGCCGAAGTCGATCGACGCCTCGCCGGCGAGCATTCGCAGCAGCGTGGTTTTCCCCGCTCCGTTGCGCCCGGACAGCGTCATCCGCTCGCGGCGTTCGAGCTTGAACGAGATACCGCGCAGGAGCGGTTCGCCCGCGATGTCCTTGCCCAGGTCCGATGCGATCACGACAGCCATCAAGCGAGATGGTAGGAACCGCGGATAGCATCGACCGAATGCGCGTCACTGGGTGGCCACCCGTCCCGCCGATCGAGATGCCGCCCGCTCGCACGGTGAGAGTCGCCGACCGCGGCGAGTTCTTCGTTCGCGACACGGGCGGCGACGGCGCCGTCGTGATGCTCCTGCACGGCTGGATCGCGACCGCGGACCTGAACTGGTGGGCCACGTACGGCGATCTCGCGGAGGCCGGCTACCGGGTGCTCGCGATCGATCATCGTGGCCACGGGCGCGGGCTCCGGCCGCTCGTCCCGTTCCGGCTGGCCGACTGCGCCGCGGACGCAGCGGCTGTGCTGCGAGCACTGGACGGTGCTCCTGCCGTCTTCGTCGGCTATTCGATGGGAGGCGCGGTCGCGCAACTGGTGGCGCGCGATCATCCCGACGTCGTCGGCGGTCTCGTGCTGAGCGGGACGGCCCAGCACTGGCAGGATCCGGCGAGCCGGCGCGCCTTCCGGACGATGGGCACGCTCGGGCTGATCCTCGCTCTGGCCCCGCGCGCCACGCTGCGCGCCGGGATGCGACGCGCTCGGATTCCGGAGAACGAGCGGACCGTCTGGCTTCAATCGGAGCTGACGCGGAACGCAGCCCGTGACGTCGCGGAGGCCGGGCGCGAGCTCGGGCGTTTCGACTCGCGGCCGTGGCTCGGAGCGGTGCCTGCTCCGGTGGCGGTCGTGGTGACCACTCGCGACGAACTGGTTCCCGTACGCAAGCAGCGCGAGCTCGCGGCGGCCGCCGGGGCCACGGTGTTCGAGGCGGAAGTCAGCCACATGGAGGTCGGCTGGCGAGGCGACGAATTCAACCCGGCGTTGCTCCATGCGATCGCCGCCGTCAGCGCCGGCGAGCGCGCGGCAATGCATCCGGTAGGCTTGCAGCGATGAGCCGCAGGGCCCGGATCATGACCGTCTTGACGGTGTTCACGGTGACGCTGCTCACGTTCGCTCCGGCAGCGCTCGCCGCCGCCGACGATGGCCAGGGCTGGTACGGCGAGACCAACGACAAGGTGATCACGAACGCGATGTTCCTCACGATCATCTTCTTTCCGATCTTGATCGTGGTCCTCAGCCTGATCCAGTCGCGGCTGGAGAAGCGCAAGCACAGCAGGATGGACGCCGCCAAGCGGCGGGCCGCCAACGTCGACTGGCGCGGCGGCTGGTAACTGAGTGCTCCCGGCGAAGACTCGATGACGTACTTCGTCACGGGCGCGACCGGATTCATCGGACGTTATCTCGTCGAACGCCTGCTGGCTCGCGAGGGGCACTGCTACCTGCTCGTCCGCGAGGAATCCACCGAGAAGCTCCAGACCCTGATCACCGAGAGCTGGGTCCCCGCGATCCCGACCGCGGCTGAGCGGATCAAGCCCGTCATCGGCGACTTGACCAAGCCCCGTCTCGGCCTCTCCAGAGAGACGGTGGCCGAGCTGAAGGGCAAGGTCGACCACTTCTTTCACCTGGCCGCGGTCTACGACATGACCGCCGGAGAGGACCGCGACCGGGTCGCCAACGTCGAGGGCACGCGGCACGCCGTCGAGCTGGCTAACGCGCTCGAGGTCGGGTGCTTTCACCACGCCTCCTCGATCGCGGTCGCCGGGACGTACAGGGGGTTGTTCCGCGAGGACATGTTCGACGAGGGCCAGAAGCTCGATCACCCCTATCACCTGACCAAATTCGAGGCCGAGAAGATCGCTCGGACGCAGACCTCCGTGCCGTGGCGCATCTACCGGCCGTCGATCGTCGTCGGCAACTCGCACACCGGCGAGATGGACAAGATCGACGGGCCGTACTACTTCTTCACAGCGATCAAGATGGCCCGGCACTATCTGCCGGGCTGGTTCCCGCTGGTCGGTCCGGAGTTCGGCTACACGAACATCGTCCCGGTCGACTATGTCGCCGCCGCGATGGACCACATCGCGCACCAGCCCGAGCTCGACGGCCTGTGCTTCCAGCTGTGCAACCCCAGGCCCCAGCGGTCGGGCGACGTGATAAATGCGTTCGCCGAGGCGGCGCACGCGCCGAAGCTCTCGATGCGGATCGACTCCAAGCTGATCCAGGCGCTGCCGAAGGGCACTTTCTCGATGCTGATGCAGTTGCCCGCGGCGAAGGGCGTGCGGCGCTCGATCCTGGCCGACTTCGGCATCCCCGAAGAGGTCCTCTCCTACGCCGGGCTGACCGCCGAGTTCGACACGCGCGACGCCGAGCGGGCGCTGGAGGAAAGCGGGATCATCGTGCCGGCGCTCGAGAGCTACGCGGCGAAGCTGTGGGACTACTGGGAGCGCAACCTCGACCCGGACCTGTTCAAGGACCGCAGTTTCGAGGGTGCGGTGAACGGCAAGACCGTGCTGATCACCGGCGCTTCGAGCGGGATCGGCAAGGCCGCGGCGATGAAGATCGCCCGCGCCGGCGGAATCCCGATCCTCGTGGCCCGCAGCACCGACAAGCTCGAGGAGGCCAAGCAGGAGATCGAGGACCTCGGCGGCACCGCCTACATCTACTCCGCCGACATCTCCGAGCCTGATTCGGTCGACCAGCTGTGCGAGAAGGTGCTCGCCGACCACGCCGCCGTCGACATCCTCGTGAACAACGCCGGGCGCTCGATCCGCCGCTCGGTCGCGCTGTCCTACGACCGCTTTCACGACTACGAGCGGACGATCAAGCTGAACTACCTCGGAACGATCAAGCTGATCATGGACCTGCTTCCGCACATGCGCGAGCGCAAGTCGGGGCTGATCATCAACGTCTCCTCGATCGGCGTGCAGACGAGCCCGCCGCGCTTCTCAGCCTATGTGGCCTCGAAGGCTGCGATGGACGCGTGGACGCGCGTCGTCGCGTCCGAGACGATCGGCGACGACGTCCACTTCACGACGATCCACATGCCGCTCGTGCGCACCCCGATGATCGCCCCCACGAAGATCTATGACAGCTTCCCGACGATCTCCCCCGACGAGGCCGCCGACCTGATCTGCGAGGCGATCCGCGCACAGCCCAAGCAGATCAACACGCGGCTGGGTACGTTCGGCGAGGTCGCGTACGCGCTGTTCCCGAAAGCCGTCGACCAGATCCTCTCGGCGGCCTACAAGGTCTTCCCGGATTCCGCCGCCGCGAAGGGCGAGACGGGTGTCGAGGAGCACGCCTCGACCGAGCAGGTCGCGCTCGCGTACCTGATGCGCGGCGTGCACTGGTAGGGCGACGCTAGTTGACGATCGTCCGGAACTTCACGCCGAGGACCCTACCCAGCGCTCGGGTCAGCGAGAAGTTCGAGGACAGACCCGATCCCGGGACATCCATTCCCGTGAGCCCGGGCTCGCGCTGGCCGCGGATCTTCAGCCCCACGCCCTCGCAGCCGTCGGGGTCGACCAGCGCCACCGCCAGCGGCGTGCCCGGGCCACGGTAGAACGCCAAGTGAATCGCGAGGCCGAAGTCAGCTGGGCATGAGTACGCGCCCGGCGGGAACAGCGGGAGCGAGTCGAGCACGGCGATGACCCTGCGCAACCGCCTCGGGGAACGGACCGTGAACGGGGCGAGGACGGCCTTCTCGCCCCGGCGCTCACTGACCGTGAGGCGGCGGACGCCGGCCGGAATCCGCTCCGAGCTCGGGCGGGGGTTGATCCACTGCACCTGCGCGTCGGCGCGCAGGCCGGTGGCGCCGCCCGGCAACGTCACGGCCTCGACGACCAACTGGCGGTAGCTGAGGACATCCACGATCGCCGGCCACGAGAAGCCGGTGACCGTCACATGCTGCGGGCTCCCGCCGGAGCCGCCGAGGCTGTACGTCGATCCGGCCGGGGGGTGAGCGTCGATGTACGCGATGACCGACTGCGGCGAGCCCGGGATTACCCACCAGGCGTGATCGTCGACCAGGTTGGGGGTTGCCGGCGTCCCGGCCGAATTGGCGAGCGCCGGCCCGCCGCCGGCGGGCTCGGTGCTCGACCGCTGCGCGCCCGCTGGCAGGTTCAGGGCGGCCAGCCGAGCGGACGCGTCGGTCTGTGCCCGCGAGCGGTTCGAGGCGGATGTGGGCTCAGGTTTCGACGCCGGCGATCCGATGGCGATGCCCGCCCCGACTGCACCCAGAGCCCCAATCACGGCAAACGCGGCGACCAGACGTCTCCGAATCACCAAACAACTCCCATCCGTTCCATAAGCGTAGCTGTCCTGCCTACGCCCGTCCGGCCGCTTCATCACACGGTCAGATGCGGAACGGCGGCCGCGACAGGTGGGATGATTCGGACCCATGGCTGAGCGATCCTCGGCAAGCCGCAGGGTCGGTCGCTACGAGATCGTTGAACAGCTCGGTCGCGGCGGCATGGCGGTCGTGTACCTGGCGCGTCAGCTGGAATTGGACCGAAGCGTCGCGCTCAAGGAGCTGAGCAGCTTCCAGCTCGGCGCGCCCGGGGCCGCGGAGAGGTTCCTGCGCGAGGCCCGGATGGCGGGCTCGCTCAGTCATCCGAACATCGTGACCGTGCACGATTACTTCGAGCAGGACGGCATCCCATACATCGCGATGGAATATGTCCCGGGAGGCTCGCTGCGCCCTTATGTGGGGCGGCTGACGGTGGCGCAGATCGCCGGCGTGCTCGAGGGTGTGCTGGCCGGGCTCGCGCAGGCGGAGCAGGCGGGAATCGTGCATCGCGACCTCAAGCCGGAGAACATCATGGTCACCGCGGACGGTCGCGCGAAGATCGCGGACTTCGGGATCGCGAAGGCCACCCAGAGCGCCGGCATGACGTCGGCGCTGACAGCGACCGGCGCGGCCGTGGGCACCCCCACCTACATGGCGCCCGAGCAGGCGATGGCGGAGGGTGTCGGACCCTGGACAGACCTGTACGCCGTCGGCGTGATGGCCTACGAGCAGGTGATCGGGCGGCCACCGTTTCACGGCACCGAGTCACCGATGGCGATGCTCATGCGTCACGTGAATGAGCCCGTGACGCCCGCCGTCGACGTTAACCCCGACGTCGACCCGGCGCTGTCTGACTGGATTGATCGCCTCGTGGTGAAGGATCCGGCCGAGCGGACTCAGACCGCGACCGCGGCGTGGGACGAGCTCGAGGAGATCCTCGTCGGGCTGCTCGATCCTCGATGGCGGCGAGACGCGAGGCTCGGGCCGCGAGGCGAGCGAGCCGAAGGCCCCGAGGCCGTTGCTGACGACGGGTTCGTCACCTTCGATGCTCACCCGTCCAAGGTTGCCCAGGAGCCGGCTGCGGAGGAGCCGCCTGAGGCGCCGGCGCCCGCTGCGGAGGAGCCGCCTGAGGCGCTAACACCCGCCACCCCCGCCACCGCGCCAACACCCCCCACCCCATCACCCGCGCCGCCCGCCACCGCGCCACCTCCCGCCACCCCACCAACCGCCCCGACACGGGTGGCGGCAAGCGAGTCAGCGGGTGGCGAGGGCGCCGCGCCACCGGCCGCGTCGAAGCGGCGTTCGCGGCCACGGTGGGCACCAGTGCTCGCCGCCGTCGCCGTCGCGGCGGTGCTTGTCGCGGTCGTCGTCGTGCTGGGCAGCGGCGGCTCCAAGCCGACGGCGCAAGGCAGTTCGACTGGGCAGGCATCCAGGGCCGCAGGGACCTCGACGGCGCGGAGCTCGCCTGCAATTCCCGCGATCGCATCGACCAGCCTCCGCGGCGGGATCGTGGTCCGCGGGCCGATCCCGCTGACCACCGGCGGGACCCCGGCCGGACTGGCGATCGCCGGGCGCGACGTGTGGCTCGCCGATAAGACCAACAACCTGGCCGTCCTCGTTCGGGAGGATGGCAGCGAGCTGCGTGTTCCGGTCGGCAAGGCCCCATCGGGCGTCGCCAACGATCCCGCAACCGGGAACGTTTGGATCACCAACAGCGGTTCTGGAGATGTCACCGTGCTCGACGGCCTCGGAAAGGTCGTCAAGCGCTCGATCATGGTCGGAGGAAAGCCCAGCGCGATCTCCATTGGAGACGGGGCGGTGTGGGTGGCGGGTAGCGGCGGTACGACAGTGACCCGGATCGATCCGCGCACCTTTGCGACCAAGCGGATCGACGTAAGCGGACCGCCAACGGCAATCGGAGTTCTCTACTCGCGCGTCTGGGTCGGCACCCCTGACCGGTCGATCACGGTGCTCGCCCGGGACGGATCGCTCAACGGAAGCGTTCCCCATCTCCCCGGCTCCGGAATCCCCGTCGCGATCACAGCCAGCAATGGTGTCTGGATCCTCCGGGACGGGGAGGGCCTCACGCGTGTGGATCCGAGAGTGACTGTGGCGGTGCGTCAGACCCGGCCATACGAGTACCGCGTACGTCCCGACTCGCCAAGCCCCGGAGCCGATCCTGTCGACGTCGACTCGCTGGATCACGGACGCGGCGACAACACGATCTGGCTCCTGTCAAGCTCCCAGCTACTGCGGATCGGCACGCATGGAACGAACAACGATCGGGTGCTGACCAAGATCTCTGTCGGGAGCGCGCCGGCGCGGCTCGCCGTCGCACCGCACGCCGTCTGGGTGTCGGATCCAGGCGCCCGGGCGTTGTACGAGATCACCTACTGATTGCTCAGCTCCGGGGCACCTCGTGCACGAACACGGTGCCGCGAGCGTGGCCGGTCAGACCCAGCGCCTCGATCGCCTCTCGGATCCCCGGATAGTCGGGGTGGTCGTAGTCGTCGAAGACGATGCGCGCGCCGGCGCGCAGCGTGGGCCGCCACACGTTCACCTCCTCGATCGTTTCGTCTCGGGCGTGTGAGCTGTCGACGTAGAGCAGATCGACGACCAGGTTGTCGCGCACCGGTCCCGCGGAACCCGGCCCCGGAACGAGCATGACCCGCTCGCGCGTGGCGTCGTCGACCAGCGCGAGGTAGCGCTCCCGCTCGCCCCACTCGATCGGGTCGTACGTGACGACCTCTCGAAGCGGGTCGGCGAGCGCAAGCGAGATGCTCGTCCACGCGGTCGCCGTTCCCAGCTCCACGACATGCCTGCGTCCCTCGGCCAAGCGCAGGAGAAACGCGAGGTTTCCGGGTCTGGTCACCGACGCCAGGCTGAACCGATCGCCGGTTCGCGTGGCGGTCTGCCGTGCCCTCCACTGGAACCAGGCGACGCGCGCGGGCAACACGCGGAGCTGGGCGGCGTACCGCAGCTCGGACACGGCGCGCCGCGCGAGCCCTCGCCGATCGCGTCCGGCGCCCACGATCAGATCCGGAATACGGGAATCAGTCGCTGCTCGTGCTCAGCCTCGATCCGCGCGATCACCTCGATGTGCTCTTCGAGCCCCGACCCTCGCAGCTTGGTCGCGAGCAGCTCGTCGACCTGGAAGATCCCGGCGCTGTTCGACATCGCGATCTCGACCCGCACGGCCCGGTCGCGACCGGGCGAGATCTTGACCTCATCGATGGCGTAAGCCGACAGCGAGTGGATGTTCTGGTGACCGGCCTCGAACGGGATCCGCGAGCGCCCACGCGCCATATCGAGCGCGTCGGCGACCCGCACGATTCCCGCCTCGACCGTGAACGGCGCGCCCTGCCGGCGGTGGCCGATGATCGAATGCAGCGCCTCGGAGACGACGATCGTCCGCTCGGGTTCGGGGTAGATGTCGGCGAGCAGCGACGGCAGCTTGCCGGCGGCGAGGAACAGGCTGTAGCGCTCGTGGTCGTCGCGATGGATCGACATCCCCACACAGTGCAGTAGGCAGCCGGCTGCGATCACGACCTCGGCGTCCCGCTCGCTCATCGCGTAGTCGGCGACCACGCTTGGCTCGACGCCGCGGCGAAACAGGAGCCGCGCCAGCCGCAGCCCGATATTCAGCACGATCTGGATGTGCACCCAACTGTGATCGCTCATGCCGAGCCGTCGCGTTGCATTCACCGCGGACACGTGCCACCACGTCTTCACCTGGTCGTCGTCGTTGACGGCGTCGAGCAGCTGCTCGAGCCGCCGGTTGCCGCGGGTGGGGGCACGGACGCGGACGTCGGTGAGCGCTTCGCGCGGGGGCAGTGGCGGCTCGCGTCCCCCGCTCATCGGCCGGCCTCCAGCAACACGCCCTCGCGGACGCCGCCGCACCCGATCTGGAGCGGCGAGCCAAGCAGCTCGGAGGCGGCTTCCAGGATCAGGAGTCCGGCGGGGAGCAGCCGGACCCGTTCAATGTCGAGTGCAAAGCGCCGTGAGACATCGCTGGCCGGCTCGGACCCCAGCAGGGCGAGGGCGCGGGCGAACGAATCGCCGTCCAGCACCGGGCCGGCGAGCCTGCGCAGGGACGCCGCGCTGCCCCCGACGGCGACGGCCTCGGTCGGCCTGGGCGCGTCGATCCCGTCGAGCGCGTCCGCGACACGGGCGCGGGCCGCCGCCAGTTCCTGTGCCAGCGGCGGATCGGACCGCAGGTAGTGGTCGGCGAGGTCGCCGGAGCCCACGCCCAACGATGTGCTCCAGCCTATGGTGTCGGGCGCGGTACCGACGACGAGCTCCGAGGAACCGCCCCCGACGTCGACCACGCCGAGGCTTCCGGTGGGAGCGTGACCGAGCGTCCCCGCCACCCCGAGGAACGCCAACCGGGCCTCCTCCTCGCCGGAGAGCACCTCGATCGTCAGACCGCATGCGGCCCGGATCTCATCGAGCAGCGCCGCGCCGTTGGTGGCGCGACGGATCGCCGCAGTCGCGACGCCATAGACCTCTCTGGACCCGATCTTGCCCGCGGTCTCGAGCTGCCGGGAGACCACCTCCACGACCTCCGAGATCTTCTCGGGGGCGATCGTGCCGTGATCCAGCATGCCTCGCCCGAGGCGCGTGAACGCGCGTTCCTGATAGATCTCCAGCAACCGCTCTCCATCGCACTCGGCGACCAGCAACCTTGTCGTGTTCGAGCCGATGTCGATGCAGGCACGGCGCACGCCTGCGGACGCTACCTTCTGGCAGCCGCGCTCGGCTGAGCGGCTGGGCGCGCGACCTCGCGCTCCTCGGGGAGCGCCGCAGTGCGCGGGGGCCCGGTCTCAACTCGAAGCGTCGTCCACGCCAGCGACGCGACGACCAGCGCCCCGCCGCCCGCGACCGCCAGCGCAGCCCGCGGGCCCGCCGTCGCCGCGATCGCGCCGCCGATCAGGATTCCGGCGCCGGGCACGGCCTGGAAGATCGATTCGCTGAGGCTCATGATCAACGCCATCCATCGCTGCTCGACCTGCTCCTGAAGCGCGGTCCGGACCGCCACTGACTCGAGCCCGTTGGCGACACCGGCCAGGGCCGCGCCGGGGATCGCGACCGCCAGCGAGGGGGCCACCGCCATCACCAGCATGCCAACGCCGAGGGACGCCGCGCCGCCCGCGATCAGCATGCGGTTGGACACTCGCCGCCACCGCGCGTACACGATGCTCCCGACGACCGCCCCGCCACCCCAGGCGGATAGCAGCGCCCCGTACCCGCCCGCCCCGGAGTGCAACGACCGCTGGGCGAACACGACCTCGACCGGGATGGCGATCGTGAAGGTCAGGACGGCCATTACCTGAAAGCTGAGCAACGCGCGGATTCCGGGGTGCTCTCGGGCGAGCGCGATCGCGGCGCGGAGCCGGCCGGCGCTGGGAACGGGCCGCCGGGTGCCATCGGGCAGTCCCTGCGCGGTCCCGATCGTGATCGCGATCAACGCGAACAGAGCGCTGTTGACGAACAGGGCCGCCGTCGTGCTGCCCGCGACGACAACGACGGCGCCGATTGCCGGCCCGGCCATGTAGCAGATCGAGAACGAGGCGTTTGTGAGTGCGTTGCCCTCCCTGAGCAAGCCCACGGGGGCGGTCACCCCGACCGTGGTGGCGCGGGCGATCGGGCGCGCGCTCAGCGCGAGCACGCCATCGATGACGGTCAGCACGAGCACGGGTTCGAGGAGGAACCGCGACGCCATCCACCCGAGCGCCACGAACGCGATCGCTTCGAGTGCGTAGATGGTCGGCAGCACGCGGCGCACCGACCGCTGGTCGAGCCTCGCGACGACCGACGGGGCGATCAGCGCGGGGATGAACTGCGCAGACAGGAAATAACCCATCGCGCCGACAACGCTCCCGGTGCGTCGGTAGACGAGCAGGGCCAGCGTCAGCGAGCCGATCGACCATGCGAGCTCGTTCAGCGTGTACGCAGCGAGGAGCCGACGGTAGGTGGGGAGTTTCAGTACGGCTCGCACGCGCGCGAAGTATCGACCACGGGGACACTGCCATCATCCACCACATGGACGATCCGGCGATCCGCGTGAGAGGTTTGCGTAAGTCTTACGCGGAATTTGAGGCAGTTCGAGGAATCGACTTCGATGTCGGTCGCGGTGAGGTGTTCGGGCTCCTCGGCCCAAACGGGGCCGGCAAGACCACCACGGTCGAGATCCTGGAGGGCTATCGCAAGCGGAGCGGCGGTGAGGTCAGCGTCCTCGGGATGGATCCTGGCGACCATTCGCGCGACCTGAGGGCCCGGGTCGGAATCGTGCTCCAGGCCACCGGGCTCTACCGCCACATCAAGGTGCGCGAGGCGCTCGGCCATTTCGGCTCGATGTACCCGCACCCGAGATCCGTGGACGAGGTCATCTCGCTGACCGGCCTCGAAGGTAAGGAGAACGCGCCGGCGCGGACCCTCTCCGGGGGACAGCTGCGCAGGCTGGATCTGGCGCTGGCGCTGATCGGCGACCCGGAATTGATCTTTCTCGACGAGCCGACGACGGGGTTCGATCCGGCGGCGCGGCGCAACGCCTGGGACACGATCCGCTCGCTGAAGAACCTCGGCAAGACCGTCCTGCTCACCACCCACTACCTCGATGAGGCGCAGGCGCTCGCCGATCGCGTGGCGATCATCCAGGACGGACGGATCGCCGTCGAGGGCGCCCCGCACGAGCTTCGCGCGAGCGCCGGCACCGCTCCCTACCGGATCGCCTACCGGAACGGCACCGGCGAGACGATCGAGCAGGAAACGGACGACCCGACGAAGGTCCTCCACGAGCTGACGGGTCGCGCCCTCGCTCGCGGCCAGCGGCTCGAGGGGCTGACCGTCACGCGCCCCACGCTCGAGGATGTGTATCTCGAGCTGACCGCGGGGGACGACGACGATGCCTGACGCCGCGTCGCTCGCCTGGCGCCAGTACCGGCTCGAGCGCAGGCTGTTCTGGCGCAACCCGAGCGCGGCCTTCTTCAACTTCCTGCTGCCGTTGCTGTTCCTGGCGGCCGGCGGCGTGATCCTCGCCGGCAACCAGAACGACCTGAACAAGCTGGTCCCGTCGATCGCCGGAATGAGCGTGATGTCGACGACGTTCACCGCGCTCGCGTACAACATCGTCTTCCTGCGAGAGCGCGGCGTCCTCAAGCGGATCCGCGGCACGCCGCTGCCGACCATCTCCTACTTCGGTGGGGTCGCCGCCAACGCGGTCACGAACACTGCCCTGCAGATCGGGATAATCGTTGTCGCCGGTCGGGTGCTGTTCGGGATCGGCTGGCCGAAGGACTGGCTCGAACTGGTCGTGTTCGTCGTCGCCGGCGTCGTTTGCTTCGCCGCCCTGGGCGTCTCATTCGCGCATGCGATCCCGAACTTCGAATCGACCGCCGCGTATGTCAACGCCGTGTTTCTACCCGTGGTGTTCGTGTCCTTCTACGTGTTCGACTCCAGCAGCGCGCCGGCGTTCCTGCGCACGATCGCCGAGGCGCTCCCGCTCTACCCCCTGATCCACGGCCTCTCGGGTGCGCTCGTCAAGGGCACGTCGCTGGCGACGAACATCAGTGACCTGGGCGTGATCGCGGTATGGGCGGCGTTCGGGATCTGGCTGGCGATCCGCGGCTTCAGCTGGGAGCAGCGACGGTGAAGCGACGGCCCGTCGGGCCCGCACCGCATACGAACGCCGGCGGCGGATCTCCCCGCACCTCGACGGAGACCTCCGCGAGCGGCGAGCGCTGCCACTCCTCCTTCAGCCACGAGTAGACGAGCACGTCGTGGACCTGCTCGCCGTGGCGGTGCCAGCGCCGGAGCACCCCCTCGTGCTGGAAGCCGAGCCGGCTCAACGCCGCCTGGGAGCGGGGATTGTCCAGGTCCGCGTAGGCGCCCAGCCGTTCGATCCCCAGGACGTTGAACGCCAGGTGCGCGATCAGCGACTTTGACTGCGCGTTGGCGCCGCTGCCCCAGTGGGCGCGGCCCAGCCAGGTGCCGACCACGGCACGGCGGTCGCGGCGGTCCAGCTCGGAAATGCCGATCACGCCAAGCGGCCCCCGCTGGCGATCGACGATCAGAAAGTCGAGCCGTTCTCCGCGCTCGCGCTCGGCGGCGAGCCCCTCGATGTACGCCAGCGGCTCGTCGATCGCCGTGTACGGGCCCCACGAAAAGAACCTCGTCACCTCGGCGTCCGCGCCCAGCTCGAGCAGCGCGCCGGCGTCGGCCCCGGCGGCGTAGCGAAGCGTCAGCGTCGGTCCTAGCACCTCCACGGCTTCGATGGTATTACTGAGGCTGTGCCGACGCTGGCGCTGCTATACGACATCCACGGGAACGTGATCGCGCTCAAAGCGGTGCTCGACGACGCTCGCGGTGCCGGTGCGGACCGGATCGTCCTCGGCGGTGACTATGCGCTGTTCGGTCCGTGTCCGGCCGAAACGGTCGCAGTCCTCCGTCATCTTCCGAACGCCGTCTGGATCCGCGGGAACGTTGACCGGTGGTGCGCGTTCCCTGACCAGGCGGATCCGGACGGGTTGCTCCAGCGGGCGATCGCCGACTGCCGGGAGGCGCTGGGCGAGGACACCGTCGCCGAGCTCGGCGCCCTGGAGGAGCAGGTGGTCCTCGATGGGACCCGCTACTGCCACGCCTCGCCGGTGTCCGATCTCGAGTCGTTCATGCCCGATCCCGGGGAGCGCGACGCAGAGCTGCTCGGGAGCGCCCGCGAGCGCCGGGTGGTGTTCGGGCATACCCACCTCCAGTTCGCTCGTCGGCGCGAGGACGGTACCGAGCTGATCAACCCGGGCAGCGTCGGGCTCCCGCTCGACGGAGACCGGCGCGCCGCCTACGCGCTCGTCCGCGAGGACGGGACCGTGGAGTTGCGCCGGGTGAGCTACGACCACGAGCGCAGCGCGTCCGCGCTCAGCGAGCGGTTCGGCGACGTCGCCTGGGCCGCCCGCAGCGAGCGGCGGCTCCTGACCGCCCGGCTCTGATCGCCGCAAGGGGCGCCGCGGCAACGGCCTGGCATCCTCTGTACTCGATGTCCGTCCGCGCACGGTCTTGGTACCGCAGCAACACGTACAGCCACGCAGAGTTCCCACTGCCACGCCTCGCGGCCCAACGGGCGCAGACGATCTCCGTCTGCCTTCCGGCTCGCGACGAGGCTTCGACGATCGGCGCGATCCTCGAGCAGCTCGTGCCGCTGCGCGAGCGCGGACTCGTCGAGCAGATCCTGGTCGTGGACAACTCCAGCGACGGGACCGGCGAGATTGCCCGCGCACTGGGGGTAGATGTGACCGATCAGGAGCAGCTGATGCCCGAGCACGGGCCGGTGCTCGGCAAGGGCGATGCCATGTGGCGAGCACTGCCGAGCCTGATCGGCGACGTCGTCTGCTTCCTGGACGCCGACTCGGAGGACTTCGGCACCCACTTCGTCAGGGGACTGGTTGGCCCACTGCTCAGTGACCCTCGGATCGCCTTCGTGAAAGGGTTCTATCGCCGCCCGTTCCGGGTCGGCGAGCTGACCCTCCCGCAGGGCGGCGGGCGTGTCACCGAGCTCACCGCGCGGCCGCTGTTGAACCTCTTCTATCCCGAGCTCGCCACGATCGAGCAACCGCTCGCCGGCGAGATCGCGGTCCGGCGCGAGCTGCTCGAGCGTCTCCCGTTCATGACCGGGTACGGAGTGGACATCGCCCTGCTGATCGACGCCTACCACGCCGTCGGCCTCGACGGGCTCGCCCAGGTCGACCTCGACGTGCGCCAGAACGCGCATCAGCCGCTGCGCGACCTCGGACCGATGGCGTACGCGGTTCTCCAGGCGGTGGCATCCCGCCTGGCGCGAGAGGGCCGCATCGAGGGGCCGCTCCCGGCCACGTTCCTGGCGCTGGGCGACGACGGGCCCCACGCGATCGGCAGCGAGCCGGTGCAACGGCCGCCGCTCATCAGCTTGCGCGCCGCGGCGTAATGCTGGAATGATGCGGCGATGAGCTACGAGACGGTCATCTGGGAGCAATCAGGCGCGGTCGGGAGGTTGACGCTCAATCGGCCCGAGACCCTCAACGCCTGGACCGCCGAGTTCGGCCGGGAACTGAGGCAGGTGATCGAGCGCGAGGCGGCTGACGAGTCCGTCCGTGCCGTGGTCGTGACCGGTGCGGGCCGCGGGTTCTCGTCGGGCGCCGACCTCAAGGCGGGATTCGATCCCGCCGAGGACGGAATGCCAGATATCCGCAAGGAGCTGCACGGCATCTATCACCCGGCGATCGCCGGCGTTCGCGACCTGCCCAAGCCGGTCGTGGCTGCCGTCAACGGGCCGGCGGTCGGGATCGGGTGCTCGCTCGCGCTCGCCTGCGATCTCGTGATCGCGGCCGAGTCGGCGTTCTTCGGCCTTGCCTTCGTCAACATCGGGCTGATGCCGGACGGGGGCTCGACGGCGTTCGTGCCGCCGGCGATCGGCAAGGCGCGGGCGTTCCAGATGGCCCTGCTCGGCGAACGTGTGCCGGCGGCGCAGGCACTCGACTGGGGCCTGGTCAACTGGGTCTATCCCGATGATCGGCTGATGGCCGAGGCCGACGTGCTCGTCAGCCGGTTGGCCGCCGGGCCGACCCGTTCCTACGCCAGCTCCAAGCGGGCGCTGAACCGGTTCATCTACGGCGACCTCGACGCTCAGCTGCAGCTCGAGGCCGAGCTCCAGCACGCGCTCGGACGCTCCGCGGATTTCATCGAGGGCGCGGCGGCGTTCGTAGAGCGGCGGGACCCGGCGTTCACCGGGAATTAGCTTTCGACTCAGAGCTTTTCAGCGGCCGCGGCCCCGATTGGCGGGCGGCCCGGTAAACGGCGCTGGGAAGGGGGCGGTATTGGCGCGATCGCGTCCCTTCGATGGTGCACAGCACGACAATCCCGGGCCGGATGGCGAGGCCTGTCGAGTTGTGCACGAGGAGTGTGCTCAATACGACAGGGCTCGGATCTGGCGCCGGTGTTGACGCGCTATGCACCATCCCCGTGACACTCTCGCCACACTCCCGCCACCAACCCGCCACATCTCGGCACATCCCGGGCACACCTACCTGCGTGAGCGCCCAGACCCCCCCGGGGCGCCGGCCAATCTGGGCGATCAAGCGGGGCAAAAGCCCCCGCCGGCGCCTGTCGACCGCCGTCACCCACCCTCCTCCCTGCCGCCGTTGCCGAGCCGTCCGCCAACGCGGGCCGACGGCCGCCACAGCTGCGCCGCGCGCCGAGAGTCCTTAGCCCCTGCCCGCACACCAAGCGCCGACCGCAAACCAGCTACGGCGCGAACGCCGAACGCGCCGCGCGGACCCCGGTGGCGGCCCTATCCGCGTACCCGTACGTGCCTTGCTCCAAGAGCTCCTGCGCCGCCTCGACGAGCGCGCCGATCGCGTTGAACGCGAACGCGCCACCGACCGATATGCGCTTGACCCCGATCTTCCCCAGCTCCGCCACCGATGGCGCCTTCGGCCGCGCGAGCACGTTCACCGGAAGGCCGACGGACTCGACCACGCTTCGGATGTCCTCGGCGCTCGACAGGCCCGGCGCGTAGAGGACGTCGGCGCCGGCGCGCTCGTACGCTTGCAGGCGGGCGATCGTGTCGGCCAGGTCTTGCCGTCCGTGGATGTGGTTCTCCGCGCGCGCCGTGATGACGAGGTGGACGGGGCCGCGGTTGGCGACCTCGACCGCGGCGGCGACGCGCTGCGCCGCGAAGTCCAGCTCGTAGATCGGGTCGTCCTCATGACCGGTGAAGTCCTCGACCGAGCATCCCGCCAGCCCGGCCTCGATGGCCAGGCCGATTGTCTCCGCCACTCCGCCCGGATCGTCCGCGAACGCGTTTTCGAGGTCCGCCGACACGGGCAACTCGGTCGCCTCGACGATCGTCGCCGCGTGCGCGAGGGCCTCATCGCGGGTCACGGACCCATCCAGTCGTCCCAGCGTGGCCGCAAAGCCGCTGCTGGTCGTCGCCAGCGCCTGGAACCCAAGCGAGGCGAGTACCCTCGCCGACCCCGCGTCCCACGGGTTTGGAATCAGCAGCGGGTAATCCTGGTGGTGGAGCGCGAGGAACCGCTCCGCCGTCTCGACCTGGCCGCTCATCGGTTCGGCACCGCCTAGGACCGGCGGTTGCGCCGGAGCAGGAACAGGGCGAGCAGCAGGCCGGCCACGAAGGCGAGCGGCACGACGGCGTTGCGCCGGACCCGCTCCCACATGACGGCGCCGACGAGCGCGCCGGCGTCGAGTGGCTCGGCCGGCGGCGGCGGCGCGGCCAAGGCCCGTGGCGGGGGTGGTGCCTTCGGCGGTGGCGGTGCCGCCGGTGGCGGTGGCGCCGCGGGTGGTGGTGGCGCCTCGCTCGCCTCTGGTGGCGGCGCGCCCGCAGCCTCCGGCGGTGGCTCCTCCTGAGGCTCAGCCGGTGGCGCCTCGCCCGCCTCGGGCTCGGGTGGCGCCTCGCCAACCTCCGACATTGGCGCCTCGCCAACCTCAGACGCCGACCCCTCGGAAGCCGCCGGCGGCTCCTCGCCGGCCGGCGCCCCATCGCGCGTCAACGCCGCCACGTTCACCGTCTCCCAGCGATCTTCTTCCGCCTCCCCCTCTTCCGCCTCCCCCTCGTCCGCGGCCGGCGCGGCCCCGGCGCCCTCGCCCGTCTCCCCCAATCCCGGATCCCGCTCCAGCGATTCCTGGAGCCGCGCCGCGAACTCTCGCAGCAGCCGCTCGGAGATGTCCTCGATCATGCCGCCGCGACCGAACCGGGCGAGCCGGCCAGTGATCTGGTAGTCGGTGTCGACCTCCACGCGCGTTCCGCCTTCCGCCAACTCGGACAGCGACGAGACGATCGTCGCCTTGGCGCCGCCTTGCCCGCGCTTGTCGGTCCCGTTGGCCTGCATCGTCGCGCGGTGCGTGGACTCGTCGATGTTCTCCATCTCGAGCTTGCCGGCGTAGGAGGCGGTCGTGGGGCCGATCTTGAGCGTGAAGGTGCCGTTGTAGGTGCCGTCGTCGTTGCGACCGGTGACCGCGGCACCGGGCAGGCACGGTGCCACGTGCTCGACGTCGATCAGCGCATTCCACACCCGCCCGAGCGGGGCGGCGACGTCAAATGACTGCTCTAGCTTCATCGCGGATCGCCTCCAGGTCTTCTGGGGTGTCTACGTCTGCGCCCGAGCACAGCTCGGAGCACTCGATCTCGGGGCCGCTCAGCAGCGAGCGCGCGCCTTGGTCGCCGCTGAGCTCCGCCAGCGAGTGCAGCTCCCGGGGTCCGAGCACCGCCGGATGCCCGGGTCTGCCGTGGTACACCGCGCGTGCGCCACCCGGCTGGCCCAGGAACGTCGCCACGACCGCGGGGGTGATCAGGGGCTCATCGCCGAGCGTCACGATCACCTTCTCCGCCCCCGCCAGGGCCTCGGCCCCGAAGCGCAGCGAGGCGGCCTGGCCCGACTCCCATTCGGGACAGATCACGGGCTCGGCGCGACCGAAGTCGACGCGCTCGATCACCTTCGCCGCCCCCGCCCCGAGGACCACGATGACGCGCTCGATCTCCGCGACCTCGCACTGGGCGTGGACGGCGTGCTCGAGCAGCGGCCGCCCCGATAGGTCGGCCAGCAGCTTCGGCTCCGATCCGAAACGGCTGCCGGAGCCGGCGGCGAGGATCAGCCCGCTAATCAGGCCGGCACCTCGTGGATCCGGCCGCGCGCGGACGCGAGCCGGCCGCCGCCGCGACCGTGGCGCGCCGCGACGACCTCCGCCAGGATCGAGAGCGCGGTCTCCTCCGCGGTGATCGCCCCGAGGTCGAGACCCAGTGGAGCCGCCACTCGCTCGAGCTCGTCATCGGTGAAGCCCAGCTCGAGCAGGCGCTCGCGGCGTACTGCCTGGGCGCGCCGGGACCCCATCGCCCCGATGAACCGCGCGGGAGACCGAAGGGCGAGCGCCAAAGCGGCGTCGTCGAGCTTCGGATCGTGGGTCAGCACAGCAATTGAGGTGGCCGGATCGATTCCGCCGATCCGCGCGAACGCCTCCTCGGGCCAGGCGGCGATCACCTCTTCCGCATCGGGGAAGCGCTCCGGCGTGGCGAAGCGGGCGCGCGGGTCGATCACGTACGGCCGCCACCCGGCGTTCCGCGCCAGCGTGCACAGCGACGCCGCGATGTCGACGGCGCCGAACAGGATCAGCCGAGGCGCCGGCGCGATCACGTCGATGAACAGCGGACCTCGGCGCTCGGACCGCTCGGCCCACAGCAGCTCACTCGCGGCCCGGACGGCTTCGTCGTCGAGCTCCGGAGCGCCGAGCGTGCCGGATATGGCGCCGTCGGCCTCGACCAGCAGCTTCGCCCCGGGCGCCGCACCCTCGAGCACGGTCACCTCGGCGGCGCGTCCACCCTCGCGCGCGATCTCGGCGAATCGCCCGGGCTCGTACTCCTGGATCCACACGTCGATCTCGCCACCGCACGGCAGGCCGACATCCCACGCCTCGGAGTCCGCGATGCCGTAGTGCACGACTCTCGGCGGCGCGCCGTCCAGCACCTGCTCCGCGATTTCCACGACCGCGCCCTCGACGCAGCCGCCGGATACGGCGCCGGCGATCTCGCCATCAAGGGTGACCGCCATCTTCGCTCCCGGCGGGCGTGGCGCCGACCGTTTTACGTCGATCACCGTAGCCAGCGCGATCCGGTCGCCGCGCTGCGACCAGGCGCCGAGCTCCTCAAGGACGTCCTTCACATCTCCTCCAGAGTTTCAGCAAGGTGTTCCAATGACTCCAGGGTATTGCCTGCGAGTAGTTCGTCCGCGAACGGGACCGCTGCGCGCATGCCCCGCGTCAGCGGCTCATAGCCGGGATGTGCCGCCAACGGGTTCAGCCACACTAGCCGATGGGCGCTGCGTCGAAGACGGGCCATCTCGGCGCCCAGCTGCTCCGGGTCGCCTCGGTCCCAGCCGTCGGACAGGATCACGACCACCGCTCCGCGGCCCAGACGGCGGCCGTGCACCCGGTTGAGCTCGGCCAGCGACTCGCCGATGCGGGTGCCGCCGGAGAAGTCGAGCACGGCCTCGGCGGCGCGCTCGAGCGCTCGGTCGTGGTCACGGCCGGCGAGCTCGTTCGTGATCCGGGTGAGCCGCGTGCCGAACGCGAATGCCTCGACCCGCCGGCGCGCTGCCACGCACGCGTGGAGGTACTGGAGCAGCATCCGCGCGTAAGGGGCCATCGACCCCGAGACGTCGCATATCAGCACGAGCTGCCGGGGGCGGGTCGTCGGCGTCCGCCAGTGCCGCTCGATGGGCTCGCCCGCCGTGCGCATCGAGGCCCGGAGTAGGCGGCGCAGGTCCGGGGCGTGGCCGCGCTTGCGTGAAGCGCGGGTCCGCCGCGAGCGCCGCACCGGGCCGCGGCGGGCCAGCCGCGCGATCAGCTCTCGCGCCATCGCCATCTCGAGCTCCGTGTACTCCGCGAAGTCCTTGGTGTGGAGCAGCTCGATGTCGCTCCAGGCCGCCGGGACGATCTCGCCGTCTGGCGGCGGCACGGACATCCGGTTGGTGTCCGGCACGGCTACCCGAGGGAGGACGGGCCGTTCGATCTCCCCGAGCGCCTCGAGGGGGTCCTGGCGTCCACCCGGACGGATGTCCCCGAACACAGCCACGAACGCGCGCTCGAACCGTTCAAGATCGGCGCGGCTCGAGCACAGAACCGTCCGCAGGGCGAGCCGCGCGTCATCGCGCGACGCCGGGTCTACCGCCGCCAGTGCCCGGTGCGCGTCGACGAGCTCCCCGACGCCGAGCCGTACCCCCTCCGCCCGCAGCTCGGCGGTCAGCGCGCCGAGCGGGCCCGACACCGGATCAGACACCCTCGAGCACCTTGCGCTGACGGACCCGCAGAACGTCCTCATGGACCTTCAGCGCCGCGCCGAGCGTCTCATCGAGGTCCGCCTCGTCTCCAAGCGCCAGGAGCGCCCGCGCCCAGACCAGCGTCTCTCCGACTCCCGGCAGCTTGTAGAGGTCGCCCTGCTCGCGCAGCCGCCGGACGGCGGTGACCACTCTAAGCGCGATCGTCTCGGGGATGCCGGGTATCCGCGCCGCGACGATCGCTCGCTCGCGTTCGGGATCCGGGTAGTCGATCCAGTGGTAGAGGCACCGTCGTTTCAGGGCGTCGTGGAGCTCGCGGGTGCGGTTCGACGTGAGCACGACGATCGGCCGACGGGTCGCGCTGATCGTTCCCAGCTCCGGGATCGTCACCGCGAAGTCCGACAGGAACTCGAGCAGGAAGGCCTCGAACTCGTCATCGGCGCGGTCGATCTCGTCGATCAGCAGCACCACGGGCTGCTCGTCCTCGACCTCCAGCGCGTCGAGCAACGGACGGCGCAGGAGGAACCGCTCGGAGAACAGCTCGCCCTCGTGAATCCCGCCCTCAGCGGCGCGCAGCGCCAGCAGCTGCCGGGGATAGTCCCAGTCGTACACGGCGTGGTGGATGTCGATCCCCTCGTGGCACTGCAGGCGGATCAGCCTCGCTCCGGTCGCGGCCGCCAGCGCTCGCGCGACCTCGGTCTTGCCGACCCCGGCCTCCCCCTCGAGCAGCAGCGGCTGCTCGAGCACGACCGCGAGGTGGACCGCGAGCGCGAGCGCCCGATCGGCCAGGTAGTCCTGGGCGGCGAGCGCCTCGCTCGCCGCCTCTACGGACTGCAACGGCAGGTTCAGCGCGGCCTCACGACAGTCCGGCCGCTTCGGTCAGCGCCCGCTTGGTCAGCACACGCGCCAGGTGCCGCTTGTAATCACTGCTGGCGTTGAGGTCGGCGGGCGGGCTCGTGCCCTCGTCGGCGTGCTCGGCGGCGTTGGCGATGGTCTCGGCGGTCAGGGGCTGCCCGCGCAGCGCCTGCTCGACCTCGGTCGCCCGCAGCGGCACCGAACCCATGTTCGTCAGCCCGACGCGGACGTCCTCGGCGCTGTCGCCGGACTTCTTGACCACGGCGCTGACCGCGACCATCGCCCAGTCCTCACTGCGGCGATTGAACTTCTGGTAGCCGAAGCCCCACCCATCGAGCGCTGGCACCCGGACCTCGGTCAGCACCTCGCCGGGCTCGACGGCGGTCTCGAGGTAGTCCCGGAACAGATCTCCGGCCTCGACCGTTCGCTGGCCGCCTGCCCCGGTCAGGGTCACGGTGCCCTCGGTGATCAACAGCACCGCGGGGAGGTCGGACGCCGGGTCCCCGTGGGCGAGCGAGCCGCCGATCGTCCCGCGATTGCGGACCTGGGGGTCGGCGATCGTCCCGGCCGCCACCGAGAGCACGCCCAACTGCGGGCTGTGCTCGAGTTCGGTGTGGGGCGTGAGCGCGCCGATTCGCCAGGTGCCGTCCTCACGCTGAATGCCGTGCAGCCCGGGCACCTTGCGCAGATCGACGAGCAGCGTAGGCGCCGCGAGGCGCAGCTTCATCAGCGGGATCAGGGAGTGGCCACCGGCGAGCAGCTTGGCGTCCTCGCCACCGTCGGCGAGCGCCTGGATCGCGCCGTCCAGCGTGTCCGGCGCGGTGTAGTCGAACTCGGCGGGGATCATGCGCTTGCACCTCCTTCCGGGCTCGCGCCCTTCGCTTCGGCGATCGCCTCCCAGATCCGCATCGGGCTGAGCGGCATGTTGATGTAGGTGACTCCGAGCGGGCGGAGCGCGTCGATCACGGCGTTGGTCACGGCCGCGCTCGCCGCGATCGTACCCGCTTCGCCCACGCCCTTGACGCCCAACGAGTTGACCGGCGATGGCGTCACCGTGCGGTCGGTCTCGATCGCCGGCAGCTCGGCGGCGGTGGGCAGCGCGTAGTCGACGAACGTGCCGGTGACGAGCTGGCCTTGCTCGTCGTAGTGCACGCGCTCGTAGAGCGCCTGCCCGATGGCGTGCACCACGCCGCCATGCACCTGACCGTCGATCAGCATTGGGTTGATCGCGTTGCCGCAGTCGTCGACCGCGACATAGCGGAGCAGCTTGACCTTCCCGGTCTCTGGATCGAGGTCGACAATCGCGGCGTGCGCACCGAACGGGAACACGAAGTTCTCGGGCTCCCAGAACGTCGTCGCCTCGAGCCCCGGCTCCATCCCGTCGGGGACCTGGTTGAGATACGCGGCACCAGCCACCTCGGCCATCGTCATCCCCTTGTCGGGCGAGCCGCGGACCGCGAACTTGTCGCCGATGAGCTCGATGTCCTCGGGCGAGGCCTCGAGGTGGTGGGCGACGATCGCCTTCGCCTTGTCGGCGATCTTCGTCGCGCACCGCGCGAGCGATTCGCCGCCCACGGCGAGCGAGCGCGAGCCGTAGGTGTTGCGACCCTCGGGGCCGACGCCGGTATCGCCGTGGACGATCTCGACGACCGACGGATCGACCCCGACCCGGTCGGCGACGATCTGAGCGAACGAAGTCTCGTGCCCCTGGCCGTGCGGAGACGAGCCCGTGTAGGCGGTGACCGCACCGGTGTTGTGGACGCGGACCAGCGCCGACTCCCAGAACCCGGCCTGGTTGCCGAACCCCTCGGGACCGACCACTCGCGTCGGAGCGAGGCCGCAGATCTCGGTGTAGGTCGAGAATCCGATCCCTCGGTACACACCCTTCGAGCGCAACTCCTCCTGCTCGCTTCGGAAGGCCGCGATGTCGACGTGCTCCAGCAGCTTGTCGAGCGTCTTCTCGTAGTCGCCCGAGTCGTAGACCACGCCGATCGGGAGCTCGGCGGGGAACTCCTCCTTGGGGATGAAGTTCTTCCGGCGGATATCGAGCACGTCCATACCCAGCTCGGCGGCCGCCTGGTCGAGCGTGACCTCGATCATGTGGGTCGCCTCGGGTCGGCCCGCGCCCCGGATCGCGTCCGTCGGGCACTTGTTCGTGAACACGCCCGTGATGTCGGTCTGGAGCGCCGGCATCTTGTAGACGCCACTCATCACGAACGCCCCGAGCGCCGGGATGGTCGGCGTCAGCAACATGTTGTAGGCGCCGAAGTCGGCGATGATCCTCACATGGAAGGCAGTGATCGTGCCGTCGCGCTTGAGGCCCATCTTGGTGTACGCGATCTGGTCACGGCCGTGGTGGGTGGTGGCCATGTCCTCGGTGCGCGTCTCGATCCACTTCACCGGCCAGCCGAGCTTGCGCGAGGCCCAGGCGGCGAGGACTTCCTCGCCGGTCATCTGGAGCTTCGCGCCAAAACCGCCCCCGACCTCGGGCGCGATCACGCGCACGCGCTCCTCGCTCATCCCGAGCAGGAGCGCGAGGAACAGCCGGACGAAGTGCGGCACCTGCGTGGCGCTCCACACCGTGAGCTGGCCGGCGCGATAGTCGGCGAGTACCCCGCGCGGCTCGATCGGCGCCCCGGCGACCCGGTGGTTGACGACGCGACGCTCGACGACGACGTCGGCCTCCGCAAAGCCGGCCTCGAGATCACCGCCACCGAGTGACCACGCGTGAGTCTGGTTGCTGCCGAGCTCCGGGTGGAGGAGGTGCGTCTCGCGCTCAAGGGAGGCTTCGGGATCCGTGACCACGGGAAGCGGGTCGTACTCGACCACCACGTCTTCGGCGGCATCGACGACCGCATAGCGATCCTCCCCGACCACGACGGCGACCGGATCGCCCACGAACCTGACCGTGCCCTTGGCGAGCGGCCAGTGCTCGGGGTTGTTGACGGTGATGCCGGGCGGCACCCAGGCCATCGGCAACGGGCCGGTGAGATCCGTCAAATCCTCGATGGTGAACACGCCCTTGACCCCCGGGCGTGCCTTGGCGGCGGAGGAGTCGACCGAGACAATCCTCGCGTGCGCTTCGGGCGAGCGGACGAATGCCATCCACAGCGTGCCGGGAAGCGAGATATCGTCGACGTAGCGGCCCTGGCCGGTGATCAGCCTGGGGTCCTCCTTGCGACGGAGCGCCTTCCCGACGTGGTGTTCTGCGGTCGCGGTCATGCCGTCACCTCCGTGCGGTCACCGGCTGTCGCGCCCTTGCCCTTGGCCGCGTCGAGCACCGCCTTGACGATGTTGTGGTAGCCGGTGCAGCGGCACAGGTTGCCCTCGAGTCCGTGGCGGACCTCTTCCTCGGTGGGGTTCGGATTGTCGGCGAGCAGGCCGGCCGCGGCCATGATCATCCCCGGCGTGCAGTACCCGCACTGCAGCGCGTGGTCGTTCCAGAACGCCTCTTGCAGCGGGTGCAGGTCGTCCTCGGTGCCGAGCCCCTCGATCGTGGTGACGTTGGCGCCATCGGCTTGGACCGCGAGCACGGTGCACGACTTCACCGCGCGCCCGTCCAGATGGACGGTGCAGGCGCCGCAGTTGGACGTGTCGCAACCGACATGGGTTCCGGTCAGCCCGAGGTTGTCGCGAAGCGCGTAAACGAGCAACAGGCGCGGCTCCACGTCGAGATCGTGCTCTACGCCATTGACGTTGAGCCGCACAGAAACCGGTCTGCTCATGCCTCTCTCCCTAGTTAGTTGTGGAGTTAATCGCGACCTTACACCCCTGCGGGCTCTGCCGTGAAGGAGGCTGTGTCTCGGCTGACTCTCGGTGCAGCGCGACCCCGACGATCACGCACGCGATGCCGGCTGCGTCGGTCACGTCCGGGACCTGTGCGAGGACCACGAGCCCGATCACGGTCGCGATCGCCGGTAGCAGCGACACCATCAGCGAATACGTCGCCCGCGGCAGGCGGGCCATCGCCAGCTGGTCGGTCACGTACGGGATCACCGACGACGAGACGCCGACGCCGATCCCAGCGAGCAGGGCTACCGGTTGGCTCAGCGCCGGCGCCGCCTGCCAGCCCGCCAGCGGTGTGACGACCACGGCGGCGATCAGCATCGCGAGGGCGAGCCCGTCGATCCCGGCGATCGCCGGGTGGCGAGCGACGCGATGGGCGAGGACGATGTAGCCGGCGAACAGCCCCGCATTGGCGAAAGCAAACGCGAAGCCCACGGGCCGGAGCACGATCTCCGGCCGGGTGAGCAGGTAGACGCCGGCCACGGCCACGACCAGGGCCGCGCCGTTGCGCATGGATCGCGCTCCGAGCGCGGCGAGGCCGACTACGGGCAGGAACTCGATCGCCGCGACCGTCGAGAGCGGCAGACGGTCGATCGCCTCGTAGAAGCAGCAGTTCATGACCGCGAGCAGAGCGCCCCACCCCAGCAGCAGCCTCCTGAGCGCCGGCGACATCCCACCCCACCGCCGCCACGGCCGGCGCCATGCGGCGAATATCAGGGCTGCGGATGCGATCCGCAACCAGGCCACCCCGAGCACCTGCACCCGCGTGAACAGCAGCACGGCGAACGACGGGCCGAGGTAGTGGAAGACGGCACTTACCAGGAAGTAGGCGTGAGCGGGCGGCGTCCGGTTTCTCATACCACATGATCACCAGCAGCATGCGCAGATTCCATGGTGGTACATAGGCGTGATAGGGTTTTGACCTATGAATCAAAGGCAAAATGGCCATTACGCCGATTCCCCTGTGCTCGACGACACGAACCGGCGGCTGCTCGTGGAGCTGCAGTCCGACGCCCGTCTGAGCCTCGCCGAGCTTGGCCGCCGCGTCGGGCTCTCCTCGCCGGCGGTCGCCGAGCGCCTCCAGCGCCTCGAGCGCCAGGGCGTCATTCGGGGCTATCACGCCACCGTCGACCCCGCGGCGCTCGGCTACCCGCTGAGCGTGATCATCCGTGTCCGCCCCGCGCCCCGCCAGATCCACAAGGTGGCAGAGCTCGTCCGCGCGATTCCCGAGATCGTCGAATGCCACCGCATCACCGGCGAGGACTGCTACCTGGTCAAGGCGCACGTGCGCTCGGTGACGCACCTGGAGGAGATCATCGACCAGCTGGTCACGTTCGGGCAGACGACGACGTCGATCATCCAGTCCTCGCCGGTCCCGCCACGCGGCATCGAGCCCGCTGGGTCGGAATCAGGGCCGGTCCGCGAGGACCTGGTAGATCGAGGCCCAGCCGGTGACAAAGCCGAGCCGCGCCGCGCGCAGATATAGCCGCCAGATGCGGGCGCGCTCGATCCCGGCGATCCGGATCGCGTCCGCGTAGCGAGACTCGAAGCGGTCGATCCAGTGTCGGAGCGTTTCCGCGTAGTCGTCGGCCAGTCCCTCGACGTGCCTGGTGACGAGCCCGTTTCGCTCGAGCGCGAGCTCGATTCTCGAGAGCGGGAGCGGGACGCCGTCGGGGAACACGAACCGCTCCGAGAACGGACCTTCGTCGGGATCGTCGAAGTCCTTCAGCTTCGCGATCCCGTGGTTCAGCAGCCTTCCCCCGGGTCGGAGAAGCGCCGCCAGCCTTCCGGCGTACAGGTCTATGCGCTCCGCCCCGACGTGCTCGACCATTCCGATGCTGACGATCGCGTCGAACGGATCTTCCGCGACCTGGCGGTAGTCGGCGACGCGCATCTCCACGAGGTCCTCCACGCCGGCGGCGCGTGCCCGCTCGCGTCCGAGCTGAGCCTGAGGTTCCGACAACGTCACGCCGAGGACCCGGACGCCGTGGCGCTTCGCCGCGTGGATTGCGAAGCTTCCCCAGCCGCAGCCGACGTCCAGAACTCGCTCGCCGGCCTCGAGCGCGAGCTTCGTGCAGACGAGCTCGAGCTTGGCCTCTTGAGCCTCCTCGAGCGTCTTGGCGCCGCGCGAGAACAGGGCACAGCTGTAGGTCATCGAGCTGTCGAGGAAGAGCGCGAAGAACTCGTTGCCGGCGTCGTAGTGGTGACGGACGGCCCGGCGGTCGCGCGCGATCGTGTGCCGCTCGCCGCGTAGGCGCAACTCCGTCGCCGGCCGCCGTGGCGGCGCCACCACCCCGCAGGCGCGCACGAGCGCGAGGGCCAGGCGCGCCTGGTGGCGAAGCGAGATCGGCGGCGGCTCGAAGTTGTCGACGAACTGGATCGCCCCGTCGAGGTCGTCGACCTCGATCAGTCCGGCGACGTAGGCGCGCCCCAGCCCGAGCTCACCTGGGGCTCGCAAGACGTGCCCGAGCGCCCGTGGCGAGCGCAGCGTGAACGTCGGCGCGTCCGGCTCGGTTGCGCGGACGCTGGTCCCGTCCCAGAAGCGCACCGTGACCGGCCGGGACGGAAGCGCGCTGGCAAGCTCTCGTCGGAGCGGCTCGGTACGAGCGAGCACCGGGAGCTACGCCTGTTGCACGACTGACTTGCGCTCCCGCCGAACTTGATCCACCCGCACGACGTCCCACGCCAGACCGGTCATCTCCATCGCCCGGATCATCGCAGCAGACGGGTCGATCTGCCATCGGCGCAGCCCGTGGCGGTACGAAGTCGGGAAAGCGTGGTGGTTGTTGTGCCACGCCTCTCCCCACGTGGGGATCGCCAGCCACGCGACGTTCCGGGACTCATCGGGGGTGTCATAGTCGCGCCTGCCGAAGAAGTGGCAGACGGAGTTGATGCTGAAGGTCGCGTGGTGCAGGAAGAAGATCCGCGCCGCGCCGCCCCAGAGGAGCGCCGTCAGACCGCCGATCACCGACCCGGTCAGCAGAACGCCTAGGCCGAACGCCGCTGCCAGCCCGACGATCACCCAGAGGACGAACGTGCGGTCGACGAACTTGATCAGAGGATCGGCGAGCAGGTCCTTCGCGTAGCGCCGCTCGTCCGCCACCTCCATGTCGCTGAACACCCAGCCGATGTGCGCGTGCAGCAGCCCGCGGAAGGCCCCCGACCACCCGGATCCGTGGCCCACGTGCGGGCTGTGCGGATCGCCGTCGACGTCCGAGAACTGGTGGTGCTTGCGATGCGTTGCCACCCAGTCGATCACCGGGCCCTCCGCCGCGGCAGAGCCCAGCGCCGCGAACCCTGCCCGGAGCAGCCGGTGGCACTTGAAGCTGCGGTGCGTCAACAATCGGTGAAAGCCGACGGTCACGCCGGCGCCGATGCCTACGTAACAGACGACCAGGATCAGGATGTCCTGCCAACTCAGCAGGTTCCCCATCCAGCCGAAGTACATGCCGATCAGCACCATGATCGGCGGGACGGCGGTCACCACGCCGCTGGCGATCCGATCGACGAGGGGCATCGACACGGGCCGCACACTGGTCGCGGGCTGGGCAGCGAGATTTGTTGATCCCAAGTTCGTCTCCAAGTGGTGGTTCCTTGTAAGGAACGGCGGGCCCCACACACTGCTGTTCGCTTCAACCGACAGGCCCTGCGCCGCCGTAGCGCTGCACGAGCCGATTGCGCGAGAGCTTGATCCTATCCGGATTTGCGGACTGCGTGTGTAATTTGACCGGTAAGCGGTCCGTCAGCGGCAGGGCGCCGAGGCCTCGCTGACCGCGGAGCTCCGTGCGCGCCACCGTGATGTGACAGCGCGCCCGTACCACTGGCGCAGCTGCGGCGGGAGCCGCCCGCCGGTCGAAAGCCACGAGCCGGCGAGGATCAACAGCAGGCCGGCTTCCGCGCCCGCGCCGGGCTGCTCGCCGAGCAGCGTCACCCCGAGCGCCACCGCCACCACCGGGTTGACGTACGTGATGACCGTCGCGCGGCTCGTCCCGGCCTCGCGGATCAGCACGGTGAAGATCACGAACGCGACGGCCGTGCACAGGATTCCGAGGACCGCGACCGACGCGAGCGCGCCGGCGGTCGGGACCCTCCGCGGCGGGTCGGCCAGCACGAATGGAGCGAGCACCACTGACGCGATCGCCAGGCCCGCCCCGATCATCGCGCGGGGATCGAGACCCGCCATCCGGTGTTTGATCACCATCGGCCCGATCGCGTAACCGACGGCCGCGACCAGGATCGCCGCCGTCCCGAGCAGCTCGCCCGCGTTGCCGGCAACGTCGATGCCAACGAGCGCGACGACGCCACCGAAGCCGATCGCGAGGCCGGCCGCGCGGAGCGGAGTCGGGCGCTCAGAGTCGTCGAAACGCATCGCCAGCACAGCCCCGATCAGCGGTACCGAGGCGATGATGATCGCCGCCACGGACGACGCGACGTGTTCCTCGCCGGCGGCGATCAGCGGAAACGGGATCGAGACCTCCGCGATCGCGTACGCGAGCAGCCAGCGCCACCGGCCCCGGACCGCGCCCAGCGTCCCCGCCCTCCACGCCAGGCCGAGGAGCACCACTGCCGCCAGCGTGACCCGTGCCCAGGCGAGCTCGGGCGGCGTCATTCCTCCATCGACCGCGATCTTGATGAACAGGTACGGAACCCCCCAGATCAGGGACATGGCGGCGAACGCAAGCCAGGCGCGGCGGCTCATGCGACCCAGTCTTGCATGTGGCGCGCGCCGGCCCTACGCCGCGTCCTGTACCGGCGCGGGCGTCCCGTGCGGCGCCGGCACGCGGCCGCCGTCGTACGCCGCGAGATCGGGGAACGCCACCACCACCGCCCCGACGCCGACCACGCCCACCTGAGCAGCGGCCAGCACCCGCCGGCGGTCCACCCGATCCGCCAGGGCGCCACCCAACAGCGACACCACGATCATCGGCCCGAGCTCGAACGCCCCCAGCAGGCCAACCAGGGTCGCCGAGCCGGAGATGACGAAGATCTGGAACGGGAGCGCCACGAGCGCCGCCTGCGTGCCCAGATTGGACACGACCTCACCGCCGACGAGCAGGCGGAAGTCCCGCGAGGCGCGCAGGGGCGAGACGTCGACGGCGATCCGCCTGAGGAGTTTCAGCATCGGCCCCCGATCTTTTCAGTCGGGGGCTTTGACCCGTCGGTGCTACGTATCCGCGTCCGCCGAGGCCGAGGCCGTGGGCTCGGCCTCGCCAGGATCGTCGTCGCCTGACGCCTGGTGCCCGCGCAGCGGCTCGAGCGCGAGCGCCATGTCTTCGGCGAACCGTGGGAAGCGTTTGGACTCCGTGTCGCCAATCGCCACGAGCTGTTCGCCGGCCCCCCGCACGTCCTCGATCAAGCGGCGACGCTCGCGCCAGATCGTCTCGGCGCTGTGGCCGAGCTCCCGCGCGCGGGTCTCCGCGTGCTCGATCGTCTCCTCGGCTTCGCGACGGGTTGCCGCACGCAAGTCGTCCGCCTCGCGCTGCGCGGTCGTGCGCAGTCGCTGAGCCTCGTGGTCGGCGTTCTGGCGAACCTGCTCGGCTTCATGCGTTGCCGTCTCGCGGGTCTCGGCCGCCTCGCTGGCCGCTTGCGCGCGCATTTCCTCGGCCTCGCACTGCGTCGTTTCGCGCAGCTCATGCGCCTCGCGCTGCGCGGTGTCGCGCATCTCCTGGGCCTCCTGCTCGGCCTGCTCCAAGCGCTCGTCGGCCCGCGCCCTCGAGCGCGCCGTCAGCTCCTCGGCGGACTGGTGGGCACGCTGGAGAATCTCCCGGGTCTCCTCGCTCACCTCGTCGAGGGCGTGCCGGACGGCCATTTCCGGCGAGGACGAGATCTCGAGCTCGGCGATCACGCGGTTGACCTCTCGCACGTAGCGATCGACGGCCGCTCGGTCGTAGCCGCGGAGGGCGACCGGAAATCGGACCTCTCGCGCGTCGCTGATGGTCTTCTCTCGCTCGGCACCGGTCATGCGGTTGCTCTGAAAGCGCGGCGTCGGACGGTCCGGACCCTCCGCCGGGGCAGAGTTTGCATCGCGCTCCCTTGGCACGTGCGACTCGGGATGACCCGTGACGGTTCTGGTCTCGCGCTCGGGCTTGGCCGCGCCGCTCTCTGCGCCCTCACGTGTGTCGCCGCCGTTGCCGATGCTGGAATGGTCCCCGCGGATCTCCGACTGCGCCATCTCCCATCAGCTCCCTTCTGTCGCTCGGCCGGCAAAAGCCCCCATGGACAGCACGGTCCTCCCTCAACACCCACGCTACCCCTTTGGTCAAGCGAGCGCCTCGTCATCGCGGCGACCCTCGTTCCCGTGCCTGCGCGGCCTTCTTAAGCCCCGTTAATGCTGCACATCACGAAGGTGGGTACAACTACATCTTGCCTATGCTCACCGGGATCTGCTGGCGCCCCATCGCCGGCCGTTGATCGAAGCTGCCGCGATGAGCACCCGTAAACCCAGCCGGGACGACGACGTCGTCGCACATGAACCCGTCGCCCGTCGCCGGCGTGGCGCCCCTCACCTTGGGCTGGCCGTCGGGGTGACGGTCGTGGCGCTGGTCGTCCTTGTGGTCGCGGCACTGCTCGCCGTCCCCGACCACAACCGCGCGGCCGCCACGCCCCCCCACGGCTCGCACCCGGTGGGACCCACGACGGCGCCCCTGAGCGCATCGGCTCCGCCAGCCCTCGCGCCGGCTCAGGCCGACGTGCGGATCGGCTCGTCCCGGGATGCGATGAGAGTGCCGCGCTCGTTCCTCGGGATCTCGACTGAGTACTCGTCGCTGCCGGTGTACGAGCAGCAGCTGCCACTGTTCGAGCGGGTCCTGTCGCTTCTGCGCGTTCGCGGTGACGGGCCACTGGTCCTGCGGATTGGGGGCAACTCGGCTGACGACACGCTCTGGGAGCCACGGGCAGGCAGGACGCCGCCCTGGGCGATCGGGGTGACCCCGCAGGTCCTCCGCCGCGCTCGCCGCCTCGTGCGCCGCGAGGGCGTCAAGCTGATTCTCGATCTGAACCTGATCACCGCGTCCCCGCAGAAGGCCGCGCGGCTGGCCCGAGCGGCGGAGCGGGCGCTGCCACGGGGAAGCATCATCGGCTTCGAAATCGGCAACGAACCCGACGACTACAGCCCCAAGAACTGGCTCGCGACCGTCGCCGTGACGCCGTTCCGGCCGGGCTTCCTTCCCGACGACGTGTCGACCGGCACCTACACGCACGACTTTCGCTACTACGGCCGGGCCCTCGCCAGGGTCGCGCCCGGAATACCGCTCGCCGGCCCGGCGCTGGCAAATCCGGTGCGCAATGCCGGCTGGATCTCGAGTCTGCTCTCCGCCCCCCACCGCGGACTCGGGATGGTCACCGCGCACCGCTACCTCTATTCGGCCTGCGCCAAGCATCGCTCGGCGAGCTATCCCACGATCTCGCGTCTGCTCAGCGAACACGCCACGGCCGATATGGCGCACAGGATCATTCCCTCGGTCCGGATGGCTCACCGGGCGGGGCTCGAGTTCCGGCTGACCGAGCTGAACTCGGTGTCATGCCAGGGCGTCCCCGGCGTCAGCAACGCGTTCGCGACCGCCCTGTGGGCCCCCGACGCGCTGTTCGAGCTGCTGCGTGCCGGACTCGACGGCGTGAACATCCACGTCCGCACCGACGCCATCAACGCGGCCTTCACCCTGGGCCGCCGCGGGTTGGCCGCGCGACCGCTCCTCTACGGGATGATCCTGTTCGCGAGGACGCTGAGCCCCGACCCCCAACTCGTTCGCGTGAAGCTGCGGGCGAACGCCTCGGTGCACCTGAAGGCCTGGGCCGTGCAGGTCGCGGGCGGGCGGATGCACCTCCTGCTGATCAACAAGGGCAATCAGACCGTGAATGTCAGGGTCGACCCGCCGGGAACGGCGCCGGCCGAGGTGGAGCGACTGCTCGCTCCGTCCGCGGCGTCGACGTCCGGGGTGACCCTCGGCGGCCAGCGGCTCGGCCGCGACGGCCGGTGGCAGGGACGGCAAACGACCGACACGGTCCCGGCCGGCGTGGACGGCTACCTCGTGACGATGCCGCCGACCAGCGCAGCGCTGGTCACGGTGCGCCTCCCGCGAAGCGCGCGCCGATAGAGAGCGCCCGGGGGTCTCGGACCTAACATTGGCGCCATGGATTTGCCGCCCGGCCCACGCGTCCCGGCCGTGTGGCAGACGCTGGCCTGGATGGCCCGCCCGGCGGCGTTCCTACGGCGCGTGCACGACCGGTTTGGCGACCCGGCCACGATCCGCACCTACTGGACCGAGGAGCCGATGGTGCTGTTCTCGCATCCCGACTCGGTGCGCGAGGTGTTTCGCCTGGACCCCGCGATCGCGCCCGCCGGGCAGAGCTGGGAGTTCCTGCGGCCGTTCGCAGGGCCTCATTCGATCCTGCTGCTCGACGGCGAAGAGCATATGCGCGAGCGGCGGCTCCTTCAGTCGCCGTTTCACGGGGCGCGGATGCGCGCGTTCGTGCCCATGATCGGTGAGCTCGCGCGGCGCGAGCTGAGCGACTGGAACGGCCCGGTCATCGCGCTGGACCGGATGCGCTCGCTGACGCTGGAGGTCATTCTTCGCGTCGTCTTCGGTGTCCGCGACGATCGCGAGGACGCCGAGCTCCGCGCCGTGATCGACGGGACGCTCGGCGGCGTTCGGTCGCTGCCGCGGATGCTCGCGATGGCGGTCATCCAGCGCGACCTCGGCCCGCGCAGCCCCTGGGGACGCTTTCGTGTCGCCGTCGAGCGGTTCGATGGGCTGCTGTTCGAGCTCCTGGCCCGCCGGCGGGCCGAGCCCGGCGGGGACTCCATGCTCGCGCTGCTGCTCGAGCAACGCGACGAACAGGGCAAGGCGCCGAGCGACCGTCACCTGCGCGACCAGCTCGTCGCGCTGCTCGTCGGCGGCCACGACAGCTCGGCGGCATCGCTCGCCTGGGCGTTCGAGCGGCTCGCGCGCCACCCTGGGGTGCAGGCGCGGCTGCGCGACGGCGACCCCGCCTACCTCGACGCCGTCGTCAAGGAGGTGTTGCGCGCGCGGCCACCGCTCACGATCGCCCCGCGCCTGCTGCTGGAGCCGGTGCGGATCGCCGGGCGAACGATCCCGGCCGGAGTCCAGGTCGCCGCCTGCCTGTGGCTGGCGATGCGCCGGGATGACCTGTGGCCGCAGGCTGCGGCGTTCCGGCCCGAGCGATGGCTCGACTCGCCGCAACCTAATCCGATGTCGTGGATCCCGTTCGGCGGCGGCGTCCGCCGGTGCGCCGGCGCGCCGTTCGCCGAGATGGAGATGCGGGAGGTGATCCGAGCCGCGGCCCCGCTCACGATCCGGCCGCTCCGGCCGCGGCCCGAGCGCGCACGGCGCAGCATGCTCGTCGTCACGCCGGAGCGTGGCGGCGAGATCGTGGTCAGCTGAACGGCCCTACCCGCTCATCACTGCGGGTCGTACTTAGGGTCCTCGCGGGTGCGGGCGCGCCGCGCCCTCAGAGCCGGTAGTCGAGATCGGCCGAGATCTCCGCCACGTCCATCTGTGCCTTCTGGAGCTTGCCGGCGAGATCCCAGTTCATCGACTGCCACCGTGTGAACTGGTCGAGCACCCAAACGCCGGACTGGCGGGCGCCGTTCCCGGACTTCCCGTTGCCGCCGAACGGCAGATGTGCTTCTGCCCCCGACGTCGAGTTGTTGACGCTGACCATGCCGGCGCTGATCTGCTCCCGGAACCGGAACGCGCTGTGCGGATCGTTGGTGTAGATCGCGCTCGAAAGCCCGTAGCCGTGCCCGTTCGCGAGCGCCATTCCTTCCTCCCAATCGGAGAAGCGGGCGACGCCAACGAGTGGACCGAACGTCTCGGTGTTGGCGAGATCGTCGTCGACCCTGACGCCGCTCACGATCGTCGGGTGGCAGTACAGACCCCGTTCGGGATCCCCGCCGACGAAACCCGCGCGAGGTTGCGCCGCGGTGATCCTCCCGGTGGCGGTCGAGCCGTGCACCCCATGGTGGGAGCGGATCAGTCCGAGCCAATCGCGCTCGAAGCGCGCCAGAAACCGCTCGTCGAGCATCGGGCCGTACAGCACATCGGCCGTCGGATCGCCGATCGCGGCAGCCTCGACCGCCCGCGCGAAGCGCGCGAGGAACTCGTCGTGCACGCGTTCATGGACGATCACCGTGCCGAGCGACGTGCACCGCTGCCCCGCGGTCCCGAAGCCGCTGAAGACGGCTCCCTCGACGGCCAGCTCGACGTTGGCGTCGGGCATCACGAGGAGCGGGTTCTTGCCACCGAGCTCGAGACACGGCGACTGCAGGTGACGCCCGCACAGCTCGCCGATGCGCCGCCCGACGTCGGTCGAGCCGGTGAAGCCGACCTTCTGCACCAGCCCCTGTCCGAGCGACTGCTCGAGCCCGTCGAACGTGCTCGCCCCGTCGGCGAGCACAAGGTTGAGGACGTCCGCGGGCACGCCGGCCCGCCAGAACAGCTCCGCGAGCGCCCGCGCGCACGCCGACGCATATTCGGCCGGCTTCCAGACGACCGCGTTGCCACATAACAGCGCCGGCGCGATGTACCACGAGGGCACCGCGACGGGGAAGTTGCCGGCCGTGACGATCACCGCGACGCCGACCGGAGTGCGGAACGTGAACAGCTGCTTGGCGGGCATCTCCGACGGCACGGTCATCCCGTACAGGCGCCGCCCCTCGCTGAGGAAGAACTCGCAGGTGTCGATCACTTCCTGCACCTCGCCGAGCGCCTCGCCGGTCGGCTTGCCGATCTCGCGGGTGACGAGCGCGGCCAGCGCCGCCTTGTTCTGGCGGACCAGCTCGGCGGCGTTGGCGATCACGTTCCCCCGCACCGGCGCAGGGACCGCAGCCCACCGGACCTGGCCTTCACTGGCGCTTTGGCTTGCCTGCACGAGCGTGGACGCGTCGCCAAGACTGACGGTCGCGACGACGTCCTGAAGGTTCGATGGATTGGTCGAGTCGTAGTTGCCCGCGCCGCCCCGGGCCGGCTGCCCGCCGATCACCGAGGCGAGCTCCTGTGTCGTGTCTGTCTGCGTCGTTGTCATGGGCTGGCTCCTAGGTTTCCGACTGTAGTCGAGCGACGCGGTCATACGACGTTGAACTCGGGCCGGAGGGCGTCGGACTTGACGAACCGCTCGGCGGATAGCGGCGCGACGTCGATGAACGGTTCGCGCTCGAGTAAGAGGTCCCGCACGACCTCCCCCACCGCGGGCGCCTGGAGAAAACCATGGCCGGAGAATCCCGTCGCGTACAGGAACCGGACGACATCGGGCGCCTCGCCGATCAAGGCGTTGTGATCGGGAGTCATCTCGTAGAACCCGGCCCAGCTGCCCTTGATGCCGACTCGCGCCAGCGCGGGGGCACGGCGCTCGGCGACCTCGAGCAGAGCGGGGATCCAGTCGTCGCTCGCGTCGGCGTCGAAGCCGGTCTGCTCTCCGGGTGCGGCCATGCCCATCAGGACGCCGGACCCCTCCCGGTGGAAGTAGAAGCTGGTGGCGAAGTCGATCGTCATCGGGAACCGCGCCGGCAACGTCGGCATCGGCTCGGTGAACAGGACCCGACGGCGCAAGGGGGTCACCGGAAGGTCCACACCCGCCAGCTCCGCGCAGGCGCGCGACCACGCGCCCGCCGCGCACACGACGACTCGCGTCTCGATCGTCCCCTTGCTCGTCACGATGGCGCGGATCTCGCCGCCCTCGACGACCACGTCCAGAACCTCGCAGTCGGTCTCCAGGCGCGCCCCCAGAGCCCGGGCGCCGGCGGCGTAGCCCTGGACGACCGAGTCAGGGGTGGCGTGGCCGTCGGAGGGTGAGAACGCGCCGCACAGCACGTCGTCGACCCGGAGGGGTGAGCACAGCTCCTGAACGGCTCCGCGATCGACGATCCGGCTCGGCACGCCGAGGCGGTTTTGAAGCGCAACGCTGCGCCCAAACGCCTCGACGTCCTCCTCGCGGGTGAGCACGAACAGGTACCCCACCCGATGCATGCCGATCTCCCATCCGGGCCGCCGCGCGAAGTCGGCGAACGCAGCCAGGCTCCTCAGTCCGAGCCTGACGTTGATCTCGTCGGAGAACTGTGCCCGCACCCCGCCCGCGGCCCGGCTGCTGGACCCCGAGCCGAGCTGCGACCGTTCGGCGAGGACGACCTCCCGGATCCCCGCCTCGGCCAGGTGAAATGCGCAGCTCGTCCCGATCACGCCGCCGCCCACGATCACCACGGACGCCTCTCCCGGCAGCGGTTCGCGTAGTCGGCGCATCACTTCAAGCTTCGCACCTCCCGCTTTAGAGCGAACGCAAGAACTCCAGCAGTGGCCCGTTGACGGCCTCGGGGTGGGTGAGGTTGGAGGCGTGAGGCCCGCCCTCGACGCGGATAAGACCCCGGCATCCGGTCAGTCCCTGGCAGAGCTCCTCGGCCTTCTCCATGCCGATCGACGCATCCGCAGTCCCATGGAACACGATTGCGGGGCATGAAATGTCTCCCAACCGATCGGTGATGTCGTCTCGATCGAACAGGCAGTCCCCGGGGGCCTCCATGTTCTCGCGCGGCATCTCCTTCCACTTGGCGATCCAGACTTCGTTGACGGCGGGATCGCCGATGATCAGATATGCGACGGCGTCCGTGAGCTCGTCGATCGGTCCGACCGTCAGCCATGTTTCCTGCATCTGGCGGTATACGGGTAACCGCTCGGGGTCCTCGACGCCCGACTGCGTGTCGATCAGGACGAGCGCCCGCACGCGCTCGGGGGCCAGCAGCGCCGCGCGAAGCGACAGAAAGCCGCCCTGCGACATGCCGCCGAGGACGGCGTTCTCGATCCCGAGATGATCCAGCAGTCCCAGGCAGTCCTGGGCCGAGTCCCAGTAGGTGAAGGGCTGGCCATCGAACTCGGTCTCTCCGAACCCGCGCTCGTCCCAGGCGATCACTCGGAACTCGGGAGCCAGCGCCTCGACCTGCGGCGCGAACATCTCCCGGTCCATGAGAAACCCGTGAGAGAGGATGACCGGCGGCCCCTCTCCTCCGCTGTCTTCGTAGCGGATGCGCTGGCCGTTGACTTCGGCGAATGGCAAAGGCTTCCTCCCGGTCGGGGTGAGGCGCGAATCTATCCCAAACCCACCGGCCCATCACCTGAGGCCGAGTGGCTGCGCATATGCGGCGTTCGCCTGGGCGCTCGTCAGATACTCGTTGGCGACGAGCCGGTCCAGTACGTGGTGCTGGCGCTCCTTGGCGAGCCGGAGGTGCTCGAGTGGATCGTAGGCCGACGGCGCTTGGGGCAATCCCGCGAGCAGCGCTGCCTGCGCCCAGTCGAGGACGTATGGGCTCTTTCCGAAGTAGCCATAGGCGGCCGCCACGTCACCCCAATAGCCGTGGCCGTAATACACGACGTTGAGGTACATGTCGAGGATCTGCGGCTTGGTGTACTGCAGCGAGAGCTTCACCCCGAGCCCGATCTCGCGCAGCGTCTCGGCGAGTCCGCTCCCGTGACCGTAGAGTTGCTTTGCCAGCTGCTGCGCGATCGTGCTACCGCCGGGATCATCGCTGGCCTGGAGGGTTGCCAGTGCCGCCCGCCCCGCCCCGTCGACGAAGTTGATCACGACGTTCGAGTAGAAGTGCTCGTCCTCGGTGGCGACGAGCGCATCCCCGAGCTTCTTCGGGAGCTGGGCGGGGCTGCGGGTGCCGTGATGCAGAGCGAGGATCCTGTCCACGCGGCGCTCCGCGTCGCCGACCCCCGGCAGCGTCAACAGGTAGATGCCGCCGACTATCACCAGCACCGCTGCGAGCGAGATCGCGACCAGCCCCGCCCTCAGCAGCACCCGACGGACACGGCGCCAACGCTCGGCCGAGCGATCCGAGTAGCCTGCCGGATCCAAGCCGACACCGGGGTTCGCGGTGGCGCTGCTGGTAGATGCTGCCTGCCTGCCGGACACGTCTTCGAGCATTTGCGACCCGATCGAGTGTGGCGCGCCGCGACCGACCGATCCACCCGAGCCCGTCGGCCTTAGCAGATTCTTCGCACAGCTTTCAGGAACACGTGAGGTGCGCATGGTGCAGTGGCCGGTGTGCTCTCAGAGGTCATCTCCGTGATCCGACGGTCGAATGGCTCCTCGCCGACCGGGAGGATCTCGGCGATCGCCGTGCACGACGACCAGCAACAGCGGACACTCGAGCGGCTCCGGCAGGCTGACGGGCAACCGGTCTCGTTCGCTGAGCTCCGAGCTCGTGGCGTCGAGTTCCCCGCCTTGGTGCTGAGCGAGCTCGAGCTGAGCGGTTACACGTTCGAGCGCGTGCGCGACCGCGGACGCGTCGCGGGCGTGTGCCTCCTCGACCGCTGAGCCGCAGGTCTCGGATCTGATCCGGGGGACGTTAGGCTGGGCCGCCGACGCGGTATCGAATGTGCGTCGCGTAGGGGGAGTGGATCACCTCGATTGGCTCGAGGCCAGGGTCCGCCACGCCGTCGAACAGCCGCTCGCCGACACCCAGCAGGACGGGGGCGACGTCGAGCGTCAGCTGATCGATCGCGCCCGCTGCGAGCGCCTGGCGGATGGTCGAGGCCCCGCCGGCGATAGCGATCTCGCCGTCTCCGGCGGCGGCCTTCGCCTGCTCCAGGGCCGCGTCCAAGCCGTCGGTGACGAAGTGGAAGGCCGTCCCGCCCTCCATCTCGATCGGGTCATGCGCATAGTGGGTGAGAACGAATACCGGGGCGTGGTACGGCGGCTCATCGCCCCACCAGCCTCGCCAATCCTCGTCCCACTCGCCCCGGATCGGCCCGAACATGTGGCGGCCCATGACGTAGGCGCCGCGGCGCTTGAGCAGGTCGTCGACCGCCGCAGCGTCTGCTTCGTGGCCGGGCTCGTCGGCGGCCCAGTGCCATTCGTGGAGCCTCTGGCCGCCGACGCCAAGCGGGTTATCGCGGTCCTGGTCCGGACCGGCGAGGAACCCGTCCAACGAGATTGATACGTGGCATGTCGTTTGGGTCATGGATTGCAAGACTGCCCGTTAGCCGAAGAATCATCGCTACTCGCCCGCGCGGCCACTTTCATCGATCGGTCGTAGCGGGGTCCTCAACTTCAGGCGGCCGCGCTGTGCGCCACCGGAATGCCGGACTCCCATGGGAGTACCTTGCCGAACTGGACGAGCTCGCCATAGAACGCGGGGTCGAAGGTCGGGCCGAGGGCGAGCTGGACGGGCCAGGCCGCGGCCTCGGCCGGGCTCTGGGCGGCACTCATGTCCGCAAACCAGGGGCGAGAGGCGTCGGTGTCGATCAAGCCCGGACAGAGCGCCATGAGCAGCTTGTTCTCGGCGAGATCGGCGGCGCGCCGCTCACCGGCCAGCGCGCGGACAGCGGCGACCTGCGCCACCTTCGACGGGATGTTCAGCCATGTCCCGTAGCCCTCGTCCTCGGCCCGCCCGTCGTGAACGGCCTGGCGCCAGTTCGCGACGAGGGCATCGACGGCGCCGAGGTCCTCGTTGGCGGCTTGCGCGAATCGGCCTGCGACCCGGCCGTCGAGCTTGTCGAGAGTGCCCAGTGCGCTGGCAACGATGATCAACCTGCCGCCCGGGCGCAGACGAGGAGCGAACGCGCGGAGCAATCTCGTCGTCGCGAGGTTGCTGGTCTCCGCGACAGCATCGACCTCATCGGCGGGATCGGCCCGTGGACTCATACGCGACGTCGCGTTGGAGAAGACGACGTCGACCTCGCCGAGCTCGCTGGCCAACGCGATGATTGCCTCGCCATCGCGCACGTCCAGGACCCGACCCTCGACGCGGGCGATCGCCGGCGCGGCGGCGATGGCTGCGGCAGCAGTCGCTACCCGGCTGGGATCTCGGCCGGTGAGCAGGACACGGTCGTGCGGCGCCATACCGGCGGCCAGCCCTTCGGCCAGCGCGCGTCCGAGTCCTTGGTTGGCGCCTGTGATGAGAGCAGTTCGTGAAGTGGTCATGTCTTCAACCTAGCGCTCATCATCCATGCTGCAAACGAGAACATTGCACATGTACCATGCGAGATACGCATGGCTGTCGACTTCTCGCCCAGGGGGCTCCGAGTCCTGCGCGAGGTCGCGCAGGCCGGCTCCTTTTCCGCCGCGGCACTTTCCCTGGGGTACACCCAGTCGGCCATTTCGCGCCAGGTCGCGGCGGTCGAAGCCGTCGCCGGACGCCGACTGTTCGATCGCGGTCGACACGGCGTCACCCTGACCCCGGCGGGAGCCCGCGTCCTGACGAGCGCGGTCCGCGTCCTCGACGAGCTCGATTCCGCGCGCCGTGAGCTCGCCGGCGATCTGACCGCTGCCCGCCCGGTACGACTCGGCGCATTCGCCATCGCAGCGGCGCGACTCGTGCCGCAGGCGCTCTGCACTCTGCCACCGCAGCAGAAGGTCATCGTGCGCGAGGCAACTACCCCCGCGCTGACGCGCGGCCTGCGGGCAGGCACGCTCGACCTCGCGGTCCTCGCCCGCACGCCGCCTTTTCGCCCGCCAGACGCCGAATCGCCCCCACTCGAGCTGACAACGCTCTCAGAGCGCGAGCTGATTATCGCCGTACCGGCGAACCACCCATTCGCCGGCGCTCGAGCCGTCGAGCTGCACCAGCTCGAGGGCCAGGTCTGGGCCGCAAGCCGATCAGAAACCGGCGACACGCTGCTCGGGGTGTGGCCGGGCCTGGCTGAGCGCCCCGACGTCCGCTATGTCGTGCGCGACTGGCTCGCCAAGCTCCAGATCGTCGCCGCCGGCCTCGCCATCACGACCATCTCCCCGATCCTGCTCGACGTATTGCCCGAGGGAATCAGGGTTGTCGCCGTACGCGGTGAGCCCCAGGAAACCCGCCGCATCGTCGCGGCGCGTCGGCCCGGACCGCTCGACGGCGCCGCGGCCCGAGTCCTCGACGCGCTGGTCACGACGGCGTCAAGCAAGTCACATCGTCCTTAGCGGGAGTGGTATCGATAGCCACGTGGAGGATCAGCCTCGGCTCGTCCCCGGCCGGCAGTTGCCCGTCTCACTGATTCTCGGGGTGTCGATGACGGCCGCGGGCGTCGTCTACCCCGTCACCGATTCGGCGCTGCACCACACGTCGCCGATCATGATCGCGACGCTCCGAGCGCTTGTCGGCGGAGCGCTTCTGACCGTGCTGTTGCCGCTGATGCGAAGCCGATTGCCACGGACGCGGCGACTCTGGGGCTGGGCGTTCGCGATCGGCTTCGGCAACACGACGCTGACACAGGTGGGCATCAGCGTCGGCACGCAGCGCGCTGGCGCGGCCGTCGCGGCGGTGCTCCTGAACTCGGCGCCGTTCTTCGTCGCGCTGATTGCCCGCGTCCTGCTGGCGGAGCGGATCACCCGTTTGCGGGCTACCGGGCTCGTGATCGGGTTCGGAGGCGTGCTCCTGGTCGTGCTTTCCGATCCCGGCACAGTCGGCCACGGCTCACAGCTGGCAGTCGGGTTCGCACTCGCGCTGCTCGGAGCGATCGGGTGGGCCGGGGGCGGAATCGGCATGCGCGTCCTGGCCGACCGCGACCCCGACCTCGACATCGCGGGCATTACAGCAGCACAATTCCTCGCTGGCGGGATCCCGCTGATACCGCTCGTCCTGCTCGCGGGGGGAACGACTGATTGGGGCCAGCCGCAACTCATCGCTCAACTCGCCTACCTGATCGCCGGCGGACAGGTGCTCGTCTATCTCGGCTTCAACGAAGCGTTGAGCCGCTGGCCGTCCACGCGTGTCTACGCGTGGACGTTCCTCGTGCCGGTGGTCGCCGTCTTGGTCGAGGCGTTCCGCGGGAAGCTCCCAGGAGTCACGGCAACGATCGGTATCGGCCTGGTGATCATCGGGGTCGCGATCGTCAATCACCCCCGCGCCGAGGCGCCGGAACCCGACCTAACCGAGCGCTCGCCGTTGCCCGCAAGCCACACGACTCCGCCGACCTCCCATACAGCTTGACGTCCTCGATCCCCGCCACCGGCTGACGAACGACTCACCGGGACGCGTCTTGGAGGGGGGTGTCCAGTTCCTCGAAGAGTCGCTCGACGCGCAGCTCGATGTCATTTCTGATGGCTCGGACAGTCTCGGTTGGCAGTCCCTTGGGGTCTGGCAACGCCCAGTCGATGTATCGCTTTCCGGGAATGAATGGACACTCGTCGCCGCAACCCATCGTGACCACGGTGTCCGCCCGCTCGGAGAGGTCGGGGGTCAGCAACCGAGGCTTGCGGTCGCTCAAGTCGATCCCAAGCTCCTGCATCACCTCGACCACCTCGGGATGGACGCGCTTACCGAGCGCCGTCCCGGCCGACAGCGCAGCATGCCGTCCGTCGGCCACGCGTTCGAACAGGGCCTCGCTCATCTGCGACCGTCCGGCGTTGTGTACGCAGACGAACAGAACAGTGGCCATCGACTCGGAGTCTAAAGATTGACAAACGTCGCTTCAATCGATAATCGTATATCGATGGCCGTCGATCTCGACCTGATGCCGAAACAGAAACGCCCGGCGGGCGAGCCGTGTTGCCAGCCCGTCGTCTACCCCGACGTCGAACGAGACCAGGCGCGGCGCGTGGCCGCGATTGCCAAGGCTCTCGGCGACCCGGTGCGGCTCCAGCTGGTCGATGTTCTGCGCAAGCATGCGGGCAAGGTCTGCGTATGCGAGCTCGTCCCGCTGTTTGACCTCTCGCAGCCGACCGTCTCCCACCACCTCAAGGTGCTGCGAGATGCCGGCATCGTCGGCTCAGAGCGCAAGGGTCTCTGGGCCTACTACTACGTGATCCCCAATGCGCTCGAGGAGTTGTCCGCATGGCTGAGTTGAACGACATTCGCGAGACCGTGCGCGAGAAGTACGCCGCGGCCGCCAAGGCCACCTCCCCGTCAGTCGAGGCCGGCTGTTGCGCGCCCGAATCCATGACGTGGAGCCCAGCCGACGACCAGGGACTGTTCGGCGGGGCGCTCTACGGCGAGGCCTCGAACGAGGAAGTTCCGGAGGCCGCGATCAATGCGTCACTCGGTTGCGGCGTCCCAACCGCGGTCGCGGACCTCGCCGAGGGCGAGATCGTGCTCGACCTCGGCTCGGGCGCCGGTGCCGACGTTCTGATCTCCGCGCGGCGCGTTGGACCAGCGGGCACCGCGATCGGGCTCGACATGACCGACGAGATGCTCGAGCTCGCGCGAGCAAACGCCGCCGCAGCGGGCGTCAGGAATGTCGAGTTTGTCAAGGGCTATCTCGAGGACATGCCCCTCCCAGACGGATCCATCGACGTGGTGATCTCCAATTGCGTGATCAACCTCTCGGGCGATAAACCGCAGGTGTTGCGTGAGGCGGCGCGCGTCCTGCGTCCGGGCGGGCGGTTCGCGGTCTCGGACGTGATCGCCGACCGAGACATGGATGAGGCGACGAGGGCGGACATGGCCGCATGGACTGGGTGCGTCGCCGGCGCGCTGACCGAGACAGAGTTTCGGCAGACGCTCCGAAACGCCGGCTTCGATGACATCGAGATCCGCGAGACCCACCGCGTCCACGAACACGCGGCCGCCGCGATCATCCGCGCGCGTAAGCCCGCCCTGGGAGTCGGCAGGACCGGTCGGAGACCCTAGCCGCTGCCCGACGCCCCGGCCCGAGGTGTGGTACGCGTGCACGAGTCGGCACGATAGGGGCAGCAGGAACGGGGCGATCATCAGGTCAAGCCAATCGTGGAAGCTGTCCGGTGTCGGTCGCGCTGCGGTGCGGGCGCCCGTGTCGGGCGCCGGCCGACGGAGACCGGCGAATCTGGCGGGGAGGAGCTAGGTCAGCCGCTCCCTGTAGATCGTGACATCGCACCAGCCGGCGCACATCGGGCAATCGCACACTTTTTGCCCAGCTCTTTACCTGCAGGGCGCGAGTGTTTACCCCGGGGGCGCCGGCATTTACGCCAACCGCCGGCAGCGGACGTTGGCCGTCCCGTCTCCCGCGCCGTCACGACCGGGCGCGAGCCTCGCGCCCGCGCGCCTCAGCCCTCAGGGTGGTAGCGAAGGCCGTCGAGGGCGATGCGCAGGATGTGCTCGACCTGGCTCGGATCGCTCGCCGGGATCTTGGCGATTCCGACGACCATCTGCATTACCTCCGGGAACTCGACGTCCTCGCGGACGGCCCCGGCTTCCTGTGCACGCTTGAGCAACGGACCGCCGGCCTCGTACAGCGACGCTCGACACACCTGGAACAACGGGGCGTCGGTATCGAGGTAGTTGAGCAGCTCGTGGGCCAGCGCTTGCTTGGTCGCGAGATAGCCCATCAGGCGCTCGAACCATGCATTGAGCGCCTCCCATGGATCGCCGCCCTCGAGTGCGGAAGCGGAACGGCAAACCTCCTCGACCTCGTTGACGTAGAGAGCCTCTAGCAGCGCCTGGCGATTGGGGAAGTGGCGGTAGAGGGTGCCGATGCCGACGCCTGCGCGGCGTGCGATCTCCTCGAGGGCGGTCGACTCGCCTCCCTCGGCAAACGCCTCGCGAGCAGCCGCGAGCACCTTCTCGTAGTTGCGCCGAGCATCCGCGCGCTTCGGGCGCGTGATGAGGGTCTCAGGGGTGACTTCGGTCGTGCTCACGGCAATTCGCCTTGACAAACGGAGGGTGCCTCCGTATAGTTTCCGGAGGGTTCCTCCAGTTATTTCGGAGGCGCCCTCCATTTTAGCGCCTCACTGAATCACCGACAAGTTGGGATTTGCATGAATCCAGTTTCTTCGCAAACCGCTCCATCGGACAGCCGTCGCTGGACGGCGCTCATGGTCGTGTGCCTGGCCCAGCTGATGATCGTGCTCGACGTCACGATCGTGAACGTCGCGCTGCCCTCGATTCAACGCGACCTCCACTTCAGCCAGTCGAACCTCACGTGGGTCGTCAACGCGTTCCTTGTCACGTTCGGGAGCCTGCTCCTGCTCGCAGGGCGAATCGGCGATCTCGCCGGCCGCAAGCGCGTGTTCCTGGCGGGCCTCGTCACGTTTACCGCCGCCTCCCTCCTGTGCGGCATCGCCCCCAGCCAGGGCGCGCTGATTGCCGCCCGCTTCGTCCAGGGCGTCGGTGCCGCCGCCCAGGCCTCGGTGATCCTCGCGATCATCATCACCGAGTTCCCCACGCCGAGCGAGCGCACTCGGGCGATGAGCGCATACGTGTTCGTGTCCGTCGCTGGAGGCTCCCTCGGGCTTCTCGCCGGCGGCATCCTCACGCAGGCGCTGAGCTGGCACTGGGTCTTCTTCGTCAACCTCCCAATCGGCGTAGCCACGTTCGTCCTCGGTCAGAGGTTCATCCAGGCTGACAGCGGGCTCGGGCTCGAGCACGGGGTCGACTGGATCGGCTCGATCCTCGTGACCGCGTCACTGATGGGCGTCATCTACGCGATCATTCAGGCCACGACCCACGGCTGGGTCTCGGCTCAGGTCCTGGGGGTCGGGGGCATCGCAGCGCTGCTTATGGCGGCGTTCGTGGCGCTCGAGGCCCGCATCGAGAACCCGATCATGCCGATGCGCATCCTCCGCCTTCAGGGGCTGATCAAGGCGAGCCTCGTTAGAGGCCTCCTCGTGACCGGGATGTACTCGACGTTCTTCCTCGGAAGCCTCTATCTCGAGCACGTCCGCCACTACAGCGCCGTCCAGACGGGCGCGGCCTTCCTGCCATGGACGATCACGGTCGCCATCCTGTCGCAGGGCATCACCGCGCGGCTCGTAAATCGGTTTGGGCCGCTTCGCGTGCTCACCGCGGGCATGGCGAGTGCGGTGGTCGGACTGCTCCTGTTCAGCACCGTCGGACCAAGCACAACCTTCTTCCCCACGATCTTCTTCGCTTGCTTCGCGCTCGGCCTGGGGATCGGCAGCGCGTTCATGCCCCTGCTCAGCCTAGCCATGGCCGACGTTCCCGCCGCTGACTCGGGTCTCGGCTCCGGGATCACCAACGTCTCCCAGCAGATCAGCGGTGCGCTCGGCCTCGCCGTCCTCAGCACCCTCGCCGCGAACCGGACGAAGGGACTGCTGTCCGCCCACGAGGGGGTCACCAGCTCCCTGATCGGCGGGTACCACCTCGCGTTCATCGTCGGCGCGGTGACGATAACCGTCGGCATCGTCCTCGCCTTCGCGCTCCTGCGGCCACGCCGCGCGCCGGGGCTGGAATTGGCCGAAACCCACGCGGCAGACGACGCCCCCTCCATCAACTTCGACATCGAGAGAGAAGCCGCATGACACACACCAGTCGCTTCCCTGCCCAAACGACCGCGTCAAGCCGAGCAGGCCGCCGCTCGCCCCACGCCTCGTTTCCGTCCGCCCGGCGACCGAGTGTCCGCCTGATTTCCGACGGTGTTGTGGCCGGCTACATCCACGACATCTCGCAACGGCATCGTGACGGCGTCCACGCCTCCGAACCTCGTAGCCGCCCTGAACTCCCGGCCGAAGCCGGCGTACTACTCCCGGCTGCGTCTGATCAGCGGCTGCGGGAGATCAAGACCACCTACGACCCATTCCTCAAGAGGTCTTGTGGGCGCTCCAGGAGCCCCCGCCCTTCGAGGTGTTGTACGTGCCCGACATCGAGCTGCCCGACACCGAGCCCTTGTACGTCGCGCCTGCGCCCACCGCCCCAAACCTGATACGGCCACCGTGGACGTGGCCCGTGCAGCTGTACGTGCCCCTCGGGAAGGAGAGCTTGATCGATCCAGTCAGCTTCGAGCCCGATTGCTTCCACTTGAGAGTGAACGAACCCGAGAATGCGCCGCTGTAGGACCCTGACCACTTCCCGGCGAGCGAGGTCTTGTGCTTGTGCTTGCGCTTGTGGTGGTGAGGATGATGGGGCTTCGACTTCGCCGCGGCGATAGAGCCGCCGCCGGCGCAGATCGCAATCGCGGCAGCGACCGACAGGACGAACATCGCCAGTGGGAGCCTGCGACGTGGTGAATGCTTGTGCACGGGTGTTCCTCTCGGTCATGTTCCGCGTTCCGCCTGCCATGGGGAAACGCGCGGGGTCTTCGAGGAGCCGATCGTACGGATGCGGGCGCCAGCGCGCTTGTCCAACCTAAACCGCCGGCTTGTGGCCGTCTGCTGAGAACGCCATCAGCAGCCGGTCGAGCGCGCGCTCCTCGTCGGGGTGTCCGTAGAGGATCTGGACGAGCCTTCCGCCGCCTGTGTGGCCGAGCTGGACGGCAACGTCCGCGGGCCTGAGTCCGCGCTCAGCAGCAGGGCGCGCAGGCATGGGCGAAGCTCCTACAGGTCGACGTCTCGGCGCCCGGCTCGAGTCACAGCCCGTTGACGCTTGTCCCACTGCTTGTAGCGTGATGTGAATGGTCCGGAGACGCTGCGCCAAGCGGCGTCGCCCCGGCTCAGCGCTATCCCTCGTCGAGGACCAGGAGCGTCTCCGGGCGAACGCCGTCTGCCTTCATCGCCTCGGCGGCCGCCGGCGTCTGCATGAATTCCTGAAACGCAGCCATGTCGGGGATCTCCGCGATCAATCCGACCCGGTTTGAACCCCCCGGGTCCCGAAAGGCCCGCATCGTGATTCCCATTGGTCCAAAGACTTCTTCTCGCTTCGATGAACTCAGCCAATGCTCGACGTCGTCCACCTCGTGAAACGCAATGTGCGTTGCCATTAGTGCCTCGTCCTTCCCACAGCAAAGCTGTGTATCGATGTGCGAATCGACACCGATTGGCGTCGCCGCTTGATGGTGGAGCTGCGCGGACGAGCAAACCGCCGAGTCCGCGGTCGGGCCAGGGAACTTCCCCAGCAGCTAAGCCGTTTCGAGGTGCGCGATTTCGGCCACGCGCTCCTCGGGTGCACCCGCGAATCCGCCATCGACCGGCAGCGCCGGCAGAAGCGTGCCGTTCATGAACCGCTCGCTGTGCTCCTTGGAGTCCCAGACGACCGAGATCAGATACCCGCCGTCAGTCGGTCCTGCGACGTGCGAGGTCTGCCCGTCAGGAAGCCCCTCCGTGGGATGCACTGCTGCGAGCATCGACTGATACTGCTCCTCAGTCCCACCCGGCCAAAAGTGCGTCATCAGATAAGCCATGGCCCCAGTCCCCTCAGTTAGCGTTTCGTCCGACCGTACTGCATGGACGCATGCTGGCGAGCCCTGGCCCGGAGGCGCCCCACCAGCTCCGTCACACTCTCACGCGATCGAGATGGCCTACGAGGGCGTGCGACTGCTCGCTCAGCGGGGGCGCGGCAGTCACGGCTCGATGTGCGAAGCCACGCACGACTGACCGAGTCTCCGGCAACCCCACAGCGCGAGCCTAGCCGACGTCACCCGCCACCCGCGGGCGTTGCAGCTCCGCCTGGACGAGGCGGCGGCTGATGGCGTTCGAGAGCAGGACTCTCGTGTGGTGAAGATCGGCGGCGGAGACTTCCGCGCCGCGCCGTCCAGAGCCGAATGCAAGGAGCGCCTCGAGCAGCGAGCCGTCCTCTCGCGAGGTGCGCTTGATCTTCTGCGAGGAGTTGATGGGCAGGCCGGATGCGAGCGAGGGAGATGTAGGATCAGTCAATGCTGGTCCGCTGGGGCATCCGAGTCGGTACCTCACTCGTCGGTATCGCGGTCGGAATCCTTATCTCGAGCGCGGTGCTTAGCAAGTTCTCGATCGACGCGACGGCGGTCGTAGAGGCGACTCTCATCTTCTGGCTCGTTCACCTTGTGGTGCAGCTGCTCGCCCTTCGCGTGCTTGTTCATGAGCCGTCGATAGCGTTGGCCGGACTGCTGGCTCTCGCTTCAACGATCGTCGCATTGGTCATCGTCAACGTCATCGTTAGTGGGCTTACGATTCATGGCTTTCAGACGTACGTCTTCGCGACGTTGATCATCTGGGTCGCGACGTCGATCAGCGACATGATCGGTCGTCGCATGATCAGAGCGCGGCGCCAATAGCGAAGCAAGGAGCGGCGGGCTTGACGAGGTGAACCCGTTCTATGTAGCCGGCCGGCGTAGGCCTACGGCGCCAAGGCCGGCTCTGGGGAGCCCGCGCCGTCTGTGACGGCCGCGCCGTCCGCGGACTCGTCGAAATCGCAGTTGCCGATCGCGTGTCGGGCCAGAGCGGTCAGGGTCGTCGCCGTGCGGGCCTCGCATCGGCTGGGCACGATCAGTAGCACGAGCAGAAACCCCAGGCCAAAGATTCCGGCGGCCCACCAGAATGCGGTGGTGTCGCCGTGGACCTGCGCGGCGGAGGCAACGCCTCTGACGTGGAGGTGGGTCGCGAGGTAGCCGGCGACGGCGCTGGCGTAGATCGTTGAGAGCAGCGAGGTGCCGACCGAGCCGCCGATTTGCTGGGACGTGTTGACCATCGCGGAAGCGATCCCCGCTTCGTTTGGCGGCACGCCGAGC
>CAVXAO010000023.1:0-194531 GCA_963759695.1 uncultured Solirubrobacterales bacterium
GTCGAGGCCGTAGGCGTCGACGACTGCCTGGCAGACCGGGCGCGCTTGAGGCTTGAGCTTCTGGCCGGCGACGAGGATTGTCAGGAGGAGACCGGCCCACGTTTGAATCGTTGTTGCTGCTCGCTGGCCAGGCACGGCTTTATCCAAGCACGCATTTACCTGCACGCGGGACCTACCGATCAGAGGGCCGTGCCTGCTGCACTGCTGTGACCGGTCGATGTCGTCAGGTCGCCGCCCCGAGACCACAACTGCGCCGTCATCCCCGTGTTGCACCGTCATCTGCCCGTTGCCCACGATCTCCGCTCCGGGGTAACCACCATGTCGATGGGCCTCCCCGGTTCGACGATAAGCCCTTCACTGGTGGCGAGCCTCGCGACCTCAGGCGTCATTCGCTTCCAGGCAGCAAGAGCACCCAATTCGTGAGGTGCCACTCCAGCCGCGGTCATTACCTTCTGCAGGACCCGGCGATCATTAACAAGAGCGGATGCACCACTCGGCCTCGGGGACCAGGTAGTCGGGATCCTGGTCGAACACTGTCGTGCTTTCGACTGGCACGCTGTCATCGATCGCTCCCTTGTACGGGACGTCACCGCCCAGCATCCCGGGGTGGCGTGCGGGGAGCGTCACGAGCTCGGCAAACGGCGTCCCGGATCCGTCAGTGATCCAGATCTTCATGGTGGACAACCCCCGTCCCCTCTGTCACGCAAATTTCACCGATTTAGATGACGTTGCAAGCCGGTTCACGCCAGCGACGGTAGTAGCGAACTGCACCCTCCACCGGCGAACGTGGCCGCTCAGCGGTCACATGGATCACGAGTTCGCGCGGATGACCGCTCAGCCGTCTTGGCCCGGAGATGGATGGGTTGGTCGTAGATCTCCGACTGCGGGCGCTAGCGTTGCCCGCGATGTCCGCGCAGCCAGTATTCGAACTCCTCGATGGACGATATGTAGCGACGGAGCTGGCCAGCGGGCCGTGGGACCGGAACGCCCAGCACGGGGGCGCCCCGGCAGCCCTGCTCGCGCGGACATTCGAGCGTCTGCCTGCTCCCGCAGGACTGGGCTTGGCCCGCCTGACCTACGAGTTTCTGCGCCCGGTGCCGATCGGACCGGTCGAGGTTCGGGCCGATGTGACTCGCCAGGGGCGTCGTCTGCAGCTACTCGACGGCTCGATGCTCGCCGACGGCGTCGAGGTCGTTCGCGCTCGCGCCCTGAGGATCCTTGCCGCCGACTCGGGCCGGGCGCACTCTGAGGAGATCGCGCCGCCGCCCGGTCCCGAAGAGGGTCGCACCGGGGAGCTTCCCGGGTTACACCGCCCGAGGTTCGCTACGGACGCGATCGAGATCCGCTTCGTCGCCGGCGCGTTCGGCGGGGGCCCCGCCACCGCCTGGTTTCGCCTCGCGTGTCCCCTCGTCGCGGACGAGAAGCCCTCGGCGCTGCAGTGCCTCGCAGCGGCCGGCGACTTTGGCGCGGGCCTCAGCGCGACGCTCCCCCGGGACGACTACTTGTTCATCAACCCCGACCTGACCGTGTACGTCGAGCGCGAGCCGGTCGGGGAGTGGATCTGTCTCGAGTCGCAGACGCGCATCACCGCCGACGGCATCGGCGTCGCCGAGAGCGTGCTCTACGACGAGAGGAGCCTGGTGGGTCGGGCCACTCAGGCGCTGCTGATCGCCCCGCGCTAGTGCCCGCACTTGCTCCCAAGTCCGATCAGGAACCGATGGCGACCGAGTCAGGGCGGCCAGACGAGCTCACGAAGCTGACCTCCTCGAACGTGGACTCCTCACGGACGACGAATTCAAGGCCGCGAAGGCTCGGCTGCTCTGCGATCCTCGTTGACGTCGCGACCCTCCGCCGGCTACTAATGTTGCGTATCGATGAACGAGCTGAGCCGTGAGCAGCCATTGATCCGTGAGGTGGTTCTCGACGTCCAGCTGCCACAGAGCACCCCGACGTCCCGCGTTCAGGTGCGCCGGATCCGGATGCTGCCCGACCATCCGGCCGGCCTGCACATCCACAATGGACCAGTCGTCGGCAGCATTCTCGAGGGATCGGTCGTCTACCAAGTGGAAGGGGAGGCGCAATCGGTGCTGGGGCCGGGCGATGTCTTCTACGAGCAGGAGGGTGCGCGCATCGCCCGTTTCGACGCTGGCGCCGAGGGCGTCACGTTTCTCGCCTATTTCCTGCTCCGAGCGGGCCAAGAGCCGGCGATCGAATTTCCCAGCGGGTAACCGGCGCTAGTGCAACCCACCCTCGGGGCTGCCGTCGCGACCACTACCGGCCGAGCCCAGGACAGCGAGCTCGCGATCGCGACGGTGTCGCGTCCGCAGCAACAAACAGCAGATCTGACAACAGATCGCGCCACTGCTCGCGGGCGGCAAGACGACCCGTGAGGCCGCGGTCGCGATGTTCCTCAGCCCGAAGACAATCGAATACCACCTGCGTCACGTGTACCTGAAGCTCGACATCCACCCACGGGTGGAACTCGCACGAGCGCTGGCCGGGCAGGCCCGGGTGGTCCACCCTGCAGGCGCATGAATGGCAGCCAGCCGGGGCGGTTTCCCGTCTCACGCCAGCCGCATGCAGCCCGTGCCACGCGTGCTTCACTCGGTGAAGATGGGTGTGGTTGTGAGCGTGAACGTTGGCCGCGGGCGGCAAATCGCGATCTCCAGGCGAGGACGACCCGTGATCAGCGCGATCGGCAAGTCAGCCGTCGCGGGCCGGGTCGCCGTGCAAGGGGTCAACGTCGCCGGCGATGAGCAAGCCGATCGGAGTGTTCATGGCGGCCCGGACAAAGCGATCTATGCCTACGCGAGCGAGGACACGGGGTGGTGGGCGACCGTGCTCGGCTCCGAGCTGCGGCCCGGCGCGTTTGGAGAGAACCTGACAACGATCGGCGTCGACGTGTCCGGCGCGGTCATCGGCGAGCGCTGGCAGATCGGCTCGACCGCGCTTGAGGTGTGCCAGCCGCGCCAGCCGTGCTACAAGCTCGGGATCGCGTTCGGCGACCCCGGGATGGTGCGTCGTTTCGCCCACGCCGGCCGGCCCGGCGCATACCTGCGCATTGTCCAGGAAGGTGAGCTGGGCGCCGGTGATGAAGTCGAGATCCTCTGGCGCCCCGACCACGGGATCACGATCGCGACTGTGGCACGGGCGATCGTCTCAGACGAGGGCGCCGCGGCGATCGCCGCCACCGCCCCCGCGCTGCCGCCAGCCCTGGCCGCCTGGATGCGCCAGCGGGCCGGTGTCACTGGCAGTGGCATGTGATCAGGCTCGCGCTCGGCGCGCAGACCGTCGGTGACCGCGGCGAGAATCTTGATGGGTGCCGACGACGTGGTTGTGGCCGACGGCAGCGCACGCCTCGTATCCGCTGATCCCGGGGGTCCCGATCAGCATAGTCGCCATCGGCAGTGACTAGCGCGCCAGCAGTGCGCGGCATTATCCCCCGATGCCTAGCGCCCAGTCGATGGCGCTGGGACCTGTGGTCCTCGTCAATTGCTCCGGTGCCGCGGTCGAGAGCGAGGCGGGGAGCCGAAAGGATGAGCAAGATGCGGGGCGTCCACGAGCCCGCTGGAAGCCTCACCGGCGAGGTCGGGATGGCTGTGTTCGAGGTCGTGCTCGAACGCTGGGGTGGCGATACCAATAGGCGGGATCCGTCGGAGCTGATCTGCGAGTCACTCTCGACGAACTGAAAGCCGTCGCCGCGTAGGATGATCAGGATGGCGCCTGCCCTCGAGATTGGCGTGTTCATCGTCCCGGATGCGACGAACGGCGCGGCGACGGTCGAGCAGATCATCGAGGCGGATCGCTGCGGGCTTGACCTCGTGGGCGTCCAAGATCACCCATATCAGTGGCACTTCTTCGACACCTGGACGCTGCTGGCGTACGCGGCCGGGAGAACACAGCGCGTGCGCCTCGTACCGGATGTTCTCAATCTCCCGCTGCGCCTCCCGACGCTGATCGCCGAACGAGCGGTGAACGTGATGGCGCTTGCCGGCGAGCCGGCCGGATGGCCCGACCAGCTCGCACGCCTCGCAACTGAGCTGCGCTTCTCAACGCTGCTCGTCACAGTCCCACCAGACGACCCGCTCGCATTCGTGCGCCGACTCGGCGAGGACACAGCACCCGAGTACGCGAGCTGCTCCACTGACCCCGGAGCCCCTCGTTCGTGGCACCGCGGGCATCGGCAAAAACGGATTCCGTTTGCCTGCTCCGAGCGGTAGGCAGAGCACCGATGCGAAGAATGCTCGGTCTCGCCGGGCTACGAGACAGCGGCTGCCGAGGCTTGGACCGCGCCGGCTGCTTCGCGGATCACGTCGAGCACGAGGTCCGGGTGGGACAGCATCGGGACATGGCTGCTGTCGACCTCGTAGGTGGTGGCGCCCATGCGCTTCGCCACGAATCGCTCCAGGTCGGGATGGACGGTTCGGTCGTTGTTGGCCACGATGTACGAGCTCGGCTTCGATCTCCAGGCGACGCCTTCGACCTCCTGGTTGAACAGGTCGACGGCCGGCACGCCTTGGGTCGACCAGACGAGGTTCTGCTCCTCCTCGGACAGGTCTCCCGCGAAGCAGTCGATGCCGTCCGTGAGCAGCCAGATGCGCCCGTCCGCGATCTCGATGTGGGCAAACACGTCGGTGGTGGGGAACTTTTCTTGCAGGCTCTGTGACGTCTCGTCCTGGTCGGGAGCGAGTGCGGCAATGTAGACGAGGCCGGCAACGCGGTCGTCGGTTCCTGCGGCTGTGATGACGGTCCCGCCGTAGGAGTGGCCGACGAGGATGGCCGGGCTGCTGACCCGCCCCAGCGCGCGCTTGACCGCGGCGACGTCGCCCGCGACTGTATCGAGGCTGTTCTGGGTGGACACCACTTCGTGCCCTTCACCCTGTAGCGTGGGAATCACCTTGCTGTAGCACGACCCGTCGGCCCATAGGCCGTGGGCGAAGACGATGCTCGGCTTGCTCTGCGAGGACATACTCATCCTTTCGGTAGAACCGGTGTAATTGACATGGAGCATCACTCGCCGCGGCCCCGTTCACTTTGAGTCATGCGACTGCTTCTCGCTGCTTGATTACGCAGCTACGGTCGAGGAGAGCAGTGACATGGGCCACAGCAGCTCGACTTACGGGCACGAATGCGATGCCCGTAAGTCGAACGCCATCGGGGTAGTGAGGAAGGTTGAGCCCCGTCCCCAAGGCAATCTCCAGCACCTCACCCTCGGCCCGGGCGCAGACCCACTCGCGCCCACCGGAGAACAACAGCCGTCCCGGGAGCTCGACATTACGGTCGTAGTTGCCCGCCTCCCGCTCATAGACACGGCGGACACGCTTGGTCTCCTCGAGAGCTGGGGCCACGACCGCGCCCATCGTAACAATGCCCCCCGAGTCGCCTCGCTCCGCTGGAACTTGATCCCCGCTCCTCCCGAGGGGCAGGGATGCGCGCCTCGCTTGTTTTCGGAAGTTGACTGTGAGCGGCGCCTTCCGTTCGTTGCTATCACGGCCGGGTCGGGAGCCTGGATTGCTCGTAGAAGCGTTCGATGGCGCCGTCGATCCAGATCGGATCTTTCCAGCGGGGCCACTGTTCACGGATGCGGGAATTGAGTTGCTCTTGGGCCACCGCGAGTTCGGAGCCTTGCTCGATGGCATCGGTGACCTGTGCGCGGACGGTCTCGAGGTATTCGCGGGTGGCGGTGAGGATTTCGACGCTCCCCAGATCGCCGTGGCCGGGAACGACGACCTCGGGCTGTAGGCGTTCGAGTTCGGACAGGACTTCAATCCACCGTTCGCCGTGGGCGTCTGGGTCGGGGAAGATTGGAAACAGCTGGTTCTCGACGAGGTCGCCGGTGAAGAGGACGCGCTGGTTGGGCAGCCACACGACCTGGTCGCCGCGGGTGTGCGCGGGGCGCTCGCTGAGTTCGATTTGATGCTCACCTCCGAGATCGATGGTGTGGGTCTTGTCGTAGGTGTGGTCGGGTTCGACCAGGTCGACGCCCTCGAGCTCCCCGGCGATCGCGGGCCCGAGCGATCCGAACATGACATTGAATGCGTCGAATTTCACGTGCAGTTCGTCGAGCTGGGCGCGGTTGTAGAGGATCTGGGCGTGGTTGCTAAATGGTCCGGCGCCCCATCCGTGCTCGGGATGAAAGTGCGTGATCGTGAGGAACAGATCACGGTCGGTGAGTTCGCGAGCGCGGGCGAGGAGACGCGTCCCGTTGAGGATTCCGACGCCGGTGTCGATGATCAGCCCGGCATCGGCACCGGTCACGATCCCCACGTTGGGGACCAGCGGGATGTGACCGTCGCGCAGTACATGCACGCCGGAGGCGATCTCGACGGGCGGATCGTCGGGGATCAGCGGCGGGCGCCTGAGGCTGGCGACATACTCGATCTCTTGTGTCTGTGACATGTGCTGCTCCGTTTCAGGTTCTTGATCAGGGTGGCTAGTGAGGCGCTTTCGGGGAAGGCGATGCCCTCCCGCGATCCGCTCGGCTTCCGGCCGATGACGGGCCTGGCGATTGGCTTGTTCGAGGTGGCTAGCGGGCGGGCCGCTCTGAGGGCAGCGGGACGACGACCTCGTCCGCGTTGTGGTTTTGGTCGGCTTCGTCGAGCATCGCCGCCGCGACGGCGCGCGAGAGACCCGCCGCCGGCATCGGTGGTCGCGGTGGCGCGATCCAGGCCGGCTTGACTTGGCGCCATCGCCCGCGCTGGAGGTCGCGCAGGCCCGAGGCGCCGAGGACCGCGATTCGCATAACATGCTCCTATCTGAAAGGTGTTCAGTTCCCATCTGAGCATTGCACAGATTCTGAACGCTGTCAAGATAGGATCATGCCCAACCGCAGCTACCACCACGGCGACCTTCCCAACGCGCTGCTCGACGCCGCCGAGGCTCTGATCCGCGAACGCGGCAGCGAGGCCTGGTCGCTGCGCGAGGTCTCCTCCCGCGTCGGCGTGAGCCCCAGCGCCGCCTACCATCATTTCGCCTCCCGCGACGCGCTCATCGGCGCTCTCTCAGCCCGTGTCTTCGCCGAGCTTGGAACCCGCCTGCAGCACGCCGCCGCGCACGCTCGCGGCGACCACCGGGCACGCCTGGTCGCCTTGGGCTCCAGTTACGTCAACTGGGCGCTAGAGGACCCGGAGGTCTTTCGGCTCACGTTCGGGGCCGGCCGCATCGAACCCGCAGCGCCGATTCAACCCCACCCCCACGATGTGCTCGTCAGCGAACTCGACCGCCTCGTCGACACCGGCGACCTCCCCGTGGCCGCGCGTCCGGGGGCGGAGACAGCCGTCTGGGCATCCGCGCACGGCCTGGCCACCCTCCTCGCCGACGGGATCATCCAACTCGATCCTCACACAGTGGACCGCACCACCGAACGCCTCATCCGCTCAACCCTCACCGGACTCTCCCAAGAAGCTCCACCCACCGAATAGCAATCGGAAATTGCGCCCGGCTCTCACCAGAGCCTAGCCACAGCTGAGCGTCGCCTCGCTGATGAGACGCGCGGTGTGGACGATGCTCGCCACCGCCGCTTCAGAGTCGAGACCGTAGAGATCGGTGAGGGTGAGGACCGCCTCGGCGCCGATGACGACGGCGAGGTCGCGCCGCAGCTGCTCGAGTGTTGCCGCCTCGATGCCGGGTTCGTGCCCGGAGAGCGGAGCCAGCGCCTGATCGATCAGGGCGAAGCGATAGCCCGGCCGCACCGCGCGAGCCGTGCCACCGACGATCGAGACGGACATGAGCGCCCGGATCGCGCCCTGGCGCTCGATGACAAGCCTCGCCAGAAGCTCGGCGGCGTAGGCGACCCGCTCGACCGGATCGCGCGAATCGGCCCCTGCCGCCAGAGCGGCCGCCGGATCGGGCTCGATGCCGGCAAGCGCTTCCTCGAGCAGTGAGGCGAGATCCGGGAAGTAGCGGTAGGCGGTCGGTTCGGAGACGAGCGCCGCGCGAGCGACCGCCGGCATGTTGATGTCCGCGCCGGCCGCGATCAGCTCCTGACAGGCCGCGACGATCGCGGCGCGCGTCCGCCGCTTCTGGTTGACCCGGCCACCCTCCTCCGGCGTACCACTCATCGTTGCTCCTGTCGCCGCGCACCGCGCACCGCTTGTCAAAGCTTGCTCTCGTCATGATAGTCGTCTTGCATAACGAGCGCCCGATGCGCTAGTGTGCTTCATGATAGTCCACTCTCACGAACGGGGACCAGCATGTCCGAGGCATCGATCGTTGAACCGCAGGACGGAGAGGTAGTTCTCCCCGGCCCGTCCAGGTGCGCATGGTCGAGGATGGGAGCAACACCGCACACCGACTCGCGGTCGCGGTTCTCACCGTCCCTGCGCAAACAGATGGGCCGCCGGCGCACTGGCACCGGAAGCACGACGAGACGTTCTACGTGATCTCGGGAACCGCTCGCTTCACCGTCGCCGACACCCAGCGCGAGGCACCCGCTGGAACGTTCGTCTCCGTACCCGTCGGCGCCGAGCACACCTTCGCCAACCCCGGCGACGAGCCGGCCATCATCCTGAACACGTTCACCCCCGATCTCTACGTCGGCTACTTCCGGGACATCAGCAAGCTGGCGGCGGCGGGCAAGATGACCCCCGAGGCGATCCTCGGGGTGATGGCGCGCTACGCGACCTACCCGGCGGGCACGCCCGCGCCCGACAACACCGACTAAGGGAACAACATGACCACGAGCATCATGAACGGCTTCTATAGCGACGACCTGGAGGTAACCATCGATCAGCAGGGTCAGGGCCGACCCGTCCTGCTCCTGCACGGCGGCGGTGGGCCGCCGTCGATCGGAGCGCTTCCCTCAGCTCTGTCCGAGGAGTTCGAGGTCATCGCTCCCGTGCATCCCGGGTTCGCCGGCACCCTGCGCCCGGAGTGGTTCGACGGGATCGACGACATCGCGCTGACCTACCTGCAGCTGCTCGAGCGACGAGATCTGCGCGACGTGCTGGTCGTCGGCTCATCGATCGGCGGCTGGATCGCCTCCGAGATCGCGGTGCGCGAGCACGAACGCATCACCGGCACGGTGCTCCTCAACGCGGTCGGGATCAACGTTGACGGGATCGAGCTTGCCGACTTCTTCTCCCTCACGCCCCAGGAGCTCATCAGGTATTCGTTCCACGACCCGGCCGCGGCCCCTGATCCGACGCAGCTCCCGCAGGAGGCGCGGAACATCCAGGCCGCCAACGCCGCGACGCTCGCGGTATACGCACGCGAGCCCTACATGCACGATCCGAAGCTACGGCGACGACTCGCGCTCGTCCCGACGCCGGTCGCGGCGATCTGGGGCGAGAGCGACCAGGTCGCCCCCGAGCCCTACGGGCGCGCGTACTCCGCGTCATTCCCGAACGGCCGGTTCGAGCCGATCCCGGAGGCCGGACATCTCCCCCATCTCGAGCAGCCCGAACAGGTCCTCGAGGCGATTCATCGCTTCGCGGACGAGACGGCCCGCTCGGCCACCACCTAGCCCGGGTCAGCGCGTCCTCGGGTTCAGGCGTCCTTGCTCGGCCGGAGCGAGTCGACGCCGCCGTGTCGATCGGCGGCACAGATTCGACCTCGCTTACCCACACTCAGTAGACGCGCTCGCCTCGTTCGTACCTGCGACCGCGGCCCACTCTCGCTCGAGCACCTCGACCGCAAGAACAGCAACGGCGCCCGCTCACCCACCGCAGGCGACCCTATAAAATGGAAGCTGACTCGAAATATCTGGAGGTACCCTCCGGAGCTATACGGCGGGTCACTCCGCTTGTCAAGCGAAATTTTGGAATGACCACCCCCGAAGCACCTACCAAGCTCCTGATTACGCGGCCTAAGTGCTCTGGCTCGGAAGTTCGCCGACGTATTTGTTGGTCATGCGGCTCGGGCGGTGGGTTGGTCGAGTTTGTGGGCGAGGCGGTCGAGGTCTTGGCGAGTGAACTTCCACTCGAATGGTTGGGCGATCTGTTCGTAGCGGCGGCCGAACGCGAGTAGCTGCTGCTCGAGCGTGTCGAGGTCGGGGAAGTCGTTGGGGGTCAGCACCTTGCGCTGCACGATCGAGAAGTAGATCTCGGCCTGGTTGAGCCAGCTGGCGTGGACGGGGGTGTGGACGAGGATCAGGTTCTTGTATCTGCCTTGGAGTCGTTTGATCGATTTCTTGCCGCGGTGCGCTGAGCCGTTGTCGACGATCACGAACACGCGCTGCGCCTTGGTGTAGGGCTCTACGCTCATGAACTGCTCGACCAGCGCGTCGAACGGGACGATCCCGTCCTTGTCCTCACAGCGGTCGAACAGCTTCGCGCGCTTGGCGTCCCAGGCGGCGAAGTAGCAGAGCGCGCCGCGCCTGTTGTACTCGTGCTCGACGCGCTGACCGCGGTTGACCGCGTGCGTGGCGGGCAGCGTCGTGTGCTCGCGCGCTCTGGCTTGGATCGAGGGCTTCTCATCGCAGCACACGACGTAGTCGCCCGGGTGCAGCAGCTCGCCCTCCCAGCGGCCCGCGTACAGGTCGAGGATGCGACCGGCCTTGGCGGTGAACTCGGGGTCGCGGGGGAAGATCCACGAGCGGTACTGCCACGGCTTGATCGCGTCCTGCGATAGCCAACGCCACACCGTCACCCCGGAGATCTGCTCGCAGATCCCGCGAGCGACCGCCTCGCGTGCAAGCTCTGTGGATGACCACCGCGCGAGCGGAATCAGGCTATCGGCGGGCCGCTCACACGCCAGACGGATCACCTCAGCCCTGACGTGAGGGGGGAAAAGCCGGCGGCCTACCGCGCCGAGGCCGGTCCTCAAGGCCGGCCAGGCGCTGCTCGAAGAACCGCCTGCGCCACTGCGAGACGACATCCCGCCCGCACCGCAACTGGGCGGCGATCTGATCGTTGCGCAGGCCATCGGCGGCCATCAACACCATCTGAGCACGCGTCACCTGCCAATACGGCAACGTATACGAACGCGCTAGCGACTCCAGGACCGCGCGTTCCTCATCGCTGAGCTCGATCCGATACGGGCTACTCCGCGGCATCAACTCCCCTTCACGAGAGGACAGGATGCCACGCACGCTACGGCCGATATCGGACGCTAATACGTCGCCTTATTTACGTAGAGGACTAAGCGCGCCGATGCGCGCCGCAACTACGAGAAGGTGCTCACGGCCGCGCGCGAGGCCTTCGCCGAGGGCGGCGAGGCGACATCGCTGGAGGAGATCGCACGCCGCGCGGGGGTCGGGATCGGCACGCTGTACCGTCATTTCCCGAATCGCCAGGCGCTGCTGGAGGCGCTCTACGTCAATGAGGTCGAGGAGCTGTCTCGCTCCGCGGAGCAGCTCGACGAGGTCGATCCGTGGGAGGCGCTCAACAGCTGGTTCGAGCGCCTGATCGGCTACCTCGGCACCAAGCGGGCGCTCGCCGCCGAGCTGACCAACTACCTCGACCCGGACGCCCCGCTGTTCCAGACCTGCCGCGCCGCGCTGTTCGCCGCCGGCGAGCCGCTCCTCAAGCACGCCCAGGAGGCTCACGTTGTCAGGGGCGACGTCGACTTTTCCGACGTCCTTCACATGGTCGCTGGGATCAGCAAGATCCCAGCCAGGGACCCGAAGCAGGTCGAGCACATCATCCGGATCGCACTGGACGGCCTGCTTTACCAGCCAGAGAGTTAGATTCTCCCGGTCCTCCGTGACCGAGAAAGCGAGCTTTCCGGTCTCCGTGATGTGCCGCGCGCTTGAGGTGAATCGCACCAACTTCCACGATTGGGAGCGTCGCGCGCCGTCGGCTGCGGGACGAGCGGCTTGGGTGGGCGAGTGCAGCGGCGCTCCGTTGGAGCGGGCGCCTGCGTTGCGACTGCCGGTCGGAGCCGAGCTCGCGCTCGAGCGATGAGACCAGTCTGCTGACCCGCGAGCGGGACAGCGACGGCCGCTCCGCGGTCCGCGCGAAGTGCAGCTCGCCGGTAATCCCGTTCTGGGTCTTGCAGAGTCAGTGCCCTCGCCATCGACACAGCCGATAACGCGGCAACGATTCCTCGGGGCTAGCCCTGAGGCGAATCTCAGGGTTCGCTCGCAGTCAAGTTCAGGGGCAGCCCCGTTGCGCGGCGACCCCGTCCAGCGGGATCCTGTGCGGGCAAGTTACCGTCGGTGAGGGGAAAGGGTGGAGCGATGATGAAATCGTGGCTGAGAATCATGCTAGTGGGGCTGTGCGTCGCAGTGGTGGTCGGGCCGCTGCTCTCGACCGCGGACGCTACGACCACGCCGCGCAAGAAGGCGACCGCCACGCCGCACAAGAAGCCCACCCCGCACAAGAAGGCGACCGCCACGCCGCACAAGAAGGCCAAGCCGCACAAGAAGGCGGCCGCCACGCCGCACAGGAAGGCCAAGCCGCACAAGAAGGCGGCCGCCAGGCCGCTCACGAAGGCGACGGTCGGTGCCGGTGGGGTGTCGCTCGGCAGCTGGATGGGCGACCTTGCTCCACGGCTGCGGTCTCGCAAGCTGAGCGAGATTGTCATCCCCGGGTCGCACGACAGCACCACCTACAGCGTGGACCACCCTTCTGTCGATGTCCCATTCGCGCAAACTCAGGACCACGATCTCACCGACCAGCTGAACGACGGCATCCGGCAGTTCGACATCCGTGTGGAGTACACCTGGAACGAAGGCAACTGTGTCCGCGGAGGCTGTGTTCGGAACTATTACGCGCACCACGGTGGCGGGTTTCTCGACGTAAGCTCCAGCTATCTGACGCTGTCGAGCATCCTCACTTCCGTCGAGCAATGGGCGCTCGTGCCCGGCCACGAGCACGAGATCATCCTGCTCAACCTCAGCATCACCCAGAACGGCGCGGCGTTCCCGGCCCAAGACTGCCAGAATTTTGGGGCTGCGCTGGGAGGTTCCCTGGTGACCCCCAGCGAGCTCCAGGCCAACTTCGGCACGCCCGACCCGGGCCAGGTGACCCTGGGGCAGCTGTGGTCCCTGCCCGATCCCAAGGGCGCGGCGCGCGTGATCATGAACAATGACCAGTGCATGGACGCCGCGGACCCGTCCGCCGGGCAATGGAGTACCTACTCGTCGGGCTACTACGCCGACCAGTGCACCGCCGATGGGGATCCCAATGTGGGTACTAATGGAAATCAACACTGGGGCACTAAGAGGATGGATTTGGGGGCCGTGCACCTCCGGGCCACTGCGGCAGGCCCCGCTGAACCTTATGCATGGGGCGCGGCCGCCAACGGTGGGTTGTACGAGCTCGACATTCAAGGGACCCCGGAGGCGGATTGCCTGGTTACGCCGGCGAGCATGCTGTCCGGCGAGCAGGAGGTCCTTGCCGCGCTCTACAGTCAATGGCAGACTGACGCGGCGACGCAGCGCAACCTGAATATCGTCGAGGCAGACTTCGTCGAGGACACCGACCTCGTCACCGATGCGATCGCGATGGACGAGAGCTTGCCGGGGGTGCCCGATGCGGTCACCCGGCTGGGTGCAGAACGCGTGGTCGTAACCGAGGGTTATGGTGGCACGGTACAGCCGAGTGCCTTCGCCGCGCTCGCGAGCTATCAAGGAGAGGGGACTCCCGGAGCGGCCGTGTGGTATAAGATCTCCCCTGCGACGGGAGTCGGCTTCGGCGACCAAGGGTCTGCAATCATCCAGGTAGCGGCCGACGACCAGGGCGATGTCAACCCCGGCGAGGACCTGGGCCTAAGCGACGCGCCGGGCACGTGGACGGTGACCGCATCGCTCGCCGGCTCGCCCTCGATAGCGTCCTGGACGGTGGTCGTCGTGCCGGCTACCGGGCTACACCTGAAGGCCGTCCCGTGCGATTCGTATCCTACTTGCAACTCGCCGACCGTCCAGGTGACCAACACCTACGACGCGGAGCAGGACCCTCTCCCTGAGGAATCCTTCACGGTGGCGGCGGTCGACAAGAACGGTGCCGCGCTCACTGGCGTGCCGGTGACGTTTGACGCCGGGTCGGCCGGGACGTTCGCGGGCGGGAGCAACAGCGTGACCGTGAACACGGAAGATATCCTCTTCAAGAAGCGGGCGGCGGCGCCCGTGTTTACGGCGGGTACCCGCGCTGGCACGTTCCCGATTTCGGTCACCTCCCCACAGGCCGACAATACCCTGACCCTGCCGGTCACGATCACCCCGGATGCTCCGACTAGCTTCGTGGTGACGCAGGGCGACGGGCAGGCGACGCCGATCAACACGACGTTTCCGATCGCGTTGAAGGGCCACTGGGTCGACCAGTACGGCAACGTGGTAACCGACCCACCGCCGGCGGACCGGGTACTGACGCTGTCACCGTACGACGGGACGTGGCCAAACGGCAGCCATACCAGCGCCGAAGCGACGCTCGACGCTGACGGCACCATCACCGCACCGGATCTGACCGCCGGGAAGGCCGTCTTGGACGGGCCGGACGCGGCCCATAGCCTGATCGTCAAGGTCGGCGGAGCTTCCGGTTGGACGCTGCATGTGATGCCTGGCCCGCCCGCCGAGGTCACTTTTGCCAGCGGTCAGGGCCAGCACGCCGCCGCGGGCAAGCCCTTCGCGCAGGCCCTGGCCGCAAAGGTCATCGATGCGGGGGGCAACCCGATCCCGGGGTATCCGGTGACCTTCAAGGTCACCTCTGGTGAGGCGGCTTTCGCGCCGGTGAACCTGCGGCTGGCGGCCCTGGTCGCCGGCAAGCCGGCGCTGCTTCACCGGGCCGACCCGCCGCGCGACACCGTCACGGTGCTGACCGGCGGCCAGGGGGTCGCGACCGCGCCGGTGCTGACCGCGGGGCCAAAGGCTGGGCCGATCGAGGTGACCGCGTCCGCCGGGGTGGCGCCCGCGGTCAAGCAGGCGGTGTTCAGCCTGTCGGCGGACAAGGTCGCGCCGACCGCCCCGACGATCGACGGGCTTACCGACGGCGATCGTCAGGTGAGCGTGGCGTTCTCCGGCGCGAGCGACGGCAGCTCGCCGATCACCTCCTACAAGGTGAGCGCAACCGACAAGCTCCAGCCCACGGCGCCGCCGGTGACCGCAACCGGCCCTAGCTCTCCAGTCACGGTGACTGGGCTGACCAACGGCGACCCGTACGTGTTCACGGTGACCGCGACCAGCGCCGATGGCACCAGCCCGCCGTCGAAGCCCAGCGGAGCGATCAACGTGGGGGTGGCGCCGGCGGTGGTCAACGGGCCGGCGAACGGGACCGTCGGCCAGCCGTACTCCTCCAGCTTTACGGTCACCGGGGCGCCACCCCCGACCGTCACGCTGGTCTCGGGCGAGGTTCCGCCAGGCCTGAGCCTGGGCAGCGACGGGGCGCTGACCGGCACCCCCACGAAGGCCGGAAGCTACGAGTTCACCGTGCAGGCCACCAACCCGGTGGGCATCTACAGCGCGAGCGTCACGGTCGTGATCTCGCCGCTCACGCGTGGGGCTGTGCCTCCCGCGGCGGGCGGGCGGCGCGTGCGCGCCACGGTCTGCAGCACCTGGGCAGACCAGAGGCCGGCGTGCGCCGTCCGGGCGGTGATCGGCAGCTTCCCGCCGCTTGGTGCTGGCGCCGCCGCGACGCTGGTGCGCGGCACCGTGACCTACGCGGCCGGTCGCGCAAGCGCCCACTACGGCAAGCTCACGCTTAGCCGTCGGCGTCAGATTCCCGCCGGTAGCTACACGCTGATCCTCCGCCGACCGCAGCGCGTGATCATCGTTCCGGTCACCGTCCGGTAGCACCGACCAGGACGAGCGCGAGATTTTCGGAGCTGTTCACTCGTGCGCTCAGCGGCGCAAAGGCGGAGCTCGATCCCGCAGGAGCAAGGAACCCGGGCGTCCCGATGCGGGCGACCGGTCCCGACAATCACGACGGTAAGGAAGGCATACGATGACTGATGTTCTGTCTGCGACGCTGGGTGTCGCGAGTGCTGATGCGGTGCCGAGCAAGGTGTTTCGCTCGGAGCTCAATCCCGTTGATTTCCTTCATCGGGCGGCGTACATGTACCCGGAGAAGATCGCCGTCGTGCACGGCGAGCGACGGTACTCCTACCGGCGGCTGGCGGAGCGCTCGTGGCGGCTCGCGAACGCGCTCAGAGCGGCGGGTCTTCGCAAGGGCGATCGCGTCGCGACGCTTTTGTTCAACTCGCCGGGGATGCTCGAGGCGCATTTCGGCGTGCCGGCGGCGGGCGGCGTGATGGTCGCGGTCAACAGCCGGTTGTCTGGCGCCGAGGTCGGATACATCCTCGAACACAGCGGTGCGCGCTACCTGCTGCTGGACTCAGAGCTGGAGGCGCTCGTCGCGCCGCTCGAGCTGGCCGGAGTGACCGTGATCGGCTATGAGGACACGGGTTCGGCAGAAGATCCGTACGAGCGGTTCCTGGCTGCCGCGTCGCCGGAAAGGCCACAGAGCTGGCTTGAGGACGAGGAGGAGACGATCTCGATCAACTACACGTCTGGTACGACGGGTCGGCCGAAGGGGGTGCAGTTCACGTATCGCGGCGCGTACCTGAACGCGCTCGGCGAGGTGATCCACGCCGGCATGTCGAGCGATTCGGTGTATCTGTGGACGCTGCCGATGTTTCACTGCAACGGCTGGTGCTTCCCGTGGGCGGTCACGGCGGTCGCGGCGCGCCACGTGAGCATCCGCACGGTGGACCCGGAGCGCGTGTGGGACCTGATCGACGGCGAGGGCGTGACGCACTACAACGGCGCACCGACCGTGCAGTTGATGATCATCCACCATCCCAGAGCGCATCGGTTGGAGCGGCCGGTGACGGTGCTGGTGGCCGCCGCTCCTCCCTCGGCAACGCTGTTTGCGCGGATGAGCGAGCTGAACTTCCGCGTCGTGCACGTCTACGGCCTGACCGAGACGTACGGACCGATGACCGTATGTCCGGAGCAGGAGGCCTGGCGCGAGCTCCCGGTCGAGCAGCGCGCGAAGCTGCTGGCGCGCCAAGGCCAGGCGTACGTCATCTCCGACCTGGTCCGCGTCGTCGACCGGGAGATGAACGATGTCCCGAAAGACGGGGAGACGCTGGGCGAGGTGGTGATGCGCGGAAACAACGTGATGAGCGGCTACCTCGAGGATCGGGCGGCCACTCAGAAGGCGTTTGCGGGCGGCTGGTTTCACTCGGGCGATCTCGCCGTGTGGCATCCCGACGGCAACATCGAGCTGCGCGACCGCGACAAGGACATCATCATCTCCGGCGGGGAGAACATCTCGAGCATCGAGGTACAGCAGGCGATCGTCGCCCACCCCAGCGTGCTCGAGGCGGCGGTGATCGGGATCCCGCACGAGTACTGGGGCGAGCGACCGAAGGCGTTCGTGACGCTGAAGCCCGATGCCGAGGCGAGCGCGGAGGAGATCATCGTCTTCTGCCGCGAGCACCTCGCGCATTACAAGTGCCCTGATGCGGTCGAGTTCGGTCCGCTGCCGAAGACCTCGACCGGGAAGGTGCAGAAGTTCGTGCTGCGCGAGCGCGAGTGGGCTGGACGGACAGGCCGCATCGGCGCGGCGCAGTGACCCCGGCGAGCGCACGCACGGCCGGTGAGCCCCCGAAACGCGGGTTCACTGGCTGCCGGTGGACGGCGGGTGGAGCGCTTCGGTGCCGCGGAGGTAGGCGAGGACCGCCAGCACGCGGCGGTGGTCCTGGCTCGTGGACGGCAGATCGAGCTTGAGGAAGATGTTGCGGATGTGCGAGTCGACGGTCTTCTCGGTGAGCACGAGTCGCTGCGCGATCGCTTGGTTGGTGTTGCCCTCGGCGATCAGCGACAGCACGTCGCGCTCGCGCGGGCTCAGGCGGTCGAGCGGCTGTTCGCCGCGGGCGCCGTCCAGCAGCTCTGAGACGACCTCGGGATCGACCACCAGCCCGCCTTCGGCGACGCGCTTGACGGCGTCGATGAACTCTTCGACGTCGACCACCCGCTGCTTGAGCAGGTAACCCGCGCCGCGCGGGCGCTCGTGCAGTAGCCGCAGCGCGTAGTGCGCCTCGACGTGTTGGGAGAGGACGAGCACGCCCACCTCGTCGTGATCGGCGGCGATCCGCGAGGCCGCTTTCAGCCCTTCGGTTGTGTGCGTCGGCGGCATTCGGATATCGACGATCGCGGTGTCCGGGGGGTCGCGGTCAACCGCAGCTAGCAGCTCCTCGGCCGTCCCGACGGACGCTGTCACGGTCATTCCGGCCCCGCTCAGCAGGCTCGCCAGCCCGGCGCGAAACAGCACCGCGTCATCGGCGATCGCTATCCGCATGGCAGCTCGCAACGCACCCGGGTGCCGCCCCTAGTCGGGCTATCAAGCGCCAGCCGGCCGTCGAGCGCAGCGACGCGATCGGACAGTCCACGCAGGCCGCTGCCGGCAGCGATTGCGGCTCCGCCCGACCCGTCGTCCGCAACCTCGACGATCAGGACCGAATCATCGCGCTCGACGGTGACCTGCGCCCCCGAGGCGTTCGCGTGCTTGACCACGTTGGTCAGCGCCTCGGAGACCACGAAGTAGGCGGCCGTCTCCACCGGGCCGGGCAGGCGCTCGAGCGCGGGCGCCAGCAGCTCGACCGGCACCGGCGAGCGGCTGGTGAGCGCCCGCACCGCGGGCAGCAGCCCCTCCTCGCTGAGGATCGCCGGATGAAGGCCACGCGCCAGCGCGCGCAGCTCGGCCAGCCCGGCCTTCAGCTCCTCGATCCCCTGAGCCAGCACCCGCGCGAGCTCCGGATCGGTCAGTGCCCCCGGCTTTGCCTGGGCTGTGCGCAGGATCAGCCCGACCGTGGTCAGCCGCTGCTGCGCCCCGTCGTGCAGATCGCGCTCCAGCCGGCAGCGGGCGTCGTCAGCAGCTTGCACGATCCGCGCGCGTGAGGCGTGCACCTCGCGCAACAGGGCCTCGATCTGCTGCACCTGCTCGCGCACCCGGTCGCCCAGCGACTGGTTCCAGTCAGCCAGCTCTTGCGCCTGCGTGCGGATCGTGTCCTGATACTCCTTGATCCGCAGCAGGCTGCGGATCCGCGCGCGCAACTCCGCCGCGTCAAACGGCTTGGACGCGAAATCGTCGGCCCCGGCGTCGAGGCTCTCGATCCGCGCGCCGACGGCGCTGCGCGCGGTCAGCACCAGCACCGGAATCGACTCAAGCGCTCGATCGGCCCGCACCGCCTGCACCAGCTCCTGGCCGGAGAGCAGCGGCATCATCAAATCGGTCACCAGCACGTCCGGCGGCTGCGCGCGCGAAAGCTCGAGCGCTTCGCGCCCATCGGCGGCAAGGAACACGTTGTAGTCCGGGGCCAGCAGGTCGCGGACATAGTCGCGCAGATCCGCGTTGTCCTCCGCGTACAGAATCGTCCGCTTGGCCGGGTCGAACGTCGCTCGCGCCGCGGCGTTCGCCTCCTCGACCCCGTCGGCCGCGCCGGCCCCCTCGAGCAACAGAAACGCGGCCGACGAGCTGGCGCCGCGCTCGGCCTCATCTGCGGCGACCTCGACTACCGACGCAGGGTTCAGGTGGTCCTTGCCGAGCGGGATCGCGACGCGAAACGTGCTGCCCCGGCCCTGTTGGCTGTGCACAGTCACCTCGCCGCCATGCAGCGCGGCGATCTCCTTGACCAGCGCCAGGCCGATGCCCGTGCCCGCATACTCGCGCGTCGCGCCGCCGCCCGCCTGCCGAAAGCGGTCGAAGATGTGCGGCAGCTCGTCCGCTGCAATCCCGACGCCGCTGTCGGCGACCGTCAGCAAAACCGCCTCCCCCGCACGTTCGGTGCTCACCCCGACCCAACCCTCGTGGGTGAACTTGACCGCGTTGGAGAGCAGGTTGACGACCAGCCGATCCAGCTCGGCTGAATCAACGTACAAGTCCGCGCCGTCGAGCCGCTGATCGAGCTCCAGCCGCAGCTCGACACCACGTCGCTCGGCGACCGGACGAAACTGCACGGCGCGCTGCTCGACGAACCGGTTCACGTCCCGCATCGGCGCGCAGCGGAGCTCCATCCGCCCGGCCTCCAGCTTCGCCAGGTCAAGGATCTGGTTGATCAACTCGAGCAGCCGCTGCTGATTGCGCTGCATCACCTCCAGCTGCTCGCGCACCCGGCCCGGAAGCTCACCCCGACCGCCGGAAAGCAGCTGCTCCAGCGGCCCGAGCGTGAGCGCAATCGGCGTCCGAAACTCGTGCGAGATGTTCGCGAAGAACTCCGTCTTGAGCCGATCCATCTCCTCCAGCACGGAGATGCGCATGTTCTGCACCGACGCCGAGATCAGGCCGGCAATCGCACGGAACGTATCGACATCGCCCTCGTCCAGCGGCGGGTACAGCGGCCGCGCCTCCTTCAACCGCCCCGACAGCAGCAACCCGATCGGCGCTCCCTCCACGATCACCGGCACACCGACGAAGTACGGGAGCCCGAACGCGTCGCGCAGGCGCGCGATCAGCGCCGTCGTCTCGGTCGCGCGGGTGGCGATCAGCAACCCCTCGCCGCTCGCAAACTCGCGCGGAAACTCGAACTCGAGCAACCGAAACCGCTGCGCCTGCTGCTCGAGGAACCCGACCCACTGGCTCGGCAGGTAGCTGTGCGGGCGATCGGTCGGCGTCAGCACCACCGTGCGATCCATGCCAAGCACCGAGTTGATCGCGGCGATCGCCAACTCGAAGATCGCCGAGATCCGCTTCTGCGCCCCGATCGACTGCTGCAGCTGCGAGAGCAGCGCAAACCCCTGCTGTTTCTGGCGGATCTCGTGCCGCAGCCCAGAGATCGCGTAGTCGAGCTTCAGGTTCTGGCCGGCGACCTCGTCGACCTGACGCTTGTAGTACGCAAGCTCACGCTGGACTAACTCGAGCTCCGGCTCACCCACAACGGCCCCTCAAGGCTCAGGATCGAAAGGATCCCCGTCCAGTTGTGCGACTGCATCACCCGCCCGGCCTTGGCCAACTCGCAGCCGACGTACCAACCGAACAGCGGCATCCTCGACCCGATCGCTTCCTGCACGCCCCGCGCCTCCTCGAAATCGGTGCCGCAGTAGGCAGCGGCGCGCCCCGCACAGTCGACGTACGTGGCGAGCACGGGCACACGATCCCCGATCCTCTCCAGAAGCTCCCGCGCGCGACCCCGCACGTAGTCGAGATCGAGCGTGCGACGCATCAGCTGCACCTCGGTCCCCGCCTGCATGTCATCGCCGAGCACCACCAGCCCTCCGCGCTCACGGTCGACGTCCATACACAGCCGCACCACGTAATCCTCGTCGCGCGGCTCGAACCTGTCGCCGTGATTCATCCCGAGCGTGATGTACAGCGGATACTCCTCCCAGCTGCGGTCATCCCCGAACGCACTCGACACCGCCTCGATCGCCGGCCGGCCGTCGAACTCGAGCACCACGTTCCCCTCAGCCTTGGTAATCATCTTGTAGCTCGTCGACGGCGCACAGCCATGCATGATGACCGTGTCCATCCGCACCCCGCCGGTCAGCGCCAGCGCCATCGCGCTGTGATGCGTGACCTGGTCATCGAACCACTGGAACGTCGGGTTGAACTGCATATCGCCGAGCAGACCGCAGCCCGCCACGCTCGGCCACTCGTCAAGCACCTCGCTCATCCCCGCGATCAACGGCGTCGGCATCGTCATGCTCAGCGCCTCTCCCGGCTCCCGCCGCTTGACGATGTCGTACAGCAGCAGCAGGTTGGGCCGCTCGGCATACCCCCGATCGACAATCTGGCGGGCAAGCGCGACGCCGACCGCGCGCTCGTTGTCCGGCACGCCAGCCTCAAGAAACAGGTCCACCCGGGTATCGCCGGTCGCGATCGCAGCCACGCCGGCCTGAAAGCCCTCATACCCCAACCGGTCGTTCGTGATCACCCCCACCGCCGAGCCGCCGAACAGCCTCGCCTCACGACCGACGACCGCACGAACACCATCGCGAAACGCGACCGGATCATGCTTCGAGGTCGCGAACATCAACACCAGATCGCACGCGCCAAGCGCCCCCTGATCCACGGCCGCAGCCGCCGCGTCCACCCCCGCCTCGCGCGAGCCGGCAAGCTCGCTGAAGCCCACCCCTGCGCGCATCCGCTGCACCGCCGCCGTCGTCGTCATAGCCACGCCCCTTCGCGTCATTTTCGGTACGGATGCAAAAACTACACGGCAACACCTCCGACCAGCAGCGACTCCCCGGACCCCGCCGTCCCCCGCGAGCTCACCCGCCGTTGCCGCGTCTCAGCTCCGCAGTCCGTCGTCGCCGGCGTCCAGCAGGCCAGCCAATGCTTGCGCCGAAAGCTCATCCTTGGCCAGGAACCCCAGCACACAGCTGCGCGCCAGCCGATCGCCGTAGTCAGACGCGTCACGGGTCGAGGTCAACACGATCGCCGGACACCACCGCTCGGCGCGCAACCGCCGCGCCACCTCGAAACCATCCATGCCAGGCAACTGGACGTCGAGCAACACCACCTCTGGGCGCAACCGGCAAGCGGCGTCAAACGCCGACCTCCCATCCGCCGCCTCGCTCACGACCGTATAGCCACCCTCCTCGAGCATCACCCTCGCCCACGCCCGAAAGTCGCTGTGGTCATCGACGATCAGCACAGTCGTGCCCATGCCACCCCATGCTCGCAAATCACCCGACCCCGATCATCAGGGCTAGCCCTGAACTCCCGGGGTTCGGGGTGGGGGCGCTTCCATTTCGCAGGCTTCCAAATCGCTTCCATCGCCCGCTCGCCACGCCCGGCCGAACGCACCACCGGACCGAAACTGCTCAGTTTGCAGGCACTTCGCCAGAGCCGACGCGGGGACTCGAACCCCGGACCCCTTCATTACGAGGAACGTGGGCGACAGCCTCGCATAACCGCTTCTAAGCAGGGATTTCTCAGGACCTCTGCTCATCGATCTGTGGCCAGATCCCCTTGGATTACCGGGGGATTCCTGCCGATCTGGCCACAGGTTCTGAGTTCTCTGGCCAGTGGACCTATCACCGGCCATGACTCCGGCTGAGCCACGACTTCTTCATTCCGCATGCAAAAGTTGGCGAGTTAGGACGCGCCGAACGCAGCTTACTGCGTGGTGGCCGAAGTACCGGTCCGCACGGTGTGCACGCTGCTCGTCGAACCGGGTCTTGCGAGCTCTGGCGGCTCCGCCCCGCAGCCGCGGGCCGCCTCTGTCGCTCCAGACATGAGAAGGACCTGGCAGAGGCGTTTTCGCAACCTCGACGCGACTGCCCCAGCCGCTCTGCGGCCTCCGTGTTCGACAACCCCTCGGGGGCCAACAAGATCGCCTTCGCCCGCACCACATCCCGATACGACCCGGAGTAGGCCGCCGCGCGCCGCTCGAGCTCACCGCTGCTCATCGGTCAACACCACCTGGTGCGGGGACCTCTGCGCGATCACGGCCATCATTCGGCGCCAACCCAAGCCTTATGACTCACTCCTTCAAACTCGCCACATATTTCGGAAGACGACGACTATTATGCCGCCGTGGTTCGTCGAAGCAGGCTGCGTGGCGGCGTGAGGCATAAGACCCGACGTTCCGCAGTGACATTTGCCACAGTCGCCGCCGTTTCGCGTATAACACACTCAGCAGAACGTTCGTTCTCCCGGATCCATGGCCGGAGTGATGCGGGGTACCCGACTTTGGAGGAAGGTAATGAGAGGCATTCGCCCTAAGCGTGTTGGCCTGATCGCGGGGCTGGCTGCGCTTGTGTGCACTGGGGCTGCGTACGCTTCGATCGTTGGGCTGCCGCCGGGCGCTCAGGTCAACAACGATCCGCCGTCGATCGACCCGACCCAGAACGCGGGGCTCGTCGATCTGACGGCCGGTTCGCTCGTCGCGGGTAAGCCGCGCGTTCCCTGGGCCACGTTCTCGCAGATGTCCGGATCTAGCCAGCAGATCTTCGTCCGTGCGTTCAAGGGTGGGAGCTGGCAGACGGAGGGATTCCCGGAGTCGCTCAATGAGGACACGACTCAGGCCGCCCAGGCGCCGTCGATCGACTTCACCGGCGCCAATCGGACCGTCCCGTGGGTCGCTTGGGGCGAAACGAGCACGGTACCCACGTTCTCCGGCGCCAGGCAGATCTTCGCAAGCCGCTTCGCCTCGCAGCCGGCGCCGGCGCAGAACGGCGGCCAATGGGTCCACGAGGGCCAGGAGGTCCCCGGGACTGCGCCCTCGCTGAACATCAACACCAACCGCGACGCGGACGTGCCGGCGCTGATCGGCGGGGCAGCGGTAGCGGGCAACAACCCGGTTCCGTGGGTCACGTGGCAGGAGGCTGACAACGGCAATACCGTCGCTCCGGCCGGAAGTCCTTCCTTGAACAAGGTGGCGACCAACTCCACGTTCCAGATCTTCGTATCCCGCGCGGTCGCCGCGACCGGCGGGAACTGCCCGGCCGGCACCAAGCCGGCCCATGGCACGATAAGCGTGGGCAACTTCTGCTTCCAGCAGGTCGGGGTCGAGCGGGTCAAGGACCCTTCCTCGGCGGTAACCGATCCGTCGCTCAACGTCGACCCGACGCGGGACGGGATCCAGGCGGACATCGCGTTCACGGGCAAGAACGACGCGGTCCCGTGGGTCGTCTGGTACGAGAACAGCGACAACGGAATCGCCACCGACGGGCTGCTCAACGCCGACATGGTGTTCGCCGCGCGCGGGATCCCTGACACGACCGCTGGGGTCGACGGGGGCTTCCACTGGCAAGTGGTGGGGCTCGGGACGGCGGGCAAGACGTCCAGCCAGGACATCCTCAACACGAGCGGCGCAAATCAAGCTGGGGATTGCGCCACGGGCCAGGCCAGCGAGCTTGCGTGTTCGCTCGATGCCGATCAGACGCTGGGCGACGCCAGCAAGCTGACCGACGGCAATGGCGCGGAGAACCCGCAGGTGACGGCCGGCACGATGGTCCCCGGCAAGGCCACGACGCCGTGGGTCGCGTGGGACGAGAGCAACACCAACAATGGGCTGCACTCGGTGTTCGTCGCCCGCCTCGATCCGGCCGGCGATCACTTCGACCTGCTGAACAACGGGCAGCCGATCTCGCACAGCGGGCTCGACTCGACCCGTCCCGACATCGTGTTCTCACACAACATCCCCTATGTGTCCTGGCACGAGACGAATGGCACGACGACGGAAACGTTTGTCGGCCATTTCGAGGGCAATCCGGCTAACCCGACCTTCCACATCGATACGCCGGCGGCGGGGATCCCAACCACCAATGTCGTGACGTCAGACGATGACGCCACCGATGTGCGCACCGCGATGGCGTCGACCTGCCCCGCCGACCCGTTCACCTTGGACGGCGCAGCGTGCCAGGGAGGCTCGATCGGCACGCCGTTCTTCGCGTTCACCAACGGCTCGCCGCGCGCGCTGTTCGCACAGGCCTACCAGCCCGACAACGTGCAGACCGGTGCCGGCAGCGGTTCGCTGCGCGGTCAGGCGACGCTGACCGGATCGGTCAACCCGGCTGGGGCGCCAGTGAATGTCGAGTTCGACTACGGCCCCACGAAGAACTATGGCCACGTCACGCCACCGCAGCTCCTGCTCGGGTCACCGACGCTCGAGAGCCAAACAGGGTTCAGCGCGACAATCGCGAACCTGGCACCGGGCACCTACCATTTCCGAGCTGTCGTGCTTAGCGACTTCGGAACCTTCAACGGGCGGGACAACACCGTCACGATCCCGAACGTGAGTTCTCACCCGACCTCGCCGCACGGCAGGGTGAAGGCGCGGAACCTGAGGTCGATCAAGGGCACAGCAACTGCCACTTTCGGCGTCCGGAGGGTGCAGGTGGCGGTCGTGGAGTACGCCGGTGGCGCGCGAGTCGCGCGTGCGAAGCGCCCCAAGCCCTCGTGCGAGCAGCTCGGACGGGACGGCAAGCTGCACAAGCTAAACGTCGGCAAGCACCAAATCTGCACTCCGACCACGTTCCTGACCGCATCGGGTACGACCAAGTGGACGCTGAAGCTCAGCAGGCGGCTCCCGAAGGGCAACTACGTTGCGATCAGTCGGGCCACCGATAGACACGGAAACGTCGAGATACTGAGCACCCGCGATCAGATCAGCTTCCAGGTGATCTGAACCCCAGACGATCTCATCGAGGGCGGTTCTGCGTAGCGGGACTGCCCTCACCCAAGTGGTCATCCTGGTGGTGCCTCGACCGCCGCCGGGAAGAGGGCGTTGGCTTCTTGCCCGGTGCAGGGCCTAGAGCAGACCAGCCCATCCCGGCGGTGGTGAGGTGCCGACTAGCGGCGACAGGACGTAGCCCCGTTTGAGGGCCTTGTCTATGAGGTTCCGCAACGGTACCTCCTGGTCGGGGCGCTGTGAAGTGCTGACCGACAAGGAGTACAGATGGGTAGTTACGCAGGTGTTGACTGGGCGGCGGACAAGCACGATGTGCTGGTGCCCGACGAGTCGGGCGCGCAGTTGCTGTCGGCAACGTTCGCGCACGATGAGAAGGGGCTGCGGGCGTTGTGCCGGCAGCTGGTGCGGTTGCGATGATGCCGTTTCCGTAGCCACCCGGCGCGATGATGCTCCCGTTCGCGTGCACGTATCCGCTGTTGTGCCAGCGGTTCGCCGATCGCATCCGGCCAATCTAACTCTCTCTCGGCAGCTTCAACAGGACTTGGATGCCTGCTGCGTCGTGGACGGCAGCCAACGGGATGATCGCTTTTGGACATCAGTGGGTCGTCGCCGCTGACGATCGGAACGGCGACCAGAGGATCCCGGCGGATCGGGGCGCGCCAGACGATCGGATTCGCCTAAGAGGAGGCGTCCGGATCGAGGGCGGCGACGACGTCGCGACCGAGAACCGGCCCGCGCAAATGCAGGCTGCCGCTTCCACGAATCACCAGGCCCGTCATTGGCTGGCCCAGCCGGCGCCCCGGCTTCTGCTCCGGGCCGACGACCAAGAGAAGCAGCAGCACGGACCTCGTGGCTGCTGGGGAGACATTGCAGCAGTCCCAGAGGCACCGCCGCGGGTGCTCGGTCGGCGAGTGCGATGCGCTCGACTGGAAGAACGAACACGACCGGATCAGCGCCGAAGCGGCCGGTCGCTGAAGGCGTCGCCGGGCGCCTGCCGTGCGATCGGGTTCGTGGCGACGCGCAAGCCCGGCTCGAGCGTCTCCGGCGAGAAAAGCGCGTCAGCTGGCGGCCGGTGCTTGCAACCGAGCGGCCCATGGCCTTGCGGTTCGGGCCGAGCTGGATGTCGCGCGGAGCAGGTGCGTGGTGCGTGCTGGTCGGGATGACCGTCACGACACGAAAACAGGTCTCGGTCGTGTGGCAGTCGCTCGTGCCGCTCGCGGTGTTCCTGACCCAGGTCAGGAAGTGCTGCCAGCCTCAGGTCGGGACAGCTCGATCGGCTGGCGGAGACGGCGCTAACCCCACGGAGAGGGCGTTGCGCGGGCGTCTGCATCGACACCGGTTCGGACGAAATACAGCGGTAACGCTGGCGCTGACCAACGTCAGGGTGATGCAGAAGCTGGGGGTCGCGACGCGGGCGCTCTCGCAGCTCGTCCCTGCGAGAGCCGCGTCGATGCCGTCGCGACTCTTGCTCTTCGATCTGGAAGCAGCAGCGGCCTCGGCCGCGCTTGTCAGCCGCGATGCTGTGGACCGAACGTGCGGCGCGGCCGACAGGCATCTACCGCCAGGTGAACGTAGTCATCGCTTGCGCGGGGATGGTGTAGGTGAAGTAGCGCCCGTCCGATTCGACGCCGAAGGGAATTCCTGCGGTGGAGTTGTTGTAGGCGACGAGGACCTTGGTTCCGTCTGGGTTCAGGAACGCGACATCGTCCAGGCCGGCGGTGATTGTCTCGATGTTCGAGCTGTTCACGCCGTAGCTGACGAAGTTCTGCGAGTCGATCCTCGTTGCGCCCGGCTGCACGAACGCGCCGACCTGCCCGAGCTGGTAGTACTCAGTACCGAAACTCACCGTGTGCGCTTGCTCGTCGATGGTGACCAGACCCGTGCAGCCTGGGCAGCCATTGTCCGCTTGCTTTGGACCGCCCTGCGGATCGAGCGCCACGTTCCAGGTCCCCACGACGCTCGCCCAGTTGCGCAGCGTCGAGATCAGGAATTCTGGCGTTCCAAACGCTCGGATCTCCGGCGAGCACTCGTCCACGATCTCTTCGAGGCCGGGGGCTGTCTGGTGGAGCTGGCTCATGACGGTCGGTGAGCCGAAGTAGCAGTGCCAGGCGATGCCGCTCAGATCCCCGCCCGCGGCGGGGTCTGAGGCAAGACCGTTGGCGTAGGCGAGCTGGTCCCAGCTCAAGTCGTTCCCATAGATGTTCGTGCGCAAGCCGGCCGCCGTCAGCGCGGGCTGCAGATCTTGCGAGATGAACTGTGCCTCGTCGGGCTCCGGCAGCGTTAATCCCGGATACGGAGTGCCCGCTCCGGTTGTCCTGGGCTCGTTCTGCGGTGTGATCGCATCGATCGGCACCCCGTCGCTCTCGTACGCTTGGATGAATTTGACGAAGTAGTTTGCCAACGGTCCGTACGCTGAGGTAAGCAACGTTCCGGCATCGTTGACGTTGTCGAGCGAGTCGTTGGCCTTCATCCACGCCGGCGGGCTCCAAGGGTTCGCGAGGATCTCAAGTCCCGGATTGACAGCCAGCGCTTGTTGCAGCGTCGGGATGATGTAGGGCAAGTCGTGGGCGATCGAGAACTGCGACAGGCTGGGGTCAGACTGCCCCGCGGGCAAGTCATCATACGTGTACGGCTGCGGGCTCTCCGTGAAGTCCGAGGCTCCCATCGGCACTCTGAGGAAGCTGAGATGGTTGCTGCTCGGGGTTGGCGGGGAGGAAGATCGCGGCTGCGAGGCCGATCAGGGCGAGGGCGGCGAGGCTGACCATCGCGAGGATGTAGGGCAGGTTCTTGTTGCTGTTGGCGAGGTCTGCGACGAGGATCGTGCCGGCGATCGCGGTGCCGAGCGATGAGCCGAGGTTGGAGACGCTGCGCGAGAGGCCTGAGATCTCGCCCTGTTTCTGTTCGGGGAAGCTGGATTGCACGATGTTGACCGAGGGGGTGAGCATGACGCCGAGGCCGAGGCCGATGACCAGCAGGCCGGGTGTGAACGCGATCACGTGCTCCGAGACGCTGACGATCGCGAGCAGCAGGCCGACGCCGGCGATCGTGACGATGAAGCCCGCGCGGATCAGAGTCCGTTGCGCGTACTTCTTGGCGAGTCGCTCCGCGGAAAGGGAGGAGATCAGGATCCCGGCGGTTGCCGCGGTGAAGATGACGCCGGTCTTGATCGCGCTGAACCCGTGCTCGGTCTGCAGGAACACTGAGACGACGAACGTGATCCCCATCAGCAGCAGCCATTGGATGTTCTGGGTGACGAGCCCGAGATTGGACGTGCGGTTGCGAAACAGGCTCGTGGACAGCAATGGCTCCTTTCCCTCGCGTTCGCTGGAGCGGATGTGCAGGAAGAACCAGAGCAGGAACGCGGCTCCGAGCGCGAGGAAGATGACCAACAGCGTGTTGTTGTTACCGGCCTGCAGGATCCCGATCACGAGGAACGACATGCCAGCCGCGGACAGGGCGGCTCCGACGCCGTCGAATGGGCGCGTGGGATCCGCCGGCAAGGGGTCGGTAATCCTGCGGCTGAGGTAGATGATCGTCGCGACGACGGCGGCCTGGAGCAGGAACGATGCTCGCCAGCTGATCGTGGTGGTGATCAGGCCGCCGATCAGCGGTCCTGCGGCGGCGCCGATCCCGCCCATCCCGCTGATCACGCCGAACGCTTTGGCGCGTGACTGCAGATCGCTGAACGCCAGCGTCGCGAGGATGTAGATCGGCGGGATCATCAACGCCGAGCCGACGCCTTCAAAGCCCGAGTAGCCGACGATCAAGACCCCTAGCCCGGGCGCGAGCGCGGCGATTACCGCTCCGATCCCGTAGACGCTGAGCCCTCTGATCAGGCATCGCTTGCGGCCCCAGATGTCGGTGAGCTTGCTGCCGGGGATCATCAGCGCCGCCATGCACAGCAGGAACAGCGTGATCGCGGTCTGCACGCCGTGCACGGTCGTGTCGAGGTCTTTGCTGATGTTGGTGATCGCGACGTTCATGTTCGATCCGGCGAAACTGGCGATGAACTGGGTCAGGGCGAGCGGGATCAGCATCTGCCGCGGCGAAATGCCCGACCCCTCGTCGATCGGTCCATGCATCTCTGCTGCGGCGCTGTCAGCCACGTCGGGCACCCTCTTCCGCCGTCGCGATCGCGCGTGCGGCGACGATCAAGGTGAGGTGGCTGAACGCCTGTGGGAAGTTTCCGACCTGCCGCTGGCGTGGCACGTCGTACTCCTCGGAGAGCAGGCCGAGGTCGTTGCTCAGGCCCAGCAGCCGCTCGAACAGCGCGCGCGCCTCCTCAACGCGCCGTTGAGCGCGAGCGCGCTGACCAGCCAGAACGAGCACGCCAAGAATTGCCCTTCGTCTCCCGGGAGCCCGTCGTCGGTCTGGGCGGTCGAGTAGCGGGAGACGAACCCGTCGCGGCCGAGTTCGCGGGAGATCGCGTCGATCGTCCCGGTGACACGCTCATCGTCGCCGGGCAGGAATCCCACCAGCGGGATGTTCAGCACGCTCGCGTCGAGTTCCTTGGATCCGTAGTACTGGGTGAACGTGCGGCGCTCGCGGTCGTACCCCCGTTCGCAGACTTCGTGGTGGATCTCGTCGCGGGTCTGCTTCCAGCGCTCCAGCGGCGCGTCGAGCTCGAACCGCTCGGCGATCCGCACGGCGCGGTCGAACACCACCCACGCCATCACCTTCGAGTAGGTGAAGTGCTGGCGCTGCCCCCGGGTTTCCCAGATCCCGTCGTCGGGCTCGCGCCAGATCGTCTCGACGTGCTCGACGACCGTCCGCCACCGCGGCCACAGCCGCTGCTCGATCCTGCCCAGCGCCTCGACGCCGATGAACGCGACGCCCATCACCTCGCCGTACACGTCGAGCTGGAACTGCTCGGACGCAGCGTTGCCGACCCGAACCGGCTTGGAGCCTTCGTAGCCGGGCAGCTCGTCGAGCTCGAACTCGGTCAGGCGCCGTTCGCCGCGAATGCCGTACATGATCTGGATCTTCGTCGGGTCGCCCGTCCCGACCCGTAACAGGAAGTCGCGGAAGCGCGAGCGCCTCCTCGGTGTACCCGGCGGCGAGCAGCGCCTGCAGCGCGAGTACCGAGTCACGTAGCCAGCAGTAGCGGTAATCCCAGTTGCGCACGCCACCGAGATCCTCGGGCAGCGAGGTCGTCGGCGCCGCGATCACCGCGCCGGTTGTCTCATCGGTCATCGCCTTGAGCGCGATCAGCGAGGTCAGCACCGCGTCCCGATACGGGCCCTGGTAGGCGCAGCGTCCGCTCCACTGCTGCCACCACGCCTCCGTGCGCGCGAGCGCGGAGTCGGCATCCTCGACCGGCGGCGTCTCCTCGTAGGACAGATGCCAGGTCAACGTGAATCGTTCGCGAGCTCCCTCGACGGCAACAAACTCGGCGCTAACCGTGCCGTCCTGCACGTGAAGCGGCAGCGGAGTGCTGAGACGGAACGCGTCCGGTCCGGCGGTTGCGAGGACGCCGTCCGGCGCTGGCTCGACCCACGGCACGATCGATCCGTAGTCCGGGCGCAGCGAAAGCTCCATCCGCATCGGCACCCGACCCTTCAGGCCCTCCACGATCCGCATCAACCGCGGCGGCCCATCGCCCCGTTTGGGCATGAAGTCGATCACCCGGACCGTGCCGTCCGCGGTCTCGAAGTCGGTCTCGAGCACGAGCGTCCCCGGCCGGTAACGACGAGAACTGGAGCGCACCTCGCCCGCCGGCCCGAGCAGCCACCGGCCATGCCGCTCATCGCCGACCAGCGCCGAGAAGCACGACGCAGAATCAAACCGCGGCAGGCAGAGCCAGTCGACCGCCCCGTCGCGACCGACCAGCGCAGCAGCCTGCATGTCGCCGATCAAGCCATAGTCCTCGATACGCAATAGGTGCCTCTCTCCCCGTCGATCGCTACGCCCACCGTACGAGCAGTCCCGGGGCGCATCATCCCAACCGGATGAACGGCGCGCATCGGACGCGCCATCCTTTTGGTCCCCAGCTAAGGGCGACGACCGCCGAACATCAGAACGCACACAGCAACGACGACCGAATCCTAGAGGAGTGGTCCTTCCCGCCGACGGCAGAACGCTCGCCAGGCCACGACGTCGGGGAAGTCCAACTCCCCGGGCTCGAGCTCGATCGTGCTCTGAGTCCTGGTCCTGCTTGAGGTCTTGCTTCTCGTGAAATGAAGCTCGTCTACGCAAGCCGAAAGGCATCGCTGATGCAGTCGGCGATGGATGGGCCTGGCCGGGCACGAACAACAGGCGAAACGTGTGCCGTGGAGTACGGAGGCTCCGGCGCCAGGGCTCTCGCAGCGTAGGCGCGTTGCAGGTATCGTCCGAGGACGCACGGGATATCTGTGTGTCAGTGGAGAGGGGTGACGGATGAGCCACACGAAGCAGACGAGGAAGGATCGGCAGGCGGTCGAGAAGCTTGGCCGCAAGCGCTACGAGAAGGAGCTCGCTCGGCTCCAGGGCGAGTTGGTTCGGCTCCAGGAGTGGGTCGTGCGCGAGGGGATCAAGGTCTGCATCGTGTTCGAGGGTCGTGACACGGCGGGGAAGGGCGGGGTGATCAAGCGGATCACCGAGCGGGTGAGCCCGCGCGTGTTCCGGGTCGTCGCGCTCCCGGCACCGACCGACCGTGAGAAGAGCCAGATGTACGTCCAGCGCTACCTGTCGCATTTTCCGGCGGCCGGCGAGGTCGTGATCTTCGACCGCAGCTGGTACAACCGCGGCGGAGTCGAGCGGGTGATGGGCTTTACCTCCGAGGACGAGGTGTTTCGCTTTCTGCGGCTCGCCCCGCTGGTGGAGCGGGCGATGGTCGACTCCGGGATCATCCTGCTCAAGTACTGGCTCGAGGTCGGCCAGGAAGAGCAGACACGGAGGATCGAGTCGCGCATCGACGACCCGCGCAAGGTCTGGAAGCTGTCGCCGATGGACCTCAAGTCGTACAGCCGCTGGTATGACTACTCCCGGGCCCGGGATGAGATGTTCGCGGCCACCAGCACCGACTTTGCCCCGTGGCACGTCGCTGACTCCAACGATAAGAAGCGCGCCCGGCTGAACATCATCAGCCACCTGCTGGAGCAGATCCCGTACGAATCCCCGCGGCGTGAGCCCGTCGTACTGCCGGCGCGCGAGAAGCGAGGCGGCTACCGAGAGCCGGATCACTCTGACCTGTACATCCCAGCGAAGTACTGAGTCCCAGCGCAGATGACTTACCGCAGCCGTCGTGTAGATGCCCGTGGGGGCTGCGGAGGGGTTCGTGGTTCGTCCCGGTCGTCGGGGCCGATCCTGGATGGGAGTGTCGGCGGCATGAGACACGGAAGCTTGAGCGGGTTCGGCGACAACGAGTCTGCGTCAGCTCGAACGGGGGTCGATTGCAGGGAGACGTTGCTGCGATGGTGACCAGACCCGCAAAGAGACGAGCGACCGATGCGAAGGCGAGCCCGGCGGTTCCTTATCTAACGATCACCGAGCGGACTGCGCGAGGCACGCCCGCAGGTGTGTGAGCTTGTCCCGATCCGTTACGGCCGGATGTTCTCCACAGCGGACGTGGGCGAGCGGGAGCGCTGGGACGACTATCAGGCAGCTTTCTCCGAGGTGCTGTTGCGCACGAGCAGTCAGTGGGTGACTCGGTTCTTGATCCCAGCTGACCGCAAATGGTTTGGGCGGATCAGTGCCACAGAGGCGTCGAGCGCGCGCTGATGGAGATCGCCCCACGATTCGCGCCGGTGAGCGAGCAGCAGCACGAGGCGCTGCTGGAAGTGAAGAGAGCACTCGAGGCCCAGGCAACGAAGGGTGCGGCGCCCGACCCGTTCGAGCGACACGAGCACCACGCGAACGACGACAACCTCAATCGGGGCGACGGCCAGCCGGCGGTGCGGGGGCCCGCCGCAGCTGCGGCCGAGGCGTCCGAAGCTCCGCGGAGGCGGTGAGATGGCCACGACAGCTCAACCCCAGGCACGCTACTCGGGTACCGACGGCTGGTACAGCATTCCGACCGAGGAGGTGGCGAAGCGGCTCGACGTCGATCCGGCGGTCGGGCTGACCGGCCAGCAGGCCGCCGAGCTCCTCGATCGGGATGGGCCGAACGCGCTGCCGACGGAGGCGTCGGTGCCTGGCTGGCGGCGGCTCGTGGGGCAGTACCGAAGCTATATGCAGATGATTCTGCTGGGGGCGGCGATCGTGTCGTTGGTGATCAAGGAGTGGAGCACCGGGGTCCTGCTGATCCTGATCACCGTGCTCAACGCTGTCGTGGGCCTGCGACAGGAGGGCAAGGCGGAGAGCGCGATGAATGCGCTGAAGGCGATGGTGAAGGCCACCGCGCGGGTTCGCCGCGACGGGTCAGAGGCGGAGTTAGCGGCTGAGGCGGTGGTCGTAGGCGATGTCGTGCTGTTAGCGGCGGGGGACGAGGTAGCCGCGGACGGCCGGATCATCGAGGCGAGCGCGCTTCAGATCGACGAGTCGGCGCTCACGGGCGAGAGCGTGCCCGCTTCAAAGGGGGTCGAGCCGCCGGCCGGCACCGATCTCGCTCCCGGCGACCAGACGGACATGGCGTTCATGCACACCCCGGTGACGCACGGCAGCGGCGTGATGATCGTGACCGCCACGGGTGCCGACACGCAGGTGGGGAGGATCGCCGGGATGCTCGCAACCACTGCGAAGGAACAGACGCCGCTGACCCGGCAGCTGAATACGCTGACCCTTTGGATAGCAGCCGCTGCCGGCTTGACGATGGTGGTGATGTTCGTGCTCGGGGCGCAACGCGACCTGTCCGCAACGGTCGTGTTCACGAGCGCGGTTGCGCTCGCGATCGCAGCGATCCCGGAGGCGATGCCAACGGTCTTGCAGGTGGTGATGTCGCTGGGCGCCGCGGATCTCGCCAGGCATGGGGCGGTGTTGAAGGACCTTGCGTCGGTCGAGACGCTCGGTTCGACCTCGGCGATCAACTCGGATAAGACCGGGACGCTGACGATGAACCAGATGACCGCGGTCGAGGTGCTCGATCCGACCGACCGGTACACGATCTCCGGCTCGGGCTATGAGCTCGAGGGGAGGGTGCACCACGCTGCGGGTTCTTCGGACACGATCGAGGACGCGATCCTCCCCTATGTAGTAGCGAGCGACGCGACACTGGTGCACGGCAGCGTGGTGGGCGATCCGACCGAGGGCGCGCTGCTCGTGCTGGCTCACAAGGCCGGGCTCGATATAGACGCCACCCGAGAACGCTATCCCCGGCTAGCGACGCTCCCGTTCGACCCCACCTACAAGCTCATGGCGGCGTTCACGAAGACTTCGGATGCGTCGGGCAAGGAAGTCGTCCGCTGTTACGTGAAAGGGGCGGCGCCGGCGGTGATGAGTCACGCCGCCAGCGCGCTGTCCGCCGGGCAGAGCATCCCATGGGACGCCGATCTACAGACCCGCGCGCAGGCCAACGTCCGCAGGATGGGAGAAGGCGGATTACGCGTGATGGCCGCGGGCTTCCGTGACCTCGATCCGGCGTCGTTTGACCCCGAAGGCGACCTGCTCGGCTACGTCGAGGGCCTGGAGATCACCAGTCTGGTGGGGATGGTCGACCCGCCCCGCGCCGAATCAAAGCGATCGGTGCAAGACGCGCAGAAGGCGCACATTCGCGTGCGGATGGTCACCGGTGACGACGTGATCACCGGCTCGGCGATCGCCAAGGAGCTGGGGATCGAGGGCGAGGCGATCCTCGGCGCCGAGTTCGCGGCGCTCGATGAACGGGAGCGGCTGTCGCGGATCGATCGGATCGGCGTCGTCGGTCGCGTCGCCCCCGAGCATAAGGTGCTGCTGGTCGACACGCTGAAGCAAAACGGCGAGGTCGTCGCGATGACCGGCGACGGGGTCAACGACGCTCCGGCGATCAAGGCCGCCCACATCGGGATCGCGATGGGTAGTGGGACCGAGGTGGCCAAGAACGCTGGCCGGATGATCCTCACCGATGACGACTTCGCCACGATCGTCCACGCCGTCGAACAGGGCCGCAAGCTCTACGACAACCTCACCAAATACGTCCGCTTCGTGATGATCTCACTCGTTGCGTTCGTGCTCACGTTCCTCGGCGCGACCCTGCTGAACATCGCCGCCGGACAGCCGTTTACCCCGGCGCAGGTGCTGTACATCCACTTCTTTGTCAGCGCTCCGTTCGGCGTCGCGCTCGGGCTCGACCATGCCACACCCGGCCTGATGCGCCTTCGCCCGCGGCCCAGCACCGAGTCGATCATGACGACAGGCGTCAAGCTCACTTCCGGGCTGGTGGGCCTGTATATGGCGATCGTCCTCGACGCGCTGATCTACTTCGGTAAGCAGCACTACCACAGCACGGTGATCGGGTCATCGATCGGGCTGTCGGCGTTCGCACTGATGCTCGTCGTGGCTGCCTACGAGAGCCGCAGCCTCACGGTCTCCACCCTATCCAGCGAGGCGTTCGACAACCCCCAGATGAACTGGACCGCGATCGCCGAACTCGCGCTCGCCGTGATGATCACCCAAATGGACCTGTTCAACCGGCTGCTAAAGACCACGCCGCTCACCGCCCCGCAGTTCGGGCTCGCGCTCGCCGCGGCGGGGCTGCTGCTGGCCGTCTGGGAAATCGGCAAGCTGATCGCGCGCAGGCAAGCATCGAAACCATCGGACACACAGCAGTCGGTGGGCGCGGGACCGGAGCCGGCGGCGGATTCCTGATCTCGGAGGGGATTCATGATGACGTCGCGCTCGCTTCCGGGGTTGCGCGCGCTCGCCGGCTACCAGACCTCCTGGTTGCGTCGCGACGTGGTCGCCGGGATCGTCCTGACGACGCTGCTCGTGCCGCAGGGGATGGCCTACGCCGAGCTCGCAGGCCTGCCAGCCATCACCGGCCTATACACCACGATCCTGTGCCTGATCGGCTACGCTGTGTTCGGCCCCTCGCGGATCCTCGTGCTCGGCCCCGACTCCTCGCTCGGGCCGATGATCGCGGCGACGATCCTGCCGATCCTCGGCTCCAACGGAAGCCCAGAGCGCGCGATCGCGCTGGCTTCGATGCTCGCGCTGATCGTCGGAGCGATCATGATCGCGGCCGGGATCGCGAAGCTCGGGTTCGTCGCCGACCTGCTCTCCAAACCGACGCAGATCGGCTACATGAACGGGCTCGCGCTGACCATCCTGATCGGGCAGCTGCCGAAGCTGTTCGGGTTCTCGACCGACGCCAACGGCCTGATCAACGAGGCCAAAGCGTTCGTTCACGGGCTCACTTCCGGCGACGCGGTCGGCGCCGCCGTCGCGATCGGCGCCTTCAGCCTCGTCGTGATCCTCGCGCTTGGGCGGTGGCGGCCGAAAATCCCGGGCGTGCTAGTCGCCGTCGTCCTTGCAATCGCTGCGTCCTCGATATTCAACCTTGCCGACCACCGCGTGTCGCTCGTCGGGACGCTGCCCAAAGGATTCCCACCGCTTAGCGTGCCAAGCCCGATCTCGGACCTGCCGCTGCTGGTCGCGGGCGCTCTGGGGATCGCACTCGTCGCGCTGACTGACACGATCTCCACCGCTTCGTCGTTCGCGGCGCGCACCGGGCAGGAAGTCGACGGGAACGGCGAGATGATCGGGATCGGTGCTGCGAATGTCGCTGCGGGCTTCTTCCAGGGCTTCCCGGTCAGCACGAGCGGCTCGCGGACCGCGGTCGCCGAGCAAGCCGGCGCCAAGACGCAGCTCACCGGCGTGGTCGGGTCGGCACTGATCGTCCTGATGCTGGTGCTGGTGCCGGGGCTGCTGAAGAACCTCCCAAATCCGACGCTCGCCGCCGTCGTCATCGCCGCGTCGCTCTCGCTCGCTGACGTGCCAGGAACCGTACGACTATGGCGTCAGCGCCGCACCGAGTTCGCGCTTTCGATCACCGCCTTCCTCGGGGTGGCGCTGCTCGGCGTCCTGCAGGGCATCGCGGTTGCGGTTGCGCTCTCGATCCTCAACGTCTTCCGCCGGGCGTGGCGGCCCTACCAGACCACGCTCGGCCGTGTCCCCGGCATACCCGGCCAGCACGACCGCGAACTGCACCCCGACGCCGAGCAGCTTCCCGGCCTCGTCATCTTCCGTTTCGACGCACCGCTGTTCTTCGCCAACGCAAGGACCTTCCGAGACCAGATCCGCCGCCTCGCAGCCGCCGAACCGCGGCCGCAGTGGATCATCGTCGCCGCCGAGCCGATCACCGACGTCGACACGACCGCAGCGGACATGCTCGCCGACCTCGATGAGGAACTCAACGCCGCCGGCATCTCGCTCGTCTTCGCCGAGCTCAAGGACCCCGTCCACACGAAGCTCGAGCGCTACCAGCTAATCGGCCCCCTAAACCCTGCCCATTTCTTCCCCACGCTCGACGCTGCGCTCGACGCCTTCCGCCAACAGACCGGCGCCGATTGGACACTGCCCCCACAGACAAGCGAACGGAACCGCTAGCGAACACCCGCGTGCGGCCGGTGCCCGGACTCACCAGGCGACGAGATCCGTGATAGCTACGGATCCCGCCGTAGGATGTTCACCCACTCGTCCTTCGCCTACGTTCGCTCAGCATCTCGCACATCTGCGGGTATCGCCGGTGACGCAGGACCTCCGGCAGGCGGTCGTCGTTGAGCACCGCGCGTCGAACGAATCGATGCCGCGCTGCGCACGCGGGGCCGGTCAAGCGCAGCAACGGACGGTGGGAGAGCGCAGGGCCGGAGTTCTCGTTGCTCGTCCAAGGCGCTGGCGGGCTTCTTGGCAACCGACGGGGAACGATGCTAGCCGCGATCGCCACGCATGAGGCCCGGGCGGCGTGAGAAGCTGGGCTACATGAACGGGGCTCAGATGGCCCGGGAGATGACCGAGCAGCCGGCCCGGCTGCGGCACTTGATCGGGCGCCTAGACGCAATCGGCGAGCGGGTGCGCGCAGTGGCGCCGGTTCCGCTGAACGGCGTCACCATGGTCGCGCGGGGCTCTTCAGACCACGCGGCTGTTTACGGGCGCTATCTGCTTGAGGCAGCCACCGGAAGGCCGGTCTCGCTGGCGGCCCCGAGCCTACACACGCTCTATGGAGTCGACGTCGACTACAGCGGTCAGCTTGTGATCGCGGTCAGCCAGTCGGGCGCCACACCCGAGATCGTCCGGACGCTGGAAGCCCTGCAGGACGCAGGGGGAAGCGGCCTGGCGATCACCAACGATCCCGAAAGCGCGCTTGCCAAGACAGCGGGCGAGGCTGTCGACCTCGGGCTGGGGAAAGAGCTGGCCGTACCTGCGACGAAGACGGTCACCGGGCAGTTCACGGCGTTCGCGATCATCGCCTCGGCATTGGGGCGCGTCCCCTTTACCCGCGGCGACTTGGACGAGGTGCCCGAGTGGGTGCAAGCGGTGCTCGATGATCCAGGCCCGGTCGCCGCCGCAGCCGAAGCGCTCGTCGGCGCGTCGCAGCTGATCATCGTGGCGCGCGGTTACCTCTTTGCGGGTGCGCTGGAGACCGCTCTCAAGATCAAGGAGACCTGTTACCTGCTGGCCGACGGCTACTCGGCTGCAGATCTCCGGCACGGTCCGATCGCGGCGGTCACCCACGGCCTTCCCGTAGTTGCGCTATGCGTCTCCGGTCCAGCATTCTCCGACGTCGCGTCGCTTGTTGACGAGCTGCGTGCACGGCACGCGAGCGTGCTCGTGGTCGGGAACGGCGAACGGGCCGATGTACCCCTGCCGGCCAATGCACCCGAGCCGCTCGCGCCGATCGTCGCGGTGGTCCGCGGCCAGCAGCTGGCGCATGAGCTCGCGCTGCGGCTCGGCTACGACCCGGACAGCCCGGAGGGCCTGACCAAGGTCACCCGTACGTGACGCAAGGGGCCTAGTGGGTCTCCCGGAAACCTCGATCCGGACGTCCGGCAGCTCAGCGGCCGCTCGCGGCAGGAGCGGGACGTGGCGGGTCTGCCGTAACGGCCGCGGACCCGAGGCTCTGGACCGCCGCATCGAGTTCGGCTCGTGCTCGGGCATGCGCACTCGCATCCGCCGCTAGCGCATCCAGCCCCAGCAGTGCCGCGCCAATGATTGGCTCGCTCGCCGCAACGAAGACGCGCGCATCCGGTGCCACCTCCTGAACCTCTCGCCTAATCATCTCGACCACGCTCGGCGAGACCGACCTCAGCAAGCGCCCGCCCAGGATCACGTCGGGATCCGCTCGAGTCAGCTCGAGGCGACGTATTGCAGCTCCCGCGAACGCGATCACCTCGCCCGCCAAGCGGCGGACGATGCCTGCCGCGATTGGATCCTCATCGCTAGCGGCGAGCACGACTGGAGCAAGCTCACCGAGCCGCGTCTCGGGAATCCGTCGCAGGTGGATGGCACGGGCTACCTCGAGCGGGTCAGTGAGCCCAAAGTGCGCAGGGACGGAGGTCTCGAGGACGGTTCGGGGCCCGCGCCCGTCGACGCTGCGCGCGGCCGCCCACAGAGCGGCCATACCGACGTCGCCTCCGCCGCCCCAGTCGCCGCTCAACGGGCCAAGGGAGAGAAATCTGACCTCACGTCCGTCCGGAGCGAGCCCGAGGCAGTTAATTCCAGCGCCGCACACCACGGCGATTCCCCACCCGCGGTCCGTGCCGGCGCGTAGCAGCGCCAGCGTGTCGTTGTCAACGACCAGTCGGGCGCTCCACTTGAGTTGATCGATCCTGGCTTGTATGGCGGAGCGTTCCTCAGGAAGGTCGGCGCCGGCGAGCAGGACGTAGGCGGTCGATGCGAGGGGACGATCGAGCGGGTCGAGACCTGCCCCGGTGATCGCGCTTTCGAGCAGGCCCTTGACCACCTCGATCGAGCCTTCGACCCCGAGGTAGTGGACATGGCTTCTGCCTCCGCGTACGCATGAGAGCAGGACGCCGGTCGAGTCCAGCAGCGCGAGGTCAGTCTTAGCGCCGCCTCCATCGACCGCGACCACACGGCCGTCGATCTGATCCGCGGTCACCGGTTCATCTCCGTCGGCGCCGCCGGCAGCGGGGTTGTGGGCTCGAGCAATGGTTCGAGCATGTCGTCGGCCAGCGCGTACTCCCGGACCAGCGGATGGGCCAGCAGCGCGATGCGGGCCGCGTCTCGGTCCCCGTCCCGAGCGGCCGCCGCGGCTAGTCGTTCGTAGGCCGCGACATGCTGGACGAGTCCGAGCAGTTCCGGCGCGAGCGGCCTCTGCGGAAGCGGCTCGGCGCCGGCGCTCCCGATGCGGGCCGGGACCTCGACGACGTCGTCGTCCGCCAGCCCGGCGAGTGTTCCCCGGTTGTAAACATCCACTACTTGCACGTCGCCGGTGTCGGCGGTGAGCGAAGCGACTAGCGCAACCGCGGCCTCGCTGTAGAAGGCCCCCCCGCGCTGCTCGAGCAGGGCAGGCTTCTCCGCCAGCGCCGGATCGCGGTAGAGATCGAGCAGCCGCCGCTCGATGTCCATGACGACCTGCGCGCGAGGTGGCGTCACCCGCTGGTCCTGGACCACCTCGCGCTCAGCGTAGAAGTAGCGCAGGTAGTAGGACGGGATCGCGCCGAGCGTGTCGAGCAGCTGGCGCGGAAGCTCGATCTCGTCAGCGAGATCATCGCCGAATGACTGCAGCACCTCGCTCAGCACGTCGAGACCGTCGAGGTGCACGGCGCGGATCCATGTCAGGTGGTTGAGGCCAACCTGATCGACGAGCACCCGCTCGGGAGCGACGCCGAGATGCGCCGCTATGTGGCGCTGGAAGGTGATCGCGACATTGCACAGGCCGATGGCGCGATGACCGGCGTCGAGCAGTGCCCGGGTCACGATCCCGACAGGATTGGTGAAGTCGATGATCCAGGCCCCGTCGGCTGACAGCTGGCGGGCCCGGTCGGCTATTTCCACCACGACAGGCACCGTGCGCATCGCCTTCGCGAGACCGCCGGCGCCCGTGGTCTCCTGGCCGACGCAGCTGCAAGCCGCCGGGATCGTCTCATCGCGCAGGCGCGCCGCCTGCCCACCGACTCGGAGCTGGATGAGGACGAAGCCCGCCTCCTCGAGCGCGCGGTCGAGCTGACCGGTCACAGTGAGCGCTCCGCGATAGCCCTGTCGTTCGAGCATCCGCTGCGCGAGACCGCCCACCACCTCGAGCCGCTCGGAGTCGATGTCATGCAGCACAAGCTCGCGTATAGCAAGCCGCTCGTGTTCGCGCATCAGCCCCGAGACGAGCTCGGGCGTGTACGTCGAGCCCGCTCCGATCACCGCCAGTTTCATTGCTTCACCGCCGCCATCCCTTGGTCGCTTATGAAAGGATCTTGCCTTATTGACGGCGACGGTGCCTATTCTTAGGCGTCAAACGGACCCTCTAATTCGTAAGGGGATGACCTCAATGCGCAGTCCGGGCGGAGATGGCGCCGATGGCTGGTCCGCAGGCGCCGGCGCTGACTCGCGTCTAAGCCTTTTGCGGGAACTCGGGGAGCAGGCCGTGCTCGAGACGATCTTCCGCAAAGGTCCGATCACCCGGCCCGAGATTGCGACGGCCACCAACCTCTCGAAGCCGACTGTCTCGGCTGCCGTCAGCCGCCTCGAGCGAGAGGGGCTCGTTCGCGCGTCCGGCAGGCGTGCGGCCCAGCGCGGGCGCAAGCCGGTCGCATTCGTCGTCAGCTCCCGGGCTGGTTTCGTCGTGGCCGGTGACATCGGCGGAAGCAACGTTCGGGTCGCGGCGGCCGACTTGTTCGGCGAGCCGCTGTGCGATCTGAAGCGGCCGACAACGAAAGACGGCAGCCGGGCCGTTGGGGCGCAGGTCCTCGAGATGGTCCGCGAGGTGATCGATCAGGCCAGCGCCTCGCACGGGCGACCGTTGGCGCTCGGGATCTCCGCACCAGGAATCGTGGACCAGGCGAGCGGCAGGGTTACCTCGCTGGCGTACAACGTGGCGCCCGAGGGTGGGTTCGATCCGCTCGAGGTGATCCGCGATCGCTTCGATCTGCCCGTGCTCGTCGAGAACAACGTCAACCTGTCGGCCGTCGGCGAGAAGTGGTTCGGTCTAGCGCGGGGCGCGTCGGCGATGGTGTTCATCGCGATCGGCGCGGGTATTGGGATGGGGATCATCATCGACGACAAGCTGGTTCGCGGCGCTCACGGAGGGGCGGGGGAGATCGGCTATCTGCCGCTCGCTGGCGATCCGTTCAACCCGCGGCACCGGTTGCACGGAGGATTGGAGGACGAGATCGGTGCGGCAGGGATCCTGTCCGCGTTCGACGAGCGCCGCGGTCCGGGGGATCCCAAGCTCGCCTCGGTGCACGAGGTTTTCGAGCTGGCGGAAGCTGGAAGCGCTACAGCGCAATCCGTAGTCGACCACGTCGCCTCACGCTTGGGGGCGGCGATCGCGACCGTATGTGCGATCCTCGACCCCGAGCTGGTCGTGCTCGGGGGAGGGATCGGAGCAAGTCCCCTGCTGTTGCGCCCCGTCCGCGGCTCGGCGGCGGCGCTGGTCCCCATCACCGCGCGCATCGAGACCAGCCTGCTGGCCGAACAGGCCGCCTTGCAAGGAGCGATCGCCGTCGCCCTGCAGGCTGCGCGCACGATGCTGCTCTCTCCCGGCGCTGCTTCCCAACCTCGGGTGGTTGGTGGGAATTGGAAAACAAAGGTCCAATCGGCAGTAGTTGAAATCCCACGTTCGAGGGGGATATAGTCGGCTTTGTTTAGGTATTTCCCAAAATGGGCTTGTCATCTGATCGAGTCGGGAAGGCCACTTCAGGCGGATCTCCAGATACCCGGTGCCCCTTGGGTGCTGGGGAGATATGCGGCGAACTACTTAGTCCCGGTTCGCCCCGGCACGGATGGCGGTGGTGGCGACGACCCATACCTTGGGCTCACCGAAATTCTTGCGATCAGCCGTCAAATCAGCGTGTAGGAATGGAGGATGTCGATGAAGGCGTTCAAATGTCTCGCATCGTTTGCGGCCCTGTCCCTCGCGATAGCTGCCTGCGGCGGAAGCTCGTCGTCCACGACGTCCTCGTCGGCCACGGCCGCATCCACCGGCAAGATCGGGGGCAAGCTCGTGATCGACAACGAGAGCGGCTCGACGTGGACCTGCCAGTTCAACCCGTTCAATGCGTCGCTCCTCGGCCCCGGGATCACGTTTGCGCTCATGTATGAGCCGCTGGAGTTCGTGAACATCCTTCAGAGCGGCCACCCGCCGGTCCCGATGCTGGCGACGTCCTCACAGTGGTCAAACGGCTACAAGACGCTCACCTTCACGATCCGCAACGGCGTGAAGTGGACAGATGGCACGCCCTTCAGCGCGGCGGACGTGCTCTACACATTCAACGCGATGAAGAGCAACAAGGCGATCGACCTCAACGCGCTCTGGAGCAACGCTGGTGGCCCGGTGACGAGCGTGGCAAGCAAGGGCACCAACCAGGTCGTCTTCAACTTCAACGCGCCGGCCCAGACGTACTTCTACTACGTGGCGGACCAGACGCCGATCGTGCCGCAGCACATCTGGTCGACCCTCAACCAGAGCAAGCTCGCCACCTACTCCGACTCGCATCCTGTGGGCACCGGGCCATACATGGTCTCGAGCTGCTCGGCGCAGAACATCAAGTACGTGCGCAACCCCAACTACTGGCAGAGCACCCCCAGCCATCCGGTGCCGTTGGTCAAGGAGATCGATTATCCGGCCTTCCTCAGCAACACCCCGGCCAACCTGTACCTCTCCCAGGGCCAGGCTCAGTGGGGCGGTCAGTACATCCCCAACATCCAGAGCTTCTACATCTCCAAGGATCCCGCGCACCGTCACCTCTGGTTCCCGCCGGTCCTGAATGTGGCCCTCGTCCCCAATCTGGATAACCCGCTGCTCGCCCAGCTTCCGGTGCGGCAGGCGATCGCCTACGCCCTCGACAAGCCCACGATCGCGCGGCTCGGAGAGGGCGGCGAGCAGCAGCCCGCGAATCAGACGGGCGTCATCACGCCGACCTTCCAGAGCTGGTTCGACAGCTCGCTCGCCCAGCCGGCCTACGACCCGGCAAAGGCTGACCAGATCCTGAGTTCGGCGGGCTACAAGAAGGGCTCAGACGGGATCTACCGTTCCCCGAGTGGGCAGCCGCTCTCGTTCACGATCAAGACGATCAGCGGCTATTCGGACTGGGACGCGTCGCTACAGATCATCACGCAGGAGCTGAAGGCCGTGGGGATCGGGGTGACGGTGCAGGACGAGAACTCCACTCCGTACACGGCGGACATCCAGAGCGGCCACTTCCAGCTTGCCTACGCCGGAAGCGGCGGGCCGGCCGCGAGCCCGGGACCGAGCCCGTACTACGAGCTCCGGGGATGGCTGTTCAGCGGCAACATCGGCTCGACCAACTACTCTCGCTTCAAGTCTTCGGCGGCCGACGCCCTGTTCAACAAGTACCCCGCCCAGAGCGAGTCGCAGCAGGTCCAGACCATCCACCAGATCCAGAAGATGATGGTCGACGACATCCCGTTCATCCCGACAACGGAGGGCGTCGACTGGTACCAGTACGACACCACGAACCTCGGGGGCTGGCCGACGCAGTCCAATCCGTATTCGCAGCCGTCGCCCTATTCGTTCCCGGACAATGGTCAGGTCGTGACGCACCTTTATCCCACCGGGTGAAACGTGGGCCTGAGGCCGGCTGAGATTCGGCGGTTCCGGCGATGAGATACGTCACGCGGCGTGCCGGCCTTTTTCTGGTCACCCTGTGGGCTGCGCTGACAGTCAACTTCATCATTCCTCGGGTGATGCCGGGTAACGAAGCGCAGGCCGTGCTGGCAACGTTCCGGAACATCAATCCGGCAGCGGCTCACGCGCTCGAGATTCAGTTCGGCGTCAATACCCATCAGGGCCTGCTCTCGAGTTACCTTCACTATCTGGGTAACACGCTGACGGGCCACTTGGGCGTCGATGCTCAAAACGTGCCGGTGGTGCACGAGATCACGTCAAAGCTGCCCTGGACGCTTGGCCTGGTCGGGGTGACGACGGTGCTCGCCTTCCTGATCGGCACGCTCGTCGGCGTGCTCAGCGCCTGGCGGCGCGGCGGCCGCCTCGACGGGATTCTGCCGCCCATGCTGTTCATCGTCTCGACCGTCCCGGTGTTCTTCGTCGGCCTGTTGTTGATCTATGCCTTTGCGGTCAAGCTCAACTGGCTGCCGCTCGGCGGCAACTACACCATCGGGGCAACCCCGTCACTTTCGCTCTCGTTCATCGGAGACGTGCTGAAACATGCGCTTCTTCCTGCTCTGAGCCTGACGATCGTGACCGCGGGTCTGTGGGTGTACTCGATGCGCAACAACATGATCACGACGATCGCGGATGACTACGTCCGGATGGGATTGGCGAAGGGCTTGACGGACCGGCGGGTGATGTTCGATTACGCGGCGCGAAACGCGATCCTTCCAAACCTGACGGGGTTCGCGATGCAGCTCGGCTATGTGCTCGGCGGCGCGATCGTGATCGAGTACCTGTTCTCCTATCCGGGGCTGGGCTATCTCTTCTACACGGCGACCACCGATCACGATCTGCCGCTGATGCAGGGGCTGTTCCTGTTCTACACGGTTGCCGTGTTGGTCTGCGTGCTGATCGCCGACCTTGCCACCGCCGTGCTCGATCCTCGAACGCGGGAGGCCTGAGATGGCTACCACGCTCAGGTCCCCCGGAGTCGCGCTGCCGGACGACGCCGGTCAAGTCGAGCGGGCGCCGGGGCGGCGCTTCATCCGGGCGGTGCTCGCCAATCGCAAGGCGACCGCAGGCGCGTTGATCCTGTTCGTGGTCGTGTTCGCGGCAGCGTTCCCGGGCCTGGTCGCCCCCGATAACCCGCAGGCGACCATCTACCCCCCGAACCTGGGAGCGTCGTCAGCTCACCTGCTTGGTACGACGCAGATCGGTCAGGATGTCTTCTCCCAGCTCATTTGGAGCACGCGGCTGACGCTTCTCGTCACGGTGATCGTGAGCGCGATCGCCACCCTCATCTCGATGGTCGTCGGCGTGACCGCCGCGTATCTCGGCGGAGTCACCGACCGCGTGCTGACGGTGATAACCGACGTTTTCCTGATCCTCCCCGTGCTGCCGTTGCTGATCCTGCTCGCCGCCTACCTCCCCCCCGGGATCACCTCCCTGGTCGTCGTGCTGACCATCACCAGCTGGGCGTTCCAGGCCAGGCAGCTGCGATCGCAGGGGTTGTCGGTGCGCAATCGCGACTTTCTCGTCTCGGCCCGGGTGCGCGGGGAGAGCGCGGCTTACATCATCCTGGTCGAGATCGTGCCGACGATGACCTCGCTGCTGGTGGCCTCGTTTCTGGCGCTCGCCGTTTTTGAGGTGGGATTTGCCGCCAGCCTTCAGTTCCTCGGTTTGGGCAACAGCAGCGAGCTAATGTGGGGCACGATGCTCTACAACGCGCAGCAGTCGGCGGCGCTGGAGTCCGGGAATGCCTTATGGGCTCTGGCACCGGGCGTGGCGGTGGCGTTCATGGGCGCTGGCTTCGCGCTGGTGAACTACGCATTTGACGAGATTGGCAATCCGGCGCTGCGGCCGGTGAGGAGGCGGCGTGGCCGAGCCTCTGCTTGAGGTCGCCGACGTGTCGGTCGACTACCTGACAGAGGCGGGCGATGTACGCGCCGTGGATCGCGTCAGCTTCACCCTGAAGCCTGGAGAGTTCCTCGGCATCGTCGGCGAGTCCGGCTGTGGGAAGTCAACGCTGCTGTTCGGGATGACTCGCCTCCTCTCGCCTCCGGGCGAGCTGGCGGAGGGGAAGGTCACCTTCCGCGGCCATGACATGGTGCAGCTGAGCCGCGATGAGCTCCGCCACACACGGTGGCGCGACTTCTCGGTGGTGATGCAGAGCGCCATGAACGCTCTGAACCCGATGAAGACCGTCGGAGCTCAGTTCAAGGACACCTTCCAGGCCCATGGCACCTCGTCTGCACAGGAGATCCGGCAACGATCGGAGGAGGTCCTGAGTCTGGTCGGGATAGACGCCGCCCACCTCAACAGCTATCCCCACCAGTTGAGCGGCGGCATGCGCCAGCGAGCCATGATCGCGATGGCGCTTCTCTTCACCCCTTCGCTGGTGATGATGGACGAGCCGACGTCGGCGCTCGACGTGGTGGCACAACGCTCGCTGATGACAAAGATCAAGGAGCTTCAGCAAAGTCTCGGTTTCGCAGTGATCTTCGTGACCCACGACATGTCGGTGGTGAGCAGATATTCCGATCGAGTGATGGTGATGTACGCGGGTCAGATCGCCGAAGCCACACGGACGGAGGCGATCTTCGCCCGGCCCCTGCATCCGTACACCCGTGGCTTGCTGAATGCGTTCCCGTCGGTCAGCGGCCCGCGCCGTGAGCTGATCGGTATCCCCGGAACGCCTCCCGACCTCCATCGACTACCGAGCGGATGTCGCTTCCATCCGCGGTGTCCTGACGTAATGCCGCAGTGCGTCAGTCGCGAGCCCGAGCTGTATCACGTCGGTGATGCCGAAGTGCGCTGCCTGCTGTACGAAGAGCGGGCGAAGGAGGCGGTCTGAGCCATGGCGGAGCCGCCTGACTCGCATGAAGGTGTGTCCGCCACCGACGAGCCGCTTCTTCGAGTAGTTGATCTCACGCGGCACTTCCGCGTCGGTGGCCTGTTCGCTAATAAGCAGGTGCTGCACGCCGTCGACGACTTCAGCTTTACCATCAACGAGCGGGAGATCGTGGCGCTCGTGGGCGAAAGCGGCAGCGGCAAGAGCACGATCGCCCGCCTGCTGGCACGGGTCTACACGCCCACGCGGGGCGAGATCTACTATCGAGGCCGACCGATCCACACCCTGCGCTCGCGAAGGGCACTCGCCTGGTATCGCGGGGAGGTGGCGATGGTGTTCCAGGACCCGTTCAGCGCGTTTCACCCAGTGCACCGGGTCGCTCACGGGGTGATGCGCAACCTCGTTTTGCACAGGCCCGAGCTGAATCGCCTACAGCGTCAGCGGGAGGCCGAGCGCGTGTTCGAGAGTGTGGGGCTTGCGCCCAAGATGCTCAGGCGATTCGCTTACGAGATGAGTGGCGGGGAGCGCCAGCGGGTCGGCTTTGCCCAAGCCCTTGCCGTGAAGCCGAAGCTGATCCTCGCCGACGAGCCGGTGTCCATGCTCGACGTGTCGATCCGCGCCGGCGTTCTCAACATGATGGCGAATCTTCGTGATGAGGAGGACGTGTCGATCCTCTACATCACCCACGACCTCGCCAGCGCCCGTTACGTGGCTGATCGCGTCATCGTGATGTACGCGGGTCACCAGGTGGAGGCTGGTCGGACGGAGGCCGTGCTCGCGGATCCCAAGCACCCCTACACGCAGCTGCTCCTTTCGGCGGTCGGCGGCGCCGGCGAGAACGAACAGCTGATCTCGGCCGACACCGGTGAGCCGCCGCGCGTGATCAACCCAAGTGAGGGCTGTCGCTTCCGTTTGCGCTGTCCACGCGCCATCGAGAAATGCGCGCAGCTCACTCCCCAGCTGACGCCCATCGAATCTACGCTGGTCGCCTGCCACGTTGCGGCCGCCGAGGCCGAGGATGTCTCCGATTCCGCCGGCACGGCCTCGGTAACGAATCCCTAGTGACCGCGTCGTCGGCCGATTCGGGGCATGTTTCGGAGGCCGGGTCCGTCCGTCCTGTTGCATCGATCGAGCTCGTGATCTTCGATTGCGATGGCGTGCTCATTGACAGCGAGCGCCTGGCGGTGAAGGTCGACGTGAGGGTGCTCCACGACCTCGGCTGGCCTCTGAGCGAGGCGGAGGTGATCGAGCGGTTCGTGGGGCGCTCTGACCGCGACACCCAGGCTGCAATCGAAGCGCACCTGGGCCGCAAGCTGGCCGTCGACTGGGTAGAGCGGGTCCAGCCGCTCTACAAGCAGGCGTTCGAGACCAACCTCGCTCCCGTCGAGGGCGTGCTGGAGGCACTCGACCGGATCGCCCTGCCGAGCTGCGTCGCTTCGAGCGGCACTCATGAGTACTTGCGTTACACGCTCGGATTGACAAGCCTGTACGAGCGATTCGAAGGGCGCATCTTCAGCGCTGAGGACGTCGCCAGAGGCAAGCCTGCCCCGGACCTCTTCCTGCACGCTGCCGAGCGGATGACAACTGAGCCGGCCAGGTGCGTGGTGGTAGAGGACAGCCGCTCCGGCGTCGAAGCGGCGCGCGCCGCGGGCATGGACGCTCTGGCCTTCGCCGGCGGGCTTTCGCCGGCCGAACTGCTTGAAGGGCCGAACACGATCGTGTTCGAGGACATGCGGGAACTCCCGAGTCTCCTCGACCAGTGCAGCGCCGCCGCCCCCAGGCGGCTGTGAACCTAAAGCTCGAGCTTGGTGTCCACCGACACGGAAGCAGCGACGCGATTGGCCCGGCCGATGCGCTCGTAATGGACGACGATGTGTTCGGAGCCGAGCGAAGACCAAGGGAGGCGACCGTGGTTGAGCGCAGCGTTGTGGTCATCGGAGCCGGGCAGGCTGGGATTGCGTCGGCGCTGGCCCTCAAGCACCGCGAGGTCGCCGCGCTCGTCGTCGACGAGGCCGACCAGGTTGCCTCGAGCTGGCAACGACCCCAATCCGTTACATCACAACCCACGAGTTGACTTGCACCCCGGGCGGGGCGGTGGATCGCTTGCCGGCAGCCCGTCTCTCTGAGATAGTGGCTGTGTGGGTCAGCATGTCCTCGTGCCGACGCCGCAAGACGCCGCCCGGACCAGCCAGGTGAACCCGTCACCTTCGCCGGCAATGCGGGCGATCCCTTCGCCGCTCGTGACGCGGATGGGCCAATCGATGCTGGCGCTGCAGCGCGCCGCCGGCAACCGGGCAGCTGTCGCGGCCGTTCATGGTGCGCGGACGGGCCTCCGAACCGTGCGACCGACGTTGGCGCGGTGCCCGGGTGCGTGCAAGTGCGGTGGCGCCTGCAAGCAGGCCGGAGAGGAGGATGAATTGATGGCCGAGATGGGCCGCCGCGTCGGCCGAGCCGTCGCGGCCCGCTGGACCCGGGACGCAGCCAGCGCTGCGACGACGACCGGCCGTGGGCGGCGGGTGCTCGCGCGCCAGACGCTGACCTCCCCGCGCTTCGTCGGCGAACCGCTGCTCGAGGCGTGCTTCGAGGACAAGGCCAGGATGGGGGTGGGTGCGCGGGATACCGTTGATCACCAGCCGGTGAGCAAGGTGCAGCAGGCGCTGGTCGACCGCGGCTTCGACCTCGGCGCGACCGGACCGGCCGGCAACGGCGTCGACGGAGTCTTTGGGTCGAAGACCGCGGCGGCCGTGAAGGCCTTCAAGGCGGCTGAGCACCTGGGGTTCGAGGAGTTCGGCGACGTCGGCCCCGGAACCATGCGACGGCTCAACGAGCTGTTCCCCGCCAGCGGTCCCCCGCCACCACCGCCACCTCCGCCGCCTCCGATCACCCCGGACGACCAGAAGCATAAGGACGCCTTCGACGATCGCCGCCACCAGCTGCGGGCACTCGAGGGGAGGCTCGCGGAGATGCAGAACGTGGTGCTGGCCGCCAGCCTGTGGCAGCCGGGCGAGGGCCCGCAGCCGTCGGTCGTCAGCTCGTTCCCACGGGAGGTGTGTGTCGTCCGGTTCTTCCTCCACGCCAGGCCCGAGGACCCGGACTACTTCGACACGCTCGGCAAGGCGCGCGAGCTGGTTCACAGGGACCTCACGTCACCGGTCCAACCGCTCACCTTCCGCTCGACGGCGCATGGCTTCTGCGACTCCGGCCCAAGCCAGAACTTCGCGGCCACCTGCGCCCCAGGCACGTGCAGCCCGCTGGGCACGCAGCTGTGCGACCCGACTTGGTACGACTCGAGCCGGCACTGCCGATCGGACGTGCTGATCCACGAGACCTATCACTGGCTCGGGCTCCCCAAGGACGGCGTCGACTTCCCGTCCGAGACCAACCCGGCGGACGCCTTCCAGAACGCCGACACGATGACTCAGTTCGGCAACGCGCTGATGGGCCTCGAGATCGACAACTGCGTGCCTACTCAACGCAAGTCGACGAGCTTCCCGGCCGCGCTGGCGGCCTGCCTAACCCCGCCGCCGCCCGGGCCCTGAACCGGCGCTGACCGGCAGCCCCGCAGTGTCACGCCGCGAGTGATCTCGTCGAGGGACTGTCGGGGCGGGGTTCGCGCAGCGGCGCAAGCGCAGGCCTCGCGGGCCCGTGCGTGCCCATCTAGGACGTTGGGTATGAGACGCGGAGGCCCTCCGCGTTCGTAACGGTCAGGATCACCAATGTGCTCTCCACGAATACGGGCTGACCGCCGACGTACAGATCCGCCAGCGCACAATCCGTCCAGTTGGGCTCTTCCACAGGACCAATCCCGCCGCTCATGTTGCTCGAGACCATCCCCGTCAGCTGAAGCCGCTGGGCTTTCAGTCGGCCCGGGATTGTGAGCTGGTGATCGAGTTCCGCGCCCGCAAACTCGACGGTCGGGCCGGTGAAGGGAACCTCCAACGGATCCAGGTACGCATTGCAGGGACTCACGCCAAGATCGACCGCGAGCGGCCGTGGCGGGCGATGGTGCTTACGCGGTTTCAACGTGACCCTATACGTGGCACGGACCTGGAGAACCCGGGTGGTCGCGCGTTTGGCGAACAGCGTCACGCCACCCGAGAGGATCGGCGCGCCACGGAGCAGGCTGTTCGTCGACGCCGAACCGGACGAGCGCGCTGACGCTCCTCCCGCCACCAGGGCGAACACCACGACAACCAGAGCGCCGAACAACCCGGACCGACGCACGACAGCAACCATACCTCCTGCCATCGCCGCGAGGCTTACCTCAGGCGCAAGCGTCGCGGATCCCTACGTCCTTTTGGCGCGTGTCGATCAAGCAAGCAGCCGACGACAGTCCTGCTTTCGGGCGAAGCGAGGTCAGGCGAGGCCGCTAGTGGTCGTCCTCAATTCATTTCCATCGAGTGATACGTGCCGTTCCCCCGACGTCAGCCGTCGAGTCCGGCGGTCAAAGCGGGAACGACGCCGACCAGGTTGCCTTCCGAATCCTTGAACCAAGCTCCCTCGCCTCCACCCGGCATCTGGGCGATGCCGCCCTCGGTCCGCGTCTCTGGGGTGTCGTACTCCTCGAACTCAACGCCGCGACCCCTCATCTCCTCGACCGCAGCGCGCACGTCGGCCACCTGCATGACGGCCTGCGTGAATTCCCCCGAACACCTGGCCTGAGCGGGATAGACGAAGAGCCGGTTAGCGCCATCTCCAACACTTAGGCCCACCTGGCCATCGCTTGCCTCAAGAAAGCGGGACTCGAGTGCCTGAAGTCCCACCTTCTCAACGTAGAAGTTCTTGGCTCGATCCAGGTCCTGAGCCGGGAGCGCCGCCGTAATTCCAGACGTCTCCATAAAGCTCCCTCCCATCCAGCCACCGCTCACCCGTCGGGGCAATATCGGTTGATGGGAGCGTAGGCGAACCAATATACGATTGGGTCCAGCTGCCCGCGGCGCTCGCACGACTCGCGCCATCCGGGGACCCGGTCGTTGCTGAGGACGCTGCGGCAGACCGTGGCCGAGGCAGCGCATGAGTGGACGAGGATCATGCCTTCTCCCGTCGGGGTCGGTGAGGCGTAGACGGCGTGAGAAAGCCCCGGTCGATTGGGTCGGCCGGGGCTTTCGGTGTACTCGGGGAGGTACGGAGTTCTAGGGCAGCGGCGGGATCGTGTTGAACACGCCCCACGGGGTGTGCGCGTCCGCTCCGTTGATGCTCTGTGTCCCGGCGCCCGGGATGGGCCCGATATAGGCGTCGTTGTTGAACAGGTACAGGGGCCGGCCGTTGTAAGTCACCTGGTGACTGCCGTCGGGTCTCACGACGATCCCCAGGGCATGCTGATTAACGCCGGGCCCTGCTACAGGCCGCTTTGAAGTGAGGAGCGGTGGCCAGTAAACGGCACACAGCCCCTGACAGGCGCTCTCGTGGCCCCTCCCATGGCCCCTTCCTCGATGCCTGTCATGGCTTCTGGCGTCGCCCCGCTTGTGGCCATGGTCCCGTCTCAAGGTGTAGACGGGGAAGCTCGCGTCGGGGAAGACGCTGAAGTCATTGTTCATCCTTGCAGCCAGCACGGTCTCGTCGGGCCCGGTGCCGCCGACCGGAGCGGTCTCGAGCTGCAATTGAGCCTGACCCGTCGCGGGAGTGCCCCGACTCGGATCGACCAGGTACCAGATCCCCGGGGGACTGGTCACCGGATCGTCCAAGTTGGCGCCTTGCGTATCCCCCGCCGCTTGGTCCAGGAAGAACCGGTACAACGGATAACCGGCGTAGGTCACCTGCTTCACCGACGACACGCCCGGCAGGTCGAGGTCGGTCCGGGTCACCGTCCCGAGAAGCCTGGGGTTGACCCCCGGTCCCGCGATGGGAGCACCCTTGGTGAGGAGCGCCGGCCACAGGTCACTGTCGCAAGGCATATTTAGGACGTTCATGTTGTCGCTACACGCGAAGTCCGCGCCGGACAGCGCATGGAGCTGGTCTGAGGTGAGCAGGTAGAGCGAGCAACCCGCGTAGTCGCCCGAACCGACGACCAGTACCCTGCCATAGGACGTCGTGGATGCGCCCGACACGGTCGCAGGGCCGGCCGGGGCGCTCATCACATCCTCAGAACAAGGCCTGGTTTGGGCGCTCGCGGGTGAGCTGAACAGAAGAGCCACGCCAACGAGGCCCAGGATAAGCGCGGCGGCTGTGGTACGGCCTACGACAGGCCTTCCGAGCCGATGAAACAACGTCGTCATTACAACCTCCAATCGTCTCCCGGGGCCCGCTGGCCCGACCACAAGCGACCAGGCCTCGAATCGGCACCCCGGGCGGAATCACGGCGACCAACGCGCCGACGAAAGCCGGCGCGATCTGCATCACACCCCCTCTCCTGTGTAGAAGTAGGGGTCGAGTACGCGCACCTGGGTGATCTGGTCGACCGGCAACTCGTTGCGTGTGGCGGTCTTGCGGATCGCCTCGGGGGTGGGTGCGTCGTAGATGCAGAAGGTGGTGCGCCTGTCGGCGCTCACGTACGAGTGCACCCAGGTGACGCCCTGCTCGGCGTTTCGGTCGATGACTGTCTGGCAGAGCTCCGAGCCACCGGCCCCTACCGGAATCTGGAGTCCGTCGGGGAAGGTGCGCTGGACCACGTATCGCGGCATGTGGATCCTCCTGATCGGTTGGCCTGTGGGATGCAGCGAACGTACGAACGCCGTGACCGGCGCGCATCGGGAGGAGCACCTATGTTGCGAGCCGCCGCTACCTATCTTGGGCCGAGTACCCCAAGCCGCGTGGCCTCGGCGGCCGCTTCGCCCCGCGTACGGACGTCGAGCTTGCGCAGGACCGCCGAGACGTGATGATCGACGGTCTTCTCGGAGACCACCAGCTCGTCGGCGATCGCCGCATTCCGCAGTCCCCTGGCAACCAGTGCCAGCACGTCGAGCTCGCGAGCGGTGAGGCCGGCGGGATTCGCCCGCGTCCTTGGGCGTGGCCCGCGCGGGACGCCACGCACACCGCGCTCGCGCAGCTTGCGAGCCACGATCGCAGCTGCCGGGCGCGCACCCAGTGCCTGCAACTCCTCGTGTGCCCGGCGCAGCGGCTCCGCCGCGTCGCCGTCCGCTAGCGCCACAGCCGCCTCATAGGGGCACCCGAGTTCGCGCCAGACCTTTGCTGCCTGCGCCGCCTCCCCGGCCAGCGACAACGCGTACGGCTCCGCGGCGGCTCCCGGGGGAAGCCGATCGCGCAGCCCCGCGCGCCACCGCCAGCACGCGAGCTCCCCTACCACCCAGGGCGCTCGACGTTGCAGCGCGAGCGAGAGCGCCGCGTCTGTCTCCTGCTCTACGGCCGAAGTCTCGCCCGCGAGCCATGCCGCCTCGGCCCTCGCCGCCACGACCGGGGCGGCACGGAGGAGCTCCTCGGTCGGCCAGGCCAGCGCCTGCTCCTCGGAGAGCGGCGCGTCTGCCTCGGGATCGCCGCGGCGGGCCCTGACCAGTCCCAGGGCAGTCAATGCCATACCCCGCGGCACCGGGGCGCTGCGGGGGTCGCGCAGAACCAGCACGGCCGTCTCGGCGGCCTGATCCCAGTGCCCGCGGTCGAGCTCCGTCCGCGCGCGGCACCCGAGCAGGTACAGCCGCCAGGTGTCAAGGCCCCGCTCGCGGCAGTAGTCCAGGCCACGGCCGAGGTAAGCATCCGCGAGATCGAAACGGCGTTGCCACAGTGCGCCGAAAACGATGCTGAAGAAGGCCCTTCCTGCGTAGTCTTCGAGGTCGTCCTCCAGGGCGAGCGCCAGCGCCTCCTCCAGCTTGCCCCGCCCTCGCTCGAGGCCTGCTTGGAACTCCGCCGCACCGATGTTCGTGAGCGCGTACACAGTCGCCTCGGTGTCGTCGAGTCGCCGCGCAAGATCGAGCGCGCGGCTGCCGGCCGCGATCGCCGCTTCGAGGTTCTCGACCACCATACGGCGCTGGGAGACGTTGCCGTAGGCCATCGCCAGCTCGTGCCCGGGGGGCAGTCGCTCGAGCAACTCGACCGCGTCCGACGCCAGCGCCTCGCCCTCGCGAACCCGAGCGACGAAGAACATCAGCCGTGAGAGCGTCCGCAGTGCGTCCCCCTCGCCCAGCTGGTCGCCGAGCCGCCGACGGCATTCGAGCGCTGCCTCCTGCGCCTCGATCGCCGCGTCGAACTGATCGGTCATCCAGCACTCGTCCACGCGGTGCTTCAGCAACTCCGCTCGCCGATCAAGCGCCAACCCACCTGAGAACCTGAGCGCCCTGGCATACTGGGCGGCCGCCTCGCGATGCGCGCCGCCGCGAGCCGCCTCCTCAGCCGCCTGAGGCGCCCACCGAAGCACCGCCTCGCGATCGCCCGCAGCCTCGGCGTGATCGGCCAGACGCGCGAAGTCGAGACTCTCGCCTTGCCGGTCCCCGAGTGCTGCGAGGACAGCGCGATGAAGCGCAACGCGACGGTCAGGCGGAATCGAGTCCTCGATCCCGACACGCGCGAGCTCGTGTCGGAAGCCGATGTCGGCCCGGCCCGCGGTGAGCATCCCCGAGGCTAAGCACTCTTCGAGCCGATCGACCAGCTCGGGCGCCACGGCCTCCAAAAGCCAGAGGCCCATCCTCCCGGGAACCACGGCCGTAGCTTCAAGCAGCCTGCGCGCCGGTCTGGACAAGCGTCCCGCGCGAGCAAGCACCGCATCCCGGACGGTCGGGGGAACGCTCTCCCCGGCTGTCGCGAGCACCTCAGTGACGAAGAACGGGTTGCCCCCGGTAACCCGATACAGATCAGTTGCATCGGCGCCGGCCGGTGCGGCCAGCGCCTCAACGGCGTCCATCGACAGCGGCGAAAGCTGCAGGCGCCGCACTCCTTGCCCTATCCGCAGCTCACCGAGCACCGACCGGAGCGGGTGGTCCGCCGTGAGCTCATCGTCTCTGTAGGTGGCAACCACCAGGGCGGGCACGATCTCGGCGCGGCGCCCGAGCATCGTCATCACATCGAGGGTCGCCTCGTCCGCCCAATGCAGATCCTCGATCACGAGGATCGCAGGTGCAGCAGCCGCAAGCTCGTCGACCAGGGCGGCAAAGCATCGTGCGGGGCGTTCACCTCGCGCGATCGTCTCGGCGAGCCCGTCGCCGGCGGTTGTCGCGATGTCGACGAACGGCGCGAACGGCCGTGGGGTGCGCAGCCCATCGCACGCGCCCCATAACACCCGGCGCTGTCGCGCCTGGCGGTCACAGAACTCGCGCACCAGGGCGGTTTTCCCGATCCCGGCCTCGCCCGTGACGAGCACCAGCCGGCCGCGGCCATCGAGGGCGTCCGCCCACGACGCCTCGAGCGCCTCGAGAAACCCCCCGCGCTCCAGCAAGCCCACGGACCGCGCGGCAGTAACCGGGTCCCGAACCGCGTCGCCCACGGACACATCGTCCCCCCGTGCGATCTGCCCGTCAAGCCGTCCCAAGATGGGTATCCCCACGTCCCAACATAGGTGGTCCTCCCGATGCGGCTGCGGCGTCGTGCTCATACGTTGGCGGCACGGCAGATCTGGTGGACGGCCGAGATCTGCGAGTGACCACGAGCAGAGTGAGGACGTGGAATGAGTGCAGGCACGCGATATCCGGTTCCGTCGCGGCGGGAGTTCTTGAAGGGTGCGGGAGCGGCTGGTGCAGGACTGGTGGCCGGCTCGATCGGCGGTGGTGGGGGACTGGCAGGGTCCGCGGATGCCGATGTGCGGCCGGCCTCTCCACGGAGCTACGCGAGCGGCGGCGGTGGCACGCCGGCCTCGAGTGTCGACTTCGGCCGCATATTCCCGAATCTGCCGCCGTTTGCCGAGTCGAACGACGGCGTCCGCTCGGCGCTGGTCGAGGTGGGGCAGCAGGGCGGGGTCCTCGATGCGCAGGACGACCTGACGGCGGGACCGAAGGCTCTGATCGTCGATCCCACCGTGAACGGGAACCCCACGGTGACGAGCGCGTATGGGAGCAATCCGGATAACCCGACGATGACGGCGGGATCGACATTCGTGGGGCAGTTCACCGATCACGACATCACGTTCGATCAGACCTCGCAGCTGGGGGTGCCGCAGAACCCGTTGACCTCGCCGAACACGCGCACTCCGGCGCTCGACCTCGACTCCGTGTTCGGGGGCGGCCCGGCCCAGCGCCCGGACCTGTACGTCGACAACCGCGACGGCACGGTGGGCCCGAAGCTGAAGATCGGATCCGTCGTTGGACCCGCGCCTAACTACGCAACGCACGAGGACGTCCCCAGGGTGGCGAACGGCGACGGCAGCTACAGCGCGCTGCTGGGCGATCCGCGCAACGACGAGAACGTCATGATCGCGGGACTTCACTGCGCCCACATCCTGTTCTACAACCGCGTGGTAGACGATCTGTCGGAGTTCGATGTCAGTCACTTCCCGGCCGCCCGCGCGGGTGATATGTCCAACCCGTACGTGGCGTTCTTGATCGCCAGGCAGGTGACGCTGTGGCACTACCAGTGGCTCTTGGTCAACGAGCACCTGCCGCAGATCGCGGGACAGGCGATCGTCAACGACGTGCTCCAGAACGGCAACCGCTTCTACAACCCGCCGCCGAGGGACGCGTTCATGCCGATCGAGTTCGGCGCGGCCTGCTACCGGTTCGGGCACAGCATGGTCCGCCCCTCCTACCGGGCGAACTTCACCAGCGGCACCGGCGATAGCACAAGCCCGACCGCGGACCCGTTTTTTGGGCTGGTGTTCGACCCGAGCCTGCCGGGCACCGGGCCGATCACAGGCGACCGCGACGATCTGTTGGGCGGCTATCCCGGCGGGCGACGCTACATCGGCTGGCAGACGTTCTTTGACTTCGGCGACGGCCAGGTCAAGAACAACAAGAAGATCGACACCGCCATCTCGAGTGTGCTGTTCACACTGCCGCTGCCCGCGATCGCCCCGCACACCCAAACAAGCCCCACGGTCCTGCCGCAACGCAACCTGTTGCGTCAGCTCACCTGGGGGCTGCCCTCGGGCCAGGCGATCGCCGCCGCGATGAAGGTGCCAGCGCTCGGTACAAGCGACCTCTCGGACATCGCGGGCGTATACGCGCCACTCGCCACCAGCACGCCTCTGTGGTACTACATCCTCGCCGAAGCCAAGACGATCGAGGACGGACTGAACCTCGGGCCCGTCGGTGGACGGATTGTCACCGAGACGCTCATCGGGCTGCTGCGGGCAGACCCAACCAGCTACCTGAGCCTGTTCCCCCGATTCCAGCCCTTCCTCGGCAACGACCTACGGCTCGGGTCAAACCTCAACCCCAACATCACCGGAAACCGCACCTACACCCGCGCGCACTTCCTCTACTACGCGGGCGTCGCCCGGCCGGGCGTCTACCGCTGAGAAGATGCCGACCGGCTGGCTCACTCCCGCGCGCGAGGCGCTCATAGTGCGCCGATGAGGTTCGGTCGTGTCGGCGGAGGACGGGACCCAGACCCGGAATTGCATCGGCATTCGCCCGTACCCACCGTTGGACCCCCGTTGCCGCCCGGGAGGTCGGCTGGCTTCACCGTGGCTGAAAGCACCGTGTTGCAGCTGCAACGCCTGGTCGGAAACCGGTCGACGACGCGGTTGCTCGAGGGCGACAGGACCCCGACACGGCAGATCGATTCTCCCGCGGCAGACGTCTCGCGCCGAACGGATCGCATCCTTCATCGTGAAAAGGTCTGCGTGCCGGGCAACGAGGGCTCACCCGAGTGCCTGGACTGGGAGCACGACAAGGCCGCTGTGCAGGTCTCGAAGAACTATTCCGACCTCAAGCCGGCGGCCGACGCCCTTCACGGCGTCGCCCCGTACTACATGGTCACAGACCAGTTGTCGCCAGATGTGGTCGTCGATCCCGATCACACCTTCCGGTTCTCGGACTGGCTGATGGTCCCGTACATGCCCAGCCGGGATTGCGGGGTACCTGGCGACGAGTTCTCACACCCCGGTCCCGTGATCTACATCCTGGCCTGGAATCCAACCACTCGCCGCAACGAGCTGGCGATTGGACCTAACGAGCTGCAGACAGTCCTTGCGCACGAGGAGGACGCTAAGACGCTTCGGAATCGGGCCTATCTCTTTCAACGCCCCGCTGATGAGTGGCAGAACGGGCAGCCGAGCGCCGATGAGGTCTATCTGGCTAAGGCATTTATGGAACTCAACAACGGTGACGTCGGAAAGGCATTAAAGCTTTGGGGCAAGGCCTGGGTTGTGCAGGCAAAAAACCCGATGACCTGGGTCAATGTTCTGGCCGCCTTCGGCGGCGCGGGTGAGGGCCCAGGTCCTGGTGTCTCGACGGGAGCCGTTGAGCCAGAGCCTGCGGCGATCCCCGAAGGCTCACCGGCTGTCGCCGATCGTCCCATCGTGCCAACACCGGCCGTCTCGACCGCTGCGGCTGGGGCCGAGCCGCGAGTCGAGCTGCCAAACGGCCAGCGGGTGGAGCCTGACTCCTACTCGGGTGGCTTTTACGGAACGGCGGATGAGCATCCCGATGTGGTGATGCGCGACGGCTTGCCACAGCGCGGCGGTGACTGGCGGCTGCGCGAGCACTCGGAGGGCAACCCCAACAGCGCGTTGCGCGGAACCACAAACATAGTGTCGGACGGTGAGGGACGCGGTGCCGCTTACTGGGCAGGCGAGGGCGGCTATGTCTACGAGGTCCGCAGAGTGCCCACCTGGGACGTCAACAAAAACCTGCAGGGACGGGTTGCGACTGGCGGCGGTGAATATCGCGGCAACCTCATGCATGGCGAAGGCGAATACGCCATCCCGTCCCGCGTGCCGCCGGAGAAAATCGTTCGCTGGGGGGTCGTCAAGGATAGCGGCGGAGACCGTCTATACGTGGAGTGGCACTCACCTAAGTAGCGGGCAACGGTTACCTGAGCCCAAAGAGTCGGTGGACTGTGTGGTCCGCGGAGGTTCCGTTCCGTCGAATGACGGACTGTGCTCGGCCGCCGAAAGACGGCCGAGCAGCCAGGCTGTCTAGCGCCGGCGCGCCACGCGCCGGGACGTGCGGCGGGCCATTCTGCGACACGCGAACATCTCATACCTCCTGGTTGGTGCTCTCGTTAGCCGACGTTTCCGGCATTCTCGCGGGCGTGCAAAGCCGCTGCCTCGTCGGCAGACAGCAGCCCGACTTCGACGAGATCGAGCGGACTGATGAATCCGTCGCTGATCCGGAAACCCCCCGCGCGCGCCACCGCGTCGCGGAGCGGGACCGCCCACTGATGCTCCAGCAGAACGAGCGCCGCCGCCGAGTCGTTCGGGATCTCCTCGATCACATCCCACGCCGTCTCATCGGAGAACGCTTCGACGCCATCGGCGGCTTCCCGGGCGCTCACCGCGGCGCCTTCCTCGGCGCCTTCTTCGCCCTCGATCCCAAGGCCGATGAGAGCCCCGACAATGCTCCCGAGCTCGATCGCCTCTTCCTTGGTCAAGTTGCTGAGGTGTTGCACCTCGATCTCTCCGTCTGCGTCCTTGTGGACCGCAAGCGCGTCGATCACACGGACCGTCCCGGTGTCATGTAGTCGCTGAAGCTCGGCAATGATGTCGCCATGGAAATCGGGGTGGTTGAAACCAACCACGATCAGCTGAACGGGTCCGATAGTCATGCGCAGCCGCCTTTCTGTGGAGCGTTTATGGGTTTCACGGTGTGTGGACGAGGGTCGTTTGTGCCGCGCTGGCCTTAGCCGGCCATGCCGGCTTGTGCTTCCCCGAGGGCAGCCTTGAGTTCCTTGGCCCCGCCGCCGTCGACCTGAGCGACCGATTTCCGTACCGCGCTAGCGAGCGTTGTGTTGACGGTGTCTGTCTTGGCGCGGTCGTAGATCGCGACAATGCCGGCCGATCCGGGTGGCAGGGCGGCGCCCATCTTGTCCTCGAGCCCGCTCTCGGCCCGGTGTTTGGCGAACTTGCCGACCATGCCACCGACCGCGCCACCGACAACGGTCGCGGCCAGCAGCGGCGGGGCGAACAGTCCCACGGCCAGCCCGACCCCGCCGCCGATCTTCACGCCCTTGCGTCCGAGGTGGTCGCCGGTCTCCTTGACCGCGGTGGTGCCGTCGGCGTCAACGGTGACCAGCACCACGCCCTCCACCTTGAGCTGGTCCTCGTCGACCAGCTTCACCAGGGCGTCGAAATCCTGTTGGGCCAGGTCGGGGATCAGGTACGCCGCGATCACGACGTCGAACTCGGTATCGCTCATGGTTGTCTCCTTCGGTGCTGTCTAAGCGCTGATTCCGCGGGCTGTGTAAGCCTGCGAGGCGTGCTCGTGGAGGGCATGCTCGTCTGTCTCGTCGGGGTGTGGGGCGACGTCGAAGACGACCTTCTTGACAGTCCCGGTGAACGCGAACGGCGCCTTGTCGGCGTAGCTTCGGTCGACGACGAGGCCGTTGTCCCGGCCGATGTCCATGCCCGCGTAGCCGCTGAAGATGAACGGCACGGTGTGGTCGAGCCGCCCGCCGCCAACCGGTTCTCCGTTGACGAACAGCGTGACCTGGCCGGGGGTGGCGGGCTTCGCCTCGTCCGCCGTGAAGACCATCTCGACGTTCACATCTCCGGTCGGAAGTTCCCGTTCGGACTGCTGGCGGTATTCGAACACTCCCAGGAAGGCGTACGTGTGCTTCAGCTTTCCGTCCTGGACGAACAGCGAGAATCCTCCGAGATGGCTCGCTTCGGCGACGATCACCCCTTCTGCGCCACCGTCGGGGATGTGGAGGTCGGCGGTAATCGTGTAGGAGTGGTTGTAAACGCGCGGGACCGCGCCGGGCGCGATGTTCTGGACATCCCCGTGGTAGGTGATGGTGGTATTCGCACCGAGGGGGGAACGATGCCGAAGAAGGCGGAGAATCCCGCCAGGAGCGGCTTGACGTGGTACTTGTCGGCCTCTTCCCAGAACAGGCTCTGCAGCTCTTCTACCTACTCCGGATGGCTCGCTGACAAGTCTGTCGCCTGCGAGAAGTCGTCGGGCAGGTAGTACAGCTCGACTGGGTCCTGGTCCGGCTTCCAGACTCCGGGCGCGAACCGCTTGAGTACCTCGGGACTCAGTTTCCACGGAATGCGCGGCATTCGCATCGCCAGCCACCACCCGTCCTTGTACATCGCCCGGTTGCCGAAGTTCTCGAAGTACTGCTGAGTGTGGCGCTCCGGGGCGTTCGCGTCGGTGAGCGAGTCCGCGAAACTCGTGCCGGTCATCGGCTGCTGCTCGATGCCATCGACATGTGTGGGCTGGGGGATGCCGACCATGTCGAGGATCGTCGGACCGATGTGGGTCACGTGCGTGAACTGCGACCGCAGGCCGCCACTGTCGGTGATCCGCTGCGGGCAGCGGACGACCAGCGGGTTGCGGGTGCCGCCGAGATGTGAGGCGATCTGCTTTCCCCACCGAAACGGCGTGTTGCTGGCCCATGCCCAGGCGGAGGAGTAGTGCGGGTACATCATCTCGGTACCCCACGCCTCGAGCCCGCCCCACTTCAGCGTGAGCTGGAGTTGCTCCTCATCGGTCAACGGGAGGCCGTTGAGCATCGTCCCCTCGTTGAATGAGCCGGTGGGGGTGCCTTCGAGGCTCGCACCGTTATCGCCCCAAATCCAGATCACGATCGTGTCCGCGAGCTCGCCCATCGCCTCGATCGAGTCCAGCAACCGGCCGACGTGATGGTCAGCGTTCTCCGAATAGCCGGCGTAGACCTCCATCTGGCGCGCGCATACACGCTTGCTGGTCTCATCCAGCGAGTCCCACGCGGGCATCGACTCGTCGCGCGGGGTGAGGATCGCGTCGGCCGGAACCACCCCGAGCTTCTTCTGGCGCTCGAACGTCTCCTCACGGAGCTTGTCCCAGCCCTGATCGAACCGGCCCTTGTACTTGTCCGACCATTCCTTCCACACGTGGTGGGGGGAATGGCTGCAACCGGTCGAGTAGTAGAGGCACCATGGCTTCGCCGAGTCGTGACCCCGGACGCCATGCAGCCAATCGATGGCCTGATCGGTCATCGCCTCGGGGAAATAGAACGGCTTGCCGTCCTTTCCCTCCTGAACTCCGATGAACCTCTGGTTCTCGGCGATCATCGTGTCGAACTGACCTGCCTCGGGAGCCAAGAACCCCCAGTAGTAGTCAAACCCCCAGCCGTTGGGCCAGTGGTCAAACGGGCCGGCCGGCCCTTGCTCTTTCTCGGGCGTCAGGTGCCATTTGCCGATCGCCGCTGTCGAGTATCCGTTCTCTTTCAGCACCTTCGGGAACGGGGCCGCGTCCTTCGGCAGCATCGCCGAGTAGCCAGGGAATCCGCCCGACGCCTCCGGGATGCCTCCCATACCAACCGCGTGGTGGTTGCGTCCCGTGAGCAATGCCGCCCTCGTGGGCGAGCACATAGCCGTCACATGAAACCGGTTGTACCGCAACCCATCCGCGGCCATGCGGTCGTAGTTCGGCGTATCGATCGGGCCGCCGAACGCGCCCGGGTTCCCGAACCCCGCGTCGTCAATCAGTACAACCAAGACGTTCGGAGCCCCCGCCGGGGGCATCACGTGCCCGATCTGCTCCCACCCCGGCTCAGAGCCGCCGAGCGTCTCGTTCGCGACGCCGCTGAACGGCGCACGCCGGATCGGGAGCCTCGTGCGGTCAATCGCCTCATCACCCATGTGTGCTCGCCTTCGTCGTGTCTGTCGGTTGTCCGTTCTGCGCCCTCGTCGAGAGCTCTGACCCGCTCCGACCATCGCCGAGGAGGCCGTCCGCCAGCCCTGCGGCAAACGACCGAGCCTGTTCGAGATAGTCCGGCTTGAGATTGGTCGGGGGGATCTGCACGCCGAGATAGCGCTCACGGTTTTCGCCGGTGCCGAAGTAGCTCAGGAGCGACAACAGCGAGCGAACCTGGCCGCCGGCGAACGAAAAGTGAATGCCGTCGACGTACTCGCCACCCCGTTGGGTCCCGAGCTTCTTCACCCCCCTCAGGTTGAAGCCCCAGTACCGACGACAGACGACAAACGTGGCGAAGCGCGTCTTATTCAGGATCCGTCCCGCCGCATCTGACTTCAGCCACGAGCGAATCGGCACGCTCGTCTTTATCCACCAGGTGGGCGAGCCGACGACGACGAGGTCATAGTCGCCGTTCTGCGCTTCGTCCGGAATCCGGATCTCCCCGGTCGCGCTGCGCAGCTGCGCGGGCATCAGCCCGAAAATGTCGAGATAGGGACGCCGCAACGGCAACCGCGTAAACCGCTCCGACCAGCGGGAATCGGTCAACTCGATCCGCGCCAGCTGCACATCGCAGCCCCGCTCACGTAGCACATCGGCCATCGCCTCCGCCACCTTGAGGCTCTGCTGCGTGTACGTGAAGTACACGAACAGAACCCGGGCTGAGCTCGCAACCACGCGCCTACACCCCGCTCGCGACGGCTCGTCCCGCGGCGCGTTGGGTGACCAGCAGAATCCAGCGAAGGGTCATCTCGGTCCCTTCGCATTTGCGTCGGGGTCGCGATCGCCGGCGGCCGGCCGTGTGTGCGGTGGCGCATCAGCCTCCGCGCCCTCGCTGCCGAGCGGGGTGAGGCTGTGAACGGTCAGTCCGAGGCCGGCGATCCGATCGAGCAGCCCGTGGAGGTGCGACGGGTCGACGATCGGTCCCGTGATCTCCGTCCTGCCGTCATGGGCAGAAAGCGTCATTCCGTCGAAAGCTGACTCGTAACGCGGCCCGAGCTCTCCGTCGACCACGACGCGGTAGCGATGCGCTGACATCACGTGCCAGCATGCCCGACTGTGGCCGCGCTTTGGCCGGCCAGGGCCCGAGATCACCCGCGTGATTCGGTTCGGTCGAGCAGACCGAGCGCTTCTGCCCGGGCGACCGCCTCCGCGGCCGATGTCGCACCGAGCTTCCGGTACAGCCCGCGGGTGTGGGTCTTGACCGTGTTCAGCGAGATGTAGAGCCGCGCGCCGACCTCGCGTCGCGACAGACCGGCCGCCAGGCACTGCAGCACGGCGAGCTCAGCCGGGCTTAGCTCCTCGACCAACTGGCCGCTTCCAGCCGTCGCTCGGGCCGCCGTCAGCTCGTGCTCGATTTCGGCTGCCAGGTCCGGTAGATAGCCCTGATCGGGGAACTCCGCGACCGCCCTTCGGGCCTGCTCGAGGTCGCTCGCCGCGGGCCCCAAACGTGATCGCGCCACCCGGACCTTTGCGAGTACAAGCAGGGCGTGGGCATGACCAACGCTAGGGTGTGTCGAGCGCCGCAGGCGCTCGCCGCGTAGCGCCTCTCGCTCGGCCTCGTCGAGGCGTCCCGTGGCGAGACACGCGAGCGCCAGCCCGAGGTGCGGCATCGACGCGACCCAGGAGTCCGCCTGGAAGTGCTGGGCTGCGAAACCGATTGCCTCACGGGCAGATCGCTCGGCACTGTCGTTCCGCCCTTGCTCGGCATCGACCAGCGCGAGCAAGCCCAGACTGCCGACGAAACCATTGGTGGAATTGGGAGCATCGGGTGTTTCGATGGCCTGCACCGCGATCCGGCGCGACTCATCGAGGTCGCCGGCGAAGAACAGCGCCTGCGACAGGGTCGCCAGGGCACCGACGGTGAGGACATCCGCGCCCGCGCGAGCGGCCGCGACCGCCCGGCGAGCGTGCTCGACGGCGGCGCCCACGTCACCCCGCTCGATCACCTCCGCGCGCGTGAGCTCCACCACCGCCTCGATGTACGGCGACCACGCCTGCGGGCGCTCCCGGCGGGCACGTTCTGACACCGCAAGCAGCCGCTGGATCTCCACCTCAGGACGGGCAAGCAGCCCCGCCGCGGCGGCTCCGGCTGCCGGCAGCACAGGGTGCTCGATCAGCAGCTCGGGAGGCAGCCGGCGCACCCAGCCCAGAAACTGTCCGATGCGCCCGCCCCAGATGAACTCAAGATGGGCGTCCAAGAGCAGCTCAGCCACCGTGTCGGCGTCGCCCGCGGCGGCCGCGTACTCAATCGCGTCCTCGATCAGCCCTTCCGCCCGGCACCATTCCGCGGCGCGCCGACGTAGCTCACGTGCCGCGTCGCGTCCGAGCTCGAGCTGGAGGAGCTCGCCGAACAAATGGTGATAGCGGTACCAGTGGGCGCGAGCGTCGAGAGCGACCAGGAACATATTCGAGCGGGCCAGCTCGGCGAGCACGGCGGCCGAGTCATCGCGGCCGAGGACCGCATCGCACAGGTCAGGAGTGAAGCGCGCCAGCACCGATGTCTGCACCAGGAAGTCCCGGATCTCCGCCGGGAGCGCCGTCAGAACCTCGGCGGTCAGATAGTCGCCGACATGCCGAGCGCTACCGGCGAACGCTCGCACGCGCGCGTCGGGGTCTTCAAGATCGCGAAGCCACAATGCCGCCAGGTACAAACCCGCCGGCCAGCCCTCCGTGCGCTCGACTAGCAAATCGACGCTTTCGCCCGACAGCTCCACGCCCTCACGAACGAAAAGCTCCCGGGCCTCATCCACCGTGAAGGCCAAGTCTCGGGCGCGGACCTCGGTCAGCGCCCTGCTGGCGCGCCGTTTGGCGAGGCCGATCGCGGGATCTGAGCGGGTCGACACAACCCACCGCGCCCCAGCAGGTAGCCGTTCGAGCGCGTACCCAATCGAACTCAGCGACGCCTCGCTTCTCACCACGTGGAGGTCGTCGAGAACGATCGTCACCGGACGCCCGTAGGCCACGAGGCCGTTCATCAGCTCGTCGACGGCAGTCTCGACCTGCACACCACGGACGCCGAGGCGCATGAGCGCGCGACCTCCGAGACCCTGACTGAGCCGGTCCACGGCCGTCGCCAGGTGCATCCACAACCGCACCGGATCGTCGTCGGCAGGGTCAAGCGTCATCCAGATGACGGGCTCCGGACGCTCGATACACCACGACCGGACCAGCGTCGTCTTGCCATAACCGACCCCTGCGTCGAGCACCGTCAGCGACGAAGCGCCGTGGTCATCGAGCATCTCCAGCAAGCGCGTCCGGCGCAGCATCCCCGCGTGAATTCGGGGCAGCATCAGCTTCGGCTCGATCACCCGCAGCCTCTGACCACCGTCCTGCGTCGTCTGGGAACTCACGCGATCTGAGATCCGTCCAAGAGGAAGACTTTCTCGGCCAAGCGACCGACCCGGCGCCCGCGAACCCAGCTGTGCGCACACCACGTGAGTGCGAACCCGTTTTCGCCCTTACGACGCAACCCCCAGCGCGGGTTCGGTGACCCGGCCCCCGGGGGTCGCCGTCTGCCGTACACTAGCGCGCGGCCGGTACCGTCGGAGCCAGCGACCGTGACCGAGCTTGTCCACGGCCGTCACATGCGCCTCCACAACCCCCGCGGAGCATCAATCACCCGGGTGAACGTCCCTCGGGCGCGACGCCACGCAAGGCATTTGCCGCGAAGATCTTCGAGGTCGAGGGATCGGGGCCTCGGCGAAGACGCACCATCGGAGATCCTCATCCCCGACGTGGAGTCGACGTGGCCAATCGCGAAATTGACGAGCGAATAATGGACAGCTGGCCGTCGAGGTGAGCGCAGCGAGCCGCCAGACCGCTGACGCGAGTGCAGAGCACGAGCGGGAGAGCGAGCGCCGCGCGCTGCGATCGCTGGTGCTGTCGATCGGCGAGTCTCAACCGGTGCAGGTCCGGCGGCCGCCACGAGCGCCCGCCGCTGTGCCCGTTGCCGACGATCTGCGCCGGCTGGAGCGTGACCTGCACGATGGGGTCCAGAACGAGCTTGTGGCGCTGATCGTCAAGCTCGCGCTCGCTCAGCAGGATCCCGGTACCCCACCTGCTCTCGTGGACATGCTCGCCGGACTGGAAGCTCGTGCACAGGCGGCGCTCGACTCGGTGCGCAACATCGCTCGCGGGATCTACCCTCCGCTGCTCGCCGATTTCGGCCTTGCAGAAGCGTTGCGATCGCACGCGGCCCGCGCTGCGGTCGACGTGCGCCTGGTCGGCAGCACGCCTCGCGGCGCCGAAGCGGCCGAGGAGGCCGTCTACTTCGCCTGCTCAGAGGCGATCCAGAACGCCGCAAAATACGCAGGCCGCGGCACCAAGGTCACGCTCCGATTGGACCATGACCGGGGATCACTCGCCGTGCGCATCGCAGACGACGGTCGGGGGTATGATCCGGCTCACACCCCCGAGGGCGCCGGCGTGCAGAACATCCGCGATCGCATCGAGGACCTCGGCGGCACGTTTGGGGTCGCATCCAGCCCCGGGCGCGGCACCGTCCTGACGATCTCGCTGCCCTGGCCGGCGGCCGGCGCTGGACCGCGATGAGCCAGGTCATCCTCCTGTCGCTGACGGCTTCGCTTAACCCGACGCTGGTCGCGGCGACGACCGTGATGCTCCTGCTTCCGAGCCCGAAGAAACTGATGCTCGGCTATCTGCTGGGCGCGTACATGACGAGCATCACGCTGGGACTCGTGATCGTGTTCTCGCTGTCTAACTCGAGCGCGAGCAACACCACCGAGAACACGATCAGTCCGGCGGTCGACATCGTGCTGGGAGTCATCGCTCTGGCAGTCGCATTCGTCCTCTACACCGGCCGTCACGAAGGCCTGAGGGAGCGCCGGCAAGCGCGCAAGGCAGCCAAGCCGGACAAGGGTCCGCCGCGCTGGCAGCGTGAGTTGAACAAGGGGTCGGCCAAAACCACGTTCGTCATCGGCGCGCTGCTGACCCTGCCCGGCGCGTCATACCTCGCCGGTCTCGACGAGATCCACAAGCTCAAGTACTCGACCACTACGACCGTGCTGCTGGTGATCGGCTTCAACCTGGTGATGTTGTGGCTGCTCGAGGTCCCTCTGGCGTCATTCCTGGTCGCTCCCGACTGGACGCCGGGCGCGATCGAGCGTGCCAAAGCCTGGGTGAGTCGGCATGCCCATGTGTTTGCCGTGAGGGGATTCGCCGCTGTGGGGGCCCTGCTGGTCATCAAGGGCGTGATCGGGCTGATCAGCTGAGGCCGTCCTCCCGGAGCCAAGGGCTGGCGCTCACGCGTCGCGCAATCTGAGGAGAAGTCCGCCGGCCAGCAGGGCCGCGGTGGCCCATCCGGCGAGAACGGCGAGTCCCGCCCACGGCGCGATCGGGAGATGACCGAGGTTGGTGGTGTCCTGGATCGCCAGGCCGGCACTCATCGGCCCTATCTGCTCCAGGTGGCGCACTCTCGACACGCTCCTGTCACAAACCCGCGGATTTGGGCGCCCGAGCGTGGCAATACGGGCTCCGGCGACCGGCCGGCACCCTCACCCACCCCTCTTCCCTGCTGCCTTTTACCGGACGAAGGCCGCTCCGGTGTCACCGTTTCGCGGGCAGGAGGGCGCGCAGGTCGTCGATCGTGTCCGCCTCGCCTGAGCTCTTGTCCGGTCTGTAGCGCTTGACGCGGGCGAAGCGCAGCGCGATGCCGCCCGGGTAGCGCGTGGAGGCTTGGACTCCGTCCAGGGCGATCTCGACCACAAGCTCGGGACGAACGAGCACGGCGATGCCGCGGCGGCCGGTCTCGCGCGCGAGGAGCTCCCTCGTCTGCCACTCGAGGAGCTCGTCGGTCAGGCCCTTGAAGCATTTTCCGACCATCACGAACTCCCCGGTGGCCGCGTCGAGGGCCCCGAGATGGAGGTTAGAGAGCCAACCCTGGCGCCGCCCGTGACCCCACTCGGCACCGAGCACGACGAGGTCATAGGTGCGGACCGGCTTGACCTTGCGCCAGGCCTTCCCACGCCTGCCGGCCGCGTACGTCGAGGCGGCGTCCTTGACGACAACGCCCTCGTGCCCTGCGCTCAGCGCCTCGTCGAGGACGCGTTGCCCCTCCTGGACATCGGCGGTGAGCACGGCGGGGATCTTCAGATGTGGCGCGATCTGAGACAGCCGCGCCGACCGGTCGCGCAGGGTCGCGTCGAGCAGATCCTCCCCGTCGAGGTGCAAGAGGTCGAAGAGGAATGTCACGATCCCCTCCGGAGGGGCGTCGCGATCAATCTGCGACACGGTGTCCTGGAAGGAAGCGGGGCTCTCGCCGATCATCCACAGCGCCTCGCCGTCGAGCACCGCCTGCGCCACCGGCAGATCGAGCACCGCTGCGACGATCCCGGGCAGGGTGACCGTGATCTCGTTGAGGTTGCGGGTGTAGATGCGGACCTCCTCGCCACGGCGATGGATCTGGATCCGGATCCCGTCGAGTTTCCACTCCACCGATGCGCAGTCGAAGCTCGACACGGCCTCGTCCACGCTCGCTGCCGGCGAGGCGAGCATCGGAAGGATCGGCCGGAAGATCTCGAAGCCAACCTCACGCAGCCCTTGCTCTCCCCCGCTCAGCGCGATCTCGGCCGTTCGCGTGAGATCGCCCGAGAGCATTAACGCGCGACGGGCGATCTCACCCGGGACGCCGGCCGCCCTGGCGACGGCATCCGCCATCACCCCGCCCAGCGCACCTTGCCTCAGCTGACCCGTGAGCAGTCGCCTGAGGAAATCGCCCTCTGCCTCGGTGGCGCGGGAGAGCAGCGAGCCGAGCAGTTGCCGTCGCGCGGTGGCCGATCCGGGGCCCGTGGCCTGCTCGATCTCGGTGATCCCGCGATCCACGTCGTAGACCGTGAGCGATGCCTCGCTCGCAGGCGTCTCCTCGACGCCGTAGATAGTGGAGTACCCGACTCCCACGCGCCCCTGCCTGGGGACACCGGAGAGGAACCCGACACAGATCGACACGTCGCCGGGGTCGAGCCGCCTCAACAGGTCCGCGAGGATCGTTACCTTCCGCGAGCGCGAACTCGTGTCGGCGACCTCGCTTGAGGCCCTGACGACATCAGCAAACAACGTCATGGCACGTTCGGCGAACGGAGCAAGCGGCGGATAATCGTCGATGATGTCCGAACCCGACTCCCCGGAGCCGTCGGAGCCGCAGCCGGCGGAGCCGCAGCCGGCGGACGCGCAGCTCTGGGCGGCCGGCGTCGACCGCGCCGAGGTGATGAGCCGGCTGACCCCCGGCCAGCTGACCCGCCGCATGGCGACGGCCGTCGGTGTCGTGGCGGTGATCGCGCTGGCGATCATCGAGCTGCCCGGCCTCCAGGACGTACGCTCCCGGTTCACCCACGCCGATCCGGGCTGGATCGCGGCCGCGGTGGTCATGGAAGCCCTATCGATCGCCTGCTTCGTGCTTGCGTTGGAGCGCACTTTCGCGGGTCGGCTGCGCCCGCGCGGCGCGATAGCGGTGGGGACAACCGCACAGGGCGTGAACGCCGTCGTGCCGGCCGGCGGCACCGCGGGGCTCGCGTTTGCGGCCGTGATCCTCACCGACGCCGGCTTTCCGGTCACGTTCACGGTGGGCCGTCTGATCGCCCTGTTTCTCGTCACGAGCGTGCTGACCAACCTTGTCCTAATCATCGTCGGGGGTGGCGGCGCGGCATTCGGTCTGCTCCCGACCCACGCCTCCCTCGCCGCGTCGGTCGTGCCCGCCGTCCTCGCGCTGGCGCTGCTCCTCGTTTTTGCCTTCGCGCTCAAATCGTCCGGCCACGAGGGTGTGCGGTCTCGGGGCCGCTGGACCGAGCGAGCGCGCCGCCCGCTCGGGTTCCTGCGCGAGGCGACGACGGTGAGCGGGGAGCTCCTCCACGGCCGGGATCCATGGCTGGCCGTGGGCGCGCTCGGCTACGTCGTGTGTGATCTGATCGCGCTCGCGGCCGCACTCGCGGCGCTGGGCTGGGGTGGGCTCGGACTCGGGACCGTCGTCCTCGGGTACACCCTCGGCCAGATCGGCTCGGTGATTCCACTGCCGGGAACGACCGAGGGGGGGCTTGCCGGCGCCCTCGCGCTCTACGGCGCGCCGCTCTCCCTCGCGATCCCAGCCGTGCTGGTGTACCGCACGGTCGCGATGGCGGTGCCGCTCCTGATGGCGGCCGTCGGCGCCGCTCAGCTCCGCCACGGACTCGAGGTCAGCGATGTCCCGGACGTGACCTGGCCGGCTTCTGCGCCACCGCGGTTGACGAACTGAACCGTCGCCGGCGACTCCGCACGGCGGCGCTCAGCGATCGCGCGCAGGCGAGCCCGCAGCCCGCGCAGCGTTGCCAGCGACAGCACCGCCAGGAGCGCAGGCAGCCAGAAGCTGAACAGGCGAAAGACGACCGCCCCGAGGAGCGCGGTACTTAGCGATGCTCCGGCGAGCACGAACCCGCCCGTCATGGCCGCGTCGACGCTGCCGGATCCGCCGGCCGGCAACGGCAGGCCGAGGGACACGTAACCCGTCGTGTACCCGAGGACTAGAGGCGCGAGCGCCACGGCCACGCCAAACGAGCGCAAGGCGGCCCAGGCGCAGAGCAGCTCTCCCGCCCAGAACAACGCCGCTCCACCGATCGCCCGAGCGCGGAGGCGCACCGGGGCGCGCGTCAGAGTCCGGATCAGGCCGAGCGCGCGCACCGCCACGCCCAGCGCATCGCGTAGCCGGCTATCCGTGGATCTCGTGAAGCGGGCGCGTCGCCGGGGCGCGCTGATCCACAGGCCGGCGGCGAAGCACGCCGGCGTGATGACCAGCCAGGTCACCGGGACCACCCAGGGGACGTGGTTTCCGCTGGCTCCGGCCAGGACGATGATCGCCGCCGCACACGTCGCCAGCGTGAGCACCGCCCACCGCATCGTCTCGAGCGCAATGATGCGTGCGCCCGCCAGCCTCGGGGGTTCCCCCGCCTCGCGCAGCGCCCAGAAGTCGACCGACAATCCCCCGATCGCGGTCGCCACGCTGAACGCGCCGAACGACAGGCCGACGATCCGGGCCACCGTCGAGTACGTCAGCTTGGGGCCACCGTCCAGCTCGGCCATGGCCTGGTAGGACGCGATGAAGCCGGCGTAGGCCAGCGCTTCACCCGCGGCGCACACCAGGAGCCAGCCGGGCCGGGCGTCACGCAGATGGGCGAGCAGGTCCGCGTAGTGCGCCGCCTTGCCGATCACCAGTACGACCGCCGCCGTAGCCGCGACGGCCACTATGACGCTCACGAGCAGCCGTTTGCGTTCTGGGCTCATTGCGAGTGGGCGTCATCGAGCTCGGACGCCAAACGGAGGATTGCCGGGTCGGCGGGACCTAGTCGCAGAGCGCGCCGACGGACTCCTCGCAGAAGCGAGGGACGGTCCGGGCCGCGCAGCGCGGGTTCCATCGGTCGTTCGTCGGCGCGCGCGCGCTCGATCCATCCTGCGGCCGCCACGTCCAGATCGCGCGCCGATGCCGCCCCGTGGACGAGCTGCCAGGCGACGATCTGCCCAGCGGTCAGCGGATTAGCGCGCCTGAGAGCGTCAGCCACTTCGTCCGTGAGCCGGCCCGGTGCCGGGTCGACCGCCCGGGCCACCGACACGTAGGCCCGTGCCCGCGCACCGGCCAGCGGGTCGTATGACACGGCCACCGGCTGGACCAGCTGCGCCCGGCCGCGGCGCGCCAACGACGCAAGACCCGGCTTGAGGGGGGCGATTCGCCCGTCCGGCGAGAGCTCTCCCTCCGGGTAGATCACGACGAGACCACCGGATCGGAGCGCGTTCGCCAGCCGTTTGAAGTCGCGCACCGCCGCCCGCAGATGCTCGCGCCACACGTCGTCCTGGCGCGCCACCTGTTCGCGATCCACGACCGTCCACAACAGGTCCGCGTAGATGCCGCGCAACACATCGTCAGCTCGCTGCGGAGACGGTAGACGGCACTGTGCGGCCCGGCGCACGAGAGCAGCGCGAAGCTCGGGCGGGAGCTGGCCATCGAGCGGGAGCGTCGGATCAGCGCGGAGGACCTCGACGAGCCGCATTCGCGTCGGCTCGCGTACGGGCACGCACTGCAGGTGCCGTTCGAGCACGCCGCCGACGCGGATCGGCCACAGCAGCCGTCGGAGCCACAACGGCAGATGGTCCGGATAGCCGCCGAGGAAGCCCTTCAGGAAGGCGTGGTCATCGGCTCCGAACGTCGGCCACGGAACTCCCTGCGCCACCGCTTGCGCCCAGTGCGGATAGAGCGCCGCGACGAGCACGGAGACGTCGTTATCGGAGCGGTGGTTCGGCGCCACGATCGTCCCCGGCTCCAGGCGGAGATTGGCGAGCCCGAACACGGTCGGCCGAAACCGCAGACGGACGTAAGCCGTCATTCCGGCCGCGACGGCACGCTGAGCGGGCATCTTCATCGAGATGATTGCGCTCGCGCTGCGGGAGCGAGGGCGCCGTCGAGTTCAGCGACCGCTTCGTCGAGCAGCGTGCCGGCGATCAGGTCCCCGACGCCGGGCAGCGGGACGAGGCTGGGCAGGAACGACACGCTCGCTGAGAAGTCGAGCCTGATCAGGGTCCCGCGGTCTTCGACCAACGACCACGAGAGCGAGAACCGATCGGCGTCCGCGGGCGTGCTCGGTAGCCGCCGCACGTGGATGGCCCGCTGAGGCTCCGTGCGGATCGCCACGTCGAACTCGAACCTCTTCCCAAAGGGGCTCTGGGCCACGTGAACGACGACGTGGGCGCGCACGGATCGACCGTCGTCATCGCGGCCGACATCCACGACCTCGCGGACGAAGTGGCTCCAGCTCGGGTAGCGATCCACAGCCGCGAGCGCCGCGAAGCACGTCGCGAGAGGTGCGCTCACAAATGAGGTCGCGCGACCGTCGAGATGTTTCATCGCCTTTGGATTATCTGCTCCTCGGCGAGTGGGGCCGCGTCTCCGCGCTGCCCCGCAGGTGTCAGGCAGGGCCTGGCGGCGTGCTTCGCCCGGTTAGCTCGGCTAGCCGTGCGAAGAACTTGGGCGCTCCGGTGGCGCTCACGAGCCTGTCGGCAAGTCCGGGTGACAGCTCCTGGATCGCGAACAGCGGCCGCATTGGCCAACCGGCCACCAGCAAATCAGAACGATCGTCGACGATCGCATCGATGACGGCTTTCGCAACGCGCTCGGGCTCCACCGCGCGGAGGGCGAGCGGCGCGCTGACGCCGAGTTCCTGCATATCCGCGTACATCCCGTCACGGGCGATGAACCCTGGGCAGATGACGCTGGCACCGACCGGGGATCCGTTCAGCTCGGCTCGGAGCGAGCGACTAAAGCCCACCAGCCCGGCCTTTGTGGTGGCGTACAGAACGTTGTACGCGTTGGCACCCCTGCCTGCGAGCGAGGAGACCACGACGATGTGGCCGCGCGCTCGCGCGAGCATGCCCGGTAGCGCGTGGCGTGCCAGAACCATCGGCGCGATCAGGTTGACCTGGGCGACGTCCGCCAGTTCGCGGTCGGTGAAGGTCGGGTACGCAGCCGGCAGTTCGACGCCGGCATTGCTGACGAGAAGGTCGAGTGGTCCGACGATTGCCTCCGTCCGCTCCACGAGCTCGGCTGTCTGCGTCGGATCGGCCAGATCGGCCAGCACCGGTTCAGCCCAGGCGCCGCCGGCGCGCAGCTCCCGGCAGAGGCGATCGAGGGGTTCGATCCGGCGGCCGGAGAGCGCCATGCGCACCCCATTGGTGGCGAGCGCATGCGCGATGTGGCGGCCGAGGCCGCCGGCGCCGCCGGTCACCAGCGCGTTTGCTCCGCGCAGATCATCCACACGCCGACCCTAGGGTGCTGCCCACCCCGGCGCGCCCGTAGGGACTGCTGATCAGGACGCGTAGTTCTTGGCTGTCGCGCAGCGGCGTTCCGCGCTCGCGCTCGCGCCGGCGAAACCCTAGGGTCGGGCCATGGAAGCAACCGACCAGCAGCTGACGCCGCTGGACGCTACGTTTCTGGAGCTCGAGCAGTCCGATGAGGGCTCGACCATGCACATTGGAGCCGCCCTCATCTTCGCGCGCCAGATCGATACAGGCCGGCCACCGTCGCTCGACGAGCTGATCGGACTGCTGGAGCAACGTCTCGCGGTGCTGCCTCGCTTCCGCTCCCGGCTCTCCGCGCCCCGGGTCGCGGGTCTCCGCCGGCCGGCGTGGATCGCAGACCCTGGCTTCGACCTGCGGGCTCATGTCCGGCACGCGACGCTGCCGGCTCCGGGTGGAGAGGACGAGCTACACGAGTGGCTCGGCGACTTCTGGTCGCACCGGCTCGACCGCACGCGCCCGCTGTGGGAGATGACGCTGGTTGACGGGCTCGAGACCGGTGGATGGATGCTTGCCACGAAGACGCATCACGCGATGGTCGACGGTGTCGGCTCAATCGACATCGGGCACATCCTGCTCGACACCGAGGCGCACCCAGCCGCCAGGTCCGATTCAGAGCCGTGGGACACGACCGGCGGACAACCGGGCGCCAGTCATTCATCTGGATGGCTGTCTCACGCCACCGGGGGCAGCGCATGCGGTCCTCGACACGGCTCGACACCCGCAACGCCTGGTGCGAGCCGGCCGGGCAGCCGTCGCCATGGGCGAGATACTGTGGGAGGACGAGATCCAAGGGGCGCGTCGCTCCAGCCTCAACGTCCCGATCGGAGCGACGCGTCGGTTCGCGTCGGTGCCGCTCGATCTCGACGAAGTCAAGGAGGTCAAGGAGCGCCTCGGCGGAACCGTCAACGACGTGGTCCTGGCGACCGCCGCGGGCGCCCTGCGGAGCTTGCTCGAGCATCGCGGCGAACAGCTGGACCGCCCGTTGCGGGCGATGGTGCCGGTCAACCTCCGGGGCGACGATCACGGGAGCCTCGGCAACAAGGTGACCTCGCTGTTCGTCGAGCTTCCCATCGGTGAGCGGGACCGCCGGCGCCGCTACGAGCAGACGCGCGCCGCGGCAAACGCGCTGAAGTCCGGAACCGCCGCCCTCGGGGGCGAGACGCTCGTGCAGGTCGTGGGCGTCGCGCCACCGATCGTGCACGAGTCAATCGCGCAGGCGCTGTTTTCCGCGAGGCTTTGCAACGTAACGATCACCAACATACCCGGCCCCCAGATGACGCTGTATGCACTCGGGGCTCCTCTGAACAGGATCCTGCCGCTTGTCCCGCTGTTCGCCGACCACGCCATAGGACTCGCGATCGTTTCCTACGACGGCGAGATCGTCTTCGGGATCAACGCCGACCACGCGACCACGCCCGACCTCGATGTGCTCGAGCGTGGGCTGCACGAGGAATTCGAGGGGTTGACCCGGCTCGCGAGAGGATTGGGGAAATAGACATACGGTGGGAGGTGTGAGATGGACCCGTTGAGCGCGCAGGATGCCTCGTTTCTGAACGTCGAGGACGAGGTCAGCCATATGCACATCGGCTCAGTCATGATCTTCGAGGGGCCGCCCCCGTCGCGGGAGGCTGTGCTGGAGGGCGTGGACTCGAAGCTTCACCTCGTACCGCGCTATCGCCAGAGGGTGCGCTTCCCACCGCTCCGCGTCGGGCCGCCGGTGTGGATCGACGATCGCCACTTCAACATCGACTATCACGTGCGCCGGACCGCGCTGGCGTCTCCCGGTGGCGACGATGAGCTGCGTGCTCTCGTTGGCAGGGTCATGTCCCAACAGCTCGACCGCGCCAAGCCACTGTGGGAGACGTGGATCGTCGAGGGATTGGACGATGGGCGCTGGGCGCTCGTTTCCAAGACCCATCACTGCATGGTCGACGGCGTATCGGGAACTGATCTGATGAGCGTGATGCTCGATTCCGAGCGCGATCCGATACGGACCGCGGCACCGCGCTGGACGCCCGCGCCCGAGCCGTCGCGCTCGCAGCTCATCGTGGAGCCGCTCGCGAGACGTCTCGCCAGTCCGGCGCGCATCCTCACGGCGACCGGCGGCGCGCTCAGGACCCCGCGCGAGTCAGCGGAGCTGGCGCTGCAGACGGTCCAGGGCACCACGGCCATGAGGTCGCTGCTGCGTCTCGCCCCGAGGAGTTCGCTGAACGGATCGATCGGTCCGCACCGCCGCTGGGACTGGGCGCATGCCACGTTGAGCGATGTCAAAGCCGTGCGGGCGGGTCTCGGCGGGACGATCAACGATGTGGTGCTCGCCGCCATCTCGGGCGGCTTCCGCGATCTGCTGCTGTCTCGCCACGAGGACCCTGCGCACATGATCGTGCGAAGCCTCGTACCGGTGTCGGTACGCCGTCCCACCGAGCGAGGGGCCTACAACAACCGCGTCTCGGCGATGTTCCTGGAGCTCCCGATCGGGCTGGAGGATCCCGTGCAGCGGCTGGAGTCAGTTCGCTCTCAGATGAAGGGGCTCAAGCGCTCCCATGAGGCGGTCGCCGGCGAAGTGCTCACGTCGCTGTCGGGCTTTGCACCCGCCGTGCTGCTGGCGCTTGGCACGCGGCTCGCGTTCCGGATTCCCCAGCGCAGCCTCAACACCGTGACGACCAACGTACCCGGACCTCAGCGCCCTCTGTACCTCGCAGGCCGGCGGATGCTCGAGGCGCTCCCGTACGTGCCGCTCGCCGGCCACGTGCGCGTGGGGGTGGCGATCTTTTCCTATGACGGCTCCGTGAACTTCGGCGTGACCGGCGACTACGACACTGCGCCGGACATCCGGATCCTCTGCCGGGGAATCGAGAACGGTTTGGCCGAGCTTCTGCTGGCTGTGCCAGAGGGCCACCGGCAAGCGTCCAACCACGCTCAGGCCGCGCGTCAGCAGGCGACCCGCTGAAGTCACTTCTTCTTGTGCCGCTTGTGCCCGTGGTGGCGCTTGCGCTTCTGCTTGTGCTTGGGCCCGAGCAGGGTGACGGTCTTGACGACTGAGCCTCCCGACCACACCTGCACCTCGAGCCGACCGCCGCGCGCCTTCGCCAGCAGCTTGATCGCTCCGCGCGACAGCTTGAACGCGACCGCCTGCGAACGCGACGTCGCCACGATCTCCCCACCGATCTCCTCGAACTGGCGCTCGGTCACCGTCACCTGGACGACGTGGTGACCGAACGGGAACAGGAAGCCCTTGTTGACGACCTTCACATATTGGTCGCGACCGAGCGTCGCAGGTGCTTCCACTCGACGAGCGATAGCGTCGGGTCGTCCCACACGCCGTCGGAGTCGAGGAAGCCGCCGCGCGAGGTGAGCCAGAGCTTCTTCGCCTGGACGTCGGCCCGTCCTGAGAGCGCGAAGTCGCTGGTCAGCTTGACGATCTGGTAGCGGTCGTTCGGAGTGAGCGAGGTCCGGAAGGGCCCGAGCGCGCTCTCCGGCGGCCCCGAGCCTTTCAGCGTCGGCGGTCCCGGCGACGCGAACGTGCGCGTCTGCGTGTCGAAGTTCCACACCGCGAGCCCGGCGATGGTGAACGGGATCGAGTGCATCGTGGCCGGCACGTTGAACGCGATCCGCGAGGGCTCGGCCAGGAGCGCGCTCGTCGACCCCGGCGACGCGGGCGTCTCATTGCCGAAGCCGGAGTTGGTCTTCGTCTCGAAGAACGCCTGCTCGGTCAGGTGCTGGGGGACGAAGGTGAACACGACCGTCGCCTTGCCCGGCCGCTTGCGAACCAGCTTCTGGCCCTTGCGCACCAGGTTGTAGCCATCGACGCGCATGAACAGCATGTCCTCGCGCCGGCGCATCACCACGGTGATCGTGGGCGCGATCGGCGCCGTCACGATCGGCAGCGGGAGGCCGAGCAGCGACTTCGGTGCGACCGTGCCGGATCCCCTGATGAAGGCGGCGTTGGCGAGGTAGTCGACCGCCGCCGCTCCCGTCAACGCGCTGGCGCCGGCGATGAACGCACGGCGCGGGATGCCCCGATCGCCGTTCGAGGATTCGGTTACCGCGTCGCCGCCCGGTTTGGGGACACGATCGCCGCCCTCGGCTCCGAGGGCCTCGCAGGCGCGATCCTATAGCGACCGTCAAGGGATCCGACCGGCTCTCGAACCTGCTTAACACGACAACACCGGCCCCGGCGGCGAGGCCTGCCGTTCTATGCATGAAGAGTCTGCACAGTGCGCTCACCGGGCTCCAGAGCCGGCCTCACTCCGCTCTTCGCTGCCCAACGCCAAGCCGGCCCCTGGCGGCGGTCTACGCGGTCGGACCCGAGTTGTCGCCGGGGTCGTCGGGCGCACGGATCCACTGGACGATCCGCCCACCCGCGATCACGAAATTGGTGCGCGCCGTCTCGCCGGCCCCCGTGCCGCAGTCGCTACCGCCGGGACCTGGACGACCCGTCAGCTCGAACAGCGCGTTGACATAGCGCCCCCGCATGTCGGCCGACAGGAACCTCGCGCCGCAGGGCAACGTGGCGTTGGCCGCCTCGGCCTGGGCGATCGTGTGGATCTTGATCACCGACGCTGAGCCATTGGCGCCGCCACCGTTGATCATCACGCTCGGCAGCGCGAAGAAGTGCGCTGCGCCATAAACGTTCCCGTGTCGTAGGGCATCAGACCAGGCCCTGATCACCCCCACCGCGGAGGGATTCGCATGGACTCCGGTTGGCCCCGGCGCCGGAATCGTGATCGTCCCGCCGGGTGAGCTCGTGTTCGGTGGCGTGGGGGGCCGGCACGGTGTTCGGCGGGCTGGTCTGGATCCCCGCTTGCTGCTGGGTGCTGGTCCGATGCTCCGCCGAGCTGGATCCGCCCGATCCGCAGCCGCCGAGCGCCAGCGCCGCCACCGACACGACCCCCACCACCCGAACGCGCACTACCGTCATCGCCTACATGATCGCACCGCGGAACCCCGGCCCCGCCGAGCGTCAGGCGCCGGCGACCATCGACTCGTGGCCGGCCCAATACGGGGCGCGCAGCTCGCGCTTCAGCAGCTTGCCGGCGCCCGACTTCGGTAGCGGCTCGCTGCGCACTTCGATCCGCTTGGGGACCTTGTAGCCGGCGACCAGCGCGCGGCAGTGTCGGAGCAGCTCTGCCTCGTCGACGTCGGCGCGGGGCACGACGACAGCGTGGACCGCCTCGCCCCAGCGGGCGTCGGGAATGCCGAACACGGCCGCCTCGAGCACGGCCTCGTGGCTGTAAAGCGCCTCCTCCACCTCGATGCAGTAGACGTTCTCGCCGCCCGAGACGATCATGTCCTTGGCACGATCGACCAGGAAGAGGAACGCGTGGTCGTCCATGTAGCCGAGGTCGCCCGTGCGATACCAACCGCCGTTCACGGCCACCGCCGTCGCCTGGGGCTTGTTCCAGTAGCCCGCCATCACGTTCTCGCCGCGGATCGCCACCTCGCCGACCGTGCCGGTAGGGACCCGCGTATTGCTCGTCGGGTCGATCACGACCACCTCGACGCCGATCGCCGGCTGTCCGCACGAGCGAATCTGATCGGCGTCGAGCAATCGCTCCTCGTGCGGGAGGACGGTCGCTATCGGTGCCGTCTCGGTCGTGCCATATAGGTGCATCAACTCGGCGTCCGGGAACGCCGCGTGGGCGCGGCGCAGCGTCTCGCTGGCGATCGGAGCGCCTCCGTGGCTGACCAGCCGTAATGTCGAGACGCCGCGCGGGCGGGCGAGTTGCTCGTCACCGAGCGCCGCGAGCATCGTCGGGACGAGGAGTGTCGCGGTCACGCCCTCGGCCTCGATGAGATCCAGAGCGCCGCCCGGATCGAACACGGGCAGGAGCACCTGGCGGCCCGCGTGCCAGACCGTGGCGAGGACCGCGATCGAGCCGGCGGCGTGAAACAGAGGCGCGGCGACGAGCCAGCGCGTCTCAGGACGGAACGCGAACGATGCCTGGAAATGAAAGGCGTTGGCGACGAGGTTGCGGTGCGTGAGCATCACGCCCTTGGCGGCTCCCGTCGTGCCCCCGGTGTAGAACAGCCCGGCCACCGCGTCGCTGTCCAGATCGTCCCGGAAGTCCGCCGCCGGCGCGCCGGCGATCAGCGCCTCGTAGCCGTCATCGAGGTCGATCACGTGCGGGACGACGCCGGGCGGATATTCGATTCCGGCCCCTGCGAACAGCACCTTGGCACCAGAGTCCTCGAGCGCGTAGCCGAGCTCGGCCGCCGTATGGCGCTGGTTCAGCGGAACCAGCACCATGCCCGCCCCCGGCACGGCTTGGTAGAGCTCGAGATAGCGATGGCAGTTGCGAGCACAGACGGCGATTCGATCGCCGTTTCCAACGCCGAGGTCGCGAAGCGCTCCGATCAGCCGTCGCGCCCGATCCCAGGTCTGTCCGTAGCTCAGCTCGGTCTCGCCGCAACGGGCAGCGATCCGCTCGGGCGCGACCTGAACCGCTCGCCTCAGCGGCCCGATCATCGTCGTCATGGTCCACTCCTCATCGTGGCGCGTCCCGTGGCAGCGACCGCTACGACGAACCTACCGCGTCGGCACCGCGCTCGATCATCACCGATGTCGCACGCACGCCCTCGGCGAGCCCGAGCTCCTCGACCGAGTCCCGCGTGATCGCTGCGGTTATCAGGAACGGACCGGCCTCGAGCTCGACCAGCGCCATCACGCCGTCGGACTCCACGGAGCGGACGACCCCGGTGAACCGGTTGCGCGCCGAGCGCTCGGTTCCCGTCCGGTGGCGCACCGGTTTTTGGCTAAGGCGAACGATCTCGGAGACGGGCACGAGACGCCGGTTGCGCGCGTCACGCTTCGTCTGGATCTGGCCCTTGCGATCCCAGCGCCGCAGCGTGTCCACGCTCACCCCGAGGGCCGCGGCCGCCTCACCTAGCGAGACCTCACCTGGCATGTCGATACAGACGGTACTCGCTACGCCCTGGCCGCTCTCAGCCGTATAGGAGATTGCCGCACTCGGTCAGATCGTAGGCGCCGAATTGGTCGATCCTTTCGGTAAATGCAGTGCCGTTGAGCAGATCCCCCAGGGCGTCCACCCCCGGATGCTCTCGCCACCGCTCGGCGAACCAGATCTCGACCGTGTGCTCTTCCAGAGGCCGGAACAACATGCCGAATGCCCTGGCTGCGCTTTCGGTCGTGACCGCGAGACAGCCGAGCATGGCGGCCTGTCGCGCCGCGTCGAGGTGACCGGTGGCCCGTGGTCCGATGGTCGGTTCGATGATCCCGGCTCCGATCGCAGCCCGCCTGAACGCCTGTTGGCTCGCGGCGGCTGAATCCCGTTGCACGATCTTGACGGAGCCTCCGAGCAGGGCTTCGAGGGACCTGCGTCGCAGGGCAGACGGCACGGCGAGACCGACGTGCCAGCGAGCGAGATGCAGCCGGATCACGGGGAATCCCGGCCTGGGAAGGCTGCTCTGTGGTCCATGCACGACCGCGGCGTGGACGCCTCCCCGCTTGAGCGCCCTCAGCGCGCTTCCCGTCGACGCGGAGACTGCGATCAGGCTCCGCGGCCCGAGACCTTGGAGCATTGCCTCGGCAACGCCGATCGCGGGGTCGCAGCCTGCGAGTACCAAGCCTGCCGGATCGGCTCCGGGAAACAACCGGAGCCTGCCCCCGTCCATGATCCCATCGGACCTGGCCCAGCCGCTTCCCGACACACCGTGGTCAGGGAGCTCGGAGGCGACGAGTTGGCCACCAACGCGACCGACGCGCAAAGGCGCACCGTCGTGGAGAGGGTCGCCAAGTGCGGAGATGGTGTGGGCCGCTGTGTCGGCGAACAGTTCCTCGACGCTCGTGCCGAGAGCCCGCGCCAGCCGGAGCGCGGCGTCCACCGAGGGGGTGTTCTGGCCCGCCTCGACCGCGGCCACGAGCTGCCTGCTCACCCCGGCGCGGGCGGCGAGCTCGAACTGCGTCAGGTCGCTCGCCAGGCGTAGCTGACGCAGAGCGCATGATTTTGGGAGCTCCGCCACGATTTAGGTAGGATGCCAGGATCCTGGCGCCCTGCCAAGAAGGACGATGGTGTTACCGAGAAGAAGCCTTCTAGCTGTCGTACCGGCGCTGGCGGCGCTTGTCACCGCGTGCGGGGGCGGGTCGCCTACGTCGAATTCCAGTTCGAGCCCGTCGCCCACCGGCAACTCGTCGGTGTCTGCGAGCGGGACGCCGAACGGCGATGACGCAGCCCCCACTGTGCTCGCCGCAGCGTCGCTGACGAAGGTTTTCCCGCAGATCGACCCACGTGCGAGATACACGTTCGGCGGGTCCGGGGCGTTGGAGACAGACATCGTTCAGGGCGCCCCCGCCGACGTGTTCGCGGCGGCGAGCCCGAAACAGCCCGCAGAGCTCTACGCGAAGGGGCTCGTCGACAGACCGACGGAGTTCGCCACCAACACGCTCGTGCTGATCGTGCCGGAGGGCAACCCGGCACACATCGCGTCGGTCAACGACATCACCAGGCCAGGGGTCAAGCTCGTCATCTGCAACGCCACAGTCCCGTGTGGGGACTATGCGCGGACTGCGTTCACCCACCTCGGGATCACGGCCGCGGCAATGAAGAACGTCGTTAGCGAGACGACCGACGTGACGCAGACCGTGGCTGAGGTGGCGCTCGGCCAGGCTGACGCCGGGTTCGTATACATCACCGAGGCCGATGCCGCGAAAGGGAAGGTCACGGTCGTGCGGTTGCCGGCCACTGCCAAGCCTGAGACCCAGGATTACATCGCCGTGGTGAAGTCCAGCAGAAATCAAGCCGCTGCGAAGGCTTTCGTCGCGTCCGTGCTCTCGAGCAACGGGCAAGCAAAGCTCAGCGCAGCCGGATTCGGTAGGCCGTGAGCGCCACATTTGGTCTCGTAGCGGCGACAGGCGGCGAGAGCGGAGGATTGACGGCGATCCTCGCGCGTGTTGCCGCGGCCGTCGCGGTCGCGACAGCACTCGTCGTCGTCATGGCGTTCCTGATGTTGCCGATCGTCGCGCTCATCACATACCAGCCCGTCCCTGACCTGATCCACGGGTTTGGGACGAAGGTCGCGATTGACGCGATCCTCGTATCGCTGAAGACCAATGCGATTGCCTTCACGCTGATGATCGCCTTCGGCACCCCGTTTGCGTACGTCGTCGCGCGGTCGCGGTTTCGGGGCCGCACCCTCTTAATCACACTCGTAGAGGTACCGCTGGTACTGCCACCCGCGGTCGCGGGGCTCGCGCTGCTCGTCGCGTTCGGTCGGCTGGGACTGCTCGGCCACACGCTGTCCTCGCTCGGGATCGATCTCGCTTTCACACAGGCCGCGGTAGTCATCGCGGTGCTGTTCGTCGCGAGTCCGTTCTACCTGCGGGGTGCGATCGCGGCCTTCGAGGCCGTGGACGACACCCTGATCGACGTGGCGAGCACGCTTGGTGCCGGGTCGGCGCGCCGGCTGGTCCGGGTTGCGATCCCGCTGGCCGGCGGCGGGCTTGGTGCGGCAGCCGCCGTCGCGTTCGCGCGCGGGATCGGCGAGTTCGGCGCAACGATCCTATTCGCCGGCAGCTTCCAGGGATCGACCCAAACTCTCCCCCTCGCGGTCTACTCGCTGTTTGACGCAAACCTCGACGAGGCGATCGCGATCGGGGTTCTGCTGATACTGCTCAGCGCCGCAATCCTGCTCACGTTCAAGCTGCTGATGCGCGTATGGACGTTCTCGACATCGACATCGCCCTCACCCGCCGCGCCTTCGATCTCCGCGCGAGTCTGAAGCTCGGAGCAGAGACGATGGCGCTCGTCGGGCCCTCCGGCGCGGGGAAGACCTCGCTGCTGCGAGCCGTCGCGGGGCTTGAACGGCCCCGCATTGGAAGGATCGACTTCGGGGCCGAGACTTGGTTCGACGCTAGAAAGCGAATCCACTTGAGCGCGGAGCGTCGTCGCGTCGGGTACCTCCCACAGGACTATGGGCTCTTCCCCCACCTCACCGTCGCCGGAAACGTGCGGTTCGCTGCCCGGCGCGACCGCCCCGACCTGCTCGAGCGGATGGGCGTCGCCCCCTTGGCCAGTGCGCGACCGTGTCAGCTATCGGGCGGCGAGCGTCAACGCGCGGCGCTCGCTCGCGCCCTCGCTCGAGACGTTCGCGTACTGCTTCTCGACGAGCCCTTCGGCGCCTTGGACGCGATCAGCCGGCAGCAGGTGCGGGACGAGCTCGGTGACATCCTCGCGCAGCTCCAGTTCCCGACCCTCCTGGTCACCCACTCGTTTGACGACGCTGCGGCCATAGCGACCACGATCGGAGTGATGGACAAGGGTCTGCTGGTCCAACTCGGCGCTCCCACCGAGCTTGTGCGCGCCCCTGCGGACGCGACCGTGGCCGGGTTGGTCGGCGCCAACGTCCTGGACGGTGTCGCCACGCGAACGTCGACCGGATCCGTTGTGAGGCTCCGCGATGGCGGCGCGCTCGCCAGCTCCAACCCAGCCCAGGGCACGGTCCAGATCGCAGTTCAACCCTGGGCGCTGGAGCTCGCCGATCCGGCGACGAGCTCCCTCACAGACATCGTGGTCAGCGTTCGCCAGGACCGTGGGGCTCTGATCGTTAGGTGCACACGCTTCACGATCCAATGCCCACTCAGCGCCGGCGGTCACGCACCGATCACTGCGGGCGCCGTCCTCGGGATTCGAGCCGCGCCCGGCGATGTCCGCGTGCTTGCTGCCGACGGCGCGCTCGCTGAGGTGGTGGAACTCGACTCCCATCCGCGGGCGGGCGAGCGACGTCGGCTTCGGCGGACCGATCACGCGTGAGCGCCCGGCGGAGGACGACACCGTAGTCGCCCGCCGCCGGGAAGGTGTGGGCGGCCGCCGGCGTCATAGGAGGGAGCGTTCACGATTCGAAGGGGAGTCAGATGCACCGTCCGATCAGAGTCTTTTCCGCGCATGGCCGTCGCTCAGCGTTGCTGCTCCTGGCAGCGCTTGCCGGGTTCGGCACGGCCGCGCTCGTAGGCGTCGCCGTGGCGAAGACGTTCACGCTCGAGATAGCCAACAACGCCAAGGTCGGTGCGGCATCACACGGCAACATCGTCGTGAACTCGCACGGTCAGGCTGTCTACTGGCTGACCGGAGACAGCAAACGCCATCCCGAGTGCACGAAGAAAAATGGCTGCTTCAAGTTCTGGCCGCCCGTCAAGGTCTCCTCGGCCAAGAAGCTGAGCAAGGTGCGGGGCGTCAAGGGCAAGCTCGGCGTCTGGCACCGCAACGGGTTCTTCCAGGTCACCGTCGACGGACACCCCCTGTACACGTTCGCCTTCGATCATCAAAAGCGCGTTGCCAGCGGTGATGGACTCAAGACCTTCGGCGGCACCTGGCACGTGAGGACCGCCTCGGGCCGGAACGTCCCGAGTTCAAGCACGGGCACCACCGGTACCCCGACCGGCACCACCACGATGCCCGGCACCACCACGTCTGGTACGACCACCTCGGGCACGACCACGACCATGCCCACAACGACCACCACCCCATACACCTATTGAGGCGGTCCGACCGGCGGCGCGCTGGCGCGAACGCCCCTTCAAGTAAGCGGAGGTTTGGTCCGATAACCGATGCGTGAGGGCAACGTTTCTCGTGACGGGGGGCGCCGGTTTCATCGGATCGCACCTGACGGACTCGCTCGTGGCCGATCACCATCGGGTGATCGTCCTCGACGATCTCAGCACGGGCAGTCGCGAGAACCTTTCTGCGAGCCTCGCGACCGGCCGCGTCGACCTCGTCGAGGGCAGCGTGCTCGACCCCGACGTCGTCGACGGATGCGTCCGGGCCGCGGATGTCTGCATCCATCTCGCCGCCCGGCTCGGGGTCGGACGGATCGTCGCTCAGCCCCTCGACTCGCTGCGTGAAAACGTCATCGGCGCCGACGTCGTGCTGTCCTCGGCCGCACGATATGGGCGCAGGCTGCTGTTCTCCTCCAGCTCGGAGGTCTACGGAAAGCTCAACAGGCAGGGGCTCAGCGAGGCCGACGACCGTCTCATCGGGTCGCCGGCCAAGTCTCGTTGGAGCTACGCGATCGCGAAGGAGTTCGGTGAGGCGCTCGCGCAGGCCTACGTGCAGGAATACAGGACCGAGATGATCGTCGTCCGTCTCTTCAATACCGTCGGCCCGCGCCAGGCCGGCGCCTACGGGATGGTTCTGCCGCGGTTCGTCCGTCAGGCGCTCGCCGGGGACGCGCTCACTGTGTACGGAGACGGCAAGCAGACGCGCTGCTTCACGGATGTGCACGACGTGGTCCGTGCGCTGCGACACCTGCTCGCAGCCGACGGCGCCCCGGGCGGCGTGTACAACATCGGCTCGCCCCGGTCGGTCCGGGTGCTCGATCTCGCCAACCTGGTGATCGAGCGAACCGGATCGGACTCGGGGGTCGTGCTGGTCCCGTACGAACAGGCGCATCCGTCGGGCTTCGAGGAGCTTGGGAACCGTTCACCTGATGTCGCCGCACTGCGCAAGTTGACGGGCTGGACGACGCGACGGAGCCTCGAAGAAACGGTCGACTCCGTGATCGCGTATGAGCTTTCCCAGGCGCCGGTCCGGACACTTGGTCCGACGAGCGCCAGTTACCCGGCCGCTATCCGCGCACGCGCGGTTGCCTGAGCGAGAGGCGCGCCGATGAGCGACGCGCAGGGGCGTCGCATCGCTCCCGCCAGCCGCCGCGACGCGGCGGGAACGATCCGCCTGACGATCGTCTCCGCATGCGTCCTGGGGACGGCTTGTGCCTACCTCGCGTGCATCGTGGCTGTCTTGCGCGGCAACATCGATGCGCTGTTCGGTCTCGTTCCTTGGCTCGCCGCGGCCGCCCTCGCCGGTTGCGTGCTGGTCACGGCGTCCGCAGTCGTCAACGCGTCTCGCGGACGCGCAGAAAAGCGACGCCGCCGACTGCCGGCGGACGAGATCGCCGAGCTCGCTGCAGCCGTCGCCTCGAGTGAAAGCTCGGAGCGGGAGCGGGGGGCCGCGCGCCTGCTGAAGCGACTCGAGGTCACGAGGGCCGCCCTCGGTGCGGCCACGAACCCGGTGATCCGCGAGCGGTTGATGGCCGGTGGGTTCGCGGCGACCGTCGAGCGCGAGCTCCGGACCTCGCGCAGCAAATGGCATCGTGTGAACGCCGCAGGCGTCCTCGGCCTGCTCGGCTGCGAGAGCTCGGTCGAGCCACTGGCGCGGACGCTCGCGGACCCCGACGTCGACGTCGCGTACGCGGCCGCCCAGGCCCTCTCGCTCTACGCCTCGGACTGCGCGTACGACGCCCTCATCGATGCCCTCGCGGGCAGTGCCCTTCCCTCGGCCCGCGTGGCGGGACTGCTCGAGTCGTCTCGGGCTCCGCGCGCTCGCGAACTGATCGAGTCCAGGGCGGATTCGGACGATCCGGCGATGCGATTCTGGGCCGCGTACCTCCTCGGAAGCCTGGCCGATCCGCGCTCCGCCCCGGTCATCGAGCGCCTGGCCCACGACGCCAACGAGGACGTGCGCGCGAACGCCGCCGAGGCGCTCGCGAGCTTTCCGGGCGACGAGCGGCTGAACAGGCTGCTCGCCGATGAGAGCTGGGTCGTGCGCTCCCACGCCGCCAAGGCCGCGGGCGCGAGCTCCCGTACTAACCTCGCCTCGCGGCTTTCCGAGCTGCTCGAGGATGAGTCGTGGTGGGTCCGGCAGAACGCGATGATGGCGCTGGCCGGCTTCGGCGCGGCGGCGATTGCACCGTTGCTGGCGCAGTTGCACTCACCGGACCGCTTCGCTCGCAACAAGGCGGCGGAAGCGCTGGTCCGCAATGGATACGCGATGGAGCAGATCGAGCGGGTCAAGGAGGGTGGCCCAGGCAGCCGAAACGCCCGCCGCTTCCTGATCGATCTCGGTCGCGCCGAGGCCCTGAGCACGATTGAGACGGCCGCGCTCACGTCGAATCAGGACACGCGCAGGCGCATGATCGCCGTGCTGCGGGCGATCGGTACCGAACAGGCGCTGACGGTGGTCGAGGAGCTGGAGCGAGAGGGCGATGAGCACGACCGTTGAGTTCATCTTCGTCGCCTTGCTGGGCTACTTCCTGGTTCTCAACTCCCTGTACCTCGCGATCGGGATCGCCGCCCTCGTCCAGCTTCACCGGGATCGTGGCCGCGATTACGTGGACCTCGAGGAGCTGAGCACGTCGGCGGCGACGACTCCCGTGAGCATCATCATCCCGGCCTACAACGAGTCGGTGATCCTGCGCGATGTCGTCATGTCGGTGCTCTCCTCGACGTACGCGGAGTTCGAGATCATCGTCGTCAACGACGGGTCGACCGACGCGACGCTCGAGACCGCCATCCGCGAGTTCGCCCTCGTCCCCCACGATGTATTCCACCCGACGCCGCTTCGGACCGCGCCGGTGCGCGGCACGTACCGTTCGCGCTGCTACCCCAACGTGTGGCTGGTCGACAAGCAGAACGGTGGCGCAGCCGACGCCCTCAACGCCGGCCTCAACCTGGCGCGCTACCCCTGCGTGGCGCACATCGACGCCGACTGCATCGTCGAGCCGGACGCGCTGATGCGCCTGATGCGTCCGATCAATTTCTCCGTCGATGACGTAGTCGTGGCCGGCGCCACCCTGCGCGTCGCGAACGGCCTCGAGATCACCGACGGCCGGATAACCCGTGCTCGCCTGCCCGCCCGGCTGGTCGAGCGCTTTCAGGCGATCGAGTATCTCAGTGCGTACGTTCTCAACCGGCTCGGATGGGGAGCTCTCAATTCGATCCCGGTGATCTCGGGTGGCTGCGGCGTCTGGCCCAAGCGAGTCCTGCTCGACCTCGGCGGCTTCTCCACGACCGACACGCACTTCGACATCGAGGCCACCATCCATGCTCACGCCGCGCTGCGATCCGCGGGTGTGCGCTACCGGATCCTGAACGTCCCGGATGCGACCGTGTGGACTCAGGTCCCGATGACATGGAGCGACCTGAAGGTCCAGCGCAAGCGCTGGCAGCGCGTCGTCTTCGAGATGCTGTGGAACTACCGCCGGCTGATCTTCAATCCCCGCTACGGCTATTTCGGCATGCTCTGCATGCCCTACCTGCTGATCTACGAGGGGCTCGGGCCGTTCATCGAGGTGTTCGCGTACGCGTTCGTCGCGACGCTGGCCGTGCTCGGGTTGCTCAGCCTCCAGGCGCTCGTGCTGTTCCTGTGCTTCTCGTTTGGATTGACAGCAATCATCAGGATCCTGAGCCTGCTCGCCGACGTCCTCTACTTCAAGCGCTACTCGCTACGGAGCCTGGTGACGCTGGCCGCACTGGCGTTCGTGGAGCCGCTCGTGTTCCACATCGCGCAGCTGCCACACCGGATGGCGGCACTGTTCGAGTTCTTCCGGGGGCAGACGACGCACGAGACGATGGTCCGCGCGGCGACAGCGAGCGACTAGCAAGCGGTTGCATACCCGCGCCAGTGTCATGTAGGTTCTGGGCGTGGGCTGCAGGGTTTTCGTGGGGTTGGTGGCGTTGCTTGTACTGCCTGCCACCGCCGCCGCCGCTCGGACCGACGGCTCCAAGCCGGCTCCGCCGCGCATAGCCCAGCTCGTCACGCACGTGCCGACGAGCACGCTCAACGAGGCCGGCGCCGGTGCTACCAGCCCCCAGCTCGGCCTTTTCAAGCTCAACGGGAGCTTGACGAGTCACGGCAAACCAGAGCTGCTCATCGAGGAGCTCGCCTGGTGTCCTCATTGCGCCGCCAACAGCTGGAGCATTGCCGTCGCGCTCAGCCGTTTCGGAAGGTTTAGCGGCCTGCGTGTGATCAACACCGGCAAGTATTACTGCAAGATCGCCCACGATCCGTGCGTGCTGAGCCCGTTCCCGTGCTACCCGGACACCAACGGACTGAGCTTCTTCGGCTCGACCTTTACGAGTCCGTTCCTCAGCTTCACCTCGGTCGTGGTCCAGAACCTCCACGGGCGCAACTTCCAGAAACCGACGCCACAGGAACACGCCGCGATCAATTCGTTCGACCCGCAGGGGAACATTCCCGTGTTCGACGTCGGGGGCAAATACGGGATGCTCGGCGTGGGGTACGACCCGGCGGATCTGGCCCACGAGACTTGGTCGCAGATCGCCCGCAGCCTGGCGAACCCGCACAGCCGGCTGGGCGTGCACATCGACGGGTTCGCGAACATCCTGACCGCGGCCATCTGCCAGACGACCAACGGACAGCCGAGGCGGGTTTGCAGCTCGCCGGGCGTGACCGTGGCAGCCGCTCAGCTCAACCCTCCGCCGGCGCCGCCCGGACCGCCGGGGCAGGCGGGGCCGGCGTCGTGATCGCCCGGCGCTCATCGACGCTGGCGCTGGTTTGCGGTGCCGTGCTTGCGCTTGCGACCAGCGCTGCCGCCGCTCCGGCGCCCCGAGACGCGCTGCTCCAGGCCCGCGCTCACGTCCATGCGCTCGCCAGGCAGGCGAGCACGGGTGGGGTCAGGAAGAGCGCCGCGACCGCGCTCAGGGCGCTCTCGCTCGCGACCTCACGGGAGCTGTGGATCAACGCCCGCGAGGCCGATGCGCCGTCGTACGGCACGAGCGTGTTCGCCGATTCGGCGGCAGCGCTGCGCGCGCTCGGGCACTTAAATGGGTCCTCCGCCGCGATCGAGGAGATCGTGGCAGCCGACCGCGCGCTCGCCGCCGGCGTGATCAAGGAGGCACACGGTGGGAACCGTGCGCTGGTCCGGGCGGCCAAGCGAAAGCTCACGGCCGGTTCCGGGGAGGGGGCGCACGGCCGCTTTCTCGCCGCCGTCGACTCGTATAAGGGCGCGTGGCTTTCGGCATTCCGGGCGCTGACCGAGCTCGTGGCGAGAGAGGTCACGAGGGTGCCGAGCGCGGCCGTCGCCGCGGCCGCGGAGAATGCGCTGGGCAGCAGGCCGATCGGCCTGGCCGGACCCACGTTCCCCCGGGGTCCACCGCCTCTGACGGCCAGCGGCAAACCCGAGATCTTTTTCGCGGGCTCGGAGGCGTGCCCGTTCTGCGGCGTCGAGCGTTGGGGGATGATCGTCGCGCTCTCGCAATTCGGGACCTTCTCGAACCTCCAGCTCATGCAGAGCCTGCCGACCGAGCGCCCGGCCGACCGGACGTTCACGTTCTTCGGCTCGAGTTTTAGGAGCCCATACATCACGTTCGAGCCGGTGGAGGTGTGGAGCAACGTTAGGCGCGGCCTGGGGTTCGAGCACCTGCAAGCGCTCACCCCCGCGCAGAACGGCCTGCTTCAGAGCTTCGATCCAGCCGCCGTGACGCCGTTCATAGACGTCGCCAACCGGTTCATCGACATCTACTCGACGGTGCCGCCGAGCCTGATCGCCCGAATGTCCTGGACGCAGATCCTCGCCTCCCTCAAGCACCCGGCCAGCGTCCCCGCCCAGGCGATCGGAGGCGAGGCGGAGGTCCTCACGGCCGAGGTCTGCGAGGCGACGAACGGCACTCCTCAGTCGGTTTGCTCCGCCGCGGTCGTCAAGCAGTACGAGGCGGCCCTCCCGCTGCTCGACGGCAAAGGCGGCGGGTGTCCACCCCCGCCGAGCACCGCAAAGAATCGGAGCCGACGGCCCGCAGGTCCCGTCGCGGTCGCGGCCAAGTGCCACGTGTAGCCGGCGGCGCCGCGAGTACAGTTGCCCTTCGAGTCGTTCCGCAACAACGGCTGACAGCGAGCATGAATGACTTCGACATGCCCGAGCTGCTCCGCTGAGATCCCGCCGGGGGCGAAGTTCTGCGGCCGATGCGGCGCGCCGCTGACCGTCCGCTGCCCGGCGTGTGGAACCCCCGCCAGCCAGGCGGATCAGAACTTCTGCCTCGAATGTGGCGCGGCGATGCGGCCCGCTGCCCCGGTCCAAACGAACGATCCAACCGCCGCGGCCGAGCGCCCAGAAGCCACCTCGGGCTCCGTGTTCGACCTGCCTGCGGTCGAACGGCGCCTCGTCTCCGTGCTGTTCGCGGACCTGACCGGGTTCACGACATTCAGCGAGAGCCGCGACGCCGAAGACGTGCGGCTGATGCTCTCGAAGTACTTCGCCGCGGCCCGCCGCATCGTCGCGGCCTACGGAGGCACGATCGAGAAGTTCATCGGCGACGCCGTGATGGCGCTGTGGGGCGCGCCGGTGGCACGTGAGGACGACGCCGAGCGCGCCGTGCGAGCCGCCCTCGACCTCGTCGCCGCCGTCACGGGCCTCGGCGACCGGCTGGGTGTCGAGTTGCGGCTTCGCGCCGGAGTCCTGACCGGCGAGGCGGCGGTCGAAGTCTCCAGCGCCGGCGAGGGGATGGTGATCGGCAACGCCGTCAACACGGCTTCTCGGCTGCAGACGCTCGCCGAGCCGGCCTCCGTGCTCGTCGACGACGTCACGCGCCTGGCCACCGAGCGGGCCATTGCCTACGAGGACGGTGGGACGCACCCCGTCAAGGGCAGGTCCGACCCCGTTCAGGTCTGGCGGCCGTTGCGGGTCGTGGCCGGGGTCGGCGGTGTGGGGCGAAGCCTGCTCGAGCTCCCGCTCGTGGGCCGGACGACGGAGCTCGAGGTGATCCGGGGGGCGCTCGAGGAGTTGTTCGAGCCGGGGGCCCGGCTGAAGCTCGTGTCGGTGATCGGCGAGGCTGGACTTGGCAAGTCGCGGCTGGCCTGGGAGCTCGAGAAGTATGCCGACGGCCTCGCCGCGCGAGTGCTGTGGCACCGTGGTCAGGCGTCGAGCTTCGGCCAGGGAGTTGGCTTCCGCGCGCTCGGCGACATGGTGCGGATGCGCGCCCACATCACGCTCGAGGATCCGCGGGGCGTGGAGGAGGCGAAGCTCGATGCGCTCCTCGACGACGTATTCGCGAAGGACGCCGACGCCCGGGCACGCGTCGATCGGGCGCTGCACCGCCTGCTGGCACTCGACGACAAATCGGAGCTGATCGACCGCGGCGAGCTGTTCTCGTCGTGGCGGCTGTTGTTCGAACGGCTGGCGGCCCGGGACCCGGTGCTGCTCCTGTTCGAGGATCTCCACTGGGCGGACCAGGGCTTGTTCGACTTCATCGAGCATCTCGCGGAGTGGGCAGCGAGCGCGCCAATCCTGATCGTCGTGTTCAGCCGGCCCGATCCGCGTCTGGACGGTCTGAGCGAACGCGGCATGCACCTGGATCTGGCCCCACTGGGCGCGGCGGAGATGGAGACGCTCGTCGGGCGCGCGGTCAGCGACGCGCCGCAACAGCTGCTCGACAGCGTCCGCGAACACGCCGGCGGCGTGCCGCTGTTCGCCGTCGAGTCGCTGCGGATGCTCGCCGACCGTGGTGTGATGGTCGCGGAGGGCGGCTCAAATCGGTACCGGCTGGTCGGCGAGGTCAGCGACCTCGCGGTCCCGCCGAGCATCCACGCGCTGATCGCCGCGCGACTGGACGCGCTAGGCCCCGACGAGCGCCACGTGCTGCTCGACGCGGCGGTCCTCGGCCAGAGCTTCAGCGTGGCCGGTTCGGCCGCCGTGGCGGGCGTCGGCGAGTCCGACGTTCGCGGCCTGCTCGATGGGCTGGTCGCCAAGCACTTCCTCACCGTGATGACGGATCCTCGCTCGCCCGAACGCGGCCAATACGCCTTCTCCCACCGGCAGATCCAACGCGTCGCGCTGGGCACGATGTCCAAGGCCGACCGTAAGGCCCGCCATCTCGCCGCCGCCGAATGGCTCGCGCAGGGAGAACGTGCTCCCGACCTCGCGGGCATCTATGCCGGCCACCTCCTGGCGGCCGCCGACGCCGATCCGGGCGCCGCCGATGCACAAACGATCCGCAGGAGGGCGCTCGCGACGATCCTGGAGGCCGCGCGGCGCGCGGCAAGCGTGGGCGCGCTGCGCGAAGCGGTCGCCCTGTTCGAGCGAGCCGCCGAAATCGAGCCCGACGAATACGCCCGCGCCGAACACCAGATCGAGGCGGCCCGCTGCGCCGAGCGCTCCGGCGACCAGACCACGGCCGCGGAGCATTACGCGACGGCGCGCGGGCTGCACGAGGCCGGCGGGCGCACGCGCCAAGCGCTGGCCCTGCGCGCCCGAGAGCTTTACGCCTACCGCTGGACGCGTCCTGCCCACGAGCTGATCGAGCCGCTGCGGGCACTCTACGAGGCGCTCGACGAGGTCCCGGACGCTGCGCTCGCCGCCGCAGCCGGCGCCCTTGCCGGCGTTCTCTATCGCGATGGGGAAGAGAGCGCGGCGGAGGTGCTCGCCGCCGAGGCGGCCGAGGCGGCGCGGTCCTTCGGGGCACAGGAAGAGCTCGGGCTCGCGCTGAACTGTCGTGCGTCAGCGCTGGTGGAGCTCGGTCGCCCCGCAGAGGCCCTGGACGTGTTCCGCGACGCGCTCAGCGTGCGCGAGGAGCACACTCCGGCCGACGTCCCGTCCACGCTCGCGAACATCTCGATCACGCTCACGGCGCTGGGACGGTTCGGCGAGGCGGCGGACACGGCCACGACCGCCGTCAGCGCCGCGGAGCGGGTCGCCAGCCGGTCGATGCACGAGGTGGCGACCCTCCACCTCGCACGCACCCTGTTCTGCCTCGGGCGATGGGACGAGTCGCTCGAGACAGTCGCCCGCATCGCCGGGGAGACTTCTCCCGCGAACGCCGGGATGGCGATCGGCCCGCCGATCCTCATCGCGCTCGCGCGGGGCGAGCGAGATGTCGCGCGGACCGCGGTCGATCGGTTCGACCGCGAGCAGAGCAAAGCCGCCGCGGCCGCGGAGAGCGACTACCGGAGCTTGCGCGCGGTCACGCTCGCCCATCTCGACCGGCAGCCACAGGGGGCGCTGGCGGCGATCCTGGATGCCACCTCGGGCGACTATGCCGAGTGGCCGGCCTGGCTGCCGTTCGCGGTCGATGAGCTCGTCGAGCGCCCGTCCGACGCGCCTCTGCATGCGGCGCTCGACGCGTTGCGCACCCCCGTGGCGCCGAAGACCTCGCCCCACGTGAACGCTCAGGTACGGCGGTTGACCGCCCACCTCGCGGCACGCGCCGGCGCCTGGACCGTCGCCGCCGACCATTGGCAGCGCGCCCGAGGAATCATGGCCGAGGCCGGGGTTCACTTCGACGCCGCGGTGCTCGCGCTCGAGTTTGCCGAGGAGGCGCCTGAGAGTGAGCCGGCCGCAGAGGACGCTCGCGCCGAGGCGATCTCCACCTTCGCTCGGCTCCGCGCACAGCCGTGGCTCGAGCGGGCCCGCCGCCGCGCCGCGCGCCCAACGCGGTAACTGAGCGGTCCGATGACTCGCCCGGTCCTCGTCGAGACGGAGATCGAGATCGCACGGCCACGGGCCGCGGTAGCCGCCTATGCGTCTGATCCGGACACCGCCACCACCTGGTACCGGAACATCAAGGCGGTCGAGTGGGAGTCGACGCCGCCACTCGCCGTGGGGTCACGGATCGCGTTCGTGGCCACGTTTCTCGGGCGCCGGCTCGCGTACACCTACGTGGTGAGGGAGCTCGTGCCCGGTGAGCGGTTCGTGATGAGTACCGACGAGGGCCCCTTCCCGATGGAGACCACCTACACCTGGGCCGACCTTCCCGACGGTGGTACCCGGATGACGCTGCGAAATCAGGGCCAGCCGGGTCCGTTCGCAGGCCTCACCGCGCCGATGATCGAGAGCTCGATCCGTCGGGCTAACCGAGGCGACCTGCGGCGGCTCAAGGCGGTGCTCGAACAGGGAGCGTAATCGTCCTGCGGACACTGCGGTTCCGAGTGAAAAAATGGGGGCAAACACCTATTCCGACGCGGGTCCGTGCCGGGCAGCCTTGTGGTCGATTCAACCCAAGGAGACGCCGATGAAAACCGTTGTCCAGCCCAGCGCTCGCCAGCAACCAGAAGCAGAGCACGGCGGGGAGCCTCGGCCCGCGCTGATCCGCGTGCTCGTGGTGGATGACCACCCGGCCGTGCGGATCGGGCTGCGGGAGCTCCTCGAGGCCGAGGGGAACTGCCTGATCGTCGACGCCGTCGGCAGTGCCGAGGTCGCTATGACGGTCGCCGAGCGTGAGTGGATCGACGTCGCAGTCGTCGACTATCACCTTGGCGGTCGCAACGGCCTCTGGCTGAGCCGCAAGCTCAAGCGCCTGCCCCATCCCCCTCGCGTCGTGATCTACTCCGCTTACTACGACGGCCTCTTGGCCGCAGCAGCCGTGGTCGCCGAGGCCGACGGCCTGATCAGCAAGGGGAGTCTGGGATCGGAGCTGACTTCGGCGATCGCCCGCGTCGCCCGAGGCCAGCTGGTCCTGCCATCCGTCCCGCCGCGCCTGGCGGACATGCTTCGCCGCCAGCTCGACCAAGCGGAACAGGCAATTTTCGGGATGCTCCTGGCCGGAGTCCCTCCGCACGAGATCGCCTCGACGTTGAACATGACCTTTGGCGCGCTGCAGTCGCGTGAGTGGGCCATGCTGCGCAAGCTCGAGAACGGCCAGCTCGACTCGACCACTCCGAAAAGCCGCACTGGAGCCGAGCGCCGGCGCACGCCGCATCGCTCGGCGGTGCAGTGACCGCCTCCTGGGAGTTCTCCGCCTCGGACACCATTGCTCGTTCGGCTGCGACCATTCCAGGGAGCCTGCCGATGAAACCCGAGCCCAGAACGTCCGAGCGGGGCCGCCGGCGCCCTTACGTCCCGCTGTTTCAGCGGGTGGCCGTGACGAACGCCCTGCTGCTGATCGCCGCCGTCGCGGCGGCGATCGGCTTGCTGGCCCCGGAGAAAGTCTCGTCGTTCGAGGTCGACAAGGAGGTCATCGCGCTGGTGATCGCGCTGACTGTCCTGGTGTTGGCGAACCTCTATCTGCTGCGGCGAGCCATCTCTCCGCTGCAGGCGCTCGCGGCCCTCGCCAGGCGCGTCGACCTCGCCAAACCCGGTGAGCGGATGCCGGGAGCCGAACCGACCTCCGAAGCCGGAGAGCTCGCGCTGACGTTCAACGAGATGCTCGATCGGTTGGAGGCTGAGCGCCGCGATGCCACGGGACGCGTGCTCGCCGGCCAGGAAGCCGAGCGGCTCCGGATCGCTCAGGAGCTGCACGACCAGGTCGGCCAGCAGCTGACCGCCGTGCTGCTCGTTCTCTCACGGGTCTCGTCGCGAGCTCCCTCGGAGTTGCAAGGCGAGGTGCTCGAGGTGCAGGCCGCGGTGCGCTCAGGGCTCGAGGACGTCCGCCGGATCGCGATCGAACTGCGACCTGAGGCGCTCGACGATCTGGGGCTGGAAAGCGCCCTGGCTGTTTTGTGCGAACGGTTCGCCGAACGAACCGGGCTCGCCGTCAGCCAACGGATCGCGGACGATCTACCACCGCTCGCCCCCGAGACCGAACTGGTGGTCTATCGCGTGGCCCAGGAGGCGCTGACCAACGTCGCGCGGCATTCCGGCGGCCACCAGGCGGAGATGACGCTCGACGCGCGCGATGGACTGATCACGCTGTCGGTTCGCGATCGCGGTCGCGGCATCGGCCGCGGCGAGCAGCATCCTGGAGGCGGGATCCGTGGCATGCGCGAGCGTGCGGCTCTGATCGGCGCGAAGCTGAAGATCGGCGCCAACCCCGTCGGCAGGGGATGCGAGGTTCGGCTCGACATCCCTCGGAACGGCACGCCATGACGCCGCTGAAGACGCGCATCCTGCTCGCCGACGACCACGCCGTCGTCCGTCACGGACTTCGGATGGTCCTCGACTCAGAGCCGGACCTCCAGGTGGTCGCCGAAGCCGGCGACGGTGCCGAGGCCGTGAAGCGAGCACTCCTCGAGGACATCGACCTCGCGATCCTCGATATCGCGATGCCGCGGTTGACCGGACTGCAGGCTGCTCGCGAGCTCCATCGCCGGCGCCCGCAGCTGAGAATCCTGATGCTCTCGATGCACCAGAACGAGCAGTACCTCTACGAGGCGCTCAAGGCCGGCGGCTCGGGGTACGTGCTGAAGACAGTCGCCGATCGTGATCTGGTCCAGGCCTGCCGCGCGGCGATGCGGGGCGAGCCGTTCCTGTATCCGGGCGCGATGACTCCGCTGATCCGGGACTACCTGCATCGAGCGCGTAATGACCAGGACCTGCCCGAGGATCCGCTGACCGCGCGCGAGCAGGAGGTCGTCAAGTTGATCGCCGAGGGCTACAGCACGAAGCAGATCGCCGAGGCGCTCGTGATCAGCGAGAAGACCGTCGAGCGCCACCGCGCGAACATCCTGGAAAAGCTCGGCATGCACGACCGCGTCGAGCTCACCCGGTACGCGATCCGGCGCGGCCTCGTCGAGGCGTGAAAGCGCCCACCGGCGCCTGTGACTTCCAAGATGGGGCGTAGACCCCATAGGAACGCCCGCTCCACATACCTAGCTTGGCGATTGCCTCCGCACAGGCGTAGTCGGGGCACGTAGGCGGCAGCACAAACTTCCTCCCATAACCACAACATCACACCCGCGTATGGCACAGGGACGTGCCGTAGCCGTACAGCTGGGGGCGACCACCAGTCCTCCACCGCGCGTCGGTCCTTTCGCGCGGTGGAGGACCCCGCCTCCCGCGCGTGGGGGATTCCCTCCCCCCTCGCGCGCGGGAGGACGGACCTACCCTGCGTCACGTCCGATCCGCGGAGACCCGCCCCAGCAATGCGGCGCCCGCGGCGCAGACTCCGAGGCTGATCATCGCCGCCGCGATGATCGCGGCCCCCTGCGCGGCGGTGATCACGTGTGCGGAGAGCCCGAGCGCGACGATCGCCGCCGGCACGCCCAGCTGAGCGCTCGCCAGCAGGCCCGTCGCGGGCGGTTGCCGGGTGAGCATCGCGCCGCCCAGGTGGGCGACAACGGTCATCGCCGCGATCGCAAGCGTAAGTCCGATCAGCGCCGGATCCTGGACTAGGCCGCGCAGGTTGATGGTGGCTCCGAGCACGACGAAGAACAGCGGGATGAAGAAGCCGCCGCCGACGCCCAGGACCTCGGTCGACAGCCGTTTCGGGCCGCCCGTGGCGGCGACCATCAGCCCCGCGCCGAAGCCGGCGATCAGCAGGCTCGCGCCCGTCCGTTGCGCTATCCATGAGAGCCCGAACAGGATGATCAGGGCGATCCGCAGGTCGATCGCCCAGCGGCGCCGCTTGCCTGTATGGCGCAGTGTGTGGACGGCCGGAGTGTCCCGAAGGCGCCGCCCGACCGCGTAGATCGCGATCACGCATGCGGCGATCAGGACCGTCCCGCCGGCCACCTTTGCCGCCCGGTTCGGGCCCAGCACGAACGGGATCGCGATCGTCCCGGCGATGTCCGCGACCGTGACCTGCGCAATCACGGTCAGGATCGCCGGGCCGGTGAGCCCGCGTTCCTGCACGATCGGGAGCACGACCGCGGCTGAGCTCGAGGCGATCAGGGCGGCGTAGACAGCGGGATGCCCGACGCCGCCGATCAGTGAGACCACCAGACCGGCGCCGACGGCGAGAACCCCGACAACGCCGGCGCACAGCGTGCCGCGACCGATCGAGGCCCGCACTCGTTCATCGTGGAGCGGCACGCTCATCCCCACGCTGAACATCAGCATCGCGAAGCCGATGTCGCTCAGAAAGGTGAGCGTGGTGTTGCTCGTGTCGATGATCCGAAGCCCCGTGCGCCCGATAATCACGCCGGCCAGGATCTCGCCGATGACGACGGGAATTGCCCCACGGCCGGCGACCGACAGGAGCGGTCCGCACAGGCCGCAGATGCCGATCAACGCCAGGGTGCCGAAGCTCATCCCCGCGAGTTGAGCACAAACTCGACTTGCTCAGCGCACGAGCGCAACCGCGGCGCGTGCGGGCAAGGCATCCTCGAGCGCCGCAAACGCGTCCGCATCGAGCTTGCGGCCCGCGTCACGACGCATGATGCGGAGCACCTCGTCGGGGCCCAGCGCCGGACGGTAGGGCCGCTCGGCGCTGAGCGCCTCGGCGACGTCGGCAACCGCCAGGATCCGCGACGGCAGGTCGAGCTCATCGGCGGTGAGTCCGGCGAAGTAACCGCTCCCGTCGAGCCGCTCGTGGTGGGCGCCGGCGATCCGCCCCAGCTCCTGGAACGCGCGCACCCGGGTGAGGATCTCCATCGACCAGCGGGGGTGGCAGCGCAGCACCTCCCACTCGTTCCGCGTGAGCATCCCGGGCTTGTCGAGGATCCGACTCGACACCCCGAGCTTGCCGACGTCGTGGAGCAGCGCGGCGCGCCGCACGGTCGCCCGCTCGTCGAATTCGATTCCCAGCATCGTGGCGAGCGTGACCGCGATCTCCGCCACGCCGGCGGAGTGGCGCGCCGTGTATGGCGACTTTGCGTCGACGACCGACGCGAAAGCCTCCGCGACGCGATCGAGACGTTCCTCGTCGGCGACCAGGACACGATCCGGTGGCTCCAGGCGGTCGACCGCCGGCGCCTCGAGCGAGCGCCAGAACTCCGCGTCGTGCTCGAGCGCGACGAGCTCGTCGACGAGCACCGGATCGAACCACGATCCGCGCCGGAGCCGCGCGATGTCACAGGCCGCGCCGGGACCGCCCCGGCGCCAGAAAACCTCGGCCGTCTGGGACAGACAGAGGACACGTCCTGCGAGCGAGATCTCGTCGCGAGCGACCCCGGCCGGGTATCCGCCTCCGTCCCAGTGCTCGTCGAGATCGAGGATCGCCTGCGCGGCGACCTCGCCCAGACCGATCGCACGGACGACAGCGGCTCCCCGCTCGCACCGCAGCTCGACCAGCGACCGGGCGCCCTCCCGTCCCGATCTGAGCAGCACGCCGATGTGACGCGCCTTGGTGAGCGGGGACTCCCCCGGCGCGGCGCTGCGCATCAGGTGAACCATGGCGTGCCAGCTGTCGCTTGTGTCGGTTACGCGGCGCGAGCTCTTGACCGCGGGATCGTCCGCGCCAAACAGCGCGGCGACCTTTGCGGCGTTCGAGGAGCACCCCGCGTCCTTCAGCAGCAGCGCATAGAACACGGATGAGCGGGTGTCGTCGTCGAGATCGAGCGCCGCCGCCAGGCGCATGCCGATCACGCAGCTGCGTTCGGCGTGGCCGCGCGGCTGGCCCTCTGTGATATCGAGGGCGTGCGAGAGCCCGGCGAGCAGCTCGGACAGGCGCAGCTCGATTTCTCCCCGGGTGGCACGCCCCGCAACCGCATCCGCCAACATCGCTACCAGCATGACGCGGCGCGGTCAAAACGCCGGTCACCACGTAGAAATGCGCAACTTATGCGCTCGGACCACGGAGCAACCGATGCTTATTCTGGCGTCGGGTCCTCGATCTCCTCACACAGGGCGCGGACGACGTCGGGATCGAACTGTGTGCCGGCGCACCGGCGCAGTTCGGCGATCGCCTCGTCTCTGCCGAGCGCAGGTCGGTAGGGCTGCGCCGTGCGCATGGCCTGATAGGCATCGCACGCGGCGATGATCCGTGAGCCGATCGGCGCCTCGGTCGCGCGCAGACCGTCCGGGTAGCCGCTGCCATCCCAGCGCTCCTGCGCCGAGCGCACGAGCGGGGCCACCGGCGCGAGCGATGGCGCCGAGCGGACGATCCGCTCGCCCACGACCGGGTACTGGCGCATGAACTCGCACTCATCGGGATCGAGCTCCCCGGCCTTGTGGAGGATCGCATCCGGCAGGGCAATCTTGCCGATGTCGTGCAACTCGGCCGCGAGCTCCACCTGCTGGACGCCCACCTCATCCAGCCCGAGGCGGCCGGCCACGCGAACCGCCATCGATGCGACCGAGCGCAGGTGTCTGTAGAGCGCCGGGTCCCGCTCGTCGAGCATCTTCAGGACGGCATCGCGGGTCTGTACCTGATCGAGCGCCCGCCCCGACTTCGAGGCGTACATGCGGACGTCGGCGATGCGCAGGGCCGCGGCCACGCTCCCGGCCTCCGCTGGACAGGCGACGGTTCCCGTCGAGCTGGTGATCGAGAAGGCGTCACCGCGCTCGGACAGCGCATCGCGAGCCTTCGCGAGCGTCGTCTCGGCGGACGCCCCCTCCCCCTCGAAGATCGCGCAGAACTCGTCGCCCCCCATCCGGTAGGCGACCCCGGGCACCACCGCCGCCGCGAGACGGCCGGCTAGCCGCATCAGCAGCGCGTCACCGCTCAGATGACCGAAGGTGTCGTTGTAGCGCTTGAACCCGTCGAGGTCGAACAGGGCGAGCGTGAATCCCTGGGGTGCCTTGGCGGGGCCGAGTCGTCGCTCGAGCTCGCGGACGAGCAGCCGGCGGTTGCCGAGACCGGTGAGGTCGTCGGTGAGCGCCTGGCTGCGGCTGCGCTCCAGCAGCTCCAGCGCGATCGACATGCGCGCGATCATCACCGTCAGCGCACCGGCGGCGAGCCCCGCAGCGAGTCCCGCGGCGCCGTGGGCGGCGGCGACGATCAGCACGGCCAGCGCGGCGGCAGCGCTCAGCAGAGGGCCAGGAAGCCGCCGGGTCGCGCCCACGGGGGCGGGCGCGTAATAGTTGGGGTAGAGCGCGGCGAGTCCGAGCAGCAGCGCGGAGGCGACGAACAGCGTGTCGGCGGTCGATCCGCGATGGAACTGTCCCTCGTCGGCGAGATGCACGAGGACCGCGTCGCCCGCGACGTTCACGGCGATCGCGGCCGTGATCAGCGCCCACGACGGCCCGGGCTGCCAGCCGCTCATGCCCAGGACAGCGACTACGAAGATCAGCCCGACGAGCGCCGCGAGAAGGAACGCCTGCGGCGGCGCGGCCGGTCCCCGCACATGGCGCTCGGCGTGCGCGGGGAACAGAGCCAAAGCTGCCACAGCGGCGGCGGCCAGCCCAGCGAGCAGCCCGTCGAGCGCCAGCACCATGTCGAAGCGCCTAACGCGCTCGCGCGCGAGCAGCACGAGGGTGACGTAGGCGAACGCGAAGGCGACGAAGAGAAGCACCTGCGTGCTTCGCGGATACCACGCGTCCGGATCTGACACCGAAAGGCGGAACACGATCTCGGCCGACCCCCACAGGAACACCCCGATCGCGGCGAACGACCACGCGGCCCTGGCGTCACCGCGTACGCCGCGAACCGCACAGCTCGCGGCCGCGAGCATGAACAGCCCGCAGTAGAGCCAGTCATCGACGAGCGTCGACGTGCTGTCCGCGATCGCGAACCCGGCGTGGACGGCGACACCGGCTGCTGCCACCGCCGCAAACGCGCTGCTTGGACGCAGGAGGTACGGCATCTCGGCTCCGCGCGGGCGGGGAGCGGGCACACGAATCGACGCCATCCTCCAGGCCTTCCGACGAACTGCGATCGATCGTACGCCCGGAATGCGTGTCTGGGCACGGATGCCGACACATGTTCGGTGCCTGATACGCTGGCCGTTGGCATGTTGCTCCGACGGTGACCCTGCACCCGCTTCGGCCGAGCGCCGCCTCGGTCGCTGGTCCTTGCCACACCGTCTTGTGAGGAGCAATCTTGTTCGCAGTTGAAGTATCTGATCTGGAGAAACGTTTCCGTCGTCGTCGCGGCGGACGGCGGAACACGGTCGCGGCCCTGGCCGACCTCTCGTTCACGATCGACCATCGCGAGTGCGTCGCGATCCTCGGTCAGAACGGGTCGGGCAAGTCGACGCTCGTTCGGGCGCTGTCGACCCTGCTTCTGCCGGACGGCGGGAGCGCGCGGATCTTCGGGCACGACGTCGTCCGCGACGCGGGGGCCGTGCGACGCCTCGTCAACCGAGTGTCGGTCGAGGCGTCCTTCTTCAAGCGGATGTCGGCGTTCGAGAACCTCTCCTACGCCGCCCGGTTCTACGGACTGACACCGGCCGTCACGCGCGGACGGATTCCCGAGATCCTCGATCGTGTCGGCTTTCCGGTGTCCCGCTCGACGGAGCCGATGGAGGACCTCAGCCGCGGCATGCAGCAGAAGGTGGCGCTCGCCCGGGCCCTGCTCACCTCGCCGGTGCTGCTGCTGCTCGACGAGCCGACGACCGGCCTGGACCCTCGGTCCAAGCGCGAGGTCCAGTCGTTCATCGAGGATTTGCGAGCGACACACGACACGACGATCCTGCTCTGCACGCACGACCTCGTCGAGGCCGAAGCGCTGGCCGAGCGGATCGGGATCCTGCACGCGGGGCGACTGCTGGCGCTCGAGCGGGCCGAAGAGCTGATTGCGCGCTACGGGTCGAGGACGCTGGAGGACGCGTTCTTCACCGCAACCGGCGTCGCACTGGAGGAAGACGAGGAGGTAAGAGCATGAGTTCCATCACTCGCGAGGGAGGCTTGCGCACGCAGCTCATCGGGCTGGGCGGCGTCATCGAGCGCAACAGCTACCTGGTCAAGCGCTACCGCTGGTGGGAGCTTGCCTTCTTCGTCTGGACCGTCGCCAACACGCTGTCGGTCGTACTCATCGCCAAGGGCGTGCAGGCGACCGGTGGCCATCTGAACGTCAACCGCGCGACGACCTCGCTGCTGATCGGCGCCGTCATCTGGTCCTACCTCGGCATCATCTTCGAGATCCTGACCGAGACCGTCGCCTGGGAGCGGTGGGAGGGCACGATCGAGTACACGTTCATGGCGCCGCTGAGGCGGGCCGTGCACCTGGGCGGCATGGCGCTCTTCGCCGTGCTCTACGGGTTGCTGCGCACGGCACTCCTGTTCGCGGTCGTCGCCCTGTTCTTCGGCCTGCACTTCCACGACGCGAACTTCGCCACCGCGCTCGTGCTGCTCGCCATCGCCTCGGTCTCATTCGCGGGGGTCGGCATGGTCACCGCTGTCCTGCCGCTGATCTCACCCGAGAAGGGGGCACAGTTCGGGTTCATCGCCCAGGGCCTCCTCCTGGTCGTCTCCGGCGTCTACTACCCGGTGTCGGTGCTCCCGCAGTGGATGCAGTGGATCGCCACGATCTCGCCGGCGACATACGCCCTGCGGGGGATCCGAGCCGCGATCCTCGACGGCTCCAGCCTTTCCGCCCAGTGGGGCAACGTGTGGCCACTGCTGGTCCTGGGCGTCGTGGCGATCCCGCTGGGATTGGCGGTGTTCCGCGCCGGCGAGCGATACGCCAAGCAGCACGGGAAGCTCAAGCGGTCGGGGTGACCGTGGCGGGGGGCGCACCCTTTGGGGGCGCGCCGTGTGTGGTCTGGCCGACGTTGGCTCCGATTTGCTCTGCTTGGCGGGCTTCGTGGCTATCGACTCTCGGCCCGCGGGCGCTTTTGTGGCGCTCATCGCCCTGAGTGGCGGGCGGCTCGGTAAACGGCGCTGGGGAGAGGGAACGGGATCGGCGCGATCGCGGCCATTCGATGGTGCCTAACACGACAACCTTGCGCCGGATGGCGAGCCCTGGCGGGCTATGCACGAAGAGTGTGCTCAATCGACAGGGCTCGGATCTGGCGCCGGTGTTGACGCGCTATTCACCATCCCCGCGACACTCCCGACACACTCCGGCACAAACTCGCCACGAAGACCTTCGTGAGCGCCCCAAGCAGCTCGACCACGGGCTCCGGCGACCCGCCGGCGCCTTCACCCACCCCCCTCCCTGCTGCCTTCACCGAGCCGCCCGCCAGCCAGAGCCGCGGGCGCCGCGGGCGCCACCGACCACAAACACGAACGGCGCCATGAAGACGCCGTTCGACCCGACAACTGAGGGCTCGCGTTACCCGATGACGATGTAGCCGCCGCCACCGTAGCCGCCGCCGTCACCGTACGGAGAGCCGCCACCGTAGCCGTACCCCGAGCCGTAGCCATACGGCGAGCCGCCACCGTAGCCATACCCCGACCCCGGCCCGTAGCCGCCGCCCGGATAGCCGCCATCGCCGCCACCCGAGTAGCCGCCCGGATACCCGCCGTCACTGCCGGCGCCGGGAGACGTCGAAGTCTGCTCGCCGCCGCCCTGGAAGGCCACGGAGAACGATGAACCATCGGAGCTCAACGTCGACGGAGCGGCATTGGCCGATCCGGTGTAGGAGACGTAGCCGTCTGAGCCGCCGTTCAGCTGAACCGGCTCGTTCGCCCAGCTCGAATCTGAGATCGTGCCGGAGTGGCCGTTCGAGGTGGCCGATGCATTCGTGAAGTTGACTGTCCCGAAATCGGCCAGCGACACCGGAGTGCAGTTGCCCGAGCCGTCGCACTGCGACGGTGCTTCGGCGATCCACTCGGCGCTCGAGAGGTCCGGGTCGCTCATCTGGGCCGTCTTGGTCGCCGACTGCCCGGTCGTTTCGTCCGTCAGTGACATCGTGACGTTCGAGCCGCTCACCGCCACCTTGGCCGAGACGTGGTCTCCGGGTGAGATCGTGACGTCGAACCGCACGGGAGCCGCCGGAACGATCTCCCACCACGAGTAGTGACTCGCGGCCCCTGTGCCGCTGCAGTCAGACTCGGTGCCGACCTGCTCCAGGTGCTGGGAGCCCTGGCCAGAGCCACCGAGCCCGACCCAGAAAGCGGCGTCGCCTTGGCCGGCGCTGCAGTTGGTCGATGGCTCGGTCCAACTTCCAGAGACGCTCGTGAACTGCTTGTTGGTGTCGCCCGACGAGCCCGCCACATAGCCCGACCAGTTGGCGCTGACCGCCGACTGCTCGTTCGTCGTCGCGGCCGACGCCGAAGAAGCGACCAGGCCCGCGCCGGTGATGGAACCCACGATCGCGAGCGCGGAAATCAAATGCCTTCGTTTCATATGCGTTTACCCATCTGTCTTCGCCACGCGGAACGCGCGACGCGGGTGGAAATGACTGCATGACGAGGCTGCCCCTGGCCGCGAAGAGCGCCTTAGGAAGTCCCTAAGAGGCCGCTAGGAACTGGCGAAGAGCTTCGTGTGAGCGTGTGCCGACCGGGCGGCGCGCTACCTTGCACGCGCGGCCCGGACGGCGCCGCGTGGCCCCTTCCCGGGAGAGGAGATGAGCATGCCCGAGCCAATTACTCGCGATGAGATCCGCGAGGTGACGTGGGCGTGGTGGCTGTTGTCGCTGCTCGGCCTGCTGAGTGTCGTCGCGGGCGCGATCGTGATCGCCAAGCCAAGCAACAGCCTGGCGACGCTCGCCGTCATCTGCGGCATCTTCATCCTGCTCGACAGCATCTTCGAACTGGCGATCGCCGTGTTCTCCGAGCACAGCGGCGCCGCGGCGCTGCTCGGCGTCGTCGGGATCGTGATCGGGATCATCCTGATTCGTCACCCGACCCACAGCGTGCTCGCGATAGCGCTGCTGATCGGGATCTGGCTGGTCGCGATCGGCGTGATCAGGCTGATCCGAACGATCGGACTGCTCGAGCATCGCGTCTGGAACGTCATCGTCGCGGTGATCGAGATCGTCGCGGGCATCGTGATCGTCTCGAGTCCCCACATCGGCTACGCGACCCTCGCCGTCCTGGTCGGGCTTGGTTTCATCCTCAACGGCCTGGGCCTGCTCGCCGTCGGTTGGTCCATGTTCGGGCTTAGGAGGCACCCGGACCTGGTCGAGGGCGAATAGCGCAGCCACCCGCGCGCCAGTGACCCGGCCGGGCGCGCGGGAGCCCGCGACTGCCTCGTGCGACTACTCGCGTACGGCGGCGTCCGCCTGCTGCGCGAGCTCCGTCATGAAGTCAAAGAACCCGGTCGACTGGCCGCGGAACAGTCCGTCGTCGGTCAAGAACTGCAAGGCGCCCGTCGCCGCGCCGTCGGTTTCGGTCGGCCGGATGATCGAGCACTTGGGGAACTTACGGCTTAGGAACACGGTCGGCTCGGGCATGATCAGGTTCGTCTGGAACAGCTCGCCGCCAAATGGAGGTGAATTGAGATCCGGGAACTCGAGCCCATTCGTCGGGTCCGTGAGCGGTGGCGCGTTGCCCGCCTTGTCGCTCCACGTCTGAAAGTGCATCGTCTCGGTCGGCCCGATACTCAGCAGGACCCGCAGGACCTCGGGATCCGTCACGCGCTGGGCGAGCGACGGGTAGAGGCTCGTGCCACCCTGCTCGATCGTCGCGAAATGGAACCCGGCGGTATTTGCGATCGCCTGTAGGTGCTTTCCGGGCTTCAGGTCCCCATCGGAGCGCGGTATCGCCGGGAAGGCCCCGGTCAAAAGACCGGGGACGGCTGGCGGGAAGCTGTCGCCGAAGTCCGGATTCTTGTTGCTGCTTCGATATCGCGTCCACCAGGTCGTATCGACGGTCAGGTCCATCAGGTTCGTCAACCGCTTGATCTGCTGCGCGCCGGTCGCCGTGCTGCTCGGCAGCTTCCGGAACGGGCCGAGATCGACCGGCTTGCCACCGCGCGCCGCGAGGTACGCGTTGAGGAACTTGAAGTGCGTGTGCTCGTCCTCGGTGTTGTCGTGGATGTACTGCGCCATATCCGAATCGAGCTTCGACACCGCAGCGGTGTAGGCCGGGTTGCCGCTGCCACCCGGGACCTCTCGATCCTGGATGCCGGCCAGCTCGTTGTACTGTTGCCAGAGGTCGGTCTCGAGGATCTCCGCGGCGGAAAGGAACCGGAGGATCGCCTCGTCTCCCGTGGGCAGCGGGCTCTGGGCCAGCGCGAGGGGGACGTTGGCGAAGATGCTGGCGCCGAGGGCTGCCGCTCCGGCCCCGGCCAGGAACGACCGACGACTGCTCAGGGAGCCCCGGCTCTGCGTGGCTGATGACTGATTTGACGAAAAGGATTCGCTGCTCATTCTGTGACTCCGTGTCCGTTTGTTGACAAACCGCCCGCTGCCGTGCACCGTCACCGACGGCGCTGTGAATAAGCGATCACGGCGCGCGAGCACGACTGCACGTGCCCGCGCTGACTGCGCGGAGCATCAGTTACCTCATCCAGTCGGTCGCGGGCAGCGACCGAATCACTATCCCCCGAGTTAGGTCGTTACTGCGTCGGACGTTGGGACGCAGCCATTCCTTCCCGTCTCAGAGCGATGATTTCGTCCCGGCGGCGGACCGCCCGAGTGGATCAGGCTGACTCTTCGATCGGTCGCCGATCCAACCGGAAGATCGCGAGTGGCACCTCGAAAACCTTGGGATGGCCGATCCCGTGCCCCCAGTACCCATCCTCCCCCAGGCACTCGCCATGGTCACCGCAGATCACGACGACTGTGTTCTGCGGTAATGCCGCGAACAGACGCTCGAGCTGGCCATCCAAAAACTCGATCGCCTGGACCTGATGCCAGTAGGCATCGTGGTCACGCCCCACCGGTCCTGACTCGACAGGAGGCCAACTCATCCTCCGGGCCTGAATCCTTACCGGGCATGGTTTCGTCTTCCCCCGAAAGTCGAACGGGTCGTGCGTCTCGCCGAAATTGATAAAGCCAAAGAACGGCTTGGCCGGATCGAGTTCACGAAGGCAGTAGTCGATCTGAGCATCGGCGTCAGTCAGCATCTTGAACCGTGCAAATGACGCCGTGAGCGACGACTGGCGAAACCAGTTCATCGCGCCCGTCCCGATCGTTTGGAAACCGACGCGACGGAAACCGTCGATCGCGTCCCGTTCCGACGCGACGGTGTAGTACGTGGACTTCTTCACCGGAGTCTCGCCCACCTCGAGCAGCCCGATCAGCTGACGTGTGAAGCGGTTGTAGTACGGCACCGGCTCTGGGACGTTGGGCAGGATGCCGACAAAAAACGATTGGTGCGCCGCGTAGGTGTAAGTTGCCGGCGAGTGCGCCAGCATCCAGGGCCCGAACGATGCCAGCGCCGGCGTCCTGGCATCGCAATACGTGTCGTAGCGGCAGCTGTCAAGGGTGATCATCATGAAGTTGACGTCCTTGCTCTGGCGCCTTGCCCGCTGTCGCTCGCGGCGCTCCCCTAGACGCAGCGCCTCGTAGCGCGGAACCAGCTTCTTCAGGCCCTCCTTCATCGCAACCGTCACCGTGTCCTTCTCGTAGTCCGGCCCTTACCCCATACGCGTCATGTGCGGGGCTCCCGCCGGCGCACCGGCTACAAGGGCACCCCACGAACAACGCGGCTGGGCCCAGGCTTTGCACGACAGCAGACGGCGACAGCCGGTCCACGACAGCAGATACGACGCCGAGTCCATAGACCCAGGCCCAGTGTGCCGGCTAAAGCCGCTCGAAGATACCAGAGAACAAAGCCCAGGCGAGAGCGCACCGCGTTCGGCGCCGGACCGGCCCGGACCTCGACAATTCGTCCGCCGAATGGGCAGATCCTAGGCAGACCCGCCGCATCCGGGGGGCCAATCGACTAGATTGCCGACCGAGGAGCAAGCAGTTCACCATCACGAGCTGGAGGGGACCGGATGTGGAGAGCACTGTGCCGATCGGTGATCGGTGGCGTAGTGACCGGCGCCATGGCGCTCGCCTTCTCGGCCAGCGCCGAGGCGATCAGCAGCCCGATCAATATCGGGGCAAACACTCCGGGGCTGCCGTCCCAGCCTGCGGTGGCCGTCGACTCGACCGGCACCGCATACATCGTCTGGGACGATCAGATCGCTACCGGATCCCAGCCGGCGGACACCGTTCTGAACTTCTGCAAGGTCTCGAAGGCGGCGCCCCACTGCAGCCCCGTTGAGCTGCAGATCCCCGACCCGAGCCACGCCCTGTTCTTCGACCCGCCCGCTGTACTCGTCAATGGCACCACGGTCCGCGTGTTCGAGGAGGTCGACGGCGCGGTCAATCAGAACGAGGACGGGATCGACGAATGGATCTCGACAGACGGGGGCTCCACCTTCACCCAGTTCCCCTACTCGCTCAGCAACCCCCAGGTCGGCGATACCGAGGGCACGGGACCGATGCCCGTGATCCCGCTGTTCGGCGACAACATCGGCTTCGGCTACGTGTCCGCCGTCCAGAACCCGGTGTTCCAGGCCAACTCGCTCACCTCTCCCCAGAACGACTCGTCGGCCACGACGCCGGCGCCCCCATCGGCGACGTTGAACCCGTCGCCCGACGACTACACCGTCGGCAATCTGGGGGGACAGTTTGCCTCGCAGCTGACGGGCACGACCGGCATCCTCGGCGTCTTTCAGCTGATCGAGACGGGCCCGTGCCCGGCCAGCGAGGGCCTCGTCTATGCCTACGCGCCGATCTCCGCGTCGACGACCAACGGCGAGCTCAACACGACGACGGGCCACTCGGGTAGTCCGTGGTCACCGCTCGGCGAGGTGACGTGCAACGCAGAATCGCCCGCCGTGACGAGCGGCCCGAAGGGTCTCGGGGTGCTGGACACGAACGACGCCAGCATCAGCGCGGAGAAGGTTCAATTCCGGCGCTTCACGCCACCGTCGACCTGGAGCGCAGCCGTCACCGTGGCGCATGACGCGGGGCTCGAGCCAACCGTTTCTCAGGACAGCCACGGCGGGATGTACGCCACGTTCATCAACAACGACCATGGTCTCCAGCTCGCCTACAGCTCCAACGCAGGCAGCAACTGGTCAGGGCCGGTCACGCTGTTCGGCATCAAGGACGAGGCGGCGCCCGACTCGCTTGCGAGCGCTGTCAACGGCGAGGGTCAGGGGTGGGCGGTATATGCCTTCCAGGGCACGGAATACGCGCAGCCGTTCGTGGCCGCCGATGCGGGGCCGCCCGAAGACAGCCATCTCAAGCTCAAGCCGGGGTCGTTCAAGGGCCTTTCCAGCGGCGGATCGATCGTGCACAAGGCCACGAAGCATGAGACCTCGACCATCACCTATTTCGATACCGAGGCCGCGAAGACGACGTTCAAGGTGATCGACTTCAAGAAGGGCTACAAGCTGGGACACGGCGCATGCAAGGCGCTCCCGAAGCACGGGCACACGCCCAAACACGCACATCCGTGCACGCGCGATCTCTCGAAGGGGAGCTTCTCCCATCAGGACAGCGCTGGCTCGAACAGCTTCGACTTCAGCGGACGCGTGAGCGGACACCGGCTGCGCCGTGGCAGCTACGAGCTCAAGGCGACGCCCAAGCTCGGACCGCTGACCGGCAAGACGGTCTCGGCGAAGTTCAAGATCGACTGAGGCTTGGGTGCGCCGCTCCCACTCGCAGCCCATTTCTCTCCGCTACAGCACTAGTTCGATTGAGATACCCTACTAACCTGAGCGGATAAGGTGGCAAACCAGATCGGCTAATGCATCCCGAGCGGCCGGGTGCACCGCGAACCGCCCGGCCGAGGAGGAAGGAGTCTGTCGTGAGCGACCACGAGCACAGCGGTCCCGGCTATGCGTCCCCCCAGGTTGCGCGCGAGCAGCCGCCCGAACAGGTCGCCTATGTCGCCTGCCTGTACGAGGGAACGGGAATCGAGCGGCCCGACTTCATCGCCGTAGTCGATGTCGACCCGCAGTCGGCGAGCTACAGCGAGATTGTCCACCGCACCGACATGCCCAACGTCGGCGACGAGCTGCACCACTTCGGTTGGAACGCCTGCTCGTCGGCGTGCCACTCGCAGCTGCGGCGCGACACGCTGATCGTCCCCGGCATGCGGTCATCGCGGCTCCACATCCTCGACATCTCGGAGCCACGCGCGCCCCGCATCAAGGACGTGATCGAGGGCGACGAGATCAAGGAGAAGACGGGGTTCAGCGTGCCGCACACCGTCCACTGCATGCCCGGAGACATCGTCACGGTGTCGATGCTGGGCGACGCGGACGGGAATCTCCCCGGCGGGTTCGCCGTGCTCGACGCCCGCGACTTCTCGGTCGCGGGCCGGTGGGACCGAGAGAAGAACGGCCAGGAGTTCATGTACGACTTCTGGTACCAGCCGCGCCAGAACGTGCTCGTCTCGAGCGAATGGGGGGCTCCGAACACGTTCCTGGATGGCTTCAACCCAGCCGATGTGGTCGAGGGCCACTACGGGCGGCGGCTGCATTTCTGGGACCTCGAGCGGCACGCGGTCGTCCAGACGCTCGATCTCGGCGACGATGGATTGATTCCGCTCGAGATCCGTTGGCAGCACGACCCTGATTCGGCTCAGGGCTTCGTCGGCGCCACTCTTTCGTCGAACATCATCCGCTTTCACCGCGACAACGGCAGCTGGGGCGCGCAGAAAGTGGTCGACGTCGCCAACGAGGAGCTCGAAGGCTGGCCACTCGAGGGAGGCGTTCCGGGGCTGATCACGGATCTGGTGCTGTCGCTCGATGACAAGGACCTGTTCTTCTCCAACTGGCTACACGGAGACCTCCGCCATTACGACGTCTCGGATCCCGTCAACCCGCAGCTGAGATCGCAGGTTTGGCTAGGCGGCTTGCTCGGCCGCGACGGCGGCCACCCGAAGGCCACCGGACCGCTGAATGGCGGCCCGCAGATGCTGCAGAACTCGCTCGACGGAGAGCGGGTGTATGTCTCGAACTCGCTGTTCTCGACCTGGGATAACCAGTTCTATCCAGGCATCGAGGGCTGGCTGACCAAGTTAGATCGCCAGCCTGACGGCAGCTACGCACTGGATCCCGAGTTCTTCGTCGACTTCCACGCCCAGACCGACGGAGCGCGACCTCACGAAATTCATCTGGCCGGTGGCGACTGCACCACTGAGATCTTCCAATAGCCGTTAGCGGCGCCGACGTGCACGCTCTCGCGCTCGACTGGACCCTGGACGGCCCGCTCGGTGGTGCGTTCCTCGTCGTCGTCGCCGGCGTCGCCACGGCCTATCTGCTCGCGGCACGCGTAGGCAGCCGCCGCGACCGCCGCCACCGGCGCTGGCCGCGCGAACGCAGCTTCTGCTTTCTCGCCGGGCTGGCCGTCCTGGTCGTCGACCTGTACTCGGGGATCGGGACGGAGGCCGACTCGAGGCTGTCGATTCACATGGTCGAGCACATGGTCATGTGGGTGGTCGTGGCGCCCCTGCTCGCCGCCGGAGCGCCGGTCCGCATGGCCTTCTTCGCGCTTCGCCGCGATGGTCGACGGAGGCTCGCGGGTGCGCTTCGCTCACCCCCCGTGTCCGCGCTGACCGCGCCCGTCGGGTCGGTGGCACTGTTCTCGGCGGTGATCGTGCTCACCCACCTTCCGGCGGTCTACGGTCTGACCCTGCGCAACGACAACGCGCACGAGGCCGAGCACGCCCTCTACCTGTTGACGGCGATGCTGATGTGGGCGCCGATCCTCGGCGTCGACCCGCTACCGCACCGCCCCGGGCCCCTCGGGCAGCTCGCGTGCATGGCCGCCTGCATGCTCGTGATGACCGGCGTCGCCGTGTGGCTCGGAACCGCCTCCGAGCCCGTCTACCAGCACTACGCCGGCACCCTCGGTAACTCGGCTCTCAGGGACCAGCGCCTCGCCGCGACGATCATGTGGACCGGTGGGCTGCCTGCACTCGCGATCCCGCTCCTCGCCCGCACGCGCGGTGCGATCACGCGTCGGCGCCCTCCGCCTCAGCTTCGCGCTCGCCCGGGGCAGCCGCGCCACCGGCGGGGCGAGGCTCCAGCGTGAGGACCGCGATCGAGATGTCGTGTCGCGTGTCGATCCCGCTGACGAACGCCACCGTGCGACGTCCGAGCGCCCGCTCGACGATGGCACGGAACTCCTCCTCCAGCGCGTACTGGAAGAACATCCGTGCTTCGCGCAGCCGGCCGTGCTCGCCCATCGCTGCGAGGTTGCGCTCGACGACCGTCATGCTGTCCTCCAGCACGAAAACAAGCGTGTCGGGGCCGGCGAACTGAGCGCGGGCCTTTGTCGGACCGCGGCCGAACGCATCCTTGTAGAGGCGCACGACCGCGTTTGACATCTGCAGCAGGACACTTCCGCTACGGCCACCGTCGCTCGGAGAGTCAGCTCCGGCCGACAGTGACACGGCCTCGTCGGCCGATGCTGGCGGTCTCGTTGGCGGCGCGCTCATCGATGGTCCCGTTAGAAAGCCTGCCCATGACCGCTCGCGCCAGATCGCAGATCGGCGCGAGAACGATCACCCATTGTCCCACCCGAGTGGAGGGGGTGGAGGTAAAGGTCCCGGCGACCGTTACGCGGGACTGGCGCTCGGCTCTCGGGCGGGAGCCTCCCTCAGGAGCTCGCGCGCGAGCCGCGTCAGCAGGTCCGCCAGGTCCTGGTTTTGATCGGGAGCCCAGCCGTCGCACAGTTCCGCCAGTGCGGCACGGCGTTCGGCGACGAGCCGCTCGGCGATCTGCTCGCCCTCGGGCGTTACCTCGCGGAGCGCCGGTTCCGCGTCCCGCGATGCCTCGAGCACCAGCTGGCGCTCCCGGAGCTCGGAGAGCGCTTGCCAGCCGACGTCGACGGGCACGTCGTAGCTGGCGCACAGGGCTTCGATGTCCGCCGCCGGGTCGTCGCGGAGGCGGACCAAAAGCCAGCACGCCGCCGCCGACAGGTCAACGCCGGCGCGCCGCGCGAGCACCTCGACGGCACGTCGCCGGTCCTCGCGCCCGATGGCGACGGTGAGCGCGCGTGCCGCCTCGGCGAGCGAGTCGCCCTGCTTGGGGACGGCGAAGCTCTCGCCCACTCCGCTGGCGGCGGCCACCGTCTCGCGCAGCGGCCGCTGCTCGAGCGCCCAGCTGATGAGGAAGGCGAACGCTGACACGCACGCCGCCACGACGAACACTGTCGAGAGGGCGTTCGTGAAAGCCTGGATGTAGGCGGCGTGGACCACCGGCGGCAGCTTCGCCAGCGCCGCCGGGTTGGCGTGGACAACGCCTCCCGCGAGGCTCCCGGTGGCCGATGGCGGCAGTGACGACGCGAGCTCGGATGAAAGGCGGTTACTGAAGATGGAGCCGAGGACGGCCACTCCCACCACCCCCCCGATCGAGCGAAACAGCGTCGCGCCGGACGTGGCGACGCCCAGGTCCGCGTAGTCGACGGAATTCTGAACAGCGAGCACCAGCACCTGCATCACGGAGCCGATGCCCAGCCCGAGTACGAACATGTCCACCGACGACTCGAGCCTGGTCGTATGCGAATCCATCCCCGAGAGCAGCAGCAGGCCGGTCGTCATCACCGCCGTCCCGAGGATCGGGAATATCTTGTAGCGCCCTGTCCGGCTGATGATCTGTCCCGAGACGATCGAGGTCACGAGTAGGCCGGCTATCAACGGCAGAAGCTGGAGGCCCGAGCCGGTGGGGCTCGCGCCGTTGACGACCTGAAGGAACAGCGGCAGATAGGTGACCGAGCCAAACAGCCCGAAGCCCACGATCAAGCCGATCGCGCTCGTGACCGTGAACACCCGGTTCTTGAAAAGCCGTAGCGGCAGCACGGGTTCGGCCGCCCCCCGCTCGACCGCCACGAAGAGCACGAGCAGGACCAGGCCCGCGCAGCCGAGGACGATGATGAACGGCGATCCCCACTTGTAGCTCGTCCCGCCGAGCGTCAGCGTCAGCACGATCGCGCTCAGACATGCCGCGAGCAGGGCTGCCCCGAGGTAGTCGATCCGGTGGTGGGCCTCCTCGCGGACGGTGGGCAGCGTGGCCGCGAGCACCGCCAACGCCAACACGCCGATCGGCAGGTTGACGTAGAAGATCCAGCGCCAGGAGAGGTTCGTGGTGAAGAACCCGCCGAGTAGCGGACCGATCACGCTGGCCAGGCCGAAGGCGGCGCCGAAGAAGCCCTGGTACTTGCCTCGCTCGCGCGGCGGAACGACGTCGCCGATCGCCGCCATCGTCGAGACGATGAGCCCGCCCCCGCCGAGCCCCTGGACGGCTCGGAACGCGATCAGCATTGTCAGGCTCTGGGCCGCCCCGCACAAGGCCGAGCCGATGAGGAACACGACCAACGCGAACTGGAGGACGATCTTGCGGCCGTAGAGATCTCCGAGCTTGCCGTAGATCGGGGTCACGGCCGTCTGCGCAAGCAGGTACGCCGTCACGACCCACGAGATGTGGCTCAGCCCGCCGAGGTCGCCGACGATCGTCGGCAGGGCGGTCGACACGATCGTCTGATCGAGGGCCGCCATCAGCAGCACGAGCATCAGCCCGGCGAAGACGACCGCGATGCTGTGATGCTGCTCTCCGGGCGCTGCGCCCGGGCCCGGAGGGACGCCGGCACTTACCGTCACCTGCGAGCGGTCGGTCGCGTCAGCGGTCATCGAGCCCCACAATGGTAAGCGTGTCGCCAGAGCGGCAGGGCATGAGAGCCACGCCGTGGCGCCACGACCCTCGCGTCGGATACGGTCTCGCCCGTGCTCGGCTTACCCGATGGCGTGACCGCGTGCCTGTTCGATCTCGATGGGGTGTTGACGAAGACCGCCGAGGTCCACGCGGCGGCCTGGAAGCAGACGTTCGACGACTTCCTGCGCCGGCGCGCCGCGCAGCGCGGCGGGGAGTTCGTTCCGTTCGACCCAGTGAACGACTACGACGAGTACGTCGACGGCAAGCCTCGCTATGACGGGGTCCGATCATTTCTCGAGTCGCGCGGCATCCAGCTCCCGCAAGGCAGCCCGACCGATCCCCCGAGCGACGAGACGATCGACGGCCTCGGAAATCGCAAGAACGAGCTGGTGCTCCAGATGATCGACGAGCGGGGGGTGGAGCCCTACGAGGGGTCGGTCCGCTACGTGCGCGCCGCCATCGGCGCGGGTCTGCGCCGTGCTGTCGTCTCCTCGAGCACGAACACGCGCGATGTCCTGGAGGCCGCCGGGATCAGCGACATGTTCGAGGAGATCGTCGACGGCGTCGTCGCCGAGCAGGAGCACCTCAAAGGCAAACCCGCGCCCGACACCTACCTTGCCGGCGCCCGGGCGGTCGCCGTGCAGGCAGCCCAGGCGGCGGTGTTCGAGGACGCGCTCGCCGGCGTCGAGGCCGGACGCGCCGGACAATTCGGCGTCGTGGTCGGAGTCGATCGAGTGGGTCACGCACAGGAGCTGAAAGCGCATGGCGCCGACGTCGTCGTCCACGACCTGGCCGAACTGCTGGACGCCCAGTGATCCAGCATCCTTCGTTCATCGTCGAGCCCTGGGCCGTCCGGGAAACCAAGCTGCATCTAGACACGCTCGCCCAGACGGAGTCGGTGCTGGCGCTGGCCAACGGTCACATCGGACTGCGGGGAAACCTCGACGAGGGCGAGCCCTTCGGACTCCCGGGCACCTACCTGAACGGCTTCTACGAATTGCGTCCGCTCCCGTATGCCGAGGCGGGCTATGGCAACCCGGAATCGGGCCAGACCGTCGTCAACGTCACCAATGGGAAGATCATCCGGTTGCTCGTCGACGACGAGCCGTTTGACGTGCGCTACGGCGAACTGCGCAAGCACGAGCGCGTGCTGGATCTCCGTGACGGCGTGCTGCGGCGCACCGCGGAGTGGGTATCACCGACCGGACGTCCCGTGCGGGTCTCGACGACCCGGCTGGTCTCGTTCTCGCAGAGGGCGATCGCTGCGATCTGTTACGACGTCGAGCCGCTCGACGGCCCGACGCGGCTGGTTGTGCAGTCCGAGCTCGTCACCAACGAACAGATGCCGCAGACCGGCAACGATCCACGCGCGTCTGCGGCGCTCGGCGCGGCGCTGCAATCGGAGGTCCACGATCACTATGAGCGTGGCGCTGTGCTCGTCCATTCGACGAAAGCCAGCCGGTTGAAGATGGCCACCGCGATGGACCACGTGATCGATGGCCCCGATCACCCGGACGTGTCCGTGGAGAGCTACGAGGACCTCGCCCGCATGATGGTTGCCGCCGACGTGCCGCAGGGACAACGGCTGCGCGTTGTCAAGTTTCTGAGCTACGGGTGGTCGCGCAGGCGCTCGCTCGACGCGATTCGAGATCAGGTTCGCGCGGCGCTGGCCGAGGCGCTCCACACTGGCTGGGATGGGCTGCTCACGGTGCAGCGCTCGTACCTCGACGATTTCTGGGACCGAGCCGACGTGGAGATCGACGGTGATGCCGAGCTTCAGCAGGCGGTCCGCTTCGCGCTGTTTCACCTGCTTCAGTCGGGAGCCCGCGCAGAGCGGCGTGCGATCGCCGCGAAGGGGCTCACGGGCCCGGGGTACGACGGCCACACGTTCTGGGACACCGAGGCGTTCGTGCTTCCGGTCCTGACCTACACCGTGCCGCACGCCGTCCGCGACGGTCTGCGCTGGCGCCACTCCACGCTCGGCCTCGCGCGCGACCGCGCGCACGAGTTGTGCCTCAGAGGCTCGGCGTTCCCGTGGCGCACGATCCACGGCGAGGAATGCTCGGGCTACTGGCCCGCGGGAACGGCTGCATTCCACAACAACGCCGCAATCGCCGACGCCGTCGTCCGTTACCGGGCGGCGAGCGAGGATGAGGAGTTCGGCGGCGGCGTCGGCCTAGAGCTGCTCGTCGAGACCGCCCGCATGTGGCGCTCGCTGGGACACCACGACGCGCAGGGACGGTTCCGGATAGACGGCGTGACGGGCCCCGACGAATACAGCGCGATCGCCGACAACAACGTCTATACGAACCTGATGGCTGAGCGCAACCTGCGCGAGGCGTTCCTCGCCACCGAGCGCTACAAGCAGGCGGCGGCCGACCTCGGCGTCGATCCCGAGGAAAGTGCCGGCTGGCGCGACGCGGCGAAGGCGATGCTGATCCCCTACGACGAGGAGCGCGGCGTCCACCCGCAGGCCGAGGCGTTCACCCAGCACGCGGTATGGGACTTCGCGGACGCTTCCGTGGACGAGTATCCGCTGCTGCTGCACTTCCCCTACTTCCAGCTGTACCGCAAGCAGGTCGTCAAGCAGGCCGACCTGGTCCTGGCCCTGTACGTCCGCGGCGATGTCTTCACCGCCGAACAGAAGGCGCGCGACTTTGCCTACTACGAAGCGCTGACCGTTCGCGACTCCTCACTGTCGGCCTGCACCCAGGCCGTCGTGGCGGCTGAGGTCGGCCATCTGGAGCTGGCCTACGACTACGTTTCGGAGGCTGCCCTGATCGACCTCGGCGACCTCCAGCACAACACGCGCGACGGACTGCACATCGCGTCTCTCGCGGGAACGTGGATCGGTGCCGTGGCGGGGTTCGGCGGGCTGCGTGACCACGACGGGAGCCTGACGTTCGCGCCGCGTCTCCCCCATGCGCTCACGCGCCTCGCGTTCCGTCTCATCTATCGAGGTCGAAGACTGCTCGTCACGGTCGTCCCTGACGAGGCAACCTACACGCTGCTCGAGGGCGAGTCGCTGGAGATCGGTCACCACGGCACGACGGTCACCGTCAAGGCCGGAGAGCCGCTCCGCTGTCCCATCCCGGCACCGCCCAAGCACGACACGCCGACGCAGCCGCACGGACGGGCGCCGGCCCGCCGCAGGCCATCGAAGTGAACGGCGAGCATCCGCCGCCATCGGACGGGTACGATCGCGGTCCGTGGAAGAGTCGCCGATAACCACCTGGCTTAAGGCCGTCGACAAGCTGGACGTGGACGCCGCGACAGCGATGTTCTCGGCCGATGCCCACCTCCTGACGGCAGACGGGCGGCGCGCCGCGGGAATCGACGCCGTGCGCGACCTGCTCGCCGATTACCTCTCCGTCCTTCGCTCGACCAGCCATCGCGTCACCGCCCAATGGCACGAGGACAACGTGTGGATCGCGGAGGTCGAGGCGAACTACGAGCTCAGGGACTACCTCGAGCTGAAGGCGCTCCCCCGCGCGTTCTTCATCCGCGAAGGGCCGCACGGCATCTCTCAAATGCACGTCTACGGCGCCCACGAGCACTCGCTCGCCGAGCGTCCGAGCGGCGAGGGGGGCATGTGGATCGGCGAGCGCTGGATACCGCCGCTCTGAGGTGAAGACGCCACCGCGGTCCTCACCGGTCGAGTGGCAGGGCAAGCCCGCACTGAGCAATCCTGCTCCACGGCACCGCACATACCCGCCGCGGGGCTCTCGAAGCCTCCATGTTTGCGTTTTAGGTGGCTGGGTAGCAGGCGGCAGAGGGCAATCGCGACGAAGTTCGGGCCGTCGTTCATGCACGTGAGACAACAAGAGCAGACAGCCTCGCCCGCAGTGATCGGCTGGATGCCGATGCGAGGCGCGCCGGGCGTCGAGCATCTTGCTGTCGCCGGTGAACTGTGCCTCTCCACATCCGGGGAGTTCGAGACCGCGGTCTCGGGTGTTCGGGAAGACGCGGTCCTCGTCGTCCTCGATTTGAGCGCCGTCACGTTCGTCGACTCCAGCGGCATGCACGTGATCTTGCGCGCCGCTGCCCGCCTCCGCGCCCGGGGCCGCCGCCTCGTGCTGCTCAACGACTCGCGAGTCATCCAGCGCCTGTTTGAGCTCGCGGGCGTCGATGATGAGGTCGAGTTCGTCTCGCGCAGCGCCGGCCTGCGGGCGCTCGCCCCGGCGTGATCAGGATCCAGGCGGGGATCCCGCTTCGGTCCCCACCGCCTCTGAACCGTCGTCGCTTTCGCCGATCAGCGCCAGGCTCTCCGGGTGTGCGAGGACCTCGATCGCACGATTCGTCAGCAGCCAGCGGTCGCTGCCCTCGCGCATCAGCAGTCCTGCCCGCGCCAGTCGCTGAAGCGCGATCGTCACCGAAGGCCGGTGACTTCCCACCAGCATGGCCAAGACCTCGTGCGTGAGCGGTAGCGTGACCTGAACGCCGTCCGGCCCCACGCGTCCCCAGCGTTCGGCGAGCAGCCAGAACAGCATCAGCAGGCGCGGGTGAGTGCGCGGGAGGTGCGTCACAGCTTGGGTCAGCGCAAGGTAGCGGGCTCGCTGGGCGACGCGGCCGACGAGCGCGCTGGTGATGCTCGGCCAACGCGAGGTCCGCAGCGCAAACGCGGTGTCCAGGATCGCGAGCCGCGCCGGCCGGAGCACGAGCCACGAGACGGAGATCGGCAGCGGGTTGTAATCGCCGTCTGAGTCCCACGGCCGGATCAGGTCTCCGGGGCCAAACAGCTCGCAGCCCGACCGCTGGCCCACGGTCGCCCTGCGGATCATGACCCCATCGAGGACGAACAGGCCGAGCCAGCCCGGCTCGCCGGCCTGGACGACGGGGCCCGGGTCCCAGTTGGGACCCTCGACGTCGATGACCTGGGCGATCGAGCAGCTACGCGCCGATTCCGCCTCGCGGGCATCGAGATCGGCCGCGAGATCCGGATCCGCATCAAACAGCACAACGCTTTGATTCCCGTGACCGAGACCTTCCATCATCGTTCTGAAAGTACCCCTCTCGGCGGTTGTTCGCGCGCGAATGCCGGGAGTCAGTGTGAGGACGCGGGCAATCGCAAGCGGACGCTCTACCCCGAGTCGTCCGGCTGCTCGCGTCGAGCCATCTCCGCGAGGATCCGCGGGCTATCGATAATCACCTGGCGCTGGCGCAGCCGGGTCAGAAGCGGCTCCTGATCGCCGAAACCGATGACCGTCGCGGCGGCCGCACGGTACGTGATCGTCAAAGGCTCTATCTCCATGTCCGCGAGTTGCCCGTCGACCTCCAATCGTCCCCCGCCATACCGCGTCCCGACGATCAACCGAACCTCCGCGCTCGAGGCGACCACCAGCGGCGGACAGGATCCGCCGTGCGCCGTGAGCGGAGTGACCACAAAAGCGTCCGTATCGGCTGTCAACAGCGGACCGCCGGCGGCGAGCCCATAGGCGCTCGAGCCCGACGGCGTGCTGACGATGCACCCGTCGCCGACGAAGTCGACGAACAGCGCTCCGTCCACCATGGCCCTGACCCCGATCTGGCCCTGGCCCGTTCGCACGATCGCGAGGTCGTTCAGAGCGAACAGACGCTCGCCTCGCGCCCGCGCGATGTCGAGCGCCGGAAGGCGGTGCCCCACCCAATCGCCGGCCTGGAAGCGGTCGAGCGCGTCGGCGATCGTGCCCGCCGGAATCGCCGTCAGCACTCCCAGGCTGCCGCAGGCAATCCCCAGCACCGGGCGCCCCGCCACGGCCGCCGCCCGGAGCGCCGCCAGCATCGTCCCGTCGCCGCCGATCGAGACGATCAGATCGCTGTCGCCGGCATCGCCAGGGTCGGCGACCATGGGCTGCCGGAACCCCGCGGGAACCTGAACCAGCTCGATCGAGCGCTGGGCCGCCCAGTCCCGAAGCGCTTGGAGCGGCCGCTCGACCGCCCTGCTCGGATGAACCACGACGCCGACGCGTGCCACCATCGTGCCTACGACGCCACCGCCGCGCGCGCTCGCGCCGCGCGGACCTCGGAGGACAGCGTCGCGATGTCATAGGCGCCGTAGTGACGGCGCCCATTGATGAAGAACGTCGGCGTCCCGGAGACGCCGCTCTGGTCCGCCGACTCGACGTCCTCGATCACGTGCCCGGCCCCCTTGCGCTTCCTCAGGTGCTCCTCGAACTTCTCGACGTCGAGCCCCAGCTCCTGCGCGTAGCCCATGAGATCGCGACCGGACAGCGCATCCTGGTGCTCGAGCAGGAGGTCGTGCATCTCCCAGAAACTCCCCTGAGCGGCTGCGGCTTCGGCTCCCTCCGCGGCGAGCTGCGCGTTCGGATGGACGTCGTTCAGCGGCAGGTGGCGCCAAACGTAGCGGACGTCGCCGAAGTCGGCGAGCAACTCGCGGATGATCGGCTCGGCCTGACCGCAGTATGGGCATTCGAAGTCGCCGTACTCAACGACGGTGACCGGCGCCGCCGCGGGACCGCGGATGTGGTCTCTCTCGTCGTCGACGGGAACCGCGAGGTCGACGATCGCCTCCGAGGTGCCCAGGAGCGCCAGCAGGCGAAGCCGTCTCGGAAGGAATCTCGTGACGCGCAGCACCAGCCACGTCACCGCCGCCGCGCAGAGCGCGGCGCTGAGCACGCCCAGCTTGGCCTCCTCGAGCTGCTGGCCCTTGAAGGCGAGCGTCGCGATCAGGATCGAGACGGTGAAGCCGATGCCCGCGATCGCTCCACCGCCGAGAACCGACGCCCAACCCACCGGCGGCCGGATCCGTCCGCGGCTGACCCGCGCGACGAGCCACGCCGAGCCGGTGATTCCGACGGGTTTGCCGACCACGTAGCCGACGATGATCCCGAGCGTAATCGGAGACGTGTAGGCGGTCGACAGGAAGCTGCCGTTGATCACGATCCCGGCGTTCGCCAGCGCGAACAGCGGCACGATCACGTAGCTCGTGAACGGATGGAAGAGCTGCTGGTAGCGCTCGTTTGGCGAGATGGCCGAACGCAGTCCGGCGCGCGCGCTCTGCGCCAGCTGCGAGGTCGGCTGCTCCCGGAACAGCCGGAACAGGTCCGTGGCCCGCTCGAGGTCGCCGCGCGCGGCCGGATAGGCGATCGTCAGCAGCCCCATGGCCAGCCCGACGACGACCGGGTCGATGCCCGACTTCAGGAAGGCGACCCACGCCGTGGTCCCCAGCACCGCGTACACGACGCCGTTGTGGACCCGGCGCGCGCGAGCGATGAGCACCAGCGCGAATACCGAGAGCCCGACGACCAGTGCGACCATCTGAACCGCGCCGCTGTAGGCGACGACGATGACGACGAGCGCCAGGAGATCATCGGCGACCGACACCGTCAGGATGAACGCCCGCAGGCTGTCGGGGAAGCGTCTGCCGACGAGCGCGAGCATCCCCAGCGCGAACGCGGTGTCGGTCGACATGGCCGCCCCCCACCCGTGCGTGGATGAGTGGCCGGCGTTGATGGCCAGGAAGATCAGGACCGGGATCAACATCCCGCCAAGACCGGCGACCACCGGGAGCACGAGCCGGCGGCGATCTCGAAGCTCGCCGAGGTCGAACTCCCGTCGCGCCTCGAGCCCGACGACGAAGAAGAAGAACGTCATCAGGCCCGCGTTGACCCATTGACGGAGATCCTGCGTGACCCCACCCCCGCCGATCGTGATCGACAGCACCGTGTTCCAGACCCGTTCGTACGAGGCCTGGTCGATGTTCACCCAGGCGAGCGCGGCGAGCGTCGCCCCCAGGAGGATCGCGGCGCTGCCGGTCTCGGTGCGCAGAAAGTCGCGCAGCGGAGCCTCGAGGTTGCGCGCCCACGCGGTTCGCGCGGTGAACGGCTTCGCGGTGACGGTCGTGTCGGTCATCGCCGGGCCGGCTACCACGTGTCCACGAAGCCCCGCGGCGGGCGCCGGGTTCGGTTACGTGCCGCCGCCAGCGTCGACGCGATCACCGTGCGAGTCTCGGCCGGGTCGATCACGTCGTCGAGCTCGAACAGCATCGCCGCGTTGATCGCCTTGGCGTTTTCCTGGGCCGCGGCCGTCACCTCGCGTACCCGCTGCTCTCGCGCGCCCTCGTCCTCGATTGCCTGTAGCTCCTTTCGCAGCCCCAGTCGGACCGCGCCTTCGAGCCCCATGGGGCCGAGATGCGCCGAGGGCCAGGCAACCGTGAGCAGTGGCTCGTGCAGGCTCCCGGCTGTCATCGCCTGCGCCCCCAATCCGTAGCCCCGCCGCAGAATGACCGCGACGAATGGGACGCGCAGCGCCGCGCCGGCGACGAGCAGCCGCGAAGTGTGACGTACGAGGCCCGTAGCCTCGGCCTCCGGACCGACCATCATCCCGGGGGTGTCGACCAGCGAGATCACGGGCAGACCGAAGGCGTCGCACAACTGCAGGAAACGAGCGGCCTTGTCAGCGGCATCGCTGGTGATCGCCCCCGCCATGTACATCGTGTTGTTCGCGATGAAGCCAACCGCCCGGCCCTCGATCCGGCCGAGGGCGGTCACCATCTCGGGGGCGAAGCGCTCGCGCAGGAACGTGACCGAACCCTCGTCGCCCAGCGTCTCGACGATCGGCTCGACTCTGTACGCGCGCCGCTGGCGCTCGGGGACGAGGTCCCGCAGCCGGCTCTGGTCCCGGGCCGGGCCCGGGTCGACGTCGCCCTGGAAGTAGCCCAGCAGCCGTTTCGTCACCGACACCGCCTCCCGCTCATCGGCGACAACAACATCGACGACGCCGTTACGTGCCTGGATCTCGATCGGTCCGACAGCGTCCGGATCGACGTCACCGAGGCCGCCGCCGGCGATCATCGCCGGCCCCCCCATCCCGATCGACACGTTCTCGGTGGCGACGATGAGATCCGAGCAGCCGGCGATCACCGCGTTGCCCGCGAAGCATCGGCCGGCGACGACGGCGATCCTGGGAACGAGCCCGGAGAGGCGCGCCCACAGCGCGAACGCTCGGGTGTCGAGCGCTGAGACGACGGGGTAGTCCGTGTCTCCGGGTCGCCCTCCGCCGCCCTCGGCGAAGAACACCGTCGGCAACCTCATCCGTTCGATCAGCTCGAACAGCCGGTCCTTCTTGCGGTGACCGAGCGCGCCCTGGGTACCGGCGAGCACCGTGTAGTCGTAGGAGAGCACCGCGCAAGCGCCCCGTTCCCCGAACCGATCGCCGTTGACTCGCGCGGTGCCGCCAATCAGGCCGTCGGCCGGCGTGCGCTCGATCAGGTCGCTCAAATCGCGGCGGGCACGTTGCGCGGCGATGGCAAACCGCCCGTACTCGACGAAGGTGCCAGGGTCAACGAGGTCGGCGATGTTCTCGCGCGCTGTCCGTCCACCACCAGCGTGCCGCCGGCCGACGGCCTCGGTGCGAGCGGCGTCCTCAGTCAGCGCCCGCCGCTCGAAAACCTCGGCTAGGTCCGTTTGCCCGGTGATCTCTTCGTCCGCCTGCACCGGATCAATTAAATCCAGCGGGGCGTGCGTGGCGCATTCAGCGCCCGGCCGCGCCGCCGGCTCGGCCCGGCGCTGCCGTCGAGCCCCTGACCACCAGCGTCGGCTCGAGCAGGATTTCACGCGCTCGGTCGAGGGCTCCCGATAGCCGCTTCAGCAGCAAGTCCGCGGCGACGCTTCCGATCTCGCGCTGCGGAACCCGTACCGTCGTCAGCGGCGGTTGCAGATGAGCCACCAGGGGCATGTCGTTGAAACCGACGATCGAGACATCCGCCGGGCAGCGTAGTCCGCACGCCTGCAGAACGCCGAAGCACCCGATCGCCAGCAGATCGTTGGCCGCCACGATCGCCGTCAGCCCGCGACCGGCTTGGAGCAACTCAGAACACAACCTTGCTCCCTCCTCCTCGCTGTAACGGTCGCTGAACCTGGTCCGGTCCTCGGACACATCGAGACCGAACTCGCCCATCGCGTCGACGAAGCCGAGATAGCGGCGCTGTCCCGTCGGCGTGTTCTGTGGGCCGGCGATGTGTCCGATTCGCCGATGGCCGAGGCCGGCAACGTGCTCGACGGCAAGCCGGATCCCGCGCCGGTCGTCGACGGCGACCCCGGGGACCGCTCGGTCCTCGACGCTGCGGTTGACCAGCACGAGCGGCGTCCCGCGGGCGCCCACGTTCGCGACAAGTTCGCGGTCGAGCCGTGCGGTCGCGGCAATGAAGCCATCCACCTGGCGGGCATGCATCGCCTCGAGATGACTGCGCTCGCGTTCGGCGTCGTTGTCCGTGTTGGCGATCAGCGCCGTGTAACCGTCCTCGTCCAGGCGATCCTCGATCCCTCTCAGAATCGGCGGGAACACCGGGTTCGTGATGTCGGGGACCAGCACCCCGATCGTGTACGACCGGTTCGTCTTCAGCCCGCGCGCGATGGGGTTCGGACGGTAGTCGAGCTCCTCCGCGGCACGAAGCACACGCTCCGCCGTCTCCTCGCTCACGAGGCCGCGGGTCTCGGGATTCAAGGCGCGGGACACCGTACCCGGATGGACATTGGCCAGGCGCGCGACATCCCGGATCGTGATCGTGCTTCGCACCCGGGCCATTATTGACTGCCCGCGACGTCCCTGCGTCCGCGCATCGCCCCGCCCAAAAGCTCGGAGGCGCCCTGCGGCTCAGGCGGTGGCAACGGCCGGCTGGAGCTCGTGGACGATCCGCCCGATCGCGCTGTTGAGTGCCCCGGCGGCCAACAGCGCGTCCGTGGCCCGGGCGAGCACGCGCCCTATCACCCCGCCTCCCGAGACCTCGACACGCGCCCGTACCTCGCTGCCGCGATCCACGGCCCGGGTTACGTATTCGACGTCGATGTGGATCGGCCCGTTCGCGGCCAACGCGAGGCGGCCGTCGTCCGCCTCCACGACCTCGATCTCGAACTCCATGCTGCGGCCGGCGAGCATCCCGCACACGCGGACCGTGTCTCCCGAGTGGAGGCGATCCTGGTCGAAGTCGAGGAGCTCGAACGGGATCGGCGCCCACCGAGCGATTGCGTCAGGGCACGTCAGCATGCCCATCACCTCGTCAGGAAGTCCGGGCGTCTGCGCGTGTGCGATCCAGGTTCCCATTTCTCCTCGCTTGGCGTCCGAACCGCTGCTCGCGGCTCGGTGGCAATCATGATCGTCGGCGGGAGGGGGTCGATGTGACGTATGTCGCAAGGCTCGGCTAGCCCTCGGCCAGCCGGCGCAGCACATCGACAGCGTCGCCCAACACCTCCTGTTCCTTCGGCGAGAGGTCGCTCGCGATCGCCTGCGCGAGCCAACCCTCGCGCCTGCGGCGGTCGGCCTCGAGCACCTCATGTCCACGCTCGGTCAGCTGCACCAGGGCGCGACGGCGATCCGCCGGGTCCGGGCTCCGCGTCACGTACCCCTCGGCCTCGAGATCCCCGACCGTCTGCGCCATCGACTGCGGTCGGACCAGCTCCGCCACCGCCAGCTCGCTGACGCTCTGAGGACCTCCCCGATCGAGCCGCCCCAGCACGGCGCCCTGGGAGAGCGGAAACCCGTGCTCGGCGCGGAGCCGCCTGATCAACTGCCCGATGACGACGCGCAGCTGGCTTGCGACGAGTGCCGGATCTGTCTTGGTGGGCACGTCCGAGGATTCCGATAACGCACAGGCAACCTGAACAGTTTGCCTGTCTATATTATGGTCGTAGTGAACGAGCGCTACAAGTGGATAGCACTCTCGAACACGACGCTCGCGGTCCTGCTCGCGACGCTCGACCTGTCGATCACGCTGATCGCGATGCCGGACATCTTCCGCGGCATCCACCTCGACCCGCTTCTCCCGGCGAACAGCTTGTACCTGCTGTGGATGATCCTCGGCTACATGGTCGTCGGCAGCGTCCTGATCGTCAGCCTCGGCAGGCTCGGCGACATGTTCGGCCGGGTGCGGATCTACAACCTCGGCTTCGTCATCTACACGGCGGCGTCGCTGCTGCTGACCGTCGACTGGATGACCGGCCGCGCCGGCGCCACGTACCTGATCGTGTTCCGGATCGTCCAGGGGGTGGGCGGTGCGTGCCTGATGGCCAACGCCGCGGCGATCCTGACCGACGCGTTCCCCGTCAACCAGCGGGGCATGGCGCTGGGCATCAACAACATCGTGGGCGTCAGCGGAATGTTCGTCGGGCTCGTGCTCGGCGGCCTGCTCGCGCCGATCAACTGGCGGCTGGTGTTCCTGATCTCCGTCCCCGTTGGACTGTTCGGGACGGTCTGGGCGTACCTCAAGCTCAAGGAGATCAGCGAGCCGAGGCGGACCCGCGTCGACTGGTGGGGCAACGTCACGTTCGCGCTCGGGCTCGTCCTCCTGATGGTGGCGGTCACTTACGGAATCCGGCCCTACGGGACGCACAACACAGGGTGGATGAGCCCGCGCGTGATCATGCTCCTGATCGCCGGAGTCGGCTTCTTGATCGCGTTCGTGTTCGTCGAGCGGCGCGTCAAGGACCCGATGTTCCAGCTGCCGCTGTTCAGGATCCGTGCGTTCACGTTCGGGACGCTGTCGACGTTCCTCGCTGCGTTGGCCCGGGGTGGCCTGATGTTCATGCTGATCATCTGGCTCCAGGGCATCTGGCTCCCCCTACACGGGTACGACTTCGCCAAGACTCCACTCTGGGCAGGCATCTACATCCTCCCGCTGACGGTCGGGATGCTGGCCGCCGGGCCCGTTTCGGGCTATCTCTCCGACCGTCACGGCGCACGTCCGTTCGCGACCGGCGGGATGATCGGGGCAGCGATCAGCTTCGGGCTGCTGCTGCTGTTGCCCATCGACTTCTCATACCCCGTGTTCGCCGTCGTGCTCGCGCTCAACGGGATCTCGATGGGGATGTTCGCGTCCCCCAACCGCGCGGGCGTCATGAACAGCCTCCCTCGGGCCCACCGCGGGGCCGGCGGCGGCATGAACCAGACGTTTCAGAACTCGGCCCAGGTCGTGTCGATCGGGGTGTTCTTCACGCTCATGATCGCCGGACTGTCTGCGACGCTCCCGCACGCGATGAGCACCGGCCTGCAGGCGCACGGAGTCCCGGCCGCGGCAGCCGTCCACGCGGCACACCTCCCCCCCGTGTCGATCCTGTTCGCCGCATTTCTTGGCTACAACCCGCTTCAGCATCTCCTCGGAGCCCACGTGCTCTCCGGCCTGGCAGCACACAACCAGGCGCTGATCACCGGGCGAATGTTCTTTCCGCATCTGATCGCGAGTGCGTTCCACGCCGGGCTCCACGAGGCGTTCGCATTCGCGATCATCGTCTGCCTCATCGCAGCGGCGGCATCGCTGCTCCGCGGCGGGCGATACGAGCACATCGATGAGACCGCCATCCCGACCACCGAGGCCGCGCCGCGTCCCGCGCTGGCGCCGGCCCACGCCACCCCGGTGACGGCATCGACACACCTTCGAGCAACCCGACGTGAGGAGCAGCATGCAAGTTGAGTGGTATGGCCAATCCGCGTTCCGGCTGACCGACGGCGAGACGACCGTGTTCATCGATCCCTTCGGCGACCTCTCGCCGATGGCCGAACGCGGCATGCAATTCGACTACCCCGCGATCGACGGAGTCGATGCGCACGTGCTGCTCATCACGCACGAGCACCTGGACCACAACGGGGTGGAGGTGATCGGAGGGTCGCCGACGATCCTGCGCTCGACGGCCGGCCGGCTCGAGTCGCCGATCGGCGAGGTCGTGGCGGTCGCCTCCGAGCACGATGACGCGGCCGGCACGCAGCGTGGTCCGAACACGATCTTCGTCTTCGAGCTCGACGGGCTCCGGGTTGCTCATTTCGGTGACTTCGGTCAGCGCGGCCTGCGCGACGAGCAAGCCGACGCGGTCGGCGAGGTCGATCTGATGATGCTGCCCGTCGGCGGTGGCCCCACGATCGGCGCCGGGCAGGCGGCGGAGATCGTCCACCAGCTGCGGCCGCGGTGGGTCGTTCCGATGCACTACCGGACCCCCAAGATCAGTTTCCTGGAGACCGAGGACGAGTTCCTCGACCTGATGCCGGCGGTCGAAAGGCTCGAGACCAGCTCGTTCGACACCGCCGATCTCAAGAGCGAGGAGCGGCCGCTTGCGGTCGTGCCAGCCGCGCCTTAGGGCCCACCCGGCTGTGTCCTCAGGGGACGATGACGTGGCTCGGATCGGGGCGTAGCTCGGGCGGCGCCTGGCTGTAGTCCCCGAACGGACCGTCGCGGTCGGCGACCGCCGCGCGCACGCCTTCAGCTTCCGCGCGCCGGATGAACTCCAGCGCGTCCGGCGTGTTGCGCATCAGCCCATCGAGGATCGGACCGAGCGTCTGGGCCGAGGCGATCCCCATGATCTCGTACGCGTGGTTGACGCACAGCTTCATCGCGGCGAGCTGCGAGGACGGGATCCCTGCGAGGTCGCGAGCCATCGCCGCGACCGTCGCTTCCAGCTCATCGAACGGCACCGCCCGGTTGATCAGCTCGACCTGGGCCGCTTCCCGGCCCGTCAGCGGCCGGCCCGTCAAGGCGTGCTCCTTGGCCCTGGCCAGCCCGAGCCGATAGATCCACATCCCTGACAGGTAGGCCCCCCACATCCGGCTATACGGCGTCCCGATCACCGCGTCCTCGCTGGCGATCACAAGATCGGCGCACAGCGCGAAATCGCTGCCGCCTCCGACGCACCAACCGTGGACCTGCGCGATCACCGGCTTCGGGCAGCGCCAGACGCTCATGAACTTCTGCGTCGGCGCGAGTTGCGGCGCGGTGGCGCCCACGAAGTCCTTCCCCGGATCCCACCGGCCGTCCGTCTCGACAAGGTCTTTCCAATGCTCGAAGCCGCCGCCGAAGTCATAGCCGGCGCAGAACGCGCGCCCGGCGCCCCGCACGACGATCACCTTGACCTCATCGTCGCGCGTTGCCCGCGCCACCGCGTGCTCCACCTCGTCGGGCATTGGCGGGACGATCGTGTTCAGGTGCTCGGGTCGGTTCAGCGTGATCGTCGCCACGGCGCCGTCGGCGGCGTACAGCAACGTCTCGTAGGAGGGTGTGGATTGCTGGTCATCTCTCATGTGACGCACCAATAGCAGCCGGTGACCCGTTCGTGTTCGATCGCCCAAGTCGGCCGGCGCCGGGGAAGCTCGCACGCTCATGCGGGTCTTTGCGGCGAGTTTGTGCCGAGAGCGTGTCGAGAGTGCCACGGGGATGGTGCGTAACACGTCAACACCGGCGCCAGATCCGAGCCCTGTCGACCTGAGCACACTCCTCGTGCATAACCCGACAGGCCTCGCCATCCGGCGCGGAATTGTCGCGCTAGGCACCATCGAAACGGGCGCGATCGCGCCCACTCCCCTCCCTTTCCAAAGCGCCGTTTACCGAGCCGCCGGCGAATCGGGCCACCGAACCGGGCGCAAAAGCCACACCAATAGGGCGCGCGGAAGCGCGCCCTAACCAACCCTACGGGCTCGCCGCCTCGTCCGGGCCCGCCGCCATGGCGTCGATCAGCCCCGCGAGGCGAACGAGGAGGTCGGGCGCCAGCCGCCGCTCCTGCGCCGGCAGCCCGGCGTGGAACTCGAGCTGGCGACCCTGGAGCCAGTCATCCTGCTCGCTGAGGAGGTCGCGTCCCAACTGGGTCAGCGTAACGATCACAACGCGCCGATCCTCGTCGGTGCGGCGCCGGCGAACGATCCCGCGGCGCTCGAGCGTGTCGAGGATCCTGGTCGCCGTCGATGCCGTCACCCCCGCCTCGGCCGCGAGATCGCGGACGGGCGCGGCCGGGCGCTGCGAAAGCCCGTTGAGAAGCCCGTACTGAGACAGCGTCAGGGCCCTTTCCCCACCCTGCGCCGGCGCACCGCGGGCGCGCCGAACCGCCTGCACGAACGTCTCGAAAGCGGCCAGGAACTCCTGCGCCTCAATCTCGTGCGCCTCTGAACCCGAGAGCGTGACCATGGGATCGCCTTGATTCGACTATAACGCATGCTAACATTTGGCATGCCAATCTGGTTCTGCGAGAGACGGAGCCGACAATGTTCCGAAATATCCTCGTCAGCGTCGATGGCTCACCCGATGCAGAGCGCGCGCTCGCCGAGGCCATCGACATCGCGAACGCCTCGCGCGCCAGGCTTACGATCCTGACCGCTGTCTGCACTCCCCCCGTCTGGGCCTACACGCCCTCCAGCGTCGCCGCCATCCAATCGCTCGGTCCCGAATTGGAGCGCGAGTCCAAGGAGACCCTCGCCGCGGCGGTGGCCTCGGTCCCGGAGTCGATTCCCGTCACCTCGATTCTCAGCCCCCGCCCGGTGCGCAAGGCGCTGTCCCGTGAGCTGGCGAGTGGCTGCTACGACCTGCTCGTGATGGGCTCGCGCGGCCGAGGGGCGCTCGCCGCCTCGCTGCTCGGGAGCGTCAGCCACTTCGCGCTCAACCACAGCCAGATTCCGGTGCTGATCGTTCACGCCGAGCGACCGGCGCGACGGCGGTCCGCGAGGCAGACGCGTACGATGGACGTGTGGCAAACACCGTCGCTCCCGAGCTCGAGCGCAGCTTCGAGCAGCATCGCTCCGAGCTGACGGGCTACTGCTACCGGATGCTCGGCTCTCCATTCGAGGCCGAGGACGCGGTCCAAGACACGTTCGTGCGCGCATGGCGCGGGTTTGACCGGTTCGAGGGCCGGGCGGCACTCCGTTCGTGGCTGTACAAGATCGCCACGAACGTCTGTCTCGACATGCTCAACGGGCGAGCCCGCAGAGCCCGCCCGGTGGATCTCGGCCCCGCTCAGGCGCCCGAGGCGGCGAACCTGCACACGCAGCCCGAAGCGACATGGATGCAGCCGATCCCCGACGCCATGGCCATCCCTGAGTCCGATCCGGCCGAGCAGGCGATGGCTCGGGAGACGATCCGGCTCGCGTTCGTGGCGGCGCTCCAGCACCTTCCCGCCCGCCAGCGAGCGGTCCTGATCCTGTGCGAGGTACTTCGCTGGCACGCGCGTGAGGTCGCCGAACTGCTCGACACCAGCGTCGCGTCGGTGAACAGCGCCCTGCAGCGGGCCCGGGCGACGCTCGAGGAGCGCGGCGCAAGCTCCAGCGATCCGGTGCTCCCGATGGATCGCGCCCAGCGCGACCTCCTCAGCCGTTACGTCGATGCCTTCCAGGCCTACGACATGGAGGCTCTGACGGCGCTGATCCAGGAGGACGCGAGCCAGTCGATGCCGCCGTATGACCTGTGGCTGGCCGGCCGCGACGACATCCTCGCCTGGTGGTCCGGTCCGGGCATCGCGTGCAGCGGCTCCCGACTCCTTCCGACCGCGGGAGCGAACGGCACGGTCGCCTTCGGCCAGTACAAGCCGAGTGAGACCGGTAGCGGCTATGACCCGTGGGCGCTTCAGGTGATCGAGTTCAAGGGTGATCGCATCGGCGAGTTCACGTTCTTCCTCGAGCCCGAACGGCTCCTGCCGCTGTTCGGCCTGCCGCCACGGATCGACTCCTAACGGCTCTCCTTCAATACGTCCTGGAGCCCCGTGAAGGCGATCAGGCTGCGTAGGGACTCGCTCGCCCCCACGAGCCTGATCTGAGCGCCGCGCCGGCGAGCGGCCAGCGCCAATCGCGCGAGTGCGTCGACGGTCACGGCGTCGGCGGCGAGCTCTGAGACGTCACACAACGCGATCGCCGCCGTGGTGTCCTCGAGCATGGCGGAGAACCGGTCGCAGAGGCCGGGTAGCGCGTCGCGGTCGATCGGGCCCCCGATCGCGCAGGCGACCGTGCCGGCCCTGTTGGCAGCCATCGTGGGTAAGACCGCGGCCCGAAGCAGAACTCATCGGCGCAAACGATTGTTAGGTTTCAATTCGCCGCGAGACGGGTAGCCGAACGACTTTCATCGCGGGCGGCGGCGTCCGCAGGGGTCCCGAACAAGATCTGAGGGCAGCACATGGCGAAGACGGCGGTCCGACAGGGTAAGCGGCGGGTCGAAGTCGAGCCCGCCAACGGCGATGGCGACGCCACCGTGACCGGAGTCAAGAACGGCTCGGGGCGGGAGGCGCGGTCCGGCGACCCGGCGCTCGGCAAGCTCGAGCAGGCGTTGCTGGCAGCGGCGGGCGGCGACTTCGAGGTTCGCCTTCCCGTGCGCCGCAAGGACGAGATCGGCCGGCTCGAGGCCGCGTTCAACGAGCTGGCAGCGCGCAACGCGGCGCTCGAAGCGGAGGTCGTGCGCATCGCCCAGATCATCGGTCGGGAGGGTCGGATGACCGAGCGGGCGCGGCTCGACAGCGTCGGCGGCGGCTGGAGCCCGTTGATCGAGTCGATCAACGGGCTGATCGACGACCTGGTCCGTCCGACGACCGAGGTCGCGCGCGTGATCGTGGCCGTGGCCGAGGGCGACCTGAGCCAGAAGATGGCGCTCGAGATCGAGGGGCGACCGGTCAAGGGCGAGTTCGCCCGGATCGGCACGACGGTCAACGCGATGGTCGATCAGCTCTCGAGCTTCGCGGCCGAGGTGACCCGGGTCGCGAGAGAAGTAGGCACCGAGGGCAAGCTCGGGGGACAGGCGAAGGTCCGGGGTGTCGCCGGCACGTGGAAGGACCTCACCGACTCGGTCAACTTTATGGCCTCGAACCTGACCGACCAGGTCCGCAACATCGCCCAGGTCACGACCGCAGTCGCCAACGGCGACCTGAGCCAGGAGATCACGGTCGACGTCAAGGGCGAGATCCTCGAGCTCAAGGACACGATCAACACGATGGTCGACCAGCTGCGCTCGTTCGCGGCCGAGGTCACCCGCGTCGCCCGCGAGGTCGGCACCGAGGGCATCCTCGGCGGGCAGGCCGAGGTGCCGGGCGTCGCCGGTACGTGGAAGGACCTCACCGACAACGTCAACTTCATGGCCTCGAACCTGACCGACCAGGTCCGCAACATCGCCCAGGTCACAACGGCCGTCGCCGAGGGTGATCTCTCGCAGAAGATCACCGTGGACGCACGGGGCGAGATCCTCGAGCTGAAGAGCACTGTCAATACGATGGTCGATCAGCTGTCGGCGTTCGCGGCCCAGGTGACCCGCGTCGCCCGCGAAGTCGGCACCGAGGGGATCCTCGGCGGGCAGGCCGACGTACCCGGGGTCGCCGGCACGTGGAAGGACCTCACCGACAACGTCAACTTCATGGCCCGGAACCTCACCGACCAGGTCCGCAACATCGCCCAGGTCACGACCGCCGTCGCCAACGGCGACCTGAGCCAGAAGATCACCGTGGACGTCAAGGGCGAGGTGCTGGAGCTCAAGCGGACCGTCAACACGATGGTCGACCAGCTGTCGGCGTTCGCCGACGAGGTCACGCGCGTCGCGCGCGAGGTCGGCACCGAGGGAAAGCTCGGCGGCCAGGCCGAGGTCGCCGGCGTGTCCGGGACGTGGCGCGACCTGACCGACTCGGTCAACTTCATGGCCTCGAACCTGACCGATCAGGTCCGCAACGTCGCCCAGGTGACGACCGCGGTCGCGCGCGGAGACCTGTCGAAGAAGATCACCGTCGACGCCCGGGGCGAGATCCTCGAGCTCAAGGACACGATCAACACGATGGTCGATCAGCTGCGCTCGTTCGCGGCCGAGGTCACCCGCGTCGCGCGCGAGGTCGGCACCGAGGGAATGCTCGGAGGGCAGGCCGAGGTCGAGGGCGTCTCGGGCACGTGGAAAGGCCTGACCGAGAACGTCAACCAGATGGCCTCGAACCTGACCACTCAGGTCAGAAGCCTCGCCACCGTCACCACCGCCGTCGCCAACGGCGACCTGAGCCGCAAGATCACGGTCGACGCCAAGGGCGAGGTCGCGACGCTGGCCGAGACGATCAACCGGATGGTCGATCAGCTGCGGTCGTTCGCGGCCGAGGTGACGCGCGTCGCCCGCGAAGTCGGAACCGAAGGAACCCTGGGTGGACAGGCGCAGGTCCCGGGCGTCGCGGGTACGTGGAAGGACCTGACCGACAACGTCAACTTCATGGCCCGCAACCTGACCGACCAGGTCCGCAACATCGCCCAGGTGGCGACCGCCGTGGCCAACGGTGACCTCACGCAGACGATCACCGTCGACGCCAGAGGAGAGATCCTCGAGCTCAAGCAGACGCTCAACCGGATGGTCGCCCAGCTCTCGAGCTTCGCCGCCGAGGTGACCCGCGTCGCCCGCGAGGTCGGCACCGAGGGCAAGCTCGGCGGCCAGGCCGAGGTCGAGGGCGTGTCGGGCACCTGGCGCCGGCTGACCGAGAACGTCAACCAGCTGGCCGGCAACCTGACGACGCAGGTGCGGGCGATCGCCGAGGTCTCGACCGCGGTCACGAAGGGCGACCTGACGCGCTCGATCTCGGTCGAGGCTCAGGGCGAGGTCGCCGAGCTCAAGGACAACATCAACCAGATGATCGCCAACCTTCGCGAGACCACCGAGCGCAACGCCGCGCAGGACTGGCTCAAGACGAACCTCGCGAGCATCTCCGGCATGCTCCAGGGTCAGCGCGATCTCATGGCCGTCACACAGCTGATCATGAGCGAGGTGACGCCGACCGTGAACGCGCAGCACGGAGCGCTGTTCGTCGCCGAGCCGAGCGCCGACGGAGGCACCGAGCTCGTGCTCGCGGCGTCATATGGGTTCGCGGCGCCCGAGGGCGACGGTTGGGGCCGCTTCAAGATCGGCGAGGGCCTCGTCGGCCAGGCGGCGATCGAGCGCAAGACGATCGCGGTGACCGACCTCCCGCCGGGGTACATCACCCTCCGCTCGGGCCTGGGCGAAGTCGCCCCCGCCGGGATTCTGGTGATGCCGGTCCTGTTCGAGGATCAGGTGCTGGGTGTGATCGAGCTTGCATCGATCAGCCCGTTCTCCGACGTCCACCGCGACTTCCTCGACCAGATCACCGAGACGATCGGCGTCGTGATCAACACGATCCGCGCGAACATGCGCACGGAGGAGCTGCTCGAGCAGTCCCAGAGCCTCACCCAGGAGCTCCAGAAGCAGTCCGAGGAGCTGCGAAACACCAACGACGAGCTCCAGGAGAAGGCGCGGCTGCTGTCCGAGCAGAACCGCGACATCGAGATCAAGAACGAGGAGATCGAACTGGCCCGCCGCGGGCTCGAGGACAAGGCCGCACAGCTCGCGCTGTCGTCGAAATACAAGTCGGAGTTCCTGGCGAACATGTCCCACGAGCTGCGCACCCCGCTCAACTCGATGCTGATCCTGAGCCGGCTGCTGGGCGAGAACGAGGACGGGTCGCTGACCGCGCGCCAGGTCGAATTCGCCCAGACGATCCATTCCGCCGGAAACGACCTGCTGTCGCTGATCAACGACATCCTCGACCTCTCGAAGGTGGAGGCTGGGCGCATGGAGGTCGACATGGCGCCGATCGCGCTGGCGGACATCTACGAGGACGCCCAGCGTGCGTTCCGCCAGATGGCCGAGCAGAACGGACTCGAGTTCGTCGTCGAGATAGACCCGACGCTGCCGCCCTCGATCGTGACCGACGAGCAGCGGCTCAACCAGATCCTCAAGAACCTGCTCTCGAACGCGTTCAAGTTCACCCACAAGGGCGGGGTGACGCTCGCGATTGGTTATCCCTCGGACGGCATGACGTTCCACAGCGAGGCGCTCCAGGGCGCGGAGCGCGTGATCTCGATGACCGTCACGGACACGGGGGTCGGGATCGCCGACGACAAGCTGGGAGCGATCTTCGAGGCTTTCCAGCAGGCCGATGGGACCACGTCGCGCAAGTACGGCGGGACCGGGCTGGGCCTGTCGATCTCGAGGGAGATCGCACGGCTCCTCGGTGGCGAGATACAGGTCGAATCTCAACTGGGGACCGGGAGCCGGTTCTCGCTGCTGCTGCCGCTCAACGAGCGGCCGCTGGAGCCCGCCCCACAGGCCGCGCTCGATGGCCCGCTCGACGTCGCCGTACCGACAAATGGCGGAGCTCCGGCCGGTCCGGCAGCACCGTCGCTGCTGGCTGATGACGCCGTCCGGCTGGAGCCGGATGACCGAGTCATGCTCGTGATCGATCCCGACGGCGAGCGGGCACGCGAGGCGGTGGAGGCGGCGCGTCTACACGGCGTGAAGTCGATCATCGCGCGCCGGCCGACCGCGGCGCTAGGCCTGGCGCGTGAGCACCGCCCCGCCGCTGTGCTGCTCGGCGGCACCTGGACCCGGGTCGAGCCCGCGCTCGGGCAGCTGAAGAAGCATCCCGACACACGGCACCTGCCCGTGGTCGTGATCTCCGACCCTGCTGCCCGGAACACCGCCCTGCGTGGCGGCGCCGCCTCCTTCATCGACGACCCGGTCGACCCCGGCCGGCTCGAGACCGCACTCGCCCGGCTCGAGCGGTTGACGCAGACGCCTCACAGGCGGATCGCGGCGATCACCGAGCAGACGGAGCTCGACGATCGGCTCGAAGAGCTGGTCGCCGGCGGCGAGAGCGCGGAGTTTGAGCTGATCGCGCCCGAGCGCGCGCTCGCCGCGCTGCGAGCAGAGCCGTTCGATCTCGCGCTGGTGCTCCTCGCCGCCGATCCGGGCGGGCATTTCGCGTTCCTGCAGGAGCTCGCGACCGACGAGGTCGCTCGCGAGGTCCCGTCCATCGCCTACCTCGACGCCGAGCTCCCGAAGACAGATCGGGCTCGGCTCGACGCCTTCGCGAAATCGGCCGTGATCACGGTCGCCGACTCTCCCGAGCGGCTCGCAGACCGCTCGGCGCTGTTCCTGCACAGGGTGGAGGCGACGCTCCCGAGCTCGACGCGCAAGATGCTGGGCCGCCTGCGCACCGGCGATGCGCCCCTCCACGGCAAAAAGGTGCTCGTCGTCGACGACGACATCCGCAATGTGTTCGCCCTCACCTCGAGCCTCGAGCAACGAGGGATGAAAGTGGTCTTCGCCGAGAACGGCCGCGAGGGGATCGAGCGACTGCACCAGCACCCGAACACCGACCTCGTGCTGCTCGACATCATGATGCCGGAGATGGACGGGTATGAGACAGCGCGCGCGATCCGCGCGACGCCGCGCTTCGAGCACCTGCCGATCATCTCGCTGACCGCCAAGGCGATGAAGGGCGACCGCGAGAAGGCCCTTGCAGCCGGAGCATCCGACTACATCACCAAGCCGGTCGACCTCGACCAGCTCCTGTCGATGATGCGCGTGTGGCTCGACAGCTAGAGCATCCGGAGTCCGCGTCGGAGAAGTCGGCCGGCAGCGACCATCCGATCGAGCTGACCGCGGTCGACGCGCTGCCGATCCTCGTCGTCGACGACCGCCCGGACAACCTGCGGACGGTTCAGGCGGCCCTCGCCCCACTCGGTTACCCGCTCCACACCGCGACCTCGGGCCGCGAAGCGTTGCGGCTGGTGCTCGAGCGGGACTACGGCCTGATCCTGCTCGACGTGCGCATGCCCGGACTCGACGGCCTTGAAACCGCTGAGCTGATCAAGAGCCGGGCACGCACCCAGGACGTTCCGATCGTGTTTCTCACCGCCGCACGCGACGAGGTCGGAGACATCATTCGCGGCTACGGTGTCGGCGCCGTCGACTACGTGCTCAAGCCGTTCGATCCCGACGTGCTGCGGTCGAAAGTGGCGGTGTTCGCGGAGCTCGAGGCGAGCAGGCGCGCGCTCAAGCGGTCCGAGTCGTTCCTGCGCGGCGCGTTCGAAGCGGCGCCGATCGGCAAGACCGTGCTCGACAGCTCTCGCGCGATCGTGCGTTCCAATCCGGCCTTCGCCCGGCTGGTCGGCCGAGACCCGGAGCGCCTACAGGGAGTCGCGATCCAGGAGCTCTGCCACCCCGACGATCGCGAGGCGTTGTCGGCGACACTGGACAGAGTTGCCCGCCAGGATGCCGCGCCGGCCCCGCCCGAGATCGTCAGCGTCGACCTCCGGCTGCTGCACCCGATGGGCGCGGATATGTGGGTCGGACTGTTCGCCTCGGCGATCGAGCCCACCGACTTCGGGGAACCAATGCTCCTTGCCCAGTGGGTCGATCTGAGCGCCCGGCGGCGCGCCGAGCAGGCGCGGGCCGATCTGCTGGTCGAGCAGGCGGCGCGCGGGCAGGCGGAGGCGATGGCCGGACGGCTGCGAACCCTCCAGGCGTTGACGGACGGGATCGAGCCGCTCGGACTGGATGAACTGCTGGAGGCGCTGGCCTCCCGTCTGGTCTCGCTGTTCGGGGCCACCCTCGCCGAGGTGCGGATCAGCGGCGAGCTCAACGAGCCCGTGACCGTCCGCGCCGGCGGCGGCAAGGTGTGGCGTCTGCGACCGGACGAGGCGGCGCGCCCGCTCGAAGGTGCCCACGAGCAGGCGCTCCTGATCCAGGGCGTCGAGATCGGCGCTATTCGGCTCGTGTTCGCGTCCGAACAGTCGCTCACGGCCGGCGAGCGCTCGCTCCTCCAGGACGCGGCCGACCGGGTCGCGCTCGCCACGCGGCGGGCGCAGCTGCACGAAGAGGAGCACCGGATTGCGGTCGTGCTCCAGCGTGGCCTGCTGCCCAAGAATCTCCCCGAGGTCGCCGGCGTCGAGGTCGCCCGCCATTACGAGGCGGCGGGGGTCGGAGCCGAGGTCGGCGGCGACTGGTACGACGCGTTCGAGCTGCCCGGCGGACGGCTCGGCATCGTCGTCGGCGATGTCGCCGGGAGGAGCATCCCGGCCGCCTCGGCGATGGGACAGCTGCGGACCGTGACCCGAACGCTGGCGCTCGGAGACGATGGCCGCCGCCTCCCTGGGGAGGCGCTGACGCTGCTCAACCGGATGCAGCTCGCGACTGGCGACGACGAGCTGTTCACCGTCGTCTACGCGATCGTCGACCCTGCCGAGCGAACGATCTCGTGGGCAGCCGCGGGTCATCCGCCACCGCTGATTCGCACGCGCGATGGACATGCCACGTACCTGGAAGGCGGCGGCGGCCTGACCGGGATCAAGGACGGCGATTACCCGACGCAGCGCCACCAGCTGCAGCCCGGCGACGCGCTCGTCCTCTACACCGACGGGCTGGTCGAGCGCCGCGGCGAGTCTCTCGACGCCGGTCTCGAGCGCCTGGCCGCCGCGGTCTGCACCGGACCGGCGGCCCCCGGCGCGCTCGTCGGCCACCTCCTGTCCCGGTTGGCGGTTCGCGACGAGCAGCTGCACGACGACGTCACAGCGCTCGTGGCGCGGATCTCCTGAGGGGTCGGCTCAGCGACCGGGCAGGTGATAGATGTTGACGATGCCGCTGGTCGCGTCGTCGGCCGGGCTGCCGCCGACGGGCAGCACGATCCGGCCTCCGAGCACGATTGGACTGCTCCAGTGACCGCCTCCGGCCGGGAGCGATGCGAGCAGCTGTCCGGTGGTCGGCTCCCTGATGTTGAGCACTCCGGATCCGATGTCATAGACGTACAGCAGTCCGCCCGCGATGAGCGGGCTCGATCCGGGGGGGCCCTGCTTCCAGGCCACGCTGAGCCGCGGTTTGCTGCCGCCACCGAGCACGTACGCATACGTGTTGTTGTCGTTGGCGACGAATACGTAGGCCTTTCCGCCGTGGCTCCAGACCGCCGGCGTGGTCAGGACGTCTCCCCCGCCGGGCGAGGGAATCGTCTGCAGCTGACCGCCGAGCCGCGCGCCGGCCCCATGCGTGGTGCCGTCGAGGCGGTCGAGATTGAGCAGGTCGAGGATCCCCTGCTTGCCTCCCTGGACCGCCAGGCGGAGCCCATGCACGGGCGGCAGCAGCGCGGGCGCCGTGCTCCCGAGATCGCCGTCGTTGGCATTCAACTGGGCCTGGTTGGTGGGCGTCCAGTTGTGGAGCAGGCGGCTCGCGTCCGGGTTGAGCTCGAGGACGCTGTCCCCCCAGTTGGTCGAGCCGTTGAACGGCCCGTTGCCGGTTGCCACCAGGAGGCGGCCGGTCGACGGCTCGACCACGGCCCCGGCGCGGGCCCAGATCGCCGAATCGCTCGCCGGGCACGAGCTGGTTGGGTTGATCAGATGATGACGTCCGGAGCAGAGCGAATTCCAGACATGAGCGACGCGCCCGGTCCGACGATCGATCACGGCGACGTGTCCCTGGTAGATGGGAATATCGCCGATATAGCCGCCCGTGACCGCGATCACGTAGCGCCCGTGGAGGTTCAAGGCGCCGCCGATCTTCTCCCTGACGGGGTTGGACGTGATTCGCGCCGGCCAGTGGCCGGAATGAACCTCGCGGCCGTTCGAGACCCGGATCTTGCGGATCAGCCCGTCCGGGCTCGCGGCGTAGACGAAGCGGCGGTTCGGATCGGCTACCGGGCTTGCCGTCGTTATTTGCGCGCTGCCCTGGTAGGAATGGATATCGGGCGGTACGAACTCCCACAGCTTGGCCCCGGTGCCCACGTCGATCGCAATCGTCCGGCCGTACGTCGTCGTGAGTATCGCGACGTCCCGTCGGCGGCCGCGGATCTTCACCGCGTGCAACTCGACGGCGGATGAATCGGCGACGCCGTCGATGTGGACGACCCGGCGACGGAGTCGGCCTGCGTCGGCCGCCGTGATCCCGGTGAACGCCGGCCCGACGCCGCTCCGCTGCGCGTTGTAGTCGAACCGGGTCCAGTCCCGGTCGCCGTCGATCGCCGCGGCCGTCGTTGCGCCAGTCGTTGTGCGGGCGCGTCCCGTCGCCGCGGCGGCGGAGCTGCTGGTGCTCGGGGTGGTCATCGCGCCACCGGCGGCGCGTCCTCCGCAAGCGACGAGCGCGACGACGCAGGCCCCGATGGCGGCCGACGCCCTCACGGCGGCCCTACCCGATCTTGATGAGGATGATCGTGTTGACCACGAACGCGAGCGCGAATCCGACCGTCCAGCGGTTGAGGTTGCGCTCGACGAGCGAGCCGCCGCCGAACGGACCCGCCCCCGTGCCAACCCCGAACGCGCCGGAGAGGCCCGCGTCCTTCCCGGAATGCATCAGGATCAGGAACACGAGGACGACGGAGATGAAGACTTGGACGACGCTGAGGATGGTGCTCATCGGTCACCGATGGTAGCCGCTTGGCGGTCCTTGGCATCGTCAATCGCCCGCAGGATCTCAATGGCCTCGCTGCGCAGCGTCCCGTCGATCGCGTCGAAGTCCTCCTCGGAGAGCTTCCCCGTCCGGCGGTCGAGGTCCGCGTCGCGGATCTCGCGGTACTTGGCATCGCGTGCAGCTTCAAGCTCTGCCAGCTCACTGAGTTCGCGCTCGTCCTCCCCGTCCGCCGGCGCCGCGTCCGTGCCCGGCCGGCCCGTCCATTCGCGCCGCAGCGGCGACATCACCACGGCCACGACGATCAGCACGACCGCCAGGACCAGCAGGAACTCCACGCTCAGCCCGCCCCGATCGACTGCCTGGCCGCCACCTCACACCGCCTCGCGGGCGGGCACCGGGGACCCGGACCTGCGAGCGCCCGCCAGTGCCGCCGACCGCCGCCGGGCGAGCACCGGAACGGGCCACAAGGCGATCAGACCCCCCGAGATGCTAATCAGCGCGCCCAGCCAGATCCACGTCACCAGCGGGGAGACGATGAACAGGAACTCGACGGGCCACGGATGGGTGACAAACCGGCTCGTCAGTCCCGCGACCGCTCGGTCTCGCGCCTGCCAGAGCGGCTGCAGATCGGCATTCGCCTGCGCCGTGGGCAACCCGGCGATCCTGGTCATCGCCTGCCCGAGCGCCGCCGCGAAGACGCGATTGCCCTGGTTGATCAGGGGTTGCAGCGGCGTCAGGTCGGGGTTGATCACGCCCCAGATGTCCTTGAACAACCCCGCGCGGAGCCCGACGTTGCTGTCGGCCTCGCCCGCGAAGAAGCGGCCGATCTGCCCCTGCGTCGGATCCTGGGAGGGATAGAAGCCACGGCTGGTCTGGAGCGTCGTCACGTGATGGCCGCCCTTGGAGACGTCGAGAACGGCCCCGAACGACAGCTTCTGCGCCGTCGCGGCGGCCGTGGGACGGACGTAGCGGATCGTGTAACCGTCGACCTTCACGTGCTGGCCGGGCGAGAGGATCACGTCGTGGGAGTGCTGGAAGGACGACGACGCCGCAACGCCGACGAGCAGCACCGCGAGACCCGCGTGGACGATGTAGCCGCCGTACCGACGGCGATTGCGCCTGACCAGCTGGGCGAGCGCGACCGGCGGCGAGTTGTGCGTCATCGCCCTGCGCGCGCCGACCCCCCGCCAGAACTCCTGTGCCACCGCGGCGGCGACGAACGCGCCGAACGTGAACATCAGCAGGGCGAAGGGCCGCACGCTGATGCCTCCCGCGAGTAGCAGCGCGACGAGCGTCACGAGCGCGACCGCGACCGGCAGCGTGAAGTTCCGCCTCAGGTTGGCCAGCGTGACCCGGCGCCACGCGATGATCGGACCGATGCCCGAGAGCAACACGAGGATCAGCGCCAGCGGGACGATGAACGGCCGGAACGCGGGCGGCCCAACCGAGACCTTGGTGCCGGTCAGCGCCTGGGAGATCAGCGGGAAGAACGTGATCCAGAAGATCACGAAGACCATCGATACCAACACGAGATTCTGGAACAGGAACACGGCCTCGCGCGAGAGCAGCGAATCGATCTGCGCCTCCGAGCGCAGCGAGTCACGTCGCCAGATCACGAGCGCGATCGATCCGGCGACCATCGCTCCGATCAAGCAGCACGAACGGGAACCCGAGCGTCGAGGCACCGAACGCGTGGATCGAGCTGAGAACCCCCGAGCGGACGAGGAACGTCCCCAGGATCGAGAGGGTGCCAGCGGCGAGCACGAGCGAGACGTTCCACACCTTCAGCATGCCCCGCTTCTCCTGGATCATGATCGAGTGGATGAACGCCGTGATGCACAGCCACGGCATCAGCGCCGCATTCTCGACCGGGTCCCAGGACCAGTACCCGCCCCAGCCGAGCTCGGTGTAGGACCAGCGGGCGCCGAGCAGGATCCCGATGCCGAGGAACAGCCAGGCGGCGAGCGCGAACCGCCGCGTCACGCTGATCCACTCCGATCCGAGCCTGCCGGTGACGAGCGCCCCGACCCCGAACGCAAACGGGATCGTCAGCAACGTGTACCCCGAGTACAGCATCGGCGGGTGGATCATCATGCTCGGGTGTAGGAGCAGCGGATCCAGGCCGGCGCCCTCGGCGGGCGGCGATGCGGTCGTCGTGAACGGATTCGCGAAGAAGATGGCCAGGGATGTGAAGAACGCGCTGAATCCGAGCAGTACCGCCGTCGCGTAGGGGGCGATCTCCCGAACGCGCCGGCGCGTCAGGAACAGAATCAGGCTCGACCAGAGCGACAGGAGCATCACCCACAGCAGCAGCGACCCCTCCTGCGAGGACCACGGCGCGGCCAGCTTGTAGAACGTCGGCGTGGTCGTCGACGAATGCTCGGCGACCACGTTGAACGAGAAGTTGTTGCGCAGGAACTCGGACTCGAGGATCAGCCACGCGACGACCGTAAGTCCGGCGATCGCGTACACCGAGCGCCGGCCAGAGTGAACCCACGCCGACCTTCCGGTGATCGCTCCGTAGAGGGAGGCTCCGATCCCGTAGAGCGCGACGAGCAGCGCGAGAATCAGCAGCGCGCGACCGAGCAGAGCCATATCAGTCTTTTCCGCTTCCGTCCGCCGCCATCAGGAGGACGCCGCAGCCTGGTACTTGGACGGGCACTTGGTGGTCAGCGAGTTCTGCTGACCGACGAACGTCGTTCCCTGCTGCTGAACCGTCACCAGCACGCCGCGTCCCGCCGCGAAGGGGTCCGGCACGATTCCGGTGTAGCTGACCGGCACCGACACCTTCAGCTTCGGGTCGCGCACGCGGAAAAGCAAGTCCTCGCCCTCGTGCCGGACCGAGCCGGCGAGCACGGTACCGGCGAGGATGTAGGACTGGCCAGGCTTCGCCCGCTTCAACAGCTGCGAGGCGGTCAGCTCGTCTCGCCCGGCGGTGAAGCTTGTGTAGATGAGGGCCGTCGCCAGGATTAGCGCGGCCGTGAGCGCGACCGTGAGGCGGATCGCACGCTTGCGGCTCGGGTCCATGCGAGGACTCATTTTCCCACACACGGAGCCGGTAGCCCCCCACGTCCCCACTCACCCGTTCGAGTCATCGTCCAGCTTTCCGGGGAAAGCTTGCCGGGAATGCTCAGGGGCCGATTAGCGTCTTGTTAGCCACGAGGAGTTTTTATGTCGACCGCGAAACCAAATTCATCCGACGACGTTAGTCGCCTATGACCGTGCTAGTCCGACCCAAGCGAGCTGAGAGTCCGCGACGGCGCCGGGAGACCCCCGAGCGTCATGCTCCCGGACGGTCGGGTCCCGCGGGCTCCGCGGGATCGGCCCCGGAGCACCGCGGCCGGGACCAGCACGCGTGGACTGGACAGCGGCTGGCCACCGACCAGGCGGTCTATACCTGCCAGTGCGGCTACGTGTTCGAGGCGCCCGTTTCGACCTCCGTGGGCTGCCCGCACTGCGGCGGGACCCAGGCCTGGTAGGCCGCTTTCGCCGGCCGCCGAGTCCCGTCTGCGCCCTCCCGGAAATTTTTCGCGTAGATTGGTACGCGAGCGTCCCATCGATCGCCAAACCGTGCTTGAATATGTGCACGGGAAGGCGTTGGAGACGGAGGAGACAGGTGAAAAGGGCGATATTGGCGGTGGTCGTGATCGCAGCGGCGCTGTCGTTTTCCGCCACCGCGAGCGCACAGGCAGGGTCGCAGGCCGGGGTTGAGCATCTTCACTTCTCCGCGGGGCCCTTCCTGATCACGCCGGGCGCCAACCTGATCCTGCTCGACTCCAACCGCGTGCCGAAGCCGAGCGTTGACGGCTACATGGTCCGGATGGCGCCGAACCTCAAGTACGCGCTGCCCAACGGCAAGTGCTGTGGCCGGGTCCCGCTGACCAACGTGATCCACCTGCACCACGGCGTGTGGCTGAGCAACGGGAGGGTGAGCGCGGGCGAGGGCGAGGGCGGCACGTACTTCGGCTTCTATCCGTTCATGGCCTCGGGCGAGGAGAAGACGATCTACACGCTGCCCAAGGGTTACGGCTATCCGATCGGCGCCAAGGACTTCTGGGTCCTCAACTACATGATCCACAACCTGACGGCGCGGACGGCCAAGGTCTACATCACCTACGAGATCGACTTCATCCCGGCGGATACGCCGGCCGCCGCGAACATCCAGCCCGCCCATCCGATCTGGATGGACGTCGAGGATCACAGCCTCTATCCGGTGTTCAACGTCAAGCGAGGCAGCGGCAAGGACGGCAAGTTCACCTTCCCGGAGATGGCCAAGGACCCGTACGGCGGCAAGTCGCCGTTGAACGTCTTCACGGTCGACCACTCCGGGACGCTGCTCGGCACAGCCGGCCACGTGCATCCGGGCGGCCTCTATGACGAGCTGGACATGACCCGCCCCGGCGCGACGTCCGAGCCACGGCGCGATTCGTGGTGAACGTGCCGCATTCGGTGCGATTGTTCCGCTCATACGCCCACTACTTCGACCACCGACCACCGATCTCGTGGAACATGGCGATGACGGCGACGGCGCCGAATTGGCGGGTCGCCGTGAAACCCGGGGACCAGCTTGAGATCAACGCCACCTACGACACCCGTATCGCATCCTGGTACGAGGTGATGGGGATCATGGTCGTCTGGGAGGCATGGAACGACAACGCGGGCATCGATCCCGTTCGACCACGAGCTCAACCAGGCCGGTCACGTCACCCACGGCCAGCTTCCGGAGAACCGGGTCTGGGGCGGGACGAAGTCGCTGGACGTCAACCTCAAGAAGTTCCCGGTTTGCCGCACCCACAAGGTCGATGATCGCGGGCTTCAACTACCTCCCCGGAGACTTCACCGCGACCGGCAAGCAGCGCTGCATCCCGACGATCAAGAAGGGCCAGTCGCTCTCGTTCGTCAACGACGACGCGTCGCCGTCGGCGTCGCTGGACATCTTCAACCCGAGCGAGCTGTACAAGACCTCGATCTTCCACAGCATCACCACGTGCAAGTACCCGTGCGGGCTGAACACCGGAATCTCGTACCCGCTCGCCAACGGCTCCGGGAACTTCGACTCCGGACAGCTGGGCGCCGCGCTGCCCGCCGTCGGGAGAGTGGATTGGTCGACGCCGACCAACCTCCCGCCCGGGACCTACACGTTCTTCTGCCGGATCCACCCGTTCATGCGGGGCGTGTTCCGGGTGATCGGCTAGCGACGCTCCTCGTCCGCCGCGGCCGCGGCGGGCGTTGCGCCGGCCTCTGAGCCCACGAGCGGCTCGGGCGCGCTCGGCGGCGACGCCTGGGCGCTCGCCGCCGCCGTTTGGGCGCCGGCGGGCAGCAGCTCCTGGAGCGAGGACTCGAGCCACTCGATCAGTTTCCACACGTCGCGCATCTGCTCGCGGTCGGCGACGATCCCGAAGTCGAGGTGACCCCAGTAGCTCATCACCGTCATGTTCAGGCCCATCCCGTCCGTGATCACGGAGACGGGGTAATGGGCCACCATCTGCGCGCCCACGCAGTACAGCGGAAACTGCGGGCCAGGGACGTTCGAGACCACCATGTTCCACACGGGCGTCCGGGTCGCCGCGAGTGAGAACGTCACCCGAGACGCACGGGCGAACACGGCCGGCGGGATGAACTGCGTCGTGTCCTGGAGCAGCTGCGCCGGCAGCGCGTTGTGGCGATCCTTCGCCGCCAGCAACGCCTCGTGCGTCGCCCTCAGGCGCTCCAACGGATCGGCCACGTTGGTGAACAGCGGGACGCTCATCATTCCGATCCGGTTGCCGTAGGTACCGCGCTGCTTTTCGGTCCTGACCGACACCGGCACCTGCGCGACGAGCGGTTCCTCGGGCAGCTCCTCGTGCTCGATCAGCCACCTGCGTACCGCGCCGGTGCAGATCGCGACGACGACGTCGTTGACCGTGTAGCCGTGCGCATTCTTGACCGTCTTGACCTCATCGAGCGACAGCTGGCCGAACGCGAACCGGCGGTGCGGCGACACACGACCATTGAAGGACGTCCGCGGCCGGGTGAGCGTCGTCCGCTCGAGCACCCGGGATTCGCGCCGACGGAGCGCGCGAGTCACCCGCGCGGTGGTCCTCCCCATCGTCTTGGCACCCGGAATTTCATTGATCAGCGGCGCGTGCTCAAGGTTGGGCAGCGTCGACGGCAGAGCCTGGACAACGCGGCCGACGTACCGTGGCGCGCCCAACAGGCCCCGCCCGAGCATCTCGAGATCGCTCGGCTCGCGATCCGGCACCGAGTCATCGGGCGGCGGCGCCTCGCGTCCTGCCGGCGTCAGGTCGAGAAGCACGCTGAGAATCTCCTGACCCGACAACCCGTCGACGGCCGCGTGGTGGATCTTCGTCAGCAGCGCCACGTGCCCGTCCTGCAGGCCGTGGATCAGGTACACCTCCCATAGCGGCCGCGCGCGATCGAGGGGTCGGGCGAAGATCCTCGCGACCTGCTCCCCGAGCTTCTCGTCCGTCGGCGGGGGCGCCAGCGCGATCTCGCGTACGTGGTACTCGAGATCGAAGTCCGGGTCGTCGATCCAGTACGGGTAGTCCAGGCCCAGCGGGACCTGCTTCAGCCGCCAGCGGAAGGGAGGCAGCAGCGGGAGTCGCTCGGCCAGCATGTTGTGCACGTCGGCCAGCTCCAGCCGGCCATTCGGGCGAGTGCTCGGATCGAGCACGGCGAGCCCGCCCACGTGGCCGCTCTGGCGCGCCGTCTCCAGCGCCAGGAATTGCGCATCGAGCCCTGTCAGTTGCCGCATCTCTCCTCCTTCTCGGCGGGGTAGGCGAGTCTAACCGCGCGTCTCCGGCGCGACCAACCGCTCTCCGGCTGACCGCCGGCTTCAACGACGACGAGGGCGCCGGCCCATTCAGAGGGCTCGTCTGCCATCTAGCTCATCGCGTGTCACTCAGCCGTCGGGTGAGTCTGCGGCCATCGCAGGGTCGCTCTATCCGCTCCGCGGGGCGCGGGCGGATGGAGCGACAGCTCACCTGCGGTGTCGGTGTGGCCACCCGAGGTCTTCACCCGCCGGCGGACGCCGGATGGTCAGTGTCCGCGAATGTGCGGTAATCGCCGATCAGCTCTGGCTCCGTGAAGGTGGCCGGTTGCTCGTGGCGATCCTGCGCCGCGGCCACGAACGCTTGGAACGCCGGCAGCTGTTGTAGTGCGCCGGCTGCGGCGCCTTCATTGGTGTACAGGTGTACGAACTGGCGCGAGTCCGGCAGCTGGAAGACCGCGTAACGAAATCCCGCCGGTCGGTCCTGCGCGAGTTCCTTAAAGACGGCGCGCACGAGCGCAGCGTTCTCCTGCTCACGTCCCGGCTTCACGGTGTAGGTGACCATCGTATAACTGATTGGCGCCTGACGCGTCGTTTTTTCGACGGTGGACATGTGTGTCTCCTTTTGTTGGTGTGTCGTGGTGTCGTCAGTTCGCGCCGGCCAGCGCGGGCTGCGGCTCGCGGATCGTGGTCTTGGTGACCGCGTCGGAGAGCTCGTCGCGGCGGACGAGCGCGAAGATCGCCGGGACGGCGAGCAGCGCGATCGCGCCGAGCACCCAGAGCGCCTGCTGGAAGCCGCCGGTGAGGGCCGCGGGTGCGGCGTTGCCGGCGTGCACCAGCGTCTGGGTGTGCCTGGCGGCCACGCTTGAGGCGATCGCGATCCCGAGCGCTCCGCCGAGCTGCTGGCTGGTGTTCAGGAGCCCGGACGCGAGCCCGGCCTGGTGCTCTGAGACGCCGGCGAGCGCGGCGATCGAGATCGGGATGAAAGCGAACGCGGTCCCGGCGCCGGCAACGACGAACGGGCCGGCGAGGTTGGCGAGGAAGTGTCCGTGGACGGGCACCTGGGTCGCCCACAGCACGCCCGCGCCGATCAGCGTCATCCCGATCGCCATCACGACCTTGGCGCCGCCACGGGTGACCAGCGCCTGTGAGATGCCAGCGAGGGCGATCGAGGTCAGCGACGCGGCCAGCCATGCGAGGCCGGTCTGCAGGGCGCTGTAGTGGAGCACCTGCTGCATGTAGAGGGTGCCGACGAAGATGAACGCGAAGAAGCTGCCGCCCAACAGCAGCCCCGCGGCGTTCGCGCCGGCGAGCGTGCGCAGCCTGAAGATCGACAGCGGCAGCACGGGCTCCTTCGCCCGGGCCTCGATCACCAGGAACGCGGCGAGCAGCGCCGCCGATGCTGCCAGCAGAGCGACTGTCCGCGTGGCGCCCCAGCCGTACTGCGGTGCCTGGGCGATCGCGTCGACCAGCAGCACCAGCCCGCCCGTGCCCGCGATCGCACCGAGCGCGTCAAACCGCCGGCGCGTGGTGGCGAGCCGGCTGTCGGGCACGATCCTGGGTGCGAGCGCCAGCGCGGCGGCCCCGATCGGGACGTTCAGATAGAAGATGTACTGCCACCCGGCGTAGCGGGTGAGAAGCCCGCCGGCGATCACACCAACGGTCGCCCCGCCGGCACCGAGCCCGCCCCAGATCCCGAGCGCCTTGTTGCGCTCGGCGCCCTCGGCGAACATGTTCATCACGATCGACAGGGCGGCGGGCAGCATGATCGCCGCGCCAAGGCCCTGAACGGCCCTCGCTGCGATAAGCCACACCTCGCCGGTCGACAGCGCGGCTCCCAGCGACGCCGCCGTAAACAACGAAAGCCCGACCATCAGCATCTGGCGGCGGCCGAGCAGGTCCGCGGCACGACCGCCGAGCAGCATGAAGCCGCCGAACGTGAGCGCGTACGCCGTCACCACCCACTGCAGGCTGGTCGCGCTGAAGTGCAGATCGCGACCGATCGTCGGCAGCGACACGTTGACGATCGTCAGATCGATAATCGTCATGAAGAACGACACCGCCAACAGCGCGAACGCGCGCCAGCGATTGATATTCGGGGATATGGACGTCATCGGACCTCCAGCGGTCGGGACAGGGACAGAAAGTTGAGTGTTGGTGTGGTGTTGCATCGCTGCCTCCTCTTAGAGTTGTTGTCGCTAGGACGAATGGGAGGCCGCCATCGGGACACGCCGATGCTGTGGCTGGGCCGCGTACGCGTACGGGTGATGGAACACCTCGAGCGCGCGCTCGCCTTCGCGTACCGGAAGCTCGAACGCCTCGCCGGTCTTGGTGTCGGTGACCGCGACCGTGACGTGGCCGTCGTTCTGACACCACAGCAGCCGGACCTCGATCCCGTCGCCACTGCGGCGGTCGAGCTCGCGCGTGATGTGGGTGCGTGGCTGGGTCATCTCGCTGTCCTCCCGGGTCGTTCGATCGCTACGCACTGACGACGAACGGGCGCGCGCCGAGGGGACAGCGACGGTGCGTCGGCCGGCTGTGGCCCGGGGCCGGTCTACAGCTGGGCGATCCGGCCCGCGAGGAAGCGGCGCTCGGGCTCAGAGCGGGCGAGCTCGAGCGCGCGTTCATACGCCGCGCGGGCTTCGGCGTTGCGGCCGAGGCGGCGCAGCAGCTCACCGCGGGTCGAGTGCAGGTACTGGTAGTCGTCGAGCTCGAGGGCGTCGACGATCTCGAGCGCCTGCTCGGTGCGCCCCGCCTCGGCGACCGCGACCGCGCGGTTGAGCTCGACCACCGGCGAGCCGGTGATCCGCACAAGCTGCTCGTACAGGGCAGCAATCTCCGGCCAGTCGATCTGCTCGACGCTCTGAAGCGAGGCGATCGCGGCCTGGAGCACGTACGGGCCGCGGCCGCGCAGCGCGATCGCTCGATCGAGCGTCTCGCGCCCGGCCGCGATCTGTTGTCCGTCCCACAGCGACCGATCCTGGTCTTCGAGCAGCACGAGATCGTCGTCGGAGAATCTCGCCTTACGCCGCGCGTGCTGAATCAGAATCAGCGCGAGCAGCCCGTGAACCTCCGGCTCATCGGGCATCAGCATCGACAGCACCCGCCCGAGCCGGATCGCCTCGGCCGCGAGGTCGACCCGGCCGCTGTAGCCCTCGTTGTAGATCAGATAAATGACTGCCAGCACCGCGTTCAGGCGGTCCGGGAGCAGGTGATCGGCCGGCACCGCGAACGGGATCCCGGTCGCTTTGATCTTCGCCTTCGCACGCGACAGCCGCCGCTTCATCGTCTCCTCCGAGACCAGGAACGCGCGCGCGATCTCATCCGTCGACAGGCCCCCGAGCGCACGCAGCGTGAGCGCCACCTGCGCCTCGACCGCGAGCGCCGGATGGCAGCACGTGAAGACCAACTCGAGTCGCTCGTCTTCGATCACTGTGTCGTCCATCTCATCGTCCGTTGGCTCGGGCACATCCAGCAGCCGAGTCTTCTGAGCGAGCGTGCGCTCGCGGCGGATCCGGTCGATCGCCCGGTTGCGAGCAGTAGTCACGAGCCACCCGCGCGGGTTCGCCGGAGTCCCGTCCCGCGGCCAGCGCTCCGCGGCGACCGCGAACGCCTCCTGAACGGCCTCCTCAGCGAGATCGAAATCGCCGAGGAAACCGACCAGCGAGGCAAGCACGCGCCCCCACTCGTCGCGGAAAACCTCTTCCAGCAGCGCTAGCGCTCCACCAACGGCCGGACCTCGATCGCGCCGCCAAGATGCGCCGCCGGGATCCGCGCAGCCAGCTCGATCGCGTCAGCGAGGGTGTCCGCCTCGAACACGTAGTACCCGCCGAACACCTCCTTGGTGTCGGCATACGGCCCGTCGGTCGCCAGCGTCCGCCCGTCCTGCACTCGCACCGTCGTGGCCGTCTCGATCGGCTGCAGCTCCGCGCTGGCGATGTACCCGGGGTCATCTCGGAGCGCGATGTATTCGGCGAGCATCGCCTTGAACTCATCCTCGGACAGCGTGTCGGTGTGGCCGGGCTTGTAGTGGATCAACATCGCGTACTTCACCTGCAACCTCCTACTGAGGAGAGTGGATTGTCGCTCTAACGACGAACCGGCGCACGCTTAGGGGACAGCTTTCATGCGAACCGGAAATGGGCGAACCTCCGTCAAGCCCGGGCGACGGCAGGAAACCAGGTCAGTTGGCTACGCCGTGCGGTCCAGGCGCCTCCCGCCGACCCTACCGCCCCCCGATCCCCGGTGGCGCTGCCGGTTCGGAACGAACTCAGCGATCTCGTGGCCCGACCGGTGCTACCGCCTCCGAGAGCAAAGCGGGCACGGCGCGGGCGTGCCCCTTCAGGTGTAGAGCACCCACGCCCGGGCCGGCGCCTTAGGACAGCCCCAGACCTGCCTTCGTGGTTGGACGCGCATCTCGCCGGCGACGTCACGCGTCCTGCTCGGCGCGGCTTGCACGGAAGAGAGCGTCAGGCAGGCCCATCGCCGTCATCGTGCCGGCCGTTGGACTCGCTCGTGGCGAGGAGCACCACAGCGGCCGACGGGCCGGCTGGTCCTGCTTCGTCGATCGAGCAGAATCAGCCGACCGGCGTCACGACCCGGTGTGGACTGTGCTGCTCTGCCGGGCTGCGGCAGCGGCTCGACGACCGTCGCGTGCTTGTGCGTCTCGTCCAACCCGAGCGAGCAGGGTTCCGCTCGGATTGCGCCAGCTTGCCATCCAAGCGTAATCCTGGCAGGCGTAGCCGCGGAAGTTCTGTCCCCTGCGGCGGTGTCTGTTCGTCGTAGGGTTGGTAACGATCTTCAAGGAGGGCGTATGCAGTTCGCGGTGTTGGTCTATGAGAAGCCAGGTACCTATGAGGCGCTGAGCGCTGCGGAGCTGGAGCAGATGACTCGCGAGTATCTCGAGATCGCGCAGCTCCCGGGTTACATTGGGGGTGCTCAGCTGCAGTCGATCGAGACGGCGAGCGCGGTGCGCGTCGAGGGCGGCGAGACATTGATCACGGACGGCCCGTTTGCGAATACCAAGGAGGTCTTTGGCGGCTTCTACCTCTTCGAGGCGGAGAGTCTCGATCCGGTGCTCGAGATCGCGGCTCGCTGCCCCGCGGCTCGGCTCGGCGGGGTGGTGGAGGTCCGTCCGTTGGTACATCTCCACGGCATGGAAGACGCTGGTTGATCGAGCGTGTCTTTCGCGAGCGGTGGGGGCGCGTGCTGGCCAGCATGGTCGGCTGCGTCGGCGATTTCGATCTTGCTGAGGAGTCGACCCGGGAGGCATTCGCGATCGCGCTGAGGCTGCCCGAGCGGTTGCGGCACGCCGCGCGGAGGTTCGGCAGCGTGGCGTTGCACAAGCTGGAGCACATGGTCGACGAGATCGCGGGGTGGCAGGCGAAGCAGCCGTCCGGCATCCGCTATGGGAGGGTGCAGGCCCTACGCCAGATGCTGGAGGCAGCTGTTCGGTGGGGCTACATGCGGACAAACCCGGCGAAGCTTGCCGGCCGCAACCGCCAGCCGGCGCCCGGCCCTGTCCGCGCCTTTACCCGGGCGGAGCTCGACGCCATCGCAGTCGAGCTGTCGCCGGCGTACGCGCCGCTCCCCGCGTTTGCCGCGGCGACCGGACTGCGCCCCGAGGAGTGGCAGGCGCTCGAGCGCCACGACCGCGCCGCTGAGCGGACCAGGACCGAAGGCGAGTAGGCGTTTGGGCCACTGTTGGGCCACGCTCTCAGGTTCGCCGCTTAGAATCGCCCGCAGCGCGGACGTAGCTCAGTTGGTAGAGCGTCGGCTTCCCAAGCCGTTCAGACGAAAACGACGACCGACGACGACCGACGCGGATCGCCTGCAATCGCGGCACTTTTCGGAGGCTTCCGAGGCCGACCCTCAGTGTCTACGGGGCTCGCTTCGCCGGGCGTTTGGGTCGTGAGTGGGTCGCGGCCGGTCATGTCGATCATTCCGATGATCTGGAGCCAGTCCTTGAACACGGGCAGATCGCGGCTCCCTCCAGCGTTCCACACCGCCGCTCCAGCTTTCCGCCGGTCCCCTGCGTAAGCTCAGAATCCAAATGCCTCGAACTGACAAGGATGTGGCCTGGGCAGCTGCCCTGTTCGAGGGTGAGGGTTCGTTCGGCTTCTCGCGCGTCCGAGGCAAGCTGTACCCACAGGCGATGCTCAAGACGACGGATTACGACGTGATCTGCCGCTTTCACAGGATTGTCGGCGTTGGGGCGATCTACCCGGTGAAGCCGCGCAAGACGGCGTCCGGCCGTGACGCGAAGCCCGCATGGAACTGGAAGACCAGCGGCGAGAACGCGGGGGTTGTAGCCGCGCTCCTCTTTGACCAGCTGGGGACGCGCCGTCGCCAAGCCGCGCAGGCGATCCTCGACAACCTCGCGGCACGCATCAAGACATGCGCGCACTGCGGGCAGGAGTTTGTGGCCAAGCGGTCGTTCGCTCGGGTGTGCTCACGTCGCTGTCGGGACAAGCTCAATCACGACCAGGGGCGCGTTCGCTACAACCAGCTGCGCGCACAGGGAACTAGTCCAGATGTAGCGCGTCGCCTCCGCTACACGCGCGAAGCGCCGGCCCCGCGCCAGATCGAGATGCGGTTCCCCGCGATGAGTTACCCGCAGCTCCACCGGAAGTACCCGGACAAGCATCGCGTCCTTTGGCATCGCATCTCTGAGACCGAGCTTCGCGCCGACCTACTGGTGGCCAGGCGGTTCCGCGAGCTTCGGACCAACACTCCCGAGTCGGCGGTCGGCGCGGTCATCGAGGGTTGGATCGCACAAGAGCTTCGGGCTCGTACGCCTGGCCTGAACTAGCGCACGCTTAGAGCGACAAGAACTGCCGCCGCTCAGCAGACCCGCGCCAGCGCTTGCGTGCCATCAGACCAACGGAACGTCCCGGACCCGTACCCGTCATTGAGCGCGAGTACCAGGAAGACGCCGGGAGGCGCGACGACGGTGTAGAAAGCGCCGGGGCGCTGGCACCACTGGGAGACGTCGATGCTGTACTGGCAACCCCCTGCGCCGCCGTTGGCGCTGGCCACCCAGGTTCCCCCGCCGGTCCCATCGTGCTGGCAGTCAACCGCGGACGTGGTGGTCCTCGTGGTGGTTGTCGGCGTCCCGTTGATTTCGCTCGGACTCGCGCAGCCACCATCGCTCGGCTCTTTCCCGGCTGGACACGAGACTGGATTCGTGGTCCGACTCGGATCTGGCGTCGTGTAGCAGCCGCCCTGCGGACCGTAAGGATCGAACTCTGTAGCCGGACACGGCGACGACCTCGGCGGCCTCCGAGCAGCGGTCTGCGTGTGCGTGGCTCGACGCTGAGACGTAGATGACGTTGTCGATGCAGCCGTCGATGTCGTCACTGTCACCGTTTGCGCCGCAGCGCCACAGCCCGCCAGAAGAACGGCTGTCGTCGCGATCAAGACACCCTTTAGTCGCAACTCTTTCCCTCGCAGGCCCCCGGCTCCCTCAAGCCGACGTATCGGTCTCCGTTTCCGATCCCGGAGCAAGCGTACGACCTTCATCGCCCTCCGGCAAGTTCCGCCAAGGCGGTCAGGGCCTCGCGCTACCCGACCACTCCGGCGCGAGCTGCCACGGGTCTAGCTGGACCGCCCAGCGTGGCGCCGGCCAGTTCTCGTGCGCCCACTCGAAGAACTTGACGCCGTCATCGAGCGTGACCGTTCGGTGTTCCCGCCCGACCACGATCCAGGGGCGTTCGGAGTCGTGCTCGGTGAGCGTGAAGCCGTACTCTGGCACGAACATATGTTCGTATGGGGGTCAAGGTCACACTCCACTCCTTTTGAGCTACGGACTCTGAGGCGGCGGGACCGGTTCCGTGGTGGTGCTGCCCGGCCGCAATCGGCGAGTCGGCGTCCGTTGATTCATGCCCGCAGACCCTGCGATCATTTCCGTTCGGGACAAGGAAGCCAGAATGAGGCACGCAACGATCCCCGCCATGATCGCGCTGGTAGTGGCGCTGGCTGGGTGTGGCAGCTCAGCTAGCACCACGACGCTAACTCCAGTGTCTTCGGCTAGCACGACGACCGTCAGCCCCGCGTCCCCCTCGGGCACCGTCCGCTACGTGATGCCGGCGTCGTCCAGTCCGACCTCGTGCTCGGTCTATCTGTCCGGCCATGACGCTCAGATCACTGCATCGAGCGATAACTTCAACGTTGCGCCGTTCTGCCGGGCAACGATCCAGGCGCAGGCCGCGTCCGGCCTGCTCTGGAACAACTATCCGCCCAGCCCGATGCCCACCGATCTAAGTCCGGTCTGCGAATTGAAGTACGGCAGCGACTCGGGCACCACGATCACAGTGCTGGACGATGGCGGTCAGGTGTACGGCCAGCAGGAGTGCGCGGCGCTCTTGGCACAAGGCTGGACCGAACAAGCTCCGACGCAGTCACCTTCAACTACGTCGCCTCCGACAGACACGAGCGCGACGACGACAAGCGCACCCCCCAAACCGCCGGAGATCGTCTGTCCAACGGACGCAAACACTGGTGCCGTTCTCTCGACGGGCTGCTTCTGGGCGGTCCCTCCGAGCGGCCCGTACAACGGCACGCCCGCTAAGCCGACTGCGGGTGCTCACGACAGCCAGTCGGGCTGCATCTGGCGAGACAACGGCTCGGCGGGTGTCAACTCGGCCGGACCTGGCTACGCGGACTACACCTGCCAATGAATCTCGCTTCCGCTAGATAAGCGGCGGATAGTCACGACCACGCGGCCCAGCCCGACCATACTGAGGCTTTCAGCGATCCGGTCGCATATGGCTGAGCGTTATCTGCCCCGTGGGCGCGACCCTCTAAGCGTCGGGCTCGGGGAGTTGTGGTGGTGGGACCTCACCATCCCAGATGCTCTCGTTCGGCTCTGGCCGCCCGACATAGCTCGCCTCGATAAGACGGTCGAAGTCTGACCGCCGAATCCGCACGCGCCGCCCGACGTGGAGCGCCGGCAGCTCGCCCTTATCGATCCAGTTGCGGACGGTCTGTTGGTTCAGTTTGAGGGTCGCCGCGACCTCGGCCACCGTCATGAACTCGTCAGGTGGCTCGGACATGGGTCGCACCGTATCGGACTCCGCTTGGGAGGGTTGGGTGTCGCCTGAAAATCTTCAACGGGCGCGCCCTCCCGGCCTGTCGCACTCTTGGCTCCTACGGGCTCAGGACGACTGAAATCGGCCGAGCGACGACCGGAAGCGGTTCAAATGTCCGCGTCGATGCCTAGCCTGATTTGTCCTGTGTCGCGCATATCACGAGCATCGGACGGACCGGGCCACCTGCGCGGCGGACCTATCACCGACCTCCCGCACGACGCGGGAAAGGGGACAACATGAGTAGCACGACGGACATCGTCACCACGACGGACGCCGAACACGTACAGGGCGACGTGATCAATCAGGAGGATGTTGATCGTCAGCTTGCGTACAACGAAGGCGTCATCGAGCGCGGCCTAGCGACCTTCATCGACGTTGGTAACGCGCTCACCGCGATCAGGGACGGGAACCTGTACCCGACGACTCACCCCACGTTCGAGGCCTACTGTGCCGACCGGTGGGGGCTCGTGAGGTCGCGCGCGTATCAGATGATCGATGCGGCCGAGGTGTCCACAATTGTGGACGCGGAGGAACTCCCCGCCCCGCCAAACGAGAGCGTGGCCCGCGAACTCGCCAAGCTCAAGAAGGACCCCAAGAAGGTCGTGAGAGCGTGGAAGGCGACCGTCAAGGCACACGGTGCCCACCCCACCGCCGAACAGGCTAGGGCGGCCGTCGACAAGGTGCTCTCCAAGCCGAAGGCCAAACCGGCTACCGAAGGCCCGAAGGATGGCGCAGATGAGGTCACGGGACGGCAGGAGTCCCGCAGTGGATCTCGAAGCGCCAAGTGGGAGGCGGTGTCAGAGCTGCGCAGCAGTGGCGCGCTGGCGGAACTGATGGCCGGCGTCAAGCACCCCAACGCCGAGCACCCCACGGCCGATCAGATCAAGGCGGCCGTCGACAAGCTCACGTATGGGTTCACTGAGCGACGGGCCGAGGATGGCCTGCTCGATGCCGACGACCACCTGTCGGACGTCGAGCGTCTAGTGATCAACTTTGACTACGTCGAACTTGTACGGAGCCGCGACAAGCTCATCAATGCGGTGGACATCCTCCGGGATGCTGGCCACGGTGAACTCGCAAGCGAGTTTGACGAGGCATCCGACTACGTAGACGAGGGCTGTAAGAAGGTCAGGCAGGCCCACGACAAACTGCTCTCGATCATCCCCGAGGAGCGTCAAGCCGTGCTCGTCAAGTGCGGCCTGATGGTGGCTCCCGAGCTGATGCCCGACGCGAGCAGGCCGGTGGGGGACGCGGCGTCATGACCTCCCGCACCTGTCAGCGTTGCTCCACATCGATCGAGCACAGGCCTGCACAGGCTCGATACTGCGACGACGCAGATTGCCAGAAGGCGCGGCAGAAAGAGCGCCAGCGGGAGTCGCGGAGCAATAGGGGGTTCTTCGACTCGTTTGTCGTCGGCGCCCTGGGTGACCACCTGCGGCTACAGAACGCCGCTCGCGACCTACTGATACGGCGCGGTATCGATCCGGCCGTGTGGGAAGCTCGCGGCTGTCAGCGCTACGAACGGCGCGACGCCTGGGTGACGGACCGCTTCCGGGGGCTCGTGACATCGCGCAAGCTGGGGTTCGTGACCAAGACTGTCAATCAGTCTCCCGGCTGGCTCATGCCGAGGTATCCGCCCAAGGGCCTCAATCCCATCACGCCGCAGCTACGCCCCGATAAGCCCATCATCATGGATGCGCGGACCGTATTGCACTATCACGGGCCTACCGGTGGTCAGTGGCCTACGCACGCCGGGAGACGCCTCAAGCGGGAACAGGTACTGACGGGGTACGCGGCGTATAAACACGTCAACAGCAAGAAGGGAGACCCAGAGAAGCCGTCATACGATCCGGCTACCGGCATCGGTTGGCACAAGGGCATACCCGTTGACGTGGTACACAAGCACGCCCCGAAAACCTCCAAGTACGTCAACGTTGGCCACGCTTCGCGGATCGACCTACACCCCTGGGCGGCCGAGTTGCTACCAGCCGCGTCGATCGTCTTCTTCGTTCTGGAAGGCACACCCAAGACCGACGCAGTTCTGTCGGCCGGAGGTGTGTCCTTCGGCGTGCCGTCGGTGACTTGCTGGCCCACGCGGGAGCTGAAATGGTTCGCCGACGAAATGCTTCGGGACAAGACCGTGCTCGTCGTGCCCGATGCCGACTGGTATACGAACGATGACGTGCGATGGCAAGCGCTCCAGGTGAGAACCCTCCTTCGACGGGAGGAGATCGACTCACACGTATGCGCCCCACCGCATGGCGTGGAGGATTACCACAAGGGAGTCGACGACTTTCTCGGCGCCGGCCACGGCCTGGAGCAGCTCGAAGTGCTAGGCCGTGAGGTTGACCTCAACGCGATACGCAAGGCGGTCGCGGACATTCCCTACCGCAGCCGGAAGGCCGCCCAGGCCGTCGAGAACCTCGCGCTGTATGCAGACAAAGACGGGAGGATCGGCGGCTTCAAGGACGGGAAGATCAGGGGCGTGAGCTTCCAGTCTTTGATGTACGTACTCGGCACATGGAAGCCGGATCGAACTATCTCCATGCTGAAACTTATCGAGCACACGTTCACAGTCGAGCGTGGCTCACTAGAAACCGTCAAACGCCCCCTTTTCGAAGGGGAGTCTCAGGAGCAGACCGTGTTCACAAACAAGCCCACCATTTCACTGCGTGAAGACCTCCGCGCTTCCTACGTCGCCCATCCGACTTGGGAGGAGAGGAAGGCGATTCGCAGGAGGATTCTCGGTGACGATTACGAGCCCGTATCATTAGGGGACGTGCCGGGGCTTGGCGAGAAGCTCGCTGAAACGACGGGCATGGTTCACGCCTTCATCGCGGAGAAGAAGGGTACGCCGCCCGACGCCCATGTCATCAAAGCCGACGAGTACCGCGCCCGCCGTAACGCCAGACGAGTCGCCTAGGGCCGAAACTGTCCACTATGGAATAGGGCACCGTTTCCTGTCACAAGGTCCGTGGGGGGACTACAGGGGGGCCCGAGACTGTCGTTGTCTTTCGCCTTGCGCAGTTCGGCTCGAAGCTGGAGGGGCAGGTGAGGATGAGCATACGGTCCGGTCGATCACGACGATGCTGGTCCTCGGCGCCCTGCTCCTCCCGCTACGGCCACCACGAGGCGCGTAGAGACTCGGAGGGCAGGCGGTTGCCTAGGCGAGCGAAGCGAGCAGGAGGTCGGTGGCCTCAGGCTTCCGACCGGTTACCTGAGACGTTCAACAAGATCAACGCGAAGTTGATCGACAACCGCGAGCCGTGATGACCGACTTGCTGGCCAACCCCGAGGCCGGCGCGCCGACGCCGCTCCTCACCGAGCTGGTCCTCCTGCATCGGCAACTAGTCGAGTAGCGGTTGACGACCACGAGCGCCGTGTCCTCACCCCTGGCCCTGTGATCTCGCAGCACACGGACCAGATCGAGTGACCAAGTCGAACTACTAGTCCGTGAGCATCGACGCGAACGTTGAGAAGGGCACCTCGCAGGTCCTGATGCTTACCTGCACCTCGAATGCTCGCGCGGCCGCCTTGATCATCTGCTCGTCGTCCTCTGCGCTCGCGGCCAAGTCCTCCTCGGTCCTCCAGAAGCTAATGCCGAAGGCGACTCGCGCGGGGCGGTCAACAACCAGCACCACTCCGTCGAAGCCGTGATGCTCCTTGAGCTTCGGGACGATCTGCTCGCGTGCCCAGACGACGCCCTGATCGAGGTCGGACACGCTACCCGTGAACGTGCTAACGCGGGCGAACACCTACGATCACCTGAGCTTGGTTCCTAGCGCTCCGCAGTGGTGGTCGCATCGTGCTCCTGGGACGCCGCGATCATTTCACGGTGCTGTAGTGCCTCACGCTTGCGCCTGCGCTGGCCCCGCCTTATGAGCCGATACGGGACGAGGAGGATGCCCCAGAGCAGATACCAGCCGAGCACGAAGCACCATGCCAACGCGATGAGGACGACGGCTGCAATGGCCAGCAGCACCCGCGCCCACGTCTCGCTACTCAGGCCGACGAGCTTCCAGATACGGGCCGCTGATCCCGCGAAGCTCAACGGCGCGGCGATGACGACCTTTTCGCTCTCAAGCTTGCTCGCGCTCTGACTCGGAACTCGCTGGGCCGGAAGCGGCGGCGGACTCGGCGGTGCTTTGACGGGTGACTGAAAGGAAACCTCGACTGAGTACTCGGCAGGGGACGGTGGCAGCCCGGATTCCTCGGTCTCGACCGGCTGCACAAGTTTCGCCTCTATCACGTCAACGTGCCCGACCTCTCTCTGTACTGGATCCCCGCTGACAGCCGAAGCGTGCCCGTCGTCTTGACTCTTCGGATGACTCTCCTGGCCCCCAGGCCGGCTTTTCGATGCGTGCGTGCTCATGGCGACCGCCTTCAATGGTGGCGTGAATCGACAAGTCAATCGTGGACCACTCGGCGGGGCACGAGCATCCGGGGAAACGTGATCGTCCCAGGTGGCGAACTACGGGCTGGAGCCGTGCTACCGCCCAAGCTGCGACGGCCTGCGCGCGGGAGGAGCCCAGCTCGCCCTAGAGCGTGGAGCCGCCCCCTCGCGCAGTGCGCCGTTCCCTAGCTATGCCACTCGGTGCCTCTCAGCACGTCGCACGCAGCCCCACAGCGCGATACAGCGATGCGAGCGAGTCCAATCGTCAGCACTGGCAAGACATCGGGCGCACGATTGGGGATACACAACAAGATAGGTGGGGTATGCCTCTTGGAGGGTGAGCCAGCTCCGCCTGCGTGGATAGGGATAGATGCTTTCGCCGCCCAAATCGCGCTGAAAAACGCTTTTCCCGGTGAAACAACCTTATCTGAGCAGGGGTTTCACCCGCAATCCGTCGTACACAAACTCCCGCACGAGACCGCCAGGCAACCCGCTCGCGCTCGTGCCAGACGAAAGGAAGCCGCTCGATGACCGAGCCGCACACCGAGGCGCCCTACGTGGCGCCCGAACCCCCCAAGGAACTCCACGCGACCGGCCGTAAGTGCTGGATCGAGCTATGCGAGGACATGGAGCTGGAGGATCTCGATGATCTCCGCCTCCTCGCCCTCGCGTGTGGTGCGCTTGACAGAGCTGCGCAGGCCGCCAGAACCCTTCGCGATGACGGCCTCTACTGGCGCGACCGACTCAACAATCTCCGCCCGCATCCGGCCATCACCACCGAGGCCAAGTCCAGAGCCTCAGCCGCGCAGATCATCGGCCAGCTCCAGCGCTCACAGCTCGCGTTCCAGCGGTACGAGCTGGCGGCCGAACGTCACGCCGACCAGCAACGCAAGGCGGCCGAATCACCCCGGCGCAGCGGCGGCGGCACTCGGAGGTTCGGGCGATGAGCAAGGCCAACCGCTCCCGTACCGCGCTCGCGCCCGAGGCAGCGACCGAGGACGTGGAGGCCGTCACCTGGACTGATGTTCACGCCCTGGCGCCCTCGACGGTTATCACCGCTAAGGATCGCCTTCATCTGTTCGCAGGCGATGGCGAGGAAGGCGACGAAGCCCCCGCGTCAATCCGGCACAACCCCGAGGCACTCCTCGAATGGTGCCGCCGCTATCAACCGGGATGTCTCCTGTCTGACGAGACCGCGTTAGTGAACGCCACTAACCGCACACACACTGAGTTCATGCGCCCCCTGCGCAAGCATGACCCCAAGCGCCGGTGGATCCCCGCCGACGCACTGACCTACCTACTGGAGACCGAATGAATAGAGACACACGAGGACGATTCACCCACGAGCAGGCCGAGGCCTTCGTCCGAGGCACCCTCGACGCCATCCGTGAGGGGAAGGCCGGCAAGCGCGCGCGCGTTATCCAAGCCCTGGGCCACGCTGGTCCTCCCGCGCCGAGCATCCCGGGGGAACTGGAGATGGCTCACCACGCCCGTATCCGAGCAGAGAAGCGACTCCGAGCCGCCCAGCGCGACCTTGCAGAGCGACGCGTTCACTACGACGACTAAACCGACCGAACCAAACCTAAATCCAAAGAACGGAGCAATCCACAATGTTTGACCCTTACACCCTGCCGTCGAACCCGTTTGATAGCAACAGCCAGTGCCCCGAAGTCCGGGAAGCCATCAGACTTCACGAAGCGGCGCATAAGGCGACCACCGTCGTCGGCACCGCCTACGCCGGCATCCAAGAGGCCCGCGACAACATCACGGCGGCACAACGAGCCCTAGACGACGCGATCCTGACGTCCTCACAGACCGGCCAGCCCCACAAGGACGAGGTCAAGCTCGCCAGGGCTCTCCACGACGCCAAGGACGCCGCTGATCCCGAGATCCACAACCGGCGCATTGCTATCGCCGTGCAGGCCCAGCGAGAAGCAGTGACTCGATATCACTCCTACGTCCGGGACACCCTCCCCGTCCTCCTCGACACGCTCCGACCCGAGGCGCACGAGGCCGCTGGGGCTGTTGCGGAAGCGGTCGCGAAGATCGAGCCCGTCCGCCAGCGCAGGAGCGAAATCGCAGGCCGCGTCTTTTCACTGATCGGCATTGCGCGCGCGACCCCGATGACGCACGGGATCAATCTCAGCGTTGACGAGGCCACCCACTGGACCCTCGCCCAGGAGGAGACCGAGGCGCCGTTGCCCAGTGACACGGTGCTCAGGTACTACTACCCCGAGGAGCCTCAGGAGGACTCGGGCGGGGAGTCCGAGGAGAACGGCGGGGATACGCTCGAATCAGCTTACTCGGCGACTGGCTGAGCTAGACGGGCGGCTGGTCCCCGCCCGCAGCTGGCGCGCACGGCTGTTCTCCGTGGTCGTGTGCTGCCTACCGGCGTCTAAGAACGGGCGCCACGGCGGGAATGTGTTCTCCTGTGCTTTCCCGCAGTCTTGCCGATTGGCACCTTCCCGGCAAACGTTCGGTTGATCACCGAACGAGGTTCGCGTTAGGCCTCGCGGATCGTTGTGGTGCTGACTAAGGGTCGGAGCGATGTAGAAACCGCTCCACGGGAACCTCGGCCATGCGGTGCCGCGACGGCCAGCGTGGTCGGGGGGCTCTCCCGTTCGACCGGGGACCGCTCTGCGGCTGTCCTATTGCTGGTCCATCGGCCGCCCCGACGCCTAGTATCTGAGATCCCAATCCCCATACCGGAGCCACGACGCGCGGGGCTCCAACCCAGCGCCACATTTACGGCCGCGCGCACAGTCCGCCAACATGGCGGGGCACTTTCCACGGCAGCTCATTGACCGGCGCACGGATGTAGTACAGGAGGCTGTCGGTGTCCCTTACCCCATACGAGAGCGAGGCGGTGATCGCGTCCAGCGGCGATATGACGCTCCTTACGGCCCGTGATGTAGGAGAGCGTTTGAACGTCAGCACCGAGACCGTTCTACGGTGGACTCGACGCGGGACGCTCCCCGGCTTCCGGCTGCCCGGTGGTGCGCTGCGTTATCAAGAGGCCGAGCTGGCCGAGTGGCTTGCTGAGAGGGCGACGCCCGGACGAGAAGTGTCGAGCAACCCGACGAGCGCCGCCAGTCGGGTACGCTACCTGGCGTCGAGCAACCCTGAAGACGAGGAGTAGAAGATGCCAGCTACGCAACGTGGCCAGGTTGACCGGATCAAGCCGGGACAGTGGCGACTCCGTTGGTACGACCTCGACGGTAAGCGCCAGTCCAAACAACCCTTCCCGTCGAAGTCTGCCGCGTGGTCGTGGTACCGCGAGCATGTCGAGCCGCAGCTAAACGGGGATCCGGCGCCCAAGCCCGAGCTGACCTTCTCCGAGTTCGTCGCGCTCTACCTAGAGCGCCATGCGGCCGATGTGCGCCCTCGGACTATCGCCACGCTCACTGAGCGTCTGCGTCACGCAGAGCGCCGGTTTGGCGCTGTCCCGCTACGCGAGCTGGAGCGTATGACGGATGAGGTAGCGGCGTGGCAGGCCAAGCAACCGGATGGCGTGCGCTACGGCCGCACAGGAGCGCTCAGACAGACGCTTGGTGCCGCTGTCCGATGGGGCTACATCACCCGCAACCCCGCCGTGCTCGCCGGTCGCAACCGCCAGCCGGCGCCGAGGACGGTACGCGCCTTCACACGCGCGGAGCTTGACGCCATCGCCGCCGAGCTATCGCCACCGTATGCGCCGCTGCCCGCGTTCGCCGCCGCCACCGGGCTGCGTCCCGAGGAGTGGCAAGCGCTTGAGCGCCGGGACTTGGATCGCCGCGCTGGCATCCTGAATGTCCGCCGAACGGTTTCGTCGGGGGAGGTTGTCGAGCTTGGGAAGACCGCTCGTAGCCGCCGACAAGTGCCGCTCTCGCAACGCGCACTCGACGCCCTCGACGCACTTCCTGCGCGCCTGGATATCCCGCTCCTATTCCCTTCACGCGAGGGACATCTACTCCACCTGGACAACTTCCGTAATCGCGAGTGGGCGCCGGCCATCGAGGCAGGCGGCATCCGCAAGCCAGCCCGGATCTACGACCTCCGCTCGACGTTCGCTTCTAACGCGCTCGCCGCTGGTGTCACGGTGTTCGAGCTGGCCCGAATCATGGGAACGAGCGTCGAAATGATCGAGCGCGCGTACGGCACGCTCCTCGACGGTTCCGGCGCAAGTATCGCCGCGCGCCTGGCAGCGTTCGAGGCCGAACAGGGGCGTTTGGGTCGCGATTCGGTCGCGGGCTCGACTCCGAATCCTTAGAATCGCCCGCAGCGCGGACGTAGCTCAGTTGGTAGAGCGTCGGCTTCCCAAGCCGAAGGTCGCGGGTTCGAGACCCGTCGTCCGCTTCGGAGAAAGGGCCGGAAATCTGGGCTTTCCCGTTTCTGGAGCGGAGCCGCGTCGTCTGCGGGCAACTGTCGCGGGCAACCGTCCTACTGTCGTCCTCGACGTTGCGGACATTCGTCGTCGGCGTCGTTCGGCTGGCTGATCGCGTGTTGATCATCGAGGTGGGGCGTTGGTGCTGCCGTTTCTCGTGCAGGTTTTTGTGTTCGTGCGATCTCTTTGAGCTGGAGAGCGTCCACGCCCGATCCGGTGACGGCCGTGGATGGGCGGCGCCGGATCGGGCGTAACCCCTTCGCCCGTCTCGCGCGGCGGCGAGGCGCGATCGCCGGCGATCGCATCCGTCGTCAAGCGCTCGTCAATCGGTCGCTCGGGTCGCAAGCCCTTCTTCGCCGATGCGATGGCGCGCTGGGCGGCGTCTCGCGAGGTCAAAGCGATAGTGCGGGCCGTCGAGGCCGAATCCTTCAGGACGGCGATTCGACGGGTCGCGCGTCTCCGAGCCGCGTGACTCCTCTGACCTGAGAGCACCCATGTGGGCCAATGACAACCGCGGGGCTGAGGTTGTCCGGTATCGACAGCCTTCGGGAGCAGCGTTGGCGTCGACATCGCCGCCGCTCCGCACTGGAGGGGTCACGCGGTTAGCGCAGATCCCGTGGCCGCATTCCGCACCGAGCAGCGACGTCTCGGCAGGGTCCCAAGTAGCCGCACGAGCGGCGGAGCGGCTGCCTTCGCCTGGCGAGCGGAGATGGCCACATTTCGTCGGTGCTCGTTAGACAATATGGATTGACCGTCCGTCCGGCCCGCGGTGTAGAACGGGCCGGCTCCCCCACGTCGTTCGTGGGGTGAGTTCGAGCCGCGCGGCTAGACCCCGCGCGGCGACCCACAACCGAATAGGAGGAACCAGCCATGGCCAAGGCTAGATCCCTGGTCGGCCTGGATGTGCACGCGACGAAGGTCGTCGCGGCGGTGCTCGACGGCGAGACCGGGCAGTTGCAGACGTTCGCGATGAGCGGCGATATCGGCGGGGTTGCGGGCTTCTGCGCCGGGCTGCCACGGCCGGTGCGGGTCGCGTATGAGGCCGGCCCGACCGGGTACGGCTTGGCGCGCGAGCTCGCCAAGCGCGGCGTGGAGTGTGTGGTCGCGGCGCCGAGCAAGATTCCCAGGGCAAGCGGGGATCGCGTGAAGACCGATCGTCGAGACGCGGAGCACCTGGTGCGGTTGTTGCTTGCCGGGAAGCTTCACGCGGTCCGGGTTCCGGGCGCTGAGGAGGAGGCGCTGCGCGACCTAGTCCGTGCTCGTGACGCGGTCCGGACGGATCTGATGCGCTGCCGGCATCGGCTCTCGAAGCTGCTGCTGCGCCACGGGATCCGGTTCGACGACGGGAACGCGTGGACCCAGCGTCACCGCGACTGGCTGGCCACGGTGACGCTGGACTGGCCGGCCGCGCAGACCACGTTGCTCGACGCCAGGGGCGCGATCGACGCGCTCGCTCAACGCCGCGACGGACTGGAGCGCGAGATCCTCGCGATGATCCCCGCCTCGGCGTGGACGGTGCAGGTCGGCCGGTTGCGGTGCCTGCGCGGGGTCGACACACTGACCGCGGTCGGGTTGTGCGCCGAGATTGGCGACTTCGAACGGTTCGCCAAGGCGGAGCAGCTGATGAGCTACATCGGACTCGTGCCCTGCGAGAACACGACCGGCCAGCAGCGGCGGCTCGGTCAGATCACCAAGACCGGGTCCGGGCACGCGCGGCGGCTGCTGGTCGAGGCCGCCTGGCACTACCGCTCCCGGCCGAATATCGGCCGTGCGCTGACCGACCGCCAAACCAGCCAGCCCGCCGAGGCGATCGCGGTCGCGTGGAGCGCGCAGCGGCGGCTGCACCGCACTTGGACCCGGCTCGAAGCCCGCGCGAAGCGCCGCACGATCATCGCGGTCGCCGCCGCCCGCGAGCTCGCCGGCTTCGCCTGGGCGATCACCCAAATCGAGTGACAGCAGCGACTTCATCGCCATCCCGTCGGCTGGGTCGGTGGCGGCCCGGCAACGCGCGGGGAACCCGCGACCCAACTATGAGCAACCCGCCCCGCTCACCAAGGGGGGCTGGCCACGCCCGATCTTAGACAGCGGCTCCCCACGACGAACCATGGTCCTGCGGTGCCAACCCGCGAATATCAGTCTGACCGCGCGTCGCGCAACAGCCTGCCGGACCGCCACCCACCCAGCCGACCACAACCACCCAAACCAACGCAAATGCGAGAAATCCACAGCTCCCCCTTGACAATCGGCTCTCCATATCAGTTGTGGTGGCTACGCGAGCGCAACGCAGTCGACTTCGATGTCGAATCGTCCGGTCCACTCGGGAACAACGACGAAGATGCGCGGTGGGAGCTGATCGGGGAAGTAGCGGCGGTACACCTCGTTGGAGGCCCGGAAAAAGTCGGCGCTTGAGCAGAACACGTTGACTTTCAGGATCTGATCCATCGAGCTGCCCGCGGTCTCCAGGCAGGTCTTCATCTGCTCCAGCACGAGCTCTGTCTGACGCTCGATCCCAGCATCGACGATCTCGCCAGTCTCAGGGTCAAACGGGGGCATTCCGGAGACGAACACGAGTCCCGCTCCGCGTGCAACCGCGGCGGTCGGCGCGTTCCAACGCTCCAGGTAGGTCGAGTACGGCTCGACGCGGATGATTTCGCGGCCCATGATCTCCTCGTCCGGGTCAGGCGATCCACTGGATTGCGGGTCTTGACCGAGATCCTACGCGTCGAGGAACATCACGACCAGCATCCACGGCGGCGGCGTTCCCGACTCTGAGTACCTTTCCGGCCGGCGGGCGTGCGTGTCCGCGCCCTCAATCGACGACCACGAGGAACGGCCTCCCTTTCTCGACGACGTAGGTGGACAGCAGCGCCGCGCCGCCACTGCCGACATTCCGCACCGCGTGGATCGTCTCAGGGGGGACCATCAGAGCATCGCCGGCGTTGTAAGTCGCCAGCGCCTGACCGTCGATCGAATACTCGACCGATCCCTCGAGGACATAGCTGATCTCTTCGCCTGGATGCCTATGTCTGAATGCTGGCGCCTCGGGGCTAAACTCGACGCGGTTCTGGATAACCACGCGCCCAGGAACACTCAGGTCGTGCTCCTGGAGATCGATGCGCTTGAGTCCGGGTACTTGCTGAACGGTGGCGCTCACGTGAACCTCCGAAGTAGGGACGACGGGTGGGGCGTAAGTATCCCTCTAACGGGAACAGTCACAACTGTTCGCAGAAGAGGTTCGCGCAGGCTTCAGGCCGCTGCGCGATAACTGAGCAGCCGGGCACGGCAAGAGTGCAACACCCGCCCACGAGAGCGAGCCGGCCCAAGCGTTTCGGCACGGCGCCGGCACGACGCCGCTGCGGGTGCGACGACGAGCGGCACCGCCATCCAGCGACGCCACGAAACCTTGCTTTCCGGGCAGGAGAAGCGCGAGACTCGTCAAGGATCATTCGCAGGGCCCGAAGCTGGCGGTCATGCAGGAACTCGCCCGCTACTGGGCATTCGGCCACAACCGAGGAGCGATCATGGAGAAGCGCTCAGGCATCGACGCGGTTCACAACTTCTGGGAGCAGGTGTGGCAGTCGCCCCAGAACTACGACGCCATCGACGACCTCGTCGTCGAGGACTTCGTCATCATTTCCGGGGGCCGCAGGATCGAAGGTCGCGAGGCGTTCAAGAAGTGGGCCGAGGGCTTCAGCGCGGCCATCGGGAACTTTGATTCCGAGATAGTCGACTCTTTCGAGAACCATGACGGGTCCCGGGTCGCCGCGACGTTTACGATCACTGGCACAAACAACGGAGCCTTCGGCACAAAGCCTGACGACAGCCCGATCGAGATGACCGGCATCGTAATCTCGGCCGTGCGCGACGACGGAATGCTGCTGTCCAATCAGGTCGAGCGCAACGCCTTTGAGGCGTACACGCGGTTGACAGCCCGTTGAACGGACACGCGAGGAGGGCTCGCGCGCCTCGGCGCGCGCCGAGCATCACCGGCGGCCGAGAGTGCTCCCGCGGACGGTGTCTGGCGTGAAAGGCTCGACACGAGCAGGTGGACGATGTTCTGCGGGCGCAACACGCCCGAAGCAAAGTAGATGAAAGGTCATCCTTAACAAATGTCTCATCATTTCGATACCGCCATCGCCAGGGAAGACCCGCGGCTCAACATCTGTGACTTCTATCTTTTCCGCGGCCAGGCGGGTACCACGGTCATGGCGATGACGGTAAACCCGAACGCAGGAACCAAGGCGCCGGATACCTTCCACGAGGAGGGCCTGTACGCGTTCCGTTTCGATGTGAACGATGACGCTCACGAGGAAGTGACGTTCAAGATTCGCTTCGGTGAGGTTGGGCATGCCGAAGGCGAGGGGCGCGAAGGCCGGCACGTGCAAACTCTCGAGGTGCGTCGGGCCACCGGGAGGGATGCCGCAGAGGGCACGGGGGGCGAGGTCGTCGCTTCGGGCAATACCGGCCGGATCGTCGCGGGCGACGCGGGTGTGCGGATCTTCGCTGGCCTGGCCCCGGATCTGTTCGCTGCGAACGTGCCAGCTTTGGTCGCGTTCCGCGCCGCACTTGCCGCGGGGAAATTCGCACCGGACTTGTTTCACGACGGCGCGAACTACTTCGAAAACCGCAACGTCACGGCCATCGTGATTGAGGTGCCCACGCAGTCGATCGGTGACCCGGCCGCGACGGTGCGCGCGTGGGTCACGGTGTCGCTGTGCGGACACGCGCCCGAGGTGCAAGTGTCCCGGTGGGGCCTGCCGCTGATGACACATATGTTCATCACGGACCCCGCAGTGCAGGACGACTACAACCGGTCCCTTCCCTCTGCGGACGCGCCACGTTTCTCCCGGATCGTCGCGGACGCCCTCCCGCCCGTCATCCAGTTGGCGGGCTCGACCGACGACCCGCCCGCCTACGCACAGCGTGTGGTGGAGCGCCTGTTCCCGACCACCTTGCCTTATGTCCTCGATTCGGCGGCCTCGTTCGGTTTCGCAGGCTTCAACGGTCGCGCCATGACGGACAACGTGGAGAACGTGATGCTCTCGCTGCAGACCAACACTCCTATCGACCAGGGCGCGACTGTCGCTAGGACCAACATCCTCGATGAGTTCCCCTATTTCGGCGCACCGCACGCCGATCCCATCGTCGATTGATCCGCGTTGGCCTCGTGAATCGTGGATGCGACCGAGCGTGACGAGAAGTCCATCCACGCTGGTCATGATCTGGACCTGCGACCCCGACGACATCCAACTCGGCCGCCACACCGTGAACCGAGAGAACTCCCGACAATCTGAAAGGGCCCATCTCATGGCTGCTCTCGACAGTCTTGACAGGTGCGTTGTCGCACGGCCCGATCAGGGTTCGCGGCGTCATCCCATCGCCCCAAACCAAGGAGGAACCACATGGCTGTCACCGCCGACGCGTCATCGGCCGCAGTGGTGCGACCGTCACGGTCGAGATCCCAAGCTGATCTACTCAACGAGGTCGATCGAGGCGGCCACTCTGCCGCCGGTAGGAGCAACAACTCTTCTCCGAAGAGGTCCGCGCAGCATTTCGGTCGCCGCCGTAGCAGGCGTCACCACACCTAGACCGATCGGGGTCTTACCTAACGCAACCACGAGGTAGCCATGAGCGCTACCGAAGCACACGAGCATGTGCCGTTCACTGACTACGAGAACCTGCCCGCCTCGACGGAGGGCATTTCCGGTCACCCAGTTCATCACCCGTGCGAAGTGTTGCTCGGTCCCGCGCGTTCTCCTCCGAGGCGCTGGAGGAGAACCTGTGCATCGTCAGGCTCGCCAACTCCTAGGTGCTGATGAACCCGGGCGGTACTCCAACCCCCTGCAAAGCACGACGGCAGTTGGCCGCTCGAAGGCCATTTAGACGGCGATGATCGTCAGCAACGTCCGTCGGCAGTTCGGACCTGTGCAAGGCCTGCACGGTAACCCGCACGGTCTCGAGATCGCCAGCACCGATGGTCGTTGGCTGCTCGCCGTCGCCGTCGCCGGGTCCTCGATGGTGTTCCTGGACGGGACCGTCGTGAACGTCGCCCTTCCCGACATCGGCCGCGATCTCGGCGCCGGGATGAGCGAGCTGCAATGGGTCCTCAACAGCTACCTCCTCGCCCTCGCCTCACTGATACTCCTCGGCGGCTCGCTGGGCGACCGCTTCGGCCGGGTGAGGATCTTTCTCGCCGGCATCGCCGTGTTCTCCGCCGCCTCCGGCGTCTGCGCGGCCGCGCCGACCATCGGCTTCCTGATCGGGGCGCGGTTGGTCCAGGGAGTGGGGGCGGCGCTCCTGACGCCCGGAAGCCTGGCGCTGATCGAGACCTGCATGCGTCCAGCGGAACGTGCCCGGGCGATCGGGATCTGGTCGGGGCTGAGCGGCGTCGCGAGCGCCGTCGGTCCGCTGGTGGGCGGCTACCTCGTCGGGGCGATCTCATGGCGGGCGGTCTTTCTGATCAACCTGCCGATCGGAGCGGTCGTGGCCTGGGCGGCGGTCCGGCACATCCCGGAGACGCGTGACTTCACCGCGACCGGCCGCCTCGACTATCTCGGTGCCGCCCTGCTGGCCCTCAGCCTGGTCGGCGTCACCTTCACCCTTATTGAAGCCCCCGGCGGCGGCTCGGCGACCGACGTCGCGCTGGTTGCCGCGCTCGGGGTCATCGCGCTGACCGCCTTCGTCTGGCAGGAGCAGCGGCGACCCGACCCGATCCTGCCCTTCGAGATCTTCCGTTCGCGCCAGTTCAGTGCCGCCAACGCCGTCACCTTCGTGATCTACGCCGGCCTCGGCGGGTTTTTCTTCCTGTTCGTCTCCTTCCTCCAGATCTCGCTCGGCTACTCACCGGTCGAGGCGGGCGCGGCCTCGCTGCCGGTGACCGCGCTTTTGCTCGTCTTCTCCGCGTGGTCTGGAGGGCTCGTGGAGCGGATCGGCGCCCGCGTCCCGCTCGCCGTCGGCTCCCTCGTCATCGCCGCGGCGCTCCTAGCGATGACGACGATTTCACCTGGCGACGCCTACCTCACCAGTGTGCTCCCGCCGATCGTCGTCTTCGGGGCGGGGCTGACGCTGGTCGTCGCCCCGGGAACGGCAGTCGCCCTCGCGGCGGCCGATCTCAAACGAGCAGGTATCGCATCGGGGGTGAACAACGCCGTCGCCCGAGTGGCCGGACTCCTCGCCGTCGCCGGCCTCCCGATACTCGCCGGGATATCCGGCGAGGGCTTCTATGAGCCCGAGAAGATGACCACCGGCTTCCACACCGCGATGGCGATCTGCGCGGCGCTCGCAGCCGGCGGCGGCGTGCTCGCCTGGTTCACGATCACCAATCCGGTCTGCATCTCGCCCAGCCCGATCGACCGCGAGCTTCCGCTGAACGACCGGTTCAGCTGTCCGCTCGGCGAACCAAACGCCTGCTCCGGCCCCGTCGGCGGGTCGGACCCGGCGCGCGAGGACTTGCGATTCAGCCGGCGGTAACCGCTAACCCGTTAGGACGGAACTTGCAACCTGCGTCCTGCACGACGCCGACGTCGGCCACGCGCTACGCCTCGCGGAACACGCATAGAACGCAGCCGGCCCTCGGCGGCCCGGTCATCTCACAAGCCACCGAGGCAGTCCGAGCTCTCTCTCCCCACGTCCAACGAAACCGGTATCGGCACCCGCTCCGGGTATCTCAGGAGCATCGCGCCTCGGCAGTCGACTCGTGGCCCACCCAGGACTCTGGACCGGCATGCCACCGCGCGTATACACGTATCACTGGCAGCGATGCAACCCGCACCACCGCAACATCGCCGGCGTGACCAAGCGCACGTGCACGACAGTGCTCAAGGACCAAGGGACCCGGCCGCGTGTGGTCGCGACGGCGACCGACAGCCCCGGGCAGGGAGTCGCCCGCTCTGCTCAATCCAAACCTATTCGCCGCGCACAGCGAGATCACACACCTTGACATGTGCCGGGTGTTCGTTCGCGACGATGATGACCCAGGACCTTCCAGTGGTGACGGCTGAACCACCAGGCGACGACTCCGTCCATGATGACTCTCGCGCTCCTCCGGCTATCCCTCTTGACCATGAGCACTGCTCCGTCGCCCGCATCGATGCCGGCGACGCCTCCGCCGCGCTAGCGATCGCCCACGCAACCGGACCTGCTTCCGCGTCGGGACGCGTCCCCCCACCCAGTCGTCAGCTGCCCCGCTTTGCGGAAAGCGAGCATCCGCTGGCGATTGCTTTTGCCTTTGAGACCCCGCTGGGCGCACGAGCACAACGGCGAAGAAGGGCTTGCGACCCGAGCGACCGATTGACGAGCGCTTGACGACGGATGCGATCGCCGGCGATCGCGCCTCGCCGCCGCGCGAGACGGGCGAAGGGGTTACGCCCGATCCGGCGCCGCCCATCCACGGCCGTCACCGGATCGGGCGTGGACGCTCTCCAGCTCAAAGAGATCGCACGAAGACAAAAACCTGCACGAGAAACGGCAGCACCAACGCCCCACCTCGATGATCAACACGCGATCAGCCAGCCGAACGACGCCGACGACCCCGAGCAGCGACCCGTGCGGCCCATCGCTCGATCTGCGGACGCAGCCAGAGCTTGACTCGCCCCTCACCCAGGTCGACCACCGGCTGGGGCATGTCGTCGTACCGGCGCTGATATTGAAACACCGTGTTGCGATGCGACAGGGCGAGGATTTCGGCGACACCCTGCGCGTCGAGGAGGTCTTCTGTGGCAGCGTACGGCACACCGATCCCAGAACCCTCAGAGTCGACGTCGACGGCACGCAGCTCCGGACTTCTCACCCGCGAGGAGGTAATGACCGCGCGGGAAGTCGCGGACCTGCTGCGCATGCCGACGTCCACGGTCTATGAGCTGGCACGGAAGGGCGTGCTTCCAGCGAGCCGGCTCGGTCGGACCTGGCGCTTTCTGCGGCCGCGGCTGGAGGAGCTCCTGGCTGGCTGAGACGCGACCGCCGATCGTGACCGCGGGGTCTATGCGGCCTGCAGGGGCTTCTCCGACTCCAGTGAGAGATCGAACCCGGCGAGCTCAACCGCAACAGGCGGTGCTTGACCTTCCGGGGGAGCGAGATAGAGAGCGACGGCCTCCTCGACGGATTCGATCAGCTCGGCGACAGTGTCGCCGGACGCGAAACAGCCGGGCAGCTCCCGAACTTCGGCCCAATACGAGCCGTCCTCGCGGTGGACGTCGACGTGTAGCTCTCGCTGCTCCATGGCGGTTCCTTGGCGGTCGATCATAGACCCGCCTGTCTACGTATCGCCGCATCGAGGCCTTTGCTGTAGGTCCGGCCCTTGTGCTGCGGCAGCGTGATCGGGCGCTTCCCGGGCTTCACGATCTTCACCTGGTGCTTGCCGCCTCGCTACCGGATCCACCCTTCGTCCTCAAGGGCCTTGATCCACTCGCGTTGGTTACGCGGCACGGCCCAGCTCGGGCGCCGCAGGGAAGCCACCAAGCGCACGCGTAAAGCGGTCTGCCAGCTCGCCAGCCGGACGGGCGTGGAGGTACCGCTGGGTGGTGGTGATGTGCGAGTGGCCCATTGCCGCCTTCACGCTCGGCAGATCGACGCCGCCGGCCACGAGCAGAGATCCGTAGGTGTGCCGCAGGTCGTGGAAGCGCAGAGGGTCCAGACCGGCGGCGTCGCGCGCCCGCTCAAAGCGACGGCGGAGCGCTGAGGGGTCCAATCGGCGACCGAGACGACCGGCGAACACGTACTTATCCGGCCCCGTGAACTCGCCTCGCTGGCTGAGACGATCGAGGGCCACCGCCGCCTGCTCAGGCAGCGGAACCTGACGAGCCCGCCGGCTCTTGGTCGACTGCACTTCAGCCTCGCCGGACAGCGCCCGCCGAACGATGATCTTCTGCCCGGCGAAGTCAACGTCTCGCCAGCGGAGCGCCACGAGTTCACCGCGCCGGAGGCCGGCATACGCAGCGACGCGGACCAGCTCAGCGTCCTGTGCGTCTTCACGAGCACGGGCTTCGATCTCGCCGCTGGACAATGCCGGCCGGGATCGATCCCGATGCTTGCCGGCCGTAAGTGCCCGGGCGAGATCTTCGATCTGATCGGGTGAGTAGAAGGCGAGCTGTGCTGCGTCGGGCTCTCCGCGACGGTCGGCGTGCTGTGCCGGGTTGGCGGTGAGGCCATAAGTGCTGGGTCTCATGCCGTAGTTGAAGATCGCGCACACCAGCTGGCGTGCCTTGTTGACCGTCCGCGGCGCTACGCCGGTAGCGGCGATCGCACGCAGCAATTCCTCGAGCTCCCGCGTCGTGACTTCCCGCGCGGGCCGATCTCCGAGAGCGGCCGTGATCAGGCCACGAGAGGCACCAGTGCCCCGTCGGTAGCCCTGGCCTGGCTCGGCGAGCAGGCACCGGTGGTCCCGAAGTGTTGACGGCTTGGCCCCCTTCACGTCCTCGAGCCAGCGCAGGTACTCCCGCGCGAGCTCGCGGAACGTCACACCCCGCCGCCGGCGCTCTCCGGCATCGCGCTCGAGCAGCGTTTGCTCCTGATCGTGATCGCGCATCAGCGCCAGCATTCGCGCGGCGGCCTCAGCATCGGTCAGCACACCCTCAGGCGCGCGACCGCGCTTGAGCCGCCAGCCGCCCCTGCCGTCGGGCTCGGCCCATGCCCGCCCCAAGGCCCGGATCACCGGCTGTCCGTGGCGCGACCACTTGCCGTACCAGAAGCAGCCAGAGGCGCGCTGGCGGATGAACGGACGGGCGCTGGTGGCGGGGCTCACGGATCGAAGGTACCGACCGCGCCGGACGGGACATCTGTCCGGGCAACGGTTCGAAAAGTTGCCCACCCGGGCAACTGTCGCGGGCAACCTTCCTAGTCAGATCTGCCGCAAATCAGGCACTTTCGAGGAACCGGATCGGCCGGAACCCCGGGAACCAGACGCCCGTCCTCGGCTCCCAAGCCGAAGGTCTCGGGTTCGAGACCCGTCGTCCGCTTGAAGGAAAGCCCCGTTAATCAGGGCTTTTGCTTTTGGTTCGACGAGAGACCGTTGAAGCGGGCAAGCGTGACGGGCAACGGCGGTGTCACGGCCGCGTGGGCGACGATGCGGCACTCTCCGTCGGGAGCCGATGCCAGGCGAGGGGCACTAGGCCCGTAGCGCCTCGGCGGGGCTGAGGCGAGCGGCCCGGGCGGCCGGGTACAGCCCGGCGACGGCGCCGATCACGAATCCAGCCGCCGGCGCCGCGATCAGCGCGTACAGCGGGACGATGAACGGCTCGTGCTTGACCTGGGCGTAGATGAGGGTCGCGCCGGCACCGAGGATCAGTCCGGCGACCCCGCCAATCACCGCCAGCAGGGCCGACTCGGCCAGGAACTGGGCCGCGATGTGGCGCCGGGTGGCGCCGAGCGCTCGCCGCAGGCCGATCTCACCCCGGCGCTCGAGGACCGAGATGACCATGATGTTGGCGATGCCGATCGCGCCCACCAGCAGGGCGACGGCGCCGAGGCCAAGTAGCAGCGTGGTGAACTGCCCCTTGGCGGCGGCGCGGGCCTCGAGCGCATCGGACGGCCGGCTGACCTGGACGCCGTCGGCGTTCTGCGGGTCCGCCGTGGGCGCGAGCAGGTTCGCCGCCTGGCCCACGTCGCCTTCGTCGGCACGAACGTAGATCTCGGATGGGTTCGGCGGCAGCGCGAACAGGCGCTCGGCGATGGGCAACGAGATGAAGACCGTGGAGTCAAGGTCGGGGTTCAGGAGCGCCGGCTTGAGGATCCCGACCACGGTGAACCAGGTGTTGCCGAGGTAAACGAGCAAGTGGCCGGCGGCGTGTGTGATCCCGAGCACGCTCGCCGCCTCGGCGCCGAGCACGACCTCGGGAAAGCGGTCTGAGACCGCATCCAGGAAGCGTCCCGAGGCGACGCTCATCTGAAGCACCCCAGGCAGGTTGTCGCCGGCAGCGTCGACGGCGATCCCTCCCGTATCCAGCGAGGGCACGAACGGCGTGCGGTACACGTTCGCGTTCGAGAGCTGGTAGACGGCGGCGTCGCGCTCGACGTTGCGCATGTGGGCGATCATCGCCACCGAGGCGTCCGGCAGGACCTCGTTGGCGCCGGTGAGCGTCTGTCCGGGAGTTACGGTCAGCAGATTGGTCCCGAGCGCGTCGATCTCCGCGAGGAGGTTCGCCTGCGCCGAGGCGGACACGCTCACGACCGCGACCATCGCGCCGATGCCGATCGCGATCCCGAGCGCCGACAGGGCGGCCCGCAGCCGGCGGCTGCGCAGGCCCTGGAACGCCGAACCGAGCAGCTCGGCGGGCGGTAGCCGCGCGGCGTCGATCGTCGAGGCGGCGACGCTCATCGGTGCTCGTCGGAGACGATCCGGCCGTCGCGCATGTGAAGCCGGCGGGGAAACGAGGAGGCGATGCGCTCGTCGTGGGTGATCAGCACGAGCGTCGCGCCGTCGCTGGCCAGGTCGTGGAGGAGCTCTATGACCTCGCTCCCTGACCTTGAGTCGAGGTTGCCAGTCGGCTCGTCGGCGAGCAGCATCAACGGCCGCTTGGCAATCGCGCGAGCGATCGCGACGCGCTGGCGCTCGCCGCCCGAGAGCGCCGGGGGACGGTGCGAGATCCGGTGGCCGAGGCCGACACGCTCGAGCGCCTGGAGCGCCGCCTCGCGTCGCCTGCGCCCGGGGGCGCCGGTGTAGAGCATCCCGTTGGCGACGTTGTCGAGGGCGCTCATCGCCTCCTGGAGGTGGAAGCCCTGGAACACGAAGCCCACGTGGTGGGCGCGCAGACCCGCCAGCTGCGCGTCGCAGGCGCTGGCGAGGTCACGGCCGGCGACGCGGACGTGTCCGGCGGTGGGCCGTTCCAGCGTGCCCATGACCGTCAGCATCGTCGTCTTGCCCGAGCCCGACGGACCTACCACGGCGAGGCGTTCGCCGCCGGCCAACTCGACGCTGACGTCGTCGAGGGCGACGACCCCGCCGGGGTACTCCTTGCGCACGGCCTCGAGCTCGATCGCTGTCATCCCTGAGAGTCGGTCACCTGCAGGCCCGGATAGATGCCCGGACCTGAGATCTGGACGTAGCCGGCCGAGAACAGCCCGGTGGTGACCGGGATCAGTTTGTGCGGCGCGGCCGCCGCCTGTACGGCGTAGTTCCCGCCGCCGGTTGCCAGCAGGGCCGTCACCGGGACGGTCAGCACGTTGTTCGCGACCGCCTGAGTGAAGTTGACGCTGACCACCGCCTGGTCGAGACCCGCCCCGGTGTGGCGACCTGAGAGCGTGATCGTCACCGGGACGGTTGACCCGGAGCTGCCCGAACCGTTGTCGCCGCTTCCCTGCCCACCCGGGCCGGTGTTGCCGGTGTTGCCGCTCGCGTTCTGCGCCACCCGGCTCACGGCGGTGATCTTGCCGTTGACGGTGGTGCCGTCGGGCAGCTGCACGGTCACCGGCCGTCGGAGCTTGGCTTCGCTCTGCTTGCTGGGGTCGAGGTCGACGGTGACGACGAGCCGCACGGAGGTCGTCTGCAGGATCGGGGTTGGGCTGGAGCCGTCGCTGGTCGACGGGCTCACCGAGTTCGTCGGCGTGTTGGGGCTCGATGACTTGGGCGTGCTGCCCGTGCTCGGGCTGGTCGCGCCCGGGTTCTGGGCCGGGCGTGACCGCAGCTCGGCGATCTCCGCCTTCAGCAGCGCGATCAAGGCCTGAAGCGTGTGGGTCCGCTTCCGCTCGGGCTGCTCGTGCGGCTTGGTCGTCGTGGGCTTGGCGCCGTGTGGGACCCTGGTCTCCAGGCTCACGTACCGAGGCGCGGTCGTCGCCCCTGGATCACTGGCGCTGACGCCCGACGGATTGCCGGCGCTGGCGCTGCCGCCGTCGCCGCCGAGCCCAGCTTCGACCGTCGAGATGAGCTGGTCGCCGGACAGGAACACCACCTGGCCGAGCGCCAGCGTCCCGGTCTCGGGTTCGCCAAGCGAGGCCTGAAGCTGATCGACGCCGGCCGTGGTGGCCGTCTGCCATTCGTCGTCGAGCGCGATTCCGTCGGGGTTGGAGCCGAGGTGAACCAGATTGCGGTTCAGCTGCAAGATGTCCTCGCCGGCGCTGTCGCCCGGCCCGAGATCCCGATAAGCCGGCGTGGAGCCGTTCATCAGGATCACCGGGTGGCCGTCGACCTTGAACAGCGTCCTGCCGGGCCTGATCACCTGCCCGGCGCTCGGCAGCCACGTGATCGTGCCGCTCAGGCGGTTGTAAACCGTCTGTGGGTCGGCGTAGCTGAGCGTCCCGGATTCGGTGTCGGTCTCGACGAGATTCTGGCGCTGGACGGTGGTTGCGCCTGAGGCTTTGGAGCCGGCCGCGTCGCGCGGCTTGGACGGCGACTCGGCGCTGAGCACCAGGCCCACGACCAGGCCGACTATGGCGAGCAGGACGAGCACAACGGCTGGACGGCGCAGCCTCATCACTGGGAGTTGTGGATCGCCTGCTCAACCTGGGCGAGCGTAATCGCGCCGTGCGTAACGCCGACGCACGCCTTGGCGGCGGTCAGGACCGAGGGGGCTTGGAGGTCGATGCCCGCGGCGCGGATCATCTCGGGCGTGAGCTGTCCCTGCGCGGTCGGGTCGGGGAAGCCCTGCAGACCGTGGCCGCGCAGGCACTGCGTGAAGGCCAGCAGGTCCTGAGCGTGGGCGTGCTGCTGGGCGGCCTGTTGGGCGGGACTCTCGTTCTGGAGGCCGGGCACCAGCCCCCGGCACGCCTTGTCTGCGGCGTTGAACCGCGGGGAGTCAGCGACGCTTTGCGGCAGCACCTGGCGGATCGACACGCTATTCCCGCTGGTGGTGACCTGGGGATCGGGGAAGTTCGGCACGCCATGGCTGCGCATGCAAGCGGCGTGCTTGTATGCGGCGGAGGCGAAGGTCTGGGGCGACTGGGCGCTGGTGGTGGTCGAGGGGTTATGGCTCGATGATCCGCAGCCGGCGGCGAGCAGGGCGACGCCGGCGGCGGCCAGAATGGTTTTGACGGTGTGCATCGTTCGGTCTCCTCGTGCTGGTCGCGGCAGTTGTAGAGAGCGGGTGGTGCCAGGACGGTGACGGCCGCTGTGACCCCGCTGGCACCTCGGGTCGGCATCCTTTGTGCTTACGCGATGCGAGTTCTGATTGCCGAAGATCACCGACGGCTAGCCACGGCGCTGGCCGAAGGGCTCCGCCGGGAGGGGATGGCTGTCGACCTCGCGTTCGACGGCGCCGACGCGCTCTCGCACGCCACGGTGAACCAGTACGACGTCGTCGTGCTCGACCGCGATCTTCCCGCCGTCCACGGCGACCAGGTCTGCCGGGCGCTGATCGCTCAAGGCAGCGCGACACGCGTATTGATGCTGACGGCGGCCAGCACGATCCGTGACCGCGTTGAGGGGCTCGAGCTGGGGGCCGACGACTACCTGGGCAAGCCGTTCGAGTTCGCCGAGCTGGTGGCGCGGGTCAGGGCGCTCGGACGGCGCGCGGTGGCCCCGGTGCCGCCGGTGCTGGTTCACCTCGACGTGAGCCTCGACACGGCCCGGCGGGTCGCCTTCCGCGGCGAGCGGCGGCTCGACCTCAGCCCCAAGGAGTTCGCCGTGCTGGAGTGCCTGCTCGCCGCCGACGGCCGCGTGCTGCCGGCCGAGGAGCTCCTCGCCCGCGTATGGGATGAGGCGGCGAACCCGTTCACGACGACCGTCAAGACGACGATGGGCCGCCTAAGGGGCAAGCTCGGCGACCCGCCGCTGATCAAGACCGTGCGCGAAAGCGGCTACCGGATCTGATGGCCGGGCTGAGACGAGCGCTGGTGCTTCCCCGGGGCACGGCGCGACTGCGGCTCGCGCTGCTCTACGGCGGCGCGTTCCTGCTCCTGGGCACGGTCATCATCGCGATCATCTTCGGGGCGACGTCGACGGGTTCGACCATCGACGTCAGCGGGGCGGTGCCGCAGGTGAGGCTTGTCCGGCGCGCCGGGGGGCGGGTCACGACGCTCGTCGTGCCGGGGATCGTCCACCAGCAGAAGTCCGCCGATAACCAGCGCCTGCTGGCCGTCTCCTGGCTGGTCCTCGTCCTCACCGCGCTCGCGTCCACCGTGCTGGGCTGGTTCATCGCCGGCCGCGTGCTGCGCCCGCTTCGTCAGATGGACGCCACCGCCCGCACGATCTCTGCCGGGAACCTCAGCCGGCGCCTCGCCCTGGGCGGCCGTGACGACGAGTTCAAGCGCCTCGGCGACACCCTCGACGATCTCCTGACGCGGCTCGAAGCGTCGTTCGAGGCCCAGCGTCGCTTCGTGGCCAACGCGTCGCACGAGCTGCGCACGCCCATGACCGTCGACCGGACGCTTCTGCAGGTGGCGCTGGCCGACCCGGACGTCAGCGCGGAGAAGCTGCGGGCCACGTGCGAGGAGCTGCTGGCCTCCGGCCGAGAGCAGGAGCGGCTGCTGGAGGCGCTGCTGACGCTGGCATCCAGCGAGCGTGGGCTGGAGCGGCAAGAGCCGGTCGACCTCGCCGATCTGGCCGACCAGGCGCTGCTCGCGGTGGGGGCCGGCTCAGTGACGGCGTCGCTTGCGCCGGCGCCGACGAGCGGCGACCCGGCCCTGATCGAGCGCCTGATCGCGAACCTGCTCGATAACGCCCTGCGCTACAACGACGACCGAGGGATCGTGGAGATCACCACGGGGGGCGACGACGACGAGGTATACGTGGCCGTCGTGAACACCGGGCCGGTCGTGCCCGAATCGGCCATTGAGCGGTTGTTCGAGCCGTTTCAGCGTCTCGGCGAGCGCACCGCCGAGGCTGACGGGCACCACGGACTCGGCCTGTCGATCGTCCGCGCGATCGCCACTGCCCACGGCGCGCTAGTCGACGCTCTGCCCAGGGACGGGGGCGGGCTGGCGGTCACCGTCAGCTTCGCGCCTCGCCCCAGCATCCGTTGACACGTCGGCGGTCCCCGGCGCTCCTCGCTCCGCACGTGAGCAGCGCGAGGAAGGTTCCCGGCGCCGCACTCGTCGTTAGCGACATCCCTCGTCTCCCGAAGCGGACCCGCGGCCGCGCTGCGGCCGCCGGCGCCCAGGCTATCCGGAAGTGCGCTATCTCGCCGCCCGCGCTCCGACGAGCTTAAGAGACGTTCAGCCAGAGCTGCTTCCGTCCTGGCGGTGATTGAGCTGACTAACGTCACCAAGCGGTACGGCGGGACCGTGGCCGTGCGGGATCTCACGTTCTCGGTCAAGCCGGGCGTGGTCACGGGCTTTCTCGGGCCAAACGGCGCCGGCAAGTCGACGACGATGCGCCTGATCCTTGGCCTGGATGCGCCCGATTCCGGCCAGGCACTCGTGGACGGCAAGCACTACCGGGACCATCCTGCCCCCTTGGCTGAGGTGGGGGCGCTGCTCGAGGCACGATCGCTGCATCCGGGCCGCAGCGCGTACAACCACCTGCTCGCGCTGGCGCAGACGCACGGCGTGGGCCGCGCCCGGGTACGGGAGCTGATCGAGATGGTCGGGCTGGGAAGCGTCGCGCGCAAACGGGCGGGAACGTTCTCGCTGGGGATGGGCCAGCGTCTCGGGATCGCTTCGGCGCTGCTCTGCGATCCACGGATCGTCATGTTCGATGAGCCGGTCAATGGCCTCGACGTCGAGGGGATCCAATGGGTCCGATCGCTGCTCAAGCAGTTGGCCGCGGAAGGGCGCACCGTATTCGTCTCCTCGCACCTCATGAGCGAGATGGCGCAGACCGCCGAGCACCTGATCGTGATCGGCCGCGGGCAGCTCCTGGCGGACATGCCCGTTGACGAGTTCGTGCGGCGATCCTCCAAGCAGGCCGTCCGGGTTCGCTCGCCTCAGAGCGGCGAGCTGGCTGGGCTCGTGGCCGGCCCGGACGTGACCGTCGAGTCGCTCGGCCCGGACGTGGTGGAGATCACCGGAATCGACTCGCGAGTGATCGGCGAGACGGCCGCCGCGCAGAACATCGTTCTTTACGAGCTCACCCCGCAGCAAGCTTCCCTGGAGGAGGCGTTCATCGAGCTCACGCGCGATGAGGTGGAGTTCCAGGGCGCCAGCCCGAGCCGCCCGACGCCCGAGCTGGAGGAAGCGCAGACATGAGCACCGTGAGCCTTCCCGCACGGCAGGCCGTCCGGGTCACCCAGCTCAGGGTGGTCAAGTCCGAATCGACGAAGCTGCGCTCGGTCCGCTCCACGTACTGGTCGCTGCTCGTCACCTTGCTGCTGATCATCGGCATCGGGATCCTCGTGTGCGTCATCTTCAACGCCCGCTGGCCGCACCTCAGCCCCGGCGATCGCGCACACTTCCGTCCGCTCCGCGCGAACCTCGCGGGTGTCAACTTCGCTCAGCTCGCGATTGGCGTGCTCGGTGTCCTGGTGATCACGGCCGAGTACTCGACGGGGATGATCCGGGCCACCCTTTCGGCTGTGCCCACGCGCCTACCCGTCCTATGGGCCAAGACGATCGTGTTCGCCGCCACCGCATTCGTGCTGACGCTGCCGGCCATTTTCATCGTGTTCTTCGCCGGGCAAGCGATCCTTTCGGGCCAGCACATCAACATCTCGATCTCGCATCCGGGAGTCCTCCGAGCGCTGGTCGGGGCCTCGCTGTACCTGATGGTCATGGGCGTGTTCGGCCTCGGGCTCGGGGCGATTCTGCGCAGCACCGCGGGCGGGATCTCCGCGCTGGCGGCAATCGTGTTCGTCCTGCCACCGATCATCGGATTGTTCCCGACGAGCTTCGCGAACTCCGTGAGTCCGTACCTCCCGAGCAATGCCGGCGGGGCCGTCTGGACGATCAACCCCGACGCGAACACGCTTGCCCCGTGGGCCGGCTTCGCGGTCTTCTGCGGGTACGCGGTCCTGTCAATCCTTATCGCCGCGATCCTGATGGCGCGCCGCGACACCTAGGAGGGCCTACCCCTTTGCCAGAAGCGGCGCCTCAGCGACGGCGTGCACGCGCACGCGGCGCCCCTGAGGCGGGGGAGTCCGAGCAGGCTCTCGACGGTCGCCAGCAGCGAGTAGTGGTCGCTCGGGACGGTCAGGCGCGCGCCACGCCTGGCTCCTGACACCGCGACGATCGTGGCGATATGTCCACCGCGAGCTAGCCGGCAACAGCCGGAGTCGCTCGTGCCCTCGTCTCAGGTGATGAACAGAACGCCGCGCCTGCCGAGCGATCGGAGCAGCCGCGGGACCAAGGAGGGCCGGTGGCAGAACTCCTGCGGCCGTGGCTTGGAGGGCAGCTCGTCAGGTTGAACGGTCGCTTGATGGGTCGATGAGGTACTTCGTCCCAGTCCCGCGGCGCGCGCAGAGGGCGAGGACCTCGGGCTCCAGGACGTCACGCAGCCCGATGGTCTGCATATACCCCGAAGCGAACGTCGTCGTCGCCTCGGCGAGCACGCGGGCGCGCATCCGGCCGATCGCCTCGCCGCCCAGACGGGCCAGCGCGTTCGTCAGGAGGTATCCGCCGACGCTCCAAGTCAGTCCAAACTTGCGGTCAATGATGGTGGGCGAGAAGTCGAGCGAGCCGTAGATGTATACCTGCTTGTGCACCGTGGTTCCGTACGGCGTGTACGACGTCAGCGGCGGCTGCGCGCGTTCCATCGCCGTGAGGATGTCGCCGGCCACCGAGCCGCCGCCGATCGCATCGAAGGCCAGGGTTGCGCCGGTTTCGCGGATCGCCCCCGTGAGCCGCTCGGCGAAGTCCGACTGTGTGGAGTCGACCACATGGACCGCGCCGAGCTCGCGCAGTACCCTGGCCTGCTCGGCGCGGCGCACGATATTGACCAGGCCGATGCCGTCGGCGGCGCAGATCCGCACCAGCATCTGCCCGAGGTTGGACGCGGCGGCCGTGTGGACGAGCGCGCTGTGGCCCTCGACGCGCATCGTCTCGACCATCGATAGCGCGGTGAGCGGGTTGATGAACAGCGCAGCGCCCTCCACGGTGCTGACGTCGTCGGGCAGTTCGACGACGGCTGCCGCGTCGGCGACGCGATAGTCAGCCCACATCGACCCGCCGAACAGCGCGACGCGACGGCCAATCAGCGTGGCCGCTTCCGGGCCCGCCGCGATCACCGTGCCAGCGCCCTCGTTGCCGACGGGCAGCGGCTTGTCCAGCCGATCGCGATACAGCGGGAGCGCCGCCTCCGGGATAGTCCCCACGAGACCCGGCCCGTCGAGCCGCAGCGTGCCAGGGGCGACCGCACCCAACAGCACGCCGAGATCCGACGGGTTGATCGGCGAGGCTTCAACGCCCACGACCACCTCGCTGACGCCAGGCTGCGGAACCTCGCGCTCGGCCAGTTCCAGCCTCAGCTCGCCGCTTGACGAGATGGTGGATCGCAGGCTGCGGCCACGGGTGGGAGTTGCGTCGGGAACCGTCATAAGAAGCCTTTCGAGTCGGAGATCTCAGCCTACCGAGCGAGCGCACAGACGCTGCAGTCCGGGCAGAGGTCGCGGCTGACGGGAATTCCGCGGCGTGCTCGTTGGCCCGAGCAAGCCGTTGGAGCCGACGCATGGACTGATGCTGGCGGTCCAAACCAGAAGCGTCCGCGGGTGGATCGACGCGAGTCAAGAACGGCAAGCTCATCGAACGACCCGACGAATCAGAGGGTGGTGATCAGCAAGTCGCGTGACACGCCGATCCTCTCACCCATCGTCCTCCCTGCCCGCCGCCGTCGCGCGTGCCGTCTCCGGGATGCGCGGTATCCGCAGCCGCTGACAAGGGTCACGATCGTCATCTGACAAGACCCGCCTGATTCCTCCCGGCTTGACGTATGCCGATATCGGAATATGATTGCGCCATGGCACGAGCAGCGACGACGTCGGACGTCTTCAACGCGATCGCCGAGCAGCAGCGCCGGGAGATCCTGGTGCTGCTGCGGGCGGGTGAGGGGCCGGTGACCGAGTTGGCCCAGGAGCTGGGGATGACCCAGCCGGGGGCGTCCAAACACTTGCGGGTGCTCCGGGAGGTCGGACTGGTGCGGGACCGCAAGGCAGGCAAGCAACGCCTGTACGGCCTTGACGCCCGCGGGCTGCGACCGGTTCACGAGTGGACCGGCGGGTTCGAGCGGTTCTGGAACGAGAGCTTTGACCGGCTGGAGGAGTACGTGCAGGACCTCAAGCAGGCAAGGCAGGAGGAGTAGCTGATGAGCGCGACCGGACGAGGAGCGCCGGCGCCGTCCGCGACGGCCGACCGCGAGATCGTGATCTCCCGGATCATCAGTGCCCCACGGGAGCTGGTGTTCGAGGCGTTCACCGAGGTGCGGCACCTGTCGCGGTGGTGGGGACCGGAGGGGTTCACCACCACCACGCGGGCGTTCGAGTTCCGCGTCGGCGGGGAGTGGGACTTCGTGATGCACGGACCGGACGGGACGGACTACCAGGAGTGGATCTCCTGGACCGAGATCGCCCCGCCGGAGCGGATCGCGCTGCTGCACGGTGAGTCCCGCGGCGACCCGAACGCCTTCGAGTCGGTCTTGACGTTCGCGCCCGACGGCGCGGCGACCCGGATCGAGATGCGCACGGTGTTCCCCACCAAGGAGCTGCGCGACGAGGCGGTCGAGAAGTACCACGCGATCGAGGGCGGCCAGCAGACCCTGAACAACCTAGCTGCCTACGTCACCGAGATCGTTCGGAAGGGAGTTGAGGACTGATGGCCGGGAAGGTGTTCTTCAGCGTGACGATGTCGCTGGACGGGTTCATCGCGCCCGAGCAGCGCATGGACGACCCGGATGTGCAGCGCTGGATGGCGCAGTGGATGGAACTGCAGCAGTGGATATTCCCGCAGCGGTTCTTCCGGGAGAACCTGAAGCTCGGCGAGGGCGGCGAGGAAGGGCGCGAGAACGACATCGTGCAGGAGACGTTCGAGCGCACCGGCGCGAGCGTGATGGGCAAGCGCATGTTCGACCTCGGCGAGCAGGCTTGGCCGGAGGAGGCGCCGTTCCACACGCCGGTCTTCGTCGTGACGCACGAGAAGCATGACCCCTGGGAGCGGCCGGGCGGGACCACCTTCCACTTCGTAAACGACGGCATCGAGCCCGCGCTCGACCAGGCCCGCGAGGCCGCCGGCGATCGCGACGTCCGCATCGCGGGCGGCGGCGCAACGATCCTGGAGTATGTGAACGCGGGGCTGATCGACGAGTTCACGATCGCGCTCTCCCCCGTGCTGTTCGGCTCCGGAATCCGCCTGTTCGAGGGCGTGGACGCGGGCCGCGTGGCCCTGGAGCCGGTCCGCGCGGAGCCGACGCAGCGGGTGACCCACCTGACCTACGCAGTCCGGGAGCGGTAACTGTCCCGACCTCAGCGCTCCCCGGCCGAGGTCAGCAGCGCGGTGAGATCCTCGACGCTCTGAGCGTCAGGTAGGGCGAGCGTCCGGGCCGCGAGCTCGTGTAGGGGCCGCCGAACGCCGCGTGGTACCCGGAGGCCGGCCGTGCCTTGGCGTCGGGTGGCTCGGCGATCGTGCGCAGGACGGGCGTGGCGACGCCCAGCTCGATCGCTGTGACGTCAGCGGGGGCGAGCCCCTGGGCGCGCAGCCGCAGGGCGACGTCCGCGCCCGCGTGGGTGAAGTGGTTGCACCGGTGCGGCTTGAAAACCACGCGCGGCAGCTCCCAGTCCGTGCCCGGGCCGCGGACCACGGCGTCCGGGTGGGCGCGGTCGCCGCAGAACGCCTACAGGAACCCGAAGCGGCCCTCCAGCACGGTCGGCGGGCCGGTGGCCAGGTCGGCCGCCGCCACGCCGCAGCGCCCGGCCCAGCCGCGGTGGACCCGCTTGACGGGCCCGCCGGAGCGGTTGGCCTCCAGCAGGCCGGCGCCCATGCTGGCCGCGATGCCGGCGGCGGACGCGATCCCCGCCTCGTCCTGCCCCTGCAGCATCGCCACGGCCACCGTGCCGCCGACACGACCAGACAGGCCGCCCACCGCGCCACCCTCAACTCGCCTCCCCGTCGAACGGGTTCTCGAGTTGAGCGATACGGCGTACGGTGAAACGAGCTCACGACGTCCAATATGCCCCTGCGCGGCTGCTAGGCCGTGACCGTGTAGTTGATGGTCTTTATGGTCTGGTTGCCGGCCTTGTCGGTCGCGGTGACGGTGAAGGACTTGGTGCCGGTCGAGGAGGTGTCGATCGCCTGGCCGTTTGCGACTGTGCCGTTGCAGGTGGCGATGGTGTTTGTGATCCCGCCCTCGCTGCAGGTGTAAGCGGCGCGCATGGTCGAGTCCAGCGCGTAGGTGGCGCCGTTGGCGGGAACGGTGTTGGTGATCTGGGGTACGGCGAACTCGAAGGCGCCGATGTCGCACGCGCTGCCCTGGGGGCGCTTGACGCCGCGCTGGTCGATTGCCGGGCAGTCGGCGCCCGTGGGCGGTATCTGGTCGATCGCGGCGCTGCCGGGGGCGAGCGCGAGTGT